>NZ_JAAMFB010000023.1 GCF_013322225.1 Agrobacterium larrymoorei
AAGCCGGGCTATGGTTCCGGCGCGGTCGTCTCGTCATGGTATCTCCTGTTCTCAGCATTTAAGCTGAAGTCAGGCAGAAATTCCACTTATCCTAGCTGTGCAGATTTTCCGAGCCACCTCTCTCGGCAACAACCAAAGCCCCCCGATCAAGGCTACTCTTGCATGGGCTCGCAAACTCACACCGCAATCACACAAGTTTTGGGTTAGAGGAAAATATGACGTCTGGTTCTTCCAGAAGGCGCTTCTATCAGTGTTGGAAGAAAGTAGCGCTCGACGGAAAGCTGCAGGGGGGCGCGCCCTGCGAATTCCAACGACCCTTCGTGAGGGAAGAATCTTTGACATACTTGGCGGGCGAGTATTGCCTCCGGTCTCGCTTAGGAGTTTTCTTGAAGGCAAGCTGAATTGATCGTATGAAGGAGAAAATGCTTCGATCGATCCGATGTTGAAGAGGTATACGCCCGAACCTCAAACCAAAGTCGGCACATACGGCATATAGGTTCATTCCCAAGGTTGCTCTCTCCGAGCCCGCCATCAAATATCGAGGACAACGCAATAAGCTGTCGAAACCTGATCCAAAATCAAATATACGCCTCCACAATGTGAAAATAATCATACCAGCATATGAAATCCTGCTTGCGAAGATTCGATATCTGAGTAGCTTGCAACCATGACCTTAACACAAACTCGCACTCTGGATTCGGACGCAATCGGCGTAGGCTCCTACACCGCGCCAGAAGCTGCGCGTCTGCTGAAAACGGCCCCCCTCAACATCAATCGTTGGCTGCGCGGCTACACATACAAGCGTGACGATGTTGCGCGGCAGGTTCCTCCACTATGGACCGCGCAACATGCTAATGTTGAGGAGCATCTTGAAATTGGCTTCCGTGATCTGATCGAACTACGGTTCGTCAAAGCTTTTCTGGATGCGGGTGTGGGTTTGCTTGCCATTCGCAACTGCCTTGACTATGCGCGGGAATGCGCTGGGGATGACCGGCCGTTTTCAACGCAGCGTTTCCAAACTGATGGACGGACGATTTTTCTGGAAAGTATTGAGCGTGTTGGCGACGCCAAAATGCTGGACCTCAAGAAAAAGCAATATGTCTTCAAGCAGGTTATCGACCGAACATTTAAAGATCTCGACATTGAAGATGACGCGGTTGCACGCTGGCGACCATTTAACGGCAAGAAATCCATTGTGATTGATCCTAGCCGCTCTTTCGGTCAGCCAATCGCGTCTCAATTTGGGGTTCCGACGATAGTGATTGCTCAAGCGGTTGAAGCGGAAGGCTCTGCCGAAGATGTGGCGCGGATATACGATTTGCCGGTCTCGGTTGTGCGTGATGCTGTCCAGTTCGAAAACGATTTGAAGAGAGCAGCTTGAAGGTTCTGGTAGACGAGAATCTTCCTCCTGCGCTTGCTCGCTCCCTTAATGCTTTGTTCAATGGAAAACACGAAATCATTCACGTCCGCGAGCGATACGGGCCGGGCGTCACGGATTTGCAGTGGATTAACGAACTGAGTGCCGAAGGCAGGTGGGTAGTTCTATCCGGTGATCGCCGTATTACCCGTAACAAGGCGGAGTATAATGCCTTTCGTGCTTCCCATCTTGTTGGCTTTTTCCTTTCAAAGGGGCTTTATAAATCTCCACTCGTCAAGCAGATGGAGCGCATTCTCGCGTTGTGGCAAACGATAGAAATTCAGTCTGCGCTGGTACAGGGTGGGGCGATGTTTGAACTACCGATGTCCAGTACGCGTATCAAGCAGATATAATCAGCAATCCGTTCAGCTTTTAAAACCTGACTTTTTCCTCACTAAAAGACCGGGAATTCTCTAGTGTTCGAAGAGAGTTTTGACTGCGAAGTGCATCGAATGGCGTTGGTAGAAGAAAGTGATTTAATGGTTATGGACCGTTTCTCCTCGAATAAAGCCAAGGATATTGCGTGGCGCATCAGCCAGATGCACGCCAACAATGCGATTGAGGGCGTCAAGAAGGATGAGGCGCTAGCTGCGATGGTCGAAGATTGGAATGAGGCTGGAGTTTCTGATGAGGCCCAGATTTCTCGGCTTGTGCAGATGGCAAAGCACCAGTGAATTTGCCAACTGCCCAAAAGCAAGAATCTCTCATCAAACCACCAACCGCCCTCGAAGCTGATCGATGGCGCGTTGAAACACGCCGGGATCATCCAGCGCACGAGACAATACTATCGCGCCTTGGATGGAAAGTACGGCTTGTTCGGAGAGAATGCGCGCCTCATGATCGTCCCGGCCCTGACGGACAAGCGCTGATTGCAAAGCTTCTACCCAGCTTGCGAAATATCCTTGGATGGCGTGCGAGAAGCGGTCTCGCGTGTTGCCGACGGCAAGGGCGCCGACGAGGCATACGCGTCTGCCGGATTTGAAGTAATCCGTGACGGCATCGAGCATCGCTTCGATGGCGGCATTGGCATTGGCATCGGTTCCGTTTCGCAAGGGGGCGTATACGGCATCTTCAAACCATTGCTCGATTTCGGTGAGGACTGCCCGCACCATCTCTTCTTTTCCATCCGGGAAGAAATGATAGAGGCTGCCTTTGCCGAGGCCGGTAGCCTTGCCGATGAGGGCAAGGCTTGCGCCTTCATAACCGTATTCGCGGAACACCTCGGCCAAAGGTGCCAATGTGTCGGATCTTTCGGCGACCATGCGAGGCACGATTAGAGACCCAGATCGCTGAGGCTGGCGTAGTCATCTGGCCGACGGCCGAGCGGCCAGTGGAACAGGCGCTCGCTTTCAGCGATTGGCATTTCATTGATGCTGGCATGTCTATGCGCCATCAGACCGTCCTCTGCGAATTCCCAGTTTTCATTACCGTAAGCGCGGAACCAACGCCCGCCATCATCACGATATTCGTAAGCGTAGCGCACGGCAATGCGGTTGCCGGTGAAGGCCCAAAGCTCTTTGATGAGGCGGTATTCATGCTCCTTGTTCCACTTGCGTGTCAGGAATGCCTGAGCGTCATCGCGGTTGCTGCAGAATTCCACGCGGTTACGCCAACGGGTGTCTAGCGTATAGACCAAAGCGACCTTGGCAGCATCGCGCGTGTTCCAGCCGTCTTCGGCCAGGCGCACCTTTTCGATGGCTGTTTCATGAGTGAAGGGTGGCAGTGGGGGACGAGACATGATGAGACCTTTCCTGTATTTGTACCGATTGGTACTTAATTTACCGATTAGTACAGTGCGCTTATGTAACTCACATGTCAAGCGGCCTTTCGCATGTGCGTGTGAGGAGGCGGTGTGAAGCGCGTGGATTTTCGCACGCGCAGCGGGTCGAGAAGAACGAGCATCTTTGAGACATCATCTGCCCGGGCAAGAAACGGCGAGCAATTTCGCACCTTCCAGAGAATGCGGTTTCAGAAAAACTGCGGGCCTTGAAGCAAGCCCGCCAAGTAAAACTGCCAACAATAGTGAGGACGGCAGTAGGTGGCGGCGTTCATTCGCCGTTCCGCATCAAGTCCATTAAAATCTTGACGGGAAACCACGAAAGGGATTTGCCACCGAAATATACAGACTGATTAATCGTTACGCGGCTCTTATTGCGAATGACCAGCAGGTAATTTAACTTGAGAAATATATTGTAAATCATAGTTTTAACGTAAATTAATACGAAATTACACTGAGGTTCAAAAGTATTAGATAGCAGATTTTATAGCTAATAATGATTATATTTAATAATTTATTAGCTTTTCATTTTTCGGCGGCGTAGGTTGCGACATCGAAACGGGTTTACGGAACATGAAGGTTTCGCAAATGTCATCGTCGTTATTTCAGCAGTATAAATCCAGAAACAAAGCCTCCCGATATAGATCACTATTATGCGTGACTTTGGTTTCACTTATTCATGCATCAGCAATCGCTGAGGATTTTCCCGACAGGACATCACGCGATCTCGTCAATACATCCACAGGCAAGCCTTCAGCCGCACCTCAACTTCCGCAAGATAGCCTGAGGCAGGGAGACAAGCTCAGCCTTGCATTTTACGAAAGCCTTGGGTCCGAAGAGGATCGCTGGAAGACCTTGCAGGAATCCGCGCCGCGAGGATTTTACCAGCGGCCAGAGCTGACAGGCGAATATATCGTTGAAGCGGATGGGTCGATTTCTCTGCCGCTTCTGGGTCGCTTTCCTGTTCGCGGTCTGCTTCCCGCCGCAGTGGAGGCTTCGCTTCTCCATTCCTACGAAACCCTGGTCGGCAGAAAAGGGTTCGTGAACATCGTCAAGATCGAGCATCAGCCTGTGTATATCACGGGTCCGGTTCGCAATCCCGGTTCGTTCAAATATGTCGACGGAATGACGGTTATGCATGCCGTGGTTCTGGCGGGCGGCATTACCGCAAAGAGCGTGGAGCCGTGGCAGCGCGTGGAAATAGCGCGGCAGATCGAAAAGTTGAAGAGCGGGTTGGCCGACCTGAAGCGGATTGCATCGCGAACCGAAGTCATCAAGGCCGAGCGCGATTCCGTGCAAACCGCCAGCCTGGGCCAAGTTGCCCTTGCCGCCGCCGCTGATGCGGACACGCAACGGCTGATGGATGAGGAGGCGTGGCAGCGCCAGCTGGTGACGACGAGCAAGGACGCGCAACATGACGCATACCAGAAGTCCGTCGCCAATGCCCAGGCGGATCTCGATCTGCGACAGGCTCGGGTCGGGAACTACGACGCGACGATCCGCGTGCGTCAGGACCGTCTCGCCAGCATCCAGAACCTCGCAAACAACAAACTCGTGACCAGCATCGAGCTGACGCGAGCGCAGAGCGAGCTCACCGAATCCGAGGATCGAAAGCAGCAGGCCGTCATCGATGTCGAGAATGCGAAGCAACGATTGGCGGTCGCAAAGCAGGACCTCGAGCGTGACGGGATCGAGCGCAAGATCGAGATCGAAAAATCGGCGGCGGATGCCGAAAGAGGTCTTTCCTCGGCATTGAAGACCACCGAGAGCGACCTCGAGATTTTCCAATCCATGGCGTCGGTCAATGACGCAGCAAACGTCGAATTCGAGATCGTTCGCTCAGGACCGAACGGTGTAACCGTACAACCCGCGACCGAAGAAACGGTTCTGCAGCCTGGTGATCTCATCAAGATACGCTGAGCGCCCCTGATACTCTCTTCGTTCGAAGAGAGCGTCCCATCTCCTTTGCCAAGCGCGCAGAGGGGCAACCTAAAAACTCGTCTTTTACCGCGGTCCCGAACCGCCAAGGAGAGATTATGTCAATCGCAGAAGCCTCACAATCTTTGAATTCCATGGTCCCGCCGCAAGGCTTCATGTCCAACATTCCGAAGACTTCGCTCGTCATCCCGACCCTGAACGAAGCGGAAAACATCAAGCTTCTTCTGCCACGCATACCGACATGGGTGCATGAAATCATCATCGTCGATGGGCGTTCGACAGACGGTACACCGGAAATCGCCCGAAGCCTGCGCAAGGATGTCAGGGTCGTGCTTCAGCCGAAGAAAGGCAAGGGCATCGCGCTCAGAACAGGCTTCGAAGCGGCAAGCGGCGACCTGATCGTGATGCTCGATGCCGATGGATCGATGGACCCGGACGAAATCATCCTGTTCGTCGCCGCTCTGGTTTCCGGCGCCGATTTCGTCAAAGGTTCGCGCTTCATGCAAGGTGGCGGCACGAGCGACATGACCGTTATCCGCAAGTTCGGCAATCTCGGCCTGACCATGCTGGTGCGGATGCTCTATGGCAGCTCCTTCAGCGATCTCTGCTACGGCTATATGGGTTTCTGGAAGCGCCATGTTTCCTTGCTCCGCTCCGATTGCGATGGCTTTGAAATCGAGACGCTGATCAATCTGCGGGCCTTGAAGAACAAGCTGAAGATCATGGAAGTGGCGAGCTTCGAGTCGGAGCGCGTGTTCGGCGTCAGCAATCTGCGGGCCCTGCCCGACGGCTGGCGTGTGCTGAAAACCATCTTCCGCGAGCGTGTCAGCACGCCCATGAGCGTTCAGGGTCTGGAGCAGACCATCAACTGAGGCCGGAGGCCGCGTCATGCGTATAGTGATGGTGAGCGCGCGATACCTGCCTTTTGCCGGAGGCACCGAAACCCATGTCCGGGAAGTTGCCACGAGGCTCGCGCGCAAGGGCCACTCGGTCACGGTTCTTACGGGCAATCCGGACGGAAATCTTGCAGCGAGGGAAATTCTGGACGGCGTGCAGGTGGTAAGGCTTGAGACCTTCCCGAAAGGGCGCGACTGGTGCTTCGCGCCGGGAATTTTCAAGGCGGTGGCGGAAGGAAACTGGGACCTGATGCACGTCCAGGGCTACCACACCTTTCTGGCGCCCTTTGCAATGATCGCCGCGATCCGCAACAGGATGCCCTTCGTCGTCACCTTTCACAGCGGCGGTCATTCCTCACGCTTCAGAACGGCCATGCGGCGCCTCCAGCATAAAGTGCTTGCGCCGCTGACGTCCCGTGCAGCTCAGTTGATCGGCGTGTCACGGTTTGAAGCGGATCTGTTCAGCGAAAACATGGCAATTGCCAGAGACCGGTTTGCCGTCATTCCAAACGGGGCGCGACTGCCACAAACGTCAAACGCCCAGCGGATGCGCAGTGGCGAGGGCAAGCTGATCGTTTCGCTTGGCAGACTTGAGCGATACAAGGGCCATCATCGCGTGCTTGCGGCGTTCAACGTGCTGGCGGCGAAGTTCCCGGATTTGCGGCTCCGGTTGCTTGGCGAAGGTCCTTATGAGGCGAGCCTGCGCCAGCAGGTCGCCCGCTTCGGACTGGAAGGCCGGGTCGAGATAGGGTCCATTCCCGCTGCCGAGCGGTCGGCCATGGCCGACCTTCTTTCTTCTGCGGCGCTAGTGGTGCTTCTCAGTGATTACGAGGCGCATCCCGTCGCAGTTATGGAGGCCCTGTCCGTCAAGGCCCCGGTCCTGACCACGGACACTTCCGGCTTCCAGGAACTGGCGGCCGAAGGCCTTATCAGGACTGTTCCACTGGATGCGTCGGCAGACTTGACGGCCCGCGCGATGCTGGACGCCATGAATGAGGGACCGGTCTCCATGGAAACGACATTGCCCGATTGGGACGATTGCGCAGGTCAGTTGCTAACGGTCTATCGGCGCGTGCTTTCACATTCACCTCCCCAAACGATGGCTGTTCCAGTGGGTTCGGAGATTTGAGGCATGATGACCACGCAAAAGGTCGATTTGGCTTCCGATAACACCCTATTTCCAGCGGAAAGCGCGAATGACAGGGATCGTCTGCATGGGCGAGACACGCGCAGCAGACCATTCATTAAACACATCCTTTTCTGGCTTGCCGCGTTTCTGGGTGTGCGCAGGAAAGACAGCTTGGTCAGGGACGTCGCGGAACAGTCGTCGCTGGGAATGTCCCCTGCCCTTGCCTTTTCGTCCGGCTGCTCGCTGGTTCTCGCCGCCTATGCGGCAAACACCAGCCTTGCCGGAGGACATTGGGCTGTGCCGATGTTCTATGCGGCCATAGCTGCTATTTTTCTTCCAGCTGCGGTCCGGATCATTCATCCGGCGGCCAGTCGGCTGGAGCGGATGACGATCATCCTTATCGTGACGTCCGCGTTATTCGTCGTGCGGATTATCCGCGCTCCGGTTGCCTTCATAGATCATGATGAATTCCTTCACTGGGCAACATTGAACGACATTCTTGAACTGGGCAAACTGTTCCAGACCAACCCTCTTCTGCCAGTCAGCCCGCTTTATCCGGGGTTGGAAGTCATTACGTCAGCCCTCGTTCAACTGTCCGGCCTGTCCGTCTTTGCAGCGGGCCTCATCGTGCTGGCAGTGGCACGCGTGGCGCTGATGATGACGCTGTTTCTGGTGCTGGAAAAGATCACCAATTCGGGGCGTATCGCCTCCATCGCCTGCCTTGTCTACATGGGCTCTTCGGCCTTCTTGCTGTTCGATGTTCATTATTCCTATGAAAGTCTGGCTATCCCAATGCTCGCTGCGGTGCTGCTGTCTTCGGAAAGCAGGCGGATGGACCACGACGACGCCGAGCAGTGGCCGATGGTTACGGTGACCGTTCTGCTGATCGCAGCGCTTGCAACGACACACCACCTCACCTCCTATTTCTGCATGTTCCTTCTGTGCAGTACGGCAGTGCTGGAATGCCTCCGGCAGGGCGCGTCTGTCATGCGGAAGAGACAGGCTATAGTGATGGCAATGGCAGCCATCATGGCTCCTGTCATCTGGTCGAAAATCGTTGGTGACCCCACCGGAGACTACATTCTGCCCGTACTTGAGGGCGGCATTCGCGAACTCGTGCATATCGCTACGAATTCGACCGGAACACGTAGGCTTTTCGTGTCCGACACGGGAATTGTAGCACCGGCCTGGCAACGTTACCTCACGATTGCAGGCGTCCTGCTGATTTGCATCGGCTTGCTGACCGGTTTCTTGCGCTCGCTGGTTTTTAACGGACAATATCGCAATGTGAGCATTCTGTGGCCACCGACACGATGGCGCAAATGGCGGTCGAGCCTTCTGGTTGTCCTCGTTCTTCTGACATTGGTTTATCCGCTCAGCATTATCTTCCGCCTCACCAGAAGCGGGTGGGAGATCGGCAACCGGATCGGTTCGCTTTCCTTTCTGGGTGTCGCGGTCGTGGTTGCGGTGGCGATCGTGGCGTTTTGGCACGGCACCTCTCGCGGCTGGTTTCGTGCGACGGTGCTTGCCGCTGCTGTAACCACGGTGCTGATTGCAGGCGTCATCAGTTCCGAAGGACCGCGTATTCTCGTTCCAGCCGGTTATGAAGTGTCGTCGGATTCCTCATCGATCGAACCCATGGGGATCAGTGCTGCGAAATGGACGAAGGATTGGCTCGGTCCGAACCAGCTTTTTGCCAGCGACCGCATCAACCGCCTGCTTCTGACCGCCTACGGCGGACAGAAAGTTGCAACGACGCTCGAGAACTGGCGCGATACGAGCCTTGCCATAACATCAGCCAATCTTGGTTCGGCGGAGCGCAACCTGCTGATTGGTGGCGGCATTGGATATGTCATGGTCGACCTACGAATGACGACTGCCCTTCCGGGCGTTGGCGTCTATTTCGACGGCGGCGCGCAGGACCGAAACCATCGCGTCCCTCTTTCCTCTTCGGCGTTGCTCAAGTTCAATTCCGCGCTTGATGTGGACCGTACCTTCGACAACGGCTTCATGATCATCTTCGACACGCGCCGCCTCGGAAAAACGGGAAAATCAACTCTCTCCTCAAAGCCGGGCGGAGAGATCGCACAATCCTTCGGGCGACCAAATGGAGTGTTACGATGAATGCCAGCCCTATCGATGCTTTCATGTGCGTTCATTCGAGAGACGTCGAATATCTTCTCGAGGCATCCCTCCGCTCTTACGAACAGCACTTTCCCGACAAGGGTCAGCTCAACATCATAACCAATGATCCATCAGCGTTGAGAGGCTTTCTTGACGCCCGGGGGCTGGTGCCGAATGCTATCGTCACCGGGGATGGAGAGTGGCTTTCCGCCAGGGAAATGGAGCTTCCGGGATGGTTTCGGCAGCAAATCATCAAACTGCGCGCCTTCCGGTTTTGCCAGAGCGAACAGTTCTGCAATCTCGGTGCAGACACGCTGCTGCTGCGCCCTATCGCCAGGTCCGATCTCATCGATCAGGGCAAACCGGTACTCTATTATTCAAGCCATAGATTTTCCGACCGTCATTATCGGTTCGAGCGGCAGCGGGTGAAAAATGTTGCAAGAATTCTCGAAATCGAACCGGATCGCGCGCTGCATTATGTGGATTTCATCAATGATTTCTTCTGCTTCGAGCGGGATTATCTTATCGCACTTGAAGAGTTCATGGTTCTCAAATACGGCTCCGAGCCCTATGTCCGGCTGCTGAAGGGTCTCAGTGCATCCAGCGACCAGACCCGGTTCGGTGAATGGACACTCTACTCCGTCTTCGTGCTTGACGCGATGAACATGCAGCCCACGGTGCGCGATGCGCGCGGTGATTATCTGGTGCAAATTCATAGCCGCCTTGGACTTGCCTTGAGCAGGCTGGATAGCAAGATCGTTCATCTCGTACAAAAGTCGTTCAATCCCGACGTCATTCGACAGAAGCTCGGCAGGGTTAATCCGGGCGCAGCCGCACTCGTCGGCTCCACCGCATGGGCTGAAACCGGAGCCCACGCGCGATGACGCCGATGAGAACAATTACCGGGCGCCGCATCATCCTGACCGTCACGCCTTTATGGATATTATCCACTTTGCTCGTTGTGACGTGGATACCCGAACCGGCTTCGATCTGGGGAACGCTGGTCGGGGCGGTCCTTTGTGCGCCGCTGGTGCTATATCTTCCCGGCAGCATGATCATGGGCACCCTACGCTTTAAGGGTGGCAGTGCTGCAAAAGAAACGCTTTCGATCTTCCTCAGCTTCGCCGCCTGTATTTTTCTGGGCATGGTGCTGAACCTGACCGGAAATCTCAATGCGCAAGGGTGGGTGTTCGCGCTGGGTCTGCTGGCAATCCTGGCATGGGGATTGAACATTCTGCGCCCAGCGACCCGACCGGTATCAGCCATGCAATGGGAGCGACCGGGACGACGCTTCGTGATTTTTTCGGCATCCGCCCTTCTTGCCATAGAAGCCGTTCTTCTGGCCCGTCCCGCAGCGCTTGAGAGAATGCCCTTTCATTTCACCGAGCTTTGGATGGTCCCCAAACAGGCGTGGACGAACAATATAGTCACAATCGGCGTCAGCAATTCGGAAGAGACGGCATCGATCTACAGCATCGACCTTGTTCTGGACGGCGCTTTGATCGCCAAGATGCCCAATTTCGAGCTCGCCCCTTCCATCAGCCAGACCTTCGACTTTTCCGTACCGAAGAAAACCGACGCCCCTGCACGTCTGGAAGCCTGGCTCTACAAGGATGGAAACAGGGAAAACATCTATCGCAAGGTATGGGTTACGATCAACGACGTCTCGTCGCCCAGAATGACCTTTGGAACGCCTGCCCGGGAGACGAAAAATGGATAGTTGCCAGAGCCTCGCACCCGGCAAACCCACAACGTCAATCGTCATCTGCTGCTACTCCGAGAAGCGTTGGGACATTCTTAAGAAGGCCATCCGCTCAGCGGTTCAGCAGTCCTGCCCGGCAGATGAGGTCGTAGTCATCGTCGATCACAACCCATCGCTTGCGCTGCGCCTGAAGGGTGAGCGCCTTGACGGCCAAGTCAGTATTTTCGAAAACACCAATCAAGCCGGATTGTCCGGTGCTCGCAATAGCGGAATCTCTCTCAGCGCCGGCGAGTTGATCCTTTTCCTCGACGACGACGCCGTGGCAGACCGGGATTTGTTGGCAACATTCGTCAAAAAGATGGAAAATCCGCTGACGCTGGGGGCGGTATCGTCCATTCGACCGCTCTGGGAAACCAAACGCCCCGGCTGGTTTCCAGAAGAGTTTCTGTGGACACTGGGCTGCACCTATCGCGGCATGTCTCCGGGCCGGGTGCGCAATCTCATCGGCGCATCCATGTGTATACGCCGCAGGGTTTTTGATCTCGCGGGCGGTTTCGATACGGGATTGGGGCGCACGGCGAAAGCCTTGCCGTTGGGTTGCGAGGAGACCGAACTCTGTATCCGGGCTCAGAAAATCCTGCCTCATGGCCATTTTCTTTTCGAACCAGCAACCGGCTGCGACCACGCCATTCCTGCCTCTCGCGCAACGTGGACATACTTCCTGAAAAGATGCTGGGCTGAAGGGCTCTCGAAGGCAAGCCTTTCGTTGATAGCAAGTCCGGGTTCGGCGCTGGAATCCGAGCGGGCCTATGTAAGAAAGACTTTGCCGGAGGGCGTCATACGCAACCTGGGTGACCTGCTGCGGGGCAAGCCCAGTGGTGCGCTTCGGGCTGCGGCAATCTTCGCCGGGCTTGCCGTGACCGCTGCCGGTTTCGCTCTCGGACGAGTTCGTGCCGCCCGCGCGCGGTCGACCATCACCACTCCCGTTCTCGAGCCAGGGGAATAATTCGATGGCGCTCACCATTCTCATCAGCAAGCTTCGCAGCTTTCTCACCAGCCAGGCGGCATTGCTTCTCAATGCGGGGATGCTGGGGCTTGGCACATTAATGACCGCGATCCTCGGCTTCGTCTACTGGTGGTTTGCAGCGCGTTCATTCTCGCCGGAGGCAGTTGGCCTTGCGGCGGCGGCCATATCCCTGATGAACCTTCTTGCGCAGTTCGGTGAAGTCGGTCTTGGACCTTTTCTGATGGGAGAGATAGGTCGGCAAAAGCGGCCCGGCCCGTTTCTGACCGGCGCACTTCTCATCGCATTTTTTGCCTCTGCCGGGATGGGAATGATCTATCTGGCTATCGCGGAATATACATCGACGCCGCTTGGCCCCATCGTCAGTTCTTCTGCGACAGATCTCCTGTTTCTCGCCGGATGCGCGTTGACCGGGGTGACGCTCGTATTCGATCAGGCGATGGTCGGACTTTTGCGCAGCATTGTCCAGCTCATACGAAATGTCGTCTTTGCCAGCGTGAAGCTATTGCTGCTGATCGCTCTCGGCGTGGCGCTTGGAGGGGCGGCCAGTGGACTGGAAATTTTCACGACATGGTTTGCCGGGCAACTGATTTCACTCGTCATCGTGGCGGGGCTGCTTGCATATAAAGGGAGCCAGGTCTTTCACAGGCCAGAGGTTCATTCCTTCCGTCCGGTTTGCAGACAGGTGTTCGGCCATCACGCGCTCAGCATGGCGGTTCAGGCACCGTCTCTGCTGATGCCTTTCGTGGTAACGGTGATGCTGTCGGCGCAGATCAATGCAGCTTTCTATGCCGCATGGACGCTGCTCAACGTTGCGCTTCTCGTTCCTGCGTCGCTGGCTTCCGTCCTGTTTGCCATCGCAACCCGCGAGCCGGACTTGTTTGCGGCGCGTCTGCGCGTTTCGCTCGCTCTGTCCACGCTGGTCTGCGCGGGAGCGGCATTGACCTTCCTTCTATTTTCACGCCTCATGCTGTGGGTGTTCAATCCGGCATATGAGGTGATCGCCGGAAATGGCCTGCAGTTTCTCGGCTTCGCGGCCTTCGGTATCGTTGCGAAATATCATTATCTGGCGGTTCAGCGGGTTCGTGGCAATCTCGGTCGCGCAACGCTGGTTCTGGCTGGCGGTGCCGTGGTGGAAATCGCCGCCGCCGCGTTGGGCGCGCAGTCCGGCATCGCGGGCACGGCCAATTTCTGGGTGCTTGCCGTTTCGCTCGAAGGTCTCATTCTATGCCGGGCACTTTACGCGGCTGCATTTCCCGCGGTGGCGTCGGTGAGCGGGGCGATGTCTGCGGCTGTCGGCTCCATCGACAATGCAGGCGAGATCGACATTGCGGTGCGGGCCTGAAAAGGAGTTGGCAGATGAGGCTTATCGACCCTATCCGGAATTTCGCTCTCTGCTTCCTCGCGCTGTTGCTTTCGCAGACTGTTTCACCTGAAGCGGCAAGGGCGCAGGCGCCCGATCAAGATGCTTTCGTCACAACGAGCGGCGATGCCTTTCAACTGAACGGCAAGCCTTTTCGCGTCGCTGGCGTGAACAATCACTATCTCACATTCGGTTCGACAGGGGAAATGACCCGAGTATTGGACGATGCAACCGCAATGGGTGCGAATGTGGTGCGCACCTTTCTTCAGCCTGTCATCGGATCTCTGGATGGCAAGGTTCCAACCATATGGAATTCGAAAAGCACGTCAGATTCCAGCAACCTTGGAACCAAGGGCGTCTACATGATGAGTTGGGACACCATAACCAACCAGATGGTTCCCAATGACGGACCGGACGGCCTTCAAAAGGTGGATCGGGTCATCGCGGAGGCGTCCAAACGCAATCTCAGGCTGATCATCGCCTTCGTCGATTTCTGGGCTTACACCGGTGGCGCCCAGCAGATGAACGCATGGTACGGAAGCTCTGACAAATACACATTCTTTGCGCAGGACCAGCGGACACGCAACGACTACAAGGCATGGGTGCGGCACGTTCTATCGCGGGTAAACACGATTACCGGTGTTCGCTATTCCGATGATCCGACGATATTTGCGTGGGAGCTCGCCAACGAACCGGACATTCATCCGGAGCCCTTGTTGCATGACTGGCTGTCCGAAATGTCGGCATACGTCAAATCTCTGGCGCCGAGGCAACTCGTGACGACGGGACACGGCAACATGAACCAGAAGCTGTCCGACATGAACATCCCGACCGTCAATTTCGGTACGTGGCATGGCTATCCGTCTTACGTCAAAATGAGCCATTCCGAATTCGATGACCGTATCCGTGAATATTGCGGTATCGGCAAAAAGATCGGGAAACCTGTGATCCTCGAGGAATTCGGAGTTCCACGATCCGACCCCGATCAGGCAAATGCGTACAGGAACTGGCTGAATACGATCGACACATCGAACTGCGCGGGCTGGGTCGTCTGGCGGCTGGTCAGTACGCAGGACTCAGGCCTTTATCCTGAAGACGATCACGACCGGTTCGATATTCACAAGGATGGAGGCGACGCCTGGCAGGTGCTCCGCGACGCCGCCATTAAGCTTCAGGAAAAATGATGAGCATTCCAGGTTTCGGAATACGAAGACCCGCGCTGACCATTGACGTCAGTCACAACCCTTACCGGGAAATGAGCTGGATCTTCAGGGGAACAGCGCCGTCAGCGATCTCGAACAAACGGTCGATGTTGGGGTGAGCGCCGGGACGATTTTTCGCATCGGCAGTATGCTCGGCAAAAATTGACAGGCCATGTTGTGCCGCTTTCGTATCGAGCTTGCCGAAAGATTGCTGCAGATATTGATAGACAGCGAGCGATCCTTGCTTGCCCGGCTGATTTTCGATCGTTGCGACAACGACGCCAGCATCATCGACGAGATCGATACGAGCAAGGTCTTCGACTGGCGGCAGCAGTTGCAGATTGTCCTTGAACGACGCCGTGGGCTGGATCATCACCGGTTCCTTTCTCATGACAGGGATAGTTCGCGTTTAGCAGCATTCACTCTCTGCCGCTATACGGCAGCCGGATATCCGCGACAGCATTCAAACTCCCGTTGCCTCTTGCGGCGGAGACGCTATCATGGCGCATCTACCGGATGAAAAGCTTTGGGAGGAGCAGTGCATGCGTCGGATGTGGCCAGATGAATTTTCGCCTTTGCTGGATGGAGCGGAAGAGGTTGTTCTGGATGTCCCGCCTGGAGCGGGCGAACACCCAACAGCAGAAACGAACAGCAGAAAGGCACTGAAAGCCCGTATTCGCCGGGAGGATTTCGAGAAAATCTGGCCTTTGGCGGAAGCGCGCTATCGACTGGATGGCAGGTTATCAGGCAAGGCCATCACCTTGATTGCCAACAATCCGCATTATCAGAAATGGCATCCAGCCGATGGTGGCAGCGTCGAGAGCGTCGCCGATAGTGGCCAGAAATATACGACGCATTATGTAGTCGTGCATTTCCTGCTGGACGATGTTCGAGAACACGCGCAGGCCTAGATATTGCGCGCGCACCAGCAGCTGGATCGACACGGCCCCGAATCGTTCGAGAGCCGGACCCGACTTGTGGCCGCTGGTGCATGTTTCAAAGGACGGCTAGTATTCCGCCATCGACGTAGATGATCTGGCCGTTGACGTAATCGGACGCCGATGAAGAAAGGTAGACGGCGGTGCCGATCAGTTCTTCCGGTTTACCCCAACGTCTCGAGGGCGTGCGACCCTTTACCCAGGCGTCGAATTCCGGGTTATCGATCAGAGCCTGATTCATATCGGTGAGCATATAGCCGGGGCCGATGGCGTTGGCCTGAATACCGTGCTGCGCCCATTCCGCAGCCATGGCACGGGTCAACATCTTTATCCCGCCCTTGGCGACCGTATAGGGTGCGACCGTCGCGCGGGCGAGTTCGCTTGTAAGTGAGCCGATATTGACGATCTTGCCATATCCACGCGGGATCATCCGTTTCGCCGCCTCACGGCCGATCATGAAGGCGCTGGTGAGATTGGTGTCGATGACCCTTTGCCAGTCTGCCGTGTCCAGCTCGACCATCGGCTTGCGATACTGAATTCCGGCATTATTGACGAGAATATCAACCGCGATCCCCGCCGCATCGAATTTGGCGAGAGCCGCTTTTATCTCCTCTTCCGAGGTGACATTGAATGAAGCAGCCTCGGCCTCGTGTCCGGCCTTGCGAAGGTTGTTGACCGTTTCAGCGACCCGCGACGGATCTGTGCCATTGATAAGGACACGCGCACCTGCGACGGCGAGCCCCTCGGCCATGGCACGACCGAGACCGCGCGATGAGCCGGTAACGAGAGCGGTACGGCCCTGAAGATTGAATATCGACTGGTGGTTCATGTTGCCTACCTCAAAGCGCACTGCGTCGAACCGTCAGGTCCGCACGTTCAAAGACCTGTGGCAGTAATTCCGTACCGAGACCCGGACCTTCCATCGGCAACACATAACCGTTTTCGATAACGGGAACGTTGGTCACAAGCTCCTTGTACCATCCGGTGTAGAAAGCACGGACCGACTCCTGGATCATGGTGTTGGTTTGCGAGAAGGACGAGTGAACCGCGGCAGCGTAGGCAACCGGGCCCGTGCAATCATGCGGCGCGTATGGGCGATGATAGGTGTCGGCGAGCGAAGAAATCTTGCGACCTTCAGTCAAACCACCGGTCCAGACCAAATCCGTCATGACGATACCGATGGCACCAGCTTCCAGCATGTCCTTGTAGGGGAAGCGGGAGCCTAACGTCTCCGACGCGCAGATCGGTACACTCGTAGATGCAGCAAGCTCCTTGAGCGCGGAAACGGAATTCATTCTGATCGGGTCTTCGTACCATGTCGGGTCGAAGGCTTCGAGTTCACGAGCGATCTTCTTGATGGTCGGCAAGTTCCAGAGACTGTGGAACTCCACCATGATCTGCATTCTGTCACCCACGCGGGCGCGGATTTGCTCGAACGGCTTTATGGCGGTGCGCAACTGTTCTGCGGTGATGAAGCGACCATCGTTTTCGATGGCAGCAGGATCGAACGGCCATATTTTCATGGCCGATATTCCCTGCTCCAGCAGGCTTTCCGCCAACGCGCCCGCATCCGTCATGAAGCCCTTGAGGTCTTCATAGGGCCCTTCGGAACTGTCGCGGAAATTCCACGTATCGACCGGTTTGATCTTGTTCGAGCGAACATAGCCGTAACCAGCACAGGTATTGTAGACCGGAATGCGATCATGGCAGAGACCGCCCAGCATCTGATGGACCGGCTGGTCACAGGCCTTGCCGAAAATGTCCCAAAGAGCAAGATCGATAGCAGATGCGGCGCGATATTCCGCGCCCGTCGATGCTTGCGCCATCGGCAGGTTCACGAGTTCACGGGCAAGCGCCTCGATCCGAAACGGGTCTTTACCCAGCAGTCGGCCGGCCAGAACATCATGAATATGCGCCTCGACCGCGCCTGCGCCATAAAAGGTCTCGCCGAGACCGATGACTCCAGCATCCGTATGCGCGCGCACCCAAAGGACATTCGCAAACTCCTCCGTTCGCAGTGTTTCGATAGATGTAATTTTCATTGGTTCCTCCGTAGGTCCCGCTTGTAGTGTGCATCCCGTTTATCGAGCGGACCTCCCAGCACGCTTTGGAAATGGACACTAATATTGCTTGTGAAATTTCACAACATATTTATATCGGTCGATGCCCTGAATTGTTGACCGCGACGGAAGGAAACTGGACATGGCACGTAAGCAGACCAAGCCTAAACCGGTGACGGTAGACACGAAGCCGAAGCGCGCGAACCGGGTCAACTTCATCGATCTTGCCTATGAGCGCATCGAGGAACTGCTGATCAATTGCGAGCTGAAGCCGGGCAGCCAATTGACCTTGCAGGAACTGCAGGAAGCCACCGGTCTCGGTCGCACGCCTGTCCACAATGCCGTCAGCAAGCTTGCCGCAGATACGCTTTTTATCGTTCTGCCTCGCCATGGCTTGCGGGTCGCTCCCATTGATCTGGCGCGGGAACGTCTGCTCCTGCAACTGCGTCGCGACATGGAGCGGTTTGTCGTGAGGCTGGCTGTGGAGCGCGCGAGCCTTTCCCACCGCAATCAGATGCTGCAGATGGAGCGAGCGCTTAAAGAACGGCGCGATCAAATCACGCTAAGCGGATTCAACGCCCTAGACCGTCGCATCAACCAGATTCTGCTCGCCGCAGCAAACGAACCGTTCCTCGAGCACACGTTACGCCCGCTGCATACGATCTATCGCCGTATCGGCTTCATCCACCACACGATTTCGCTCGAAAAGGCAGATCTTTCACAGACGGTCGACTGCCATTTGTCGGTACTCAATGCAGTCGCGAACCGCCATCTCGATACCGCCCTTTCCGCAACCGACGCGCTGATCGGGTTCGTGGATTCCATGTTCGATGAGATGGAAAAAGGAATAGACCCGCGACTGCTGGATTGCAGCATCGAGCCAATCTTCAAGATTTAGCGCCCGATGGGTGCAGCCAATCGCCGCATCATTTGGCGATAAGCAACTCGATGCCGCGTTTTTCAAATTCCTTCGCATCCCTGTCGGAGATGCCGTCATCGGTGATGAAGGAATTTATGACGTCCAGGGAGCCCAGACGGGTGAATGACGAGCGGTTTATCTTGGTCGAATCCGCGACGAGATAAACATGCGCCGCCGCCTTGATCATGGCTTCCTTCAGCTGAAGATCGGCAAAGCTTGGATAGGTAAGGCCAGCATCGAGTGCGACACCTGCGGTCGCGAGAAACAGCTTTCCAGCAAAGATGTTGCGAAAATACTCGACCGACTTATCGCCAGACAGCGAGAGCGTTGGCGACTTGAACTGGCCACCCGGCATGTGAACGGCAAAGCTTGGCACCGAACCAAGAATAATTGCAATGTTGAGGGCGTTGGTGATCAGGGTCAGATCACGGCGACCGGTCAAGCGGGTTGCGATTTCCGTTGTCGTCGTACCTGCATCGAGAATGAGGGTCTCACCGTCTTTGACAAGGCTTGCCGCAAGCGCTCCGATGCGGCGTTTCTTGTCCATGTTATCCTGATGGTGGAGGGACATGGTGCCCGCCTGCGGTGCCGCCGTATTAAGGTAGGCCCCACCATGTTCACGCGTGATGAAACCCTCGTTTTCAAGTCTTTCGAGATCCTGGCGGATGGTCGCTTCGGAGACGCGGAACGCCGATGCCAGCTCTCTAACACGCGCCGAACCTTCCTCCTGCAGCCATTCGAGGATGCGGCGACGTCTTGGTTCGGACAACAGGCCGATCATCGTTTCCGATGCGATATGTTCGTCTTTCGCTTCCATGTGGCCCTGCCTGAACCCGTGTTTCGAGATCAAATGAAACTGCTCGATTCCTCTCCCAACCCTTACAACATCGGTTTACCCGATCAAATGATCAATTGGCGTTCTGCTGCAGCACCACGCGCGCCTGTAGCTTTTGCTGAACCTGGTCTACGACGACCGCGGCAATGATCACCAGCCCCTTGATCACCGTCTGCCAGAATGAAGAGACACCCATCATGATCAGTCCATCGGCGAGAATGCCGATGACGAATGCACCGACGATCGTGCCTGCTATGCGGCCACGTCCGCCCGACATGGACGTGCCTCCCAACACCGCAGCCGCAATCGCGTTCAGTTCGAATGTCTCACCGGTCGCGGGATGGCTGGCCTGAAGTTGCGATGAGATGATGAGGCCGACGAGCGCTGCGCAGACACCGGAGAACATATAGACGAACAGCTTTACCCGGTCGACGCGC
The DNA here is from genome assembly GCF_013322225.1 of Agrobacterium larrymoorei. Classification (GTDB taxonomy): domain Bacteria; phylum Pseudomonadota; class Alphaproteobacteria; order Rhizobiales; family Rhizobiaceae; genus Agrobacterium; species Agrobacterium larrymoorei_A. The sequence goes on from NZ_JAAMFB010000023.1 coordinate 19,762, forward strand.
ACACCGGAGAGCGCAGCACCCCGCTCATTTCCGCCCACCGCATAAATGTGTCGGCCAAGCGGCGTTCTGGTTGCAAGATAGGCCGCGAGCAATGCAACGACCACCATGATCCAGACAGATACCGGCAAGCCGAATAGTGTTCCCGAACCGATGACGCGGAACGTGTCTGAACCGTATTCCGGATTACCGGAAAGATTGGGAAACGTGCGTCCTTCCGAAAAGAGCAATGCAGCGCCGCGAGCCACGTAAAGCGTTCCAAGCGTTGCAATGAAAGGTGCGACGTTGAGTTTGGTTATCAGCAATCCGTTTATCCAGCCGATGAACACGCCCACCACAAGCACGATCAGGCAGATTTCCAGAGTGTTGAACTGGACGCTGTAACCAACGCCTAAAAAGCAGAGGTCGATACCATAGAGGACGAGATAGCCCGCCACCATGGCGCACAATCCAACAATCGAACCAACCGAGAGATCGATGCCGCCTGCGATGATGACAAATGTCATGCCGATGGCGAGAAGCGCGTTCAGCGCCACATGCTTTGAAATAATCAGCATATTACCGGCTGACAGGAAATTCGGCGCGGCGATGGCGAAGAAGGTGAACACAAGGATCAGCGCCACGAATGTCCGCATGTGCAACAGCATGAGGAGCGCGGACGTTCGTTTTCTGTGGCTTCCGGTAATGGTCTTGACGTTGCCAGCGGCGTCGATGCTGCTCATGATACTTCAACCCTTTTAAGATTAGGCGTGGCAGCGGAGATGACATCCGCTGCATTGGCACCGGCCGGGAATTGCCCCGTTAGCCTGCCATTTGCCATGACGAGGATGCGGTCGGAGAGTGCAAGAACCTCCTCCAGATCCGACGTTACGAACAAAATTCCGAGACCATCTGCCGCAAGGTGTCGCATGGTGCGAAAGATTTCAGCTTTTGCCCCGATGTCGATGCCGCGTGAAGGCTCGTCCATCAGCAGGATTTTCGGTTTCGTCATCAGCGCCTTGCCGATAACGACCTTCTGCTGGTTGCCACCGGAAAGGCTGGACACCGGATGCTCGAGGCTGGCGATCTTGATTGCCATGCGCTTGACGAATTCCTTCGCCTTGTCGGCTTCTGCCTTGAGACTGAGGTGAAAACCGCGGGTAAAATCACGCAGCGACGACATGGTGAGGTTTTCGCGGATCGTCATGATCTGCACCAGACCGTCACGCTTGCGGTCTTCCGGTATCAGCGCCAGGCCACGGCGAATACGGCCTGCAACGCTCTTTTCCTTGACCGGCTTGCCCTCGATGAAAAACCGTCCGGTGGAGTTGGGATGTTGTGCCATGATGCATTCCAGCAGCTCGGAACGCCCGGCACCCATCAGCCCATAGAGCCCTACGATTTCGCCTTGCTTGACCGAAAGCGACATGTGATCAACGGCATAGCCGCCAGCGGGGCTCGGCAGGCAGATATTTTCAACGCGGAAAACCTCATCACCCATTTCATGCGCGACAGTCTTTGGAAACTCCTTGGACGCACTGCCGATCATGTTGGCGACGATCCACGGGATATCCACGCCTTTCATCGAACGGGAGCCGGTGATCACTCCATCGCGGAGCACGGTGATATAGTCGCCGATCCTGATCAGCTCCTCCAGGCGGTGGGAAATATAGACGATGCCGACGCCCTGTTTCTTGAGGTCGTTGATGACGCGGAACAGCACTTCCACTTCTGCCGCCGAGAGCGCGGAGGTAGGCTCGTCCAAGATCAGTATCCGGGCGTTTTCCGCCAGTGCCTTGGCAATTTCGATGATCTGCTGCTGGCCGATCCTCAGGTTTCCAAGCGGAACATCAGGATCGATATTCTGCTCGAGCCGCTTCATCAGCGCGCGCGCAGCCGCAACTTGCGCGCCTTTGTCTATATGAATGCCGCCAAGGGTCTTTTCGTGCCCGACAAAGATGTTCTCGGCGACCGTCAAATTGGGAAAAAGGTTCAGCTCCTGAAACACGATGCCCACACCGTGCTTTGCGGCATCCGACTTGTCGGAGAACGTGATTTCCCGACCATCGAGTTCAATCGTGCCGCCATTCAGTTGCTCAACGCCAGCGATCACTTTCATAAGTGTGGACTTGCCCGCACCATTTTCACCGACGAGTACATTGACCGCGCCCATCCGCAGATCGAAATCGACGTTCTTCAGCGCCTGCGTACCTGGGTATATCTTGGAGCCGTTGCGTATTTTCAGGCCGATGGGATGCGGGTCTGAAGGCGTCTCTCCCGTCATGGCGCAACCTCTACGGAAACCGGCATGATGAGGGGCTTTTCGCTGGCGGAGCGGATCGTCACCGCCCCAAGGAAGGTGATGCGTTTACCCTTCAAAGTCGTATCAGCGCCGGGTAGCTTCGAGACGGCCTTGTCGTTCAAGGCTCTTCCGAGCTTGGCATATTCGATCTGGTCCCGAAACGTGGAAAAATCGTAGAGTGTGGTGGTATCGCGCAGCGATGTTCCCTTGATCACCGGCCCCAGCTGAAGCCTTGCGTCCGGCTGGCCATCGCCATCGAGATCAATGTCAGCGACACCTGCCTTGGAGGCGCGGTTTTCTTCCGTGACGGTACCACTGCCCTTGACGGCAAAGTTCCAGCCACCACCTGCACCGCCAACACGCACGCCATGTTTGGCACCGGCTGCATCCAGTCCAGCCTTGACGTCGTTGCGCAAGGTTGCGAGGTCGACGGCCTTTTCGTTCAAGGCAGGAACGAGCTTCGCATCAAAAGACGTATCGACGAGTTCAGCAATCGGATCGGCAGCGGCCCCGCCATCTTCGGCGCTCTTGGTCTTGACCAATTTGCAGCCGGAGAGGGACACGACGAGCAGGCCTGCCAAAAGCACGCTGGTAATTTTCATGGCTATTCGACTTTCTGAAAAGCGGAAACCACCCGGACCAGGACGCGGCCCGGGTGGTCGTCACGATCAATCCTTCAGAGCGAAGGTCTCAAGCTTACCGGCGTTTTCGGCATTGATGAGAATGCAATCCATCAACTGCTTCTCTTCAAGGCCCGTCGATCCAGTCTTGATGAACTTGTCAGCCTGTTCAACCGCGTTTTGTGCCTGTTGATAGGCTGGCTGCAGAACGGTTGCCTTGATACCGCCCTTCTTGATCGAGTCGCGCACATCGTTGGAGCCATCGAAGCCAACGACGATCACGTCCTTACGCCCGGCAGCTTCCAAGGCAGCGTAAGCGCCCATTGCCATCGTATCGTTTCCGGAAATAACGCCCTTGATGTCAGGATGCGCCTGAAGCATGGATTCCATCACCGTATAGGCTTCGGTCTGGGACCAGTTCGCCGTTTGCTTCACGACCATCTTCATTTCCGAATACTGGTCGATGACGTCGTGGTAGCCCTGAGAGCGAATACCGGCATTGGTATCGGACTCCTTGCCGACGAGCTCGGCATAGTTGCCCTTTTCGCCCATGAGCTTGACAAATTCCTCCGCGCCAAGCTGCGCCCCTTGATAGTTGTTGGAGACGATCTGCGAGACAGCAACGCCGGTGGTCGTGATTTCGCGGTCGATCAGGAAGGACGGAATGCCCTTGTCCTTGGCCTTCTGGACTGCAGCGACCGAAGCATCGGCCCCGGCATTGTCAAGAATGATGGCTTTGACGCCTGCGGCAATCGCGCTGTCGAACAGCTCGTTCTGCTTGTTAGCGTCATCGTCATGGACGAGCACCATCGTCTCATAACCGAGTTCCTTCGCCTTGGCGGCGGCACCGTCAGCTTCCGCCTTGAAGAAAGGGTTGTCGTGGCTCGGTGTTATGATTGCAATCTTGTCCGCAGCCATCGCAGCACTGGACATCGCACCGGCGATGCCGAGAGCGACGACGGACATCAAAAGACGTTTCGTCAGTTTCATGAAGACCTCCCGTTGGCAAAGCCGCCCTCCAGCAGCTTTTCGAGTGTCAGACTATCGATTGCTTTCGAATTTTGTCAATATACTTTTGCAAATCTCGTATTCGTCTTTCGTTTCAGAAGATTTTTATTGCTATTTGTGCGATGCACGATGTTTTTTGCACTGCAATACAGTAAAGATCTAGGAAATTTCCTTGAAAACATTATAAGCCTGTGCAGAATGACAGAAGATCGAAAGAATTCGAAAGCAATCAGAAGCGCGAAAGAACTGATCGCCTGCTTGGAGGAGCATATGACCACACAACGTTTTGGTGCCGGCATCTGGCATTTCGCCACGTATCTCGATCGTTATGCAACTGACGGATACGGCACTCCAAGAAGCGTTATCGATGCCATCGATCTGGCTGGGCAGGTCAAGGATCTGTCGGTGGTGGATATCAACTATCCTTTCTTTGGCGGTGATTTTTCCAACGCTCAGGTCAAGGAAGCGCTCGATCGCAACAATCTCGGCGTCATCGGCATTACGCCCGAAATCTACACCCGCGAATTCGTCAAAGGCTCTTTCACCAATCCGGATGCCGGCGTTCGGCGACGGGCACATGAGATCGTGACGGACGCATGCGATCAGGTGCGGTTCTTCGGCGCTGACTATGTCAAACTATGGCCTGGGCAGGATGGATGGGACTACCCCTTCCAGGTCGATTACGGCACGCTGTGGAAGCATTCGCTCGATGGCGTCGGCCAACTTGCCAGCGAGAACCCGGACCTGAAGTTCGTCATCGAGTACAAGCCACGCGAACCGCGCGTGCGCATGAGCTTCGGTTCTGTCGCTCGCACTCTGCTGGGTATTGAGAAGATAGGCCTGCCGAATGTCGGCATCCTGCTGGACTTCGGTCACGCCATCATGGGCGGCGAATCCGCCGCCGATAGTGCGCAGCTTGCCATCGATTACGGTCGCCTCTTCGGCATGGACGTGAACGACAATTATCGCTCCTGGGATGACGATCTCGTTGCGGGCAGCCTCCACCCTATCGAACTGTTCGAGTTCTTCTACTTACTCAGAAAGAACAAATGGGAAGGCGTCTGGCAGTTGGACCAGTTCCCGTTCCGCGAAGACAGTGTCGCCACCGCAAACCACGCAATCGACTTCCTGAAAGCCGCCGACAAGGGCCTTGATGCACTTGATGTCGACGCATTGAAGGAAGCACAAAGCCGCCACGATGCTATTGGCGCGCTGAAGATCGCGCAGAAGGCCCTGTTCGGCGCCATGTAGGCGGCGCTCGGCTTTTTTAGTTTTAGACGAGATATTAGGCTTGCCTAATTCGTAGGCAAGCGAAATTATTTGCTATCAAATGAAACTTTCGCCAGCGTTTGATGCATGGCGTTGCCCGCGGCATTCAACCCGTGACGTAAGGAGTTTTCGGGCTTCACGGAACCTCATCGTCTTTCCGGTGTTCGGTTTTCGGTTCAGAAGCGGCGTTTACGACACGTGCCTGACAAACGCCCTCCAGTCTCGGTGATTGCCCTCCATGACAGCCCGTCGCCTCGTCGTCATCAGTGATTTTCAGGACGGCCATTCATCCGAAGATCATCTACCCGACGTTGATGCCTATCGTTGCCAGTGGTCAGGCGGGGCTCGTGGGGAAGAACCCCGCAGAATCGGACATCCCGACGAGATTGTTGTTTATGGCGGCTATCTGGAGCGTTTGCCCTTGGCAGCAATCAAAGCCGGGCTTGTGGATTGCGCAGAGATATGGACGCACTGGCGCGGAGAAAACCCGCCCCACAGCTGGACCACGGTTTCGCCGTATCTGACGCGTCGTGCCTTTCGCATGAATGGACCAGATGCGCCTATCAACTCAAACGACATGTTGGGGCATATCGAAGCCTTCGGTGCGCCAGATGTTCTGTGCGTGTGGGGCTTGGGCGTTCACGAAGACATTCTCGCCGCCTGCACGCCAAGCTTTAAAATCTACAATTCGATTGACGCCCCGGCACTGCGCATTCCACCAAATGTCAGTCGTCATTTCGATTTGGTGCTGACAGGAGCGGACTGGCAATCGCAGGAGGTCAAGGCACGTCATCCGAAGATGCAGACAAGTGTGATGCCGATCGGACCCGAATTCGCATCGGACGTCACGTTTCACCCGCTCGATCTGCCAAAGGCTTACGACATTATCTATGTCGCAGCGGCACAGGCCTATAAACGGCATGATGTCCTTTTCAACGCCCTTGCCAAACTGCCAACTACGCTTCGCACGGTTTGCGTTTGCGGATATGGCGAAATGGCCGATGATCTCAGAAGACAGGCTTTCGAACTCAATATCCATGTCGATTTTATCGGCCCTCCGGGCGTACCCTTCGAGGAAGTCAACCGGTTGATGAACCAATCGCGGATCGGGGTGGTTTGCGGGGTCGATGATGGCGCGCCCGCAATCATCACGGAATATATGCTTGCCGGTATACCGGTGCTGGCCAACAGTGCGTTGCGGTGTGGGCTACAGTATATCAGCGATGCCACCGGGCGCACGGCTTCCGAAGACGATTTCCATCTCGGAATTCTCGACCTGCTGGACCGGTGCGAAGCACTTTCACCGCGTGACCATGTGCTTCAACACTGGACCTGGCCTCACACGATAAAGCGATTTGCGCAGCTGACGAATAATTTTCGAAAATTTGAATAGAGTTGGCGGAACAAGAAGATCACATACAGGTTCGGTGGCGTCGTCTTAAGGGGTACGCGATGAACCTACTGAATTCCTTCCCAACGCCCGCCAACGAAATTATTGCTATCAATCATCCGATAATTTGCTTTTCTCATCTACGCTGGGACTTCGTCTTGCAGCGACCCCAACATCTGATGCAGCGGTTTTCGGCAGAGCGACAGGTCTTCTTTTTCGAGGAATTCATTCCGACGGATCATCACCTCGCCTATCTGGAAATCCACCCATTCGCAGGGACCACCGTAAAAGCAGTGCGTCCAAGGGTGCCACATTGGTGGAGTGAACAGGAACGCGAAGCAGCACTTGCAGGACTTCTCGATGAACTAATTGCGCTTATGGGCAGCAGCCCGCCGATATTGTGGTTCTACACACCAGCCATGTACAACTTTGCGAGCCATGTCGAAGCGGCAGCGGTTGTCTATGATTGCATGGACGAGTTAGCGAATTTCAGGTTTGCGCCCGCTGATTTGAAAGTCTCCGAACAGGCGCTGATGGCGCGTGCCGATGCGGTGTTCACAGGCGGGCACAGCCTTTACGAGGCGAAGAGAGACAGACACGACAATATCCACCCCTTCCCTTCCAGCGTCGACAGTTCACACTTCTTTGTCGCGAGAATGGAGTTTGTTCAGCCGGTAGATCAGGCCGATATTCCTGCGCCCCGGCTAGGTTATTATGGCGTGATCGATGAGAGGCTGGATCTCGACCTGATCGGCACGGTTGCCGCATTGCGACCAGATCTCTCCTTTGTATTCATCGGCCCGGTGGTAAAGATTTCGCAACAGGACTTACCGCGTGCTGCGAACATCCACTATCTTGGCCAGAAGTCCTATAGTGAACTACCCGTCTACCTCTCTGGGTGGGATGCGGCGTTGATGCCGTTTGCACTTAATGAAGCGACCCGGTTCATCAGCCCCACGAAAACTCCCGAATATCTGGCGGCCGGAAAAGCAGTCGTCAGCACGCCGATCAACGATGTCGTCAAAACCTATGGGGAGGTGGATGGCGTTTTCATAGCATCGGATGCAGATTCATTTGCAAGGCTCTGCGACGAGGCCGTACGGCTTTCACGCGGGGATAAAGCCTGGCTTGAACCAGTTGATGGCCTTCTCGCCAACATGTCCTGGGACAGGACATTCAGGGCCATGGCAATGATTGTCGATAACGCCGTTGAAGCTAACAGGCTGAAACCTTGCGAGAAACACAAGACGCGGCCAATGGTGGATGCCGCAATTGAGTGACCGTCCCAAGGTAGTATTAGCGACCGACAGTCGAAATCCGTCCGGGATGGGTGAGCACATGCTTACCCTTGGACAAGCGTTGGCAACGGATTTCGATATCACCATCGCCCTGATAGCGACGGATGATGACAAGGTTCTTTCACGCGCTGCCCGACTGGGATTGAAGATAAGGCTCGCAAAAGATACGGCTCACTTTCAAAGCTGGTTTTCGAACGAGCCATTCGATCTTTTACATGTTCATGCGGGAATTGGATGGGAGGGGCACGGGCTGGTCGCAGCAGGCTTTGCTGCCGATATACCAGTCATTCGCACCGAACACCTGCCTTATCTTCTGACGGACCCCGAGCAACGCCGGAGCTACGGCGTTGAGGCATCGCGCGTGTCGCACCACATCGTGGTGTCGGAGGCCTCGTACGCAAGTTATGCACCGCACCTTCCTCCAGAGCGGCTGTCGACCATCAAAAATGGGATCTACCCTCTGAAAGCCGGTGGCAAAACGGACGTGTTGCGCAGAAATCTGAAGCTGGAAGACCGCATCGTTCTTTTGAATGTCGCGCGCTTTAGCGCCCAGAAAGACCACGCGACTCTGTTGCGCGCCCTAGAAGAAGTGGTGAAGACGCATCCAGCGACGACGCTTCTACTGGTCGGGACTGGTGAAGAGCGTCCGAATATCGAAGCGATGGCGACGGCGTGCCGCCTGGATGAAAATATACATTTTCTGGGTCGCCGCTCGGATATCGCAGAGCTGATGAGCATGGTCGATCTCTTCGTGCTGCCGTCACGCTTCGAGGGATTACCGCTTGTGGCGCTGGAAGCGATGTCGCTTGGCCTGCCCATCATCGCTACCAGAGTGAGCGGTACACTGGAGGCACTGGGCTCCGATCATCGATTTTTTGCCGATGCGGGCGATCACATCTCGCTGGCGAAGACGATCATATATGCCATCGATCACCGTCAGGAAGCAGAAGCATCCGCTTTGCTCGCCCAAAAGCGTTTCCAACACGAATTTACCGCTCAAAGAATGGCATCGGAAACCGCCGATATCTATCGCCGTTTTATTGCGGCGCCTGCCCGCAATTCACAAAAGGACCAATCCATGCAGAAAACGCGACTTGCCTTTATCGGCACCGGCGGCATCGCCCAGCGGCATCTCGACATTCTGGCTGGGTTCGAAGAGGTCGAACTGGTGGGATTTGCCGATCCGGATACGGGTCGCGCCGATCAGGCAGCCATGCGTTTTGGTGCGAAGTCATTTGCGCATCACCGGGAGATGCTTGATAGCGTGAAGCCGGATGCGGTTTATGTGTGTATCCCGCCTTTTGCGCATGGTGATGCCGAACGGGATCTCATAGAGCGCGGCATCCCCTTTTTCGTGGAAAAGCCGGTATCGGTTGATCTTCAGACGGCTGAGGAAATTGCAAAGGCGGTAACGGACAAAGGCCTGATCACTGCCGTCGGCTATCACTGGCGCTATCTCGATACAGTCGACGAGGCGAGATATTTGCTCGCCGAAAACCCTCCGCAATTAATGTCCGGCTACTGGCTGGACTCGACGCCGCCGCCGCAATGGTGGTGGAAAAAGGACAAGTCGGGCGGACAGATGGTTGAGCAGGCGACACATCTGCTGGATCTGACGCGCTTCCTTGTTGGTGAGGTAACGGAAGTCTACGGGCGCGCCAGTCACAAGGACAGGCACGACTTTCCGGATCTCGACGTTTCAACAACCAGCACCGCAAACCTCACATTTGAGAACGGGGTCGTTGCCAATATAGCCTCCACCTGCCTGCTTGGTTGGAGTCATCGTGTCGGGCTTCACGTCTTTGCTGAAAATTTGGCGATTGAACTCACCGACAGAGAAATCATGGTGGATGTCGGCAGGGGTAGGCCCGTCAGGGGTGCCAATGGTGATCCCGTATGGCGGGAAGACCGCGACCTCATCGACGCCGTTCGTGGCGGAGAAAATCGAATTCGCTGCCCGTATAGCGAGGCACTTCAGACACACCGGCTGGCGCTGGCGGTCGAAAAATCCATTCAGGAAGGCAGACCGGTCCAGCTCGATCCACCGGACACGCCACGCCCTGAACTTGCACCGCTGCGGTTTCAGCCTCAGCCTGATGAACCGCGCGGCTTGCCCGAAGGTCATCGCATTATCCGTTCGCTCGGCATCGAGGCCGAGAAACGGCCGTACTTTTTCGAGTACGAAGAAGGTCCACCGGCTGATGGCCTGATCAGGCTGGACACGCTTTACACCGGGCTTTCAGCCGGGACTGAACTAACCTTCATGAAGAATACCAACCCCTATTTCCAATCGCGCTTCGACGGCGAACGGGGTGTGTTTGCAGGAAACGAGCCCGATCTCCATTATCCGGTGCCGTTCCTGGGCTATATGGAAGTGGCGCGCATTTCCGAGAGCCGCGCACAGGGTTACTCCGAAGGAAGCATCGTCGCTTCCACTTATGCCCACAAGACCGGACACACCGCAGATCCCTACCACGACCTGTTGATAAAGCTGCCGGAAACGCTGGACCCGATACTGGGCATTTTCGTCGCACAGATGGGGCCGATTGCAGCAAACGGGATATTGCACGCCGACGCGGAAGCGTTCGGGCCGCATGTTTCAGGGCTTGGCGCGAGCATCCGTGACCGCCCGGCTATGATCATTGGCGCAGGCACGGTCGGCCTGATGACGGCCCTGTTTGCCCGCCATCTGGGTGCTTCAGAGGTTGTGATCGCCGATCCCTCGGAGTTTCGGCGGCAAAAGGCCGAAGCCATGGGGCTCACTGCCATGACGGAAGACCACGCCTGGCAGCACGCCAAAGCAAGGTGGCATGATGGCGCGATGGGTCGCGGCGCTGACGTTGTTTTCCAAACCCGGGCGCATTCCGATAGCCTGCACACAGCGATGAAAGCCCTGCGTGCGCAAGGAACCGTCATCGATCTGGCATTTTATCAGGGTGGCGCAGACAGGTTGCGGCTTGGCGAAGAATTTCACCACAATGGCCTCAACCTGCGCTGCGCGCAGATCAACCGCGTGCCAAGAGGACTTGCGGCGCTCTGGGACCGGAGGCGATTGGCTCTTTCAACAGTCGAGCTTCTCATTCACGAACAACGCGCCATTCTCGATCACATGATCACTCATGTCGTGCCAATCGATGATGCGCTGGTATTCCTCATCAACCTTGTGGAAAACCGGCCTGAGTTTCTGCAAGTCGTGTTCAAGGTGAGCGAATGACGACAGAGCCTGCTCCCGTTCGTATTCTATTCGTGTTTGCCTGGCTGGTCGTAGGTGGTGAAGAAACAGAGGTTAGGCTGCTTGCCAAGAACCTCGATCCCAGCCGATATCGCATCGATGTCGTCGCCTGCTTTCATAAGCAGGGAATGCCGCAGCAAACCCACGAGCAACTGACCGCGCTTGGGGTCAATGTCGACACCACGCCCTACACCTTGTCGTTTGAGGACACAGTGTCCTATCTGGCCGGGAAAATCCCCAGTTATGACGTGGTGGTATCCTGCCAGAATGTTGCGGATATCTATCCGGCGCTCGAACGTCTGCACCTGCGACCGCCGCTGATCGAGCATGGCGGCCTGGTATCGGAAGCCTTGGCTGGCCCCAAGCACCTGACCAGCAGATATGTTGGCGTGTGCAAATCGATCCGGGACGCGGCAGCCTCCCGTATGCCGGGGCGCGAGCATCACGCGCTTGAAATACCGTCGATGGTCGATCTTGCTGCCTTCGACCCGAACAGCCGAAATCGTATCCGGACGGATCTGGGACTAGAAGACGGCCATCTCGTCGTCGGATGGGTCGGCAGGCTCGACCCCAAAAAGAACGTCGAAGATTTCATCGAGGCTGCATCGATTGTCGCCGCTTCAAACACCGCTGCCCGTTTCGTCATCGTCGGCGGGGCAGATGCATTCATGCCCGATTATGCCACGCGCCTGAAGGAACTCGCTGAAGAGCGCGGCCTTGGCGGCAGGCTCCAGTTTCTTGGAGATCGGAGCGATGTTCCAGAGCTGCTTTCCGCATTCGATATCTTCGTCTGGCTATCGAGAGGCGAAGGAATGCCGCATGTGATTGCCGAAGCGGGTGCAGCATCCTTGCCGGTGATCGCGACACCGGACAATGGTGCCATGCAGCAAATCGAAGACGGTGTCTCTGGCTGCTTCGTGCCCTATAATGATATCAACGCAATCGCTGAGCGAATATGTCAGCTGATTGCCGAACCCGAGCGCAGGCGCAAAACTGGTCTGGCGTTACGCCGCAAGATAGAGACGTGTTACTCGGCCGAGGCCGTCATTCCGCAATGGGAAGCGGTTCTTGCAGATGTGCTCGCGGACAGAAAGCCAGCTATGCCAACGGGCTTGTTTCAATCGTTTCTGCAAGGTGGCTTTGAATGCTCAACGCATCGCCTGCGACCAAAAGACGGCGAACACGTAGGTCGTCGCCTCGATATGATACGGGCTATCAGTCACGATAAGCTGACCGCACAGGATTATCGGCAACTTTCCACTTTCGGAATACGAACCGTGCGTGACGGCTTCCGATGGCACCTGATCGACAATGCCGGTTATTACGACTGGTCGAGCATCCTCCCGATGCTTCGAGCAGCACGAGAGACGGGGACGCAGGTGATCTGGGACCTTCTTCATTATGGCTGGCCGGATGATATCGATATCTGGTCTCCCGCCTTCGTCGACCGTTTCTCTCGTTTTGCAAAAGCTTGCGCGACTATGGTCAAAGGAGAAGGCGATGCCATCCCTTTTTACTGTCCAGTCAACGAGATTTCCTTCTTTTCCTGGGGCGGAGGGGACGCCGGCTATCTCAACCCTTTTGCAAGGAGGCGAGGGTTTGAACTCAAGGTCCAACTGGCGCGCGCAGCCATAGCCGCCATGGACGCGATACTTGAAGTGGAGCCCAAAGCCCGCTTCGTACATTGCGATCCCATCATCAATGTCGTGACCGACCCCATGCGCCCCTGGGAAGCCGGTGCCGCAGAAGGCCACCGGCAGGCACAGTTTCAGGGATGGGATTTGATTTCAGGGAGAATGTGGCCTCAGATCGGCGGTAACGAACGCTATCTCGATATCGTTGGGGTCAATTACTACTACAACAACCAGTGGATTCACGGAGGACCGCCCATCGATGTCGGCCATCCTTTCTACAAGCCGCTCAGCACGATGCTGATTGAGACATATGCAAGATACGGCAAGCCGATCATGATTGCGGAGACCGGTATCGAGGCAGAACGAAGGGAATCTTGGTTTGGCTACGTCTATCGACAGGCAAAGCAGGCGTTAAGGGCGGGTGTTCCTCTTGAAGGATTGTGTCTCTATCCAATCGTCAATCATCCCGGTTGGGACGACGAGCGTGCCTGCGAAAATGGCCTGTTATCCGCCTCTCCATCCGCCGAAGGCCGAGCAGTATTCATTCCTCTAGCGGAAGAGATAGAAAAATCACGACGATAAGCAGGCGGGAATAGTTTTGTCTGGGATAGGATGAAAGCGCCGCTTCGAACAAAACGGCGCTTTTCGTGATCATTCAATGACCGGTAACGCGTAGCGCACCTGCCTCACCCATCCTGCGCTGTACCGCACTGAGCTGACTCACGGAAATGTCGGCAGACACCTCGATCTCGCCGTTCAGCGGGGCGTCGTCGCGCTCTTCATCGCCGGTAACGTCGCCTCCGGATGGCTCTGAACCCGCAGTGTTTGCTGAAGTGGCCGACTGGATGAAAATGTCTGGGCGGGACACACCGTATTGCTGAACGAGGTGCTCCACAGCGAGGTCTGCTTCCTGTCGTGTCTTGAAGGTTGCCCTTACGGTTGTCGTGCTATCATCGGCCATTGCTGCTTCTCCTGTTAGCGTCTTGAGGTCTAACTCGCGTCAGGACTAATAGTTCGAAACAGGCTCTTGGCTCGTAAGGGATAGACGATCATGCAGACACGCCTTCCACTGATACTTACGGCCAGAATTGAAGAAGAAGACCTCGCTTATTTCAATGAACTGCGGAAGCGTCACTTTCCGCCCGACCGTAATTTCCTAAGCGCTCATCTGACGATGTTTCACAGACTTCCGGGGGAATATAAGGATCGGATCATCACGATACTGGAGTCAGCCGTTCGGGATCATATCCCGCTAGAAGCGACCGTCAGTAACATTCGCCATCTGGGGGCTGGTGTTGCCTACAGCATCGAAAACGCTGCGCTGGCCCAACTGCGGGCATTGTTGCGCGAAAAGTTTGCGCCATGGCTCGGCCCACAGGACAAACAGGGGTGGCGGCCGCATATCACGGTTCAAAACAAAGTCGCCAAATCTAGCGCCGACCGATTGTACGAGAATCTCGCCAAAGAGTTTCAGCCGCGCGACATAACCATTACCGGCGTCGATCTTTGGAGGTATCTGAGCGGGCCATGGCAACACGAACGATATGTGCCTTTTGAGCCGAGGAGATGATTTCCGCTCCGTCTTCGCACGGAACCGATAAGATCACGGGTCGTTTCAGTAGGAGACATAAAACTCTAAGGAGACGAGTTATGATCGAGAGCGACAAAAACCAGTCCCCAGTTCCCGATGGTCCACGCGGGCCGAGTTCGACACCCGGTTTGCCCAACCCGCGTCAGGACGACGCGCCGAAGCCGCCGGTCCAAGACCCTGGCGACACCAAGAACCCGAACGATCCGCCTCTCAACCCTGCACTTCTCCCGATCGGCGATCCGGCATCGATGGCCTGAAAAGCGGTTGGGAGCTTGGAAATATCAACCCGGCAAAAAGCAAAAAGGCGATGTCGGATAAGCATCGCATATGGAGCTGATCATGGCGTCGATGAACCTGAAAGACATATCCAAGCGACTCCGCAAGATAGACTTCTGCATGTTCAATACTCACACGGCTTCAGGCGAAATCAAAAGCAGACCCATGAGCAACAACGGTGATGTCGATTACGAAGGAGATTCCTGGTTTTTCTCCTATGAAGATACACGGAAGGTCAGGGAGATAGAAGCGAACAATCGCGTATCCCTTATATTCACCGAGCCACCGAGCATTCTTGGCAAGCCCGGCATTTTCATTTCACTCGACGGTCAGGCAAGCCTCATTCGCGACAAGGCTCGGTTCGAGGAGCACTGGACGAGCGAGCTAGATCGCTGGTTCCCCGACGGCGTTGGCACCCCGGGCGTGGTGCTCGTCCAGGTCAACGCCCGTACCATCGAATATTGGGACGGCGAGGATAACGGCACGGTCTCGCTTGTCTGATTGCCAACTCCACCAGAGTATCAGTTGATAAGAACAACGCAGTTCATTGACACTTAATTTCCGGTTAACCATGATCGCTTACGAGTCGTGGTTCGTCTGCCGAATACGAATCGGCACCCGTTACAATCGGTTTGAGAATGACAAGACAATTGTCTCCGGCATGGCACCGCGGCCTCGGCCTGTTCACGGCTTTGGCTTCGCTTGCGCTGACAAGCACGACATTCGCTCAGGCGGTTTGGACAGGAAGCACAGATAACGAGTTCAGCAATAGCGGGAACTGGTCTCCGTCCGCCCCCAGCGCTACCGACAGTGCGAACGTGTCTACAGGTTCACCACAGGTAACGACGACCGCCACGGTCGGGCGCCTCGGCGTCGAGGGTGGCAATGTTACGATCACTAACAGCGGCGATCTGACGGTGCGTGACGTAACGACGATATCTTCCGGCAGCGTGGGTATCAATCAGGGCGGCACTTTAAGGTCGGATGTCGATCTGAATGGCGGAAGCCTTTTCGTGGACGGAACACTCGACGGCCGTCTGAAGCTGAACAATGGCAGCGTGACGGTGAATGGGGAAGCCGGAAGCGCCGATGTTTCCCTTGGGACAGCCCTTTCCAACAATGGAAACATTGGAGATGTATCGGTCTCCTCTGGAGGTACATTCACCAATAATAATTCCGGCACGACGCAAGCTCTGACGAACACGGGTACGTCTTCCAATGCCGGAACGATCGGCTCCGTGAACAACACGGCCGGTAACTTCACCAACAATGCCGGAGGAAGGGTGACCGGAGCGACAACGGTCGCAGGCGGAACGGTAACCAACAACTTCATCGTTACAAGCGTAGACGTGGCTGCCGCAGCAGCATTCGTCAATAACAGTGGCGCGACAGCGGGCGCCATCCGCAACTCCGGTACGGTGGATAATGCGGGCACCATCGCATCTCTTCAAAACCATGCCGGGAGTTTCACCAATAATGTCGGTGGACGTGTCACAGGTATGACGACCGTGAACGGTGGCACGGCAACCAATAATTTCATCGTGACCGATGTCGATGTGGCCGCAGCCGCAGCCTTCGTCAACAACCTGAATGCGGAGGCGGGCAATGTCCACAATTCCGGCTCCACCACCAATGCCGGGACCGTTGCGTCTTTGCGAAACGAGGGCGGCACCTTTACCAATAATGCGGGCGGCGAAATTACCGGAAACACGGTGATTTCCGGCGGGACTGTGACGAACAACTTCATCGTGACCGATGTCGACGTGGCCGCCGCGGCAGCCTTTGTCAACAATAGCGGTGCACGGGCCGGGGCAGTCGCGAATTCCGGCACGGTGACGAATGCCGGTGAAGTCGCGTCTCTCGATAATTCGAGCGGCACTTTCACCAACAACACCGGTGGTACAGTGACCGGCATAACCCGGATAACCGGCGGCGCAGTTGTAAACAATGCCGACCTTTCCGATGTCGACATCCGCAGCGGCGGACGTCTTACCAATAATAGCGCGGCATCCGCTGGCACTGTTCGCAACGAGGGTGACCTTGCCAATGACGGGACCGTTGCCACTCTGGTCAATGCAGGCGGTTCTTCCGTCAACACCGGCCTGATTACGGGCACGGCATCCGTCACCGGCGGCGAGTTCGTCAATCAGGGAACCGTGGCAGGCCAAGTCGACGTTGCGGGAGGCACCCTCTCTGGCAATGGCAATGCAGGGAGCCTTTTGATCGACACCGGCGGCGTGTTGTCACCGGGACCAGGTATCGAAACGATCAACGTCAGCGGAGATGTGACTTTCCGCTCGGGCTCGCTTTATCAGGTCGATGTCGGCTCGATGGGCACGTCGGACAGGGTGAACGCCGGGGGTGTCGTTCGTCTTGACGGCGGAACTTTGAACATCGCTTCGACAAGCGGCCCTCTGGGCCTGACGAATAGCTATACGATACTTACAGGCAGCGGCATTTCAGGCACCTTTGAAGGAGTGACGAGCGATTTCGCTTTCTTCACGCCAAATGTGACCTACGGCGGCACAGGAGTAAATCTCGATCTGGATCGAAACAGCGTCCGCTTTTCGCAGGTCGCGCGCAGCGGAAATGATCGCACCACCGCCGACGCGGTGGAAGCGCTGCCTTTGTCGAACGCTCTGGTTCAGGCGGTTTTCCCTCTCGACGTAGAGGGGGCGGCAAATGCGTTCTCGCAACTGAATGGCGAACTGCATGAGACGATCAAAAGCAGTCTGATTTGGGAAAGCCGGTTTGCCCGAGAGGCTACCATCGATAACGCGGCTTTCGGAGGTGGCACAAGCTTACCCGGAAGTGATGACGTTTCTTTCTGGTCGACCGGATCGGCAGGGCAAAACCGCTTTTCCAGTGACGGCATTGCGGGCAGCTACGACTATACGACAACGGGTGTGCTGTTCGGTGCAGACACAGCGGCTTCGCAAAACTGGCGCATTGGCGGTGTCGTCGGCTTCAGCCGCCAGACGACCGGCTCTGCGAGCGATATCGAAACGTATCAGGGCGGTCTTTACGCTCGGGGAGAGTACGGTCCGCTACAGCTTCTCGCAGGAACGATCTATTCCCGTAACATGATCTCGACCAAGCGGCAGATCTCGTTCGGCTCGTTCAGTGATGTGGTTTCTACGGACTACGATGCCGATGTCGCTCAGGTGTTCGGCGATCTTTCGTGGAGGCTGGATGTGAATGAAAACACTATGCTCCAGCCGTTTATTAATCTTGCCTACATCGATCTTGATACTTCCAACATAAACGAAAAGGGTGGGCCTGCGGCTTTGTCAGCATTTGACAGTTCCACCCGTGCTGCGACATCCACGATCGGCATAAGATGGTCTACCGACCTGGATATGGGCGATATTCCTGTTGTCGCCTCCGGTGTTCTGAGCTGGCGGCACACGGCAGGCCGGTCGCCATCAGGTGCCTATCGTTTCGATCAGGGCTCTCCATTCGTGCTTGATGGTGTGACCATGCCGAACGACACGCTGGTCGTTAAAGCGGGCCTTACCGCGAAAATGTCGAAAGCGACACGTGTTACGCTGACCTACTTCGGCGAGTTCGGCAGCGGGTTCAAGTCGAGCGCAGCGAATGCAAATCTGGTGGTGGACTTCTGAGAGGAGTTTACACCACCTCATTTTCGGCAACGGGCTATTTTGTCTTCAATCAGGCAACAGCCGCCAGAGGCAATCTCTCAGACGGTTCGACCATCGCCTCTATGCGCCTCAGCAGAGTTCTGGGGAGGCAGGGCTTGGGGCAGAAAGCAGCCGTCGGATATCGCCCGGCCAGTTCTGCGCCATCGGCATGACCGGAGTGAAAAACGAACGGAACATTTGCGCGGGCCAGGGTATCGGCCACGGCAAAGACTTCTCCGTCGATAAGATTGACATCCAGAATTGCGCAGGACGGAAGATTGTTTTGTAGATAAGCGCTCGCAGTCGCGATGCTTGCATAGGGCCCTGCGACGATCCACCCTGCGTCTTCAAGCGACATTTGAAGATCGATTGCGACGAATATCGAGTCTTCGACGAGCAGCACTGTGTTGTGGGTCATATTCGATCTTACCGGCAATATAATCTAGGCTTGAGCTACACGGCGCTTGTTTCGGATTCAATATCATCGCCGGTATGCCGGACAGAGTAGCAAAGAAATACCGTTACGAAGTCGGCAACATTGGCCGTCTAAACGCCCTCACCTCGGATTTGTTCCACTTTGCGCTAACTTTTATCGATATTTTTTTCCGAACCAATGCGGCTCTTCATAACTCCCAAGAGGCATCGTTTGATCACCCTTCCGGAACCGCATCGGCGTGCGGTGGTTAGCGACTGCATACGCCAGGCATCAACGATGAAAGAAGACATGGATACTGCATTGATCGTTGGATATTTCGCTTCCCTATGCTCCGTCTCGAGCTTCGTTCCGCAGGTTATCAAGGTGGTAAAAACCGGCGATACGGCTGCGATATCGACACGGATGTATGCGGTGACGGTCGTCGGCTTTGCGTTATGGGCAAGCTTTGGCCTTATGCGACAGGAATGGCCGATCATCCTCACCAACGTATTCTGTTTCTTGCTATCCGGATACATATTGATCCGAAAGCTAAGGGCTTGATACCTTCCTCCACAGCGGTTGGCGGCAGCGACTTGCGTCAAGTAGAGACGTAAACTTTTGCATGAATCATTTTCATGTGACACGCTCTGGGCCAGAGCCGCAATGAAATATGCATTGAATTGAACGGGATGGAGGGGATTTTTGATGAAGCCACGTATGATAGAGCCGAAGCTTCGATACCTGATCGACACCCCATTGCAGGTGGGTGAATCTCCGGTGTGGGACGACAGAACTGGAAATGTGTGGTTCGTGGATATTACCGCACCTGCAATCTTCCGCCTGGCACCTTCTGGTAAGCTCGATCATTTCCCCATGCCTGCTCCCACCGGTTGCCTCGGCCTTTGTGAAAGCGGGATGATCGTGGTGGGTCTCAAAACCGGGGTCCATATCTTCGATCCGGCAACAGCAAAACTCGAACTTCTGTGTGATCCGGATCAGGGTCGTGCCGACAGTCGCCTCAATGATGGAAAAGTTGGGCCTGACGGGCATTTCTGGGTCGGAACGCGAGATGAAGCGGTTCCACCTACGGGAAATGCACGGCTTTATCGTGTTTCGGCGAATGGCGATACGCAGACGACTATCGAAGGCGGGTTGCTGACATCGAATGGTCTGGCATGGAGCCCTGATGCGAAAAGGATGTACCATTCGGACAGTAGTGGGCTTTTCTTTCAAGCATTCGACTTCGATGCGACGACTGGTGAAATAGGACCCGCAATCCGCCTGCACGATTTTGCCCCCGACGAAGGTAGGCCAGACGGCGCGGCGATAGATATCGACGGCTGCTACTGGAGTGCGGGCGTACAAGCCGGCCGTCTCAATCGCTTCACCCCGGACGGCGAATTGTTCGAGGTGTATACCCTGCCCTTCAAAGGCCCGACCATGCCGTGTTTTGGTGGGTCGGATCTCAAAAAGATCTATCTGACCAGCCTCGTCACCCAACCGAACGGCATCGTCACGCATGGTACGCTGGTCGCATTCGATGCACCGGTCGAGGGAACCGCCGCGTATAGGTTTTCTCTGTAGAGCACAGTCGGCTTACGAAACGACGTCGCCCTTTTGCCGGAAACGATCCGGTGTTTTAACTTCCCCTGTGCAGGCCCTCACGCTGAAGGCCGAAATGATCGAGGATGATGTCGACGTTACGGCGATGGGACTTGAAGTAGAGGTCGAATACATCGCCAAAGAGCGGAACGCTGCCGCAGATCGAGTCGACGGCGATATTGCCCATCATCTTTTTCAGCTTTGCTGGCGGAATGCCCAACCTGCGCGCCTCATTGACGATGTAAAGCCCTACCAAGGCTCCGGCGCTGTCACCGATAACGGGGACGATGCCCATGATGGAGTCCGCGCCAAAACGCATCCGCGTGCCAGGTATACCTATGGCTGTGTCCATGAGACGGGAAATCTGGACAAGTCTTCTGAGGCGCCGAAGACGTTCTTCGGCATTGATGGCTCCGTCTGCAGCTGCAAAACCGCGCGCATTCCACGTCCGTGCAGTCATCGTCTAGTCCTCCAGGCACACCGTCGTAAAATCGAAATCGATTTTTCAATCAGGCGCGATGAGTTGGTTCAACGCGGAGAAGATCTCCATACACCACATGAATTGGGGTGAGATGAACCGGTTTCAAGACTTGAACCGTCGGGTCGAAACCCTTTTTCAGAGGCGACGCTTGCCAAGACGTTAGGCTGAAAGCTCGAATCCCAGCCTTTCCAGACCGCGCTGAACCTCTGGTGCACTCGTGAACAGTCGCCAGAGCAAACCCGATCGGTAATTCTCCATCATGACCACAATCGGACCCTGATCGATGGCGAGATGGGTGCTTGCAACCCAACCCGTCTTTGCGGAGAACGCATCGACGAAACCAAACTTCCCGAAAAGCTTTCCGTCCGAGTGCTGCGCGAATGCGGTCAACGCCGCCGCTGCTTCCGCTGGAAGAAACGGGAAGCTCGCCAATGCTGCGGTCGGCGCAATAATTCCGCCATCGCGCATAGGAGAATAGGCCTTGTACCCGGAAGGCCCATCACAGGAGGTCAGCCCCCACAACGCGTTGTCGCCATATTTCGCACGGCAATAATCATGATTGATGCGGGCGTGTGCTGTGACTTGCTCGCCATATGCGCAATATCGATCACGCAGACGAAACGGGTTCAGACCGCAGAAGGAATATTGCGAAAGGAAAGCGGGACCGCCGTAGGGCTCGCCCAGCGGCAACGTCGTACCGAGGTAGCTTTTGCCATTGACCATTTCTCCATTGCGCGCCCAACCCACATGATAGTTCGCGGGGCTTATCGAATAGGCGCCTGCTCCCGTGGCCAGCACATAGACCAGCAGGGCCTCATTCCAACCGGAAATGCGGACATTTCGCCCCCATCCGAATTTTGGGCTCCAATGCCACCAAAGACCTTCGCTTCCTCCCTTGGTGTACCAGGACCATTCGACTGACTGGATCAGATCATCGAAAAGGCCACGCAGTTCAATCTCGTTTTCGGCGTTTCCGTCGAAGTATTGCCTAGCGCAGATGAGCCCTTGAAGAAGAAAGGTCGTTTCGACCAGATCGCCACCATCGTCCTTTTTACTGAAGGGGATGACCGTGCATTCAGCGGAGTGGATAAAATGTGGAAATGCACCATGAAAGCGCGGCACCCTGCCAAGGGCGTTGACCATCAAGCTGCATCGATCCAATGCTTCCTGACGGGTGATCCAGCCTCGTTCCGCACCGACGAGCAAGGATAGCAAACCGAACCCCGCGCCGGAAATGGAGGTGGTTTCCGAAACCACTCCACCATCTGCATGAAGCCGGTCACGGGGCAAACCGGTCAGTGGATGAGACGCATACCAGAAATAACCGAACGTCTCGCGCTGGACACGGTCGAACAAATGGTCTGTCGAGGGATATTGTGGAAGCGGAAAGGAATTATGCACATCCGTAATCGTTAGCTAACCGACACGATACGGCATCATGACACGGCGATGCTGTCCATAACAAGGCACTTCGGCGTTATCCTCGCGGGTGTCATCGCTGGAGACTGAATGAATCGATCAATATCCTGCGCAGGTCACTCATTGGAAATTCCTTACCAGATGGAGCAGGTATCAAACCATCGTTGAAGCCATGTTCCCTGAACCGTGAGACAAGACTCTCGTCATCCGTAACGACATGCACTGGAACCGCGCGAGATGCATCCGGCCCGGTTATGATGGACGCCGGTTGATGATCTCCAAGAATGACGAACACCGTATCGTCGCCGTGCTGCGCCATATACTCCCCGAGCGTTGCAAGCGAATAGTCTACCGTTTGAATATATTGGCTGCGCACGCGCTCGGCATCTGCCCAGACGACAGAGGGCGGGTCACCGCTAACCGCCTGCCCGTCGAAGATCGAACCATCACCAACAGCATTCCAGTCGACAAGGCGGGGAACGGGTGTCCACGGAGCATGGCTGGATATGAGTGCAATTTCCGCCATGACGTTATGCCCTTTCGACCTCGCAGGCGCGACCGCAAAGCGCTGGAATGCGGACAGCGTGTATTGGTCCGGCATAGTCACCCAGTTGAATGGCTTTCCCCGATATTGCAGATTTGAGGCGGCAAAGACTTGCTCATAACCGAAATAGTCAGCTTCCGGCCATGCCATGGTGATGGCAGGCATAACCGCAACGCTCTCCCATCCAGCCTGCCGGAACAGTCGGTTCAATGTGGGGTGCTGGCTGATCATCAGCCGGTCATATCGCGCCTGACTATTGACCCACAGGCCCGACATGAACGTTCCGTGGGCAAGCCAGCTCAATCCTCCGACAGTGGGGGAAGTGGTCCATGCGCTGACGGATTTCAGTCCAGCTTTCGCAATCTCCATCTCGATGCTTTTCAGGCGCGGCACGGTTACATCGGCATAACGGGGATTCTCCACGGCAGAGCGTCCGTAGGATTCTACGAAGACGATAACTACGTCTTTGCCTGCAACCGCCTTGAAAAGCCCCGTCCCATCCTGTAGCCCGACACCGGCGGAAAGCTCGGCTTCGAAGGCGTGTATATCCTCGACCGACTTCACGACCAGAGACAGCCGCGCCGCAAGATATTGAGGCAGATGGAAATCGAAGGCCTTGCGATTGGCAAGTGGTGTGATGCAGGCTGCAAGAGCGATGATGGAGAATGAAGCGATTAAGGCGCGGCGGGCAGCATCTTCCGAGGCGCACATCCACTTTGCGGACTTGAGAAAGATGGCGAGAACCAGGAAAATGGCGACCGCCGCAAAAAGCAAGGCAGCAAGGGCGCCGGGTGTTCCAATCGTTCCCGAGATCAGGTTCCATCCATCCCGCATCATCTTGATATCGAGGTAGGGATTGAACTGTCGCTGGAACGCAGACTCTACTCCCAGATCCGCCAGTTTCAACAAAAGCACGAGCAGGACGAGAATTCCGCAAAGAAAAATAACGAGCTTTCGAAGCCTTCTCGGAACGAGCAGCACGACGAGGCAGAGAAGCGGCCATTCGAGAGGAAGTCTGGCGAAGCCGGATAGCGTCAATGCATCCGGGTGATCGGGCAGAACGAGTGTAAGCCAGGCTATAAAAGAAAACAGCAGCGCGCCCCAAAGCCAGATTGGGCGAAACAGCTTCTCCTCTACATTTCCATTCAACGGAAACAACCTCTCATCTTCATGGTGCAGCGCATGTGAAAGATGTGAGGTTGTTATATATCGCCGATGGCCAGGATTACGATGAGAAAATCGTCCTCTGTTCTCTTAATGTCGGTGGAGGATCACTCCTCACGAAATGCCTTCATCACCTGATCCGTGAATGGCTTCGTCAAATATGACCAGGCGGAACGCTCGGCCGTATGAACGTAAACCTCGATAGGCATTCCGGGCATAAGCTTGCGGTCTGTCAGGCCCGCTTTCTCGAGATCCATGGAAACTGTCGCCAGATAGTATGGCTGGCCGGTTGACTTGTCGAGAACGGTGGCTCCTGCAACGAATTCCACTGTTCCCGGGACTTCCGGTGTCGTGGCGCTGTTGAAGGATGTGAGACGCATTCTTGCGGATTGGCCGGGTTCGACGCGGTCGATATCGACAGGGGGAACACGAATTTCGACCTTCATATCATCGCCAGTGGGGACGATAGACATGATCGGCGCTCCAGCGCTGATCACGCCGCTGATCGTGTGCGTCTGCAAGTCATAAACGTAACCATCGACGGGAGCGCGAACTTCCATGCGGGAAAGGCGGTCGCGTGCGGCAATTTCACGCTCTCCCAGTTCGGCGAGCTTGGATTCGATGTTGACGATCTCCTTCTGGGTTTCAGAGCGGGTTGTCTGGTCTATGGACAACAGCTTGATGCGCAGTTCGCTGATCTCGCCTTCGGCCTCCGCGACGCGGGCCACCACTTCGCCGCGCGCGCCGTCGATGCGGGCGACCTGTTTCTGAAGGTCGCGGTACTCCGACAGTTTAATCAGGCCACCCTTGGCGAGCTTTTCGCTCACTTCGATCTCCTTGGCGATGATCTCCTTTTCCGCTTCGCTGGCCGTGCGCTGCGAGAACAAGCCGTCGATCTGGTCCTTAAGCTGGTTGATCTGCATTTCGAGTTGCTGTTTCTGATTAACGATCATCCGCCGATTTTCGAGAAACAGCTTTGTTTCGTTGCCGGCGAGATCCGCAGCGATGTCGATATCGGCAAAGCTGATCGTGTCGCTGCCGTCACGCTCGCCCTCAAGTCTGGTTTTCATGGCACGAAGTTGAGCGAGCTGGCTTTGGATGATGGTCAGTTCCACACGGGTCTGGGTTTCATCGAGGCGCAGAAGAACGTCACCGGCCTTTACGGCATCGCCATTCGCAACGGGGATTTCCGCAACGATACCGCCGTCGCGGTGCTGGATGGTCTTGACCTGATCGGGCACGACCAGCTGACCATGCGCGATGACAGCACCGGCGAGCTTGGCCTGAGCCGCCCAGCCGCCCACGCCGAAGACCAGCGCACCAGCGAGAACACCGGATACGACGACCCGCGACGCGATGCCGAACGACTGCTCTTGCCCGGATGCGCCAACAGACTTGGCTTTATCATTCTTCGACATTTCTGTTCTCCCCACTCTCGCCTTTTCGGCTCTTAATAACCTATGCGTCACAGCCCCTCAGCTGCCGGTAGCCTCATGCTCTCGCCACGCCCGCGCCATCGTCCTGAAGGGCGAGGATAAAGTCGTCCTCCGTCAGTGCCTGATGACCGTAGATGAGGAGTTCAAGATCGTCGTCGTCACCAGACAGATCGATGACGGCGCGCACGATGGTGTTCTCGCCATCATCGAACTCGCTGTAGAGCCGGATGCGTCTGATATCCTGGTGATCGTCGACCTGATCCATGATCCGGTCAAACATCAGCCCGCCGATCTCGTCGGCCAAATCGGACAGGTCGATACGGTCGCCGATGCGGAAATCGAGAATCTTGTCGGTACCGGCACCACTGTTGGACAGAGAATCCACCGAGCGGAATATGAAGACGTCGTTGCCAGCGCCGCCAGTCAGGAAATTGATCTGCGAGTTTGCAATCAGCACGTCGTCACCCAACCCGCCGATGGCTGCTTCGATGCCTTCGATCTGGTCCGTTCCGATCTCAACACCCGTCGCGGTGCCATTCTCCAGATCGACAACAACCGCGGAAAGGGCAGCGGATGCGTCGTAGGTATCGATGCCCGCCCCACCGGAATATGTGTCGTTTCCATCATTGATGCCATTGCTGGAATAAAGAACGACGACCGTATCGTTGCCGTCCCCGCCCTCAACCGTGTCATCGCCGTTGCCGCCCGTAAGACGGTCGTCGCCCGCATTTCCGATCAGCAGGTTTGCGTTCTCGTCCCCCGTTAGTGTGTCGTCGCCGCTACCGCCAATCGCTGCTTCGAATTCCTCGACGCGATCTGTACCGATTTCGGAACCGGACGCGGTTTCAGCGAGAAGATTTATGACAACGTCATCGGTCGCTGTAGATGCATCATAGGTATCGAAACCTTCGCCGCCTTGATAAACGTCATCTCCATCACTGGTTGGCGCAGTCGTTGACGCGGGCGCGGTGACAGCCGTTCGTGCTTCTTCAATACCGGAGCCGGTGACGACCGTGTCGTTGCCTTCACCGGCAATGACAGCATCCTTGCCAGTGCCGCCGGAAAGGATGTCATCTCCTTCGCCGCCGTCAAGCAGGTCATCGCCTGCCTCGCCAGACAGAACGTCATTGCCCTCCTCGCCGAACAGGCGGTCATGACCAAGGCCACCACCTGCAACGTCGTTACCCAGCCCGGCAATCAGGATGTCATTGCCTTCTTCGCCATACATCTCGTCATTACCGTCGCCGCCGAACAGCACGTCGTTACCCGCACCGCCGAACATGCGGTCGTGACCGCCTTCACCGTAGAGGATATCGTCACCATCGCCGCCGATCAGCGTGTCGTCGCCGTCGCCGCCGTAGATGACATCGTTTTTCTCACGCCCGTAGACGATATCGTCTCCGCCGAGCGCCGCGATGATATCATCCTGCGGTGTACCGATGAGAACATCATCACCTTCGGTACCGGTGATTTCGCTGGGCGGCGCCTTGGTGAGGGAATAGAGCGCCTTTGCCCCAACCACGCCCGTTCCATCACTAATCCCATAAGTGAAGGTAACCTCACCGACATAGCCACGTACCGGCGTGTAGAGCCAAACGCCATCACCGTAGCTGCGGATTTCACCGGAAGAAACGGTCAGGTTACGGACCGACAATGTATCTCCATCGGGATCGGTCGCAGCTGAGGCGAGTTTGTCGAGCATGATGAGCGCGGAGAGGTTCATCAGCCCGCTTCCCAGCATCGCCTTGCCGCTCACCACAGGAAGCCGGTTTTTGTCGTTACCTCCCGGGCCGGGCCCAGGTCCGGGTCCACCGCCATCGGGTGGCCCACCTGTACCGGGTCCGGCGGAACCGGAATCATCGTTACGGCTTCTGCTGCCCATTGGCACCAGAGGCTTGAAGATTTCGAATGTCTCCAGATTGTCGTTGGCTGAGCGCCTTTCCGGGCGATCACCCAACTCCATCGTCACGCGGGCCGAAAAAGGCGTCAAAGATGTCGATTCCGCCAGATACCGAACTCTTCGAGCCGGGCGTCCGGCCTCTTCCGCGACCTGCTGCAGATATTCAGCCACCTGCTGAATGATATCGACACCGTTCTGTGCCTGCGCCATCTCCGTCGCCGCACCCTCCGATGCGTCGCCGAAGGGCTCATGCGGCTGATGCGGCTTTTCAGGCTGCGTTTCGGAGTGCAGCTTGCCGAGGAAGGCACCAAGTCCTGCGAAGATGATCGCCGGGGTGATCGCACGCCAGTAACGCGGCGCTGGCTTTTCCGGAATTTCGAAGCGGTTCTTCGGCGCAATGGAGGCTGCCACATCGGGCAGTCCGAGTGAAAGTTTCTCTTCCATGCTATGCCTCCCTTAATCCGCGGTGTTGAGTTTTATTCGGCTGGTATGCCTGCGACAGATTGCAGACGCTCCGGTTGCTGGCGCACAAGCTGCGGTGTTGGTGGCTTGACCACCTCATCCTTCGGACCGAAGGCCACAAGCTTGCCATTCTGCACGATGCCGACCATATCCACCGACTGGAGCGCACTAGGGCGATGCGCGACGATGACCACGATACCGCCACGGCTGCGCACGCCAGCCACCGCCTTCATCAAGGCTTCTTCACCTTCGGCATCAAGGTTGGAGTTCGGCTCGTCCAGAACCACGAGGAACGGGTTGTCGTAAAGCGCGCGGGCAAGGCCGATGCGCTGGCGTTGGCCTGCCGAGAGTGACATTCCGTTCGGGCCAAGCTCCGTCTGATAGCCATTCGGCAACCGCACGATCATGTCGTGGATGCCTGCGGCCCTAGCAGCGTTGAGTATGGTGCGCGCTTCTGGTGCCTCCGAGAAGCGGGAGATGTTTTCCGCGATGGTGCCATCCATCAGACAGACGTCCTGCGGCAGATAACCGACATGTTCGCTGAAGAAGCTCGACGGCCACTGTTTCAGATCTGCGCCATCGATACGGACCGAGCCACGAAGGGTTGGCCAGATACCCAGGATGGAACGGGCAAGCGTGGTCTTGCCACCGCCACTCGGGCCGATCAGGGCAAGTGCCTGACCTGCTTTAAGTTCGAAGCTGACATCGCTGAGCAGGACCGCACCACTGTGGGGCGCAACCGTCGTGATACCTTCGACCGTCAGATTTTCCTTTGGCGCAGGCAGACTGAGCAGGCTGCTATCGTCGTTGATGACGTTGAGCGTTTCCTTGAGCCGTGCATGGCTCTTGCGGGCGGAGACCATGCCTTTCCATTGCGCGATGGCCTGATCCACCGGTGCCAAAGCGCGCGCTGTCACGATCGAAGAGGCGATGATCGAACCGGCAGACAATTCGCCCTTTATTGTCAGGTAAGCACCGAGACCGAGGATCGCCGATTGCAGCATCATGCGCATAACCTTGGAAAGGCCGGAGAACGTTCCGGAAATATCCGAGGTCTTCGTCTGCGTTTCCAGATGACGGCGGTTGGCGCGTTCAAACCGGTTTACTGCCCGTCCGGTGATGCCCATGGAATGCATGATATCGCTGTTGCGGGCATTGGAGTCGATGACCGAGTTGCGAAGAACCGTGGATTTCAGCATCTCCTTGGCGTGGCGGCGTGTCAGCAGTTCGGTGCAGAGCGTCAAAAGGCCAAGCACGACCGCGCCGCCTACGGTCAACATGCCGAGCAGGGGATGCAAAAGCCAGACGAAGATGAGGTAGATCGGCATCCACGGCAGATCGAACAAAGCGATCAAGCCCGGACTTGCCAGAAAGCCGCGAATTGTGTCGACATCCCGCCCGCGTTCGGTCGCCTCTGCCGTCGAGTAGCCATAGCGGGGCATATCGATGACGACCTTGTGGGCAAGCGGTGCAAGCCTGGTATCGAGGCGGGCGCCGAGGCGGACGAGTATCTGAGATCGCAGGATATCGAAGATACCCTGGAAAAGATAAAGCCCGATGGCGAGTGCCGAAAGCGCGACGAGCGTAGAGATACTGCCGCTGGCAAGTGCCCTGTCATAAATCTGGAGCATGTAGAACGCGCCGGTCAGCGCAAGAATATTGATGATACCGGACAGGCCAAAGACGAAGGTCATCAGACCGCCCATTCCATTGATCTGGTGTTCTGATTTGCTGGTGCCACTCATCTGAAATTCCCCCCTCGGAATATCTCGCAACCCGGCGTCTTAACCCTGGCATGTCTTGAAATGCGCTTTGCCGAATACTCAAGATATTACTAATTTACTTGATGAACCTCGGAGCCGGTCCACACCGGCACTGGGCTGAGTGAACAGGCGGGCATTGCCCGCCTGCCGTCAGCGTTCTTAAGCGACGCCTGTGAAATCGTTGGTCGTCAGGTGATGCTTGCCGGAAATCGCCAGTTCGAAATCGGCGTTTCCATCGGCATCGGTGTGCCCCCTAATCACGGTGAAGTCTTCGCCATCGCGTGTTTCATGGGTGATAGCAACGCCACCCACCGCCGTCAGCGATGCCTGCCCGTTGATGGCGAAGGTCTGTTTGCCCGCAACGCCGGTATTGGCGTCGATTGCGGAGAAGTCGATCTTGTCGCCCGGCTGGAAGCCGTAGATGCTGTCACCGTCTGCCGCACTTGTCGTCGTGAAGCGGAAGGTGTCATTACCGAGCCCGCCATCCATGACGTTCGCGGCGTTCGAAGCCGTGATCACGTCGTGGCCGGAGCCGCCCACGAAGTTTTCGAAGCCGTAGAACGTATCGCTTCCGGTGGTCGCACTCGATACCGAGCCGTGGCCCATCAGTCCGTTACCCAGATCGACGGTCAGGTTGGCCGTGGCGACGGAGTAGTCCAGCGTATCGGTGCCTGCATCGCCCCAGTAACGGTCGTTGCCGTCATTGGCCGTTGCAAGAACGATGTCGTTGCCCTCACCGCCCCATGCCTGGTCGTCACCCGCACCACCTTCGATGACGTCATTACCTGCGTCACCGAACAGGAGATCAGCCCCGGCATTGCCGAAGACGAGATCATCGCCGTCGCCGCCATGCACCTCGTCATCCCCGGCACCGCCGTTTATGACGTCCCTGCCCGCTGCACCTACGATAACGTCGTCGCCATCTTCGCCGCGCAGGATATCGTTGCCTGCATTCCCGGAAAGAATATCCGAACCACCACCGGCGAGGATGGTGTCGTCACCACCTTGGCCTGCAAGAACTTCTCCTGCTGCGGTACCGATCAGCGCAACGGCTGCGACAGGGAGAGGCGTGACGGTGCCCTCGCCGTCATCATCGTCATCGTCGTTGCCAGCATTGTCGTCATCGTCATCATCGTTCGGGCAATGGCCTGTGTCGGTGTCATCATCATCACCATCATCGCCGCCACCATTATCGTCGTCCTCGCCATCATCGGTGTCGTCGTCGTTATCGTCGCCGCCACCGCTGTTGTTGTCGCCGTCATCATCATCGTCATTGCCGCCGGTCTGGCCGTCGTCATCGCCATCGTTGTCATCGTCATCGTCCTCTCCACCGTTTTCACCATCCTCGCCGTTGTCGTCGATGCGTGGCGAGAAGATATCTTCTTGAAGGTCGGTCAGGCCGGTGTTGCGGGCAATGATGTCGGCGAACTGCTGGCCATCGATGAAGTTTTCGTAGAAGTCGAAGTTGTCGAAACGCTGCGTATAATAGAAGCGGTCGGCTTCCTGTAGGCGGTCGAACTGCTCGTGCAGGACGACCCAGAAAGTCTGGCCCACCATGCCGCCATTGATATGCTTTTCAGCAAGACCACCTACCCAGAGGTCGACACGGTCGATACCCTTGACGATGCCCGTGCCGTTCGGCTGCATGGCGATTTCGATACCCGGGTTGATTTCGCGGAAGGCCGCAATCTCGTTGGCATCGAGAACCAGATCTGGATATGCCTGCTTGAACTGTGCGATCACGGCGTTCGACAGGGCGTTGCGGACCTGGAAGTCTTCCCAGGAAGTATAAGCCGTCAAGGCTCCTGCAAAGCCTCTTGCTTCGGCAACATAAGGGTCCGTGGAGGCAGCCAGATCCATGCGAACCTGATTGAGCGTGCCAAGACCGACATCCCAAC
Source organism: Agrobacterium larrymoorei (assembly GCF_013322225.1). Lineage (GTDB taxonomy): Bacteria > Pseudomonadota > Alphaproteobacteria > Rhizobiales > Rhizobiaceae > Agrobacterium > Agrobacterium larrymoorei_A. The sequence continues at coordinate 51,083 of NZ_JAAMFB010000023.1, forward strand.
CGCGTGCCACATTGAACGCAAACAAGTCCGCATTGATGCGTACCAGATCGTTGCGGACCGCATCCACAATGTTGAAGTCCACCGCTTCTGCAGGCTGCGTTGCAATGCCCGACAGGATCGCGCTGACGCCATGTTGTTCATAACCCGCTTGCGGTACATACCCATGTTGCGCGAGCTGGCTGAGCGGCACGTTGAACGCCGATGGATCATTCGTCGGGTTAAGGAAAGCATCGAACAGAGCAACCTGTGTCGGGTTTCCGTTAGCGTCCATGACGGTCAGCGTCTGGCCGATGAGGGAGTGCCCAACCCGGTACACCGCAGCGGCGAACTCATGACTAATCGCCGCCGTGGCGTCCGGATTGTAGTCGGAGAAGCCATGGTCACCCAGGCCCCTCATTCCGCCGATAAGTTTGTCGGCGAACTCGGTAAAGACAACGCGCTGATATTCAGCCTCGTTGATCATCTTGGCAGCCTGGAACAATTCCTCCGGCGTGCCATCGAAACCTGCTGCCTCCAGACCTTCCACGTGGAAGTTATGGTTGCGTGCCCAGATTGTGTGCATTGATGTCAGGGCGACGTTTTCGTTCGCTCTTCCGTCACCGGCCACGTAGTGGTCGAGCAGGTTGATGTAGGGATTGGTATCGAGAAGCAGCGAATGCGTGCTTCCCATGAAATTCGACGCCATGGCCGGAACCATCGACTGCGTTATAACGCCGCCAACGACTAGACCCGGGAAGTAGTCACGGAAACTGACCTGTCCACCGGTCAAACCTAGTGAATGGAAGACGGTATTGTTTTCCCAATGGTGCAGGATCAGTTCGCGTAAGGTCGGCAACAGCTTGAAGGCGGCATTGGATGGGTCCACACCGCCTTGCAGCAAGTGTGCTCCCAGACCGCCGGAGCCATCACCTTCCCGGAGGAACTGACCCAGCAGATCATTGGAACCGTAAGCCTGGTTCTGGTCCGCGAATGGCGACGTCTTGTTGATGTGCTGCGGCACGCCGTTTTCGTAACCCGCGACGGTTCCACGGGTCAGGTCTGCAGGGTTGCCAGAGCCGGGCGCACCATTACCGGGAGCGCCGATCTGGATTGAGCCGTTTCCACCTTTACCAAGAAAATCAAGGCCATGGTCGAAATACTGCCCAAACGCCATGAAGAAGATATTGGCATCTTCAGCTTTCGGAAGGTCTGCTTCCTGTGCGCCGAGTATGTTGCTGATATTGCGCGGATCTAGCCCTTCGAAGATCGGGTTGATCGACAGGTTGCCGTTTGCGTCCGCCGCTCCGTAATGAGCGTCGGTCAGGCGGATGAAAGGCATGTCCACGGCACCGGCATCGGGATCTCCGACATTGTTGCCATGACCGGAAAGTTCGCGGACGCCGGTTGGAACCGCGTCGTCCGAGTCTTCCGGCGAAAGGCCGTTCACAAGTGCTTTCAGACCCGCCAGATCGCTCGCCGTATACTCGAAATCACCGGAAACACCGTTGTCATTATAGTTCTCACCCGAAGACGATTCCTGGAAGTGCGGCACCACGGAACCGGTAAAGGTGATAGAGTGTGTGCCGTTGGAGAACGTCTTGGTGCCGTTGCCGTTGTCGGTCAGCGTGTAGCTCGAAAGCTGCTGGCCGGACGCGACTTCGACCACATCCTGCGGGCGCAACGTACCGACAATCGTGTCCTCACCGCCATTACTGCGGAAGAGAATGCGGTGTGCGGACATGAGCCCTGAGATGTTGACGGTTTCGTCACCTGCTCCACCATTGATGGTGATGGTGTTGAAGTTGAGATTTGTCGGCGAGAAGTTGCCGATTGCGAGAACGGTGTCGTTGCCGAGGCCCGTATTGATGACGATCTCTTCGATCTCCGTCAGTTCGGCAATGATCGATGCATTATTCACACCATTGCGGGTGATGACGATTTCCGTGGCGGCGGCGATACCCGTCATGCCTGCCGTGATGGCAGCTGCGCGGGTGTAAACGCGGTAGGTTTCGGTCGTCAGGTTTCCATTGACGATGAATGTATCACCCACGGTTCCTTCTGTGCCACCATCGACGATGTCACGACCGTCTGTTGGTTGGAAAAACGGGAAAAATGAGAGGTTCGCGTTCCAAGTGATGACGTCATCCCCGGCACCGGCGTTGATCGTGTCGTTGCCTGTACCGCCAGTGATAGCGTCGTTGCCCGCCAAGCCATTGATGGCGTCATTGCCGCCGTTGCCATTGATGGTGTCTGCACCGGCAGTCCCATTGATGAGGGTTCCCTGGTTCGTGCCATTGATAAAATCACCAACGACTTCGGTAGGTGCCGATATCACCTGTTCCGCTGCACCGAACCCATCCGTGAAGCTAACGACGACGCGAACCTGCTGACCGACCTGTGCCTGTTGCGGTGTGAAATTCGCCGAATTGGTACCCACATTTGTCCATGTCGTACCATTGGCAGACATCTGCCACTGGAAGCGGAACGTTCCCAAGCCGTTAAGGTCCGAGATGCCCGCAGTGTTCGCGTTCAGAGGCTGCCCTTCAGTAGGTGTTGTGTCGCTGATGACCGGGACGCCCGTTGCAGGAACGTTGACCAGAGCCACCTGTACGCCATCTGAAAATCGAGCGAACTCGATATTGCGCAGCGTATCCACTCCGTCTGAAACAAGGTTTCTTTCCGTCAGCGGATCGACCACGTTACTAATCGTATTGTGCGTGACGGTGAATGTGCCGTCCGCATTCTTGACGATCGAGTAGTTGGCACGGATATCGTTGAATTCTGCGGTATCGACATTTCCAGAGGTGGTCGACGTGACCACTTCGCGCACGATGTGCAGCTGATTTGGTACGATGGTACGTGAAATCATCAGTTCGAAGAGCGACTTTCCAGCCCATGCCGGATTTTCTTGAGCGGTGAAGACGTGCTTCAGGCTGTCGACCGTAGCGATCTGGTTGGCCTGAAGATTATCTGCGCCGGGTGCCGTGATGCGGATGCGGACGTTGAGCCATGCATCGCCATCGAGGAAATCGTCGCCGCCGTTGCCGCGCAGGGAGTCGCTGCCGTCACCACCGAGCAGCAGATTACCGCGGTTGAATGCGACAACGCTTTCCAGATCGCCTGACGTCGGAGCCGCGGCGATCAGGTTGCCCAGCAATTGACGCAGACCTTCTATACGGTTGGCCCCTGCCTGCGTCAGATCGTCGTTGAAGAAAATGCCTTCCGTCGTTGCAACAGTGGCACCGGGTGCAGGTTCACCGAAAACGCGGTCGTCGCCCAGCAGAGTATCGTCATGCTTCCAGCCTGACAGAGCCTCGGTCTTGTCGAAGCGATTGCGGAGAATATCCGCCTGCTCTGTCGTGAAGATCGGCACGCGCATGTCGGCATAGGCATCACGCTCCACACCCTTGAAGATCGCCCAGTCGAAACCGAACATGCCTTCGTTGCGGATGACGCTTTCACCCTGCACCATGATATCGTCACCGGATTCGGCATCGAAATCATGCTCGTCATTGCCCGCGAACATGACGTCGTGGCCCTTGATCGCGGAGTTGAAGAAGAGTTCGGAGTTGTCGCCTGCGGTCGTATCGAAGCCGCCGCCTGCTTCCATCCAGTCGTCGCCTTCATTCCCGAGAAGGAAGTCGGCACCGTCACCGCCGAGAATGAAGTCATCACCAGCGCCGCCGAAGACTTCGGTGGAGTCGACACCGACGAAGATCACATCCTTGCCGGTGCCACCCATCAGGATATCGATACCGTTCGAGTTGGCGATGACGTCATCGCCTTCGTCGCCCTTGATGAAGTCGCCGGTATCGCCGCTATCGGTGATGATATCGTTGCCCGCGCCACCATTGACGAGGTCGACGCCCGCGCCACTTTCAATGCGGTCGTCGCCGTCATCACCCCAGATGCCGTCATCGCCGAAATCGGTGATGATCGTGTCGTTGCCGATAGTGCCGCCGACGACGACGTGTTCGCCACCCGTAAAGCGGAGATAGTGCCCCGTTGCGCCGCTTTGATCGGCACTGGTGTCGGCCACGCTCTCGTCGATATCGCCTGTGGTCAGATCGTCGCGCTGTACTTTGTTCAGGCCGAGACCAATCATGATAGGATCGTCCCCTTCGGGATCGGCCTCGACCTGGTTGGCTTTGTTGATTTCAAGCACATGATCGTAATTGGCGAAGGCATCGACACCGAGATGGCGGGCGATCACATCATCTCCCGTACCACGGATGCCATCGGCGCCGGGCTGGGCGATATCCGTATTCGCCATGATCATTTTGGCGAAGGAGTTCTGCTCCAGCATGTTGAGGAAGTTCTGGCCCTGAGTACGCGTCAGGTAATAGAAACGGTCCCCATCCTGCAGGTTTTCCAGCTGGAGCTCGAAGATCGCATTGAAGGTAGAGCCGAGCATCCCGCCGAAAGGCATTTTCTTCTCGGCAAGGCCGCCGATCCATAGATCGATCAGGCCGAGACCTGTTTCGACATTGGCCCAAGCGCCAGTGCTCGTCAGATAGGCAACGCGGTCGCCGGGTGCGCCGTCACCACCCATAACGAGGGCTGTTGCGGCAGCGCGCTTTCCTGCAAGCGTGGTGGCAGACGTGATCGTGCTGTGTGTACCATAGGCCGCTATGAAGTTGATGACCGAAGCCGAGTTCTTCAGATTGGATGCGAGATCGACCCAGTTGTCATAGGGTTTCAGGAAGCTCGAGCCGCTTGCAGCATAAAGCTGAGCGCGAGCATCGTTGAGCGAAGGCATACCGGTATCACGGCCTCGCGCGATGTTGATAGCGCCGAGATCGAGGGGCAGGCCCAGAAGATTGTTACGTAGAGAGCTGACGATGAACTCGTCGATCTCGTTGCCATGCTCCGTGACCATGCCCCGAACAATCGCTCCCGCGGCCTGATCGGCGCTGATCGTGCTTCCCAGATCGAAAGAGACCGGATTGAGGAAAGCCGAAATCAGATCGAGCTCCGGTTCGTCGGCCTCGGTCGGCGTTCCATCTGCGTTCAAAAAGACGCGTGGCATGCCATCGGTCAACATGGAGTGACCGAAGCGATAAACGGTATGGGCAAACTCGGCAAAGATGGACGGATCGACATCCGTTATCGAGTTGAAGACGAAGACGTCGACTGCCGGCTGGATTTTGCGGGCGAATTCTTCGAACACGAGGTGCTGGTATTGCATTTCCGTTGCAAAGCGGGCCGCCTGGAACATGCGCTCGCCGTCCCAGTTCAATGTCTTCGCATAAGCAAGCTTGTCCAGCGACGACAGGCTGTCGAAGCCGATGGGAAGCCCGTTGATGTCGGTTGCAAGCCATTCGTTGATGAAGGCAACATCGCCGCTTTCCAGAATGGTCAACTTCTGCGAATCCACCTGCCGGTTATGCTCGGAGTGGAAAATGTGGTGAACGGCAGTCAGACCGATGTTTTCGTTACCGCGACCATCGCCGGTGACGTAATGCCGGTCCAGAAGCTCATTGTCATATGTCCCCGGTACGGCAAGCGGTCCGTTGCCGTTGATGACGTTGTCCGCATCCGCAGTGAGTGCATCGCCTCGGCTGCTGAACGGATTGGCGTTGTGTGCAATATCGTCGAGGAAGGCGTGGCCGATGCGCAATGCGCCAGCCGTGAAGGTGTTGACCGGTGCCAGCGGTGTTCCCGACACGACGATGTCGTCTGAGGTGTTGGGTACGCCATCTGCGCCCAGACCTGTAACAAGCTGGGCATAGCCAGTGACCGGATCAGGAATGAAATTGCCATATTGGTCCGTGCGGATTAGCGGCAGGTTCACTACATCGGCGTCAGTCAGTTGAATGCCAAGATACTGCTGCGCATTCGCCTTGATATCAGCCCATGTCGGCAATCCGCCATGTGTACCGGGAGGTGAATCAACCGGTGGAGGACCGTCCAGAAGGCGTCCGGTTGCGACCGTAACACCGCCGACCATCGCATACTCACGCAGAAAGACCTGGTGAGAGGCGTGCGATGTGTAAGTCTGGTTCTGGTCGACGAAGGGTGTCGTCGTGTTGCGTGCTTCATGGCTCGTATCGTCGGCGGTACCCATAACCCCGTCTGCACCCGGGCCCCTGATCGGATCCGCGCGAGTGATGACCATGAAACGTAGATGGGCGGGAAGATCATCACCGCCACCCGGAGCACCATCTGGGCCGACCACCAGCGGGTCATCTGCCTGAAGTGGAATGAAGACCGTGCCGTTATTGCCTTTGCTGATGAGATCGAGGCCATGGTCGAAGAACTGGCCGAAGAATGTCATCCAGGCGTTGAAGGGTGCCGATAGCCCTTCATCTGGCGAAATGTTGAGAATGGAAGCGAGATCGGCATTGGTAATATGTTGGCCGTTCTCGCCCAAAGGCTGGCCCGGTGCGACCGGAACCTTGCCCGGATTGGCCGCCTCCCATGCCGCAACCGACAGCGGATTATTGAACCAGGCCGTTACGGCGGCGGGGTTGTTGATGCTCATGTCGGAGATGAGATTGGAAATGATGCGAGGATCGGCATCAGCCACATTGCCGGTGTGACCGCCATTGGCGCCAGTAGTCGGTGTCCCAACGACACCGTAATCTGTATTAGTCACCACAATCGGCCCACCAAGCGGCATCCTGTCGCCATCGGCATCATTGATGAAATTCGGGTCGAGTGCACGTGGCATGGCCTGATCGGCAGATCCCCAATGCTCTCTGCCGGGGACGATGTTGTTGTAGCTGCCATCGACTGTTCGCAGGCCGACCGGGACGTGCGGGTCGGGAATGGCGCGTGGGGTGTTCGGATTTCCGAGATAGACACCAGTCGAAGCATCGTACTGGGCTCGATCGGAAACAACCGTACCGTCTGGGTTCACGCGAATTTCAGTCAGAGGCACGCCGGAAGCGTGAACCTCCGCAACCTTGATCTGATATAGAACAAAGGCAAGATCAGCCTGATTAAGTGTGAAAGCAGCCATTTTCCCCTCCGAAGCGCCAGGGCGCTGTTACTCAAGTGACATGGATGGAGGCTTTGAACGTTTGGCTGGCTCTGCGCGCAACCCTATCTCCCATCGTTCATTCTGTCGGAGATACCCCAAGCCCTCATGATCACAGAGTGCTGTAATGGCTGGCAAAATCACACTTCAGATAGTCCGGTGATTTTCTGCCCCTTGGTCGCAATGGAGATTCAGACCTTGGTCCTATATGACTTCCGCCATTGGTCAGGCCCGACTCTTTCAGTCTGGCTGTTTCGTTTACTTGCTACGGAATCTGGAAACACTTTCGAAAGCCTGTCTAGCCAATAAATTGCGTGTACTGCGAAGACGTGCTACTTTTGAGGTAGATCGTTACCATTCCAGCGCCACGTCTTGAGGTTGATTTCGCTCGAATACCTCACGCCTTTACCTTAAGTACTCAAACCGAAATGCCGTCGTTCATAGGAGACAATGTTTCGAGATGGAATTTTCCTGGGGCGGTTTGAAAAGCTGGTTCCTCCAACTTCATCTCACAACACAATTCATGGCCGCCATGTCGGTTATTGTTGTGTTGCTGATGTCACTGCTGACGTTTTGGACAACCGCACGCGTAGAAAAAGCGGTATTGGAAGGCGCCGGAGGGGTTGGAGCGCTATACCTGCAAACATTCGTATCGCCGCTCATTGATGAGGCTGAGGTCCAAAGCGGCACGATCAGCCTTCCACTCGCATCCCGTCTCAACGGCTTGCTCGGCACAGGCCCTTTAGGTCAGCACGTCCGCACGATCAAAATCTGGCGTCCTGATGGCAGTCTGTTTTATTCGACCGACGCACCGGATATCGGCGAGCCAAAGGTATTCGAAGAACTGAACGCTGCACTCGCCGGAGAGATCGTCGTATCTCGCGCCGAAGACGATAAACATCGTTACAGCGACAGGGAGCAAGAGGACCAGCTGATTGAAGTCTACGCACCGCTGTTACGCGACAGTGCTGGCAAGGTCATTCTCGTTGGTGAGTTTTACCAGGAACCGGATTATCTCGTCGGGGAGTTGCGATCAGTCCGGCGCGGCACGGTACTGATCATCGTCGGAATCACAGTGCCGTTGCTGGTGATGCTTTACCTCATCATATTGATGGCAAGTAAGCTCATCGACCGACAACGACGCTCAATCGAAACCAATCTCCGCAATGCCATGGATCTGTGGGCGCAAAACAGCAATTTGCGAAAGGCAGCGGATTTCGCACGTCTTGAGGCAGGAAAACTCAACGAGAAGGTTCTCGACCAGATTGGAAACGATCTTCACGACGGACCCGTACAGGTTCTGACGCTCATCAATCTCAGACTGAGCGACATGCTGGCGCAGCGGCACGGCAGAAGCGATCAGGAAAACGCCGATCTCGAAAAGCTTCTCGGCTTCGTGTCGACCGTCCTCTCTGATTTGAGAAAGATATCATCGGGCCTCGCACTGCCTGAACTTGACGACATGAGTCTCGAAGAGACAATCCATTTCGCCGTAGCGCGCTATAGCGATCTGACCGCGAACACGGTTGAAATGGACGGAAATGTAAAAGAAAAAATATACATGCCGCACCTCAATGTCTGCGTATATCGCTTCATTCAGGAAGGTTTGATGAATTCATTCCGGCATGCCACCGGAAATTTGCAAAAGGTGAGATACAGAGTTTCCAAAGGAAAACTGACAATACTCGTTGCAGACATTGGAGGATACGTAACCTTGCCGGATGCCAGAGAAGCCGCGCGGATAAAACTCGGGAAAATCAGCCAGAAACGCCGCATCAGTTCCTTCGGAGGGCGCATGCGGAGCATCAAACGCAAGAGAGGCACCGTTGTTGTTGCGATCATGCCCGTAAACCAGCTCTGCGCCGAGTAATACGTCAGATGATATTCAAATCCATGCACCTCGCAAATTCGGACGGAATTAGTTGTAAAGCTCACGCGGAGCGTGGATTTTCTGTGCTGCTAGGACAGCCTCAACACGATTTCGTACATCGAGCTTCTGCATGAGGATGGTCATGTAATGCTTGACGGTCTTCTCGCTGATATTCAAACTTTCGGCAATTTCACGGTTCGTAAGACCGCGCATGAGGTGATAGACGATCTGCTCCTCTCGCGCACTCAACCGCTTTGTCTGCAGCGCTTTTTGTTGTAGTTCCGCAGTCTTCATCGACATGATGACCTTGGTTGCAAATCCGGGCGTCATATAGGTTTCGCCGTTATGGGCAGCGATAATGGCCTCGTACAAATCAAGTGCCGAGCTACCCTTCAGCACATATCCCGAAACCCCGCAATTCAGTGCCTTCACGGCTGTCTCTATGCTCGAGGTGGCAGTGAAGATAACGACGCGCGTGTTTGACATGGTGCGCGTGATGACTTCAACGGCAGCCAACGAGTCACCCGGCATACTTAAATCGACGACGATAACGTCAGGTGCGAATTCTTCCGCGATCTTTATCGCGTCGACGGCATTATGACCCTTGCCGACAATGGAGAGGTCCTGCTTGCTAGAGTAAAGACTAACGAGACCATCAAGCAGAATCGGATGATCATCGACAAAAGCAACTGAAACAGCCATGAAATTGTCTCCCCCACAAATATTAGGAGACAATAATACCGGATTTAACCTTCTACAATCTAGACAGGGTGTATCTAATCCAAAATAACTTTAAGGTAAATTTACAAGAGCGAAGAAATAAATACATAATTACTTATAGCTAAGAACAGCTGGATTTACCGTCTAATGATTAAATGCCAACCGCAGAAAAATAACCCTTACGAACTAGCTCTTTCGGACGATTTCATGAATTTTTGAAAACACTAGTAATACTTCAGGTTGCCAAGTCGGAATCAACCTCACAAAATATATCTTCATGTGATGTAATATTATCGAACCATGCCCATTCGACGCGTCGGTAGGCAACCTTCCCCTACCCAACTCGTTGACACAAACTACGCTCTCGAAAACAGATAATTTTCCGCCGTGGCGATCTGCCGATTACGTAAAGCACATCATAATGGAAATTCGGTCTTCGTCAGCACTCCGAATATTTTTATCCTTCTTATGCCTGACTTTTCTCGTCTGGCTGCTGTGGCACACTGATCACGCCAACCTGTTTCAATCCCTGACAAACATATCCTTACCGGCGATAGTTCTGTCGCTTGTACTGGTGCAGGTACAAATCATCCTGTCGGCCATTCGCTGGCGTTTTACATCAGGTAGATTGGGCACAAATATCGCGGTGGGAACGACTATCCGCGAATATTATGTGGCCAGTATTCTCAACCAAACCCTCCCCGGAGGCATCGGTGGCGATGTCATACGCGCATGGAGAATGCGCTCCGTAGACAGCGGGGGCTGGAAGCAACCGACAAAAGCCATCGTTTTCGAGCGTGCATCTGGCCAGATCGCATTCTTCCTCGTGTCAATCATCGGGTTGTTTATCTACCCCAGTATGGTCGCATCCTCACCCATCACTTCAATCGCGATCCTATTAGTTGTCGGCGTCGTTTTTTCTGCTCTGACAATCTTGTTCTTCGTCGTGCTGTCTCGAAAATTTAAAGCTTGGGCCGTGCTATCAGGTGAGATATTTGATGCCTTTATCAGCCGCAAAGCCTGGATCGTTCAGTTGTGCCTGAGCGCATCTATTCTTGCGTGCTACATCGGCGTTTTCTTCATCGCCGCAAATGCCACTGGTTCCCAACTGCCATTGGTTGCGATGATCACAATCATTCCCTTCTGCCTGACAGCCATCTTGATACCCGTTGGTTTCGGAGGCTGGGGGACGAGAGAGGCAGCAGCGATGGCGCTTTGGCCCATGCTGGGCGCGACGGCTGCGGAGGGTTTGGCCGCCAGTATAACCTATGGCTGGCTTTCTCTGGTGGGCGCGTCACCGGGCCTGGTGATACTCGCCTTTGACGCACTTAGGAGGAAAACACGGGCGGTTTGAGAAATCAGCCATCGTTTCTAAAAAATGCCTGGTAAAATGCAGCTGTCTCGCAATAAAGGCACTCGAAAACAGATAGATAAATCCTTTTTCATATGACCTGCTTTAGCCGTGCGTAGATATCTCCTGATGGGTCGTCGAGCGACATTAGAGCCAACTCCGATATCATCTCCTGACCCGACATCCATTGCTCAGAAGCAAAAAGATGGGTTTCGCCGCTGACGCGATTGAACTCGTAGTCACCAAGCGCAAGCAACATGTCTATGCTGGCTCGCGTGACGGACTGCATCGCAGGAATATATTCGAAAGCGACAAGTGGAATGGTGCTCGACAACCCTGCGAGCACTTCACCTTCGGCTCCTTCCACATCGATCTTACAGAAAGCCGGTCGTCCGTATTTGGTGATGAGGACATCGAGTGTCGTCATAGGCACGCGCAATTTCTGATCCCATGAAACCGAACGAAATCCGTTTGTGTTGCCCACTGACTGTACGAATTCGCTCGAAACGCTGGTTACGGTTGGATGAAGGCGGGAAACATAGAGCTCGACTTCCCCAACAGACCCCCCGACGGCCACCCTCTCCAAACCCTGAAGCTGCCCACCTTGCCAGTATTCGAGCAGATTGGCGAAGACGGGCTGTGGTTCTGCGGCAACGACCCGGGCTCCGATATCCAGCAGCGTTCTGCTTCGGCTCCCGACATGAGCACCGATATCGAAAACCAGATCGCCGGGCTCGATGAGAGAACCATAAAAACGTCTGAGCGCGGCCCGTCGCCATGGTTGCCCGTAGTAAATGATAAGCGAGCGCGTCAGACCAACGGCGCTTTCAAGCCTATCGGTCCACTTCATTCCTGCACCCGGCTGGTAAGAAGGTAGGCCGCATCAACCAAGAATGAGAAAATCAGTGACCCAAGAGCCAGGCCGGCGACGATCTCGGATAAGGGAGGATCGATCCATGGCATGAGGATAAAGCATAAAGACACGCCTTGAACGACGCATATCACCTTTCTGCGCATGGATGGTGGGAGCTCTCCTTGCAGGCTTGGCAAAAGCCAGCCGATTGCCACAAAGCCGTAGCGCATCAAGCCAACCAGCAGCACCCAGGCACCGGCCTTGTCGAGCATCGCTGCGGCAACCGAAAGAATAAGGATGAGGTAAGCGTCCACCTCCATGTCAAAGCGAGCGCCGAGTTGGGATTCCTGACGATATTTGCGTGCGAGATAGCCATCGATACCATCCAGCGCCAGCGCGACTGCAACTCCCCCAACAAGGACCCAAAGTACGGCATCCACATGATGGAAGCTCTCAAACGAAATGACCGCGGCGGCTGTAAGACTTACGAGCGATGCACGGAAGGCCGTAACGATGTTTGCATAGCCAAACTTCCTGTGCGGATGAAATGGAAGCAGGTAGAGAACGAAGGCGAAAATGGCGGCAAGTGATGCGACCGCAGATGCAACGAAGCTCCAGCCCAACTCCATTTCCACGCGAATGGCAAGCGCGACAACAAAAGTACCCGCCATGAAGCTACACAAGCTCAGCAAGGTATTTTTCAGCAAAAGCCCTCTGGTCGCTTGCAGATCGGTCGTTTCACCATTGATAATTGCCATCGCAATCGCTCCGTTATTCCGCAGCGACCAAAGTACTCATATCCATCATGTGACCGGCTCGAAGCGTTTTCGTTCGCAGGTAATTCTGGTTCTCCACCGTAACAGTGCCAGTGACCGGGCTGCGCGCATCGACTTCGATGCCGCCTTTTCGAAGAGCTGCGATTTTTGTTGGATTATTGGTGTAGACTGCGACCTTTGATATGTTCAGCATCCGCAACAGTGCCACAGCCGCCTCGTATCGCCTGTGATCTTCCGTAAGCCCAAGCTCCGCATCGGCATCAATCGTGTCCAGTCCTTGATGCTGATAGCCGTAGGCACGCATCTTCGCACCGATTCCGGTGCCGCGTCCTTCCTGGTCCAGATAAAGAAGAACGCCACCACCTGCCTGTTTCAACAATGCCAGACCGTTTCGTAGCTGATCACCACAATCGCATTTCAGGGACCCACAAAGATCGCCGGTCAGACAGGAGGAATGGATACGAATAGGCACGGTGCGGGAAAAATCCGGCTCACCTACTATGATGGCAACCTGGTCTTTTTGGGCAAGGCCGCCGCGAAATACCGCGAACTGCGCGTTACCAAGATCCTTGAGTGGGACCTTGGTACTGACGATCTTTTCGAAATGCTGCCGGGCCACGTCTGCACCTTTAAGCCTCGACGCTGAGATTTCGCAGCACCCGCTGAACCGGGAGGCGACTTCGGATACGTCTGCAATAACGGTCGCAGGTAACAAAAGTGCAATTCGCGCGAGCTCGGCAGTGCTGGCGGCCAGATCGTCTGCCTGTGACCATTCGGCTGGAGTGCTCGCGCCGAGAACATATGACCATCTCGAGGCTTGATCGAAGGACACATCCCGCAGCGGGACAAGGATGTCCTTTTCACCAGCAATACCAAGGCGGGTAGCACGGGGTGCAGTCAATAGAAGCGAATGCCGATTGTTCGTTACCGCAGCAAACTGATCGTAAATTGAGGGCGTAACCGCATCCAATGCGATGAATGCATATTTACGGAACTGCTCACAAACCAAAACAGGCCGTCCGTAGCGGAGTTCTGAGACGGCGCGCTCAACTTCGATTTCTGGTGTTGTAAACTGGAAGGACGACTGGCTTGCAAGCGACATCTGACATACTCTCCCTTATTGTTTTTGTTTTTACGAAGAAATGTCCAGACGGATTTCCTTCGAAGAAGAAATGTTTTCATTACTTCTACGGAACAAAACGCTCTTGAAGGCAATACGCTCCATTGAACGCGCATTTAATAGGATCGACTTTGTCACACCCTTCCGGCAGCCCATCATCCCTTTCATCGGCAGCACTGTGGATCGAGCGTGAGAACGCATGCGCAATCAGAAGCGGCGAGCTGGCTGCACCCCGTAACGGCGAGGTTCTGGTGCGCAACGAGTATAGCGGGATCAGCCGAGGCACTGAAGCAACCGTCCTGCAGGGGCGCGTGCCAGCGAGCGAATATGCCCGTATGCGTGGGCCAAATATGGAGGGCGATTTTCCCTTCCCGGTAAAATACGGCTACGCATCGGTAGGAACCGTTGAGAGCGGGCCTGACGATATCAAAGGCAGGAAGGTCTTTTGTCTCCATCCCCATCAGGATCGCTTCGTCGTCGGTGCGGAACAGGTCCATCCGCTCCCTTCCGAACTGCCTCCAGAGAGAGCGGTTTTGGCAGCGAATATGGAGACTGCACTGAACATCGTATGGGACGCCAACATACAGCCCGGCGATAAGGTGGCGGTGTTCGGCGCTGGCGTCGTCGGTAGTCTTGTTGCCAATATCTCCAGCAGAATTGCAGGCACGGATACGGTTATCGTGGACAACAATCCGAGGCGGCGACGGCATGTCGAAGCATTAGGTCTTTCATTTGCAGAGCCCAACGACCTTGGCGGAGAATTCGATATCCTCATCAATGCGTCCGCCTCTCCCGAAGCATTGACCACGGCGATTTCATGCGCGGCTTTTGAGGCGAAAATCGTGGAAGCAAGCTGGTACGGTGATCGGAACGCTACCATACCACTCGGCGGCGCGTTCCACTCCCGGCGACTATCCATCGTCAGTTCGCAAGTCGGCTCGGTTCCCGCCGATCGGTCGCATCGCTGGAGTTTTCGACGGCGCATGTCGAAGGCGCTGGAGCTTCTGCTCGATCCAAGGCTCGATAATCTCATATCAGGCGAAACGAAATTCACTGATCTGCCGGAAGACTATCCACGTATTTTGAATGATCAGGATACGCTTTGTCATCGTGTCTACTACCCGTGAAGGAGAGCCAATGTTTGCAGTCGAGGTGAGAGACCACATCATGATCGCCCACAGTCTTCCTCGCCCGGTTTTCGGTCCCGCACAGGGCATGCACGGCGCAACCTTTGTCGTCGATGCGGCTTTTTTTACGAAAGAGGTGGATGAGAACGGTCTTGCTGTCGATATCGGCGCGGCGACCTCGGTTTTGTCCGAGGTTCTAAAGCCACTCAACTACAAGAATTTGGACGAGGTGGACGCCTTCAAGGGCAAAGTCAGTACGACTGAAGTTATAGCCAAACATATCTTCGATGAGCTGGCTGGAGCGGTTTTGGCAGGAAAACTCGGTGAAGGCGGACACCGGATCTGCAGATTGAAAGTCATGTTGCACGAGTCCCACGCCGCGCGCGGATGGTATGAGGCCGATCTTTGAGTGGCGATCTTTTCTTCGCCTACCCTGGCGACCTCGACCTCAAGACGGGTGGATATGGCTATGATCGAAAGATCATCGAGGGCTTGAGAAGTCTTGGATGGAACGTAACCCTCATTCCGCTCGGAGACGGCTTTCCTTTACCCGATGCCAATGTTCTGCAAAAGGCAGGTGAACTGTTATCCGCTCTGCCTGACCGCAGCCTCGTCATCATCGACGGCCTCGCGTTTGGTGTCATGGATGAATGGGCGCAAACAGAGGCGGATCGTCTCAGGATCATCGCTCTGGTCCATCATCCGCTTGCACTTGAGACCGGGCTGTCTGAGGCGGAGCAGGCGCGCTTAAGAAGAAGCGAGATCAGTGCCCTCAAATCTGTCAGACACACTATCGTCACCTCGGCATCGACCGCCGCCGAGCTTCTCGCCCATTACCAGCTCAACGAAGCGGATGTGACGGTTGCGCCTCCCGGTACGAGTAAGACAACAGGTGCCAGAAATAGCACCACAGCAACTCCACAGATTCTTTCCGTAGGTTCGCTTACCAAACGCAAAGGCCACGACATACTGATCGCGGCACTGGCGACGATAGCAGATCTGGAATGGCAGGCGACGATAGTAGGAAGCCCAGACCTGGACCCGACGACTGCCAACGAGCTAAAGCAGCAGATTTGTGACCTTGGGCTCGGCACCAGATTGACGCTTGCAGGTGAGATTAGTGACGTTGGTCAATTCTTTGCCAAAGCGGATGTTTTTGCGCTGGCCAGCAGGTATGAGGGCTACGGAATGGTTTTTGCCGAAGCGCTTGTCCACGGCCTGCCGATCGTAGCCTGTCGCGCGGGCGCTGTACCTGATGTGGTTCCAGCTGGAGCCGGGATGCTTGTAGCCGTTGACGATGTCGATGCGTTTGCCTCGGCACTCCGCAAACTTCTTACAGACAGGGATTATCGCCATAAGTGTTCGCAGGCATCCCGGGCAGCCGGAGCGCGCCTACCAGACTGGGAAGACACTTCCCTCATCATTTCACAAGCATTGAGCAATTTGTCATGAGTGGTTTCGACAAAAATTGGCTGGCGCTACGAGAGCCGGTGGATCGTGCGGCGCGATCAGAAACGGTTGCGGGCGAATTCGTATCGTTTCTGGAAAGCGCGGACGTGCCAAACACCGTTCTTGATATCGGTAGTGGAACGGGCTCTACTTACCGGACACTTTCAACGCGCCTCTCGCCAGACACTCGCTGGCGGCTTGTCGATTACGATGCGGTATTATTGGAAGAGGCCCGCCGCCGTATCAACCCGTCTGCACTTGTCGAGTTTCATCAACAGGACCTCAACGATTTCGATGACCGTCTATTGGATCGGGTGAGCGCCGTAACGGCATCTGCTCTCTTCGACCTGTGTTCAGCCGAATTTTGCGCCGCCTTTGTGAAGACATTGGCACGGAACGGAAATGCCCTATACGCGGCGCTAAATTACAACGGCACCATGGAGTGGACGATTTCGCATCCGCTTGACGAAGAGGTTGTAAAGGACTTCAACCAGCATCAAGTCTCCAACAAGGGCTTTGGCCCGGCGTTGGGACCAAAAGCCACCGACTATCTTGTGGAGACCTGCAAGGCCAATGGGTTTGAGTGCTTCACCGGAGACAGTCCCTGGAGAATGGATGGCGGCACAAGAGAGTTGCAATCCGCGTTCCTGAACGGGCTGAGAACACCGTTGAAAGAAGTGGGGCGCCTCTCAGACAAAGATTTCGAAGGGTGGCTTGATTTCAGGCTTTCACACATAGGCGTGGAAAGCAGCATCTGCACTGTCGGTCACACGGACCTGCTCTCCCTTCCGCGCCGTTGAAGCAGTTTCTGCTTTCAATCGACAATCGAATAGAATGTCCGTCCCAAGCGTGTACACTTCCGCCGCTGGACGGTGCGCGTTGCATAGTTCGGAGATTGGCGGCAATGTTATACCAGAGGGACCAGAGCCGATAATGAGTGGGGCGATTGCAACATGAAGATGATCGACCAGATCAGCCTCTATAAATCTCGAAATGGTTCTAGCGCCTCCCTCCACGAGCAGCTTGGCCAGCCCACGCTCCTCCAAACACGCTAAGATATCTTTCGGGTCTATTCCGCTTTCACCACGGCAAAGCCTCACAGTCTCTGCATTGTATTGCCTGACGGGAGCATCATTCCCTTGAATGACGATCACCGGCATTCCGTTGTCGTGGAAAAGGCTTTCGGTACCCGTCAATTCGCCACGACAGTCGATCACGACGCGAACCGGGCTAGGTCCGGCAACCTCGCGCACGGAGAGACGGGGATCATCGTTCTTGACGGTACCCACTCCTACGATGACGGCATCGACCAATGCTCGGCAGCGATGAAGGTGAGCAATGCCATCCGGCCCTGAGATATCCCGCGCATCCCCCGCTGGAGTGGCAACCCTCCCATCGAGCGACTGGCCAACCTGAGCCAGAACGAAACTTTTCCGGGCTGACGCAATCGGCCCATAAAGCAAGATGGCGGAGTCTGTTTCATTCTCTTGGAGCTTTTGTCCGTTGCGGACCGAAAGCAGTCTTGTCCAGAGCGTCTCGCTCATGTGAATGTTACGCATCGACGTCCCTGTCACAGCTTACAGCATTCGAAAAAGTGTGCGGTCTCGACGAATGACGTGATGAAATAGTACCGCCGCGATATGTAACGCGAATAATCCCAAAACGATCCATGCGCTCCAACCGTGTATCGCAGACAGAAGCGGCGCAAAATCTGGCGACTTTCCGATTGGGCTCCAAACCGGGACCAAACCGAACCACTGTAGCGGGAAGCCATGCGCGTTCGTCGCGAGAAACCCCGTAACAGGCATGAGGATAAGAAACATGTATAGAAGGCCGTGAACGATCCCCGCAGCAAGACGCTCAGCAGGCGAGCCATCGATAATCGGCACGGAAGCCGTCAGGCGCACTCCGACGCGAAGCAGCATCAGCCACAGAACCAGAAAGCCGAGACTTTCGTGCACAAGATAAAAATCCAGTTTCACGTCGTCTTTTGCAAAACCAATCATCAGACCAAGGGGCCATGTTGCAAGAACCAGTAATGCAATAAGCCAATGCAATATGCGCATGCGTGATGGATAGGTTTGCACGCTTTTCTCTTCGTCAAAAAACGACATCGAGACCTCCCATGGCGGCGATCAAGGCAAAGCCTCACCAAGCCTTGATGCCATGCAGGATGACCTATCTCATCATGTCTGTAAATTGGCCCTACACTTGCAAAGCGCTTCCGCCCGGACGAATAATCTTGCGATTGAATTCAGTGTCGGTAATGTCGCCTTGAAATCAGGTAGCTGCCGCCATCATGTCCGTTGTTTATCTTTTTATTCTGACGCTTATGGGAACGATCATCGTCGCGCCGACGAGCGGCAATGCGCAGCCTAGTGCCAACGGGCCTACAACTTCCACGCTTTCGAATGCGCACAAATTCGACGCCACGCGTTGCCGAGCAATAGCCGACCTCTCGTCAAAAAGCCTTCCAAGTTTCAGCTCCAAGGACAATGGCGAGTGGGAGTGCACCTATTTGCTCGAATATCCTGAAACGGGACATGCACCGTCGCTTTTTATCCAGATACGTGGCTTCGAACCAGGGCAATGGAAAAACTTCAGATTAAAACTGAATTTCGGATCACTATTATCCCGACAAGTTCTTGGAAAACGCGCCGCCAACCTCGTTTACATGCTTGTGGGTGAGCAGACACCGATCCGCCAGATGGACGCAACACTAGCGGAAGGCCGCGAGTTCGAACTTTCGTTTGAAGGGATAACACTTCGTTATAAGCGCGAACTCTTCGACACATCCCGCTTCAACCTTTTCGGAACAATCGCGCGCGATTGTGGATCTGCTTGCCCCTAGCGCTTCGTCGCAGGAACTCGCGAGCCAATCACAGAAGACAGACCGACATTCCGTACCAGATTGTGAGGATCGTCGGTTCAGCGCTTACCTGTTTCGCTGTATGTTAAATTGATAACAGTACTCTTCGCCACAGGACGATTTGGTGAGTTGAAAAGACATCCTCTCGAACAGATTCCAGTGAACCATTCAGCATTATGACACGGCCGAATGGAACGAATTTCCGCTCTTCCACGTATTGAAATGTCACAGCAAAAGCCTAATTGGCGCAAGACCACGACGATGCAGCTACCAGATTGCGATGGAGAAACATCTATGCATGGCAAACTTAATTCACCTCCTGCAAACAATCTGCTTCGGATGCTTTCAGGCTCCGATTTTGCCTTGATCGCGCCCCATCTGGAATATGTCGTGCTGCCGAAAGGCACGGTGCTCGCCAACCGGGACCAACCTATCGATGCGGTATATTTTCTCACATCGGGCATTGGCTCGGTGGTCATAACGACGCCTCAGGGCCGACGTGCTGAAGCGGGTATTTTCGGTTTTGACGGCTATATCCCAACATCTGCAATCACAGGATCGCGCATTAGTTCCCATGATGTCGCGGTACAGCTTGACGCAGAGGGCTACCAAATCAGCTTTGACGCATTTCGGACTTTGCTGGACCAGAGCAAGCCCTTCAGCGTCATCATGAACAGGTCCATGGAATGCTTTTCGGTTCAACTGGCGCACACGGCCGTGTCGAATGCGCTGCACGATATCAGCGTTCGTCTGGCTCGCTGGCTACTCATGTGCCAGGATCGCTCCAGAACGGAAGAAATGGCCATGACTCACGAGTTGATGGCCGTCCTGCTCGGCGTCCGGCGCCCGAGCGTCACGACAGCGCTCCATGTTCTCGAAGGAGAGGGGCTGATCAGGTCACTAAGAGGCAAGGTGGTGGTTCGGGATCGAGCGGCGCTTATCAACTTCGCCCGTGATGCATATGGACGCCCCGAAGCGGAATATCAGCGGATCATGAGCGGCCAGATTTAGGCCCGATCCTCACACCATTGCAGCAGATGCGGAACTTAGCCGCACATCGCTTGTTCGGACTTGCTCCCCAACAAACAGGAGCGTCTCATGTTCATGCGTATCGATCAGCTGCAGGCCGAACTTCCCCCGCCGAAAGCCGCCGACCCCAACGCCGCGGCAGCGCTGCAAGAATTGCTCGGCGGGAAGTACGGTGAAATGTCCACGCTTGGAAATTACATGTTTCAAAGCTTCAATTTTCGCTCCAAATCCAAACTTCGCCCTTTCTACAGCCTTGGTTGCCAGCATAACGGCGGAAGAGCTTGGCCATGTCGAACTCGTAAGTAACGGCGTCGCCATGCTCGCAAACGGACCCGATCAGCCAGACGGCGACGTTGGAGATGGCGGCGATATCTCCGGTGGTCCTTTTGAGGACATGAAAGACATTCGACTTGCAGCAAGCTTCCTGTCAGGTGCTGGTGGCGCGATGCCAGTCAACAGCAATGGCGCATCCTCGAACGATGATTTCATCACCACGACGGGAAATGTTGTGCTCGATCTCCTGCACAATTTCCACCTGGAATGTGGCGCGCGCCTGCACAAGCTTCGTGTCTATGAAACGGACAGATCCGACCGGACGTGCCGTTTGCGGTTATTTACTCGTCCGGGGCTCCGTCCATGCACATGCATATGCCCTGGCCCTAAAGAAAATCACAGGCGTAGAAATCGAGAAGTTTCTGCCCTGCCCCAACATTCCACTCGCGAATATTCCGGAGTGTCAGCAATATCTCGATGAAGGCTCCCACCGCCGCCTCTAAACCTGGAGCCCGAAGGACTACAAGGAAATGGCAGGCATCTGGAGCAACGACGAAGTCGCTCTGCCGGGTGATCCTCCGGGTAATCTCGAAGTGGTAGAGGGAATGCCGGAGGGCGGAAAAATTCATCAGCTCGTCGGTGTGCCTTCCGCTTTCACGCCGGACTACTCACCGGAAGAGATGTTCGAGATTGCTGAAAAGCTGTACAAAAAATCGCGATAAGACGGATATAGGGTCGATCTTGCCATATGCCGGATCGACCCCTTTTGCAATAAAATGAGGAACTCTCGTCAGTCAGCGCTGTTGGACGTCTAACAACCACAACAGGAGCTGAAGATGACCGATGACGTTCGCCGCCCCGCGCCGCCTTACTCAGACGAAAAGTTTCCGCCACCGGGCACCACTGCACAGATGCAGCCAAGGCCCGACCATGGTGAGGGCTCCTATAAGGGAGCGGGCAGACTTGAGGGAAAGGTTGCGCTTATTACCGGTGCCGATTCTGGAATTGGCAAAGCTGTCGCAATTGCCTTTGCGCGCGAAGGTGCGGATGTCGTTATTTCTTACCTCAACGAAGACGAGGACGCCAAGGATACGGTCAAATGGGTGGAGGATGCCGGGCGCAAGGCGATCGCGGTTTCCGGAGACATCACATCAGAAGATCACTGTAAGGCACTGGTGGAGCAAACGGTACAGGCTTTCGGGCGGATCGATGTGCTAGTGAATAATGCTGCTTTCCAGCGGACCTATGCCGACATCGGAGACATTTCTTCGCAAGAATGGAACGAGACTTTCAAAACAAATATCTATGCGCCGTTTTTCATTTCGAAAGCTGCGGTGCCGCATATGAGCGCCGGCAGCTCTATCATCAACACAGCGTCCATCCAGTCTCGAAAGCCTTCACCGCAATTGTTGGCGTATGCTTCCACCAAGGGCGCGATCTTGAACTTTACGGCCGGTCTTGCGGAAATGTTGGCGGACAAGGGCATCAGGGTCAACGCGGTCGCGCCGGGGCCGATATGGACGCCCCTCATCCCTTCGACCATGCCTGCCGAAAAGACGAAGAATTTCGGCAAGCAGACATTGATAGGACGAGCAGGTCAACCGGCAGAGCTCGCAGGTGCCTACGTTCTGCTGGCGTCGGATCTTGGCAGCTACATGACCGGGGCAGTCGTTCCCGTCACTGGCGGCGAATTGATGATCTGATCTCGTTAGCCGATGGAACCGCTTGTTGAGACCAGCGGTTCCTCTTTCTTTAGAGAGGTTGGAAACATCATGCAGAACGACAAGACTATTGCCGACAATATGCCTGTGAGAACGGATCTCGGTCTCGTCACGGGAAATAACTCGGTGGAAAGCCGGGCACAGCGGGAAGATGCGGACGCCATCGCAACCGCAACGGAGCCTGGAGAGATACTCAACATCTATCGCTTGATCCCCGTCGCTCGAGAAGATGATCCGCGCCGGGATAAATCGCCTTTGTGGCAAGAAGTCATTGTCGCGGCGCGGACGACAGGTGACGCGCGGATAGTGGCAGCAGGCGCCGAGGTGGACTTTACTGACGTTGATGCACTGCCCGCCGAGGACGTCTCCACGACGTTCGCCAGCATGTTTCGGGATGAGAAAGCCTACACAGTTGTGGAAGTAGAGCATGGTCGTACAGGTTTGCGACGGGGAGTGATCTCCGGCTCCATTCCGCCCGATACGATAAAATCAACACAGATCTGATCTATCAAAGATAGTTTCGGTTATCGGTAGGGGTCCGGAACTCCGACCACGTTGGCTTGTTTACCGGACGAACGAACAAGACGGAGTTACGAACATGTCTGCATCGCAATCCCCCTCGCCTGCTGTCTCCTCGCTGCATCATGAGCAGGCGCGCCAGCGAACCGATGACGCTCCTCTCGAAGAAGCCTTGAAGGACACCTTCCCGGCGTCTGACCCAGTTTCGCAGGCGTCTACCACAACCGCAACAACTACTACTAATCACGACGTGCAGAGCGAAGATGCGCCAATGCCGAAGGTTGATGAGGCTCTGGAAGCGGTAAGAGCCAGGCACGCGACGGACGAGAAAGAATATTCGATAGATGAGATCAAGGCCATGCGCGCCGAAGTCAAGTCGCTGCTTACCTCCGCTCAGGAGTTGGCGTCCGCATCCGGGCAAATTGCCCGAACGGAAATTCGATCGGTACGGCATAATCTCGCTTATCGTGTCAGGAAACACCCGCTGCCTGCAGTCGGTCTTGCTGCCCTTGTTGGATATCTTTGGGGTCTGAGCCGTTAATCAAGACAGTTTTTTGCGTATGAGAGGGGGCACGATGCCTACGAGATTCAGGTTCGAATTGTTGGCCAAGGCGGGCTATGCTGCGAGAGGCGTAGTGTTCGTGCTGATAGCAGGGTTGGCCTTGTTTTCCGGGGTATCAGGTAGCACGCCGGAGACAAAATCTGCCGTTTCCTACCTCCTTGATCAGCCACTCGGACGCGTATGGGTGGGGCTGATCGGTTTCGGCCTTCTCGGGTTTGTCGCCTGGCGCATCGCACAATCGCTCGCGGATGCCGATGGACATGGCCGTGACGGAAAAGCAATACTTATCCGCAGCGCCCTTTTGGGCAGCGCGATAACCTATGTCGGTCTCGCTAGTTATGCATTGGGACTAGCCTTCCACCAGAGCGGCGGTGAAAGCGGTTCGGGCGAAAAAGGACTGGCTGGCTGGATCATGTCTCAGCCGTTTGGCTCCTATCTGGCGATCATGGTGGGGCTTGGCTTCATCGTGGGCGGCGGCGTCACCGCAATGAAAGGGGTAAAAAGAAAATTCGAAAAGTATGTGACGGTTCCCCAGGGTAATAGTTTTCTGACTTACCTTTGCATGTATGGTCTCGTCGCGCGCGGCGTCGTATTTGGTATTACCGGCGTGCTTTTTACCTATGCAGGTTATCGTGTCGACCCGCAGCAGGCTGGCAGCATGGCAGATGCACTCGAATGGCTGCACCAGCTTCCCTTCGGCTCGGCACTCTACACCATCGTCGCGATAGGCCTCGCAGCGTTTGGTGCCTATAACCTCATCGCTGCCCGCTACCGCACCATTCGAGGACCGAAAATCTCCCATTTCAAACAGGAAATGTCATCGGTCGGTAGGCTAGGCAAGCTTGGGAGAAGCTGAGCCCAAGTTCGGAAACCGAAACACAATTCGAGTTCGCGGGATTTGCCTGCCGGTCGCGGAGCGACATTGCTTCTTTTTGAAGATCTTCTGCACTTGATTCTGAAATAGATCGCACGTTAGTTCTTGGCGAAGGCAATTGCGGCGTGTTGTTCTGCTGTTTGATTGCTTCGAGGGACACTAGCGCATCGCAGGTCGGAGGAGCGGCGAATGCGCGATCATTATAAGGCTCAATGATGAAGATTGGATCGCCGAAAGAAATTTACGCGGGAGAGGCACGTGTCGCTCTGACGCCGGACAGCGCGTCACAACTGCAAAAACTTGGTCACGCTTGTCTTATCGAAACAGGGGCAGGTCGTGCAGCCGGATTCTCCGACGATGCATATCGTGCGGCAGGTGTTTCTGTGGTGGAGAACGCCGCTCAGCTTTACGCCGAGGCAGACGTCGTCGCGAAAGTGCGTCCGCCCGAACCATCGGAACTTGCACAGTTGCCGACTACCAAGACGCTGATTTCCTTTTTCTATCCTGCTCAGAACGCGGCTCTGCTGGAGCAGGCAAAAGCGCTCGGAACCAATGTCATCGCCATGGATATGGTGCCGCGTATTTCGCGCGCGCAGAAGATGGATGCCTTGTCGTCCATGGCCAATATTGCCGGGTATCGCGCAGTCATCGAGGCTGGCAACAACTTCGGCCGTTTCTTTACCGGACAGGTCACGGCTGCGGGCAAGGTGCCGCCCGCCAAAGTGTTGGTCATTGGTGCAGGTGTGGCCGGTCTTGCCGCGATCGGCACGGCAACCTCGCTTGGTGCCATCACCTATGCTTTCGACGTCCGCCCGGAAGTGGCCGAGCAGATCGAGTCCATGGGTGCGGAATTCGTATTCCTCGATTTTGCCGATCAGAGCCAAGACGGAGCCGCAACGGGTGGTTACGCCGCACCGTCATCGCCGGAGTTCCGTGAAAAGCAATTGGCGAAGTTCCGCGAGCTTGCACCTGAGATCGACATCGTCATTACAACGGCACTTATCCCGGGTCGCGATGCTCCCAAGCTTTGGCTTGCCGATATGGTTGAGATGATGAAGCCAGGCTCGGTGATCATCGATCTCGCCGCAGAGCGTGGCGGCAACTGCGATCTGACGGTCGCAGATCAGCGCGTCGTTTCAGATAACGGCGTCGTCGTCATCGGCTACACGGATTTCCCCAGTCGGATGGCCGCGCAGGCGTCGACCCTTTATGCCACCAACATACGCCACATGGTCAGTGACCTGACACCCGCCAAGGACGGTGTGATCGCCCATAACATGGAAGACGATGTCATTCGTGGCGCGACAGTTTCCTATCAAGGCGAAATCACTTATCCACCTCCAGCGCCGAAGATACAGGCCATTGCCGCTGCAAAGCCAAAGGAAAAGATCAAGGAATTGACCGCGGAGGAAAGGCGTGCTCAGGAGATCGCAGCATTCAAAGCCCAAACCAAGAACCAGGGCATATTGCTTGCCGTAGGCACGGCACTTCTGCTGCTCATCGGCGCGTGGGCGCCGGCTAGCTTCATGAGCCACTTTGTGGTCTTCGTGCTGGCGTGCTTCATCGGTTTCCAGGTCATCTGGAATGTTTCTCACTCACTGCACACCCCGCTCATGGCCGTGACGAACGCCATTTCAGGCATCGTTATTCTTGGCGCGCTACTTCAGATCGGCTCAGGTAACTGGCTCGTCGTCGTGTTAGCCGCGCTGTCGGTTCTGCTCGCTACGATCAACATCGTCGGCGGCTTTCTTGTCACACGTCGCATGCTCGCCATGTTCCAGAAGTCCTGATCGGGTGGGATGTTCACTATGACAATTGGTATCGTTTCGGCAGCCTACATCTCTGCCGCTGTTCTTTTCATCCTCTCGCTCGGTGGCCTTTCGGGTCAGGAAAGCGCAAAGCGCGCCGTGTGGTACGGCATCGTCGGCATGGCACTCGCCGTCATCGCAACTGTGTTCGGTCCAGGCGTCGGCGTCGGCTTCATCGTCTTCTTGATGATCGCGGGTGGATCCGTCCTTGGCTATTATGTTGCAAACCGCGTGCAGATGACGGAAATGCCGCAGCTCGTGGCAGCCCTGCACTCCTTCGTCGGCCTTGCCGCCGTCTTCATCGGCTTCAATGCACATATCGAAGCGGCGGACGTGGCAACCATGGACGAGACGGCAAAGGCTGCTCTTTCCGGCTTTGCAGCAATCCTCGCCCACAAGACGCCGGTTGAACTCGCTATTATGAAGGTCGAAGTTTTCCTCGGCGTCTTTATTGGTGCGGTGACTTTCACGGGCTCCGTCGTCGCCTTTGGCAAAGTTGCCGGAAAGCTGGATGGCAAGGCGACAAAGCTTCCGGGCGGACACTTCCTCAATGCCGGAGCGGCAATTCTCTCACTTACCCTGCTTCTGATGTACGTCAATGGCGCTGGTGTCTGGACGCTTCTGCTGATGACGCTGCTGGCGCTCTTCATCGGATACCATCTGATCATGGGCATTGGCGGCGCGGATATGCCGGTGGTGGTGTCGATGCTCAACAGCTATTCCGGCTGGGCCGCAGCAGCCATCGGCTTTACGCTCGGTAACGATCTCCTCATCGTCACCGGCGCACTGGTCGGCTCGTCCGGTGCGATCCTGTCCTACATCATGTGCAAGGCGATGAACCGCTCCTTCATCTCGGTTATTCTCGGCGGCTTTGGCGGCACGACGGGCCCTGCGATGGAGATTTCCGGTGAGCAGATTGCCATCGATGCCGATGGCGTGGCCTCAGCGCTCAACGATGCGGATAGTGTCGTCATCGTTCCCGGCTACGGCATGGCGGTGGCGCAAGCCCAGCAATCCGTTTCAGAACTGACGCGCAAGCTGCGGGCAGCGGGCAAGACTGTTCGCTTCGCCATCCACCCCGTTGCGGGCCGCCTGCCCGGTCATATGAACGTGCTTCTGGCCGAGGCCAAAGTGCCTTACGACATCGTTCTCGAAATGGACGAAATCAATGACGACTTTCCGGAAACCGATGTCGTCATCGTCATCGGCTCCAACGATATCGTTAACCCCGCGGCGCAGGAAGACCCCAACTCACCCATCGCAGGCATGCCGGTTCTGGAAGTGTGGAAGGCCCGCCAGGTTTTCGTATCCAAGCGCGGTCAGGGCACAGGCTATTCTGGCATCGAAAATCCGCTATTCTACAAGGACAATACGCGGATGTTCTACGGTGACGCAAAGAAGTCGATTGACGGTTTGCTGCCCTTGATCAAGTAGCGGCTGATAATCGGCATGATGAAACGCGGTGATCGATTACGTTGACCATCGCTTTCCTTGCCGGTTGAAGCCCAACTACAACGGACTGTCGTAAATGACACTCGCCTGTCATAAACGGGCTATAGTTGCTTGACCAACAGCAGCCGGGCCAGCGAATCGCTGACCACCAGCGCGGAGTTGGTATTGCATGGAAACTGTCCTCGTCCTTTCTGCGCTTCTCCTTATCGTCGTTCATTGGTGTAGTATTCTGCTTGCAGCAAACAGGCTGAAGCGACCGACACGTGACAACGCTCTCCAGCGGGAAAAGCCTCCGGTTTCGATTGTCGTACCGCTTCGCGGTGTCGAGAATTTCACGTCCTTGACATTGTCTCGTGCGTTTCAGCTGGAATGGCCGAGCTACGAAATCATCTTTTGCGTTGCTGACAGTGCAGATCCAGTGATCGATCAGGCCAAGGCACAGATGGCAGCCAACCCAGATATTTCAGCGAGAATTCTGGTAGGGGATGATTGCGTCAGCGCCAATCCTAAGCTCAACAATTGCGTTAAAGGCTGGCGTTCCGCCACCCATGACTGGGTCATTTTGGCGGATTCCAATGTCCTCATGCCGGGTGATTATATAGTGAGCCTGATGGGTGCTTGGCGGGATGATTCAGGGCTGGTCTGTTCTCCGCCAATCGGCTCGCGCGCCGTGGATATGTGGTCTGCGGTGGAGTGCGCATTCCTCAACAGCTTTCAGGCGCGCTATCAATATGTTGCCGAAGCATTGGGAAGCGGCTTTGCCCAGGGCAAGACCATGCTCTGGAACAAGCCCTTTCTTGACCAGAGAGGCGGCATAGAAGCTCTCGGCGCGGAGATTGCCGAGGATGCTGCCGCGACCAAATTGGTGCGCGCAAGCGGTCTTCACGTTCATCTCGTCTCCACGCCTTTCGAACAGCCTCTCGGCTCTCGTCGCCTCAACGAAATCTGGTCGCGCCAGACACGCTGGGCGCGGCTGCGGCGCGTCACTTTTCCCAGCTATTTCCTTCCTGAAATTTTCGTGGGGGCGATGCCGCCACTCCTGCTGGCAACAGTCGCCATCGTGGTGAGCGAACTTGGTGCTGCGAGCGCTCTTGCCGCTGCTCTTGGCGTCCTTTTCATGATGTACGTCCCGGAAATCCTGCTCGCCGCTTTCATGGGATGGAGCCTCTCTTGGCGCAGCCTGCCCGCCATGATGATCAGGGACCTCATGCTGCCAGCGATCTGGATCAAAAGCTTCGTCGGCGCTTCCGTTTCATGGCGCGGTAACGTCATGACCGTCGGAACGGAACAAAGCAGCCTGACAAACGCCTGAGGCAGAATACTTTGACGGCCAGTGGCAGGCTGGATCAGAGCTGTTCGCTGAGACTAGGGTAACTTCAAGCGTTGCCTGGAAATGCTCATCCGGCATTCAGGACAGCGCAATCGTCCCGCGCAACGCCTTGTAATACTGGCACCTTCGCCGTAAGGAAGATTAACGTCAGTTTTAGTAAACAAGAGAAAATATGCGCTTCGAAGAAACAGCAATTCTGGACGTCTTTCTTGTCGTGCCTAAGAGGCATGGCGATGCCCGTGGCTACTTCATGGAGACTTTCCGGCAGGATTATTTCGAAGCTGCAGTCGGTCCACATTCTTTCATTCAGGACAATCAATCCTTTTCTGCCGAAAAAGGCACCATTCGCGGCCTCCACTTTCAGTTGGAGCCGAAAGCGCAGGGTAAACTGGTTCGATGCGTGGCAGGCGCGCTGCTGGATGTGGCGGTGGACATCAGAAAAGGATCGCCGACCTTTGGCCATCACGTTGCTGTCGAACTGACTGAAGAGAACAATCACCAGCTATGGATTCCACCGGGCTTTGCCCATGGCTTCTGCACCCTTAGCCCAAACACCGTCATCAACTACAAGGTTACGGAATATTACAGCGCTGCGGAAGATCGCGGGCTGAAATGGGACGACCCGGTGCTCGGCATAAAGTGGCCGGTGGATAGCGCTTCGGCGATCCTGTCGGACAAGGACAGGAAACAACCTGCCCTTGACGCGATGCCCGACTCCTTCACATATCGTAAATGATGAACGTTGAGTCGTTTCGGCCGGGAAGAAGTCATCTCCCGATGCTGTGAACGACAACGCCAAGCCATTGCTTCGGAGCTGACTGGAATGCGCATACTCGTAACCGGCGGAGCCGGGTTCATAGGTTCCGCAGTCGTGCGTCACCTCATATCGGTCAAGGGCTACGAAGTTCTCAACATCGATAAGCTGACCTATGCCGCCACTGAAACCTCGCTGAAGGCTGTGGAAGCTCATTCAGGATATCGCTTCCTCCGGGCAGATATTTGCGACCGCGCTGCAGTGACCGAGGCGATCACCTCATTCCGTCCGGATCGGATCATGCATCTGGCCGCTGAAAGCCATGTAGATCGCTCGATCACAGGCGCGCAGGATTTTATCGACACCAACATCATCGGCACGTTTACGATGCTGGAAGCGGCGCGGAGTTACTGGGCTGATCTTCCAGCGTCCGAGAAAGACGCTTTCCGCTTTCTCCATGTTTCAACCGATGAGGTGTACGGATCGCTTGGCGATGAGGGCCTGTTTTCCGAGGAAACGCCGTACGATCCAAGCTCCCCCTACTCTGCCTCGAAGGCGGCATCGGACCACTTGGCCAAGGCGTGGATGCGCACCTATGGCCTGCCGGTCATCGTCTCAAACTGCTCCAACAATTACGGTCCATATCACTTTCCCGAGAAGCTGATACCGCTGATGATCCTCAGCGCCCTGGAAGGCAAGCCACTGCCGGTTTATGGAAATGGCGCGAACATACGTGACTGGCTCTATGTCGAGGATCACGCTTGCGCGCTCGACATCATTGCAGAGCGCGGACGCATCGGCGAAACCTACAATGTCGGCGGTCGTAACGAGCGCCGAAACATCGATGTGGTCTTGAGGATCTGTGAGCTGATGGACGGTTTCAAACCGCGCGATGTTCCTTACTCCAATCTCATTACCCATGTTGCGGATCGCCCAGGTCATGACGCTCGATATGCGATCGACGCCAGCAAGCTGGAGAGTGAACTCGGCTGGCGTGCAAGCGAGAATTTCGAAAGCGGCATAGAAAAGACCGTGCGCTGGTATCTGGACAATGAGTGGTGGTGGGCGCCACTTCGAGCGGGCTATGCTGGCAACCGTCTGGGCCTTATCGACGCGAAAACTGGCGGCAAATGAGCAGCAACCCCTCATCCACCACGAAATTACGGATGGTCGTGACCGGCAGGCATGGACAGGTCGTCTCGTCCTTGATCAAGCGGGCTGGATCGAATGACCGCTTTTCCGTCAGCGCGCTTGGTCGACCCGAACTCGACCTGTCCCGACCTGAGACCATAGCGTCGGCTATCGCTGCTGCTCAGCCGGATATCATCGTTTCGGCAGCGGCCTACACTGCCGTCGATCAGGCTGAAACCGACGAAACAGAGGCAACGTTGGTGAACGGGACTGCGGCGGGCATCATTGCCAAGACTGCGCAGTCATTGGGAATACCCGTCATCCATATTTCCACCGACTATGTGTTCGATGGCAGCAAGACTTCACCCTATGTTGAAGCCGACACCGTTTCCCCGCTGGGCGCGTATGGCCGCTCGAAGCTAGCCGGCGAGCGCACAGTCGCTGAAAACAACCCGAACCATGTGATATTGCGGACGGCATGGGTCTACAGTTCTGTTGGCAAGAATTTCCTCAAGACGATGATCAGACTCGCCGGGACGCGGGAAACGATCAATGTTGTAGCCGATCAATTCGGCAACCCGACCTCTGCCGACGATATTGCAGACGGAATTCTTACCGTTGCTGCCAATCTTGTTGATAGCGCCGATCCCAAGCTTCGCGGTACGTTCCACATGACTGGAACGGGAGAGGCAAGCTGGGCGGATTTCGCATCGGAAATCTTTTCGGTTTCAAAGAGGCTTGGCGGACCGAACGCAACCGTGGAAAAAATTCCATTGAGCGCCTATCCTACACCAGCAAAGCGTCCGGAAAACTCGAGGCTCGACTGCGGACTGCTCAAAACCATTCATAACGTCGCGCTACCAGACTGGAAAACGTCTACCGCAGCTGTGGTCGCAGAGCTTTCAGACAAACATTTTGCACAGGATTAACGGTCATGAAGGGCATCATACTTGCTGGCGGAAGCGGAACACGTCTGCACCCCCTGACACTGGTAACATCGAAACAGCTTCTTCCTATATACGACAAGCCGATGATCTATTATCCGCTGTCAACGCTGATGCTGGCCGGAATTCGCGACATCCTGATCATCTCTACGCCGCGCGATCTTCCAAGTTTTCAGGCATTGCTCGGTGATGGTTCAAAATGGGGAATATCTCTTTCCTACGCCGAACAGCCTTCTCCAGATGGCCTGGCACAGGCGTACATCATCGGTGCGGATTTTGTGGCGGGTGACTCGTCCTGCCTCATCCTGGGTGACAATATCTTCTACGGCCACGGCATCACCGACCTGTTCAAGAGCGCGATAGAGCGCCCGAATGGAGCAACGGTTTTCGCGTATCATGTCAACGACCCCGAGCGTTACGGCGTGGTGGAGTTCGACAAGACGCAAAAAGCGATCTCCATCGAAGAGAAACCTCAAAAGCCGCGCTCGAACTGGGCGGTTACCGGTCTTTATTTCTACGACAAGGACGTCGTCGATATCGCTGCCAATCTCAAGCCCTCCGCCAGGGGTGAGCTTGAGATCACAGATGTCAACAGCATCTATCTTGAGCGCGGGAAACTGAGCGTAGAGATGATGGGTCGCGGCTATGCATGGCTGGACACCGGAATGCCGGACAGCCTCCTCGAAGCATCCGAATTCGTTGCCACGCTCGAGCGGCGTCAGGGCTTCAAGATCGCCTGCCCGGAAGAGGTCGCATATCGCATGGCGTTCATAGATGCCGACGAGCTGCGCCGTCTTGGTGAAGAGTACGGTAAAAGCGCCTACGGAGTTTATCTCCGCGAAAAAGTTCTGAACAGCTAACTGGCTTCTCGTGCCTCAAACCAAAGCCAAGGTTTGAGGCACGTCGCATGACACCTATCTCAGGCTCCATGCATCAAAGTGTTTGTGCCGCGTTGATTGAAGATACGAAGCGGCGGGTCCGCTCATTTGCTGGGGCGCGGAAGATGTTTTCCGCACTGCCCGTTTCAACGAGTTTTCCAGCTTCCAGAAAAACAACCAGATTGGCAATTCGCGATGCAAGCCTCAAATCGTGGGTTGCCATGACCATTGTGGTGCCTTCCCGCGCCAATTGCCCCAACACCTCCACCACTTCTGCCGACAGTTCCGGGTCAAGTGCCGAGGTTGGCTCGTCGCATAAAAGAACTTTAGGCGACGGCGCCAGCGCCCGGGCAATTGCGACACGTTGCTGCTGTCCTCCGGAAAGATTCGCAGGCCATGCGTCCGCCTTGTGCTCCATGCCGACCTTGGTCAAGAGTTCCATCGCCCTCTCGCGGGCTTTCTCGCGTGACCACTTTTGCACCACCAACAGGCCTTCCATCACGTTCTCAATTGCAGTGCGGTGAGGAAACAGCTGAAAGTTCTGAAACACCATGCCCGTCTGACGCCGTATTTTTTGAATCGACTGCCATGATACCTTTTGCCCGGCCCTGAAGGTCAATGCATCGCTTCCAATACGAACGGTCCCTTCAGTGGGCAACTCCAAAAGGTTGATGCAGCGAAGAAGGGTACTTTTCCCGCCGCCAGAAGGGCCGACCAGCGCGGTAACACTACCTTCGGAAAACGTGAGCGAAATGTCTTTGAGAATGACGGCATCGCCGAAACGCTTTTCGATGTTGGACAATTCGATCATCGGCTGTTCTCCAGCATGCCACCATATCTTGCGAAACGAACTTCAAGCCGGGACTGAAGCGCTGACAGAACAGAACTCAGTACGAGGTAGACGAGCGCTGCGAGGATATAGAGTATGAGCGGCTCGTAAGTGGTTGCAACGATGCGCTGCGCGGACTGAAACAACTCCGGCACCGTAATCGCCGCTGCAAGCGACGTATCCTTCACCAGCGAGATGAACGTATTGGAGAGCGGCGGCACAGCCACTCTTCCCGCCTGAGGCAAGATTGTACGTCGCATGGCCTGATTCCAGCTCATGCCGGTCGAAAACGCTGCTTCCCACTGGCCTTTGGGAACGGACGAGATAGCAGCGCGGATGATTTCAGAAGTGTAGGCTCCCACATTAAGCGTGAAGCCGATCAAAGCTGCCGGAAAAGCATCGAGAAGGACGCCGATGCTCGGAAGACCGTAGAAGATGACGAACAGCTGTACCAGCAATGGCGTGCCACGAATGACCCAGACGTAGAAGCGCGCAATGAGCGAAAGCGGCGTGGGACCGAAAAGCCTCGCCACCGCTGTTGCCAGTCCAAGGATCAACCCGAATGCGAAGGACATCAAAGTAAGCGGAATGGTGAACTTCACACCTGCCCAAAGCAAAGTAGGTAGCGAGTCGATCATCAATTGAAGCCAGTGCGGCACGGCGGTCCCTCAATAAAAAAGCAAGCCCGGCGTCGCCGCCGGACTTTCGATCTGGTTCTATAATGGCCTACTTCCCAAAAAGATAATAGACAGCCAAGATGGCTTACTTGGAGACGTCCTGGCCGAAATACTTGTCGGAAATCGTCTTGTAGGTTCCATCGACCTTGATATCGGCCAGAGCCTTGTTGATCGCTTCGACCAGCTCGGCATCGCCCTTGCGCACGATGATGCCGGAGTAATCTGCGT
The DNA here is from genome assembly GCF_013322225.1 of Agrobacterium larrymoorei. Classification (GTDB taxonomy): domain Bacteria; phylum Pseudomonadota; class Alphaproteobacteria; order Rhizobiales; family Rhizobiaceae; genus Agrobacterium; species Agrobacterium larrymoorei_A. The sequence goes on from NZ_JAAMFB010000023.1 coordinate 85,188, forward strand.
CAGGTTTTTCAGCGACGATCTTCACCGGCGCCTGTGGCTGCTTCTTCTTGAAGTCAAGGAAGGACAGGCTGTCGTTGATCGTTGCATCGGCGCGGCCAGTCAGGACGAGCTGGATGGACTGATCGAAGCCATCCGTGCCCACGAGTTCCGCACGCGCTTCCGTCGCCAGCTTGCCAAAATTGCTCGTCAGAGACTGTGCCGACTTTTTGCCTTTGAGGTCTTCAAACCCTTTAATATCAGCGTTCTTTTCGCTGACGATCAGAACGGCTTTAGAAGCAATATAGGGTTCCGAGAAGTCGTATTTCTGCTTGCGGGCTTCTGTAATGCCAACCTGGTTGATAACCGCATCGTATCGCTTGGAGTCTAGACCGGCAATCAGCCCATCCCACTTGCCTTCGATGAATTCGGCTTTGACACCGAGCTTCGCAGCAACCGCCTCACCGATTTCCACATCGAAGCCAACCAACTTGTTGGCGGCATCGTGGAAGGTAAACGGCGCATACGTGCCTTCGGTGCCGATTTTTATCACGCCCGCGGACTTGATCTGGTCAAGGTTTTCGCCTGCGAAAGATGGAGCGATCATGACGGCATGCAGCGCTGTGGCGGTTGCGATTATCTTGAGCCAGCTCATTGAATTTCCTTTCCGTATTTCTGATGACTTCTCTTCTCATAAAGTCTGACGATTTAAACGGCAGAAACTTACAAAAAGATGCGTTTGAAAAGAATATTTTGCTCATTTTCTGTGTTGGATTTCAAAGTCTAATCAATAGCTTTTTCCTATCGGCGCAATCGATAAATCGAACTTAAAACTATCACATGCTTCCGCTATGACTCGTGCGGAAGGAGACAGGCGCTCCACGATTTCCTGGCCTTTCGCCAGGATGTGCGCGTGGTAGCATGCTGGAATACGTTTCCGACTGACAGGTTTCCTGCGAATTTTCAGGCAAGAAGTATAGAGGAGAAAGTTATGGATAATCCAAATGTTAGCGAGAGCAAGTGTCCTGTCGCCCATACGTCGCCCCGTGGGCGATCCAACCGCGACTGGTGGCCAAACCAGCTGGATATCCAGATGCTTCACCAGCATTCCGGCCTTTCCGACCCGCTGGGCAAGGAATTCGATTACGCTGAAGAATTCAAGACTCTCGATCTGCAGGCGATCAAGAACGATCTTCACGCACTGATGACGGACAGTCAGGAATGGTGGCCTGCAGACTTCGGCCATTACGGCGGCCTCTTCATCCGCATGGCATGGCATAGCGCCGGTACCTATCGCGTGACCGATGGTCGTGGTGGCGCAGGTGCGGGCCAGCAGCGTTTCGCTCCGCTAAACAGCTGGCCGGATAACGCCAATCTGGACAAGGCACGCCGCCTGTTGTGGCCCATCAAGCAGAAATACGGCAACAAGATTTCCTGGGCGGATCTGATGATCCTTACAGGCAATGTCGCTCTGGAATCCATGGGGTTCAAGACCTTCGGCTTTGCTGGTGGTAGAGCCGATGTGTGGGAGCCAGAAGAACTGTTCTGGGGACCGGAAGGCACTTGGCTGGGTGATGAACGCTACAGCGGCGAACGCCAGCTTGCCGAGCCGCTGGGCGCGGTTCAGATGGGTCTCATCTACGTCAACCCTGAAGGCCCGAACGGCAATCCCGATCCTGTTGCCGCCGCCCGCGATATTCGCGAAACCTTTGCCCGCATGGCGATGAACGACGAAGAGACGGTCGCGCTGATCGCCGGTGGCCATACCTTCGGCAAGACCCATGGCGCGGGCGACCCCTCCATGGTCGGTGTCGACCCGGAAGCAAGCGAACTGGAGGATCAGGGTCTCGGTTGGCGTAACAAGTTTGGCACCGGCATCGGCAAGGATGCAACGACCGGCGGACCTGAAGTCACCTGGACGCAGACCCCAACCCAGTGGAGTAACTTCTTCTTCGAAAACCTCTTCAACTTCGAATGGGAGCTGACGACGAGCCCGGCGGGCGCGAAGCAGTGGGTGGCGAAGAACGCAGAGGCCTCCATCCCGGACGCGTTCGACCCTTCAAAAAAGAAGCTGCCGACCATGCTGACAACTGACCTGTCGCTGCGCTTCGACCCGGAATATGAGAAGATTTCCCGCCGCTTCCTTGAAAACCCCGACCAGTTCGCGGATGCGTTCGCGCGCGCCTGGTTCAAGCTGACGCACCGTGACATGGGTCCGAAAGCCCGTTATCTTGGCGCCGAGGTTCCCGCTGAAAACCTGATCTGGCAGGATGTCATTCCGGCTGTCGATCATCCTTTGATCGACGATCAGGATATTGCCGAACTGAAATCGAAAGTGCTCGCAAGTGGTCTGAGCGTCCAGGAACTGGTTTCCACCGCATGGGCTTCTGCCTCAAGCTTCCGTGGGTCCGACAAGCGCGGCGGTGCCAACGGTGCACGTATCCGCCTCGAGCCACAGAAAAACTGGGAAGCAAACCAGCCGGAACAGCTTGCGAAAGTTCTCAGTGCTCTTGAGGACATACAGAGGAGGTTCAACACAGCCCAGACTGGAGGCAAGAAGATTTCGCTTGCAGACCTCATCGTTCTGGCCGGTGCCGCAGGCATCGAGAAAGCCGCAAAGGATGGTGGACACGATATCAAGGTGCCATTCACGCCTGGCCGTGCGGATGCGTCCCAGGAGCAGACGGACGTTGCCTCCTTCGGCCCGCTGGAACCTCGTGCCGACGGTTTCCGCAACTACGTGAACACTAAGCGCCATCAATTCATGAAAGCCGAAGAAGCTTTGGTTGACCGCGCCCAACTGTTGACGCTTACCGGTCCCGAAATGACCGTCCTTATCGGCGGTCTTCGTGTTCTCAACGTGGGTAATCCGGAACACGGTGTCTTCACCACGCGCCCGGAGGTGCTGACGAACGATTTCTTCGTCAACCTGCTCGACATGGGCACAGTATGGGCGCCGGTGGCTGGCCAGCAAGGCGTTTATCAGGGCAGCGACCGCAAGACGAACGAACCGAAGTGGACCGGCACACGCGTCGATCTGATCTTCGGCTCGCATTCGCAGCTGCGCGCTTTCGCTGAGGTCTATGCCGCTTCAGACGCCAAGGCGAAATTCCTGAAGGACTTCGTGGCCGCCTGGAACAAGGTGATGAACGCCGATCGCTTCGATCTTGCTTGATCAGTGTTCTATCGAACATCGGGAAAGGCGCAGCACCCGCTGCGCCTTTTCTTTAGAAGCGCCGGTTTAAATATGCTCTGAACGGAGAGGTTAGCGCATTGGCGTTGTATTCAAGCAAAAAGAGCTGACCTCGCTTCTCACACTGAAATAGCCAATATTCTCCATGTTCGGACGATACGTGACATACTACTGCCAAGGCTTGTGTCGGCGGTAATGCCTATCGTTTCGCCTTCATTAAAACCTGTATTGGAACAGTCCTGCCCCTCCGTTGTTCGGGCTTCGTAACAACAATATCTTTTGGAGGAAAGCAGATGAAAAAGTATCTTCTCGGTACAGTGTTCGCATTGAGCTTTGTGTCGCTTGCGGTAGCGCAGGGTTCCAGTGGTGGATCAGGCTCCGGTAGCGGCGGCACGAGTGGTTCTGGAGCAGGCGCGAGTTCTGAGACTGGGGCTGGGACTGGGACTGGGACTGGGACTGGGACTGGGACTGGGACTGGGACTGGCGGATCCGGCACGGCAACGCCAGGCGCAAGTGGAACAACACAAGGTACCAACGGTGCCGATCCCGCTCAGCCGAATGGCGATACAAACAACACCAATTGCCCTCCTGGCGGAACCCAGGGCACTGCGAACACCAACGCAAACGGAACAAATTGCCCGGCAAACTAAGGATTTCCAGCGAAATCGCCAAGTGGTTCGCATTTCGAAATGCGTTAAAGCAACAATTAAACTCCGTTGCGCTTCAGAACGAGGCTCTGAAAATCTTCTCCTCGAATGGAGAGAAAGAGCTGGAGCGCATTATACCCTATGAGAATAGAGGAGCGTGCCACCACGCTCCTCGTCATGTTTCAAGAAGATATCTGTTCCAGGGCATCACTTGTAATCGCCAAGGACAATGCTGTTTGAAACGGCATCAAGTGACAGGGCCCATTATGTGAATAAATTCACTGATGCTCTGCCTTATTCAGCGGCCTCGGTCTGTACGCCGGAGACCTGCTGTAAAAGACTTACCAGCCGACTGAGAATGCTGATGATTTCAGCCATTATTTCGCTGTCCACAGAGCCTGACTTGGGAGCGTCGTCTGTTGGTTCTACAGTCTGAGATGACTGAGATGACGTCGCTTCGGATACTTGATTATCCTTTCCGGTCTGCTGGGAAATTGCGTCGAGCTTGTCCTTGATGTCGGCAATAGCTTGTGCGGCGGTGTCTTCTTGGGTTGCTGCCGCCGAACCTTGGTCAGCATCACCGGGCCCAAGCCGCTGCTGAAGAAGTTCGATGAGCTGTGAGACCAGCTCCAGCACTTGCGACACCACATCCCCCTCACTGGACGAAGAAGGATCGGTGCTGTCTTCGGCTCTGCTGGTGCTTTCGCTCGGCTTGGCATCATTGCCAGCGCCAAACTTCTTCTCCAGTAGCTCGATCAGCGCCTGCAGCAGATCAAGCACCTCACCGAGCATTTCTGAGGAATTGCTTCCCGAAGGCGCAGTGCTGGACGCTTCGGGTTTTGCAGCCGTCTCGGTTGGCGCAGCGGCAGCTTCCTCCGGTTTTGCACTACCGGAGGAACTGCCTTCCGCCCTGTTGGCGAACAGCTGCTCGACCAGAGAGACAACCTGCTTCAAAAGATCCAGAACCTCACCGAGCAGCGCCTTATCGCTCCCCTTGGTTTCGCCGGTGTTGTCTACCGAACGTAGATGAGTAGAGGAAAGAAAGCTTTTCGGACCACCGTCAAAAGGAGATTCCTGACGCCCCCGGAGGCTTGTTATACTGCCTGTCGTTTTGCTACCGGCTCCGTTCGTATCATCCAGCGACAGGTTTCCTGCCGCAGAACCGATGAAATTGCCTGCTCCAACTCTTTCCATATGCCTTGCCCTTCTTTGTGAAACATAATTGGTCAGTTTAAATATAATCCGACGCCGACCCCGTAGCCGGAAGGCGTGATCAATCCGCCAGCGCCCTGAAACCGGCCCTCCTCTTGATCATCCTCACGTCGTTTCCATCTCCTTTCGCGCTGAAACGACAGGAGCGGTTTGCTGGAGAATCTGACAGGTAATGTCAGGCGGAATCTCGTCATGTGCCAAAAGAGGCAATCGACAGCCATGTTTGATCAGCAATAGCTGCGACTGTTGCCGAAGATCAGGATCAACCAGCCCGACGGGGTCATAATCCCGCTCGTTTGCCTCGAGCAGACGCGCATTGAACGATCTGGCCATCATCGCGATCTGTTTTTCGGCATCCTTGCGCTGAGTGTTGGAAGCGGGGTCCAAGAATGCCTCGACCGCCGTTTCCCAGTTGCTACCCAAGGGGATGCTGGAGACAACGCCGCGCTGGTCGAGAAGACCGTAGGCGACTTGAGAGCCAAGGGCTTTTCGCGCTTCCTGCGCAAGCAGGTCTACATCACCGCCAAATTTCTGGTAATCCAGCATGACTTCCAGAAATCCACGTGGTTGTGACAGCGTCACACCTTCATCGAGAAGACGTCTCGTTACATTGACCATCAACATGCGAGGAACGCCTTCGGCAACATCTCGCGCCAGTCCACCCAACCTCGTTTCAAGCCCGGACAGCCATTGCGTGACATCCTCGACGCTGAAAGTGGGCCCGACATGACGCCGAACAAGCCGACGAAGCATTCCCGCGACCATCTCCAATCCTTCTCCTTCGCGGATCGGTATCATTCCCGCAGGTACGTTTTCGATCTGTACGTGCATCAAATTATCGGCCATCCGGGCATCTGCGTTGAAGGTGGGAACGGTAACGGCCACACCGACAACCCGCGCCAGTGATCTGATCTGCCCTTCGAGGATTGAGGCAAAGCCGCCCCGTTCAAGGGAGGCAAGTGTCGTTTCGGACACGGTGGCGACAATCGGATCGCCAAACTTCGCACGATCCAGCGCAGTGCCTAAAGAAACGACTTCTGGGGTTGCGCGTTGCGCATCGCGTGAGGCAGCAGAACCTTCTTGTAGAAACGGACGGGCCAACATGAAAGCCGTAAGTCCAAGCCCGATACCCAGTGGCCATAGCACGCCACCCGGAAAACCCGGAACGAAACCCATTGCAACCGTCATCGCGCCTGCGATGCCGAGCGCGCGCGGGTCACGCGAAAGCTGCCGACCTATATCCGCGCCGAGGCTTTGCGAATCCTCCGAGGAAACGCGCGTCACGACCGTTCCCGCAGCAATTGCCATCAACATCGAAGGGATTTGCGAGACCAACCCATCACCAATGGAGAGCAGGGAATAGATATGGATCGCTTCGGAAAAACTTAGTCCGCGCTGGAAAATACCAATCGCAAGACCGCCGATGAGATTGACGGCGACCACGACGAGGGCGGCAATGGCATCCCCCTTTACGAAGCGCATCGCGCCATCCATTGCGCCAAAGAACTGGCTTTCCTTTTCAAGTGTCGAACGCCGCTTCAACGCCTGCTCGGCTGTGATGTGACCGTTTCGCAGGTCGCTGTCGATGGCAAGTTGCTTGCCTGGCATCGCATCCAGCGTGAAGCGCGCGCCAACTTCTGCAACGCGCTCCGCCCCTTTTGTCACCACGAGAAACTGAACCAGAGCGACGATGAGAAAGACGACCAGGCCGACGACGACGTTCCCGGCGACGACGAAAGAACCAAAGGCGCTGATGATTGCGCCCGCATCCCCCTCCGCCAGTACCAAACGTGTCGTCGAGATGGTCAAAGCCAGCCTGAATACCGTTCCCACCAGAATGATGGCCGGAAAAGTCGATAGCTCAAGCGATGACCGCAGATAGATCGCTGTTACAATAATGATGAGAGAAAATGCCAGGTTGAAGCCGATGAGCATATCGATCAACACGGTCGGCAGAGGCAGTATCATCATCGAGACAACGACGAGGAAGAAAACCGCAAACAGCAGATCCGTTCTTTTCGCCAAAAGATCGACAATCGTCCCGAGCGCCCTCATTGCTGAGCCCCGCCCCCGTTGGAAGCAAGCCTCATGGAACTGGTCTCCGAAGAAGGGAACAAGCTGAAATCATCTCGCTGCCCCGCGCGTGCGACGGAAATAACGTCAGTGGAGATGCTTTCGACTTTCCAGTCGCCACCGATTGCATCGCCTTCCCTGTACCGTTTCCCATCAGTGCCAACGATGAATTTCACGGGCTCCAGCGCAACAGAAGCAACAAGATGCTCTACACCGGATGTAAGCCTGGTTCTGTCCCGCAATGGTGCTTCGCTTCGGCGCGAAAAGGCTTCGATGAGATTGCTCAACTGGCTTTTAGCGCCAACGGCAAGGCCCTGCCCCGGCTGGCCGATATCGATCGCGCCATCCAGATCGTTCCACGAAACGCCAACTGCGAGACCCGACATCCGTAGCGCCGCTCTCAATTCATCGATGAGAACGGCAGGTGATGTCGCATCGCTGGAACGGAAAAGGCGCTGCCCATTTTGGGTGGACGCCATGTCTCCGTCTCCGGCACCTCCGCTCAACCCCGCCAGCAACAACAGCAGCGATACGGCGAGAAGACAGGCGGCGGCAGATTTACGACGGTTGATTTTAGGTGACGGTTTGTCGACCCCCTCCACCCAGAACTCAATATTATCCACCGACACGATCTGCTCGGAACAAAGCGACGTTATATGTCCATGAGGCAGGGGCATCTTTTGCAGGAAGACATCCTCGCGCAAAACATTCAGCCGCGCCGCCCGCCTGGAGGATTTCTGAAAAATTTCGACAGCGAACGCGGGCTCGGACGACATGCCCAGTGCCACGATATCGCACTGCGCCCCGCCCCCTATTATTTGCCGCCCATCTTGCAATGCAATGCGAGTGACATTGCCTGCCCTCGACATGGCCAATACGGCATGGCGCGTGGCTGACTTTGAAGAACGCGACCTGCTTCCAAGGGCTGACCTGAAGAAATAGTCGGAAATTCTGAGATTCAAACCCATCGCGGCGCCATAGTACCTTGAAATAAAGAAGGGTAGGAAACGGCCCGACAAAGGCCGTTTCCTCTTTCAAAAAATCAGCCTGGGCTGATCTTCTTGATGGCGTTCGCTTCACCGTTGATCTTGGTGATATCGGTCGCCACCTTCAAGCTCTTGGCTGTCGCCTCGTCCTGCGCAGCCTTGAAGGACGCAATTGCGCCATCAATGCCGCCGGAAGAGCCGGTGCCACCGGTGCTAGGGCTTACTGCCATGGTAACTCTCCTTTTGATTACGGAATTCAACCACGAGATTTAATGTATTAAAAAAATCAGTAAGATCAACTTCATAGTTTAAGAATAGTTAATTACGTTATTTTCAAAATAAAACTAATTAATAATGATCTAAAAATAAATTTTTTCGAATTTGTTAAATTATAAAAACGAAAATAATATTTTATAAATCTAGAAATCTACATGTACTTAAAAATATACACTACGAGACAAACCTCGTTAGCGCTTCTGCCGTCGCTTCTGTTTTTATCACGGCGACTTGGCACTTTCGGAACTCCTCGAGGCGTTCCGTGTAAGCTTTTTTCGCTTCAGATGCCGCGATCCGCGCATCTTCGTGATGCGCCCGCTTATCGACCAAAGCAGCCTTGTAAGACCCTAGATTTTCTGCTGCCGCTTTCAGCGTCACGCCCGTTATGTAAACGTCTTCCGCAGGCGTGTGACGTTGCCGAGCCTCGCTTAGGTTCCGCGTCGCCGCCGTCACATCATTCTTGGCAGACAATTCTTCTTGCAGCGCTTTCTTCATCGCCACATCGGCAGTGGAAAGGCTGCGTGCAGCCTTGCTCTCCCGCAATTGTCGGATTTTCAGCAATATCCCTAAATCTACTTTTGCCTTATCCATACACTCTTCCCTGAACCATAGACCGCAGGTCGAAACCTTTTCAGCGAGTGGGCTGCGTATTCACGTCCTCAATGCTGCCACCCTTTATGACGCGCACCAACCCGGACGCCGGGCGCGGCGCAAGGCCAGTAAGCGCGCCTGTGAAGGACGGTGGTCCACGCACCAGTATGACCATTGTCTTGGCGTCGTAGCTGAGGGCATCGTCAGGCATGACTGGATAAAGCGATTGAGACAGGCTTCGAAATGTTTCCCAGTCCTGACCCGGCACTACAGTCGTGCGCACATCCGCGCGTGAAGCGACGATGACCTTGGAACCGTCATAGGCCATGAATAGGCTGGCATCTTTGGCAAGCTTTTCGAAAACACCGATGCCCTCCTCCCTTACCTTCCAGTTTTCGAGCCGACCGGGAATAACACCTACCTTCGCTACCGCGATGCCCGAAAGATCTGACAGGATATCGAGCACATCACTCAACGGCTGGCTTTTCACCTCATAGGATATCATTCGCGCCGCCGCACTGCTGGCACCTGATAGAATCGTCAATAACAAGACCAGACAGCAGAACAGGTTACGAAGTTTCATCTGAGCGTGATTACAGCCTGACAAAAGTTGGTCACAGCGGAGTAACGTCATCGCCATTCCGAACGCTGTTCTTCACATTGACACTGGAAATGTTTGAAGACAGTTGCACGTTAGCAATTGAACTGTCTGTCCTGAAGAGAACGTTTCCGTTTGCGAAGCTTCCGCCATCAATGCTCACATCGGCATCGATTTCCTTGCCGCCATTCGTGCGGATGAGCGTTTGGAAACCATCCGCCGTGAAGTTTGAAACATGAAATTTCGTGTCGGCATTCAGCTGGAAGACCTTGTCGGAGGCGCCGCGCGCCGAGCCGCCCTCAATGAACACGTCACCAGGAGATTTCACCGTCAGCGCGTCTTCGCCAACATCCTGCCAGTTGACGTTCTGCAGGGTCGCGCCATTGTAGACATGAATACCGTCAGCGCCATTCTCACCGAGATCGACGTTCTTGAGCGTCGCTCCGTTTTTCAGAATGAAAATCGGCTGCTGCGATTCTGATTGCCCTCCGTCTCCCAATGCCGAAGAAGCGGTAAATGTTGCACCTTTACCGTCGAACACGCCGCCATCGACTATGATCGACTTGTTCACCACATTGATCGAACCACGCCCGGAAAGATCAGGTGTTGTGTTTGCATCTCCAGCTCTCGTTTCGGGGAGACGGGAAAGGTTCGGGGATGGACCTTCCTGCTCAGGATCGAACTTCTTGATCTGAGACGGACCATTCTCAAAAGGCGACTCGCGGCGTGGGACATCGTTGCCAGAAAAAAGCTCTATCAGCTTTTCGAAATTTTTCTTGATGTCCGAAAGAGACTTTGAGAAGTCCAAGTCTTCCGACCCGATACGGTTGAAGCAATCATTGTTATCGATACGGTTCATTCACGCATCTCCGCATTTCCAATCCCGCGATTACAGTCGGTTTTCCGACAGCACTGACGCAGCCCAAACCCACAACTCTTCAACCAAATGATGTAGATATTTTCTGATTTTACAATGGAAAATTATCAATTGCTTTACCATTACTTATAAATTAAGTAATATATTCGAATTTATTACTTTAGCCCGCATTTAAAGAATCTCTAGTTTGTGTCCGCTGTATATGTTTTTAAATATTTTTTAGCCGTCACTAAAAGTTTGGTCACGACAATTTTCATACTTGATACATTAGACCCAATCGATGGAGATCAACGTCACATATCCTTCAATCGAAAATTTTACATCCGTACAGAGACATGATGCTTGATTTTAAAAACGAACGTTCGTATTTAAATCGCGGAAGTTTGGATGGAGCGCATGGCGAGAACAAGAAAAATCAGCCCGGATGACATACTCGACGCGGCGGAGCGTGTTGTGCTGAAGCTAGGCGCTGCCGGTTTTTCCATCGATGCCGTTGCGCAAGAAGCCGGCGTCAGCAAATCGCGCGTCGTGTACGATCACAAATCGAAGAGCGCTCTCTTGGAAGCATTGATCGAACGGCGCCTGAATGTAGATGCAGAGCGAATCCGCGTTTCTGTCGGACAAAACTCCGACGCACCGCATCCGGAGCTTTTCGGACGCATCGCAGTGGCTGAAAAAGCGCCTGACGATACCGATAAAGCCGTATGCCTGGCGATCAGTGCGGCAATGTCCTCTGAAGAAAAAATCCACGACAGGATGCGCCAATGGACCAGTGATGATGTGAAGGACATGAATAGCGGAGCAAGACCGAAGGCCGCTTTACTTGCTTACCTCGCCCTTACTGGCTTCTACTGTACTGAGCTATTTAATTTTCACGAGTGGGAACCCAAGCAACGCTTGGAAATTCTCGATGGAATTCGTGAAATCTATACTTCTCTCCCGGATGAAAAATGATGATCGCGTTGCGATTTTATGAGGATTTGATAATGCACAGCAGAAAATCTCTGCCCCTTTTGACGAAGCTGCTGGCCGCTGGCGTCCTGATGGCAGGCACGAATACAGCCGTTGCGCAACAGGGCGCGCAGATGCCACCACCAGCCGTAGGCGTCGTCGAACTGCAGGCCCATGCCGTCCCGGTGGTCAATGAGCTGCCCGGCCGTATCGCGGCCACGCGCATTTCGGAGGTACGCCCCCGCGTTTCCGGCATCTTGCAGGAGCGTGTGTTCGAACAGGGGACGCTGGTAAAAAAGGATGACGTTCTATATCGCATTGACCCGCGACTGTTCAAAGTCCGCGTTGAAAGTGCTGAGGCCTCTTTGCAGCGCGCGCAGGCGACGCAGCAGAATGCACGCCAGCAATTCGAGCGACAGAAAAACTTGCGTGAACGCAATGTCGCCAGCGGTATCGATTTCGACACCGCTTCCGTCAACCTCGCGCAGGCGGACGCCGATGTCGCCTTGCAGGAAGCAGCGGTCGAAGAAGCTCGCATCAATCTTGAATATACCGAAGTCCGAGCGCCCATTACCGGCATCATTGGCGCAGCGCTTGTGACAGAAGGTGCGCTCGTGACGGCGGACGGCACGCAGAATCTGGCGCTGATACAGCAGATCGATCCGATCTATGCCGATTTCACCCAGTCTGCACAGGAAATGATGTCGCTGCGCCGCGCGGTTGCCGATGGCAAGCTGGCAAGCCCTGCGCCGGACCAGGCAAGCGTCCGCCTGGTGTTCGATGACGGCACCGTTTACGCTGAAGCTGGCCGCCTGCTGTTTGCCAGCGCCAGCGTGGATTCCACCACCGGGCAGGTAACCCTGCGCGCAGAGTTTCCTAACGCCGACCGCGATTTGCTACCCGGCATGTATGTCCGCGTGCGGGTGGAGCAGGCCGTGCGTGAGAATGCCATTACCGTTCCCCAGCGTTCGATCATTCGTACTGCCGATGGCAAGCCGCAGGTCTATGTCGTTAAGGACGATAGCACTGCCGAAGCACGCCCCGTCGTACTCGGGCAGGCTCTCGACAGTGAGTGGGTCGTCGAGACCGGCCTTGCGGCTGGGGAAAAAGTCATCGTGGACGGCGTGCAGAAGGCTAAGCCCGGTGGCAAGGTCGCTCCTGAGCCGTGGAAGCCAGAAGCCACGGCTCCGGCGGCCGCAGAAACGCCAAAGCAGTAAGGTTATCCCATGGCACAATTATTCATCAAGCGGCCCATCCTCGCCTGGGTTTTCGCGCTGTTCATCTGCATTGCAGGCGTTCTGGCAATCCCGTTCCTGCCGATTGCGCAGTACCCCAAGGTCGCGCCGCCGCAGCTGACGATTTCCACCACATACCCCGGCGCATCGCCTCAGGACATTTATCAGGGCGTTACCCGTCTCATAGAAGATGAGTTGAACGGCGTCGAAGGACTAATGTATTTCGAGTCGACGTCGGATACCTCCGGCCAAGTCTCGATCAACGCCACTTTCACACCCGGCATCAATATCAACCAGGCCTCCGTGGATGTGCAGAATGCCATCCGCCGTGTGGAAGCCCGCCTTCCCTCTGCCGTCGCGGCACAGGGCGTAACCGTTGAGGAAGCCTCTTCCGGCTTCCTATTGTTTGTTGCGTTGTCGTCTACCGATGGACGCATGGACGACGTCGCGTTGGGTGACTATCTGAACCGCAACGTTCTCGGCGAGCTTCGTCGCGTCGAAGGCGTGGGCCGTGCGCAGATGTTTGCCGCCGCGCGTGCCATGCGCGTCTGGATCGATCCGGACAAGCTGGTCGGCCTCAACCTTACCGCAGCGGATATCAACAGCGCGATCACCGCTCAGAATGCGCAGGTTGCCGCCGGCCAGATTGGTGCAGCACCTAACCCCGTCTCCCAGGATCTAACAGCAACAGTTCTGGTCAAGGGCCAACTGACGGACCCTGCAGAGTTTGGCAACATCGTGCTGCGCGCCAACGCAGATGGTAGTAGCGTTCGACTGAAGGATGTTGCCCGTCTCGAACTCGGCGCGGAAACCTATAACGTCTCCACTCGCCTGAACGGCCAGCCGACAGCCGGCGTCGGCATCCAGTTGTCTTCGACGGGTAATGCTGTTGCGACCTCGAAGGCCATCCAGCTCAAGATGGAAGAGCTTTCGCGTTACTTCCCTGAAGGGGTCGAATACGCCATACCATACGATACAAGTCCGTTCGTGTCGGCCTCGATCGAAAAAGTGGTCATGACGCTGATCGAAGCCGTCATCCTCGTTTTCGTGGTTATGTTCGTCTTCCTCCAGAACTTCCGCTACACAGTCATTCCGACACTCGTTGTTCCCGTCGCATTGCTGGGCACGTGTGCCGTGATGTATGCCACCGGCTTCTCGATCAACGTTTTGACCATGTTCGCCATGGTGCTCGCCATCGGTATTCTGGTGGATGACGCCATCGTGGTGGTCGAAAACGTCGAACGCATCATGGCGGAAGAAGGTCTTTCGCCAAAAGCGGCAACACAAAAAGCAATGGGGCAGATTACAGGCGCCATTCTGGGCATCACTCTGGTTCTCGCCAGCGTGTTCATTCCCATGGCGTTCTTCCCCGGCTCGACAGGCATCATCTATCGTCAGTTCAGTTTGACCATGGTTGTTTCCATCCTGTTTTCGGCCTTCCTCGCCCTTTCTCTGACGCCTGCGCTCTGCGCGACGTTCCTGAAGCCCATCAAGAAGGGGCATCACGAAAAGAAAGGCATCGGCGGCTGGTTTAACCGCAAATTCGACAGCCTGACCCACGGCTATACGAAAACGACGACGGGAGCTGCGCGCCGCGCAGGCCGAATGATGGTCGTCTATCTGGCACTCATTGCCGGTCTTGGATATCTTTTCGTCAGCCTTCCGAGCGCGTTCGTTCCCGATGAAGACCAAGGCTACCTGATCGTTGATATTCAGGGACCACCAGAGGCAAGCGCCAATCGCACCCTGGAATCGATCAAACAGATCGAGCGAATCTTCAAATCGGATTCCGCAGTCAAGGACGTCTTTGCGATCCAGGGCTTCAGCTTCTCCGGCAACGGTGCGAACGCAGGACTTGCCTTCGTCATCCTGAAAGACTGGAGCGAGCGTGGAGAGGGCAGTTCGGCGCAGGACGTCGCAAACCGCGCCAATATGCAGATGTTTGGCCTGAAGGATGCGTCGACCTTCGCTCTGTCGCCACCACCTATCGAAGGCTTCGGCACGTCTGGCGGCTTCTCGTTCCGTCTTCAGGATCGTAATGGCATCGGGCAGGCAGCGTTGTCCGCCGCCGCTGCCGAATTGATGCAGAAGGCAAGCCAGAGCCCGCTTCTCGCAGGCATGCGTATTGAAGGCCTGCCGGATGCCGCACAAGTTCTGCTGGTCATCGATCGTGAAAAGGCGAATACCTTCGGTGTGACTTTCGGCGACATCAACAATACCATTACCGCTAACCTTGGTTCGTCTTACATCAATGACTTCCCCAACTCGGGCCGTATGCAGCGTGTGGTCGTTCAGGCGCAGGATCGGGATCGTCTCCAAGTCGAAGATATTCTCAAGCTGAACGTCCGAAACGCCAATGGCGGCATGGTGCCGTTGAGCTCATTTGCGATTGCCCAGTGGCAGAAGGGCTCGCCGCAGGTCGTGGGTTACAACGGTTATCCGACCGTCCGTATCGCGGGTTCTCCAACACCTGGCAATTCCACGGGCGTCGCCATTGCCGAGATCGAGCGGATCGCTTCCGAACTTCCCAATGGCATCGGTTATGAGTGGACAGGACAGGCACTTGAAGAAATCAAGTCCGGCTCACAGGCACCATTCCTGTTCGGCCTCAGTATCCTTTTCGTCTTCCTGCTTCTTGCCGGTCTGTACGAAAGCTGGTCGATCCCGATTGCGGTGATGCTCGTCGTTCCGCTCGGCATCATCGGTTCTGTACTGGCGGTCATCCTGCGGGACATGCCGAACGATATCTACTTCAAGGTGGGATTGATCGCCATCATCGGCCTTTCCGCCAAGAACGCGATCCTGATCGTGGAATTTGCGAAGGATTACTATGCCGAAGGCAGATCCTTGCTGGATTCCGCCGTAGAAGCCGCCCGCGTGCGCTTCCGCCCGATCATCATGACATCGCTCGCCTTCACGCTCGGCGTTGTGCCGCTGGCGATTGCGACCGGGCCTAGCGCAGCAAGCCAGAACGCGCTTGGTACCGGCGTTCTTGGCGGCATGATCTCGGCAACGATTCTCGCTATCTTCTTCGTTCCGGCATTCTTCGTGTTCGTGCTGAAACTGATGCGTACGAAGCGGCCAGAAGCGCACCATGACGAGACGCCGACGACGCCGGAAACACCGCCTCCAGCGCCGTCCAACTAAAATATCATCAGGAAAATAATGAACGCCGCGAACATGTTTTGCGGCGTTTTTCTTTACGGATTGCGCCGTCGATAAACCATTGTTCTATTCGCGCCAAGTTTATGGTTATTCTGGTTTTTTGACGTTATCGCGTTGCAATATTTTACCTTGATTCATGCGCCGTTCGTGACTTATTGTAGCTCTTGTTCTCAGGGCGGGGTGCAATTCCCCACCGGCGGTATCAGGATTTATCCCGGAGCCCGCGAGCGCTTCTGGCTAAACCGGAAGGTCAGCAGATCCGGTGAGATGCCGGAGCCGACGGTATAGTCCGGATGGAAGAGAGCAAGGTGGTAAAATCCGCACCCAGCGGAAATGCTGCGTTGTTCGCCCAAGGGAAGTTCTGCGTTTTCTAAAAACGCAAAAGTGCTGGAAACGGCATAACCCTTGAAAGGCAAGACATGACGATTTCGAAAATTGAAGATGCGATTGCAGCTATCTCCCGCGGTGAAATGGTCATCGTGGTGGATGACGAAGATCGCGAGAATGAAGGCGATATCATCGCCGCCTCCGAAACCATCACCCCCGGCCAGATAGCCTTCATGATGAACCATGCCCGAGGCCTTATCTGTGTTGCCATGGAAGGCGAGCGGCTGGATGAGCTGGAACTACCTCTCATGGTCCCTCGCAATACCGAATTTCACAAGACCGCGTTCACGGTTTCCGTGGACTATATTCCTGGCACAACAACCGGCATTTCCGCTCATGACCGCGCAAAAACAGTGCAGGCCTTGGTGACGAAGGGCACGAAACCGGATGATTTCGCCCGCCCGGGCCACATCTTCCCACTACGTGCCAACCCGAATGGCGTCTTGGGCCGCACAGGCCACACAGAGGCCGCCGTAGATCTCTGCCGCCTGGCAGGTAAATCCCCCTCGGGCACCATTTGCGAAGTGGCGAACGACGATGGCACCATGGCGCGGCTCCCCGATCTGGAAATCTTCGCAGAGGGTCATGGCCTGTTGCTTGTAACGATCAAGGACTTGGTAGATTACATCAAGGCGACTGAAACTGAAGAACGCAGGCAGGTCGCGTAATCCACACGTCCTGAAACCCAAATGCGCCTCACGGCGCGTTTGTTTTATGCGGGCCGGACACAACAGAAGGTCCGGCTCTTGCAGCCTGTTTCATCAGCTTACCACTTATACCGCCGACTGGCTTTCCAGCGTCCCCCTCACACAGGTCGCAACTTTCTCCAGAAGGGCATCACTAATGCCCATATCCTGCAAATGCTGAACGGTGTTGAAGACATAATCTACATTTCTGCCCGCGGAACCGACGGCGCTGCAAATAATTCGCGCTGATTCGTCCACCGTCAGGCCGCTGGCATATTGAACATGCATGGGGTCGGCCACATAGGTAACGGCATTCGCCCGCCTGCCATCCAGAAGGCTGACGGTTACGATGCGTTCCTTGTAGACATTGGATATGAGTTCACGCTCACGTAAATAACTCATGACCTGATTGTGGTTTTCGGCGGCTACGCGAAACGCCACACCATGGCATGAACCGCCCCGTTCCAACCCGAGCACCAATCCCGGATTTTCATCGGTCCCCCGATAATGGTTGGAACTGATGCAGAGCGCCCTGCGATATCCATGCAGCCGTGCCCGCTGCCGCTCCTCAAAGGGGAAACCCGGATTCCACATCAACGAACCGTAGCCAAAGACCCAAAAATCGTCCATATCGCAAGCCAAATCAAAAATCATTCCTTGTCCCACCATTGGAGATCATCATGGCAGCGTCAAGCCAATCCCGAACGAGCAGAAAATTCCTGTTTCTCGGACTAGGCATCGTTCTCGTCATCGTGATCTACACGGCAGGCTGGTTTTACGCAGCTCAAAAGCTACAGGAAACCGTTATCAAGGCCATCGCACCCGGCGGTACGAGCAACGTCACCGGACAGTGCGAAGACATGGCCTTCCGTGGTTACCCGTTCCGTATAGGCCTCTTCTGCTCGAAGGTGGATATCGAGGACGCAACCAACGGCGTCAACGCCTCCTTCGGTGCTCTTCGTTCGGCAGCTCAGATTTATGCTCCCGGCCATATCGTCTGGGAGCTGGATTCGCCTGCCAAAATCACCACCGCACACGGTCTGAATGTTTCCGCAGAATGGGCCGACCTGCAATCGAGCCTCGTCACGAAACTGCGGGGCATCGACCGCACCTCGCTGGTTATCGAGGGACTGAAGGCCACGGCCCAGTCCTCGGTGACCTCGCAGACCGTCAATTTTGACGCTGCCAAAACCGAGATTCACCTTCGCCAGAACGGCGCCGATCTTGATGGAGCAATCACTCTGGAAGACGCAGCGACCGTCATAACCGACTTTCCGCAACTCTTGCCGCGTGGCAACGCGATTGCAGATGTAACACTTGCGGGCAAGGCTGGCATGATCGACGGCAGCGACCGCACGGGCCTTTATGGAACGAGCGGCGAACTGCGCCGCCTGATGCTGAATACCGGCGAAGGTCGCACCATTCGGATCACCGGACCGTTCTCATTTGATGATCAGGGCTATCTATCCGGTCAGTTCAAGCTGGAAATCGAAAAATTGGGCGACTGGGCGAGCAACGCCAAGCAGGCCTTCCCGCAACTGCAATCAACCATCGACACAGGCCGCAAATTGCTTGGCGCACTGGCTGGCGGCGGAGACCGTGCGTCGGTCGATCTCGTGGTCGATCGAGGTCGTGCCACGATCAGCGGCTTTATTCCGTTAGGAAGAATACCCCCGATCTGACAGGAGGGCGAAACGCTCTCCTCACCCTTAGGCAAGTCTTTCTTGAGCTATCGCCTCCAGCCTTCGGCCTCGAAACGTCTCTCAAGCGAACAAAAAGCGCGCTCCGAAGCGTTTTGAGGCTTTCCGGAGCGCGCTGTTTCAAGTTTGATAGATATTCTGGCGGAGCTTACTTCACCCGCTCGAAAACAACGATCTTACGGGCTTCGATGGGCGACGGATAGCTTGTCGCACGGAAATCACCATAGTCCGCGACAAGCCTTGTCAGCGCGGCCTGCGTGTAAACGAATGTCTGGTCGGCTGCCTTGCTGCTCACGCCGATCACCGGCAAATCCTCGAAAGAGCCAGAGAACTGTCCAAGCGCCTGGAACTTGGGATCTTTGAGTGTCGGATATTCGATAATGAGGCGCTGCTTCGTAAGCTTGACGGCCTTTTCCAGAAAGCCCTTGAAATCTGGTACGTGGTGCAAAACATTGAGTGCCAGAACGTCATCGAACTGATTGTGCAGATCGACGTTCATGAAGTTTGCCCGGTGGATCACCGCCTTGGAATGCGTAACCGCTGCGACCGCAACAGCTGCTTCCCAACGCGGCGGGTGCAGTTCGATGCCAGTCAGCGTCGTTGCGCCATAACGCTCGGCGCGGAACAGGAAGTCGCCCAACGCGCAACCGATATCGAGAACACTTCGACCTACAAAGCTGCGGTCGCGAAAATTGTGGAAGGTCTGCGACCGGCCACCGGCCACATGATCGAAGTCCTTGCTGTCAGTGGTGATGTTGCGTGGTAGCAGAACGCGTTGGTAGTCGCGTCCGGGCAGGTTCATCACCGCATCGATTTCCGCCGGGCTCGGCGTGGAAATGTAGCGACCGCGCAGGTTATGATGCACGAAGGTTCTGTCGGTCGGCACGAACAATTGCCCGTTGATTGCTCCGAACTGATTGGAAGAATAGAGCACGTCATAAGAGATGCCCTTGCTTTCGAGCAGATCGAAAGTCTTTTCGTAAAGCGTGAAGAAGTCGACATCCTTCATGATGTCGAGCCAGACGGAGGGATTGTAGCCAGATGTCCCGAGAGATTGCTCCACGTGACTACGGGAGCTGGCACGATGCGCGAGTTCACCAATGGAAGTGACGATGACAACTGCCTGCTGTATCTTTCCGGAAGCCATGATGTCGGAGAGGATTTTCTCGTCCAGCAGGTTCCATTCGCGGCATGGAAGACCCTGATTTTTCAGTTCCAGACACTTGTGCAGCAAATTGTAGTGGAGCAAACCTTCCGTAGGCACATCCGATGGAGACTTTATCTGCGAACCGAATGTCGATGGCAGACCATGCGGCTTCAATAGCTCCATAAAGGTCGATTTGCCGGCATTCGAAGGACCAAGAACCAGTATTGTCATTTTGTCTCCGGGGAGGAACCCTCGATTGCGAGAAAGCTTCCTCTAGTTGCATTGGGCATTGCAACGGCAAATGCCGTTCCGATGCAGGAAATCACCAGCGGCCTTCTGCCAAGGCCACAGCCAGACCGAGGCACGCGTACCAGCCAGACCCGTCGAACAACTTAAGGGCCAAGCCGGGGCTGCGCGACGCTCAGGCCCTGTCTTATGTTCATTACTTATTAATGGGAGAAGCTGACGCGTACCTTGCCGCGTTAATAGACATGAGTGACGTTGAAACGTCGCCACTTCGTCAGCGCCACGCCCCATGCAACGGGCGTGGTCCATAGCTGCTACTTTTTCTGGTCCAGCGAGTGTCGCCCGAAGTCCGGCGCGTCCACATCTTGGCCTGCCTGCACGATGGAGCGACGGATGGCGCGGGTGCGGGAGAAAAGCTCGAACAGCTTGTCACCTTCACCCCAGCGTATGGCGCGCTGCAACGAGGCCAGATCTTCCGAAAAACGCGCCAGCATTTCAAGGATCGCATCTTTGTTGTGCAGGCACACATCCCGCCACATGGTGGGATCGGATGCGGCAAGACGGGTAAAATCGCGGAAGCCGGAAGCCGAATATTTGATAACTTCCGATTCCGTCACCGTTTCCAGGTCATCCGCCGTGCCGACGATGTTGTAAGCGATGATGTGCGGTAGGTGAGACACGATGGCCAGCACCTTGTCGTGATGCTCCGCATCCATCTCATCCACGCGAGAGCCGAGCGCGATCCAGAAGCCTTTCAGGCGCTCCAGCGCATCCGCATCCGTTCCCGGCAGCGGTGTAAAGATGCACCAGCGATCTCTGAACAGCCCCGCGAACCCGGAATCGGGACCTGATTTTTCTGTTCCCGCCAGCGGGTGGCCGGGAATGAAGTGCACATTCTGCGGCATGTGGGGCGCCATTTGCGCGATGACGGATGCCTTGGTGGAGCCGACGTCGGTGACGATGGCACCCGCTTTCAAATGCGGTGCAATCTGCTGTGCCACAGCTTCTGATGCGCCGACGGGAACCGAAACGATGACGAGATCAGCGTCCTTGACCGAATCGGCAACAGAGGCGGTGTAGGAGGTGCCGAGCGCCAACTCTTCGGCGCGCCTCAGCGTTTCTTCGCTGCGGGTAGAGATGACCACCTCGCGGGCAAGGCCTAGCTCCTTGATATCCCGCGCGATAGACGAGCCGATCAGGCCGATGCCGATCAGCGTTATCCGTTCAAACATGAAATCCGCCATCACGCCTTCCCCATGAACTCTTTGAGAGAAGCGATGACGCCGAGATTGGCCTCTTCAGAACCCACTGTCATACGAAGCGCGTTGGCAAAGCCATAGCCGCGAACTGCACGTAGGATGTAACCACGGCGACTCAAGAACTCATCGGCATCGGCTGCCCGTTTGCCATCCACATCCGGGAAGTGGATCAGGACGAAATTCGTCACCGACGGCGTCACCGTCAGGCTGATTTCAGTAAAGGCTGCGGTTAGCTTATCGAGCCATAAAAGATTATGTGCAACGGACTGCTGCATAAATGCCTGATCGCGGATGGCGGCGGCACCGGCGGCGATTGCGGGTGCGTTCATGTTGAACGGTCCCCGCACGCGGTTCAGCGCATCGATGATGGCAGCCGGACCATACATCCAGCCGACGCGAAGTGCGGCCAGACCATAGACCTTGGAGAAGGTACGCGTCATCACGACATTGGCGTTGCCGGAAACCAGTTCCAGCCCAGCCTCATAGTCGTTCTTGCGAACATATTCCGCATAGGCTGCATCCAGAACGATAATGACATTTTTCGGCAAACCGGCCTGAAGGCGGCGAATTTCCGCAACCGGAACATATGTGCCCGTCGGGTTGCCGGGGTTGGCGATGAACACCATCTTCGTCTTTTCCGTGACGGCAGCGAGGATGGCATCCACATCCACCGTGCAATCCGTTTCCTTCACGGTAACAGGTGTAGCACCTGCACCCATGATCTGGATCTTGTAGACGAGGAAGCCGTGCTCGGTGATGATCGCTTCATCGCCCGCACCCAGATAGACGTGGCAGAGCAGGCCCAGCAGTTCATCCGAACCGTTGCCGCAAATGATGTTGGCAATATTCAGGCCATGCACATCGGCAATGGCTTGGCGCAACGCAACGGCCTGTCCGTCCGGATAGATTTCCAGATTGGAGGCGGCGGCCTTGAAAGCTTCTATGGCCTTGGGGCTTGCGCCGAGCGGCGTCTCGTTGGACGAGAGCTTATAAACCTTCGCAACGCCGTCCACATGTTCTTTGCCCGGAACATAAGCGGCGATATCCAGAATGCCTGGACGCGGAACAGGTTGGTTAAGCTCTGCACTCATTTTTATTGACCTTCGGAAAAGCGCCGGAAAACCCGGCCTGACAATGCCGAAGGCATTAGACTGGAAGAAGGTCTTTGTCGAGTATCAGCGCTTCTTTTGATTGTCCAGTTTCGTACGTGTACTCGGCACGCCCTGCGGTGCGAGAACCGGAACGAAAACGCGTCGCGAGGCGCGCTGCGTCACCGGCAAGCCCTGATAAAGCCGCTTCTGCGCTTCCACGATGATAATCCCGGAAAAAACCGGCCAGAGCCTGCGACCCATGATTTCGAGATAACGTCGGAATTTCAGCACGGAGCGCACTTTCGATGGTGGGAAAAACAATGCTTCCGCGGTCGCGCCGGGCGTAAAGTTGGTCTCCCGCAGTAGCGCCGTCAGCTGGCTGCGTGAGTAGGGTCGGCCAGAGCCGAAGGGTGTATGCTCCATCCGCGCCCAGACACCGCGACGGTTTGGCACTACGATGACGAGCCGCCCGCCGGGAGCGAGGACACGCCACAGCTCTTTCAGCGCTTCCCGAGGATTTTCAACGAACTCGAGAGAATGCACCATTAGCACCCTGTCTATGGACGAATCGGGCAGCGGCAATTCCTCGTCGAACACAAGTGCGGTAGAGGAGAGCTCGCCTGCCGGCCAGTTCACCGCGCCCTGCCCTGCTGGCATGAAAGCAAAGGTGCGTTCGGTATCGTGGCGAAAGCGGTCGAGAAACGGGACGGCATATCCCAACCCCACCAGCCGTTCATCCGGTAGCGGTGGCCAGAGCGTCGATAGCGCCATGGTGATGGCCTGCTCAGCGGAACGGCCAAGTGGGGAATGATAGAATTCGCGCAGATCGACAATATCGGTATTCATGGACTGGAATGTAGCAGTACCCGGTTGGACTTCAAGCGGTAGTGGCCTACATAAGACTTACAGCTTTTCGATGCAGATGATGGAGGGAAACATGAAGCCGCTGGAAATCGAGGTCTTTCTTTGCCGCAGCGACAATTTCGGGGTTCTGCTGCATGATAGCGAAAGCGGAGCGACCGTTTCCATCGATGCACCAGAGGAAGCGCCCATCCTGAATGCACTTGATCGTAGAGGCTGGAAGCTCACCCACATATTCACCACTCACCACCATCAGGATCACGTGGACGCCAATCTGGCGCTCAAGGAAAAGTTCGCTTGCGAAATCCGCGGTCCTCACGATGAGGCGGTGGCAATCCCCGGTCTCGATATATCCGCAGCCGATGGCGATGAGTTCGAATGGGCGGGACGACGTGTGCAGAGCATCGCGACGCCTGGGCATACCGCAGGCCATATCTGCTACTACCTCCCAGACGATGGATTGCTTTTTGCGGCAGATACCTTGTTTGCCATGGGCTGCGGACGTCTATTCGAGCGCCCCGCTGCCGATATGTGGCATTCCTTCCAGAAGTTGATGGCGCTGCCGGATGAAACGCAGGTGTACTTCGGCCACGAGTATACGCTTTCAAACGCCCGATTCGCCGTCACCGTCGATCCTGAAAACGCGGTCCTTTCGCGTCGCCTCAGCGAAGTAGAGGCGCTGCGCAATGAAAACCGCTTCACCATCCCCACGACTATCGGCATGGAGAAGCAGACGAACCCTTACATGCGCGTTGCAGAACCCGGCATCCGCGACCATCTGGGCCTGAAAGGCGCCACAGACGCGGAAGTTTTTGCCGAAATCAGAACCCGCAAGGACAAATTCTGATGGAAAGAGACAATTCGGCAGAAGCAATCATCCGCGCACTTAACCTTGAGGCGCACCCCGAAGGAGGCTTCTACCGCCAGACCTTTCGCGATGAAGACGGCGGTGAGCGCGGCCATTCCACTGCGATCTATTACTTGCTGCAAAAGGGCCAGCGCTCTCATTGGCACAAGGTTACGGACGCGGTGGAGGTTTGGCACCATTACGCAGGTGCCCCGCTTTCGCTCCACCTTTCTGAAGACGGCAAAACCGTAACCACTGTCCGCCTCGGACCGGCCGTGCTGGAAGGTGAACTTCCCCAAGCCATCGTCCCGGCCAATTGTTGGCAGGCGGCAGAGAGCCTTGGCGAATTTTCGCTTGTGGGCTGCACGGTTTCGCCCGGGTTCGTATTCGAGAGTTTTGTGATGGCAGAGCCCGGTTGGCAGCCGCGCTAAATCGATATCCCCGCAAGAACGAGTTCACGCGATTTGCGTTAGCTCTTTATTTTCGCACGTCCTTATCGCAAACTGCTGCACAGTTTTGCGAAGCATTCACTACCACGTCCGCAATTCAGTCAGCCGCCATACTTCGTGGCGGTGATGTACACTTGCCCCACCTTCGTTGGGATACGCGCGTAAACTGGTGCGTAAACGTCCATATTATTCGCCTTGGCGAACCATATCTCCATAGAGATGGATTTCAGATATTCGATATCCTTGCGTCCCTTCCGGAAGCCGGATTTGGGCACATAGCGCACGTTGCAGACAATGGCATCACCGCTGAAGCCATCGGTTTTAAAGGGCTTTGTCCCACCAGAACTGAGGACAAGGTCCAACCGCGACTCACCATCGTAGATGGGCAGACGGCTGGGGCAGATACGTCCACCGACGGGAAAAAGCAGACCGGAAATAGGATCGAGAACCGCGCGAAGATCGCGATCTTTGACGTCTACCCAATTGTCTGGCTTTGATCTGGGCTCCGGCTTTACGGTTGTCGACGTAACGTTTCCGTTGCGGTACCGAACATCGTAAGTGCGGCTCCGCTTTCCGTCCTTATAGACCAGCGAATACTCGCTGGCCTGCATCCGATTCCCGCGCTTTGCGCCGGAAACCGTGGTGCGACCGGAGATATCCTTGAGAACACTGGCTATCCCAGCAGAGCTGAACGAACCGGATATGGAATAGGACGTACCTTCGATCTTGGTCGAAAAGCTGGCGCGGGCGATGGGCAGCACACCGAGCGCGATGGAATACTCGCTGTCGTGCCGTGATTCTTCGGCAAACGAGGGTAAAATGCCTGCCAAAGTGAAGGCAGCGGCCATAAACAGTCTTTGTGCGGTGGCGATCATCGGATAAAAACCTCGGCGGATGAGCAAAAGCCACCCTTTGAGGCGATCATATACCGCTACTTGTGGCAATAAAAAAGCAGGATGCCGCGGGAAACAGGTGAAATCACGCACAAAAAGGTGCGGGCGGCTTGACTGGGCGAACGGCTCTGACTATAGAACCGCAACTTTCCAATCATCGGCTGTTGGATTGCAAACCGGGTTTTGCCGGGAAGCAGGATAGCAGCCATACAGTGACAACGAATAGGTGTACCCATGTCCCGTGTATGCGAATTGACCGGCAAGGGCGTCCAGACGGGCAATAACGTCAGCCACGCCAACAACAGAACCAAGCGCCGGTTCCTCCCGAACCTTTGCCAGGTTACTCTGATTTCCGATTCTCTCGGCCAGCGTTTCCGCCTGCGTGTTTCCGCAGCCGCTCTGCGCTCTGTCGAACATCGTGGCGGCCTCGATGCTTTCCTTCTGAAGTCTGCCGAAAACGACCTGTCGATGCGCGCTCGTCTGCTGCGCCGCCAGATCGCAAAGAAGACCGCTGAAGCTGCTTAATAGCGGATTCCAGCACTTCGAAAATCTGCAAAAGGCTTGACTGGCTCTGCCGCTCAAGCCTTTTCTCTGTTTGGGCGATAAAGAAACATTCGTTTTCGTCACGTCCGTCTTACTCGCGCATCGGAACATTTTAAACCTCACGGGGTTCGTTCCCTGCTTCCTTCGGCTCCAACTGGTGGCATCACCCAGGATAAAAAAATGCCTTACCTGCGCTCTATATTCGTCTACGTCGTGCTGATGACGCTTGTTGTCGTCGCATCGAACATTCTCGTACAGTATCCGCTTTCCGGCACTCTGTTCGGCATCAACCTTGGCGACCTTCTGACCTGGGGGGCTTTCACCTACCCCATCGCCTTCCTCATCACCGATCTGACAAACCGGCAGTTTGGCCCGTCGATCGCCCGCAAGGTCGTTCTAGCCGGTTTTGTGGTTGGCGTGACCCTGTCGTTCTGGACATCAATCCCGCGCATTGCGGTTGCCTCCGGCACGGCCTATCTCATCGGTCAGTTGCTGGATATCTCGGTATTCAACCGCCTTCGCCGTCAGAGCTGGTGGCAGGCGCCGCTGGCTGGAACAATGCTGGGGTCATTGCTGGATACAGTGCTCTTCTTCTCGATAGCCTTTGCCGCAAGCTTCGCCTTCATCGGCCCGAACGATTCGTTCGCAATTGAGGCAGCGCCTATTTTGGGTGTCCTGTCACTGGAAGCACCGCGCTGGATTTCATGGGCGCTTGGTGATCTCTCGGTGAAGATTCTCGTCGGCCTATTCATGTTGCTGCCCTACGGTGCACTGATGAGCACGCTGAAGCCGATGCCGTCTGCCCGGAATGCCTAGCATGTCGAGGGTTTCTCCAGCGATGGAGGAGCCCGACTTTACCATTACCTCCGGCCCGCTTCTTCCATGAGCCAACGCGTGAGTTTGGACGCGGCACTGCCCTTGTCCGCGCCACCTGATAGCCAGTAGCCGCGGGTCGGCTCCTCCAGCATTTCACCGATTTGCACCAGCGAGCCGTCCGCAACCAGGCTGTCGACCAGGCCGCTCCAGCCGAGCGCGATCCCCTGGCTCTTCAGCGCCGCTTCGATCACCATCGTATAGGTATTAAAGCTGATGTCGCCATGCCCGCTGGCTGGACCACGAGAAACACCGATTCTTTTAAGATAGCCCGACCAATCGAACCACTGTGATGAAAGCATACTGTCGAGGTGGATAAGCTTCGATTGGCCGATTGGTTCTGCAGCACAATCCAGCGAGGGAGAGTGCAGGAAGCCCGGCGCACAAACGGGAACTACCTTTTCCGAAAGCAACAGCACCGGATTGGCCTCGACATCCGGCCTTTCACCGAAGGCAACCAGCACGTCGTCCTTTCCCGGCGAATGCCCTGCCGGGTTTTGATTGGCGACAATCTGGATATTGATGTCAGGGTGACGTTCTCGAAAACGTTGCATGCGCGGGATAAGCCACAGGCTCGAAAAGGCATAATCCGTGTGAAGCCGGATGACAGCTTTCTGTCTGGATTGACGGAACTCGCCTACCAACTGATCAAGTTCCGCGACCTGCTGCGTCACCATCCGGTAAAGCTTTTGTCCTTCGGGTGTCAGTTCCACACCTCGATGCTGGCGATGAAGCACAGCGACGCCGAGTTGCTCCTCAAGCCGCCGGATTTGATAGCTGACCGCTGGCTGGGTTAGCCCAAGTTCCTGCGCTGCGGCTGACAGACTGCCTCTTCGCCCGCTTTCCAGCAATACGCGCATCCATCCCAGGTCGACAGGCCGCTCAGCCATAAAA
Source organism: Agrobacterium larrymoorei (assembly GCF_013322225.1). Lineage (GTDB taxonomy): Bacteria > Pseudomonadota > Alphaproteobacteria > Rhizobiales > Rhizobiaceae > Agrobacterium > Agrobacterium larrymoorei_A. Next base: position 112,844 of record NZ_JAAMFB010000023.1, read on the forward strand.
AATCCTTTGATCTACCATCAAAAATACGGCCTTCACGCCGGGAAGATATGTGTAGTTTATTAAAATACTAGATTAAGCGTTTCGTTTTCAAATGAAAGCGCGCGAACAGGAGGACGACCATGAAATCAATTTCCCGACTGCTTCATCTCTCTGCAGGGTTTCTCCTGTCTGTGGCATGTTTTGCCAACACGGCGCATGCAAATGATGATGCCGCGTGCAAGACCATCCGCCTCAGCGACCCTGGCTGGACCGACATCACCGCAACAAATGGCACCGCTTCCTACATTCTGGAAGCGCTGGGCTACACGCCCAACGTCAAGACGCTATCGGTGCCGATCGGCTATCAGGCCATGAAAAACGGCGAGATCGACGTCTTTCTCGGTAACTGGATGCCCGCACAGAAAGCCTTCATCGATGATCTGAACTCTGCCAAGGCTGTGGAAGTCTTAGGCAAGAACCTTGAAGGCGCAAAGTTCACGCTGGCCGTGCCGACCTATGTGGCCGAAAAGGGCATCAAGAATTTCGCCGACTTGCAAAAGCATGCCGAGGAGTTCGACAGCAAGATTTACGGCATCGAACCCGGCGCACCTGCCAATCAAAACATCCAGAAAATGATCACTGCCAACGATTTCGGCCTCAAAGACTGGCAGGTTGTCGAGTCGGGCGAGCAGGCAATGCTGTCTCAGGTAGAGCGCGCTGAAAAGAACAAGCAGGCCATCGTCTTCCTTGCCTGGGCGCCGCATCCGATGAACGAGAAATTCAAGATCGAGTATCTTGCCGGTGGTGACGCTTATTTCGGGCCGAACTTCGGTGGTGCAGAAGTCTACACGCTTGCCCGCACCGGCTGGCCAGCGCAATGCCCGAATGCCGCAACGCTGTTCAAAAACATCAAGTTCAACATCAGCATGGAAAATCAGTTGATGGGCGCGATTCTCGGTGGTGAGGACGCAAAGGCTGCCGCCGGTACATGGCTGAAGGAAAATCCAAAGGTACTGGACAGCTGGCTGAAAGGCGTGACCACGCTGGACGGAAAGCCGGGCGATGCTGCCGTGAAGACGGCTCTCGGCCTCTAATATACCCGATGATCATATCCGCATTGGAGACCGGCGTGACGCGCCCGAATATTCTCATTCTCATGGTCGATCAGTTCAACGGGACGTTCTGCCCCGATGGCCCGGCCGATTTTCTACATGCCCCGCATCTGAAAGCGCTGGCTGAACGCTCGGTGCGCTTTGCCAACACCTATACCGCAAGCCCGCTTTGCGCCCCCGCCCGAGCCTCCTTCATGTCCGGGCAGCTCCCGAGCCGCACCCGGGTCTACGACAACGCCGCAGAGTTCGCCTCGGATATTCCGACCTATGCGCACCATCTGAGATCGGCGGGCTACCACACCGCCCTTTCCGGCAAGATGCACTTCGTCGGCCCCGACCAGTTGCATGGCTTCGAAGAGCGGCTGACGACGGATATCTATCCTGCGGATTTCGGCTGGACGCCGGATTACACCAAGCCCGGCGAGCGGATCGACTGGTGGTATCACAATCTCGGCTCCGTGACCGGGGCGGGTGTTGCCGAAATTACCAACCAGATGGAATATGACGACGAGGTTGCCTATAATGCGACGCGCAAGCTCTACGACCTTTCCCGCAGGCTGGACGACCGCCCATGGTGCCTGACCGTCAGCTTCACGCATCCGCACGATCCCTATGTCGCCCGACGCAAATATTGGGATCTGTACGAGGATTGCCCTGCGCTCGATCCAACCGTCGGCGCGCTGCCATTCGATGAAATGGATCCCCACTCCAGACGTTTGCTGGACGCTTGCGACCATGAAAACTTCGACATCACGCCGGAGCATATCCGGCGCGCACGGCAGGGGTATTTCGCGAATATTTCTTATGTCGATGACAAGATCGGTGAAATCCTCGACGTGCTGAAACGCACGCGCATGGAAGACGACACTGTTGTCCTCTTCCTCTCCGACCATGGCGACATGCTGGGTGAGCGCGGACTGTGGTTCAAGATGTGCTTCTTCGAAGGCTCGGCGCGTGTGCCGCTGATGATTTCAGCACCCGGCTGGGAGGTGCGAAAGGTCGATGATCCCGTCTCCACGCTGGATGTAACGCCGACGCTCTGCGCGTTGGCCGGTATCGACGTCGCCTCGCTTAAACCCTGGACGGACGGCGAGGATTTGAGCGGTCTGGCAGCAGGCACCGCATCACGCGGGCCGGTGCCGATGGAATACGCCGCCGAAGGCTCGATCGCGCCGCTGGTCGCTATTCTTGATGGTCGTTACAAGCTGACCGTATGCGAGGCCGATCCGCCGATGCTGTTCGACCTGGAGAGCGATCCGAACGAGTTGGTCAATCTTAGCGATGACCCGCAACATGCGCAGACACTGGCCGCCCTGATGATGCAGGTGAATGCACGGTGGAATTTCGCCACCTTCGACGCCGCCGTGCGCGAAAGCCAGGCCCGGCGCTGGGTAGTCTACAAGGCGCTGCGCAACGGGCAATATTATCCCTGGGACTACCAGCCGCTGCAAAGGGCCTCAGAGCGATACATGCGCAACCACATGGACTTGAACGTGCTGGAGGAGAACCAGCGGTACCCGCGCGGGGAGTGAGAAAAGCCGACACCGCCCTCCTCCCTGTGCTTGTCACATGGAGGAGGGCTCTATCAATTCAGCTCAAAACCGCATGCCCGGAACAGCCAGCGGATTATCCATCATCGCCTGACTATCCGGCCTATCTATACCCGCCGTTCCAGTGAAGGCTGCGAAGAGGTCCTTTACGAATACCTCCGGCAAATCCTTGGTGATCAGCACCATGCGGGTGCGGCGATCCGCCGGGTCTGGCCATGCCGCCAGACGCTGTGGCGGGTGGAAAATGGATTGTACGCCGTGCAGCACCAGAGGCCGATCCGGCCTATCGGAAAGCTGCACGATGGCCTTCATGCGCAAGAACTTTTCGCCATGGGCCGAACGCAGCAAATCCACGAACATTTCGATGGCCACCGGATCGATGGGGCGATCATGCAGGATGGAAAAAGAGCGGATTGATGCGTTGTGGCGGTTTACATCATGGTGGTGGTGGCCGCCATGGTCATGGGCTTGGTCATGATGATGTTCAAGAGCGTGATGATCCTCGTGCTGATGGTGGTGGCCATCGTCATGGGCGGCCTCTTCGCCCAGCCAGCGGCTGACATCGGCGCTCTTGCTTTCAAAATCATACAGGCCATTGTCCAGCAGATCGGTAGCCTTCCAGTCTTCGCGGTCGCCATCCTCGACTGCCGCACGTGGATTGAGGTCCGCAAGCTTCACCTTTAGCGCGGCAATACCTTCGGCATTCGCAAGCTTCCGCTTCGTCAGCACCAGTCGGTCGGCCACGGCCACCTGCTTGACCGCCTCTTCGTGGTTTTCCAGCGTGGCGGAGCCATTGACCGCATCCACCACGGTAATCATGCCGTTCAGCGCGAAACTCTGTGCGATGACCGGATTTCCCATGATCGACTGCATCACCGGTGCCGGGTCGGCAAGGCCAGTGGTCTCAATGACGACGCGCTTGACCGGCTTCAGCCGACCGGTCTGGATTCCATCCATCAACTCGGCCAGTGTATCGACAAGCTCGCCGCGCACGGTGCAGCAGAGACAGCCTTCCGCAAGCTCGATGATGCCGTCACCAGAACGCTCCACCAGCAGGTGATCGATGCTCACATCACCAAATTCATTGATGATAATTGCCGCGTCCGACATGGACGGATCTTTGAGAAGCTGGTTCAGCAGCGTCGATTTGCCAGCACCGAGAAAACCGGTGAGGATGGAGACGGGAATTCGTTCGAATGCCATGGATAGCCTGCGTCGTTACAACATTACATCTAGCTGCTGGTTTTATATCAGCATATTACGAAAACGACAGCACCGATTTGATGAACCGAAAAAGAGGCTCGCCCGAAATGACGAGCCGCGGAATTCGAGGTATTAAAACGCCGGGCGCGGAATAGGGATTGGCACATCTGCCACGTCTACCGAGCCTTTGGCATTCGAGGCGACGGCTTCAGTGCCGGGGATCAGGCCCGCGAAGGAATAGACCGGGGGGCGGGTCATTTCGTGCACGTAAGGCGACTTGATAATCATCCGGCCTGCCTCGTCACGGCTTTCGCTGCGTACTTTCGCGGCTTTCGGATTACAGATTTCCTTGCTGAGATCGTTCATCGTCAAAGTATCGCCATAGGGTGCAAGCGAGGCCAGCGAAACGCCTTGCCCCGAAGGCGCCGTCAGCCCCAGTTGCAGCAATTCAGCAGATTCGTCGGTGCGACCCGCAAGGCTGTCGGAACCCAGTACGATGGAAATCACCTGGCGACCGTTGCGCATGGCCGAGGAGACCTGATTGAAACCGGAAGCGCAGATGAACCCCGTCTTCATGCCATTGGCACCTTCGAAGCGACCGACCAGCATGTTGTAATTGGCATAATTTTTCTTGCCGGTGGTGACGCCTTCCAACGCGAAGTAACCTGCATATTCAGGAAATTCACGTTTGATAATGAGGGCGAGCACAGCGAGATCCCGTGCGGTGGTATACTGCCCGGCCCCCGGCAAACCGTTCGGGTTGATGTAATGGGTGGACGACATGCCAAGCCGTGCCGCCTGCGCATTCATTTGCGAAACGAAGTTCGCCTCGCTGCCCCCGACAGTCTCTGCAATGGCGACGGCCACATCATTCGCAGACTTGATGAGAAGCAGTTTCAAAGCGCTATCCAGCGTCAGCTTCGAACCTGCCTTGAAATACATCTTGCTGGCAGGTTGATCGGCTGCGTGTTTGCTCATCACCACTTCCGTATCGGGGCTGAGCCTGCCGGACTTCATGGCGCTGAATGCGATATAAGCCGTCATCAGCTTCGTCAGCGAGGCGGGATACCACTTGCGGAAGGCTTCCTGATGCGAGATCACCTTGCCGCTTTTCACGTCCACCACCATCTTCGGATTAGCGTACGCAAACGATGTCATCGCCAGAACGCTGGCAGTCAGGGCGGCAACGGTTTTGACGAGCCGTCCGGCGGCTCGCTGGGTTCTGCGTTCGTCTTGCAAGGCGTGTCCTCGAATTCCCGTCTCAAGCTTCGGGATTTGCAATAGTCACCATATATGTCCTAGCAATGGCAAAGTCCGTTGATTGCGTCAATTATGCGGCGCAATATCTGTGATACAGAACTGCGATTCACAATGCCGCAAATGGAAGTCAGGAATTTTCGAATGCCGATTTTGAACAGAGCCGCCGAATTACAACAGGAAGTCAGCGAGTGGCGGCGCCATCTTCATGAGAATCCGGAGATTCTCTACGATGTCCATGAAACGGCGGCGTTCGTGGCAGGAAAGCTGAAATCTTTTGGCGTTGACGAGATCGTGACTGGCATCGGCCGCACCGGGGTGGTGGGTCTCATCCATGGTCGCACCAGGCAGGGACGCACCATAGGTCTGCGTGCAGATATGGACGCGCTGCCAATCCTGGAGGAAACCGGCGCTGCGTGGGCGTCGAAGACACCGGGCAAGATGCACGCCTGCGGCCATGATGGGCACACCGCCATGCTGCTAGGCGCAGCGAAATATCTAAGTGAAACCCGAAATTTCGTCGGATCGGTAGCCCTGATCTTCCAGCCTGCGGAAGAGGGCGGCGCGGGGGCGCTGGCTATGGTCGAAGATGGCTTGATGGACCGTTTCGGCGTGGATGAAGTTTACGGCATGCACAATATGCCTGGCATTCCGCTGGGTACCTTCGCCATTCGCAAGGGCGGCATCATGGCGGCACCGGACAAGTTCTCGATTACCGTCAAAGGCCGAGGCGGGCATGCCGCGCAGCCGCACCGCACCGTTGACCCGATTACCATCGGCGCGCAGATCGTCAGCAATCTCCAGATGATCGCATCCCGCAATGCCGATCCAATTCGTTCCGTCGTGGTTTCCGTCACACGCTTTCAGGCTGGCTCCAGCCATAACATCATCCCTAATGAAGCCTTGATAGCCGGAACGGTGCGAACGCTGGATGAAGACGTCCGCGACATGGCCGAAGCGCGCATCAAGCAAATGGCAGAAGGCATTGCGCTGGCCAACGGCGCGCAAGCCGAAGCATCTTACGAAAGATACTGTCCTGTGACAGTCAACCACGCGGTCGAGACCGATTACGCCATTCGCATCGCGCAAGACGTGGCTGGCGAAAGCAACGTGGACCCGGACGTCGATCCGTCCATGGCAGGCGAGGATTTCTCATACATGCTGCGCGAAAGACCGGGCGCATTCATCTTCCTCGGTAATGGCGAAAGTGCGGGCTTGCATAACCCGAGCTATGACTTCAACGACGAAGCCATCGCCTACGGAATATCCTACTGGGTCAAACTGGTGGAACAACGGTTAAGTACGTGAAACTAGAATATTGCGAATGAAACGCTGGCGCTTGCACAAGCAGGTTGATCCTTTGGGATCGCTGCGCTAAAAGCGCAGGCGTGTGTCCACGTAGCTCAGCAGGATAGAGCACCTTTCATAGTGTGAAAGTTTACTGGTCGAGCAGAATCCTCAGCACAGCAGGCTGACGACGGACCAGTAAATTTACTGCCGCGCCTTGAGACCGAAAATTGGTCGCGCATTCTAGGGAATCTGGTGGGCAACCCCACCGGTAGAGCCAATCAAAATGCTTCCCCGCAAATCTGATGTTCGAATCGTTGATCTTACCCTTTAATGCAAATCGCCGTTGGCGCTGGGGTGTTGATCTTCGGCATAGCATGGGTTACGAACCAACTTGAAAGAAGGTTTGTCCACATAGCTCAGCAGGATAGAGCACAGGATTCCTGGTTGCAAAATTGGGGGCTGTATTCCGAAAGGTTGCAGTCGATCTACTCAAATTCGGGGAACGCTTCGCTGGACTATCAGCATGCCAATCCCGAGCCAAGCTTCGGAGAAATCCGTCGAAGGTGTAGAGACTGGATGGGTAGCACCTAAAGGCTCCGGCCCATGGTGAAGGGACAGTCCAGACCACGAACGCGCCCACCCGAAAGGTGGGACGGCGGCGAAAGCCGAAGTGGTATGAATCCTGGGGTCGGAGGTTCGAATCCTCTTGTGGACACCACTTCCTCGCGACGCTAGGAGCAGGGTCCATCAACCTTTGATTGCGGTTCGTTGGTTTGTCGCTGTGATCGTTGTTGTGGACATTCCGCTCCGATAAATATGTCCGAGCTATCTGCCAGTGCCTTCTCTCTGGGCATCACGGCTTGCCTCTCTATGTCGGTGAAGGTGCGAAGCACCTTTTAAGAGTCAGCAGCCTTATACGGATTAAGGTTCAATAGGAGGTTTCAGCTTTCCAAGGTAATGAACCAGGGCGTAGTTGCGCACGTAAATGCTACATTCCGCGCAGGATGGGTAGCAGAGCAACTCCAGACTGCGCAAGGCCTCCAATTTGCTGGGAACTTCAGAGACACAGAGATGACATGCGAACAACTCTTCAGCAGCGCCACAGCTCGGTCAGCCCATGTGTTTGGTGAAACCTGATCTAACAAGAAATGGATCACAACCAAGCAGCAGTAAAGTCGGTCCAGCTTCGTCTATTATTTTCCGTGGAGACATTACTTACCGTTGAACGACCCAGTCTTGAATTTATCTCGTTATGGGTTTCTGAACAAGGAACAGACTTTTTTCGTCTTAATGAAAAACGAACAACTAAGTATTGCAATTTTTGCAATTCGTTCCCACTTTCTTTCCGTAGTATATGACGGAGAAGTTGAGAGGTGGCTCGGAAAATCTGCACAGCTAGGATAAGTGGAATTTCTGCCTGACTTCAGCTTAAATGCTGAGAACAGGAGATACCATGACGAGACGACCGCGCCGGAACCATAGCCCGGCTT
>NZ_JAAMFB010000024.1 GCF_013322225.1 Agrobacterium larrymoorei
TCCCAATCCTCGGACGGTCGCCTGTCGCCGGGACTGCGGGCTGTGAAGGGCCCGCAGTCCCGCACCGACAATAACCTCAGAACAACAAACAATCCTCGGGCTTGTCCCGAGGATCCATGACCCTTTGAATTCATTGATAAGGATGGATCCTCGGGACAAGCCCGAGCATGACGGAGCAAGAGTTTCGCTTCCGCACATACCGTCACAGAACTCAACCCGACCCCAGATTTAAACTTTTTAAGAAAAATCCAAAAGTTTCAAACGATTGAAATCATTTCAATCGTTTCAATGAGTTAGCCTGCCATTTTCCTGCCTTGGAACATCTGGTATCCCGAATTTATTGTGCGTTAGGGAGAATGGAAATGACTGAACGTCTTGAAGATATCGCAGTAAAGATGGTTGCCAATGGCAAGGGCCTGCTGGCTGCGGATGAGTCCACCGGCACGATCAAGAAGCGCTTCGACAGCATTGGACTGGAGTCCACCGAGACAACCCGCCGCGATTATCGCGAAATGTTGTTTCGCACCGAAGACGCGATGACGAAGTGCATTTCCGGCGTCATTCTCTATGAAGAGACCCTGTTCCAGAAGGCTGCCGACGGCACGCCTTTCGTTGACATCATCAAGGCTGCGGGCTCCATTCCGGGCATCAAGGTCGATACGGGCGCAAAGCCGCAGGCCTATTTCCCCGGAGAAACCGTCACCGAAGGTCTGGACGGCCTCGCTGAGCGCTTGAAGACATATCATGATGCAGGCGCGCGTTTTGCCAAGTGGCGTGGCGTGATCGCCATCGGTGAAGGCCTGCCGACATGGGGCTCCATCAAGGCGGATTCGCAGGCGCTTGCCCGTTATGCAGCGCTTTGCCAGCAGGCAGGCATCGTACCGATCGTCGAGCCGGAAGTGCTGATGGATGGCGTTCCCGGCACGCACAGCATCGACCGTTGCGCGGAAGTGACCGAATGGGTCCTGCGCACCGTCTTTACCGACCTGTATGATGCCCGCGTCAACCTTGAGGGCATGATCCTCAAGCCGAACATGGTCATCGACGGCAAGAATGCCCGCAAGGCTTCCGTTGCCGAAGTGGCGGAAAAGACGGTCAAGGTTCTCAAAGCCACCGTGCCTTCTGCCGTCCCGGGTGTCGCTTTCCTTTCCGGCGGTCAGTCGGCAGAAGAAGCCACCGCGCATCTCTCCGCCATGAATGCCGGTTACGACTTGCCGTGGGGTCTCACCTACTCCTATGGCCGCGCGCTTCAGGATACGGCGCTCAAGGCATGGGGCGGCAAGCAGGAAAACGTCGCAGCCGGTCAGCGCGCCTTCCGCCATCGTGCCGAAATGAATACGGCGGCAGCTCTTGGCAACTGGACGCAGGAACTCGAAAAGGCTGCCTGAGAGGCCGTTCTATAACCCTGAAAAAGCCGTTCTTCGAGAGCGGCTTTTTTCGTTTGAGATCAAGGCCGAAGAAGCAGTACGGCGCTCCACAAAACAAAGGCGACCACGGCAATCTTCCAGAAATCCGCTCGACGCTTCATCCCCGGCAGGCCCAGCGGACGGATGATTTGTATGCCCATGGCCAGGAGCAGGAAAAGGCCGATCGCCTTCGTCATCTTGAAACCTTCTGGCTGTTTTCCGCGCGATGTGCCGGACACATCGACGAAAGCCCGCAATCTTTAAAGACCATTAGCAATATTCCGCATCCGGTGACATTTTTAATCCCGGATTTGATCGGGGGGCTTGTCGCATCCTCAAGGCAAATGTCAAATTCATTCCGCAACCGTCATAGGGCGGACATTTTTATGTTCACCAATGGCGGCCAACCTGTTCGCGCGCATCCCATCGGGTTTTGATATCGAGACCCGAAAGCATTAGCATGAGAGTGATTTTATGAGCAGAAATATTCTACCCGTATTCGCTCTTCTCACCAGTACGCTGTTCCTCTTCCTTGGCAATGGGCTTCAGGGATTGCTATTGCCCGTTCGCGGCTCGGAGGAAGGTTACTCCAACGAAATCCTCGGCTTTCTTGGTACATCGTGGGCGGCGGGCTTCGTCATCGGCTGCTTCGTGGCACCGGCAATCGTCCGGCGTGCCGGACACATTCGCGCCTTCGGCAGTTTCGTGGCATTGATCTGCCTCACCGTACTCCTCACCGGCCTGTTCATCGATGACGTATCCTGGGTGGCGCTGCGCGCATTGACCGGCTTCTGCACTGCCGGAACGTCGATGATCATCGAAAGCTGGCTGAACGAGCGCGCCACGAACGAAAGCCGTGGCGCAATCTTTTCGCTCTACATTGCCATTACCCTGTTCGGCGTGGTGGCGGGCCAGCTCGTCGTTCCTTTTGGAACGGTCAGCAACACGTCGCTGTTCATGGTATGCGCGATCATCTACTGCGTCGCCATCATGCCCGCCATGCTCTCGAAAGCGGAAAGTCCGCAGCCTTTGAAGAAGGTGAAACTGGACTTGCCGGCGCTTTACCGCAACTCGCCGGTCTCTTTTGTGGGCATCCTGCTGGTCGGCATTGCCAATGGCGCTTACGGTACTCTCGGGGCTGTCTTCGGCGCGCGCGCGGGGCTTGATCCCACCACCATCGCCATCATGGTCAGCGTCACCATCTTTATCGGTGCATTAGCGCAGTTTCCCGCCGGAAAGCTTTCGGACAGGATCGATCGCCGCTTCGTGCTTGCGGGTCTCTCAGGCGTTGCAGCACTCGCCGGACTGGCCGTCACACTTATTCAGCCCACACATATTTATCTCCTGATCGGCATGATCGCGGTCTATGGCGCAGCGGCAAATGCGCTTTACCCGATTGCCGTTGCCCACGCCAACGACTTCGCCTCCTCCGACGATTTCGTCAAAGTCTCTGGCGGCCTTTTGCTGCTCTACGGTATCGGCACCATCATCGGCCCGACACTTGGCGGCCCGATCATGACGTCCTTCGGGCCTTACGCACTGTTTCTCGTCACGGCGGTTTCCCACCTCCTCATCACGGCCTATGCTATGTTCCGCTCAAGGCAGCGCGCAGCGCTCACCACGGAACAGAAAGACAACTTCTCCACCATGGCCACCGCACCCGCGCCGCTACAGACACCTGAGAGCGCGTCGCTCGATCCGCGCGCGCCGCAATACCCGGAAGATGAAGCCGACTTGCAAAAGGGAGCAGGCATATGAGCATTTTCGATGACGACCAGCCAAAGAAATCAGTCTCGACTCACGTCGTAGGCAGCGACCTCAGCCTGCTTTCTGTAGATGACCTGACTGCCCGCATCGATATCCTTCTGACGGAAGTAAAAAGGCTGGAGGAAGAACGGGACAAGAAGTCCGCAGGTCGCAAGGCAGCGGAAAACCTGTTTCGTTCGCGGTGAAGCTTCAAAATTCTGTTAACCTTACGACGCGGGTCAGTTTTTCGTTTACCATTAATAAAAAATTAAGCTTTCTAAGAGATTACTATACATGTTCAGTTCTTCTGGACCTCAGGCAGTTTCTCCTATCGGCGAATTGGTCTGATTTTTCTCCCTGTTTTACCTTGAGAGCCGCTTTTGCGGCTCTTTTTTTGTCTTGCCACAAATTCTTCAAAACTGTGGGTATTAACCTTTCTTTAATAATCAGCTTGCGCATTTGCGCTATTGATATCATCCTGAAAATACAGACAGGCCGGAACAATTAACCCGCTAAGTCCGTTGCCTGATAGTATTGTGCGTGAGCAGGGATTTAAAGAAATGTCGGAACAGGTTCTCAATACAATCAGCTTTGCTGGTCGCGCTGCCGCATCGAACCAATTCAAGACCCTTTATTCCGAAGGCATGGGCCTGGTGGAAGAAACGGCGAGCTATCTCGATGGCTCCGGTCGCGCAGCCTCGAAGGTGCTGCCGCGCATGGCGTCCGTTCTTTACGCAGCAGAGTCCATGCGCCTGACCACCCGCCTGATGCAGATGGCATCGTGGTTGCTGCTCCAGCGCGCCGTCAACAATGGCGAGATGAGCCGTGATCAGGTTCTCAACGAAAAGAACAAGGTCCGCCTCGACAACTTCAATGTTGACCGCAATGCACCGGGCTGGAACGATCTGCCGGAATCCTTCCGCGAACTGGTCGAACGGTCGCTTCGCCTCCAGAACCGCGTTGCCCTGCTCGACCGCGAGATTTACCGCCCTGCGGAAGCCGCGAAGGTGCCGGACAACGAGAACAGCGTTCAGGCCCAGCTCAACCTGCTGCGGACCGCGTTTTCCAGCAACTGAGATTTTCCAGCATTTCGATTTTTTAAAAGCAGGCTTCGGCCTGCTTTTTTGTTTGCGCCCCTCTCCCCTCAATCCTGTCCTTGTCGCAGGAACGAAGCAGAAACCGGTGAAGTCGAAGCCAACGAGGCAAACACCAGACAACAAAAAACCCCGGATCGCTCCGAGGTTCTTTTATTCTCACATATCCAGCAAGGATTAGAGGCCGAGGCCGCCGAAACGCTTGTTGAACTTGGAAACGCGACCGCCACGGTCCATCAGCTGCTGGTTGCCACCAGTCCATGCCGGATGAGAGCTGGGATCGATTTCTAGGTTCATAACTGCGCCCTCGGAACCCCAGGTGGAGCGGGTTTCGTATTCGGTGCCATCGGTCATGACCACTTTGATCATGTGATAGTCTGGATGGATTTCAGCCTTCATGACAAACTTCCTGCGTAAGTGACCTGCGGACCATTTGCCGCAATTGCGTCAACTGAGCCGATTCAATAAATGAAACCCGGCCCGATTGGCCATGGCTTCCCAATTTGATGCGGAGCCTATACATGAAGGGCGCCGAGATAACAAGTGCCTGCCGGTGGATGGCTTCACACTGCGCACGGCGGAATTCATGACATATATCAAAGAAGCGGAATTCTCGTTCGTGATAAAGCTTCGGCTGGTTCATGACGATAAGCAAGGGTATTGAACGTGGCAGAGTTGCAGGAACAGAAATCGGCAGGTCGCAGAACGCTGAAGCCGCTCGGAAGCCTGTTCCCCTATTTGAAGCGCTATCGCGGTCTCGTGGCCGCCGCCCTCTTCGCGCTCATTTTATCTTCGGCCACCACGCTTGCCTTGCCGCTGGCCGTTCGTCGCATCATCGACCATGGCTTCGAGGCAACGGATGGCGCGATGATCAACAGCTATTTCGCCATGCTTTTGGGCATTGCCGTGGTTCTCGCGCTGGCCAGCGCCATGCGCTATTACTATGTCATGACCATTGGCGAGCGCGTCGTGACCGATGTCCGCCGCGATGTTTTCGCACACCTCACGTCGCTATCACAGGCGTTTTTCGATAGCAATCATTCCGGCGAACTCACGTCGCGCCTGACGGCGGACACCGTGCAGATCCGCTCCGCCTTCGGTTCTTCCGCATCTGTTGCGCTGCGCAACATCCTGCTCTGTCTCGGCGCTGTCGTCATGATGGTCTATACCAGCCCCAGCCTTGCAGGCCTTGCGTTGCTTGCCATACCCTTCATCGTTTTCCCGCTTATCGCCTTCGGTCGCTCGGTCCGCTCACGCTCCAGAACCACGCAGGACACACTCGCCGCCTCCTCCGCCTTCGCCACGGAAACGATTTCCGCCAGCCGCACAATCCAGTCTTTCAATGCAGAGCGGCTAGCCAATGCCCGCTACAGCGATGCGGTGGAGAAGGCGTATCGAGGTGCTCGCTCGGCCATCAGCGCCCGCGCAATCCTGACCGCCGTCGCCATCAGCCTGGTCTTCGGCAGCGTCGTCGCAATCCTCTGGTATGGCGCGCACGGCGTTCTGAACGGCACGATTTCCGGCGGCACGCTTAGCCAGTTCGTATTATATGCAGTCATTGCCGCAAGTTCGCTCGGCCAGCTTTCCGAGGTCTGGGGAGAGCTCGCCCAGGCAGGCGGTGCGGCGGAACGCCTTTCCGAACTGCTGGCCGAACAATCGCCGGTCGAGAACCCGGCCGCACCTGTTCCCTTGCCCACTCCGGCCCAGGGCGAAGCCAGCTTCGAGAACGTCGCGTTCCATTATCCTAAAGGTGCGGGAAAGCCGATCATCAGCGACCTCTCCTTCAATATCTCGGCTGGCGAAACCGTCGCCATCGTCGGTCCGTCGGGTGCGGGCAAAAGCACGGTCTTCTCGCTGCTCATGCGCTTCTACGATCCGCAGTCGGGCCGCATCACCGTGGACGGTTGCGATATCCGCTCCGTGACGCTGGAAGATTTACGCTCGCGCCTGTCCATCGTGCCGCAGGATGTGGCAATCTTCGCCTCATCCATTCATGACAACATTGCCTTCGGCAAGCCGGATGCCTCCCGTGAGGACGTCCGCGCCGCAGCCATCGCTGCACAGGCGGACGGTTTCATTGCGAAACTGCCGGAAGGCTACGATACGGTTGTCGGCGAACGCGGCGTGACGCTCTCCGGTGGCCAGCGTCAGCGCATCGCCATTGCCCGTGCCATCCTGCGCAACGCGCCGATCCTGCTTCTCGACGAGGCGACATCGGCCCTGGATGCAGAAAGCGAAACGCTGGTGCAGAAGGCGCTGGACGAGCTCATCTCCAAACGCACCACCATCGTCATCGCCCACCGCCTCGCCACCGTCTTGAAAGCCGACCGGATTCTGGTGATGGACGACGGCCGTATCATCGAGGAAGGCACGCACCAAAGCCTGATCCGTGAAGGCGGGCTCTATGCCAAGCTGGCAAGGCTGCAGTTCGAAACGGCTGATGAAGGTGTGGTACCGCTGGTGAAGAGCGTGTAGTTTTTCCGACTTCCGTTAAAAGTCAATGAAAACCCCTCACTTGCAATTTCTAACACTTAGCTAAAGCTAAGATGTTGAAATTGCTTTCTCTCCCACAAGGGTAGAGATATCCAACCGCAACGTACTGCCCTCTTCAGACGCTTTAGAAATGTGCCTAAGCGGTGCCGCGCATTACCTCTCTCCCTGTGGGAGAGGATAGAAAACCTCGATCTTCGCAAAGCGAAGTCATAGGTTTTCTTGGTGAGGGGTTCAGCTACCGGTTACCCTCACCCACCAACACTCCTCCCCGCCACGCGCCCTGAAAACAGACACCCACCAAGGAACGTCCCCTCCAGCGCGTTGTACCCATGCATGCCACCTCCACCGAAACCGGCAACCTCCCCCGCTGCATAAAGCCCCGGCACCGGCTGCCCCTGCGCATCCAGCACGCGCCCCTGCAAATCCGTATGCAGACCGCCTAGCGTCTTTCGAGTGAGGACATGCAATCGAACCGCAATCAGTGGCCCAGACTCAGGATCGAGCAGACGATGAGGCTTTGCCGTTCGCATCAATTTGTCACCGAGATAGTTGCGCGCACCGCGAATGGCCGTGACCTGAGCGTCCTTGCTGAAACCATTCGTAATTTCCCGGTCCCGCGCTTCGATCTGGTGGCGGATATGTGCGGCATCCAGCCGCCCGTCACCGATCCCGTTCATCGCCTCGACAAGCTCTTCCAAGGTATCGCGCACGACGAAATCCTCGCCCAGATCCATGAATGCCTTCACCGGACCCGGAGGCTCCTTGCCCAGCCGTTTCAAAAGCAGGCGGATGTTCTTGCCCGTCAGATCCGGGTTTTGCTCCGAGCCGGACAGCGCAAACTCCTTCTTGATGATCGCCTTTGTGAGAATGAACCAGCTGTAATCGCTGTTGCGCTGCCGCAGCATCTTGAGTGTGCCAAGTGTATCGAAGCCGGGCATGGCGGGCGGCTCGAGCCGGTTTCCATGCGCATCGCACCAGAAGGATGAAGGCCCGGGCAGGATGCGAATGCCATGGTTGGGCCAGATCGGGTCGTAATTCCTCACGCCCTCGGTATAGTGCCACATGCGGTCTCGGTTGATGACTGCTGCGCCCGCCGCTTCGCTGATACCGATCATCCGCCCGTCCACGTGGGCAGGCACGCCGCATACCATGTCTTCAGGCGGCTGCCCCAACCGGTCCACCGGCCAGTTTTGCCGCACAATATCAAGATTGCCGCCGATCCCGCCAGACGTGACGATGACGGCTGACGCCTCCATGCGAAAATCATCAACCACATCACGGCTACTCTCCTCGCCGCGCTGTATGGAATGCTCCGCCAGCACCGCGCCCGAAATGCCGTTTATCGCGCCGTTCGCCGCTTCCAGCGCATCGACCCTATGGCGAAAGCGAAAGGCGATCTGCCCGCGTTGCTCAAAATCGAGCGCCTTTTTAACGAACGGTTCCAGCACCGCCGGACCCGTTCCCCATGTGACATGGAAGCGCGGCACCGAATTGCCGTGACCATCCGCGTGGCCGCCGCCGCGTTCGGCCCAGCCGACCACGGGAAACCAACGCATGCCGAGACCATGCAGCCAGGCGCGTTTTTCACCGGCCGCAAATTGCAGATAGGCCTCCGCCCATTGCCGAGGCCAGTGATCTTCCGGGCGATCAAAACCAGCGGAACCCATCCAGTCCTGCCGGGCGAGATCGAGACTGTCGCGAATACGCATGAACCGCTGCTCCGGGCTATCGATGAAGAAAAGCCCGCCAAGCGACCAGAACGCCTGCCCGCCTAGATTTTGCTCCCCTTCCTGATCCACCACGCAGACCTTCAGCCCGCGTTCGGCAGCCTCCGTCGCAGCAACCAGCCCAGCCAGACCGGCACCCACGACAATCACGTCAGATCGCTCCATCAATCCCCTCCCGGATTTGTTGGAGTTACTTTTACGCGAAGGTCAATGGCTTGCAATGGTGCCGCGCAACTTAAGCCGCATCACGCGCAACGAAGACGTCACGTTAATGTCGGAAACTCGGTTCACGTTTCGGATATGTCAGAGGTTCGGGAGGCTGGAAATGACGATCACGATAACCGCATTCGAACGTTCACCGGATGGCGGCAGGGGTTTGGCCCGCGATATGCGGGTTCGCTGGGCGCTGGAGGAAGTGGGGCAACCCTACGAGGTTCGCCTCGTCTCGTTCAGGGATATGAAGGAGCCTGCCCACATGGCGCTTCAACCTTTCGGCCAGATTCCCACCTTTCAGGAGGGCGAGCTGTCGATCTTTGAATCCGGCTCCATCATTCTCCACATCGCACAGAATTATCCCGGCCTGCTACCCGCCGACGAGAACGGCAAAGCCCGCGCCATCACATGGATATTCGCCGCACTGAGCACTATTGAACCTCCCATTATCGAATGGGGGATGTCAAAACTCTTCGAGAGCAAGCAAAGCTGGTATGCCGAGCGTATGCCGATGCTGGAGGAACGCGTTCGTGTCAGGCTCCTGCAACTCTCCAACCACCTCGGCGACGCAGAATGGCTGGATGGAGATTTCAGCGCCGGTGATCTTCAGATGATATCGGTGCTGTTGAGGCTGAAGTCTTCGGGCATGCTGGAGGAGTTCCCCAACATTGCCGCCTTTGTAGCGCGAGGAGAGTCAAGACCGGCCTATGCCCGTGCATACGATGCCCAGCGGGCGGTCTTTCTGGCGAGATCGAGCAAAGCCTGAAAATTGTTGCCGACGCAGCAGGTTACCTTTTCTCAACGCGCTGGGGCGTCGAGCGGGCGAGGTCTTGACCTCACCGCTCCGTCAGCTTCAATTCGATGCGCCGGTTCTGTGATCGGGCCTCTGGTGTGTCGCCTTCTGCGAGAGGCTGGTACTCCCCGAAACCGGCAGCAACGAGCCGGTTGGCCGGGACACCCTTGGAGATGAGGAATTTCACCACAGAGGTCGCGCGGGCGGAGGAAAGCTCCCAGTTGTCGCGAAAGCGTCCCGAACCGGATAACTGAACATTGTCGGTGTGACCATCCACCCTCAGCACCCAGTTGATTTCAGCAGGGATTTCCTTGGCAAGGTCGATCAGCGCGGTGGCCAGCTTCGCCATTTCCGCCTGCCCTTCCGGATTCAAGTCGTTTCCGCCAGAAGGGAAAAGCACTTCCGACTGGAAAACGAAGCGGTCTCCGACGATGCGGATGTTCTCGCGATCCGACAGGATCTCGCGCAGACGGCCGAAGAAATCGGAACGATAACGGTTCAGTTCCTGCACACGTTGAGCCAGCGCCACATTGAGGCGGCGCCCAAGGTCGGCGATCTTCACCTGCGAGGATGCATCCTTGGCCTCGGATGCCTGCAAGGCTGCCTCCACCGATGCGATCTGGGCACGGAGTGCGGCGATCTGCTGGTTCAAAAGCTCGATCTGTGCGGATGCCCGCGCACCGGCCTGACGCGCGTCCTCAAGTTCGCCAGACAATTGACCAACCCGCGCCGTGGTCGCGGAATTGTTGCCAGCACCGGCATCCAGCAGCGATTGCAGGCGCGAACGCTCGCTTTCAGAGGCAGCCAGTGTGGATTGCAGGTTGGCGAGGGTATCTTCGATATCCTGCTTGCTGCCCTTTTCCAGCGCGAGCAACTCTGTCAGTTCGGCAATCTGGTTGTTGAGGCGGGTCAACACCTCGTCCTTGCCGGAGATTTCCCGCGAGAGTACGAACTGCGCCAGCACGAAGACGGTGAGCAGGAACATGATGGCCATGAGCAGGGTCGACAGCGCATCGACAAAGCCCGGCCAGTAGTCGACACCGCGCTCGCGGCGGCGGTTGCGCGCCAGCGCCATGGTCACTCGCTCCCGTTATCGGGACGGACGGGACGGTTCGAGGCCTTCTGATCCGCATCGATGCGCGCCGAAAGCCTGTCCAGCGTACGGCGCAGGGACTTCGATTCCTCCTGCTGCGCTTCGATCCAGTCCCGCAGCATCTGCTGTTCGCCGCGCATGTTCTTCACCAGCCCCTGAATGCCTTCTGCAAGGCTGGTCATGGCGGCAAGCGACCGTTCCGTGCTGACGGTGCCGTAGCTGGCGGACTTGCCGTCGACGACGGTCTCCGTGCCGGGATCGGTAACGGAAGACAGCCAGTTTTCCAGCTCCGTGTAGAACCGGTTCTGGGCACGGCCCGCCTGAAGATCGAGAAAACCGAGGATAAGCGAACCGGAAAGACCAAGCAGCGAAGACGAGAACGCCGTACCCATGCCGGAAAGCGGAGCCGTGAGACCGGACTTCAGCGAGGAGAGAATATCATTGCTGTCGCCCGCGGTGGGGTCCAGCCCCTGAATGACATCGCTGATGGAGCCGATGGTGCCGATCAGGCCCCAGAACGTGCCGAGCAGGCCGAGAAAGACCAACAGGCCGATGAGATAACGAGAGGTGTCTCGGGATTCATCCAGCCGGGTTGCGATGGAATCAAGAATGGAGCGTTGCGTGACGGTCGATACACGGACCTCGCCCCGTTTGCCGATAAGCGAGCGCATCGGTGCCAGAAGCTTTGGAGGTCGACCGGCCTTTTCCGCATCACCGGCGGCCCGAAAATTATTGAACCAGCGAACTTCCGGGCGAAGACTGAGTATCTGCGTAAAAACGAGGATGATGCCGATGACCAGAACGCCGAGAATGAAACCATTGAGGCCCGGATTGGTCATGAAGGCGGTCTGCGCCTGCCGGAACAGGATTGCCGCCAGAAACGCCACGATGATGAGGAAGATCACCATCGTCCACAGGAACGGCGTGGGGCTGGACAACTTGTGATGATAGTCTTTCGTCACCGGTTTCTCGACGCCGAGATCGAGCCGTTCCGTATCCGCCATATTGCCTGTTCCTCTGGTGCTGCCACGGCGTCACTCGAAATAATCGAATGCAATCATGGTTCAAACCGGAAGCTAGTAGAAAATTACGACGAATTGAAGTGAAAAGCCGATCAGTCGGCAATGCTTTTTAAGGAAAGCAAAAAGGGGCGCATAACCGCCCCCTTCAATACCACATTTTTAGAAAAATCGGATCAGCGGCCCGGGACAGGTCTGTTGACGACCTCGACCAGCGCCTTCTGGATATACTCGTTACCCGCAATCACGCTTTTGCTGTCGAAGATGTTCTGTGCGCCGCTCATGTCAGAGACGAAACCGCCCGCTTCGCGGATGAGGACCAGACCGGCGGCCATATCCCAAGGGGAAAGTTCGGTCTCCCAGAAACCGTCGAGACGACCGGCAGCCACATAGGCAAGGTCCAGCGCGGCGGCGCCCATGCGGCGGATACCTGCGGTTTCGCTCATGACGTGGCGAAGCTCGACCAGGAACTTGCCGTGGTTGCCGCGGCCCAGATGCGGAACACCACAGCCAACGACGCAATCGGAAAGCTGCTTGCGCGCCGCAACGCGAATACGGCGGTCGTTGAGGAACGCGCCGCCGCCACGCTCGGCAGTGTAAAGCTCATCCGTGGCCGGATTGAAGATGACGCCCGCGACGATTTCGCCGTTTCGCTCCAGCGCGATGGAAACCGCGAACTGCGGAATCCCGTGCAGGAAGTTGGTCGTGCCGTCCAGCGGATCGACGATCCAGCGATGCGCGCCGTCCGTACCTTTTTCCTCGCCACCTTCTTCGCCCAGGAAGTCATAGGTCGGGCGCGCCTTCATCAGCTCGTCACGGACTATCTTTTCCGCCTTGAGATCCGCCTGCGACACGAAATCGCTCGGGCCCTTGACCGATACCTGAAGGTTCTGCACTTCGCCGAAGTCACGCGACAAAGACTTACCCGCCTTGAGCGCGGCCTGAACCATGACATTGAGAAGGGCTGAGCGGGCCATGAAGAAGTTCCTGAAAGGTGGCTGAACCTGCGACAAGACATCGGGCAGGCACGCGAGATTTTGGTTTCTGTCTGAAAGTTTGCGGTTCAAGACCACAAAACGCGCCGGATTTCAAGGCAAAAAGCCCTGAGACCCAGTGGCATATCAGGATGGGCGGAAACGGTTGGCCGCTTCGATGGCCTGACGTTGCTGGTTTTCATCGATACCGAGGTAGAAGTCTTCGAGCGCCATATCCTTAAGTCCGGCGCGGCGGGAAAGCACGTACCACTTTGCAGCCTCCACCGGGTCAGGCTTCGTGCCGAGCGCCTGAATGTAGAGATGCGCCACCTTGTTCTGCGCCACTACATTGCCACGCTGTGCAGCGCCATAGAGCCAGCGGAAGCCTTCTTCCAGATTGCGCTCACCACCGACACCGTTGACCAGCCAGATGCCGAGATCGACCTGCGCCGTATCGAAACCGGCCTTGGCCGCGCGCATCAGCCACTCCCGGGCCTTCGCCTTCTTTTCCGGCGCCACATCGGTCACATTGGCGTAGATTTGCGAAACGGCATATTGCGCATCCGCCACCCCCTTCTCCGCCGATTTCTCATAGAACGGCAGGGCCGCGACGAGACCCTTCGGACCGGGAGCCTGGGAGACGAGGATTTGCGCCCAGTTGAATTCAGCCTCGGCATTTCCAGCCTCGGCGGCGCGGCGCATATAGTCATCGGCCAGCGCCTTGTCGTGCGGCGCAAGCTTGCCCTCCATGACGATCAGCGCATATTTGAACATGGCGACGGGATCGCCACCCTTGGCCGCCTGCCCGTACCAGAACGCAGCGGTTTTCTGATCGCGCGCAATGCCAAGGCCCCTGCTCATCATCTCGGCCACCAGCGTCTGCGCCGGGGCGTCACCGTTCTGGGCGCGCTCCAGAGCCTTGTTCAGCGCCTGCACATATTCGCCACGCTGATAATGCCCGTAAGCCTCATCGACCTTGCCGGTAAATTCTTTTTCTTTTGGCAGAGGCGGAAGCTCCGCGCCCATGCGCTGGTAGACATTCACCCCTTGGGACGGCTGCAAATCCTGCTGCTCGCCACCCGTCACACGGCCTTTGCGAATGGGTTCCGCGCCGCTATCGGCCGGGCGTGACAGCACCTCCGGACCTTCCGTTGGGGCTGCGCCGAAATCCGTGCCCTCTTCTTCCTCACCCTGAGCGTCCGTCGTTTGCGGTTGCAGGCCGGGCAACAGTTCCTGCTGTGGCGGCTGATTTTGTGCAAAACCGGCATGCGGAAACGCAGCCAGCATCAGGGCCAGCGCAGAAAAGGACAGAACAAGGCGGGACGAATAAGCGGTCATTGCCCGTATCAACCGTCAAACCGTGGCGCTTTTTCGTCAAGCAGGGCATTGGCTTCAGCCACCGCCTGCGCGGCCCCGCCCGCATGGGCAAACACAGCCTGGCGCAGCGCCACGAACTCCACGCCGCTTTCGGCGACGACGACGACGGAGGCGACATCCGAACCACCCATGACGATGGCCGGAATTTCGATCATGGACGCCCACCACTCACCCAGCGCGACGTTCTTCGGGTGCGCCTCCGGCTTGATATCGCCATCCAGCTTGCCGAAGAAGATATAGTCGGGGCCGACTTCGCCCAGTTCAAGCGCCTTATGACGATCATCGGCATTACCGCCGCCCACGATCAGCTTCGGCGTGAATTTTTCCAACGCTTCCGCCAGCGGCTCAGGCCCACCAACGATGTGAAGACCGTCTGCCTTTGCACGACCCGCCACACGGGTATCGCCTGCGACCAGCGCGGCAGCTCCCGCCTCCTGTACGATGGAGACCAGCGCTTCCGCCCGCTTCTGAAACGCGCCGTCATCCAGCCCGTATTGCGGGATGATGACAGAGGCGACATCACCGCCACGCAGCGCATCTTCCAGGGACTTCGCCTGTCCGGCAGCATCTTCGTTTTCAGGAACGATCAGAACGAGGCGGCAGCGATCTTCGGGTGCACTCATGGCGTTTCCATTCCTGGCAAGGTTCATTTCATGCAGATGAGGACGTTTCACCGTCAATCTGCACTCGTTTTCGTATCCTATTTCCGATAAACCGGACTGCCCAAAGGATCAACCGTCCATCTCAAGTCTGTGGCCATGCTGCTCGATCTCAATTTCTTTCTCGTCGCCATTCCCGCAGTCGTCCTCGTCGGCCTGTCCAAAGGCGGGCTCGGGGGTGCTCTGGCTTTGATGGGCGTGCCGTTGATGGCGCTTGCCGTACCACCCGTCCAGGCCGCGGCCATCTTCCTGCCGATCCTCATCGTCATGGATCTGGTCGCGCTGTGGGCCTGGCGGCACCATAATCATCGCGAAACCCTGCTTCTGATGTTACCCGGCGCCATCGGCGGCATCGTGCTGGGCTGGGCGACATCGAGCCTGATCTCACCGGATGCGATGCGTCTTGTCGTTGCCTCCGTTACCATCATATTCGTGCTTCGCTATTTCTACGACACGTTCCGGTCGCGAAAAGGGCAGGAAGTCCCCCCAAAGCCACAGAATCCCGCAAAAGCAACGCTCTGGTCCAGCCTGTCCGGCTATGCCAGCTTCGTCGCCCATGCCGGTGGCCCGCCCTTCCAGATTTACGTGCTGCCGCTGAAGCTCGATCCGAAGACCTATACCGGCCTCAGCGTGCGCTTCTTCGCGATCATGAACGCGATCAAGCTCATTCCATATTTCGCGCTCGGAGCTCTGGACGCCACGAATCTGACCACCTCCGCAACGCTGTTGCCCGTCGCGATGCTGGCGACATTTGCAGGAGCAAAGGTGGTGAAATACATGAAGCCTGCCGTGTTTTACCCGCTGATGTATGTGATGGCGTTTTTTGCAGCGCTGAAATTACTCTGGGATGGCTTGCCGGTTTAAGTGATGAGCGTACCCCCGAAAAAGCGAAAGGTTCTGATCGCGTAACGATCAGAACCAGAATTGAAAGCCTGCTCTCAAGCGTTAATGACGCCGGGCGGCTAGGTTATCCGAGAGAATTCAATGTCTCGTCGTGGCTTTAAGCCTTTGCAATTCATCTTTCAGGCGCAGTTTTCTACGTTTGATATCTGCAATTTCCTGATCGTCCGAAGACGGGGAAGCAAGAATGACTTCGAGCTCTTCCTCCAGAGCACCGTGTTTCTTTTCGAGCGATGCAATATGAGCCTGAATGGTCATGCGGCACGTCCTTCCTTGTTGAACCTACCTCCAGCGCTCCATCGCTGGAGTTTCAGGTTTACGACAGCACTGTGACATGGAAAGCCAGTCTTGTCGAAGGCGAAATCTAGGCAATAGTTGGGCAAAATGGTCGCAAGGGAAACTTCCCGTTACCGCCATTTGGTGTTACAGGCACCAAGACCGACAACAAAAAGGCCGGATGGCGGTCCGGTTGCATCAAATGGGGATTAAAGAGATGCCCGATCAGGAAAACGCAGATGTCAGGCTCAGTCTGGCACGGTTGCGGCAGGAGCATGAGGATTACGACGCGGCGATCAACGCGATGATCCAGACCAATTGCGATGCCTTGAGAATACAGCGGATGAAG
Source organism: Agrobacterium larrymoorei (assembly GCF_013322225.1). GTDB lineage: Bacteria > Pseudomonadota > Alphaproteobacteria > Rhizobiales > Rhizobiaceae > Agrobacterium > Agrobacterium larrymoorei_A. The sequence goes on from NZ_JAAMFB010000024.1 coordinate 16,120, forward strand.
AAGAAGAAGCTGGTCATCAAGGACAAGATGACCCAGATCGAAGACCAGATCATCCCGGATATCATTGCCTGACACGGAGAGCCGCGTGAGCACCGAAACCCCGCCCGTCGCCATCATCATGGGTAGCCAGTCCGACTGGGAAACCATGAAGAATGCCGCAGATACGCTGGATGCACTCGACATCGAATATGAAGCGCGCATCGTTTCCGCGCATCGTACACCGGAACGGCTGTTCAACTTTGCGACAGGCGCGCGTGGAGAAGGCTTCAAGGTCATCATCGCCGGAGCAGGCGGTGCCGCTCACCTCCCCGGCATGGCCGCCGCCATGACGCCGCTCCCCGTATTCGGCGTTCCGGTCCAGTCGAAAACCATGTCAGGTCAGGACAGCCTCTATTCCATCGTGCAGATGCCCGCCGGAATTCCGGTCGGCACGCTTGCCATCGGCAGGGCAGGCGCCATCAACGCCGCCCTTCTGGCCGCAGCGGTTCTGGCGCTGTCCGACGAAGACCTTGCCGACCGTCTGGATGAATACCGCGCCCGCCAGACGGCCTCCGTTGCCGAATACCCCATGGATAACCCGCAATGACCTCTGGAAAGATGGGGAAATCTGGAACGATCGGCATCATCGGCGGCGGTCAGCTTGGCCGCATGCTGGCCATGGCCGCAGCCCGCCTCAACTTCCGTACCGTGGTGCTGGAACCGCAGGCGGATTGTCCCGCAGCGCAGGTCTGCAACCGCCAGATCGTCGCAGCTTACGATGACGAGAAGGCGCTGGCGGAACTGGCAAGCCTCTGCGATGTCGTGACCTACGAGTTCGAAAACGTCCCCGTGGTTGCCGCAGAAACGCTGGCTGCTTCCGTTCCGGTCTATCCGCCCGCGCAGGCGCTCAGCGCCTCGCAGGATCGCTTGACGGAAAAGCGCTTCCTCAATGATTGCGGCATTCCGACCGCTGACTTTCGCGCCGTCGACGATCAGGCCGGGCTTGAAGCCGCTCTTGCCGATTTCGGTGACAAGGGCGTGCTGAAGACCCGCCGCATGGGATACGATGGTAAAGGCCAGCGTGTTTTCAAGGGCAGCGAGGATCTGAGCGGCGCATTCGAAGCACTCGGCAATGTTCCGCTCATTCTGGAAAGCTTCGTGCCGTTCGAGCGTGAAATTTCCATCATCGCCGCACGCTTTCAGGACGGCACCGTTACCTGTTACGATCCAGCGGAAAACGTGCATCTGAACGGTATTCTGCACACATCCACCGTTCCCGCCCAGCTTTCCGATGCGGCAAGAGCTGTGGCAGTCGAATCGGCTGAAAAGCTGCTGGGCGCGCTGAATTACGTCGGTGTCGTCGGCATCGAGTTCTTCGTGCTGCCGGATGGCTCGCTGGTCGCCAATGAAATGGCCCCCCGGGTTCACAATACAGGTCACTGGACAGAGGCCGCCTGCGTCGTATCGCAGTTCGAACAGCATATCCGCGCCGTTGCCGGTCTCGCACCGGGCAGCACGCAGCGCCATTCGGATTGTGTGATGACCAATCTGATAGGCGACGACATGAACGATGTGCCTGAATGGCTCAGGAAAAACGATTGTCTCGTCCATCTTTACGGCAAGACGGAAGCGCGTGCGGGCCGCAAAATGGGGCACGTCACGCAACTCGTCAACGCCGGAAACCTTAGAGTTTCCCGGCAAAATGACTCTTAGCGTGTTGACAGGCAAGGGCTGACACGGTATCTGCCTGCCAACCGAAAAAGGCGCGCCCCCGTTGCGCGCTTTTGATTGTTTAGATTACGCGTGGCGAAAGCCTCGCCAAACTGCGGACCAGAAAAATGAAGATCAAGAACTCGCTTAAAGCGCTTAAGGCTCGTCACCGCGACAACCGTCTGGTTCGCCGCAAGGGCCGCGTCTACATCATCAACAAGCAGAACCCACGCTTCAAGGCTCGTCAGGGCTGATTGCGGGTTGAATGTCATCTGCTTTACGTGAAGCGGATCACATTGTTGATAGCAGACAAAAATCGATTTCAAAATTGGCGCATGCAGATTATCGTGATCCGCATGCGCCAGTTTCGTTTTTGCACCCTTCTCATCGCGTCACTGATCCCGGCCCCTTTGGCCCTAAGCTCGATAGCGAGCGCGGCTGAGACGGTAACCGAGGCGCCCGCCGCGCCGCAGCAACAGCCGCAAGACACCGTTACCAATCTGTTTTCCAGCCTCAAGAAGGAACGCGACGCCAAAAAGGCACGCGTTATCGCTACCGAAATCGCTGGCGAATGGAGCGATTCCGGCAGCGCCACCATCAATCTTCTCATGAAATGGGCAGAGGAAGCCGCCGAAGAAAAACGCATGGCAGCGGCCTATGATTTTCTCGACCAGGCCATATTCCTGAACCCTGACTACGCTGGCGCATGGTATCGCCGCGCCATGGTTCACTTTGCCGATGGCGATCCCCGCAAGGCCATGGTGGACCTGAACAAGACACTGGAAAAAGAGCCGCGATACTTCCCCGCTCTTGCCAGCCTTGCCAATATTCTGGAAAGCACCGACCGAAACGAACTGGCGATGAAGGTGTGGACACAGTACCTGGCGCTCTATCCCGGTGACACGGATGCGCAAAAGGAAGTCAGCGATCTTTCCGAAAAACTGGCTGGCACCCGCAGTTAAGGCCGAACCGGCTGCGAAGAGCCTGCCCGCAGTCTCGTTCGGTGCGATAGGCCGCGGCTCCTGGAACGCTTCATTGATGCAGATTTGCCACGTTGCCGGTTTTGTCATGCTGACGAGGAACAGGTGAATACCAAATGTCGTTGGCTTGCAATACATCCAAACTCAAGCCATGGTCTGGCATAGGACATCGACAAGAATCGCAGGAGATGACGTCATGAAGTTCAAGACAAGCGCAGCTTTGTTAATGGCCGCAATTGCTGCATCTTCCTGCGCTCCCGCATCGAACGCGCCGCGCCCCATGCCTTCGGTTTCGCAGCGTCCAGCGGTAGACGGTCGCTGGATCGACCGCAACGGTATCGTGTCCACGTTCCAGAGTGGAGCCTTCTCCACGCGGTCCACCGACACCAATACCCTGCTGGCCTCCGGCACCTATGTCGCACTTTCGCCGACGCTGTATGAGATCAACATGACCTCCCTGGTCCGCAACACACAGTCTCGCGTCAACTGCGCCCTGATCTCGCCCGGTCAGCTCAACTGCACGACGGACACGAACAGCCAGTTCACGCTGACACGCCAAGGCTGATATCAGCGAAATCGACTTCTCTTCAACGCGCGCGTGTAGCGCGCGTTTTTTATTGCCTGAACACTGTCATAATTCCACTTGCGGCAGATGCCGTGAGATGAAAACATGTGGCCGGAACGGATGTCATAATTTTCTAATAATGCTTCGGATGGACGAGCCGCGAGCCCGATCGACAGGTAAAACAGGAGAGAAACTACGATGAACAGAGTTTTGAGATTTGGTCTGATGACGGCATCGGCCATGGCACTTTCGGCAGGTGCGGCGCTTGCCGACTATCAACTCAACATTCTCCACATCAACGACCTTCATTCCCGCCTCGAGGCGATCAATAAATCCGATTCGACCTGCTCTTCCGCAGATGCCCAGAAAAACGAGTGCTTCGGTGGCATTGCCCGCGTAAAAAGCGCCATCGACGCGCGCCGCTCCGAGCTCGGCGCGAACGCCAATATTCTGGTTCTCGATGCAGGCGACCAGTTTCAGGGTTCGCTCTTCTACACCCAGTACAAGAGCGGCCCCGTTGCCGAATTCATGAACGGCATAGGCTTCGATGCCATGGCCATCGGCAACCATGAATTCGACGATGGCCCGACAGAACTGCTCAAGCTCATCGAAGCCGCAAAATTCCCGATCATTTCCGGCAACACCAAGGCAGCAGACGGCTCCGAGGTGAAGGACAAGTTCAAGGGCTACATCATCAAGGAAATGGGTGGCCAGAAGGTTGCCGTCGTTTCCGTTCTCGCCACCGACACCAACGAAACGTCCTCGCCCGGCGACAAGATCACCTTCGAGGATGAGGTCGAGTACCTCAATGGCGCGGTCAAGGAAATCCAGGATCAGGGCGTCAACAAGATCGTCGTGCTTTCGCATGTCGGCTATGTCCGCGATCAAGAAATCGCCAAGGCCGTGGACGGCATCGACGTGATCGTTGGCGGCCACAGCCATACGCTGCTTTCCAGCACCGACCCGAAGGCCGCAGGCCCCTACCCGACGCTGGTCAAGAACCCATCGGGCGTCGATGTCCCAATCGTCACCGCCTATGCCTATTCGAAATATGTCGGCGACCTTACCGTCACATTCGATGACAATGGCGTCGTGAAATCCACCAGCGGCGCACCGAAGCTGCTCGACGCTTCCGTTACGCCGGATGAGGCGTTCACCAAGCGCGTGGCTGAACTGGCCGCTCCTTTGGAAGAAATGAAGGCCAAGGAGATCGGCAGCAGCGAGGGCGCCATCGATGGCTCCCGCGAAGTCTGCCGCGCCAAGGAATGCTCCATGGGCAACCTTGTGTCCGACGCGCTTCTCGACCGCGTGAAGGATCAGGGCATCACCATCGCCATCCAGAACGGCGGCGGCTTGCGCGCGTCCATCGATGCAGGTCCGGTCACCATGGGCGAAGTGCTGACGGTGCTGCCGTTCCAGAACTCCATTGCCACCTTCCAGATCAAGGGTGCCGACCTGAAGGCCGCGCTTGAAAACGGCACAAGCCAGATCGAACAGGGCGCGGGCCGCTTCGTTCAGACCGCTGGCCTGAAATACAGCTTCGACCGCTCCAAGCCTGCTGGCAGCCGCATCGTGTCCGTGGAAGTCAAGGAAGGCGACAACTTCGTAGCCCTCGATCCGGAAAAGACCTATGGCGTCGTGACCAACAACTACACGCGCACCGGCGGCGACGGCTTCAAGGTCTTCAACGATAAGGCCATCAATGCCTATGACTTCGGACCAAGCCTCGAAGATGCAGTTGCCGCCTATATCGGCGCAAACAGCCCTTACAAGCCATATACCGATGGCCGCGTAACGGACGTGACGCCTGCCGATTACGTCGCACCGCCAAAGGAAGCGGCCGCACCTGCTGCTGCTCCCGCAGCACCAGCCGCTCCGGCACCAACCGCTCAGGCTCCAGCGCCTGCCCCAGCCGCCCCAACATCGGCAACGCCTGCCCCGGCAACCACCGCTGCTGCGGCTGCGAAATACGTCGTTGCCCGTGGTGACTCGCTCTGGAAAATCGCCGTGGAAAAATATGGCGACGGCCTGCAGTGGAAAAAGATCGCCGAGGCCAACAAGTTGAGCCGCCCGAACCACATCGAAGTGGGTGAAGAACTGAACGTTCCAGCGAACTGATCTTCATCATCTGCATCATCGAGAAGCCGGCTTACATGGTGAGCCGGCTTTTTATTGTGCTCATGCCCCCCAACGCCCGATGCCTGACAAAAAAATCGCCGCAGTTGCGGCGATTTCGTTCAATCCGAATATGGCTTCCCTCATTGAGGAAAAGCGAAATTATTCCATGCCGAGCGCGGCCATATAGGTCTGGAGAATAGTCTCTTCCTCGATACGCTCATTGGCATCCTTCTTGCGCAGACGGATGATGGTGCGGATCGCCTTGGTGTCGTAGCCACGGCCCTTGGCTTCACCCATCACGTCCTTGATATCGCCCTGGATCGCGGCCTTTTCTTCTTCGAGGCGCTCTACACGTTCGATGAACTGGCGCAGTTCGGCGGCGGCTACGGTCTCGGTTGTGGCTGTTTCATCCATCGTTCAATCCTTCGTGGTGGCGGCTCCTGGCAGAGCCCTGTTCGTTTCATGGCGTTATCATCGCCCTGCGGTCCGTTCCGGCCCGCGCAAATTCCCAGCTGGTGAACTGCCCGCCTGCGAGCCTCACGTCAAGCCGATTCAACACAGCGGGCTTATTCCTGCGGACGGTTCCGCTCAAAGGCGGCTTTCTGCGCATCACCCGCTTCGCTTTGATGCAGACGCTTCCAGTCTTCGTAAGGCATTCCATAAACGATTTCGCGGGCCTCGTCCTTGCCGATCGGCCTGCCTGCTTCCTTTGCCGCATCGGCATACCAGTTGGACAGGCAGTTGCGGCAAAAACCGGCCAGATTCATCATGTCGATGTTCTGCACATCCGTCCGTTCACGAAGATGCTTCACAAGCCTGCGGAAAGCGGCGGCTTCGAATTCCATCTGCTGCTGTTCGCTCAATTGCGTCATCCCGCTCTCCACTTTTCAATAGGGCCCTGTTCGCGAGGCAAACTGGTGATAGTCGTGCAGCGTGGGATCGTCATTCATTGCGGCAAAAATGGGAGCGAGACGCTCAGCCCAGCTTTCGATCCCCGCTTCATCCCCGATCAAATCCTGCCGCACCTCCAGAAGCGCGTGGGGAATACCCTTCACCATGCAATGGCGATACATGGTGTCGCCTTTCAGCGCTCCGTCGTAAGGCTCATTATCTCCCACCAGAATGTCACCGCCGGCACGAAGATGCGCAATCAGCGGCAGAACGGCGCGGTGATCGGTATCCCACAGCACCGCAGCGTGCCACGGGCGCGGCACCGTCTTCCAGAACGGCGTGTAGGAATGCAGCGAAAACACCAGCGGCGCTTTTGCAGATGCTTCGGCAGCCTTTGCAAGCACCCTGTCCACAGCCTTGTGATAGGGCCGGTGATAGCTGTTGAGCCGCAAATCCCATTCCTCGGCACTGATCGGATGATTGCCGGGGACGACTGCGCCATCGGAAATCTTCATGATCAGCGTCGGGTCATCCTCGCCACGATTGGGATCGATCAGCAGTCTTGAGAACCGGCTCATCACCGCTGGAACGCCAAGCCGGGCAGCCAGCTTTCGCGTTAGCCCTTCGATACCGATGTCATAAGCGATATGACGGTGAAAAGCGGTTTGCGGAAGACCGAGATTGCCGTAAGCTTGTGGTAGAAGGTTGGTGGCGTGGTCTGCAATAAGAACCATGCCTTTGTCATAATCGCCTTCTATGATTTCGTATGGCTGGAAGTCTGACATATTGGATTTCTGAGGCCGATAAGGGAGAGACGCTTGATGGCATGGCTCGACGCCAGGCGCAAGTTTGGACGCTTAAACAGCCATCGTCAGCACCGCACAAGAGACCCCACCAGAAATATAATCGATTGAAGTCGCGTTGACATTCTTGGGCGTCCGCGCCAAGAAGTGTTTTCATTATAACCATGGAATCCGGATGGACGCCGTGACACAGACATTCTCCGCTCTCCTTGCGAAATACCGGCGCGCGATCCGCTATCTTTCCGCAGCCGCCGTTCTCAGCTCTCCCCTCTTCATTGCCCAGCCCGCGCTGGCCGATTTTCGCGTCTGCAACAGCACGCAGAACCTCGTCGGCGTCGCCATCGGCTACCGTGCGCAGGAAGGCTGGGTCAGCGAAGGCTGGTGGCAGGTTCCGGCATCGACCTGCGCAACGCTGATCGAAGGCGAGCTGCAGTCGCGCTATTATTATCTCTATGCCGAAGATGCTGCCCGTGGCGGCCGCTGGACTGGCGACGTCAACATGTGCGTGGCGGAAAACGAGTTCAAGATCAACGGCGTCGATGATTGCTATGCCCGCAGTTTCCAGCGAATGGGCTTCAAGGAATACGATACGGGCCGACAGGGAAGCTGGATGGTCCAGCTTTCAGATACACCAGGCACACAGGAAAGTCAGAACTGATGAAGCGTAATCGCAAAGTCAAAATCCTTGCAACTCTCGGCCCAGCTTCGGCAGAAGAGGCGATGATCGAGAAGCTCCATCAGGCAGGCGCCGATCTTTTCCGTATCAACATGAGCCACGCCAGCCATGACGTGATGCGCACCCTCATCCAGCGCATCCGTTCGGTTGAAAGCCGCAATGGTCGCCCCATTGGAATTCTGGCAGACCTTCAGGGCCCGAAGCTGCGCGTCGGCAAGTTTGCAGAGACGAAGGTCGATCTCGCTCCCGGCCAGACCTTCACCCTCGACAACAACGAAGCCCCCGGCGACAAGAACCGCGTTTTCCTGCCGCACCCGGAAATTCTGGAAGCCGTAAAGCCTGGCGACCGCCTGCTGATCGATGACGGCAAGCTGCATCTGCGCGCTGAAAAATGCGATGGCAAGAGCATCGTCACAACTGTGGTCTCCGGCACCAAGATTTCCGACCGCAAGGGCATCAGCCTTCCTGATACGCTGCTCGGCGTCGGCGTGCTGACCGATAAGGATCGCGCCGACCTAGATGCAGTTCTCGCCACCGATGAAGTCGACTGGGTTGCGCTTTCCTTCGTTCAGCGCCCGGAAGATCTGGTCGAAGTACGCAAGATTGCAGGCGGCCGTGTGGGACTGATGTCGAAGATCGAGAAGCCGCAGGCCATCGAGCGCATTGAGGAAATCATCGAGCTTTCCGATGCGCTGATGGTGGCCCGTGGCGACCTTGGCGTGGAAATGCCGCTTGAAGCTGTTCCCGGCATACAGAAGCAACTGACTCGCGCTTGCCGCAAGGCTGGCAAGCCGGTCGTCGTTGCAACACAGATGCTGGAATCGATGATTTCTGCACCTGTCCCGACCCGCGCCGAAGTCTCCGACGTGGCGACTGCCGTGTTCGAAGGCGCGGATGCGATCATGCTGTCTGCCGAATCCGCATCGGGCGACTATCCGGTTGAAGCAGTGTCGACCATGGCGTCGATTGCGCACACCGTGGAGCAGGACCCGCATTATTCCAACATCATCTACGCGCAGCGCGCCCAGCCGGAAGCAACCGGTGCCGACGCGATCTCGCTCGCAGCCCGCCAGATCGCCGAGACGCTGAGCCTGTCGGCCATCGTGACGTACACCTCTTCCGGCACCACCGGCCTTCGCGCCGCCCGTGAGCGCCCGCAGGTTCCGATCATCGCGCTCTCGCCAATCATCCAGACCGCACGCCGCCTGTCGGTCGTCTGGGGTCTGCACTGCGTGGTTACAGGCGATGCCAGCGACCTTGACGACATGGTCAACCGTGCATGTCGCATTGTCGTAGCCGAAGGCTTCGGCAAGCCGGGCGACCGCATCATCATCTCCGCTGGCGTCCCCCTCGGCACCCCCGGCGCCACCAACATGGTCCGCATCGCCTCCATCGGCTCGGACGGCCAAAGCGGCGTTTGATTTTCAGGACGTTTCCAACAAACAAAACCCGCCAGCGATGGCGGGTTTTTTGTTGCCCGAGACGCTATACCCGTACTCGTTTTGCTTTTATTTCTTACGGAATAGCCGTCGATTTATACCTGAGACCATTTATTTATTTTAATTGAAATAGTGCGTCAAATGCACTATTTAGAGATTGTAACGGATGCCTTTGATCGTAAAGCTCGGAAATATCAAAATCCACATCTATGCCGATGACCATAACCCACCGCATTTTCATGTATCGACGCCTGATCATGATGCGCTGGTACAGATTACTGACCTTTCCGTTCTGCAAGGCAGGATAACGAGGCGGGCTTATGACGCCGTTGTCCTTTGGGCGTCGGCCAAAGGCAATAAAAAGGTGCTCGAAGACGAATGGAGACGGCTTAATGAACGATGAGCTTATTTCGGTCGGCTCCCCTCTTCCGCGAATATCGAAAGCCGAGGCGCTGGAGCGGAGGCTGGTTCGCGTGACGTGGGCGTCAGGAAAAGTGCAGATCGTCGATCTTGCTCCCGCCCTGTTCAGTCGGCGCGTTTATATTCCTCTGCGCGAGGATGATGGTTTGTTTTCCGAACTCCGGGTCAGCGATTACGGCACTGCGATTGAGTGGCCGGGTGATCTTGATTTCTCCGCCCTTTGGCTAAGCAAACTGCCATCCGTTGATTTTGATAATCAGGCATTTCGTGAAGCAATGGATGATCTAGGCATGACATTGGAGGGCATGGCAGCAGCGTTGGAAATCTCCAGAAGGCAGGTTGCCGATTATCGCAAGGAAAAGCCCATCCCCAAATCCATTGCCTATGCCACGCGATATCTCATGGAAATTCGCCACGGCAAATAAAAAGCCGGATCGGGATGCCCGATCCGGCTTTAAATCTGTTACCGGCGGCGGAAAACCTGCCGTCGCACTTAAATCACGGCATCTTCACCGGCGTGCTGAAGCGGCTGGAGTCGATGGCGGCGGCACCGGGGCGGAAGCTCGCGGTGGCGGCGGAGGCCGACATGTCGTGGCTCAGCATGCGGTTGTTGTTGACGCGAGGCGCCTTTACCGCACGGCCTGTTGCACCCTTGTCCTGTGAGAGCGCCCAGTCGGAAATCGACTCCTGCGTCAGGCGACCGCCACCGACCATGGCCTGACGGGAAACGGCTGCATCCTTGCTGTCGGGACGACCACCCTTGGTCGGAATACCTGCGTTGAGTCCACCATTATTGACAGCAGGCTTTGGATCGAATGCATCGCCGTAACCATTGCGGTTTGCAGAACCGGATGACGGTTGCACACTGGCAACCTGACGGGCAGGTTCGGCATGCTTAGGCGCGGCATAGGCTGAAGCAGATGCCGGAAACGCAGCAGCACTCGGCATTGCAGCCGCAGTAATCGCAGAACGCGCATTCTGGCCGCTCTGTTCGAGAGCCGCGACAACCATTGGAGACAGGGCTGCCTGCTTATCCGCCTCGTCGTCCTGACCTTCCAGATCCGTATTGGCGGCAGCAAGCAAGGCTTCGGCGACCACCGGGCGGTTTGCCGGAACCGGAATATGCGCAGCCAGAGCATCGGCAGGCATGTTTTCTGGATCGACAGCCGCCGTCATCACCGAGCCCTGAGCATCGCCACGCATACCGCGTGGTCCAAGCAGGGTCGGAACGGGAACCGAAACCTCGGCAAGATCGGCAAACTTCTGTTCCGCCGGCGCCGCAGTCGGCGTCGGTGTGGTTGCAGCCTGCAAGGCATCTTGGGCGGCGTTACGCGCTGGCGAATAGAGTGCCGTTGCAAGCGCCGTGGAGCCTTCCTGACCACGGAATGCCGGGCGTGCGGTCGGCAGCGGCGCATCGGTCACACCCGGAAGCGGCTGGGCAGATGCCACGGCAACCGGTGCCTCTTCCGGTTCCTGCGCCACAGGGGCAGGAGCGGAAGGACGGGCTGCGGGTTCTGGCGAAGCAATGCCTTCGGCATCTTCATCCTCATCACCCCCACCAAAGAGAGCGGCAAGAAGTGTCTTGGGCTTGGAGCCGGCAGACGACGAACCGGCAGGACCAGCGCCTGCCGTGCTTGCTACCTGAATGGACGAAGAGCTGACGCGCTTCTTGTAGTCTGCCAGTGCCTGATCGTAACCCGGCAGCGGCTTGCCATCGGCAGGCAGGTGAATGGTATTCCCCTTCGGGAAAATCCGCACGAGTTCCTGACGGCTCATCCGCGGCCATGCGCGAACGTTGCCGACATCGAGATGCACGAATGGCGAACCGGAGGTCGGATAGAAGCCCACGCCGCCAATCTGCATCTGCATGGCAACTTCACGAAGGCGGGAAAGCTTTACGCCCGGGATATAGAAGTCCATGGCCTTGCCCAGCGTGTGCTGGCTGCTTTTTGCGACACCCTTGGTACGCGAGCGCAACATGCCATTGGTTTCTGGCGAGCGGAACGCGGAAACGACGTTGATATAGTCGGTGGCACCGGAGCGGCGATAGACTTCCCACACCAGATCGAAAAGACGCGGATCCATCTTGGTCGGCTGGTTGCGACGCCAGTCACGCAGGAAGCGATTGAGCTCCTGCAGACCCTTCTGGTCGTACTTGCCGTTTCGCTTGAATGTGATGACGGCTTTTTCGCGTGTGTGGATATAATAAAGCTTCAAACTGCGTGTTTCAGCGGCGGCTTCCGTCGCTGAAACTCCAAGTACGGGCATTGCGGCCAGCATCAGACACGCGATGGTCACAGCGCGCGCCGATAGCTTCGTGCATATATCTTTGATCAAGCCGCGCGCAGCCTTGCCCGATTGCGCGTTATTGCGATGCAGATATGGCAATGTCATCCCCGCCTGGCAGACAATTTTGTCAGATTGTCCCAATGAACCTCAATTACGGTGACACGATGGCAAATTTGCCACACATATTCAACCTTCCTCTATATAGTGAACAGCTCGCTAACAAGAGGTTTATAGACCGTAAGTGAATATCCTTGCCCAGGAGTTAACGAAAACGCCCTTTTGCTAATCTACAAACCCGAAATCCGCTATTAAGCGGCATCGCGCAGCGGATCATCGGGATCGATGCCATAATCCTTCAGCTTGCGATAAAGGGTGGAACGACCGATGCCGAGCTTGCGCGCCACCTGGCTCATCTGCCCGCGATAGAAACGAAGGGCGAAGCGGATCAGCTCTTCCTCGATTTCGGCGATCTTGCGCACATTGCCGCTATCGTCAGTGCTGGCGATAAGACTGCCGCCGGGGAAAACGGATGACGGCGAGCGGTCGTCGTCGCTCGCCATGGCTTCCATGACGGACATGATTTCTGCCGCCGAGCTTCTGCTATCGACAGGCGGCGGCGCCACCAGCAGCGAACGTTCGGTCGGACGCGGCGGAACTTCGCGGTCCTCGACCTCTCCGGAAAATTCCGGAACCTGCAAGGCGATCTGCGGGAAATCCTGATCCGTCAACTCATCGCCCTGCGCCAGCACCACGGCGCGGAACACCGCATTTTCCAGCTGGCGGATGTTTCCCGGCCAGTCATAGGCGGTCAGAAGCGCAAGTGCGCCAGCATTGACGCCGAGCGGATGCGGCAGTTTCTGTTCCACCGAGAAACGCTCGGCAAAAACACGGGCCAGATAGGGAATGTCTTCCTTGCGGCGGCGCAATGCCGGAATGGTGATGGGGAAGACGTTGAGGCGATAGTAAAGGTCTTCGCGGAAGCGGCCTTCCTTCACCTCGTCGATCAGGTTCTTGTTGGTGGCCGAAATCAGCCGCACATTGACCTTCTGAACCTTGGTCGAGCCGACCGTCTCGATCTCGCCCTGCTGCACGGCGCGTAACAGCTTGACCTGAACCTCAAGCGGCAGATCGCCGATCTCATCGAGAAACAGCGTACCGCCATCGGCCTCCATGAACTTGCCGACATGCTTTTCAGTCGCGCCGGTAAAGGCACCCTTCTCATGGCCGAACAGAATGCTCTCGACCAGATTGTGCGGAATGGCGCCGCAATTGACGGTGATGAACGGCTTGCCAGAGCGATCGCCGCCGGACTGGATGGCGCGTGCGATCATTTCCTTGCCGACGCCGGATTCACCTTCCAGCACGACAGGAATGTTGGACTGCGCTGCCCTCTGGGCCAGTTCGATGACGCGCAGCATCGCGGGGCTCGCCGAAACGATGTCGTTGAAACCAACAGCATGATTGCGTGAACGGCGACCCGTGCGGGCCTTGGCCTCGCGCTGGTCGAGCTTCAGGGCATTGGCGATGGCAGCGCCGATCCGCTCCGGAGAAACAGGTTTCACCACGAAGTCGAAAGCGCCCGCGCGCATGGCCTGCACCACGGTATCGATGCCGCCCTGCCCCGTCTGCACGATGACCGGAACATCCAGCCCATGCTCGCCCAGCGCCTTGAGGAAGGACAGGCCATCCATTTCAGGCATCATGAGATCGAGAACGACGACGCTGATTTCGCCACTGTGCTGTTTCAACAGCTCAAGGCCCGCCCTGCCGTTTTCGGCCAGCAACGGCTGGTGTCCGTAACGTTCCACCGCTTGTCTAAGCAGGCGGCGCTGAACGGGATCGTCATCGACAACGAGAACTTGCGCGGTCATCTTTAGGCTCCGGTTTCCGGGTTAGGAAGCTGCGTCATGCAGACCCTTTGAGCCGAATGTGACATGCAAGGCTTGAACATCCAGTTTTGAGATTTGCTTGCATTTTAAGCATTGCCGCAAGAAGCAAACCAACCCATATGCTTTGCCAGAGAGAAAAGAGGACGCCCGCAATGAGCTTCAAGACATCGCTTCCCAAGCCAGCTTTTTCCCCCGCAGATGCAGCGACATCCGCCGCACTTGGCAATCTTCCAGTATGGAAACTGTCCGATCTTTACCCTTCGGCGGACTCTGCCGAGTACAAGGGCGATCTGGAAAAAGCGGCGCGCGATGCCACGGCCTTCGAGGAAAAGTGGAAGGGAAAGCTGGAAGCGGCCACCAGGCTTGCAGGCGCAGAAGGCATCGGTGCTGCGCTGAAGGAATATGAGGCGCTGGACGATATTCTCGGTCGCATCGGTTCTTTCGCAGGACTTACCTATTTCTCCGACACATCAAATCCCGCCAACGGCAAGCTCTATGGCGATGCGCAGGCAAAGCTGACGGACATCGCCGCGCACCTGCTGTTTTTCCCGCTGGAACTGAACCGCATCGACGACGCGCTGATCGAAGCCAGCATTGCAAACGATCCACTTGCCGCGCACTACAAGCCCTGGCTGATCGATCTGCGCAAGGACAAGCCGCACCAGCTGGACGACAAGCTGGAACAATTGTTCCTTGAAAAGTCCATGACCAGTGCGGCAGCCTTCAATCGTCTGTTCGACGAGACGATGACCGATCTGCGCTTCGAGATCGACGGCGAGAGTTTACCGCTTGAGCCGACCCTGAACATGCTTCAGGAGCCTGATCCCGAAACCCGCAGAAAGGCGGCTGAGGCGCTCAGCGCAACTTTCAAAAACAACTTGCGCGTCTTCACGCTGATTACCAACACGCTGGCCAAGGACCGGGAGATCGCCGACCGCTGGCGCAAGTTCGAAGACATTGCCGACAGCCGCCATCTGGCCAACCGCGTGGAACGTGACGTGGTGGATGCGCTGGCCGCTGCCGTGCGCGATGCCTATCCACGCCTTTCCCATCGCTATTACAAGATGAAGGCGAAGTGGCTGGGCATGGAACAGATGAATTACTGGGACCGCAACGCGCCCCTGCCGGATACGTCCAACGCCATTATTCCGTGGGATGAGGCGAAGGATACGGTGCTATCCGCCTATGGCGCGTTTGCGCCGGAAATGGCCGATATTGCCCGCCGCTTTTTCGATGAAGAGTGGATCGATGCCCCTGCCCGCCCCGGCAAGGCACCGGGGGCCTTCGCGCATCCAACCGTCCCCTCCGCGCACCCATACGTGCTGGTCAACTATCTCGGCAAACCGCGTGACGTGATGACGCTTGCCCACGAACTCGGCCACGGCGTGCATCAGGTTCTGGCCGGTCAGCAGGGCGCGCTGATGTGCGCAACGCCGCTGACCCTTGCCGAAACCGCCTCCGTCTTCGGCGAAATGCTGACATTCCGCAAACTACTGGAAGCCACCAAGGACACACGCGAGCGCAAGGCCATGCTGGCGCGCAAGGTGGAAGACATGATCAATACAGTCGTGCGCCAGATCGCCTTCTACGAATTCGAGCGCAAGGTGCATACGGCCCGGAAAGAGGGTGAACTGACGGCAGAGCAGATCGGTGAGCTATGGCTCTCCGTGCAGGAGGAGAGCCTCGGCCCGGCAATCAAGATTTCCGAAGGTTATGAGACGTGGTGGGCCTATATCCCCCACTTCATCCACTCGCCTTTCTACGTTTACGCCTACGCCTTCGGCGATTGCCTCGTAAACTCGCTCTATGCAGTCTATCAGAACGCCGATGCCGGTTTTCAGGACAAGTATTTCGAGCTGCTGAAAGCAGGCGGCACCAAGCACCATTCCGAACTGCTGAAACCTTTCGGCCTCGATGCCACCGACCCGTCCTTCTGGAGCAAGGGCCTGTCGATGATCGAAGGTCTAATCGATGAGTTGGAAGCCTTGGACAAGGCTGGGCAGTAACCATATCGCAAAGAAATCCGGCGAGGCTCCTATTTCGGACAAGCTTCGCCGGTTTGTATGGTCGTCTTGAATGGAATCGCAAGACGGACCGAAAGCATGAAGCGCAAACCCGCTGATCTGACCTTGAGGGAAACTTTGCGCTGGGAGCCCGATAGCGGCTTTCAGCGGCTGGAACAGCATCTGCGCCGGTTGCTTCGCTCTGGCGATGCGCTGGGTTTTCGTGCGCCAGCGGATGCGGCAAAGGCCCTCAACGCCGCCGTCAGCGGCACGCAATCGCTGACCGTGCGCGTGGTCATGAACTACAAGGGCGAATTGGACATCACCTCCGAGCCTTATCTGCCGCTCGATCCGAATGCCGTCTGGCGTGTGAAGATTGCCGAAAAGACGCGCCTCGATTCCAGTGACACTTTCTACCGTCACAAATCCTCCCGCCGTGAGCCTTACGAGGCGGCGCGGGCGGAATTTTCGGAAAAAGAGGCCGACGAGGTTCTGCTTCTCAACGAACGCGGCGAGATTTGCGAGGGTTCCAGCACCAGCATTTTCGTAGAGGGCACGGACGGCCAGCTTCTGACACCACCGCTCGACAGCGGCATCCTCCCCGGCGTGCTTCGCGCCGATCTCATCCGCGAACGCAAGGCGCGTGGACAGGCCTTGAGACCCGAGGATTTGGGTGAACGAAAGCTGTTTGTGGGGAACTCGCTACGCGGGCTGGTGGCTGCAGAGTTGGTTTAGTCATCTCCCTCCCTCATTCCTGTGACAAGCACAGGAATGAGGGAAAAGACTACTCCAGCAGCCACTCGACCCGCGCGCGTCCATTCTGCTTGGCAATATAGAGCGCCCGGTCCGTCCGCTGGTAAAGCTCGTTGCCTTCCTCACCCGGTTTGAACAGCGATACCCCTGCCGAACAGCTATAGGAAAAATCAGGATCGCCCAAAGGCCGGGACTCTCTGACTTTCGTCAGCAGGCGATCAACGATGCCGACGCATTCCTGCAAAGAGGTGCGCGGCATGATGAGCATGAACTCTTCCCCGCCAACGCGGCCGAAGCAATCGGACCGGCGGATCGTCGCATGGGATATCTTCACGAAATCCCGCAGCACCGCATCGCCACCTTGATGGCCGAAGCGATCATTGATCGCCTTGAAGAAGTCGATATCGATCACGGCGGCACCGAAAGGTTCTTCGACGCCCTTGTCGACGATGTCGATCTGCGCTGCGAGCTTGGCAAAGACGAAGCGGCGGTTGGCCGTGCCGGTCAGTTCGTCCGTCTGGGCTGCGCGAAGGGCGATGTCACGGTCCTGTCGCAGGCTCCGCTGGTTCTGACGCAGCGCAGTAATGTCGGTGCCGACGCACATCATCCATCCATCGGTCTGCACCGTCTCCGTCATCCAGATCCAGCGACCATCATGCATGTCGAGTTCCAGACCGCGAAACGGCAGCTTGCCGCGACGCGACTGTGCCGACAGCAGCCAGGCCTCGAAATCGCTGGTGGTGATGATCAGGCCTTTTTTGTCCTGGTAGTTGTTGCGGATGATTTCCAGCCAGGTCGGGAACTGGTCTTCGGCGATATGAAACGCATCCCGAAAGGCACGGTTGGCGTGGCGCAGGCGGTCTTCGGTATCGTAGAGGGCGATCAGGACAGGCGTGGCATCCTGTAGCGCGATGACGCGCTCGACAAGGCCATCCAAACGATAGGTCTCCTCATGATGACGCAACATTGTGATGCCCCCGCTCCGCAGCACATCATGCACCCCGGCCTAATCCAACCATTATAAAGCGGAATGGCAAAATTGCGATTGTAAGAAAAGACACGTCATTAACAGTAGTTCATTCGATATGGCGAAAGTGTTTCATATCCGCGTCATCTCGTTGCCCTTTATTGTTTCTGGCTAATCATCTAGCTTAGGCATTGTCTTCAAAGGAGAAAACGGAATGGCAGAAGCAGAGTACCCGATCTACGGCGAAATTACCGGTCCAGTCATCATGATCGGTTTTGGCTCTATCGGGCGCGGAACGCTTCCGCTGATCGAGCGGCATTTCAACTTCGACATGTCGAAACTCATCGTCATCGACCCGCGCGACGACATCGCCCCTTTTCTGGAGGCGCGGAACATCCGTCACATCCGCACCCACCTGTCCAAGGACAACTTTCGCGACGTGCTGAAACCGTTGCTGAAGGGCGTCCAGGGACAGGGCTTTTGCGTCAATCTTTCGGTCGATGCATCCTCCGTCGATCTGATGAGGCTCTGCCGCAAGCACGGCATGCTTTACATCGATACGGTCGTCGAGCCCTGGCCGGGCTTCTACTTCGATGACAAGGCCGACAATTCGGCGCGCACCAACTACGCGCTGCGGCAAACAATGCTGAAACAAAAAGCCAAGCGACCCGGCGGAACGACGGCGGTTTCCACCTGCGGAGCCAATCCCGGCATGGTATCGTGGTTCGTCAAGCAGGCGCTGGTCAACCTGGCGAAAGACACCGGCCTCGACATCGAAGAACCCGCCGCCGATGATCGCGACGGCTGGGCGAAACTCATGCATCGGCTGGGTGTAAAAGGCGTCCACGTCGCGGAACGCGATACACAGCGGGCGAAGGAACCGAAACCGTTCAATACATTCTGGAACACCTGGTCCGTAGAAGGCTTCATCGCCGAGGGCCTGCAACCGGCCGAACTCGGCTGGGGCACCCATGAAAAATGGATGCCGAAGAATGCGAAAAAGCACAAGAAGGGCAACAAGGCGGCGATTTATATCGAGCGGCCGGGTGCCGACACCCGGGTGCGTACATGGTGCCCGACGCTTGGGGCACAATACGGTCTGCTCGTCACCCATAACGAGGCAATCTCGATTTCCGACTATTTCACCCTGCGGGACGAAAACGACAAGCTCCTCTTCCGCCCGACCTGCCACTATGCCTACCACCCATGTAACGACGCGGTGATTTCGCTCTACGAGATGTTCGGCAAGGGTGGGCAGGCGCAGCCCGTGCAGCATGTCTTAACCGAAGATGAACTGGTGGACGGTGCCGATGAGCTTGGCGTCCTGCTCTACGGCCACGAAAAGAACGCCTATTGGTACGGCTCACGCCTGACGCTGGAAGAAGCCCGCAAGCTCGCCCCGCACCAGAATGCCACCGGCCTTCAGGTCAGCTCCGCCGTGCTGGCCGGCATGGTCTGGGCTCTGGAAAATCCTGAAGCCGGTATCGTCGAGGCGGACGAGATGGATTACCGCCGCTGCCTCGAAATCCAGAGACCTTACCTCGGCCCGGTCGAGGGACACTATACCGAATGGACGCCACTTCAGGACCGGCTTGAATTTTTCGAAGAGGATCTGGACAGGGACGATCCCTGGCAGTTTCGCAACATCCTCGTGCGCTGAGACCGCGGACAGGGGCCGAAACCGGTCTTTCTGCGCTACCGGTTCCTTCCATGGCGCAAAACTTCCTCTACGCGTTGAAATGCCGCGTATCCATTGTCAAATATCAATTCAGATCAAGGGGTCGATGCATTACACATTGATCCATGAGGCGCGCGTTCCCGTAGTTCGTCGCGCAATATGAAAGCTCAGGACAGGTTTATGGCCGCAGACATCAGTGTACTTCCCGCCGATCATCCCCCCGTCACCTTCGGCAAGGTCGGCGTTCTCCTCGTCAATCTCGGCACGCCGGATGGAACCGATTACAAATCGATGCGCCGTTATCTGGCAGAATTCCTGAGCGACAAGCGTGTCATCGAGTGGTCTCGCCTGTTCTGGTATCCGATCCTTTATGGCATCGTCCTGAACAAACGTCCTCAGAAGGTCGGCAAGGCCTACGAGGAAATCTGGAACCACGAGAAGAACGAGAGCTACCTGCGCACCTATACCCGCAACCAGTCGGACCTGATGGCTGAGGCGCTGAAGGATTTGCCAAATGTGGTGGTGGACTGGGGCATGCGTTACGGCAAGCCCAGCATCGCTGAAAAGATCGACGCACTGAAAGCGCAGGGCTGCGAAAAAATTCTGCTTTTCCCGCTTTATCCGCAATATGCGGCGGCCACGACTGCCACGGTGAACGACAAGGCGTTCGAACATCTGATGAAACTGCGCTGGCAGCCTGCTCTGCGCACCGTGCCGCCCTATCACGACGATGAAACCTACATCGACGCCTTGGCCAATTCGGTCAAATCGCATCTGGCGACACTGGATTGGGAGCCAGAAAAGATCATCGCGTCTTTCCACGGCATTCCGCAGTCCTATTTTAAAAAGGGCGATCCCTATCATTGCCAGTGCATGAAGACCGGACGCCTGCTGCGCGAAAGACTGGGGCTGGAAAAGGACCGTTTCCTGATCACCTTCCAGTCCCGCTTCGGACCGGAAGAATGGCTGCAACCCTACACGGACAAGACCGTCGAAAGGCTTGCGTCCGAAGGCGTCAAGCGCATCGCGGTCATGAACCCCGGCTTTGTTTCCGACTGTCTGGAAACGCTGGAAGAAATCGCCGGTGAAGCGGCGGAAAGCTTCCTTCACCATGGGGGCGAGAAATTTACCCATATTCCTTGCCTGAACGATAGCGCGGAGGGTATGAGAGTTCTCGAAAAAGTTGTACGCAGGGAGTTGCAGGGCTGGGTGTAACAACCTCGCCTCACACATTTTAGAGGGAGTCATATGGTCGACTTGAGCGGATTCGATATCTTCGTCATTGCCGTGGTGGTGCTGGTCATCCTGACGCTGTTTGCCGGTATCAAGACGGTGCCGCAAGGCTATCGCTACACCGTGGAGCGCTTCGGCCGTTACACCCGCACGATGGAGCCCGGCCTCAACATCATCACGCCCTACATCGAGCGCATCGGCTCGAAGATGAACGTGATGGAGCAGGTGCTGGATATTCCCACGCAGGAAGTCATCACCAAGGACAATGCCAGCGTTTCCGCCGATGCCGTCGCCTTCTTTCAGGTATTGAACGCCGCGCAGGCCGCCTATCAGATCACCAATCTCGAATTCGCCATTCAGAATCTGACCATGACCAACATCCGTTCGGTCATGGGTTCGATGGATCTGGACGAGTTGCTCTCCAACCGTGATGCCATCAACGACCGGCTGCTGCGCGTGGTAGACGAGGCTGTCGGCCCATGGGGCATCAAGGTGACGCGCATCGAGATCAAGGACATCGCGCCGCCGAAAGACCTTGTTGATTCCATGGCGCGGCAGATGAAGGCCGAGCGTGAGAAGCGCGCACAGGTGCTGGAGGCCGAGGGTGCCAGAAACGCGCAGATCCTGCGCGCCGAGGGTGCCAAGCAGTCCGCGATCCTCGAAGCCGAAGGCCAGCGCGAAGCCGCTTTCCGCGATGCCGAAGCGCGCGAGCGTCTGGCGGAAGCTGAAGCCAATGCAACCCGCTTCGTGTCGGAGGCCATTGCAGCGGGCGATATTCACGCGATCAACTACTTCATAGCCCAGAAATACACCGAAGCGATGGCATCGATCGGTACGGCGAAAAATTCCAAGATCGTCCTGATGCCGATGGAAGCCTCGGCGCTGATCGGTTCACTCGGCGGCATCGGCGCGATTGCGAAAGAAGTCTTCGGCAACAATGGCGACAATCCGACCCCGCCAGAACAGCCGCAGCGCAATACCGGCAGCCGCTCGTCCACGGTTCCGCCCACCGCCCGCCCCAGCGCCCAGACGATCAACGTAACGATCCCCGGCAATCCTTTCGGTCCAAGGGACAGCTGAGATGATCCAGAAACTGGTGGCCGATCTGGGACCGTGGAGCTGGTGGATACTCGCCGCCATCCTGCTTGCCGCCGAACTGGTTGCTCCCGGTGTTTTCCTGATCTGGATCGGCGCTGCGGCGCTGGTCGTGGGTGCCATCTCTCTGGCGTTTTGGGAGTCCGCTCCCTGGAGCTGGCAGGCGCAACTCGTCGTCTTCGCCATACTCTCCGTGATCTTCGCCCTTCTGGGGCGCAGATATTACGAGAACAAAAGCGCCACGGACGAACCCTTCCTCAACCAGCGTGAGGCAAGCCTCATCGGGCGTACGTCAACGCTGCAAGAGCCCATTCTGGAAGGTCGCGGTCGCATCCGTCTGGACGATACATGGTGGCCGGTGCAGGGCGAAGATGCGCCCGCCGGAACGCGCGTCCGCATCGCATCCGCCCATGGCCGCACGCTGACTGTCGAGAAAATCGCGGACTGAAACTGCTGTCTTGTCAGACGCTCGCAAACCCCGATAAATGTCGGATCTGACGCGTCCTGCTATCACAGTGACGCTCCTTTATGGGGAGTAAGACATGCCATCACGCAGCATCCGCATCGCCGCAGCACAGATCAGCAGCGGCCCGGATATCGCGGAAAATCTGGAAGCAGCGTTGACGGCCATCCGGCAGGCGAGCGACGCAGGTGCGGCTCTGGCGATATTGCCGGAAGCGACGAGTTTCTGGTTCGGTGGCGATGTGCGCCAGCACGCACAGCCTCTGGACGGCCATTTTGCCAGCACCATCCGCGCCAAAGCCAGAGAATGCGGCATTGCCGTCAGCGTCGGCATGTTCGAACCCGCCGGAGACGGTCGCGTCTATAACACCCTGCTGATCACCTGTCCCGATGTTGAAAGCGCCTATCGCAAGGTGCATCTGTTCGATGCCTTCGGTGCCAAGGAATCCGACACTGTTGCGCCCGGAAACAGCTATGTGACGACGATGATTGCGGGAGTGAGGATCGGGTTTGCCACCTGTTTCGATCTTCGTTTTGCCGAACAGTTCACGGCTCTCGGTAAGCAGGGTGCGGAGATCATCGCCGTCAGTGCCTCCTGGGGCGATGGTCCGGCCAAGGCAGAGCATTGGGACTTGCTGATCCGCGCCCGCGCCGCCGATGCGCAAAGCTGGCTGGTGGCCTGCGACCAGGCCTGGCGTCCGCCACAGGGTGCCGCCCCACTCGGCATCGGGCGTAGCGCCGTTGTCGATCCAGTCGGCATGGTGCGGGCCCAGCTACCGGGCAATAGCGGTATGCTGGTTCACGATATCGATCTGGATATGGTCGAAGATATTCGCAGACGTATTCCCGTTCTGTCGCACCGGCCCGTGTGATCAGGCGACACCGATCCGCAACAGATCGTGGAAATGCACGAGACCGATTGGCCGATTGTCTTCATCGATCACGATCAGCGCGCCGATGTGATGCTTTTCCAGCGTCGCGAGTGCCGCCGTCGCCAGCACATTCTTCGTCACCGTCTTCGGCGTTCGGGTCATGATGTCATCGACCTGAAGCTCAGAGAGATTGCGCGCGAGATTGCGTGCCATATCGCCTTCGGTCACGATGCCGCACAATCGTCCATCCTCGTCCAGAACACCGACACAGCCGAAATGCTTGCGCGCCAGTTCACCGATCGCCTCGGTCAGAGCCGTACCCTTGCGGACCAGCGGCATACGCTCGCCGCTATGCATGATGTCTCCCACCAGCGTCAGGCTCGCTCCCAGCTTTCCACCGGGATGAAAGACACGAAAATCGCCTGCGGTAAATTTGCGGGCTTCCAGAAGCGCGACAGCCAAGGCATCCCCCAGCGCGAGCTGCAGCATAGTGGATGTCGTGGGTGCCAGACCATGCGGGCAGGCCTCCTGCTCATCCGGGATCAGCAAAACCGTGTCGGCCGCCTTCGCCAGCGAGCCGGACGCGTTGCAGGTCAGCGCAATCAGCGGAATGGCAAAGCGGCGCGTGTAATTGATGATACTGCGAAGCTCGACGCTTTCGCCACCCTTGGAGATCGCCAGCACCACATCGTTGCCGCCAATCATGCCCAGATCGCCATGATTGGCTTCCGCCGCATGCACGAAAAAGGCGGGCGTGCCGGTGGAGGCGAAGGTAGCCGCAAGTTTCGCGCCGATATGGCCGCTTTTACCCACGCCGGTGATGATCAGGCGACCGGCTGAACTCCCGATCTGGTCCACGGCTTTGGCAAAAGGATCGCCCAACCCGTTCGCGAGCGCCTCTTCCAATGCCGCCAGACCGTTTCGTTCTATCGAAACAGTTCTCAGCGCAGATTCGATGGCGTTGTTTTCAATCAGACTGACAGCTCTTGTAATCATATCCGGACAGATACTCCCTTCGGCAAATCCTGTCTATCAAGGATGCGACGTCATCAAGGCCGTCCCATTTTCTTTTTCCCAGGCGCCAGATCGGCGGGGCATTCACCGGCATATCTGGCTTCGATAGTGAAAATCTGCTGCTTTAGTTGACCGTTCAGACCGGCAAACTCCGTTTTCGATTGAAGAACATAGGCAGTCTGAAAATCACCTGCAAAATCGAGCCCAAGCTTGACGTTACCGCCCATGCCATCATCGCAATCAGCAGTGAGCCTTTGCCCGACTGCCGTCCTGGTGATGGATATGCCTTTGCATTCTTTCCTGTAGCCCGTCCAGATATCACTGTTAACGAAGTCGTCGTTGCCGCTTTCGATGCAGGTTACCCAGTTCGCAAACGCATTATCCTCGGACGCGATCACCCACATGCCAGGCTTTCTGGTCGGCAATTCAGAGGCCCCGGCAACACTTGGCAACTGTACCGCTGAAATGGCAAAGGCGACGGCAAGCCGAGAAAATCTGTTCAATGTTCCATTTCCTATAGAGGCATGATCGCGGCGTATAGCCCAGCATGCCGTATACGAAAAGGACTTGTGGAACGAAGATTATAACTCGACCTCGAGCCCCGAGAGTTTTCACCAAATATTAACCATAAAATAACCCCGCGCGTTCAAAGTGACGGCAGATTTGACGGGTATCGATTTGTAGACCGGACACGAGCAGCATGGTTTTCGACAGCACCGCAAGACGTCTGCCGACGTGGCGGAAAGCAGCAGCAATGTTGCTGGCCTGCACCGTGCTGTGCCCGGCCACCCATGGCTTAGCCCAATCACCAGCCCCACAACGGGCAGCACAAAACGGTGGCAATGCGCTGGTCAGCGCCGATCCCTTTCTCGGCCAGAACGATCTCTCCGTTACCGATCCGGCGACGACACCCCTGCGAACGGCTGCACCAAGCGATGCACAGACAGGCGCGACAACGGATACCATCACCACCGGCAGCACGCCCGCACGGCCAAACCCCGGCGAGGCGATCCCCGAGCCGGGCGATGAAGCGGTCGAACCTGTCGATACGCGCGAGAATACCTTCGAAACCACCGTGGATGGTGGCGAAAACCTGTTTATCGATGATGGTACTGCACCCGGCATCCGCATAGGCACGCTGACCTTGCGCCCCTCGATCAGCCAGACGCTGAACCACGAAAGCAAATCGTTTCCCAACACTTCCACCCGCCGCAACTATATGACGACCGGTATTCGCGGCACACTGACGAGCGACTGGGCGCGCCACGCGTTGACTGTAACCGGAGAAGGCGCTTACCAGCGCAACCTCGGTGGCAGCAGTGAAGGTGAGCAACCGAGCGTCAATCTGGCCGCGGACCTGCGGCTGGACCTTAGTGATGGCACACAGGCCAATCTTACCGCCGGATACGCCTTCAGCCGTGAAGACACCAATGATCCCAATGCGATTACCAACGCCACCGTGCAGGGCGGCGAGCATATTTTCAGCGCAGGCGCATCGATTGAACGCAATCTAGGCATTCTCAAAGCTCTCGCCGCACTCGACCTTTCACGAACGGTTTATACGGATGCAAAAGGTGCCAATGGACAATCGATCAGCCTTGCCGACCGGGACCGTTACGGCGCAAACTTGCGAGGCCGTCTGGGCTACGAGCTTTCCCCTGCCCTCGTCCCATTTCTGGAAGTCACGGCGGGCCTGAGCAATTATGACCAGACGCGGGACAACACCGGTTACGCCCGCTCCTCCCAGTCCTATGGGGCAAAGCTCGGCACGCAGATAAATCTTGGTGAAAAATGGCGCGGAGAACTGTCGGCTGGCTATCTACGCCGCGAATATGACGATAGCCGTCTCGCCGCGATCGATGCACTCACGGTCGATGGCAACGTCATCTGGTCGCCGCTGCGCGGTACCGAGGTCAATTTTGGCCTGCGCACGACAATCGAGGATTTCGCAGGCGGCCCACGCGGCGGCTGGGTTTCCCGCCAGTTCACCACCGGCCTTACGCAGCAACTGCGCAGCAATCTCGTCGGTCGCCTGACCGCAGGACTGGAGCGTCGCAGCTACCTGACCTCCAGCCTTCGCGATGAAACGGAATATGCACTGGGCGCCGGGCTGACTTGGAACGTCAACCGCTATTTGGATTTCACCACCGATATCGCCTATGAAACCACGCCCGTGACGGATAACAGCCAGTGGCGGATCGGTGCGGGGCTGGTACTGAAGCGGTAAGCGACCCGCACCCAACACATTCTCCCTCATGCTGAGCCGCTGTGCCCAAAGTGTAAGCCTCGACGCATCCAGATTGAGCGCCATTCCGGACCGCATCATCGTCCTTCGAGGCTCCTGCGAAGTACCTTAAAATGAGGATGCTCACTCCCGCAGCGGGATTGATGCGCCAACGAAAAATCCCGGCACGAGGCCGGGATTTGAATTAGTCTAACTCGTTGCTCACCGGCATCCTCGGGCTTGACCCGAGGATCTACTCACGTCGAAAAAGATGGAATGTCGGCAGATGCTCGGGACAAGCCCGAGCATGACGGAGGCACAAAACAATTACTTCAGCTTCTCAACAAGTCCCTTCAACGGCCCTTCGATCAACGGACGGATATCGCCGCGTTCCAGCGCAAATGCGAGGTTGGCGAGAATGAAGCCGTCCTTCGCGCCGCAGTCGAAGGTCTCGCCGGTGAAGTGGTAGCCCGCGAATTCCTGGGACTTGGCCAGCGTCAACATGCCGTCCGTGAGCTGGATTTCGTTGCCCGCACCGCGTTCCTGATTTTCAAGGATGTTGAAAATTTCAGGCTGAAGAATGTAACGGCCATTGATGTAGAAGTTCGATGGCGCGGTTCCCTTGGCGGGCTTTTCCACCATTTCCGTGATCTTGAAGCCATCACCTACCGTCTCGCCCTTGCCGACGATGCCGTATTTATGGGCCTGATCCGGATCGCACTCCTGAACGGCGATGACGTTGCCGCCGGTCTGGTCGTAGAGGTCGACCATGCCCTTGAGGCAGCTCTTCTGCGAGTGCATGATCATATCCGGCAGAAGTACCGCAAATGGCTCGTCGCCAACGATATCGCGTGCGCACCAGACGGCGTGGCCGAGACCGAGCGGAACCTGCTGGCGCGTGAAGCTTGCCGTGCCTGCCTTTGGCAGGATGTTCGAAAGAAGCGTCAGTTCGGCATTCTTGTTGCGCTCGCGCAGCATCTGCTCGAGTTCGAACTGGATATCGAAATAGTCTTCGATCACGCCCTTGCCGCGACCCGTCACGAACACGAAATGCTCGATACCCGCCTCAGCCGCTTCATCCACCACATACTGGATGACGGGCTTGTCCACCACGGTCAGCATTTCCTTCGGAACAGCCTTCGTCGCTGGCAAGAACCGGGTTCCAAGACCTGCAACCGGGAAAACTGCTTTCCGAATTTTTTTCTGTTCTACCACACATTCCTCCTGAGAGACTCAATTCGTTCAAAGTTCGCGCACGACTTTGTTATCCGAAAAGTGGCAAGTTTTTGTAAAAGGTGACGTTACTTTTGGTTAATGGTAAAGAATTTGTTGACCTTGAACTGATATTCCATCGTGACGACCGATGCGTATCTCGCAATCGAAATGAAATTCGAGAGAAACGAAAGACCGACGATGAAAAAGCTGATCCCTTCCGACGTCCGCAAATTTGGCTGCATGGTGTTTGCGGGTCTCGCAATCACACTTGCCCCGGCCACAGCGAATGCCGACGCAGGCTTCAGACAATGGATCAACCAGTTCTATGCCACCGCTGCCAAGGAAGGCATAAGCAAATCCACCTATCAAAAGGCTTTCGCAGGTGTGACCGAGCCAGACCCGGACGCGCTTCGCAAGGCGACCTTCCAGCCGGAATTCACCACCCAGATTTGGGATTATCTCGATAGCCGCGTGAACCCCTATACGGTGCGCATCGGCCGCGAGATGAAGATGAAGCATGCCAATACGCTCAACTGGATCGAGCGTAATTTCAATGTGGACAAGCACGTCATCCTCGCCATCTGGTCGATGGAGTCCAATTACGGCGCGGTGCTGGAAAAGCCGGAGCGCCTGCACAACATTCCGCAAGCTTTGGCCACACTTGGCTATTCCGATCCGAAACGCGGCAAGTTTGCCCGCACGCAGCTGATCGCAGCGCTCAAGATTCTCCAGAATGGCGACGTCACGCCGAAGCAGCTGACCGGCTCATGGGCCGGTGCGATGGGCCACACCCAGTTCATTCCTACCAGCTACCTGCTTTATGCCGTCGATGCCGATGGCAATGGCAAGCGCGACATCTGGCACTCCATTCCTGATGCCCTGGCGACGGCTGCCAATCTTCTGGCCAAGAATGGCTGGGAGCCGGGCCGCACATGGGGCTATGAGGCAGCTGTTCCGCAGGGCGGCGCGCGTTATGACGGACAGACGAAGACGATGGCCGAATGGCAGAAGCTCGGCTTTGCCCGTCCGAACGGCAAGGGCTTCCCGCGCGGCTCCGACCGCGCCATGCTGAAGATGGAAGGGGGTGCCAATGGCCCCGGCTTCCTGATGACCAAGAACTTCTTCACCATCAAGAAGTACAATGCCTCGGACAGCTATGCGCTTGCCGTCGGCCTTCTTGCAGACGAGATCGCCGGATATGGCGGCATGCAGCAATCCTGGCCGCGCCCGGATGGCACGCTGGACATCAAGGAAAAATTCGAGCTGCAGAGCCGAATGAAGGAACTCGGCTATTACGATGGTGAAGTCGACGGCAATTTCGGCTCCGGCTCCAAGGCTGCCATCAGCGCGATCCAGAAGCGCATGGGCATGGAAAACAGTGGCGAACCATCGAAGATGCTGTTGCGCGCCCTGCGCAATTGACAGCGTCTGCGGGCGGGACCAGAATTAGAGAAACATAAAGAACCGCCCGGGAGGTTCACTTCATGGACAACAGATCGAAAGGCGTAGCCTCGATTTATGTGAAGCGCTACGGCGCAGCGCTTCTGGCCGTCGTTCTGAGCCTGCCTTCCCTGTCAAGCGACGCATTTTCGCAGGAACGCGTGGAACGCCGCACGCTGATGGAAATGCTTTTCGGCGAGCCGAACCGTTACAACGATCGCCTCTATGCGCCCGAACGGCGGGAATACCGCGAGCCTCGGGCGCGACGGGCGCCGCCGCGTGAGAGTAATCGTGCCGTCTCGCGTCCACAGGCACCCCGCCGCACACCCTCCGTCGTACAGATGCGCACGGAAAAACCCGCGCCCGTCGAAAAGCTGGAGAATGCGCGTCGCGTTCTGGTCATCGGTGATTTTCTGGCGACAGGCATGGGCGAAGCGCTTGTGTCGACCTTCGAAAGCTCGCCCGCCATCGCCGTAGATGTTCGCTCCAATGGTTCTTCCGGCCTTGTGCGTGACGATTACTACGACTGGTTCAGCAACCTGCCGCAGTTCATGAAGGAAATCAGCCCCGCAACCATCGTCATCATGATGGGCTCGAACGACCGGCAGATGATGGAGTTCGGCGGGAATAAGGAGAAATACGGCACCGAAGCGTGGTTCAAGGAATATGAACGGCGCATCGACGCGCTCATTGCAATCGCCAGACGCCAGCAGGTACCGGTGCTCTGGGTCGGTCTGCCCGCCTTCCAGTCTCCGTCGCTGACCGCCGATTTCGTCGGGTTCAACCGGCTCTACCGCAGCCACATCGAAAAGGCGGGCGGCGAGTTCGTGGACGTGTGGGATGGCTTCGTGGACGAGGGCGGCAAGTTCGTCACCACGGGTTACGATGTGAGCGGCCAGCAGGTGCGCCTGCGCGAGGCCGATGGCATCGGTATGACGCAGGCGGGAAAGCAGAAGCTTGCCTTTTACGTGGAAAAATTCGTCCGCCGCCATCTGGATGGTGCTGGCCCCGATCTGATGAAGCTCGATGGCAGCAACCTGCCTTCGCTCACCTCGCTCCCCGCGCTCGGCATCGATGCCCAGCAGGTCCGCACCCAGCCGATCAGCCTCACCGATCCTGATCTGGATGGGGGCGACACGCTTTTGGGCGACAAGCCAGTTGCGAAATTCTCCGTCGTGGAAACGCCGCGCGAGAAACTGACCAGGCGCGGCTTGATGGATGACGCGCCGATAGGACGCGTCGATGACTATCGAATGCCTGCACCGGACGAAACTGCCGCAAAGTAAGATATGAGAATAGTAAATCTATAGTTGTCGACATGAAGAGTTTTCATGCGGTATCATAGTATTACTTGATAATCACGAAATATTACATACGGAACGTAATTGGCCTCATGCTGTTTGATCCTCGCAAGGCAATAGACCTTGTGATGATATGAGGAGTAAACATCATGGCCAATCAAGGTGGTTCCCACGAGCAGCACGTCAAAGCTGGTCAGCAGTCGCACAAAAACAGCGACAGCAAGACCAAAAGCGCTTCGTCCAGCTCATCTTCCGATAGCAAGAGCGGCAAGCAGGGCGGTTCTGCAGAACAGCAAAAGATGGCTGGTCAACAGAGCCACAAGGGCAAACACTGATTTTGCCCGAACACAAAACGACCCCCGTGTGATGCGCGGGGGTCGTTTTTTATTGCGTTGATTTTGAACGATCCCGCCTTATCGCGGCAGTACGCTCGAGCCCATCAACGCCTCGTCGATGGCACGGGCGGCCTGGCGGCCTTCGCGGATGGCCCAGACGACCAGAGACTGTCCGCGGCGAACGTCACCCGCCGTCCAGAGCTTGTCGACCGAGGTCTTGTAGTCCTTGTCGTTGGCGACGACGTTGGTGGAGCCACGGCGGTCGGTGTTGAGCGTCAGCTTGCCGTCCAGTTCCTTCAGCACGCTGTCCGTAAACGGACCGGAAAAGCCGATGGCGATGAATGCGAGGTCGGCCTTGATGATGAATTCCGTACCGGCAATCGGCTTGCGGCGCTCATCCACCTGGCAGCACTTCACACCCGTCAGCACGCCATCTTCGTCACCGACGAATTCCAGCGTTGCGACCTGAAACTCGCGGACAGCACCTTCCGCCTGCGAAGAAGACGTGCGCATCTTGGTTGCCCAGTATGGCCAGACGGCGAGCTTGTCTTCCTTTTCCGGCGGCATGGGCCGAATGTCGAGCTGCGTAACCTTCACCGCACCCTGACGGAACGCCGTGCCGACGCAGTCCGATGCCGTATCGCCACCGCCGACGACGACGACATGCTTGCCACCGGCAAGGATCGGATCGGCAGGCCAGCCGACGCTGTCAATGTTTTCACGACCAACACGGCGGTTCTGCTGCACCAGATATGGCATTGCATCGTGAACGCCATGGAATTCCGTGCCACCAATGCCAGCCGGGCGCGGGGTTTCCGAACCGCCGCAATAAAGAACGGCATCGTGATCGGCGATCAACTTTTCGACCGTCAGATCGACGCCGACATTGACGCCATAATGGAAGGTCACACCTTCGCCGCTGATCTGCTCGACGCGGCGGTCGATGAAGTTTTTCTCCATCTTGAAGTCGGGAATACCGTAGCGCAACAGGCCACCGGCCTTGGATTCGCGCTCATAGACATGGACTTCGTGACCGGCACGGCCAAGCTGCTGAGCAGCAGCAAGACCCGCCGGGCCGGAACCGATGATGGCGACTCGTCTGCCGGTGTGAACCGTCGCAGGCTTCGGCACGATGAAACCGAGCTCGTAAGCCTTGTCGGCAATCGCCTGCTCGACCGTCTTGATCGCAACCGGCGTATCTTCAAGGTTCAGCGTGCAGGCTTCTTCGCACGGTGCAGGACAGACACGACCGGTAAATTCCGGGAAGTTGTTGGTGGAATGGAGGTTGCGGATCGCCTCTTCCCAATTGTTGTTATAGACCAGATCGTTCCAGTCGGGGATCTGGTTATGCACCGGGCAGCCGGTCGGGCCATGGCAATAGGGGATACCACAGTCCATGCAACGCGCTGCCTGCTTCTGCACTTCCGGGTCCGACATGGGAATGGTGAATTCCCGGAAATGGCGAATACGATCCGACGCCGGCTGATACTTGCCAACCTGACGATCGATCTCCAGAAAACCTGTAACCTTGCCCATGTCTTTTCCTTACACCTTAATCATTGAGCCAATGGCCCCCAATACCAGTAGGCGAAACCCGGCGCTGTGATCCTTCAGAGCTCACATTAGTAGCTCACTCGGGAGGTTCCAGCTTCTCGGGCCAAGTTCCGTTTTTCCATTCTACAAACGGATTAAACCTGTCCGACATCGCCTTTCTCGCAGATTCCTCGAAAGGGTGGATTGTAATCGTTCCATCTCTTTCTTGTCGGATGATGACTTTCTCCCCTTCGAGAAAGAAATCATCTGGAATTGCGAGGAGACGACAGTTGCCTTCTCTGGTGATTTTTCCTTCGAATTGTTTTGTTACCGGTCCCATCAGCGCCTCCATTATTGAGTGAAACTCATAACATAAGGCGCTGACAGTTTAACTACTCCGCAGCCACACCCATCTTCAACCGTTCCATCTCCTCAAGCGCGCGGCGGTACTCCACCGGCATGACCTTGCGGAATTTCGGGCGGTACTCGCTCCAGCGGTCAAGGATGTCCTTGGCGCGGTTGGAGTTGGTGTAGTGGAAGTGGTTCGAGATCATCTGGTAGAGGCGCTCCTCGTCGTGGCGCGTCATGTCTTCGGAAACGTCGACACGTCCCTTGTGCATGAGGTCGCCGCCGTGGTGGTGCAGCTTTTCCAGCATGTCGTCTTCTTCCGGCACCGGCTCCAGCTCGACCATGGCCATGTTGCAGCGCTTGGCGAAGTCGCCCGTCTCATCCAGAACGTAGGCCACGCCACCGGACATGCCGGCTGCGAAGTTGCGGCCCGTTTCACCGAGAACCACGACGATACCGCCCGTCATGTATTCGCAGCCATGGTCGCCCACGCCTTCGACGACGGCAAGCGCGCCAGAGTTACGAACCGCAAAACGCTCACCCGCCACACCACGGAAATAGCACTCGCCGGTGATGGCGCCATACAGCACCGTATTGCCGACGATGATGGAATTTTCCGCGACAATGCGGGCATTTTCCGGCGGACGCACGATGATGCGGCCACCTGAAAGACCCTTGCCGACATAGTCGTTACCGTCGCCCACCAGATCGAAGGTGATGCCGCGGGCAAGGAACGCGCCGAAGGACTGGCCCGCCGTGCCGCGCAGCAACACATGGA
This sequence comes from Agrobacterium larrymoorei, assembly GCF_013322225.1. Classification (GTDB taxonomy): domain Bacteria; phylum Pseudomonadota; class Alphaproteobacteria; order Rhizobiales; family Rhizobiaceae; genus Agrobacterium; species Agrobacterium larrymoorei_A. The sequence goes on from NZ_JAAMFB010000024.1 coordinate 49,130, forward strand.
TGGTGTCGTCTTTCAGACCCTTGTGGCCCCAACGCTTGGCAAGCGCGCCAGAAAGCATCGCACCGGCAGAGCGGTCGACGTTCTTGATCGGCACTTCGAAGACCACCGGCTCGCGGTTTTCCAGCGAAGGCATGGACTTCTCGATCAGCTTGCGGTCGAGAATGTCATCGATCGGATGCTTCTGCTTTTCTGTCCAGTAGGTCGCTTCCTTGGGAGCTTCGACCTTGTGGAAGATGCGGCTGAAATCCAGACCCTTGGCCTTCCAGTGCGCCAGCATCTCATCTTTTTCCAGCAGTTCTGAAGCGCCGATGATCTCATCCAGCTTGGAAACACCAAGTTGGCTAAGAATTTCGCGCACTTCTTCGGCCACGAAGAAGAAGTAGTTGATGACGTGTTCCGGCGTGCCCTTGAAGCGCTTGCGCAGAACCGGGTCCTGCGTTGCAACGCCCACGGGGCAGGTGTTGAGATGGCACTTGCGCATCATGATGCAGCCCGCCGCAATCAGCGGAGCCGTCGCGAAACCAAACTCGTCGGCACCCAAAAGAGCACCGATGATGACATCACGACCGGTCTTTAGACCGCCATCCACCTGAAGCGCGATGCGCGAACGAAGGCCGTTCAGCACCAGCGTCTGCTGCGTCTCGGCAAGGCCGATTTCCCATGGTGAACCGGCGTGCTTCAGCGAGGTGAGCGGAGACGCACCCGTGCCGCCATCGAAGCCGGAGACGGTGATATGGTCCGCGCGCGCCTTGGCAACACCGGCTGCAACCGTGCCGACGCCAACTTCGGAAACGAGCTTCACGGAAACATCGGCTTCCGGGTTGACGTTCTTCAGGTCGTAAATCAGCTGCGCCAGATCTTCGATAGAGTAGATATCATGATGCGGTGGCGGCGAGATGAGACCGACGCCCGGTGTGGAGTGGCGGGTCTTGGCAACCGTCGCATCCACCTTGTGGCCCGGCAGCTGACCGCCTTCGCCGGGCTTGGCACCCTGTGCGACCTTGATCTGCAACATATCCGCATTGACGAGATATTCCGTCGTCACACCGAAGCGACCGGATGCTATCTGCTTGATTGCGGAACGCTCGGGGTTCGGCTGGCCGTTCAGAAGCGGCAGATAACGGTCGGACTCTTCGCCGCCCTCACCCGTGTTGGACTTGCCGCCGATCTTATTCATGGCAACAGCAAGCGTGGTGTGCGCCTCACGGCTGATGGAGCCGAAGGACATGGCACCGGTGGAGAAGCGCTTGACGATATCGACGGCAGGCTCGACCTCATTGATCGAGATCGGCTTGCGGCCGAGCGCTTCCGCAGACTTGACCTTGAACAGACCGCGAATGGTGTTCATGCGCAGGTTGCTGTCGTTCACCATTTCCGCGAATTCGCGGTAGCGATCCTGGCTGTTGCCACGCACGGCGTGCTGCAAAGTCGCAATCGCGTCAGGGCTCCATGCGTGGTTTTCACCGCGCATACGGTAGGCATATTCGCCACCGATATCGAGCGTGTTGGCGAGGATCGGGTCCTTGCCAAAGGCGTCGGTGTGGCGGGCGACGGTTTCTTCCGCGATTTCCTTCAGGCCAACGCCTTCGATGGTCGTCGCCGTGCCGAAGAAATACTGCTCCACGAAGGACGAAGACAGACCGATGGCGTCGAAGATTTGCGCGCCGCAATAGGACTGGTAGGTGGAAATGCCCATCTTGGACATGACCTTCAAGATGCCCTTACCGACAGCCTTGATGAAGCGGTAAACCACTTCATCGTCCGACACTTCCTTCGGAAACGCATTATGCTTGTGCATGTCCAGCAGCGTGTCGAAGGCGAGATAGGGGTTGATCGCTTCCGCACCATAACCGGCCAGCAGGCAGAAGTGATGCACCTCACGCGGCTCACCGGTTTCGACAACGAGGCCGACCGAGGTGCGCAGACCCTTGCGGATCAGGTGATGGTGCACGGCAGCGGTTGCCAGAAGCGCGGGGATCGCGATGCGATCCGGTCCAACCTGACGGTCGGAGAGAACGATGATGTTGTAACCGCCGCGAACAGCAGCTTCTGCACGGTCGCACAGGCGATCCAGCATCTCCGGCATGCCTTCGGCGCCACGCTCCACCGCATAGGTGAAGTCGAGCGTCTTGGTGTCGAAACGGTCTTCCGTGTGGCCGATGGAGCGGATCTTCTCCAGATCGCCATTGGTCAGGATCGGCTGGCGCACTTCCAGACGCTTGGCACGGGCAGCACCTTCATGGTCCAGAATGTTCGGGCGCGGGCCGATGAAGGAGACGAGGCTCATCACCAGCTCTTCGCGGATCGGGTCGATCGGCGGGTTGGTCACCTGCGCGAAGTTCTGCTTGAAATAGGTATAAAGCAGCTTCGACTTTTCCGACATCGCCGAAATCGGCGTATCGGTGCCCATGGAGCCGATGGCTTCCTGACCCGTCGTCGCCATCGGAGACATCAGAAGCTTGGTGTCTTCGCTGGTGTAACCGAAGGCCTGCTGACGGTCGAGCAGGGATACGTCGCGACGCAGCGCGCGCGGCTCCACCGGCTTCAGGTCTTCAAGGATCAGCTGGGTGCGGTCCAGCCAAGTGCGGTAAGGGTGCTTGGCGGCAAGCTCGTGCTTGACGTCTTCATCCGAAATGATCGCGCCCTTTTCCATATCGATCAGCAGCATCTTGCCGGGCTGCAAACGCCACTTCTTGATGATGCGCTCTTCCGGCACAGGCAGCGTACCGGCTTCGGACGCCATGATGATACGGTCGTCATCGGTCACGAGATAGCGGGCCGGGCGCAGACCGTTGCGGTCCAGCGTTGCGCCGATCTGCTTGCCATCGGTAAAGGCAACGGCAGCAGGGCCGTCCCATGGCTCCATCAGGGCAGCGTGGTATTCGTAAAACGCCTTGCGTTCCTGCGACATGGACTGGTTGCCAGCCCAAGCCTCGGGGATCAGCATCATCACGGCATGCGCCATGGAATAACCGCCGCGCACCAGGAATTCCAGCGCGTTGTCGAAGCAGGCCGTGTCCGACTGGCCTTCATAGGAGATCGGCCAGAGCTTGGAAATGTCGTCGCCAAACAGCGGCGAGGCAACGGATGCCTGACGCGCCGCCATCCAGTTGACGTTGCCGCGCAGCGTGTTGATTTCGCCGTTGTGGGCCACCATGCGGTATGGGTGCGCCAGCTTCCACGATGGGAAGGTGTTGGTGGAGAAACGCTGGTGAACGAGCGCCACGGCGCTTTCGAACCGCGGGTCTGCCAGGTCCTTATAATAGGCACCGACCTGATAGGCGAGGAACATGCCCTTATAGACGATGGTCGAGGAGGACAGCGACACCGGATAGAAATCCTGCGCTTCCTTGCCGCCGCCAGCATCATAGATGCGGTTGGACAGAACCTTGCGGATCAAAAACAGCTGGCGCTCGAACTCGGCATTGGTCGCGGCATCGCGGCCTGCGCCGATGAAAACCTGCACATGGTGCGGCTCGGTTGCGGCAATGTCTTCAGCCTTGGAAAGCGAGGAGTTGTCGACCGGCACATCGCGGAAGCCGAGGAACTGCTGGCCTTCTTCGGCAATAACGTCAGCAATGACCTTCTTGTAATGCTCGATGCGCTCTGGATCACGCGGGAAGAAGATGTGGCCAACGGCATATTCGCCAGCCTTAGGCAGCGTCACGCCCTGCTTCGCCATTTCTTCACGGAAGAAACGATCCGGGATTTGCACCAGAATGCCCGCACCATCGCCCATCAGCGGGTCTGCACCCACAGCGCCGCGATGCGTCAGGTTTTCGAGGATGAACAGACCGTCCTTGACGATCTGGTGCGACTTCTGACCCTTCATATGCGCCACAAAGCCGACGCCGCAAGCATCATGCTCGTTGCGCGGGTCGTAAAGACCCTGCTTTTCAGGAAGACCACCAATCGACGCGCGCACGGAGGCCGTCTCCGCACCGGCTTCACCCGGACAGTCATTGGTCATAACAGCTTCGGCGTTTTCGTCGTCCCGCTTGATGGTCATTTTTCATCCCTCCTGCAAACATGTTGCATGATTTCACGCAGAGAGACGGAACCCGACAAGACCTCCATCCGAGATCAAATCTTTGTCCGCCTATCCGATTTAGGACAGCATTGCTGTCTTAATTCTGATTGCACAATGACAGAAACCCTTAACCTCCGCAAGAGCATCGCTACAATTTATAACCTGACAATATGACGCGAAATTTCGCCAAAACGCGCCAGCGGGTAATTTTCTTGATCGCGAATATGCGAAATGATTGCTTTCGTTACCCGATTTGCCTTCTCGTCTGTAAGTCCATAAAACGGCACTGGTTTGGCCGCAGGCCGTCATGTTCGTCTCACTCATCCCCTCGAAAGCGTTGAACGATGTTTTTTGCTTCTGATAATTGGGCTGGCGCCCACCCTGCCATCAACGAACGGCTGATGAAGGAGTCGACCCGTTTCGCCGCCGCCTACGGCACAAGCGAACTCGACCGCGCCATTGAAAAGCGCTTCAACGAAATCTTCGAACGCGAAGTCGCCGTCTTCTTCGTCGGCACCGGCACGGCGGCAAACTCTTTGGCGCTGGCGAGCGTCGCCCGCCCAGGCGGCATCGCCTTTTGCCATTCCGAGGCCCACGTCATTGAAGACGAGTGCGGAGCGCCCGTCTATTTTTCCAACGCCTCGCGCCTGATGCCGGTCGCTGGCCCCAACGGCAAGATGCTGCCGAAGAACCTCGAAGCTGCCATCGGCCGCTTTCCGCCCGGCTCCATCCATCAGGGCCAGCCGATGCTGGTCACGCTGACGCAGGCGACCGAACAGGGCACAGTTTACAGCCTTGATGAAATCGAAGCCATTTCCACCGTCGCCAAAAATGCGGGCGTCCCCGTCCACATGGACGGCGCACGCTTCGCCAATGCGCTGATGGCGCTCGATACGACGCCTGCCGAAATGACATGGAAACGCGGCGTCGACATTCTCTCCTTCGGCGCCACGAAGAACGGCTGCTGGTGCGCCGAAGCCATCGTCTATTTCGATCCGAAAACGGCAGAAGACCTGCCCTTCATCCGCAAGCGTTCGGCCCAGCTCTTCTCCAAGACCCGGTTTATGGCAGCGCAGTTCGATGCCTACTTCCAGAACGATCTCTGGCTGGACCTCGCCGCCCACGCCAACGCAATGGCCACGCGCCTGCGCGACGGCCTCTCCGCCTCCAACAGCGCCCGCCTCGCCTGGCCGACGCAATCCAACGAGTTGTTCGTCGTTCTCGACAAGGGCAAAGCCAAGGCGGCGAAGGAAGCGGGAGCGGCCTTCTACGACTGGCCCGTGCCGCACGACATGCCGGAACCCGTTGGCGAGAACGAACAGCTCATCCGTCTGGTGACGAGCTTTGCCACGCTGGAGAGCGACGTGGATGAGTTTCTGCGGATCTGTAGTGGGGCGTAATACGCCTAATCCGGTTATAAAATATAAACTTGAAGCTATATAAACTTAAAGCTATATATACATGGAATGGCGAATTGAATTTGATGAGATCTTCGCCAAGGAGTTCAGCACTTTACCCTCTGAGGTAAAGGTTGAACTTCGCGCGCAGGCAAATATTTTGAAAGTGCACGGGCCGTCATATGGGCGGCCCCGCGTCGATACGTTGAATGGCTCGAAACACGCGAACATGAAGGAATTGCGTTTCGATGCGGCGGATGGCGTTTGGAGAGTTGCCTTCGCCTTCGACCCGAAGAGAAACGCAATCCTACTTGTTGCGGGAGACAAATCCGGCAAGGCAGAGAAGCGGTTTTATAAAAAACTTATCAGCACAGCTGATGCCCGTTTCGATGCGCACTTACAAAGATTGATAAACAAGGAGAAATCTTGATGCCGATTTCCGCCGATGACGTTTTTGAAGCAACAATGTCGAAGGACGAGATTGCAGCTTCCGATCTCCGAACGAAAGAATTGTTGGACGAATTCGATACGCTCCAAAAGTTGCGCAAGGCCAGAGCCCTCACCCAAGAGACGATCGCACAGCGCATGGGCAAAAAGCAGGTTTCGGTCGCACAGCTTGAGAAACGTTCGGATCTGCTGCTGTCCACATTGCGTGAATATGTGCAGGCGCTTGGCGGTGAGCTCGACCTCGTCGTGCGCTTCAAGGGACATGACCCAATATTACTGGGAGGCTTTGGCGAAGAGGCGCTACCACAGACACACGCAAAAGCCTCGACCAGACGCTGACAGCTTCATACAAAACTCCCCGGCACCATCCCCTTGGCCGTCACCAGCGCCGAGAGCGCCCGCACCAGTTCCGCATCCGCGCCCTTCCTCGGCTGAAGCACGAACTCCACATCCTCCAGCGAGGGCAATGCGCCGCTCGGCAATTCGCGCAAACCTGATGGCGCCATGCTGCGGGGTTGGACGAGGACGCCCATGCCTGCACGCGCCGCCGCCGTCAGGCCGCTCAGGCTGCCGCAGGTGCAGGTGATACGCCAGGGAATGCCGGCGCGGTCCAGCGCCTCCTGCGCGGCTTTGCGGGTGATGCTCGGTGGCGGGAAGGCGATGAGGGGCAGGGCTTCCTTGCAGGCCAAAACCGCATCGGGGTCTTTCGCCAGCCAGATCAAGGGTTCGCGATAGAGAAAATGGCCCAATTGATCGCCCAGCCTGCGCTTGGCGAGCACGACATCCAGTTCGCCATTATCCTGCATCTGGTAGAGCACGCCGCTCAGCGAAACCGTCAGCTCCAGATCGACAAGGGGATAGGCACGCGTAAAGTCTTCGAGGATAACGGTCAGGCGACTGGCAACAAAGTCCTCCGAAACACCAAGCCGCAGGCGGCCGCGCAGCTTGCTCTCGCCAAACAGTGCCGCGACCTTGTTGTTGATATCGAGCATGTTGCGGGCATACCCCAGAAGCGCCTCCCCCTCCGGCGTCAACCGCACACGGTGCGTATCGCGCGCAATCAGCCTTTGTCCGAGCGCGGCTTCCAGACGCTGAATATGCTGGCTCACCGTCGACTGGCCGATGCCCAGCCGCTCTGCCGCCAGCGTGAAACTCATCGTCTGTTCCAGCGTAACGAAACTGGCGAGGTGCTGCAGGTTCAGCATGCTTATCTCAAAACGTGATAACTGTTAGTCTTTGCATCTCGTTTCATGATGAGCGATAGTGCATGAAACTTCAATCGAAAATCGAAACTTCGAAAGACGCTGCCATGAGCCGCTTCCTGCCAGACCGTTTCACCATGATGCTGGTCGCAACCGTCATCCTCGCCTCGCTTCTGCCGATCAGCGGAGAACCCGCGCATTACTTCTCCATCGCAACGAAGTGCGCCATCGCACTGCTGTTCTTCCTGCACGGGGCAAGGCTTGCGAGAGATGTGGTGGTCGCCGGTTTCCTGCACTGGCGGCTCCACCTCGTCATTCTTCTCGTCACCTTCGGCCTTTTTCCGCTGATCGGTGTGGGCCTCGGTTACATTCCTGAAAGCATCCTGCCGCCACCACTTTATATGGGAATGCTGTTTCTCTGCGTGTTGCCCTCAACCGTACAGTCTTCCATCGCCTTCACCTCCATGGCGGGCGGCAACGTGCCTGCGGCGATCTGCTCGGCCTCCGCATCGAACATCTTCGGCATGTTCCTCACGCCCCTGCTTGTCGGTCTGCTCTTCACCGTTGGCGGCCATGGCGGTGGTTTCTCGCTGGATGCCTTCGGCCAGATCTTTCTGCAACTTCTGCTGCCATTCATCGCTGGTCAGGCACTTCAACCATGGATCGGCGACTGGATTCGCGCCCGCAAGAAACTGCTTGCCCCGGTTGACCGCGGTTCGATCCTGATGGTCGTCTATCTAGCTTTTTCGGAAGCGGTGATCGAGGGCATCTGGCAGGAATTCACCGTTCGCGACATCGCTGTGGTGATCGGCATCAACATTCTGCTGCTCACCCTCGTCCTCTGCGTCACCATGTTCGGCAGCCGCGCACTCGGCTTCAACAAGGCCGATGAAATTGCCATCACTTTCTGCGGTTCCAAAAAGAGCCTCGCCAGCGGCGTTCCCATGGCAAGCGCCATCTTCGCCGGACAAAGCATCGGCGCAATCGTGCTGCCGATCATGCTCTTCCATCAGATCCAGTTGATGGCCTGCGCGGTGATTGCGCAGAAATATGCGAGCAAGGCGAAACAACTCGAAGTGGCCAAAGCCGTGGAGTTGGAGGCGGCGGCGGTGAAGGTGCAGTAAGAAGAGGCGCAAGCAGGAGGCGTGACCCCTCACTTGCAATTTCTAACACTTAGCCTTTGGCTAAGATGTTGAAATTGCTTTCTCTCCCACAGGGGGAGAGATAAACCCGGCCGCACGCTGGAATTACGATTAAAGGGTGCGGTGGGATAGAAAGGCTGCCGCGGATTTACCTCTACCCTTGTGGGAGAGGAAGAAAAATCATGATCTTAGCTTCAGCTAAGTCATAGATTTTTCAGGTGAGGGGTTATGCCTGCCTCCATCACGACATAAAAAACGGCCCCCTCTCGGGAGCCGTCATCACATTCACCAATCAACTGGATCAGTTGACCTGAGCGGGCGTAACCTGGGCCTCGATCTGCTTCGGCGCATCGGAAGCGTCGGTGGCGATCGAAATACGGCGGGGCTTCATGGCTTCGGGAATGTTGCGAAGAAGGTCGATATGAAGAAGACCATTCTTCAGCGAAGCATTCTGCACCTCTACATGATCGGCAAGCTGGAAGCGGCGCTCGAAGGCGCGCGTGGCGATGCCGCGATAGAGGAACTCACCCTCGGAACCCTTGGTGGTGTCGTTGGCCTTCTCGGCCTTGATCGTCAGCACATTGGCGCGGGATTCGATGCTGAGTTCGGTTTCATCGAAACCGGCAACCGCCATGGTGATGCGGTAGGCGTTATCGCCCGTGCGCTCGATATTGTAAGGCGGGTAAGCCTGCGCCTGTTCAGGCTGGCCGATGCCGTCCAGCATCGAGAAAAGGCGGTCGAAGCCGACGGTGGAGCGATAAAGTGGCGAAAAATCAACGTGACGCATGGTGTCCTCCTAGGAAGCGACTGTTTGCGGTTAATGGTTTCCCATCCCGTTCTGGCGATGAAGAAACCGAAGCACGGCCCCGTTCTGGCGACCGTGACCAATAAGTGGGTAAGCAATTTTCGGAGTTCAAGGGGGTATTTCACCACCACCTCGCCTGAATGAAATCTGAACGACCGGTTCCGAAATCGTTCAGTTTCCAACCACTAGAAATCAATGCATCGGAGGTCATCTCCGCCGGCAGAAGTATATCGTCCCTTCTTCTTCTGTCTTATTCGCCGGAACCGCGACTGCTAACACCGACGGTTCCGGCAATTTTTCCGCAATTTTCCTTTGACGTGAAAAAGCGGCGCACCTATCCCATTATGAAACAAGGGGCGCTCCACCGATCCCCTTCTGTTTCAAGCAGGACATAGATGACCGAAGCCACTCTCTACGCGACAACTGGCAATCCAGTGCCAGGCCATCACATCGTCGGCACCTTCACCGGTCATCGTAATAAGACGTTGCGCTACGCCATCTTCAAGTCGGATCGTTCGGTCGCGCGCGGCACCATCGTGCTGCTGCATGGCCGCAACGAGTGCATCGAGAAATACTTCGAAACGATCAACGACCTGACCGCGAAAGGCTTTTGGGTCGCCACGTTCGATACACGCGGACAGGGCGCTTCCGAGCGGCTGCTGAAAAAAGCCCATGCGGGCTATGTGCGCCGGTTTTCCGATTATCAGAAGGACATTTCGCTGTTTCTCGAGCAGGTCGTCTTGCCCGACACGCGACTGCCTTTTTTCCTGATGGCGCATTCCACCGGCGGATTGGCGGCCCTTTCCATGGCACCGCAGCTTTCCAATCGCATCGAGCGCATGGCGCTCTGCTCACCCTTCATCGCGCTCAGCGGCCAGTCCGTTTCCCCACGCTGGATCAGGCTCATCGCCACCGCCCTTACTTACATGGGCCTTGGCGGCATACAGCTTGGCAGGAACCGCCGTGAACGCGATTTCGAGGGCAATCCGCTGACATCGGATCAGGCCCGCTTTGCGCGTACCCTTGCGATCCATACCGAGCACCCGGAGCTTTTCATCGGCGCACCCACGGCGCGCTGGCTCCATGAAGTTTTAAAGACGATGCCGAAGGTGACGAAGCAGGATCACCTGACGCGTATCTTCGTTCCAACGCTTCTTCTGGCACCGGTGCGCGATACGCTCATTCCTTATGCAGCCCAGGAAGAACTCTCCCGCAATTTTCGTGCGGCACAACTGGTACCCATTACCGGCGCACGTCATGAGCTTTTTCACGAGCGAGACGTCTATCGCGCCCAGGCGCTGGCAGCCATCGATGCGTTTTTCGCACCGGAGGAGTAATTAAAGACCGGAAAGAATCGCCAGCGCCTCTTCATGAACAGCCTTGCTCCCGGCTGCGATGATGCGTCCCGCCCCTTCCGGACGTCCGCCATCCCAGGTGGTGATTACACCGCCAGCCTGCTCGATGAGCGGGATCAGCGCGCCGACATCGTAAGGCTTCAGCCCCGATTCGATGACGAGATCGACATGACCTGCCGCAAGCAGCGCATAGGCATAGCAGTCCACGCCATAGCGGAACAGCCGAACCTTATCCTGCACCTGGCCGTAGCGCTGCGCTTCTTCCGTGGTGAAGATATGCGGCGAAGTGGTGAACAGCACGGCATCCGACAGGGCTTTGCAGTTACGCGTCCGAATCTGCTTTTCGCCATCCGGCCCCTTATACCAGGCGTTCTGCCCGTCTGCGAAATAACGCTCGCCGATGAAGGGCTGATCCATGACGCCCATGACGGAGCGTCCATTGGACTGGAAGCCGATCAACGTTCCCCAGACCGGCACGCCGGAAATGAAGGCACGCGTGCCGTCGATGGGATCGATAACCCAGACATGCTCACGGTCCAGCCCGACGCTACCATGCTCTTCACCCAACACGCCATGATCGGGAAATTCGCTTGAAATCAGCGCGCGAATAGCTGTTTCGGCAGCCTGATCGCCCTCGGTGACCGGATCGTATCCCCCCGCCTGCTTGTTATCCACGGCGATGCCGGTGCGAAAGCGCGGAAGCGTCTCCGCCTTGGCAGCGTCAGCGAGACGAAAGAAGAAATCACGATCTGGCAGCATCAAAAATCCCCGGCATCTGTCATTGGCTGAAGATGACATAGCGCGCCTTTGCCTGTGGCGTCCACTCTCTTGAGCCTGCTCGCGCACCAAGGTGATTCTTTCCCGAGATGCCTGTTCGGGAAGCATTTCCCTCCTCATTCCGCATCACGATGAGGCAAGCAGCCGGACGATTGTTCAATTAATAGGCATAAATAAAAATGATTGACAAATAAGCAAAATAACCTACTCTCTGAAGCACAGTCTTCGACTGTAAATACCCTCCTTGGGTGTTTCCTCCCTAGACTTGACCGCGCCAAGGCGCGGTTTTTTTTGCCCGGTCAACAGCTTCAAACTCTTCGGATTTTGGTAAGGATGCGTGGCCTACTCGGCAGCGAAGGCCATATCCACGGCATATTCCGAGACGAAGGCCGAAAGCTGGCGCATGAACATCTCAAGCGCGGCTTGGATGGCCGGGAAATCCGCAGCCCTCAGCAGTGTCTTTTCATCGACATAAAGCGCCCGGTTGACCTCGATCTGCAAGGCATGCAGCGAGCGGATCGGGCGACCGTAATGTTCGGTGATGAAACCGCCCGCATAGGGCTTGTTGCAGACGGCGCTGAAGCCAAGCTCTTCAAGAAAGTGCAGCGCCGCCCGCGAGATTTCCGCAGAGGCGCTGGTGCCGTAGCGATCTCCAATGATGATATCCGGACGGATATTCGATCCCGCAAGACGGATATTGCCGGGCATGGAGTGGCAATCCACCAGCACCGCCATGCCGAATTGCGCATGGGTGCGGGACACCAGCCGGCGCAGGCAGGCGTGGTAAGGCTTGTAAATGCCCTCGATACGCTCAATGCCCTCTTCCACCGGCAGGCGGTGTGCATAGATGTCCATATTCTCCGCCACGATGCGCGGCACGGTGCCCAGCCCGCCTGCAACCCGCATGGAGCCGATATTCGCATAGGACGGAAGCTGACCGTCGAACATGCGCGGATCGAGCTCATAGGGCTCGCGGTTGACGTCCAGATAGGCGCGCGGAAAATTGGCTTTCAGCATCGGCGCGCCGATATCGGGCGCTGCCGAAAACAGCTCGTCGACGAAGTAATCTTCGGATCGGCGGATCTCATAGGAGTCGAGCCGGGAGGCTTCCAGAAAGGAAACGGGGTAGCAGCGACCGCTATGGGGCGAATTGAAAACGAACGGAATCGTGTGAGCTGCGGGCTCGCGCACCTCGAAAAGCTCGTATTCGCCCGTTACCCAATCCATTCCGCGCCGTTTACCATGTCATAATTCTGCCAGATGCATCATGTTGCCAGTTGGCGAAGAGCAAGTCCATACTGGACAATAGTCACCGCGTCATGATTCGACCATTCACACGATATTTACTCTGGAAATGGTACAATCGCGATAAGGTATTCCAATAATTCAGTAGTTACGGTCACTTACATGGTTCAGAAAATTCTTCTCGCCGAAGACGACAACGATATGCGCCGCTTCCTCGTGAAGGCGCTGGAAAAGGCAGGATACAAGGTTTCCTCCTTCGATAATGGCGCAAGCGCATATGATCGGCTTCGCGAAGAGCCTTTTTCGCTCCTCTTGACCGATATCGTCATGCCGGAAATGGACGGCATCGAACTCGCCCGCCGCGCCACCGAACTCGACCCCGACCTCAAGGTCATGTTCATCACCGGCTTCGCAGCGGTCGCACTCAACGCTGATTCGAAGGCTCCGAAGGACGCAAAAGTCCTTTCCAAGCCTTTCCACCTGCGTGACCTGGTGGATGAAGTCAACAAACTCCTTGTCGCATAAGGGTTCTCACAAAAACCTGTCACAAAATCGAAAAAGGCAGTTGACGCTCCATCCGATTTTGTGATTTATGCGCCGCAACGGAGGGCGTGTAGCTCAGCGGGAGAGCACTACGTTGACATCGTAGGGGTCACAGGTTCAATCCCTGTCACGCCCACCATCCGAATTCAGAAATATCAAGGCCTTGCGAGAAATCGCGAGGCCTTTTTGCATGGTGGGCTGGAGGTTTGTTGAACTTGCCAGAGTGATGTAAAATCGAAAATCAGGCCGCCCTTTGAAATGGTGACACCTTATCGGCCTTATGCCACGGCCTGCGCCACCATATCAGGATGCCGCCCGATGACGCGCACGTAAGCCACGGCGAAATCCGGTGCGGTGGCCCTGGCCTGCTCCCAATCCCGCAACGTTCCAACCGGGACGCGGAATCGGCTTGCGAATTCCGATTGCGATAGGCCGAGCGCCGTTCGCGTCTTGCGGATCAGCCGGGCGCGCTGGCCGCGATCCATGGCCTCTGCCGTCACGTCGAAGTCTTCCGCATCGGACGGGTCAGTAGGCAGAACGATATGCTCTTTCTTCACCTTTATTGCTCCTTCTTACCGATATGAACCGGGGTAAGTCGTTCCGCCAGACAAAGACGCCCGTAAACAACCTGCCCTCAACGACCCCGACCACCTTGAACCGCTCTTCACCATCAACCTCGCGGATGGACGGAATGATCAGATGGTCGTCATCGTCAAAAATACGATCCCCGAAATCCAGCGGCAACTTATGCTTCTCGCGGTTTGCCGCATCTTTCGCCGGATCGAATTTCTCACTCATACTTCAGATCATACGGGATTTCAGTACATCCAGCAAGTGACGATTACCTTCTGCGGATTTCAGGCCACCGCCCGCGGCTTCCCCTCTTCATCCACCGCCACCATAATAAACACCGCCTCCGTCACCTTGTCCCTCGATTGCTCGGAATGTCTGCGGGTCCAGGCTTCGATTTTGAGCGTGATCGAGGTGCGGCCGACCTTTTCGATGCGGGTGTAGACGCAGAGGGTATCGCCTATTTTTACCGGCTTCTTGAAAACGATCTCGTTGACGGCGACGGTGACCGTGCGTCCGCCTGCCACGTCGTTCGCACGCACGAAGGCGGCGAGGTCCATTTGGGACATGACCCAGCCGCCGAAGATATCGCCTGCTGGGTTGGCGTCGGCGGGCATGGCCAGCGTGCGCAGGGTGAGTTCCATGTCAGCGGGCGGTTGAATATCCATCTTCGAAAACCTTCTCGTCACCGGCCTCCCGACCAGAGGGATACCGCAGGCACCCCTCACCTCCAAGTGCGAATTCATCCCGGCTGCCCTTCGCTGTTTGCACGGGACGCCAACGCAGTGCCGGACCCTGCCGCGTAAAGCTGCACAGCTGTGCAAAGGTCGCGCGTTCATGACGTGCAACAAAACAACAGCTTAACGCGCGTCCAAGGCGACGCGCTTTAAATGTTAATTAACCATAATTTGGCAGTCTCTCGTTGAATTAGCTTATCTTCATATACTTCCAGATGCGGGCGAGGGTTCCGAAATGGCATATGACTGGAGTGGCAACGAGATCAAACAGAAATACTGCGATCTGGCTATCGTCGCGGGCATGCTGACAATCGTATCGATGATGGTCACCGCACCCTTCATGCTGCGGCTTGAAGGGCCGCCGCAACCGCCATCGACCTATGTCAAGATCCCGGGACAGGATCGGGAACTGACGCCGATGCTGCTTGCCCGGTCTTGACGATATCGAGGTGCAGTACGCGCGGGGACATGGTCTGGAGCACGGCTTCTGAGCGTCCTATATAGATGATCGCGGTGTCTTTCATGTCCGAAAGCACCGCCGTCAGCCGGTCTATCGTGTCGGGCTCCAGCCCTTCGAGAAGATCGTCGATGAAGAGCCAGCGTGGTTTCAAAAGCACCGCATTCGCCACGCGAATGCAGGCTTGCTCGTCGGAGTCGAATTTCTTGTCCCACCGGATATTGTCGTCCATCCGGGGGATGATGTGGCCAAGCCCGCAGAGTTGCAGGGCGTGGAGAAAGTCCTGCTCCTTGAATTTTTGTGGGCTGCGTGGATAGGACAGAATTTCGCGCAACGGTGCTGCGGGTAGATAGCCGTGCTGGGCGATAAACAGCGTTTCCTCGCGAGGCGGCATGGTAATCTTACCGCGACCCCACGGCCATAATCCGGCAAGTGCGGCAAAGAACAGACGCCGGTTTACACCCTGGTCGCCGTTTACCATCACCCGGTCGCCGGCGTTGATTTCCACCGGAACTTCCCGCAGCCTGAAAACCCGCGACATGTCCTGCCCGCCCGCGTCCGGGCATATTTCGACGGAGCTCAACCGCACCGGGCCTGTTGCGCTTTTTTCGACGTCGATTGTGTTTGCCTGCCGCTCCACGCTGTCCATCTGGATCAGCGCATTGCGAAAGGTGGAAACACGCTGCAGATTTGCTTTCCACGCGGCGATCGGACCGAAATTATCAATATACCAGCGCAGTGCGACATTCACCTGGTTGAACGCGCCGACGGCCATCATAAGCCCACCGAAAGTGAGGTGGCCTGAGAAATAGACGGGCGCGGCGATGAGGATCGGCGCAACGATGGCAAGCCAGCCATATCCGGCAGACACCCAGGTCAGATGCGTCAGCGCCATGGCGAGCCCGCGAATGACGCCGAGAACGGAGTCGATATCTTCCCGAATGCGATGCCGCTCGTTCTTTTCGCCACGCGCCAATGTGATGGCCGTCAGGTTTTCACTGGCCCGCATAAGCGAGAACCGAAGCTCTGCCTCCTTCGAATAACGCTCGGCATTCAGCGGCACCATCCTGTAGCCGACGAGGTTGCTGAGCAGCGAGGCAGACCCGGCATAAACCAGAACGGCCCAGACCATATAGCCGGGAATGGCCACCATCTGGCCACCGATCTCGATGGCGAAACCGGCAGAAAGCCCCCATAGCACACCGATGAAACTGACCAGCAGAATGGTGGCGTTGACGAGACCGATGGAAAGCGCCGTGCTGCTTTCCGCCAGATTTCGCACGTCGTCATGCAAACGCTGGTCGGGATTGATGGCAATCGATCCGAAGCTCGCCAGCTTTGCGGCGCGCCCCGGCTTGAACCACTGGTCCACCATATCCTTTGCCAGACCCTCGCGCATGTTGAGCGCCGTCATCTGGTTCAGCCACGTCTGAAACACGTTAAGCAGAAGGAGGGAGCCCGCAATGACGGCAAAGACCTGTAGCTGGTGCAGGAAGGCGCTCAGATCCCGCCGCTCCAGCGCGTTGTAAAAAGGCGCGTTCCACTCGTTCAGTTTTATCTGCCCGTATGCCGTCACGAGGATGATGGTCAAAAGCGCGCAGGCAAGCAGAATGAGGCGATATCGCACCGGCGAGCCCCAGAAGGCGCGACCCATCATGCCGAGCTGCGCGCTGAAACTCAGGTCGAAGCTTGAATAATTGACAGCCTCAGGCGAAGATTTATCTTGAGCTTTCAATACCTTGCCACTTCCTGAAATCGTAACGCCGGATATGCTTATAAAATCGGATTATCTGTATTTGTCGTGACAGCAATATCATTCCGACACCGCTTGTCCACACACGCCATATTGCCTTGGCAAATCATGTGCGAGGCAATGCGAAAGCCGCGCCAAATGTTCCTTGCATTCTTTTCGTGCATTGCACAAAATCGGGCAAACAGAGGGGGCGGAGGAAATCCGCATAGACCGGAAAAACCGGGCAAGGGCACGCATGTCGATCAAAGCCAGTATCTACCACCTGACGCATTATAAATACGACAGGCCGGTCCGCCTCGGGGCCCAGATCATCAGACTGAAACCCGCCCCGCATTCCCGCACCCATGTCATCAGCCACTCGCTGAAGGTTTCGCCCGCCAACCATTTCGTGAACCTCCAGCAAGACCCCTATGGCAATTTTCTGGCCCGTTACGTGTTTCCCGATCCGGTCAGCGAACTGAAGATCGAGGTCGATCTGGTCGCGGATATGGCGGTCTATAATCCCTTCGATTTCTTCGTCGAGGAAAGCGCCACCAAGTGGCCCTTCGATTACCCCGAAACGCTACGGGAAGATTTGTCGATCTACCGCACGCCGGAGCATGGCGGGCCGCTGTTCAACGCGCTGATGCAGACCATCGACAAGACGCCGGGCCAGCCGACCGTGGATATGGTGGTTGGTCTCAACGCGCGTTTGCAGCAGGAAATCGGCTACGTCATTCGCATGGAACCGGGCGTGCAGACGCCGGAAGAAACGCTCGCCTCCGGCAAGGGCTCTTGCCGCGATACCAGCTGGCTGCTGGTGCAGGTGCTGCGCAATCTCGGTCTCGCCGCCCGCTTCGTCTCCGGCTACCTCATTCAGCTTGCGCCGGATCTGAAGGCGTTGGACGGGCCTTCGGGAACGGAAGTGGATTTCACCGATCTGCACGCCTGGGCGGAGGTCTATCTGCCGGGCGCGGGCTGGGTTGGCCTGGATCCTACCTCCGGCCTGTTGACCGGCGAAAGCCACATCCCGCTTTCCGCGACCCCGCATTATCGCAATGCCGCGCCCATTTCCGGCGGTTATTACGGTGAGGCGAATATCGAGTTTGCCTTCGACATGAAGGTCACCCGCGTGGCAGAGCATCCGCGCATCACCAAGCCTTTCTCGGATGAAAGCTGGGACAGGCTGAATGCGCTGGGCGAAGAGGTGGACCGGGTTCTGAATGCCGAGGACGTGCGCCTAACCATGGGCGGCGAGCCGACATTCGTATCCATCGATGATTTCGAATCCGATGAATGGAACACCGGCGCGGTTGGCCCGACCAAACGCGAAAAGGCCGATGTGCTGATCCGCAAGCTGCGCGAACGCTTTGCGCCCAACGGCTTCCTGCATTACGGTCAGGGCAAGTGGTATCCGGGTGAAAGCCTGCCGCGCTGGACCTTCTCGCTCTACTGGCGCAGGGATGGCAAGCCGGTCTGGCACAATGCCGATCTGGTGGCGGCTGAAGGCGTCGATACCGGCGTTACCGCGCAGGATGCGGAAAAGCTGCTCGCAGGCATCGCCTCCAATCTCGGCATAGCGCCGGAACTGGTCTTGCCTGCGTATGAAGACCCGGCGGAATGGCTGATCAAGGAAGCCAACCTGCCGGATAATGTCGATCCGTCCAATTCGAAGCTGAAAGACCCGGAAGAACGCAGCCGCATCGCCCGCGTGTTCGAGCGCGGCCTGACGGAACCCACCGGCTATGTCCTCCCCGTTCAGGCGTGGAATGCGCAAGCCGCTGATGGCAGGCGCTGGATGAGCGAGAAGTGGAAGACGCGGCGCGGCCGCATCTTCCTCGTTCCCGGCGATAGCGCGGTTGGATATCGCCTGCCGCTCGGTACGTTGCCGCATGTGCCGCCGTCATCCTATCCCTATATCCACGAGGCCGACCCTTCCATTCCACGAGGACCGCTGCCGGAAACCGTGGCACCCGCTGCACGCCCGCAGCAGGAAGCATCCTTCCAGCCCAGCGAAGCGGCAACACAGCAGCGCATCGAACAGTCGATCAGCGATATCAACGGCGAGGTCCGCACGGCCATGTCGGTGGAGGCGCGTGATGGTCGCCTTTGCGTGTTCATGCCGCCCGTGGAAAAGATCGAGCATTATCTCGACCTCATCGCCGCCGCAGAAGCCGCCGCGACCGACCTAAATTTGCCCGTTCACATCGAGGGTTACGCGCCGCCGCATGACGAGCGGATGAACGTCATCCGCGTCGCGCCCGATCCCGGCGTCATCGAGGTCAATATCCACCCGGCATCCAGCTGGAAGGAATGCGTCGATATCACCACCGCGATCTATGAGGATGCGCGGCAATCACGTCTGGGCGCCGACAAGTTCATGATCGACGGTCGCCACACCGGCACCGGGGGCGGCAACCATGTGGTGGTGGGCGGGGCGAACCCGAACGACAGCCCGTTCCTGCGTCGCCCGGATTTGCTGAAAAGCCTCGTGCTGCACTGGCAGCGCCATCCTTCCCTGTCCTATCTGTTTTCCGGCCTGTTCATCGGCCCGACAAGTCAGGCACCGCGCATCGATGAGGCCCGCCACGACAGCCTCTACGAGCTGGAAATCGCCATGGCGCAGGTGCCAGCGCCGGGCGAAGGAACCCCGCCGCTGCCATGGCTGGTGGACCGGCTGTTCCGCAACCTTCTGACAGACGTGACCGGCAACACCCACCGTTCCGAGATCTGCATAGACAAGCTGTTTTCGCCGGATGGCCCCACGGGTCGCCTCGGCCTCGTGGAATTCCGTGGCTTCGAAATGCCGCCGAATGCGCGCATGTCGCTCGCCCAGCAGCTTCTCGTGCGGGCGCTGATCGCGCGCTTCTGGAAGAACCCGATAGGCGGCAAGTTCGTACGCTGGGGTACGGCGCTGGCCGACCGCTTCATGCTGCCGCATCATGTCTGGGCGGATTTCCTCGATGTTCTCGCAGACCTTCGGCAACACGGCTTCGACCTGCAACCGGAATGGTTCGCTGCGCAGCTTGAGTTCCGCTTCCCCTTCTTCGGAGAAGTGGAATATGAGGGCTCGAAGCTGGAACTGAGGCAGGCGCTGGAGCCATGGCACGTCATGGGCGAACAGGGCGCCATCGGCGGCACGGTGCGTTTCGTGGATTCCTCCGTCGAACGCCTTCAGGTGAAGCTGGAAACCGCCAACCCCGCCCGTTACACAGTGTCCTGCAATGGCCGCGCCGTGCCTCTGAAGCAGACGGAGCAGTCCGGCGTCTCGGTTGCGGGCGTGCGCTTCAAGGCGTGGCAGCCTGCATCGGGCCTGCATCCCGTGCTGCCCGTCAACACGCCGCTAACCTTCGACATTTATGATACATGGTCGAACCGATCGATCGGCGGCTGCATCTATCATGTTGCCCACCCGGGCGGGCGAAATTATGAGACATTCCCGGTCAACGGAAATGAAGCGCAGGCACGGCGGCTGGCGCGTTTCGAACCATGGGGGCACACGTCCGGCAGCTACACTCTGTGGCCGGAAACGGTGTCGCCAGAGTTCCCGCTGACGCTCGATCTCAGACGCCCGCAAGGAGTATAAGGTGGCGAAAGCACCGGCAATGGAACGGAAAGGGGAGGAAACCGGCATGGCGTCCATGCTCGGCTATCGCGCCCTGCCCGGCGTTGCCGATGAAATGCTGGATATAGATGGGCGCATCCGCCCCGTCTGGCAGCCCTTCGTCAACGCGCTGTCGCGCATGGACGAGCGCGAGTTGCACGAGCGCTTTTCCCGCACCGACCGTTATCTGCGCGACGCCGGTGTGTTCTATCGCGATTACAGCGCGCAAGGCAGCGGGGGT
This sequence comes from Agrobacterium larrymoorei, assembly GCF_013322225.1. GTDB lineage: Bacteria > Pseudomonadota > Alphaproteobacteria > Rhizobiales > Rhizobiaceae > Agrobacterium > Agrobacterium larrymoorei_A. The sequence goes on from NZ_JAAMFB010000024.1 coordinate 69,414, forward strand.
GGCAGCAGCGAACGCAACTGGCCGATTTCCCACGTTCCGGTGCTGATCGACGAGAAGGAATGGGAGGCCGTACAACGCGGCCTTGTCCAGCGTGCCAACCTTCTGGAAGCGGTGGTCGCCGATATTTACGGCGAAAACAAACTGGTGCAGCAAGGCTTCGTGCCGCCGTCCCTGATCGCCTCCAACCCGGAATATTTGCGCCCGCTGGAAGGGGTCAAACCGGCGGATGGCCATTATCTGCATTTCTGTTCCTTTGAAATCGGTCGCGGGCCGGATGGCAACTGGTGGGTGCTGGCAGACCGCACGCAGGCGCCCTCAGGCGCAGGCTTTGCGCTGGAAAACCGCGTGGCGACCACCCGCGCCTTTTCGGATATCTACGCCGAATCCCACGTTCACCGCCTCGCTTCCTTCTTCGGCGCATTCCGCGACACGTTGCAGGCTCGCCGCCAGCACCCGGATGACCGTATCGCCGTTCTGACCCCCGGCCCTGCCAGCGAAACCTATTTCGAACATGCCTATATCGCCCGCTACCTCGGCTTCATGCTGCTGGAAGGCGAAGACCTGACGGTCGTCAACAACCGCGTCATGGTACGCACCGTCGCGGGCCTTAAGCCCGTCGGCGTGCTGTGGCGGCGGCTGGATGCCTCCTATGCCGACCCGCTGGAGCTGGACCAGAACTCCCATATCGGCACCCCCGGCATGGTGCAGGCGCTGCGTGCCGGTTCGCTCAGCATCGTCAACGCGCTCGGCACCGGCATTCTGGAAACCCGCGCCCTTCTCGCCTTCATGCCCGCCATCTGTCGCCATCTCATGGCCGAAGACCTCGCCATGCCGTCCATCGCCACATGGTGGTGCGGCCAAGGGTCGGAACGGGAACATGTGGCGCGCAATATCGAGCGCATGGTCATCGGCCCCGCCTATTCCCGCCTGCCCTTCTTCGATGATAACGGCCAGTCCGTGCTCGGCTCCAAACTGCGTGAAACGGCCAAGGATTCCATCAGCGACTGGCTGGCAAGCGACGGCCAGAAGCTGGTCGGTCAGGAAGTGGTCACGCTCTCCACCACACCCGCCTTCGTGGATGGCAAGCTGGTGCCGCGCCCCATGAGCCTTCGCGTCTTTGTCGCGCGCACGCAGGATGGCTGGCAGGTCATGCCCGGCGGCTTTGCCCGCATCGGCCGCAGCAACGATGTGGCGGCCATCGCGATGCAGGCGGGCGGCAGTGCTGCCGACGTCTGGATCGTCTCAAACAAGCCGGTGGAGCGCACCACGCTTCTGCCGCCGGAAGAAAACTTCATCCGCAACATGCCAGGTAGCCTGCCCAGCCGCGCTGCGGACAATCTCTTCTGGCTGGGCCGCTATATCGAGCGCTCCGAAGGCGCGCTGCGAATCTTACGCGCATGGCACGCCCGCTATGCCGAGTCCGCCGATCCGAAACAGCCGCTTCTTGCCCATGTGACGAAGTATCTGGAAACCGTCGATATCGACGTAGACGAGCCGGTTCCCGCCAGCCTGATCGCCAATATCAACAGCGCCATCTATTCCGCCAGCAATATCCGCGATCGCTTCTCGCCGGATGGCTGGCTGGCGCTGAACGATCTGGCAAAGACCGCCCGCCGTTTCCAGAGCAAGATCAGCGCGGGCGATGACGCCACCCACGCCATGACCATCCTCCTGCGCAAGCTCGCGGGCTTTGCCGGTCTGGTGCATGAAAACATGTACCGCTTCACCGGCTGGCGCTTCCTCGCTGTCGGTCGCTATCTGGAACGCGGCCTGCATATGACGCGCCTGCTCGGCCACATGAGCGGGCCGGATGCGCCGGATGGTTCCTATGACATGCTGCTCGAAATCGGCGATAGCGTCATGACCCACCGCCGCCGCTACAATGTCGCCACGGCAGGCCTCACCGTCATGGACCTGCTCGGGCTCGATCCGCTCAACCCGCGCTCCATCCTGTTCCAGCTCAACGAAATCCGCACCGAGGTGGAGCAGTTGCCGAACGCCTTCGTCAACGGCCAGATGTCGCCTTTCTATCGGGAGGCGATGCGCATCCATTCCGGTCTCGCCGTCATGACGCCCGAACAGCTCTCCGGCGCGGTCTTCAGCCAGCTGGAGAAGGATCTGGAGCGGCTCTCCGACATTCTCGCACAAACCTATCTCGGATAACCGATGCTCTACGATCTTTCGCTGCACATGGGTTATCTCTACGATACGCTTGCCTCAGGCGCGCGCCACATCATCCGCGTGACCCCACTCTCCATTCCCGGCAGGCAGCGGCTGGTGGCGGGCTCGCTCAGCGTCTCCCCGACCCCGGATGAGCGCACCGTCTTCAATGATTTCTTTGAGCAGAGCGCCACATCGGTTTACCTGCGCACAGCCCATGACAAGCTGGATATCCGCATGCAGGCGCGCGTAGCGGTGGAGAACCCCTCGTTGACGGCTGATTTTTCGCCGGAATTGCCAAAGCTTCAGGCCGAGCTTGCCGATGTCTGGTCGCTTGATCCACAATCGCCGCATCATCTTGCGGGCAACAGCCCCCGCATCGGCGAAAACGCAGCGATTGCCGCCTATGCCCGCGAAACGATCAAGCCCGGCATGACCATCCGCGAAATCGCTTTCGCCGTCTGCAATCGCATCTACAAGGACTTCACCTACGACAGCGAAGCGACGACCGTGGATACGACGCCAGCGCAGGCTTTCAAGCTGAAGCGCGGCGTCTGTCAGGATTTCTCCCACATCATGATCTCAGCACTCCGCAGCCTCGGCATTCCGGCGGGTTACGTCAGCGGCTTCCTGCGCACCATTCCGCCACCGGGCAAGGAGCGGCTGGAAGGTGCAGATGCCATGCATGCATGGGTGCGCGTCTGGTGCGGCGAATCCACCGGCTATATCGAACTCGACCCGACAAACGATATCGTCGCTGGCGGTGATCATATCGTTGTCGGCTATGGTCGCGACTATGCCGATATCGCCCCTGTCATCGGCGTGCTGAAAAGCTACGGAAACCAGCAGACGATGCAGGCCGTGGATGTCGTGCCCGTCAAGAACTGAGCGTTCTTTTACGGCACAGCCGTCATCGCAAAACCTGTATCAAAAGAAGCGATGGCGCAGTGTTACAACAAAAAATTGTCCCATTTCAGAGACTCGATAAAATTGCTCACGTAACGTTAGGGGAATCTATACCCGCATAATTGTAGTCAAATATCATGATTTACCGGAGCTATTCTGCATTTCTTCGAAACGCTAAACCGCTCCTCCTTATTTTCACGCATTGTCCAGACGCAAAACCGCTTCACACTTTTGCTGGAAATGCTCGATGGGGTTGAACATGATGTTCATGAAGGCTGCGGGTATGAGATCGATACGGGCTTTCCTTGCCGACCGGCAGGGCAATTTCGCTATGATGACAGCAATAACCCTGCCCGTGCTTTTCGGCGTTGCAGGTGCCGGGGTGGAAATGACCCGCGTCATGCAAATCAAGTCCGAGTTGCAGAACGCAGCGGACGCGGCAACGCTTTCGGTTGCAACCGACGCCCGGATTTCCGAGGGCAAGAAAAGCGATGCGGAATATGCCCAAGCCGTGAAGGACCATATCAAGCGTCATCTGGACGAGATTCACCAGCGCGAGGAACAGACGACCGCGACAGAACAGGGCGAGGAGCAATATGTTAATGATGACGGAAAGGACGATTTAGACGTCGAACTCGATCCCGTCGCCAGCCGTTCTGAAACGTCCAAAGGCACCGTCTTCAATATTTCTGCCACGATGAATTACCCCATCGCGCTTAACCCGCTGCTCGGCTTCATCGGCGCGGAAACCATGACCGTCAGGATCAGCAGCACGGCGCAAAGCACCTTCAACAAGGGTGTGCCGATGTCGATGTATCTCGTGCTGGACCGCTCCGGCTCGATGTCTTTCAGGACGGATACGCTGGACAGCAAGAAGTCCTGCCAGAACTACGAGTTGAGCAACTGGAACAGGTATCCGACCCTGCCCAACTCATCGCCCTGCTACGTCAACAAAAGCACGTCCCTGAAGACGGCAGTGTCCTTTCTGGTCGAAACGCTGAACAAGTCCGACGCCACTTACAAGGCCAGCAGTTCCCCGCAGTCCACGCTCGTTCGCACCGCAGCGATTGCCTATAATGATGTGAGCTTCACCGCCCAGGCAATGGATTGGGGCACCTCGAAAGCAAACACTTATGTTCAGGCCATTCCGCAATATCCGACAGGCGGCACCAATGCCAATGCGGCCTTGACCACCGCCTTCAACGCTCTCAAGGCGACGAACAAGACCGAAGCTACCGAGCATGCAAAAAACAAGAATACGCATTTCGAACGCTATATCGTGCTGATGACCGACGGCGAGATGACCGGCTCCAGCTCCAGCTGGAATGCCACCATCGACGGCCAGGTGCGCGCCACATGCGCCGCTGCGAAAGCCGATGGCATCAAGATTTTCTCCATCGCCTTCATGGCCCCGGACAAGGGCAAGTCGCTGCTGCAAACCTGCGCGACCAGCCTCGACAATTATTACGCACCGGAAAACATGGAGCAGATCGTGGCCGCTTTCGGCGATATTGCCCGCAAGGCTGCAAGCATTTCCAGCCGCCTGACGAACTAAACAGCTTTTTCTCAGGAAGCATTTCAACCACGCGGGGGTCGCAAAAGCCCCGCGTGGTTTTTGATGTTTGTCAACACGCTTGTCCGGTCAGTGCCGTGCAATCCATGTTTGCAAAAAGGGCTGTTGCCACAGCGGCTTATCGATGCATAAACTGAGCGTGAACAACATGACGGCTCACGAGAATCAGACCCTCTCCTCCCATCAAGGTGCTGACCGACCCATGATCAATAAACTCGCTACCAACGATCTTCCCCGCCCCGCGCCGCGCAGTTCAGACCCGACGATCCTCGCCAACGAGATCATCGAGCGACTGACCTATCGTATCGGCAAGGACGTCAAAGTTGCCAAACCGCATGACTGGCTGACCGCAACCATCCTCGTCGTGCGCGACCGCATCATCGACAAGTGGATGGAATCCACCCGCAAGGCCTATCAGAACGACAGCAAGCGCGTCTATTACCTGTCGCTGGAGTTCCTGATCGGTCGCCTGATGCGCGATGCGATTTCCAATCTCGGCCTCATGGAAGAAATTCGCGATGCGCTGACCTCGCTGGGCGTCGAATTCGACGTGATCGCCGGGCTCGAGCCGGATGCGGCGCTGGGCAATGGCGGTCTTGGCCGTCTCGCCGCATGCTTCATGGAATCCATGGCCACCGTCGATATCCCGGCTTACGGCTACGGCATTCGTTATGTCCACGGCCTGTTCCGCCAGCAGATGGCCGATGGCTGGCAGGTGGAACTGCCGGAAACATGGCTTGCCCACGGCAACCCCTGGGAATTCGAGCGCCGCGAAAGCTCCTACGAAATCGGCTTCGGCGGCGCCGTCGATACGGTCGGCGGCTATGAAGAACCGCAGCGCTTCGTCTGGAAGCCAGCCGAACGCGTCATCGCAATGGCGGTCGATACGCCGGTCGTCGGCTGGCGCGGCACCCGCGTCAACACGCTGCGCCTCTGGTCCGCCCAGCCCATCGACCCGATCCTGCTCGACGCCTTCAATGCGGGCGACCACATCGGTGCGCTGCGCGAAAGCAACAAGGCGGAATCGCTCACCCGCGTTCTTTACCCGGCAGACGCCAATCCGGCGGGTCAGGAACTGCGTCTGCGGCAGGAATATTTCTTCTCGTCCGCGTCGCTGCAAGACATTCTACGCCGTCATTTGCAGCAGTACCCGGATTTCACCAATCTGGCAGACAAGGTCTCGATCCAGCTCAACGACACCCATCCGGCCATTTCCATTGCCGAGATGATGCGCCTGCTGACGGATGTTCACGGGCTGGAATTTGAGGAAGCGTGGGATATCACCCGCGGCACCTTCTCCTACACCAACCACACGCTTCTTCCCGAGGCGCTGGAAAGCTGGCCGGTGCCTCTCCTGGAGCGCCTTTTGCCGCGCCACATGCAGATCATCTACGCGATCAACGCCAATACGCTGGTCTATGCCCGCAAGGAAAAGAAGTTCGCGGATCAGGAAATCCGCTCGATTTCGCTAATCGACGAGGGCGGCGAGCGCCGCGTGCGCATGGGCAACCTTGCCTTCATCGGCTCCCATTCCATCAACGGCGTGTCGGCGCTGCATACGGACCTCATGAAGGAAACGGTGTTTTCCGACCTTCACCGGCTGTACCCGGACCGCATCAACAACAAGACCAACGGCATTACACCGCGCCGCTGGCTGATGCAGTGCAACCCCGGCCTCACCGATCTCATCCGCGAAGCCATCGGCGATGCGTTTCTGGATGATGCGGAAAAGCTGGTGGAGCTGGATCGTTTTGCAGAAGATTCCGCCTTCCGCGAGAAGTTCGCTGCGATCAAGCGCCAGAACAAGGTGCGGCTCGCCAACACCATCACCCAGCGCATGGGCATCCGCATCGATCCATCGGCGCTGTTCGATATCCAGATCAAGCGCATCCACGAATACAAGCGCCAGCTTCTGAACCTGATCGAAGCTGTTGCGCTTTACGATCAAATTCGTTCTCACCCGGAACTGGATTGGGTTCCAAGAGTTAAGTTGTTCGCCGGAAAGGCAGCGCCGAGTTATCACAACGCCAAGCTCATTATTAAGCTCGCCAACGATATCGCACGCGTCATCAACAACGATCCGGCAGTGCGTGGGCTTCTGAAAGTGGTATTTGTTCCGAATTACAACGTGTCGCTCGCGGAAATCATGGTTCCCGCAGCAGACCTCTCAGAGCAGATTTCCACCGCTGGCATGGAAGCATCCGGAACCGGCAACATGAAATTTGCGCTGAACGGCGCACTCACCATCGGCACGCTGGACGGCGCCAATGTCGAAATGCTGGAGCATGTCGGAAAGGACAACATCGTCATCTTCGGCAAGACCGCCGATGAGGTGGCGAAGGCCCGCGCCGAGGGCCACAATCCCCGCGCCATCATAGAAAGCTCGACAGAGCTGGCGCAGGCCGTTTCCTCCATCGCATCGGGCGTCTTCTCGCCGGATGACCGCTCGCGCTTCGCAGGGCTGATGGACGGCATCTATAATAATGACTGGTTCATGGTCGCAGCGGATTTCGACGCTTACGCGCACGCACAGCGCGATGTCGATGCCATCTGGAGCGAGCCCACGAGCTGGTACGAAAAAACCGTTCGCAATACGGCGCGCATGGGCTGGTTCTCGTCCGACAGGACGATCCGGCAATATGCGTCCGAAATCTGGAGAGCATAATGAAGAAACCGCTCAATGAAGCCGAAGAGAAAAAGACTGGCGCAATAGCAAAGGCTGAAATCGAGGCGATCAAGAGCGGTTTGCATTCCAATCCATTCGCCGTTCTCGGTGTCCACCAGACACCGGACGGCTATGTGGCCCGCTGTCTCATTCCCGGCGCGGAAGAAGTGACCGTGCTGACACTGGACGGCACGGTCGTGGGCGAACTGACCCGCACGGATGCGGACGGCTTTTTCGAAGGCCCGATCGGCATCACCAAACGCCAGCCAATCCGTTATCGCGCCGCCCGCGACGATGCGGAATGGGCTGTCACCGACCCTTACAGCTTCGGCCCGGTCCTCGGCCCCATGGACGACTACCTCGTCCGCGAGGGCTCGCATCTTCGTCTGTTCGACAAGATGGGCGCACATCCTCTGAAACTCGAAGGCTGCGAAGGCTTCCACTTCGCCGTCTGGGCTCCCAATGCACGGCGCGTTTCCGTGGTCGGAGATTTCAACAACTGGGATGGCCGCCGTCACGTCATGCGCTTCCGCAAGGACACCGGCATATGGGAAATCTTTGCACCGGATGTCTATGCGGGCTGCACCTACAAGTTCGAGATCATCGGTCCCCATGGCGAACTTCTGCCGCTGAAGGCGGACCCCTATGCCCGCCGCGCCGAACTGCGCCCCAAGAACGCGTCCGTCACCACACCCGAACTGGTGCAGGAATGGGAAGACGACGCCCACCGAAAGCATTGGGCAAGCGTCGACCAGCGCCGCCAACCGATCAGCATTTACGAGGTCCATGCCGCGTCCTGGCGCCGCCGCGAAGACGGCTCAATGCTGACATGGGACGAACTGGCAGCCAGCCTCATCCCCTATTGCGCCGACATGGGTTTCACCCATATCGAGTTTCTGCCCGTTACCGAACATCCCTATGATCCGTCATGGGGCTATCAGACCACCGGCCTCTATGCCCCAACCGCCCGCTTCGGAGAGCCGGAAGGCTTCGCCCGCTTCGTCAATGGCGCGCACAAGGTCGGTATCGGCGTTCTGCTGGATTGGGTGCCCGCCCACTTCCCGACGGATGAACACGGCCTGAAATGGTTCGACGGCACCGCGCTGTATGAACATGCCGACCCGCGTCAGGGCTTCCACCCGGACTGGAACACCGCGATCTATAATTTCGGTCGCGTCGAGGTGATGTCCTACCTCATCAACAACGCGCTCTACTGGGCCGAGAAATTCCACCTCGACGGCCTGCGCGTCGATGCGGTCGCCTCGATGCTCTACCTCGATTATTCCCGCAAGGAAGGCGAGTGGATACCCAATGAATATGGCGGGCGCGAAAACCTTGAATCGGTCCGCTTCCTGCAAAAGATGAACACGCTGGTCTATGGCAACCACCCCGGCGTCATGACCATTGCCGAGGAATCCACCTCATGGCCCAAGGTCTCGCAGCCGGTTCATGAAGGCGGTCTCGGCTTTGGCTTCAAGTGGAACATGGGCTTCATGCATGACACGCTGAGCTATTTTCAGCGTGAGCCGGTGCATCGCAAGTTCCACCATCAGGAACTCACCTTCGGCCTGCTCTATGCGTTTAGCGAGAACTTCGTGCTGCCGATTTCCCACGATGAAGTGGTACACGGCAAGGGCTCGATGATCGCCAAGATGCCGGGCGACGACTGGCAGAAATTCGCAAACCTGCGCGCCTATTACGCCTTCATGTGGGGTTACCCCGGCAAGAAGCTGCTGTTCATGGGACAGGAATTCGCGCAGTGGAGCGAGTGGAGCGAAAAGGGTTCACTCGACTGGAACCTGCTGCAATATCATATGCATGAGGGCATGCGCCGCTTGGTGCGCGACCTCAACTTCATGTACCGCTCGAAAGGCGCGCTCCATGCGCGCGATTGCGAGCCAGAAGGCTTCCAGTGGCTGTCGGCGGATGATCATGAGAACTCCGTCTTCGCATGGCTGCGCTCCGCACCCGGCGAAAAGCCGGTCGCCGTGATTGCCAATCTCACGCCTGTCTATCGTGAGAATTTCTACGTGCCGCTGCCCGCCGCCGGGCGCTGGCGCGAGGTTCTGAACACGGATGCCGAGATTTACGGCGGCACCGGCAAGGGCAATGGCGGGCGCGTGCAGGCGGTCGATGCCGGAGGCAGCATCGGCGCGACACTGACGCTTCCACCACTTGCCGTCATCATGCTGGAGCCGGAACAATAGGCCACATGCCTGACATGCAGAATAACGGGAACATTAACGGAATAGCCGGGAATTTTATGGGAGGACATCCATGAACGAGAAAAGAGTTCAGCCACTGGCGCGCGATGCAATGGCCTATGTGCTCGCAGGGGGGCGCGGCAGCCGCCTCAAGGAACTGACGGACAGGCGTGCAAAACCCGCCGTCTATTTCGGCGGCAAAGCGCGCATCATCGACTTCGCACTGTCGAATGCGCTCAACTCCGGCATTCGCCGCATCGGTGTGGCCACGCAGTACAAGGCCCACTCGCTTATCCGCCACATGCAGCGCGGCTGGGACTTCTTCAGGCCAGAACGTAACGAAAGCTTCGACATTCTGCCCGCCTCCCAGCGCGTGTCGGAAACGCAGTGGTACGAAGGCACGGCAGATGCCGTCTACCAGAACATCGATATCATCGAGGCCCATGGCCCGGAATACATGGTCATTCTGGCGGGCGATCATATCTACAAGATGGATTACGAATACATGCTGCAGCAGCATGTCGATTCCGGTGCCGACGTCACCATCGGTTGCCTTGAAGTGCCGCGCATGGAAGCCACCGGTTTCGGCGTGATGCATGTGGATGAGAAAGACCAGATCATCAACTTCATCGAAAAGCCAGCCGATCCGCCGGGCATTCCGGGCAACGAGGAATTCGCGCTCGCCTCCATGGGCATTTACGTGTTCCACACCAAGTTCCTGATGGACGCACTGCGCCGCGATGCCAGCGACCCCAATTCCAGCCGCGATTTCGGTAAGGATATCATTCCCTACATCGTCAACCACGGCAAAGCCGTCGCCCACCGCTTTGCCGCTTCCTGCGTGCGCTCCGATTTCGAGCATGAACCCTACTGGCGCGATGTCGGTACGGTCGACGCTTACTGGCAGGCCAATATCGATCTCACCGATATCGTTCCCGACCTCGATATCTACGACAAGTCCTGGCCGATCTGGACCTATGCTGAAATCCTGCCGCCTGCCAAGTTCGTGCATGACGATGAAAACCGTCGCGGTTCTGCCACCTCGTCGGTCGTGGCGGGCGATTGCATCATCTCCGGCTCGTCGCTGAACCGCAGCCTGTTGTTCACAGGTGTCAGGGCAAATTCATATTCGCGCCTTGAGAATGCCGTAGTGCTGCCGAGTGTGAAGATCGGACGCCGCGCGCAGCTCAGCAATGTGGTGATCGACCATGGCGTGGTGATCCCGGAAGGACTGATCGTTGGCGAAGACCCGGAACTCGATGCAAAACGTTTCCGCCGCACCGAAAAGGGCATCTGCCTGATAACCCAATCGATGATCGACAAGCTGGACCTGTAGTGCCCATGAAAGTTCTTTCGGTCGCCTCCGAAATCTACCCGCTGATCAAGACAGGAGGGCTCGCCGATGTTGCCGGCGCGCTTCCTATCGCACTGAAAGCCTACGGCGTCGAAACACGCACCTTGATACCGGGCTATCCGGCGGTGAAATCCGCTGTGACGGATGCGGTAAAGATTGGCGAGTTTCCTGATCTTTTGGGCGCGCAGGCAGAAATTTTCGAGGCGCATCACGAAGGTCTCGACCTGTTGATCCTGGACGCCCCGGCCTATTTCGACCGGCCCGCCGGTCCCTATCTCGATTCGACGGGTAAGGATTTCGCCGACAACTGGAAGCGCTTTGCCGCCCTCTCCCTTGCGGCGGCCGAAATCGCCGCGGGCAAGCTCGACGGATGGCAGCCGGATTTGCTGCACGCCCATGATTGGCAGGCCGCCATGGCCCCGGTCTATATGCGCTATGCGCAAACGCCGGAAATTCCGAGCGTTCTCACCATCCACAACATCGCATTCCAGGGCCAGTTCGGCGCCAATATTTTCAGCGAGCTCAGCCTGCCTGCCCATGCCTTCACCACCGAAAGCATCGAATATTACAACGATATCAGCTATCTGAAGGGTGGCTTGCAGACAGCGACGGCGCTCAGCACCGTCAGCCCTTCCTATGCCGAGGAGATCCTCACGCCGGAATTCGGCATGGGGCTGGAAGGCGTCATCCGCAGTCGCGCCCATGTGCTGCACGGCATCGTCAACGGCATCGACGCGGAAGTCTGGAACCCTGCCACCGACCATTTCATACCGCACAATTATGTCGCCGCGAACCTGAAGCTGCGCACGCTCAACAAGGCCGCCGTCGCCAGCCATTTCCGTATCGATCAGGATAGCGGGCCGCTGTTCTGCGTCATCTCCCGCCTCACCTGGCAGAAGGGCATCGACCTGATTGCCGAAGTGGTGGACGATATCGTCGGCATGGGTGGGCGTCTGGTCGTGCTGGGTGCTGGCGAAATTCCTCTGGAAGGCGCGCTTCTGGATGCCGCCTCCCGCCATCCCGGCCGCGTCGGCGTCGCCATCGGTTATAACGAGCCGCTGTCACATCTCATGCAGGCAGGCTCAGATGCCATCATCATTCCGTCGCGTTTCGAGCCATGTGGCCTCACCCAGCTTTACGCGCTGCGCTATGGGTGTGTACCGGTGGTTGCGCGCAATGGCGGTTTGAACGATACGGTCATCGACGCAAACCACGCCGCAATGTCTGCCAGAGTGGCGACAGGTGTGCAGTTTTCTTCCATTACGCCGGATGGATTGCGACAGGCAATCCGCCGCACCATACGATATTACCGAGAACCGAAGCTGTGGACGCAGGTGCAGAAACAGGGGATGAAATCGGATGTTTCCTGGGAAAAGAGCGCCGGGCTTTACGCCGCGCTTTACGCCCAACTTACGTCGAAAGGCCATTGAATGACGATCAAGACCGTCCAGACCAAACCTTTTCAGGACCAGAAGCCGGGTACATCCGGCCTGCGAAAAAAGGTGCCGGTTTTCGCGCAGGAGAACTACGCGGAAAACTTCATCCAGTCGATCTTCGATAGCCTCGAAGGCTTTGCCGGACAGACTTTGGTAATCGGCGGCGATGGCCGTTATTACAACCGCGAAGTCATCCAGAAGGCGATCAAGATGGCTGCCGCCGCTGGCTTCGGCAAGGTGCTGGTCGGTCAGGGCGGCATTCTCTCCACGCCTGCCGCCTCCAACATCATCCGCAAATACAAGGCCTTCGGCGGCATCGTGCTGTCTGCCAGCCACAACCCCGGCGGCCCGAACGAAGATTTCGGCATCAAGTACAATATCGGCAATGGCGGACCTGCCCCGGAAAAGATCACCGACGCCATCTTCGCCCGAACCAAGTCGATCGAGACCTACCGCATCGCGGAAGCCTCCGATGTCGATCTCGACAAGATCGGCTCTTCGGACGTCGCAGGCATGAGTGTCGAAGTCATCGATCCGGTGGCCGATTACGCCACCCTGATGGAAGAGCTGTTCGATTTCGACGCTATCCGCAATCTCATCACAGGCGGCTTCCGGGTCGTGGTCGATTCGATGAGCGCGGTCACCGGCCCCTACGCCGTCGAGATCATTGAAAAGCGCCTCGGCGCACCAGCCGGTTCCGTCCACAACTCCGTACCGCTACCGGATTTCGGTGGCCATCACCCGGACCCGAACCTCGTCCACGCCAAGGACATGTACGATGCCGTGATGAGCCGGGAAGGCCCGGATTTCGGCGCTGCTTCCGATGGCGATGGCGACCGCAACATGGTTGTCGGCAAGGGCATGTTCGTTACGCCTTCTGACTCGCTTGCCATTATCGCTGCCAACGCCAAGCTCGCGCCCGGCTATGCGGCTGGCATTTCCGGCATTGCCCGCTCCATGCCGACCAGTGCGGCCGCAGACCGCGTGGCTGAAAAGCTCGGCATCGGCATGTATGAAACGCCGACCGGCTGGAAGTTCTTCGGCAACCTGTTGGACGCTGGCAAAGTCACCGTCTGCGGTGAAGAAAGCTTCGGCACCGGCTCCAACCATGTGCGCGAAAAAGACGGCCTCTGGGCCGTGCTGTTCTGGCTGAACATCGTTGCCGCCCGCAAGGAAAGCGTCAAGGATATCGTCACCAAGCACTGGGCCGAATATGGCCGCAACTACTATTCCCGCCACGACTACGAGGAAGTGGATTCCGACGCCGCCAACACGCTGGTCACGACGCTGCGTGAAAAGCTGGCCACCCTGCCCGGCACCACCTATGGCGCGCTGAAGGTCAAGTCCGCAGACGACTTCGCCTATAACGACCCGGTCGACCAGTCCGTCAGCAAGAACCAGGGTATCCGCATCCTCTTCGAAGGTGGCTCCCGCATCGTGCTTCGCCTCTCCGGCACCGGCACCGCAGGCGCAACGCTGCGTCTCTATGTGGAACGCTACGAGGCCGACGCGTCGCGCCACAACATCGAAACGCAGGAAGCCTTGGCGGATTTGATCGCGGCGGCGGATGCGATTGCGGGGATCAAGAAGCATACGGGGCGTGATGCGCCGACGGTTATTACGTAAGGCAGAGGGTGCGGCTGGGTGACCTCTCCCCTTGTGGGAGAGAAAGCGATTTCGACATCTTAGCGTCAGCTAAGTGTTAGAAATCGCAAGTGAGGGGTTTTGCGGCAACCGCTGAGGACACCCCTCACCTGAAAAATCTATGACTTAGCTAAAGCTAAGATCATGATTTTTCTTCCTCTCCCACAGGGGGAGAGGTAATCCGGTCGCACCGTCGTCACACCCAAAACGTCATCCTCGGGCTTGACCCGAGGATCCACCAGCGGATCGGCAAACTGGAGGTGAACGAGTAAGTACAAACTTACATCTCCTCCATGCTGGACCCAGGGTCAAGTCCGAGCGTAAGGCATAAAAACGGTGCAACTCGGTTGTCTCTCCCCCTGTGGGAGAGAAAGCAATTTCAACATCTTAAGCGCAGCTTAAGTGTTAGAAATTGCAAGTGAGGGGTTACGCTTGACGCGGCGTTGCGCGACCGGTCGCACCGTCTATCTCATAAAACAAACAACCCACGCTTCCAATCTTGAGGGCCAACACCATGCCTCCCATCACCAACCAAGGCCCGACCCTCACCCAATCCGGCACCACCTTCACCGTCTACTCCCGCCACGCCACCCAGATTGAGCTCTGCCTCTTCGACCCCACCGGCACCGCCGAAACCGCCCGCTTCCCCATGGCACGCGGCGACAACCACATCCACAGCATCACCATCACCACACCGAACGCCACCATCGGCACCCGATACGGCTTCCGCGCCCACGGCCCCTATGCGCCCGACCAGGGCCAATGGTTCGACCCATCGAAACTGCTGCTCGACCCCTACGCCACGGAAATAGATCGCCCCTTCCAACATCACCCGGCTCTCTTCACCTTCGGCGAAGACACCGCCAGCATCATGCCGAAAGCCATCGTCGCACAGCACGAACCGGCCAAACGCCAGCCCCCGCACTTCACCCCCGGCGGCCTGATCTACGAAGTGGCCGTCAAACCCTTCACCATCCTTCACCCGGAAATCCCCGAAAACATCCGTGGCACGGTCGCGGCACTCGCCCATCCCGCCATCATTGCGCACCTCAAGAAAATCGGCGTCAGGGCCATCGAACTCATGCCTATCGCCGCATGGATCGACGAGCGGCACCTGCCCCCGCTCGGCCTCACCAATGGCTGGGGCTATAACCCCGTCGGCTTCATGGCGCTTGACCCGCGCCTCTGCCCTGGCGGCGTCAAGGAACTGCGCGAAACCGTCGCCGCGCTACACGACGCAGGCATCGGCGTGATCCTTGATCTCGTCTTCAACCATATCGGTGAAAGCGACCGCTTTGGTTCGACGCTCTCGCTGCGAGGGCTCGATAACCCTACCTACTACCGCCATCTGCCCGACAATCCCGGCACGCTGGTCAACGACACCGGCACCGGCAACACGCTGGCTTGCGATCACCCACAGGTCCGCCAACTGGTGCTGGATACGCTGCGCCACTTCGTCACCCATGCCGGTATCGATGGCTTCCGCTTCGACCTGGCGCCCATCCTCGGACGAACGGTCGAAGGCTTCGACGCAGCTAGCGAAACGCTTACCGCCATGCACGACGACCCGATCCTACAAGACCGCATCCTGATTGCCGAACCCTGGGATATCGGCCCGGGCGGCTATCAACTCGGCAATTTCCCGGAAACCTTTCTCGAATGGAACGACCGCGCCCGCGATGATATCCGCCGATACTGGCGTGGCGATCCCCACACCACTGGCGCGCTGGCAGATGCGCTCGCCGGTTCCGCCTCGATCTTCTCGCGCTACGACCGAACCAAAACCCGCAGCGTCAACTTCATCGCCGCCCATGATGGCTTCACCCTGTTCGATCTCGTCTCCCACGCCCACAAGCACAATGAGGCAAACGGCGAGGAGAACCGCGACGGCCACAATGAAAACCACTCCTGGAACAACGGCATAGAAGGTGTGACCGATGACGCAGGCGTCAACGCCGCGCGCGTCGCAGATGTCAAAGCCCTGCTGTCCACCCTCTTCGTCAGCCGCGGCACCATCATGCTCACCGCAGGCGACGAAGGCGGACGCAGCCAAGGGGGCAACAACAATGCCTATTGTCAGGATAACCGCATTACATGGGTCGACTGGACCGCTCTCGTCCCGGACCTCATCGACCACACCGCTTTCCTGAGCCAGCTTCGCCAGCGCTTCGACGTCTTCGGCAAGATGAATTTCCTCTCGGCAGATGACGTCGAGTGGCTCTCCCCAACCGGTGAGCCGATGAGTGTCAGCGATTGGGAAAGGCCGGAGAGCAAACCCCTCGCCATGGTGCTGAAGACGCTGGACCTCCAGACGGGCAATGCCGCTCGCCTTGCGATCCTCTTCAACAGCACCCGCGAAATCGTGCCCTTTTCCTTACCCGGCGACAACTGGACAGCCGTGGGCACGGATTTCGGCAACCCCGCTTACCTCCCCGCCCGCTCTGTCGTCTTCTATCTCCAAACCTGATTTTGCAGTGCAAAAAAGTTGATTGCGCTTCCTTCATACAGTTGTAAACTTTCAATAAAATCATCCGCTCGTGAGGAACCATGCCCAAGGAAATTGCTCTGGCCGAGGTGAAAGACCTTGTCGGCACCGAGGTCGGCATATCAGACTGGATTACCGTCGATCAGGCGATGATCGATGCCTTCGCCAAGGCGACGCTGGATGACCAGTTCATTCATACCGACCCGGAGCGCGCCAAGGAGGAAAGCCCCTTTGGCGGCACGATCGCGCATGGCTTCCTGACTCTCTCGCTGCTGTCAGCCATGAACTACAGCGCCCTGCCGAAAATCCGCGAACAGACCATGGGCATCAATTACGGCTTTGAAAAACTGCATTTCGTCTCCCCGGTCAAAAGCGGCGCGCGTATCCGTGGCCATTTCACTCTGGCCGAAGCCCGCTTTCGCGGCGCGACCATGCTGATGAACAGCTATGACGTGACGGTGGAAATAGAAGGCGAAAAGAAACCGGCCCTTACGGCCCGCTGGACGACGATCAGCCAGTTCGACCCCAAAGACAGGCCGGAAGACGCCTGAATACATTGCATTGCAGAGGAGGAAACCATGTCCGAGGAGGCCGTCAGGACCGCATTTCTCACCCAGGCCAAAGCCTGCGATGCGTTGGGTTCACCTTTCACCGCAAGGCTCTGCCGCGCATTGGCCGAAAAGCTCGATACGCAGACCGAAGTTGGCAAAACCATCCTCTCATGGACAGGCGACCCCGGCCCGTTTGGCGATTCCGTGCCGCTGCGCACAGCGGGCGCGCTCCATGCACTGGTCCTGACCGGCAAGATTTCCGCGATGACCGAGATCGCCGACCATGATCTCTGGAGCGCAGCCAGGGAAGCCTTCATCCACCACGAAAGCTTTATTCTCGAGCGGTTGAAGTCCGCTCCCCAGACCAACGAAGTCCGCCGCTCTGGCGTTCTTCTTCCCGCCTTTCTCACCATTGCACAGCTCACCGGCAAACCGCTGGTCCTGTCCGAAGTCGGCGCAAGCGCTGGCCTTAACCTGCAATTCGACCGCTATCGCTACCGTCTCGGCACCATGGAATGGGGCAGCGAAAGCGATGTTCTCCTCACCCCCGAATGGCGCGGCGCGGAACCACCTCGGGCGACCGATATCGACGTCATCGAACGCGCAGGCTGCGACCTCAACCCGCTCGATCCGTCCTCGGCAGAAGACCGCCTGCGCCTGCGTTCCTATATCTGGGCCGACCAGAAAGACCGCCTGGAACGCACCGAAAACGCTTTGCGCATCGCCTCGAACAACAGGCTGCACGTCGAAAAAGCCGACGCCATCGAATGGCTCGGGCGGAGACTGAAAACCCGCCACGAAGGCGCAGCCCACATCATCTACCATACCATCGCATGGCAATATTTTCCCGATGCACTCAAGAAACAGGGCGAAGCTTTAATCGCAGAGGCTGGCCAAAACGCAACCCCGACTGCCCCACTCGCCCGCCTCCAGATGGAAGCAGACGACACCCCCGGCAGCGCCAGCCTCACCCTGCAAATCTGGCCCACCGGCGAAAAACAGGAAGTAGGCCGCGCCGATTTTCATGGACGCTGGGTGGAATGGCGGGGGTGGGCTTAACCACAGATGTCGTAGTAGTGGCCGAAAACAACAGAACTGCAAGCGACTTGAGCGTGCCAATAAAAGTGTAAAGCGGTTTTGCATTCGAAAATGTCAGGCGTCTTCGACAGGCTTAAGTTCGTCATGAACGCTCAGAATTTCCTCGAGTAGAAATCTGTCCATTTGCATCGCGTCTATACAGGCAGTCAGCCAATCCCTGTCACGGATCATGTCTACCGCTCTGTTGTAAGCGCTGCTGACAGTTTCTCCATAGGCCTGCTTCGCCTTGACCCATGCTGTTTCAGGGATGGTGCCCCAGCGTGAAATCATCATGGACAGGTCGATGATATCCCGACTTCTGACAGCGCGATCTGGCCAACGGTCGGCATTTGCGAGCAGCTTTTCCGCGAACATATCACTACGATCCAACAGCGGGACGCCGTAACGGCCCTCCATCCGGCCGTCAAGTTCGATCCGGCCTTCACGAACGATTTCAAATTTGATGCGCGTATCACCAGTTTGTACGAATGTGCGAATACCATACTGATCAGCCTGCATATCCCGTAGTACGGTGATCTGTGCATCGGATTTCGCAAGGCCAGCGAACCCTTTCGACCAGACCGCTTCGCGCAGTTTTCTGTACCCATTCTGAGATGCGCATAAAAAGTCGATATCGACGCTCTCTCGATATTCGTCCAAACCAAGGGCAATAGCAGTCCCGCCGCCGAAATAGCACTGAGCCGTTTCCAGCAGGTGCCCATCCAGAGAGTTGAGAACGGTCAATATTGCATTGTGATGAGGGCGGCGAAACATGCGCAGGCCGTCAATTCGCAACGAGGAGCGGACCATAAAGGTCAACGAGTTCTGCCAAAAGCACCTTCTCCTCAGCGCTCAATGCGTCCGCGTCTATAAATCGCCAGTTCCGCTCGTACAGCGCAAATGCCTCGTCACCTTCCAGACACACGTTCTCATCGCGATTCCAGCAAATCGCTCGCAACTGCGGATATTTGTCGACGTGAACCTGCATGGCGTCCTCTTTCACGGACATATATATGCGATTTTACACCCGGTTTCCAGCGCAAGTCCTGCGGAACCCAGCACCTTATATCCGCGTTAAGCCCTTCATATTATTTGGGGGAAATCCAATATGGCAGAAAACGTGACGCGACCGGATGGGTCGGGCGAGCAGAGCACCGAACTCAAGCGCGTGATGGGACCGGGGCTGCTGCTGCTCTTCATCGTCGGAGATATTCTCGGGACAGGGATCTACGCACTCACAGGTCAGGTGGCGGCGGAAGTCGGTGGCGTCGTGTGGCTGCCTTTCCTCATCGCATTCGGTGTGGCGCTTCTAACCGCTTGCAGCTATCTGGAATTGGTGACGAAATATCCACAGGCAGCGGGCGCGGCACTTTATACGCACAAGGCATTCGGCGTTCATTTCATCACCTTCCTCGTTGCCTTTACCGTCATGTCGTCGGGCGTTACATCCGCCTCCACCGCCTCGCGTGCCTTTGCCGCCAATTTCACCACCGTCACCGGGTTTGATTTCGGTGCCTATGGCGTCACCGGCGTTGCCATCGCTTTCATCGCTCTGGTCGGCCTTATCAATTTCCGTGGCGTCGGCGAAAGCGTGAAGATGAACGTGGTGCTGACCGTCGTCGAGCTCACCGGCCTACTCATGATTATCGGCATCGGCTTCTGGGCCATCGGCAATGGACAGGGCGATGTTTCCCGCGTCTGGACCTTCGAGCCCGCAGGAGACCACGGCGTCATCTGGTCCGTGGTTGCTGCCACGACGCTCGCCTTCTTCGCCATGGTTGGCTTTGAAGATTCGGTCAACATGGCAGAGGAATGCAAGCAGCCTTCCCGCATCTTTCCAAAGGTACTGCTCGGTGGCCTCGTCATCACCGGCATCATCTATGTGCTGGTCGCCATTTCCGCCATCACGCTGGTTCCTGCAGCGGAACTCGGCGAAGGTGAAACTCCATTGCTGAAGGTGGTGCAGGCAGGTGCGCCTTCCTTCCCGATCGGCATTTTCGCCATCATCACCATGTTCGCGGTCGCCAATTCCGCGCTCATCAATATGATGATGGCCAGCCGCCTGATCTACGGCATGAGCCGCGAAGGCGTGCTTCCAGTGGCACTCGGCAAGGTCCACAAGGGACGCCGCACCCCGTGGGTCGCCATTACCTTCACCTCGCTGATCGCCATCGGCCTCATCGCCTTTGCAGGCGGCGTCCCGGCGCTCGGCGGCACCACCGCGCTCCTCTTGCTCGGCGTCTTCACCATCGTCAATATCGCGGTGCTGGTGCTGCGCAGGGACAAGGTAGCCCATAAACACTTCCGCACCCCCAGCATCCTGCCAATCATCGGCGCCGTCAGCTGCTTCTTCCTCGTCGGCCCATGGACAGGGCGCGATCCGGTGCAATATTCGATTGCGGCAGCGCTGTTGCTGATCGGTGTTGTGCTGTGGGCTGCGACGGTTGGCTTTATGAAGATGCAGCAGAAGGCGGCGTAAAAGCTGTCGCAGTTGAGGGCGGAAGAACAGCACCATGATGCATGGAATTTAGCACCACGCGGTGCTAAATTCCGATGATGTGAGGCGCACGAGGCAGGAACCCAACATGCGATCCACCATCAATCTCGATGATACTCTTCTTGAGCGCGCCAAATCTCTTACGGGCACGAAAGAAACAGCTGCGCTCATTCGGCAGGCTCTGGAAACGCTCATCCGGGTTGAGTCTGGAAAGCGGCTTATCGCGCTTGGGGGTTCCATGCCGCACGCAGAAGCCACCCCCGCTAAAGCATGACGCGCTATAACGAGATGCTTCAGGCTTCAATGCCTAAGCCTCAAGCGTCCCGCGCACCCTCATCCAGCAGACCAAATACATAGTGCGCAAACGAACGCCAGCATTCCACCCGGAACGTGTCATCCGCCACGCGTAGCAGCACCACTTCCGCCTTGCCGAAAATCGTGCGCGAGCATGCGCCGACCGGGAACACGGCGAGCGAAAGATCCTGCGGGCAACCGGCGTTGATGGCCGTTTCCGCGCCGGGGCCGGAGACGATGATGGCCGTGTTGCGGTGGGAGACGTCGGTGGCGGAGAACAGACCGGAGACGCCGGAAAGCGCGTCCAGGAGGTTGCTTTCGCCCTGATCGATCACCAGCCATTCGTCAGGCCCAAGCCATAGCGCGGAGCGCAGGCCGGAGGTGGCGGAGGCTTTGGGGCGTTGCGGCAGTGCCAGTTCCAGCGCCTGCGACAATGCCTCGACTGCCTCTGCCTTGGCGCGCAGTGAAATGCGAAACGCGGGAGCAGCCGTCTTGAGCGAAACGCTGGCTGAGCCACCGTGAATGCCATCCAGAACCGGAGTGCGGATTGCCTTTACAAGATCAGCCCCTAATATGTCAGCCATTGATGCGGCCTCCTTCCTTGTCGAAGAACACCATGTCCGTCACCTCGACCGCGATGGTCTTGTCGGCAAGCGGAATGTAGAGCGTTTCACCCATGCGGGCACGGCCATCGATCACCAGACCGAAGGCGATGTTGCGACCCAGATTTTCCGACCAGTAGGCGGATGTCACATGGCCGAGCATGGTCATCGGCTTCGGCTGGTTCGGATCGGCAACGATCTGGCCACCCTCATCCGGGAAGTCGTGTGGATTTTTCGGCAACAGACCCACCAGCTGCTTGCGCCCGGTGCGTACCAGATCGGGCCGCTTCAAGCCGCGAATACCGACAAAATCCGTCTTCTTCTTGGAAACGGCCCAGCCGAGACCCGCATCGTCTGGAGTCACGGTTCCATCCGTGTCCTGACCGACGATGATATAGCCCTTTTCGGCGCGCAGTACGTGCATGGTTTCCGTGCCATAGAGACAACCGCCGATGGCTTCAGCCCGTTCGGCAATCGCCTTCCACACCGCAGGTCCGAAATCCGCAGGCACGTTGACTTCGAAGCCCAATTCGCCGGTAAACGACACGCGGAACAGACGCGTCGGCACGCCGCAAATCTTGGCCTCCGCCACCGCCATATGCGGGAAGGCTTCCGGCGAAAGATCGAGACCCTCGACCAGCGGCGCAATGACTTCGCGTGCCTTCGGTCCCTGTACGGCAATCACCGCCCACTGCTCGGTGGCGGATGTCAGCCAGACATTGAGGTCCGGAAATTCGGTCTGAAGATAGTCTTCCATATGCTGCAACACGCGCGGCGCACCGCCGGTCGTCGTCGTCACATGGAAGCGATCTTCCGCAAGGCGACCCACCACGCCGTCGTCATAAACGAAGCCGTCTTCGCGGGTCATGATGCCGTAGCGGCAGCGACCCGGCTTCAGCGTATCCCAGGCATTGGTGTAGAGCAGGTTGAGGAACTTCGCCGCATCCGGCCCAACCACCTCGATCTTGCCGAGAGTGGAGGCATCGAACACGCCGACTGTCTCGCGCACCGTCTTGCACTCACGGTTCACGGCCTGATGCATGTCTTCGCCTGCGCGCGGGTAATACCATGCGCGCTTCCAGTTGCTGACATCTTCGAAGTCTGCGCCAGCAGCCACTTCCAGATCGTGCATCGGCGTCTTGCGGGCCGGGTCGAACAGCGCACCGCGCGAATGGCCGACCAGCGTACCGAAAGTGACTGGCGTATAGGGCGAACGGAAGGTCGTCAGGCCGACCTTCGGCAGATCGCGGTTCAGCGCTTCCGAGGCAATGGCAAGGCCATGCATGTTGGACATCTTGCCCTGATCGGACGCCATGCCGTTGGTGGTGAAGCGCTTGATATGCTCGATGGAGTGCATACCCTCACGCACCGCAAGGCGGATATCCTTGGCGCAGACATCGTGCTGGAAGTCGATGAAGGCCTTGACGCTATGCTCTTCGCCCGCACCTTCCGCAGCGCCGATCATGCCGCCGGTCCAGACATGCGCGTTGCTGCCGGAAAACTCCACCGCCCCGCCGCCTGCAGCAGCCGCCTCGGCAATTAGCGCGGAAAGATCATCGGTGCCGTTGCAGGCACCGACGGAAACGCCGTCCTGCACATGCACGTCCGGCAGGAAGCGCTGGTTGGCCGCATCGAATTTCAGCTTGCCGCGAGACTGCGAGAACAGATGCACGGAGGGCGTCCAGCCAGCGGAAACGATCAGCGCATCGACCTTGATCTTGCGCTTTGAAGAACTGCCATTTCGGCCCACCGTCATGGAAGAAACCCGCAGACGACCCGCCGTGTCATAGACGCTGTGACCGGCCAGCACCTCGATACCGAGTGCACGCGCCTCATCCAGAAGCTTCGCGTCTACGTTCTGGCGGCAGTCGACGATGGCGGCGATCTTCACACCGGCCCGCTTGAGGTCGAACGCGGTCTCATAGGCCGAATCATGGGCGGTATAGACACCCACAGAGTGGCCAACGGTCACGCCGTACTGGTTGAGATAGGTCCGCGCCGCCGATGCCAGCATGATGCCCGGCCGGTCATTATTGGCAAACACCATGTGCCGCTCGATGGCCCCGGTCGCCAGCACCACCTTCTTGGCCCGCACCTGCCACAGCCGCTCACGCGGCGCGTGCCCCGGTGTCGCCAGATGGTCTGTCACCCGTTCTGCCAGGCCGATGAAATTGTGGTTGTAATAGCCGAATACCGTGGTGCGCGTCAGCACCTCGACATTCGGCATGGCTTTGAGTTCAGCCAGCACCTTCTGCGCCCAGTCGTAACCATTCATGCCGTCGATGGTCGCACCGGTGTCGAAGCGCAATGCGCCGCCAACCTCGGGATTCTCATCGGCCAGAATAACCTTAGCACCAGTCTTTGCAGCAGAGAGAGCCGCCGTCAGACCCGCGACGCCAGCACCCGCCACCAGCACGTCGCAATGGGCGAAACGGCTGGCATAATGGTCGCTGTCGCCTTCCTTCGGCGCATTGCCTAGACCCGCCGCACGGCGAATGATCGGCTCATAGAGCTTGTGCCATGCAGCCTTCGGCCACATGAAAGTCTTGTAGTAAAAGCCCGCCGCAAACATCGGTGAGAAGAAATCATTGATCGCGCCGACATCGAAGGACAGCGATGGATAGCGGTTCTGCGATTCCACGATCACGCCGTCGAACACTTCCTGCACGGTGGCGCGCACGTTGGGCTGCTTGCGGCTGCTGTCACGCGAAACATCGATCAGCGCATTCGGCTCCTCGGGTCCTGCGGAAAGAAAGCCGCGCGGGCGGTGGTATTTGAACGAACGGCCAATCAGATGCACGCCATTGGCCAGAAGCGCAGACGCCACCGTATCGCCCTGCAACGCCGTATAAATCTTGCCATCGAAGGTAAACCGCGCGGTGCGGGCAGGCGTCAGGCGGCCGGCACCCTTGATACGATACGCACCGCTCATCGGGCCGCTCCTTCGCTGGATTGCATCAGTGTCTCGGCATCCGGCTTCGGCTCACCCGCCTTGTAGGTCAGGTAGAACCTGTCGCTCACCGAATTGCGGGCCGCGTTGAAGAAGCGCCCACAACCGTGAATGTGACGCCAGCGCTCGAAAACGAGGCCCTTGTCGTTGTCGCGCAGGAAGAAATATTCCGCGAATTCTTCATCCGAAATGGCCGAGATATTCTCAGGCCGGGCGATATGCGCCTCGCCCGCCCAGCGGAACTCCAGTTCGGAGCGCTCTTCTTCACAATAAGGACAACGGATCAGCAGCATGGTTACGCCTCAAAGAGAGCTTTCCGGAACCACTGTTCCGGCGGGTTGGTCACACAGGCGCTTTCCCATGGTGATGTAGGGAGAAAGCCTGTTCATCAGTTCTTCGAAATCGGCGAAGGGCCGAAACGCCCCTCCCCGCCCGATATTCACCATCGCCATCGACATCGCATTGCTATCGATATTGACCGGATATTCGTTTTCGCCCCGGTCGTTTTCCGGGACGAAATAGACGAGCTTATTGCTAAGGCTCGGCACGCACATCAAAAGACCCTTGCGCGCCGTAAACGGCCAGTTCGTCTCACCCTGCGCCCGTTCCAGTTTCTGCACGCGAAAATCGCTGGCCCCCGGCACCAGCCCTTCGGCTGGCAAGGTGGAGGCTGCAAAGCTGGAAGCCAGAAGCGCAGCGGGCATTATCAATGCGCCACCGCCGCAGCAGCCGCTTCATCGATCAAACGCCCGGTGCGGAAACGGTCCAGCGTCAGGCCGGATGCCAGACGATGCGGCTCGCCGCGCGCGATGAGGTGCGCGAAAAGATGCGCGGAACCCGGCGTTGCCTTGAAGCCGCCCGTACCCCAGCCGCAGTTGACGAACAGGTTCGGCACCGGCGTCACGCTCTGGATCGCCGAGCGATCCGGCGTGTTGTCGGTAATGCCGCCCCACTGGCGCATCATCTTCACGCGGCGGAACATCGGGAAAAGCTCGCAGATGGCATCCAGCGTATGCGTGATGATCTGCAAACCACCGGTCTGGGAGTAGGAATTGTACTGGTCCGTACCCGCGCCGATGACGAGTTCGCCCTTGTCCGACTGCGAAATATAGGCATGTACCGTGTTGGACATGACCACGCAGGGGAAAATCGGCTTCATCGGCTCGGAAACCAGCGCCTGCAACGGGTTGGAGGCAAGCGGCACCCGCACATCCGCCATATTCATGATGACGGAGGAGTGGCCGGCAGCCGAAACGCCGATCTTCTTCGCGCCGATGAAGCCGCGATTGGTCTCGACACCCGTCACCGCACCATCCGGGCCACGACGGATCGCGGTCACTTCGCAGTTCTGAATGATGTGAACGCCGCGATCCGATGCGCCACGGGCATAACCCCAGGCCACCGCATCGTGGCGCGCCGTGCCGCCGCGGCGGTGCAGCGCCGCACCATTGATGGGGTAACGCGCATTGGCGGAAATATCGAGCGGCGGACAGTATGCCTTGGCCTGCTCCGGCGTCAGCCATTCATTATCGATGCCATAGAGACGGTTGGCATTGATATGGCGGCTGAAGGACTGCTTGTCGTGAACATTGTGCGACAGCATCATCACGCCGCGCGCCGAATACATGACGTTGTAGTTGAGATCCTGGCTCAAGCCTTCCCACAGCTTCAGGGAATGCTCGTAAATGTCCATGCTCTCTTCATAGAGGTAATTGGAGCGAATGATCGTCGTGTTGCGCCCGGTATTACCGCCGCCGATCCAGCCCTTTTCCAGCACCGCGACATTGGTAATGCCGTGCTCTTTCGCCAGATAATAGGCAGCACCGAGACCATGCCCGCCGCCACCGATGATGATGACGTCATATTCCTTGCGAGGTTCCGGAGATGCCCACTGCGGAGCCCATCCCTTATGCCCACGCAAAGCCTCGCGAGCCACGGCGAAAACCGAATATTTGCGCATTCGCAAACCACTCCCTGAAAACCGGCTCGAATTATTCCGGTAGAAGCATACACATGGCAAATGAATAAGCACCGCAGTGTTCATTTTGCGACGCCGCGACATGAATGTTTTGACATTGCGAAAGAGAATATGGCGTTGCGCGGTTTTTCCGGCGTCGGCACAGTTAATCGCTGGACTTCGCGCAAACGATCTGATATTGCACCACCCCAATCGTATGGCTTCACGGCCAACCGAACGAACTTTTGTTTGCTGGCGAATGCGTTCATTCACGGCAAGATAACCAAACCAAAGGAACGGGTTTCACGTGCAGGTACTAGTCCGCGACAATAACGTTGATCAGGCGCTTCGCGCTCTCAAGAAAAAGATGCAGCGCGAAGGCATTTTCCGCGAAATGAAGATGCGCGATTACTACGAGAAGCCTTCGCAGAAGCGCGCTCGCGAAAAGGCTGAAGCCGTTCGCCGCGTTCGCAAGCTGGCTCGCAAGCGCATGCAGCGCGAAGGTCTGATCGCAGGCCCACGCGCTCCTGCCCGTTAATTCAGGGCTGGACGGTCGTCTTTTCGACGTTTTTGAATGCTTATGGGGCGGGGGCGATTATTTCGCCGCCGCTCTTTGAGTTTGTGGACTCACGTTTTTTGATCTGATTTGCGACCGGGAAACCGGCCTGTAGAGGGAACCCATATCGCATGAACGCTGTTGATACCCGTGATTCCAGATTTCCATCCGCCCTCCTTCACGGCGTATCCCAGAAACAGAGACAGACGATGCGGCTTCGTTTCCCCCTTATCATATGCGGCCTCGTCGCTGCTCTTTCCGGCTGCGCAACCACCGCGCCGAACAACGATGTGTTTCAGATCGACCGCGCACAGGGGTCAGAGCAGAACATCTCGTCGCTGACATCAGTCATCAACGCCAATCCGCAAGACCCGGAAGGCTACAATGTCCGTGGCTCGGCCTATGGTCGCGCAGGCGATTCCAAGCGCGCGATTGCCGACTTTAATCAGGCGCTCCAGCTGAACCCCCGTTTCTATCAGGCCTATGCCAACCGCGCGCTGGTCTATCGCAACATGGGTCAGCAGCAACAGGCCTTGCAGGATTACAATTCCGCGCTCCAGATCAACGCCAATTACGATGTGGCGCTCATCGGTCGCGGCAATCTCTACCGCCAGACCGGCCGCGTCAACGAAGCCTTCAACGACTTCACCGCCGCCATCAACACGGATACGACGGACGGACGCGCCTATCACAATCGTGGCCTGATCTACCAGTTGCGCAACCAGCACACCCAGGCCATCGAAGACTTCTCCAAGGCCATCTCGCTCTCGTCCAGCTCGCCGGAACCCTATAACGGTCGCGGCATCTCCTACGTCGCCCTGAACGACGACGAGAACGCTTTCGCAGACTTCAACCATGCCATCGCATTGAACGGCGATCTCGCAGAATCCTGGGCAAACCAGGCACTCGTCTACGAGCGCCGTGGCGAACGCGACAAGGCTGCGAAGTCCTATGGCCATGCCGCGCGTCTCGATCCGAAATACAAACCGGCGGTAGACGGCCTTGCACGCACCAGAGGCGCTCAGGCGTCGTAAGCAGCGTCAGCAATTCAGGTAGAATGACGAAAGCCGGAAGCGTCGCTCCCGGCTTTTTTGTATTCGGGCCTTCCAGGCTATGGAAAATGGCGATTTAAATTATACATATAAATCAACGTGATGGCGGCATTGATCGACAGCATTCGGCGTTAATTCAAAGAAACTGCTTGTAAAATCAAAAATTGAGAATACCTTATACCCATCGACCATTGCTTGTGACGTCGGTCCAGAGCTTAGCTCCCGTCGGATTTCCTCTCAAAACATCGATCTATTCCCGCAAGGTATCGCGGGAGCAACAACGATTGCTACGAAAGGAAATCGTTATGAACACTGGAACTGTAAAGTGGTTCAACGCCACCAAGGGCTTCGGCTTTATCGAACTCGACAACGGCGGCACGGACGTTTTTGTCCACATTTCTGCTGTTGAGCGCGCTGGCATGCGTTCGCTCTCGGACGGCCAGAAGATCAAGTTCGACATCGTGCAGGACCGCAAGTCCGGCAAGAATTCTGCCGATAATCTTCAGGCAGCTTGAATTTGTCTCTCGATTACGCTGACCACGGATGTACTGGCAGCATGATCGTTTGACCGGTGAAGGTCGAGCAACGCTCGGCCTTTTGCTTTTTCCAGACGTGTCGGATGGTAGCGTCGGGCAGCTCATGAAAAAGACATGCATTTGATGGCAGGGCAGGATATGATGCTTAAGGCCCTCATACGAAGCCTTCACGGTGAGACTGTCGAACACGGTGACGATCTCCACGACGAGGCAGGAACCATCCCGGCGCCGTCCTGAACGTTGCGAATCCACCGCTTTCGTATCTATCTGATAGCAAATATTCGACTACGCTTCAGTCAAGACAATCGCGTTATTGCTCAACGGGCTGTTCCAACAGCCCTTCTCGCGGATCAGATCAGCTGAGTTGATCGTGATCTCCTCACAACCCTAGAATAAGCGGCGAAACGTCGCGTAAGGAGAACTTTTGCAGGTACTCGTTAGAGAAAACAACGTCGACCAGGCGCTTCGCGTGCTGAAAAAGAAAATGCAGCGCGAGGGTCTATTCCGGGAAATGCGCGCACGAGAGTCCTACGAAAAGCCGTCCCAAAAGCGGGTTCGCAAGGAAGCGGAAGCAGTTCGCCGGCAACGGAAACTTGAAAAGAAGAAGTTGCAGCGAGAAGGCTTGCTTCCCGCACCCAAAAAGGTTGCCCGCCCTCGCTGACAGATGCCTGATGAAAGGATGTCATTATGACCGTCACGAAAGACGAATTCTTTAAGCCGGAGAAGCTGACCGCTCAGCAAAAGGCAGCGGCCACCAATAGCGCGGCTGCGCAAATCCTTGCCGCAGAAGCCGCGCACCGCACGAAGAAGACCGATCGGTTGCGAGAGCTTCGCCTGGCGCACGAAGCGACATTGGTTGCGGTCGCTCCAAAAGTTTCACGCGCGAAGAAAGCCAAGGCTCTAACACCGTAAACCATGTCGCGTTTAATTGCCCTCAATTAAGCGATAACGCACATGCAAGAAACGAGCATCTAAAGCGGGTCGCAGTGAATAGGGTTCACCGCGACCCGTTTTAGATGCCTGTTTGCCTGTTGACTGGAAATGCCTTTAACGGGGCGCTACCGTCCTTATGACGACGACCTATTGCACTGTCTGGAGTGAGCAAGCGCCAAAGGCCCGATTACTGGACTGGCTGCACCGTTCCTGCCGGTAGCTCGACATCGGCGAATGAAGGATAGACTTCGCGCAGAATGTCGACCTGCTGTGCATCGCTCACCCTCAGCAGATACCACTCGCCAGAATCGACAAGCGCCAGAGTATGCGAGATCGCTTCGAGTTTGGTGCCTTCGGTTTCCATCAGCGTTCGTGTCGGCACCAGCACATAGGGCGTGCCGTCAGGAGCCTCGTGATATTGTGCCTTGTCGAAATCCATGTCGAACTCGAGAAGCTTGACCGAAGCGAGTGCTATCTGCATTTGCGTGGTCAACGCAGCGCGAAGCTGTTCCAGCGAAATACCGGCTTTGGACGCGATTGCCTGAAGCACCTTCGGCGGGATCGTATCGCTGACGGCCTTGAAATCGCTCTTTGTCAGCGCCGCATCGAAGCGCTGGATCTGCTGCCCAAGACCGGCCTTTTCGGCAGCCGTGAAGTCTCTCGCATGGGCTGCCTGCCAACAGCAGGGCAGAAGCATGAGGGATAGCAAAAGCGCTTTCATCGCATGGACCTCTCGTCTGCACTCAAGACCGGAAAAGGGATGCGGCGCAAAGCTACGCCGCGTCAGATGAAAGACTGTCCGGGTCTAAAATCATGCCTTGCAAAACCGTGCAGCGGTTTTGCGAACAAGACATGCATTAGAGGATGAAGAAGCCCGCAGCGCTCAGGATGAGGAACACCAGCAGGCCACCGAAAAAGCCACCGGTCGTAAAGAAACCGACCGCCATGGCGACCATCAACATGCAGACCAACATCGTGCCGTATTTCGACGCCACCAGAAAACCGTTATAGGTTTTCTCATGTTCCGAGTAGTCCATCTGCGCGCCGACCTCGACTGGACCGGTATGATGTTCGCTCATGCAATTTCCCCTCTATTGATCTGCCGTCACGCCGGTCGTCACTCTACCCTTGCGGGACGTCATCCCTGACAACCATGCTTTGCAGCACACTCCTGTATCAGAAGTAACACGAAGTTCGAGACGGGTGCA
Source organism: Agrobacterium larrymoorei (assembly GCF_013322225.1). GTDB lineage: Bacteria > Pseudomonadota > Alphaproteobacteria > Rhizobiales > Rhizobiaceae > Agrobacterium > Agrobacterium larrymoorei_A. Next base: position 100,054 of record NZ_JAAMFB010000024.1, read on the forward strand.
ATGGAGTGTCTTGCTCTCACAAACGCAAAAAATGAAGTTGCGCACCGCAACAATATTGCCTCGCTTGATGACGTTCTTTGCAAAGCCGCAACATATACCCGACCAAAAGCAAGGAAATGAGCGAACAACCTCACGCGGCCAGCGTTCATGGTTGCATTTCATAAATCCTGCCCATACACGATTCATGGTGGGAGGATTCTGGACCGGACGAACGAAGCGGAGGGGGCTGCGCGTCGTAACCGTGAGGGCAGGCCCGTTCTCCCCACGAACCCGCAAAGGGACAAGAGGGGAATATAATGCAAGCGCTGCTCAAACTAAGCCGCCTGATAGACTGGTTCAGCGAGGCCATGGGGAAGTTTTCGGGCTACCTCGTGCTGATCTGCTGCCTCGTCAGCGCCGGAAATGCCATCGTCCGCTACCTCTTCAATTACAGCTCGAACGGCTGGCTGGAAATCCAGTGGTACATGTTCGCCTTCATCGTTCTCATCGGCGCGTCCTACACGCTGCGCATGAACGAGCATGTGCGTGTGGATATCATCTACGGCGCGATTTCATCGCGCACGCGGCTGTGGGTCGATATTATCGGCATCGTGCTGTTTCTGCTGCCAGCCTGCTTCTATCTCGCCTGGCTCAGCTGGCCCATGTTTGTCCTCTCATGGGACCAGAATGAGATTTCCTCCAATGCCGGCGGTCTCATTCGATGGCCGGTGAAGTTCATCATATTCGCGGGCTTCGCGCTTCTGGTGCTTCAGGGAATATCCGAACTGGTGAAGCGCATCGCTGCGCTGAACGGGCTCTATCAGCTCGACACCAAATACGAAAAACCGCTCCAGTAATTTCGGCGCTGATCGCAAGGATATTTCCATGTTCGAATACGGTATTCTGCCACCGCTGATGTTCCTGGGCATGATCATCTTCATGCTCTACGGCTTTCCCGTGGCCTTCTCGCTCGCAACCGTCGGCATGCTGTTCGGCATCATCGGCATCTTTACGGAGCATTTCTCACCCGCTTTCATGCAGGCGCTGCCTTTGCGCATCTTCGGCATCATGTCCAATGACCTTTTGCTGGCAATCCCCTTCTTCACCTTCATGGGAGCTTTGCTGGAACGATGCGGACTTGCGGAAGATCTGCTGGAAGGCACGGGCAAGCTGTTTGGCGCCATCCCCGGCGGCCTCGCCTATGCCGTGATTCTGGTGGGCGCGATCCTTGGTGCCATCACCGGCACGGTTGCTGCATCGGTCATCACCATGGGCGTCATCTCGCTGCCCATCATGCTGAAATACGGCTACAATCCACGGCTTGCGACCGGTGTCATCGCCGCGTCCGGCACCATCACGCAGGTCATCCCGCCGTCGCTGGTGCTGATCGTTCTGGCAGACCAGCTTGGCCGCTCCGTGGGCGACATGTATCTCGGCGCCATCGGCCCGTCGATCCTGCAGGTCACGATCTTCCTGCTGTTCATCTTCATCATGTCGAAGCTGCGTCCCAGCGATCTTCCCGCCCTGCCGCCGGAAGCGCGCGGAGAGCTTAACCGGGCGCTCGTCTTCAAGGTGCTGGCGGGCATGATCCCGTCCATCGTGCTGATCTTCCTCGTCCTCGGCACCATCTTCATGGGCCTTGCAACGCCAACCGAAGCCGGTGCATTGGGCGTCGTCGGAGCGATGGCGCTTGCCGCCGCCAACCGCCGCCTGACATGGGATCTGGTCAAGCAGGCCATGCATTCCACCATGCACATCACATCCATGGTGGTCTTCATTCTCGTCGGCGCGACGTGCTTCTCGCTCGTCTTTCAGGGCATGGATGGATCGCTCTGGATCGAACACATGCTGTCTGGCATTCCGGGCGGGCCGATCGGCTTCCTGATCTTCGTCAACATCTTCATTTTCTTCCTGGCCTTCTTCCTCGATTTCTTCGAGATTGCCTTCATCGTCGTGCCCATGCTGGCCCCCGTCGCACAGGCGCTCGGCATCGATCTCATCTGGTTCGGCGTGCTGATCTGCATCAACATGCAGACCAGCTTCATGCACCCGCCCTTCGGCTTTGCGCTGTTCTATCTGCGCTCCATCGCGCCGAGATCGGTCAAGACCTCGGATATCTATATGGGCGCGATCCCCTGGCTCGGAATGCAGTTGATCCTCGTCGCCATCGTCATTTTCTGGCCGGAGTCCGTCACCTACTGGCTGGACAAGGGGCCTGAGATCGATCTCAACTCGATCAAGATCGAGGTGCCAGCCTTCGGCAATGGCGGCGGCAACACCATGCCGAACTTCGGCCTTCCGCCGATGGATGGCGCACCCGCTCAGCCTGGCGGAAATGGTCTGCCGGGAATGCCGAACCTTAATGAACCACCGAAGATAGGCCCGTAACGAGCGGCAACGGGCCTTCAGGGTGTTTCACGGTCTAACGGAAACGCCCTTTAGCCTCGGACGGCTGTCTCTTTACGGAAACGAACAGCTGAACGCGATCAGCTTCTGGTCGCCTGATACTGGCGTACGGCACGGCCGAAAGCCTCGAACAATGCCCGCGACGGTGCATCCGTTTGCGCCCAGTATTCCGGGTGCCATTGCACGCCGACGGCAAAGCCCTTCGCATCGATCACGGAGACGGCCTCGATGGTGCCGTCCTGCGCCGTTGCCTCGACTTGAAGACGAGGTGCAGTCTGCGCAATGGCCTGACGGTGCAGGGAATTGATCTGAACCTCTCCCGCCATGCCCAGATGCTCAGCGATGCAGGTGCCTTCGCGGATGAAGACCGGCTGGCGGATGCTGTACAGCACGTCCCGGTCTTCATGCTCGGGCTTGCGATGGTCCCAGTTGCCGGGCAAGTCCTGAATTTCGCTGGCGAGCGTTCCGCCGAGCGCCACGTTCAGCTCCTGAATGCCCCGACAGATGGCGAGCATGGGAATACCGCGCTCTATCGCGCGACGTATGAGAGGAAGGCTGGTGGCATCGCGGGCGGGGTCGAAGGGTCCATCGCTGTCCTTGGCCTCGACGCCGTAGAGCGAGGGATGCACATTGGTAGCGGAACCGGACACGAGAAGCCCATCGACACGGTCCAGTATCGCATCCGTATCGTTCCCCGCTTCAAAGGCCGGGATGATAAAGGACATGACATCGGCCACCTTGAGCGCGGCATTGAGATACTGCGTCTGGGCGGCATGCCAGTCCGCGCCGTCCAGATGTCTGATGTCGGCGGGAATGGCGATGATGGGTCTGGACATGGTGGCTCCGAAATGCGTTCTGCTTCTTGTGGAGCGAGTGAGGGGAGCCCGTCAAGCGGGAAGCGGGTGATCGGCAACATTTCATTCGCCTAAAGTATAAGGCAGGAAACCAATATTTTCATTGCAAATAATTGTTGAAGCTTCGGCCTGTTGTTTTTGCCGCAAAGCATCCTTGAGACCCGCCTATTCTCGCGCATCCCGCTTGTCAGTTGCATTTCGACATGCTTTCTTCTTGTGAAGGTCGATAGCGGAGGGGAGTCTTGCTAGGGCCGAAGATTCGTATCTGGGAGGATTGTATGGATCGTCGTTCATTCATTAAAAAAGGTGCGGTTGCCGGTGTCGGGGCAACGGCGGCCACGGTGCTGGCAGCACCCGCTATTGCGCAGCAAAATGCAAAGATCACCTGGCGCTTGACGTCCTCGTTCCCGAAATCACTGGATACGATTTTCGGTGGAGCGCAGGATGTGGCCAGCCACGTCAACGCCGCGACCGATGGCAATTTCAATATTCAGGTGTTTGCGGCGGGTGAAATCGTACCCGGCCTGCAGGCCGCAGATGCGGTGTCTTCCGGCACCGTCGAAATGTGCCATACCTGCTCCTATTACTATGTCGGCAAAGACCCGACTTTCGCCATCGGCACCGCCATTCCGTTCGGCCTCAATGCCCGGCTGACGAATTCGTGGTTCTACGAGGGCAACGGCAACACGCTGCTGAACGAGTTCTACGCGAAGCACAATCTCTATGGCATGATTTCCGGAAATACCGGCGTGCAGATGGGCGGCTGGTTCCGCAAGGAAATTAATACGATCGACGATTTCAAGGGCGTGAAGATGCGCATTGCCGGTCTGGCCGGCAAGGTCGTGGAAAAGCTCGGCGTCGTGCCACAGCAGATCGCAGGCGGCGATATCTACCCGGCACTCGAAAAAGGCACCATCGATGCGGCCGAATGGGTCGGTCCCTATGACGACCACAAGCTGGGCTTCCAGAAGGTCGCAAAATACTATTATTACCCGGCATTCTGGGAAGGCGGACCGGTCATCCACTCCTTCGTCAATCTGGACAAGTGGAACAACCTGCCGAAGAACTACCAGTCCGTTCTTCAGGATGCCTGCGCCTTCGCCAATACCAACATGATGGCGAAATACGACGCCAAGAACCCCACCGCGATCAAGCAGATCGTGGCGGAGGGTGCAACGTTGCGCCCCTTCAGCCAGGAAATCCTCGACGCCTGCTACAAGGCGGCGCTTGAGGTTTACGCGGAAATTTCCGCCACCAACGCAGACTTCAAGAAAGTCTATGAAGATCAGGTCGCGTTCAAGCGTGAAGGCTATCTGTGGATGCAGTTGGCGGAATACACGTTCGATACCTTCATGATGATCCAGCAACGTAACGGCAAGCTGTAATCCCGCTTCCGGTATCGCAAAGATGAAAAGCCCGGACCGGCAGGTTCGGGCTTTTGTCCATTCTGGCGTCGCAAGGTGCGGAGCGTGCAAGCCGTGCTCGCACTTACCCTTTTACAGGCGTTTCCGGCACTGGCGTCTTCACCTTGCGTTCGTTCAGCCATCCCAGCACATTGTCGGCCACCAGATCGGCCATGGCATTGCGCGTCGGCAGCGAGGCGGACGCCACGTGCGGCAGCAGCGTGACATTCGGCAGCGAGAGAAACCCTTCCGGCACCTTCGGTTCGGCATAGAACACGTCAAGACCGGCAGCACCGACGACGCCATCCTGCAAGGCTTTCAGAAGAGCATCCTCATCCACGCTGGAGCCGCGACCGACATTGATGAACACGCCATCCTTGCCAAGCGCGCCAAGAATTTCAGCGTTGATTGCCTTATGCGTTTCCGGCGTGCCTGGCACGATGCAGATCAGGATATCGACAGCTTGCGCCATTTCCTTGAGAGAGCGGTAATAGGTATAGGAAAGCTCGTCGCGCTTGCTGCGGGTATGATAGCCGATCTCGACCTTGAACGGCTCCAGCCGCTTGGCAATTTCCTGGCCGATGCGGCCCATGCCGAACAGACCGACCTTGCGGTTTTTCAGCGAGAAGGGAGACAGCGCAAACGGTCCTTCCGACACCCATTTGCCTTCGCGCAGATAGGTTTCCGCCTGATAAAGACGGCGCACGGTGTTGATGAGCAGCGCAATCGTCGTGTCGGCCACTTCGTCATTCAGCACGTCCGGCGTATTGGTAACGATGATGCCGCGCTTGGCCGCATGCTTGGCATCCACACCATCATAGCCCACGCCGAAATTGGCGATGACTTCAAGGTTGGGCAGCGCATCGATCCACGCCGCGTTGAAGATGCCGGAAACGGCAACCGCACGGATGCGCTCGGCGACATCGGCAGACAGGCTCGGCTCAGCTCCGGCGGGCGCGGTGACGACCTCCACCTTTCCCTCGAGACGTTCCAGCACACGCGGATTGATCTTGCCCGGAACGAGAACGGTGGCTTTGTTATCTGACATTCGGCTAAATTCCTCCTATGAGTTTGGAGGCAAGCTAGCGCATAGATTTAAAAACCGGAACCCGCTTTCGTGACAAAAACTACTTGCGCGGAATGCAAGGCCCGGTCGACTGGCGGATGCGCATTTCGGGCTTGATCAGGTGTATGCCGTCCGGCTCGTGGCTTCCGGACAGACGATCCAGCAGCGCGCGCGCCGCAAGCCGCCCCACTTCCGCCTGACCGTTGGAAACGGTGGTGAGCGCAGGTGTAGCGATGGAGGCCTCCTCCAGATCGTCGTAACCCGTCACCGAAATATCCTTGCCCGGCACGAAACCGGCGCGGGAAATGCCGTTCATCAGGCCGATGGCGACCAGATCGTTCCAGCAGACGGCAGCGGTCGGCTTTTGCGGCAGCGACAGAAAGTTCACCGCAGCTTCGAACCCGCCCTGCTTCGAGCGCGCGCCGGGAATGCGCAGGTTGGGATCGACCTCGATGCCCGCCTTGCGCAGCGCATTGACATAGCCCTGATAGCGGTCGCGGCCGGTGGAGGTCTGGTCCGTACCGCCCACCATGGCGATGGTGCGATGGCCAAGGCTGATAAGGTGATTGGTGGCAAGCGATATGCCGTAAGCGTCGTCACCGCGATAGGTCGGCATATCGACCCCATCCATGGAGCGGGCAACGAGAATGGCGGGCATTCCGTTTTCTTCCGCCAGCTTCAGATCCTCGGTCGGCGTGCCGATTGCAGGCGACATGATGACGCCGTCGCTGCCGAGCTGCAGCAGTGTTTCGAGGAAATTGCGCTGTTTTTCCACCGAGTCATAATGGTTGGAGAGAATGAACGTCTGGCGGCTGCGGTCCAGCTCGCTTTCGATAGCCTTGAGAATTTCGCCGTAAAACGGGTTCATCACATCATGAAAGACAACACCGATGATGCCGGAGCGGGAGGTACGAAGACTGGCCGCGCGGCGGTTATAGATATAACCCAATGCCCGCGCCTGCTCCTTGATCTTCTCCCGCGTATCGCCAGCCACAAGCGGACTGTCACGCAATGCCAGCGATATCGTGGCTGTGGAAAGCCCAAGGCTTTCAGCAATGGTGGATAGCTTTATCTTCTGCGCCATTGGTCCCCTCCGCAACGCAAACCACCCTCATCCCTAGTGGGCGTTTAAATTGTGACTAAACAATTTAAACCGGACTGGCAACGTTTTTAAAGATTTACCGCAGCAGCATGATAGCTTTTTAAAATATTTAATCGATTAATTCAACGGACTGGAGGTTGGCGTCGATTGCCCTCAACAGCTTCACCACGTTTTTCACATCTTTGGCCGACAGCCCCTCGATGGCGCGGGCGCCACAATTGGCAAGCGAGGTGTTGATGTGCTCCACGCTCTGCGCGCCCGCCTCGGTCAGCTTCACCAACGTCAGACGACCGTCGCCGTCACCCGCGCTACGCTCCACAAAACCCTGCGCCTCCATGCGCCCGATGGTGCGCGTCATCGTCGGCGCTTTCACGCCCAGCTTCTGGGCAATCTGCCCCGGCGTCATGCTGCCTTCCTGCGAAAGCGCCAGAATGACGCCATCCTGCCCGGCATAGAGACCGCTGGAGGCAAGGTTGTGGGAAAGCACGGTGCGCATGGAACGCGCCGCCTGGGTAATGGATTGGGCCAGCTCTTCGGGACTGTAGGACAAATCCTTTTTCTTGCCGGATTTGCTCTTCTTGGAAGACTTGTCCTTTTTGGCCAGCTTGTCCTTGCTCATTCAGCGCGTGCCTTTGTGTCAGATCGCAAAAAGACTATATGATGTTGTAACACTTAACGAATACGGGCGCAGATCGCCAGATGCCAAACACATACACGCAATTTGACGACGAAAAGATAACAGCCGGATTCGGAATGTCTGACGAGCGCATCGCCGTTCTACCGCTGGGCGCACATGAACAGCATGGCCCGCACCTGCCCTTCGAAACAGACACATTGATTGCGCAGGGCATCGTCGCACGGTTGCGAGAGGCTCTACCCGCCAGTCTCCCCGTAGACTTTCTACCCGTCGAACCCGTCGGCTATTCGGTAGAGCATATGAACGTACCAGGCACGAAGACGCTTGCCTTCGACGAAGCAGTAAACCGCTGGCTCGGGCTTGCCGAGGCGCAGCACGCCAAGGGTATCCGCAAATTCGTTATGCTGAATGCCCACGGCGGCAATTCACCCCTGATGACCATCGTGGCGACAGAAGCCCGCCTTCGCTTCGGAATGCTTGCCGTTGCCACCAGCTGGACCCGCTTCGGCCTGCCGGAAGGGCTGATAGAACCGCAGGACAAGGCCATCGATATCCATGGCGGCGATATCGAGACCTCCGCCATGCTGGCGCTCCACCCGGACAGGGTCGATATGGAAAAGGCCGAACACTTCCCCTCGCGCCAGAGTGAATTCGCCAAGCGCTTCAAGCATCTGCGTGCCTATGGCCCGCATGCTTTCGGCTGGATGATGTCGGATTTGAACGATCAGGGCGTGGCGGGCAATGCCAGTGTGGCCAGCGCCGAAAAGGGCGAGAGGATCATTGCCCATTCGGTCCGGGGGCTGAAGGAACTGCTGGAGGACGTTCATGCCTTCGACATGAAAACCTTTCAAGCCATGGATCAGAATTCTTGAACAGATTCTCTTTGAACTGACTGTCCCGCGCGCCTATATGGACAACAACGCATTCAAGGCCCGATCACGGCCATTTTCATTTCGAGGTTTTCCATGACCGAAGCAACCACCGAAACATCCGCTGCCATCAAGCCGATCCCCGTCACCGTGCTGACTGGATATCTGGGCGCGGGCAAGACCACGCTCCTCAACCGCATCCTGTCTGAAAATCACGGTAAGAAATATGCGGTCATCGTCAACGAGTTCGGCGAAATCGGCATCGACAACGACCTTATCGTGGAATCCGACGAGGAGATCTACGAGATGAACAACGGTTGCGTCTGCTGCACCGTGCGCGGCGATCTGATCCGCGTGGTGGAAGGCCTGATGCGTCGTCCGGGCCGTTTCGATGGCATCATCGTGGAAACCACCGGCCTTGCCGATCCGGTTCCCGTCGCCCAGACCTTCTTCATGGATGACGATGTTCGCGCCAAGACGGAACTCGATGCCGTCGTTGCGCTGGTCGATGCCAAGCACCTGCCACTGCGCCTGAAGGACAGCCGCGAAGCCGAAGACCAGATCGCCTTTGCCGATGTCGTCGTCATCAACAAGAGCGATCTCGTGACACCGGAAGAACTGGCCCGCATCGAGGATATCGTGCGCGCTATCAACCCGTCCGCGCGCATCTACAAGACAGAACGCTCGGGCGTCGATCTTGCCCGCGTGCTGGATCAGGGCGCGTTCAATCTCGAGCGCGCGCTGGAAAACGATCCGCATTTCCTCGAACACGGCCACGAAGATCACGTCTGCGGCCCGGATTGCGGACACGATCACAGCCATGACCATGACCATGACCATGACCATGATCACCATCATCACGATCACGACCACGGGCACCACCACCACGCCCCCTCGCCCATCCATGATGTGACGGTTCAGTCCGTCTCCCTGCGCGGCGGAGAGATGAACCCGGAGCGTTTCTTCCCGTGGATCCAGAAAGTAACGCAGACGGATGGCCCTAAAATCCTGCGCCTGAAAGGCATCATCGCGTTTAAGGACGATGCCGAGCGTTATGTGGTTCAGGGCGTCCACATGATCATCGAGGGCGACCACCAGCGTCCCTGGAAGGACGGCGAAAAGCGTGAAACCCGCCTCGTCTTCATCGGCCGCGAACTGGATCGCGAAAAGCTGGAAAACAGTTTCCGCGCTTGCGAAGTGAAGGCGTAACGGCCCAAAGACCTCCGTCATGCTCGGGCTTGTCCCGAGGATCTGACCAGGTTGCAAGTGTTGCAGCGTGGCAGATGCTCGGGACAGGCCCGAGCATGACGAACAGAGGGCGCAGCCCAACACCATAACAACCACATACGAAAGACTTGTTGCCCATGCCCACCGTTGCTCCTCTTGACCTTGAAGGCCACGTCGTCGCGACGCATTTTCTGGGCGATATCCCGATTTTCGCCACCGCTGCTGGCTCCATTCACCGGCTGGACGGTGGCGAGAAGGTAACGGAAGCCCATCAGGGTCTTCTCACCTGCATCCGCGATCCTTATTCCGCAACCCTGCTGACCGGCGGGGAAGACGGCAAGGTGCAGCGCATCGGGCACGATGGCTCGGTGACGGAACTGGCGCATGTTTCGCGCAAGTGGATAAGCGTTGTGGCAGGCGGCCCGCAGAACGCCATCGCCTATGGCGTCGGGAAATCCAGCTTCGTGCGCCTGAGCGATGGCACCACCAAGGAATTCAAGGAAGACCGCACGGTCGAGGCCATTGCCTTTGCGCCAAAAGGCCTGCGCATCGCAGCCGCCCGCTACAATGGCGTCACCCTGCACTGGGTGGCAACGGCAGGAGACCCGATCGATCTGGAATGGAAAGGCGCACATACCGGCGTCACCTTTTCCGCCGATGGCAAGTTCCTCGTTACCACCATGCAGGAAAATGCCCTGCACGGCTGGAAGCTGGAAGCGACCAAGGCCGGGATGGAATCGCGCCATATGCGCATGACCGGCTATCCCGCCAAGGTGAAATCGCTGTCATGGTCGGCCAAGGGCAAGTGGCTCGCCTCCTCCGGCGCACCCGCCGCCATCGTCTGGCCCTTCGCGGGTAAGGACGGCCCCATGGGCAAGGCACCGCTCGAACTCGGCAGCCGCGCCAACATCATGGCCACCCACGTCGCCTTCCACCCTGCGGAAGACGTTCTCGCCATAGGCTTCATCGACGGCATGGTCCTCGGTGTGCGTGTGGAAGACGGCAAGGAAGCCCTGTTACGCCGCCCCGGCAAGGGCGCGATCACCTCGATGTCATGGAGCAGCACCGGCAAGCTGCTGGCCTTCGCATCGGAAGCAGGCGATTGCGGGATTGTCGATATTTCGGCTTGATGGGTAGCAAGAAAACCCCTCTACCCGAGAAAACCTATGACTTCGCTTTGCGAAGATCGAGGTTTTCTATCCTCTCCCACAAGGGGCGAGGAAAAGACGCACCGCTTCGATACCACGTAATCGTAGAAGTAGCCGCGACGGCGCGGCTGGTTTTATCTCTCCCCCTGTGGGAGAGAAAGCAATTTCAACATCTTAGCGTCAGCTAAGTGTTAGAAATTGCAAGTGAGGGGTCTTGCTGCCGCCACCACCATCACACAAAAAAAGAGGGACCAACCCGGCCCCCCTCCAGTATCCCCATGATAACAAATCTCAGTAACGGCGCTTCTTCTTGCCGTAGCCACGATCGCGGTCGTTGTCGTTGTGGTTGCCGATGCCATCGACCGACGTGCTGTTGCCATTCAGAATGCCGCTGAGAATGCCGGTTTTGTTGCCGTTCAGCAGGCTGTTGTTGGACAAGAGGCCCTTGAGGCCAAGATTGACATTCGGCGATACGACGATCAGGCCGCCCTTGTTGCCATTGCCGCCCAGAAGGCCGCCGAGCAGGCCTCCTGCATGGGCAGGTGCCATGGAGATGGCGGTGAGAACGACAGTTGCGCAAGCGATTTTCGTAAGCATTAAACTCTCCTCTAAGCTGTTGATCAACGCCGTCTGGCGTGACCGGACAGTACAATTAGACGATTCTAATGCAAGCATATGCTAATGTTATAATGAATTGTTAATACTAACATTTTTGATTTTAATATAATTCTAACAAACCAATCTCTCGTCTTCTTGAAATGACTTGGCGCTGAAACCGCAGGCTGCATCGCGAGGCGCGCTCAAACATTATTAACCATCTATATATAAGATATCTCTGAATTAGCCATTGGAGATATCGATGCATTTGCGGAGCGTGGTCATTCTTGCCGCATGCCTGTCCAGCGCTTCTGCCGCCCTTGCCGATCCCCGCATCACCTATGAAACCGAGACCTCCTACGACACGAATTATTTCAGCGACCGCAGCAATATCGCGGCTCTCAGCCTGCGCACCACCGTCGGCTTCGAAGGCGAACTGGAAAGGGACGGCACGAAATTCGGCTACGCCTTCAACCATCAGGAAGTGCTGGTTCCGCGCTATCGCTTTGCCGTTGAACATAATAGCTGGGTCAATTTTTCGCTGTCGCAAAAGGTCAGCGACCGGCTGGAATGGCAGATGCAGATGCGCGGCACCCGCGCCTTTTCGGGCGACATCGTCGATCCGGACCTGAAAGACCTCGTCACCTATCGACAGCTGGACCACAAGCTGGATTTCTCGACCTCCGTCACCCTTGCGGCGCTTGGCGGCAGGACAACGCTTTCGGGCAGCTATACCGCGCTATTGAAAGGAAAGGCCCGGTTTCGCCCCGCAGGCATCATGACGGCGCGGCTGGAGGCGAACGAGGCGCTGGCGGCCATCAAGGCAGAACATCTGCGCGAATTCGCCGGTGGCGAGATCGGGCTCACGGGAGCCTATAATGTGGCTCTGGTTCCCGAGAACCAGCAGCAGATCTATGAGCGCTTCCCCGCCTCCAACCTGCGCGGCTCCCTGGCCTTCGGGCGAAAATTCGGCGAACGGTTTGCGGTGCTGGGCGAAGTCGGCTTCACCACGCTTCGCGGCAGCGAGATAAGCAATGAGGTGAAGCGCACGCGTCCCTACCTGCGCGCCGAGGCCGAATGGCAGCTTCATGACAGTATCGCCCTTGCTGCGGGCTATTCGCAGGACTACGCTCTATTCGATCTGGACGATCCAATCGCGGAATTTCAGCATCGCTGGAAAATGGTGATAAAGACGAAGCTCACGGAAAAGCTTACCGCCGATCTGGCGCTGGAGCGAAGCCGGAACGAATGGGTCTATTACGACAATGTCTCGACCCAGCGGCGCTTGGTCGCCACGCTGGCATTCGATACCGGCAAGGATCGAAAGCTGGAGCTGGAGTTTTCACGCCTCCTGCACGACTCAGATGACAGAAACGATGTGTATCGCGGCAGTAGCATCTCCACCAGATTAAGCGGCATATTCTAGAAATTGCAATCGACAGTCCATATCGCCATGCCGCGTCTACGGCATTATTTGCTCACGTAAGAAAAACAGAACTTATTTATTTACAAATTCTAATAAAAAGACGCACTCGCTTATTCATTATTAATAAACGCTATTACTGCAAGTATACGATGAAATTAATCGTAGAATGTTTGTCATCAAATTACTTACCCTTACGTCAATTCGATCCTTCCGAAAGCACATCCGATGAAACTATCTCTTTCCGCAGTGGTAACGGCCACGGGTCTGGCGCTTGTAGCGGGCGTTGTTCTTACGCTTCTGACCGGTGCCGATGCCTTGAGCAGGCTGAAGGTCAACGGCCCGATCTATCAGCAGATCGTCGACGGCAAGGATTTGATCGCGGATATTCTTCCGCCACCGCTTTACCTCATCGAGACCTATGCATTGGCCAATGAGAGCGCGCTACACCCGCTGACACTGCCTGCGAACGAGACACGTATCGCGGAGCTGAACCGGCAGTATCAGGAGCGCCGCGAATATTGGAAGAGCACGACGCTCCCCGATGAATTGAAGCAGAAGCTGCAAAATGACGTACTGATCAAGGGCGATGCGTTCTGGAAGGAATTGGACGGCGCCACCCTGCACGCCCTGTCTTCCGGCAACAGCTCTGCGGTCAACGCGGCTATGGCGCAGTTGCGCGATAAATTCCACGATCATGAAAAGTCGGTCAACGAACTTGTGGAAATGGGCACCGTCTATGGCAAGTCGCGGGAGGATTACGCAGCTTCCGAAACGGAGCTGCTGCAGGGCTCCAGCTATGCTCTCGGTGGTATCCTGATCCTGCTGTGCATCGGCTCCACCGTCTTTCTCAGACGCCGCGCCATCGCGCCGATCCGCTATATTACCGAAACCATGTCGCATATGGCGGGTGGGAAGCTGGATGACGAAATCCGCCACCACAAGCGCGCAGACGAAATCGGGGCCATGGCGCGTGCGCTTTCTGTGTTCCGCGATGCGGGCGTTGAAAAGCTGCGGCTGGAGAAAGAGGCGGAGCAATCCCGCGCCGCCGCCGAAGCGGACCGGGAACGGCGCGAGGCGGAGCGCCTGTCGGATGCCGATGACCTTCGCTTCGTCATCGAACAGCTGGGCAGCGGCCTGAACCGCCTGTCCCATTGCGATCTCGCCGTCACGCTCGACCGCCGCTTCGATAGCCGTTTTGAGAGCCTGCGCAACGATTTCAACAGCTCGGTGGAAACGCTGCGCTCTACGCTAGGCCAGATACTGGCGCAAACCGGCCAGCTTCACGGGCAAGGCAGTGAAATGCGCGGTGCTGCGGATAACCTTTCCCGTCGCACCGAGCAGCAGGCAGCCGCCCTCGAACAGACCGCAGCCGCGCTGGAACAGGTAGCTTCCACCATCAAGACCTCGGTGGCACGGGTGGATGACACGCGCAATCTGGCAAAGGAAGCGCGCCATTCGGCATCCCGCTCCTCTGAAATCGTCGGCACCGCCATTTCCGCCATGCAGCGCATCGAAAGTGCCTCGGGCGAAATCGGCTCCATCATCGGCGTCATCGACGAAATCGCCTTCCAGACCAACCTTCTGGCGCTCAATGCAGGCGTCGAAGCCGCCCGCGCGGGCGAGGCCGGGAAGGGCTTTGCCGTCGTAGCGCAGGAGGTGCGCGAGCTTGCCCAGCGCTCCGCCAAGGCAGCCCGCGAAATCAAGGAACTGATCGGAAAATCCAGCATGGAAGTCGCCTCCGGCGTCAGTCTGGTGCAATCCACCGGTACGGCGCTGGCACAGATCGAGGAGGTCGTCACCCGCATCGACGTGAACATCGACAGCATCGCCACCGCCTCACGCGAACAGTCTCTCGGAATTCAGGAAATCAGCACCAGCGTCAACAGCCTCGACCAGATGACCCAGCAAAACGCTGCCATGGTGGAAGAAACCAACGCCGCCAGCCAGGCAATCTCCGACGCCACCCAGTCGCTCTCCGTGCTGGTCAACCGGTTCAATGTGGGTGAGGCTGAGGCAGCGAGGGTTAGGCAGGCGGCTTGAAAGTGATGGCGAGGTCGGCGTAAGCGCAACCCCTCACTGGCAATTTCTAACACTTAGCCTTTGGCTAAGATGTTGAAATTGCTTTCTCTCCCACAAGGGGAGAGATAAACCCAGCCGCACCCTCACGGCCTTTTCTACGGTTAAATGGCATCGAAGCGGTGCGGTCTTTTCCTCTCCCCCTGTGGGACCATTGCAAAACCCGACGAATATGATTCACTTTGTTTGTGAGCGATCGAAGGGGCGGTGGCATGGCGATGAAGAGCGGTTCTCAGTTCAGCTTTG
>NZ_JAAMFB010000051.1 GCF_013322225.1 Agrobacterium larrymoorei
ACTTCAACGCGCTGACGCCAATGATGGTGGCGGCATAATCGAGGCGGAAATCCACTTAGCGAAACGCCCGAAACTGTTCAAACAAACTGAGCCACCTCTGACATTAGCCTTCTTAAGAAAAAAGATGCCCCTGTGGAGGCAAAGATGTTGGCACTAAAATATTTGGTGCATTTCGTGGGGGATGTCCATCAGCCCCTACATGCTAGCGTAAACACTGGAGGCGAAGTGGCTGTATCATATAAGGGCAATGTGCTTAGCCTCCACTACGTTTGGGATAAAACATGCATTGCGGAACGTTCTCTCAAGCCAATTGCCGTAGCCCAGGCTATTAGTGATTTAGCGGTTAATGTGAGTACCGCTGAACCTGCTGTGTGGGCGATAGAAAGCAGAGATGCAGCAAGGGACGAGATTTTTAGTTCAGGGTTTTTCAGAGGCAGTTCTCAGCCCTGGGTACTTCCCGACAGTTACTGCGTCGATCATTGGCCGCTTATCTCCTCTCGTTTGTCATCCGCTGGTCACCGTCTCGCTGTTGTCCTAAACCAGTTGTTCGTTAAGTGAGAAAGCAAAGTTTTTTCAGATACACCTGTAGGAGGTGAGTTGGAGAACTTTGGCTGATTTTTTTGAGTAAATCAAAATAGGAAAATATTCATATTTTGATTTACAGCGAGAGTTTTTTCCTTTATATTCTTCGAAGTTGCCGTACTCGCTCTGAAGATATCAGGTGATGCAGCGGCGGGTTTTGTTTTGGTTGGTTACTCGGCCACCTGAACGAAGCTCGATAACGGAATACTCGCTGTGCAGGCGGAAATAACCCGTTGGTGACCCTATAGGCTGAACGGGCCTCTTGCTGCGCATTGAGTCGTTTCGATCATGGCTGAGTTTGAATACGAATAGAGGCAGAGCAGTAGGAAGACGAGAAGCATTACATTTCAGTTTGGCGTACGGGCCCGGATGCTGGCTGGAATTGAGGTTCGGTAGTTTGGGGGCGCTGAGAGGTGCCACACATATAAAGTTTCGAGGTAGCTTTCAGCGCCCCGTTGAAATGGCTCGTTGATCTCTGATTGGACGAGCAATGAATGTTGATGATGCGAGCTTGATGAGCTGCGCAAACGAATAGTTGTGTCTTGTTGGCGGGAGGAGGTGGAGCAGAAGGTAAGGTACAAAAATATAAAATTGCTAAATCTACAACACTGCATATATAGAAATATATATTTTCAGATCGAGCTGGTGTGTTTAATATATAAATTGTTAGCAATTAAGTTTGCCGACGATCCAAATAAGCTTGCGTAATTTTGGGCGAAATCAGCCAGAGGGCTACAGAATCCACTGAAAACGAAGGGAATTGGCTATATGCGCACGAAAAATGGGAGGAAAGCAGGTGGTTTTTGGGTTCTCAACCGAGGCGGATCAGGATTAAAATAACAGTATCATGATACTGTTATTTTAATCCTGATCCGCCTCGGTTGAGAACCCAAAAAC
>NZ_JAAMFB010000015.1 GCF_013322225.1 Agrobacterium larrymoorei
CCTTTCTACAAACGCCTCATCGAAAACGGAAAACCACCCATCGTCGCAATCGCAGCAACCATGCGCAAAATCATCATAACCATCAACGCAAGGCTCAGAGAGGATTTAGCTCAACAGAGTTGATGACGTCGGGAGATACGCACCCTTTACTCTTCGGGAGCGCCTACTCACCCTTGATGATATTCGCCATTTCCTGAAGCAGAGAATCCCGGCCTTCGTCGCCAACGCGATGGATGTCATTGATGACCGGCTTACCATTCTCATCGATCACATCGAAACCGACCTCATCCACCGTCGCCTTCATGTCGGCTTCATCCATGCAGGCCCAGAGCTTGAACTTGACGGCCACGGGCGTAACGCCATCCTTGGCGGGAGCGGCGGTGATGTTCACATCCTGCAACGGGCAGCCATCCTGCGAATTCGTCACCACGTCGTAACCGAAGGGGTCGCCCTTCTCTCCGGCGTCCGCCTCATAGGCAGGCTTCTTGGACGCTTCACGATATTTCTCGGCAAACTCCTTGCTGAACAGCGTCGTCAGCAAATCTTCGTCGAAAATGTATTTCCAGTCATCCGCCTCGCCCGACCAGTTCTTGACCGTGATATCCATGATCTTCTTCACCGGCTCTGTCGGTTCGGCAGCAAAGGCGTTGCAGGAGAAAAGAATGGCGGCGGTGGCGAGCAGAATTTTCTGCATGGTGATGTCCCAAAACTGGCGGCTTACCCTGCGTAAGCGATTCGCCAGACTGTAATTCGCAATCCCGTTTTAGCAATGCGCCCAGGGTTGTTTTAGCAACACCAAAAAAGCGTGGGCATGGCTTTGCGTTCAACGCTTGCGATGCTATAGCGCCCGTGGATATTTTCCGCATAGCGCGCTCCCGGCGCAATCGTTCTCGAAGGTGAGGAATTCATGACAAAGATCAAGGTAGCCAATCCGGTCGTCGATCTCGACGGCGACGAAATGACCCGTATCATCTGGCAGCTCATCAAGGACAAGCTGATCCTGCCTTACCTCGATCTCGACATCGAGTACTACGATCTTTCGGTTGAAAACCGCGACGCTACCAACGACCAGGTCACGGTCGATGCTGCTCACGCCATCAAGAAGCACGGCGTCGGCATCAAGTGCGCGACGATTACGCCGGACGAAGACCGCGTCAAGGAATTCAACCTCAAGCAGATGTGGAAGAGCCCGAACGGCACGATCCGCAACATTCTCGGCGGAGTCATCTTCCGCGAGCCGATCATCTGCAAGAACGTTCCACGCCTCGTTCCAGGCTGGACGAAGCCGATCGTTGTCGGCCGTCACGCTTTCGGTGACCAGTACAAGGCAACCGATTTCAAGTTCCCCGGCAAGGGCAAGCTCTCGATCAAGTTCGTCGGTGAAGACGGCCAGGTTATCGAGAAGGACGTATTCGACGCGCCGAGCGCTGGCGTGGCAATGGCGATGTACAACCTCGACGAATCCATCCGCGAATTCGCACGCGCTTCCATGAACTATGGCCTGATGCGCAAGTGGCCGGTTTACCTGTCCACCAAGAACACCATCCTCAAGGCCTATGACGGCCGCTTCAAGGATCTGTTCGAAGAAGTCTACCAGACGGAATTCAAGGCGAAGTTCGACGAAATCGGCATCACCTACGAACACCGCCTGATCGACGACATGGTTGCCTCCGCTCTCAAGTGGTCCGGCGGTTACGTCTGGGCGTGCAAGAACTACGACGGCGACGTTCAGTCCGACACTGTTGCGCAAGGGTTTGGTTCGCTCGGCTTGATGACATCCGTTCTTCTGTCTCCGGATGGCCGCACGGTTGAAGCTGAAGCGGCACACGGCACGGTGACACGCCACTACCGCCAGCACCAGAAGGGCCAGGAAACCTCGACCAACTCCATCGCGTCGATCTTCGCATGGAGCCGTGGCCTCGCACACCGCGCCAAGCTGGACGACAATGCGGAACTGGCAAAGTTCGCTTCCACGCTGGAAACCGTCTGCGTCGAAACAGTTGAAGCCGGCTTCATGACCAAGGACCTCGCTCTCCTCATCGGCCCGGATCAGCCATGGCTCTCCACCACGGCTTTCCTCGACAAGATCGACGAAAACCTTAAAGTCGCAATGGCTGCCTGATCTGATTTTACGACTAGTGATTGGAAAACCCGGCTTTCGCGCCGGGTTTTTCTTTTGAGCGATAACAGCGTCTCGATGACGTCATCTCGCGGGCGCAAAGGACTCGCAGGGATGACAGAGCGGTAAGCGAACTGACTTATATATCCGCCTCATGTCTCCCGGAGACATATCGCGCACTCGATGATCGAAGAGATCGGCGAGCTCTGCCCTACGAAAATCTTCAACTTTGGTCCGCAGACCTCAACGCACGTCATCCAACCCATACTCCGCACATCTTGATGCGATACCCGTTTTGACCGATTTTTCAGGCGTTTGCCCGCAGCTTAAAATCTGCGCACATTAGAGTTAAAGCTGCAAAATTAGTCGACACTCTGCACAAATGCATGGCAGTCGCTCAAAATCTGCACTCCAATTCAACGCTCTGTGGAGCTATATAACTCTCACCAGCCGAATACGCAGGTGACCTGCAGTCCGGCAAACAGATTTTGAAGATCAAACCATCAAATATTGAGGAAACGACCATGAACCCGCTTCGCATCGCAAAGAACTGGATCAGCTACCACCGCACACTCAACGAGCTTGGCAGCCTCTCCAACCAGGCATTGAACGATATCGGCCTGACCCGTTACGACATTCGTAACGTTGCTGCCCGTTCGTTCCGCTAATCAGTAGCGTAACCGTCACTCGACCTGATCGACCTCCCAAGCGTCGAGCGACCGAGCGATAGGCACAACGTGCGACAGACCCGCACTATTGTACCGATAGTAAACCCGTCGAAATTTCGGCGGGTTTTTCTTTTGTCTGAATGGTTCGGTTGACGACGTTTTAAAAATGCAGCGATCAGCAAACGCTTCGTAGCTTTGCTGGAAATCAGGTCCGCTGAGGGCGTGCGACAACGCGTGGTCGGGCTACACTTCACGGCAGCGAATACAAGGCTGCGCGCCACTGCTTTTATGCGGGATTTCGTTTTCACGATAACGCCCATGTAATGGAAACTAGAAAGATCGCAAAAAGAAAGGCCCGGAGCGTTAGCTCAGGGCCTTTTGGGAGGATATCCTCAATCACGCGGTCCAGCGACCGCGTAAGCAGATATTAGATGCCGACTGCGGTACGTGCGACGCGGCGGATATCGCTGCGGCCGATGCCGAGGTCTGTCAGTTCGCGGTCGCTCATGCGGCCAAGTTCAGTTACGGTCTGACGATACTTGCGCCAGTTGTTCAGCGAGCGTGCAATGTTCATGGTCGTTTCCTTCGTTCCATCTGTCAGAGCCGCTTGGGATCAGCTCTGAATTCGTTTTCTGAAGCTAAATATAATCGGTTTAGCGGGAACAAAAATAGACAATGAAGTATGCCACCTATGCGCCTGACGCATTCCTAGGCGTGGATCGCGGCACCAAACGTTAATATCTGCATAATTTGCCATCAAAATGGGCATTTCGCGAAGCTTTGTAACGGCCCGCCGCGCGTCAGGGTAAATGTGAGGTTTTACGAACTCGATTTTCGGGATTGGCCAGTTTCTCATCGCGCGACTCTGTAAATCCGCCATTGATTCTGGCTGTTCGCCGCAGTCGATCATCAATGACACGATGCTTTCTGCCATCCCTTCTCATAAAAATCGGGCGGCGGTGATAATAACCGTTGGAAATAGGGCTTCCATTCCGTCATTTTTCCTTTGCGCTCTCGAAAACGGGTGATATAGAGACGCCGCGCTCCGGAAGGCCTTTTGGGCCAGATGTTGTTTATGCAGGATTTAGAGCGCGGGTATGGCGGAATTGGTAGACGCACCAGATTTAGGTTCTGGCGACGAGAGTTGTGGGGGTTCGAGTCCCTCTACCCGCACCATCTGAATCGCCGGGAAGATGGCACGAAGTTTGTTGCTTCGCCGCTTCTCAAGGCTGGGGCATTTTTTCGCCCATGCATGCAGATATTATAGCTACGGCCGGTGAATTTAGGTTCAGGCGCTGTGCTCATTCGAAACCAACGGCTGTCTGAGCACCGCCGCCATGATGTGAAGGTATGGAAAATGCAGGTTATCGAAACGCTCGCTGAAGGGCTGAAGCGCGAAATCAAGGTCGTCATTCCGGCTGCTGACATGAAGGCCCGTCTGGATGAGCGCCTCGCAGACGCCAAGGACAAGGTCCGCATCAACGGCTTTCGTCCAGGCAAGGTCCCTGCCGCACACCTCAAGAAGGTCTATGGCAAGTCCATCATGGCCGATCTCGTAAACGAACTCGTTCGCGAAAAGCCTTCCGAAATCCTTTCCAGCCGTGGTGAAAAGTCTGCGACCCAGCCTTCCATCTCCATGACGGAAGACGAAAAAGAAGCCGACAAGATTCTCGCTGCGGAAGCTGATTTCGAATTCAACCTTTCCTACGAGATCATTCCCGCGATCGAGCTGAAGTCGAACGACGGCATCAAGGTTACGCGCGAAGTCGTTGAAGTCTCTGAAGACGAGATCAACGAGCAGATCCTCAAGATCGCTGAAAGCGCCCGTACTTACGAAACCAAGAAGGGCAAGGCCGCTGACGGCGACCGCGTCACCATGAACTACCTCGGCAAGGTCGACGGCGTAGCCTTCGATGGCGGCGCTGCCGAAGATGCTGAACTGGTAATCGGTTCTGGCCGTTTCATTCCTGGCTTCGAAGACCAGCTCGTCGGCGTCAAGGCTGGCGACGAAAAGCAGATCACCGTAACGTTCCCGACCGAGTATCCAGCTGCTGAACTTGCAGGCAAGGAAGCAACCTTCGACATCACTGTCAAGGAAGTCGCCGCTGCTGCAGCCGTTGAGATCAACGACGAACTGGCAACGAAGCTCGGTCTCGAATCGGCTGAAAAGCTGAAGGAAATCGTTCGCAGCCAGATCGAAGGTCAGTACGGCAACGTGACGCGCCAGAAGGTAAAGCGTCAGATCCTCGACCAGCTCGACGAACTCTACAAGTTCGACACGCCTGCTGGCCTCGTTGATGCCGAGTTCGAAAACATCTGGCGTCAGATCAACACCGATCTCGCACAGTCCGGCAAGACCTTCGCTGACGAAGACACCACGGAAGAAGAAGCACGCGAAGAATATCGCAAGCTGGCTGAACGCCGCGTTCGTCTTGGCCTCGTTCTCTCCGAAATCGGCGAGAAGGCTGGTGTAGAGGTTACCGAAGAAGAAATGCAGCGCGCGCTGTTCGAGCAGCTGCAGCAGTTTCCGGGCCAGCAGAAGGAAATCCTCGATTTCTTCCGCAACACTCCCGGCGCTTCCGCTTCGCTTCGCGCACCTATCTTCGAAGAAAAGGTCATCGACAAGCTGCTGACGGAAATCTCCGTCACGGACAAGACGGTTTCCAAGGAAGAGCTTCTGGCTGACGACGCTGAAGAAGGCGAAACCCCGAAGAAGTCTACGTCCAAGAAGAAGGCTGCTGCCAAGTCAGATACCGCTGAAGGCGAAGAAGCCGCTCCTAAAAAGAAGGCTCCGGCCAAGAAGAAGGCCGCCGAAGGCGACGCTGAATAAGATCAGCCTCAATGCCGCCGTGTGTGGCTTGACCGTAGAATTTGAAAAGCCCGTCGAATTTCGGCGGGCTTTTCGTTTTCTTATTGTTGAAATGTAGAGCCATCTTTAGTCGCCTTGGCACCTGGGCACCTTTGTTTTCTGGAGCCCTCTCGCATTTCTTTTCCGCGCAGAAATTCTAACGTTGCTTAGCAGGGCTCCGTCATGACCCGCTTCCTCCGGCATAAGGCTGACATGTCTCTGCCAGTCGAGGGTTTTGTCACAGTGACTTGAGCTGGCTGAATGCCGACTTTGAACCAGTGCTTTCCGCTGCGATCTCAAAGCGACTTCTGGCCTTTGAGGCTGATATGACAACAGTCGATGAACGCCAAGCGGCGTCGACGTCCACCGTCACGAAAATCATGTCCAGTTCACAGCAAAGCCGACAAACAGCATCGGACCCGGGCAAGGCAGTCTCAAGAATTACACCACACAGCTTCGGACCAAACCGGAAAGTACCGGCAGGGTAAGCCCAGCGGTTCGTCTCCCGACGCCGGAAGGCAAAAGACGCGTGACGTCAGAACTGATATCCGAAAACAAAATGGGGACGCGATGGCGTCCCCATGATGTCGTATGCGGAAGGCAGAAAGCAGCCTCCAAAAAAAGGGCAATCAGCCAGCCAGAGTTGCCGCGACCGCTTCGATTGCCTCATTTGCCTTGGCACCATCCGGGCCGCCTGCCTGAGCCATGTCGGGCCGACCGCCACCGCCCTTGCCGCCGAGTGCGGCAGATGCGGTACGGACCAAATCGACGGCGCTGTAGCGAGAGGTCAGGTCTTCGGTAACACCTGCAACAGCGCTGGCCTTGCCATCTTCGGATACTGCAATCAGCAGAACGACGCCTGAGCCGAGGCTCGTCTTGGCATCATCCGCAAGGCCCTTGAGTTCCTTGGCGTCGATACCAGCCATCGCCTTCGCCATGAACTTCACGCCGCCGATTTCCCTGACGTCGCCGCTCGTGCCTTCAGCAGAACCACCGCCCATGGCCAGTTTGCGTTTCGCATCCGCCAGTTCACGCTCAAGCTTCTTACGTTCATCCAGCAAGGTTTCGACGCGCGAAAGCACTTCCGCAGGCTGGACTCTCAACGAAGATGCAAGCGTCTTCACGCGCTCATCCTGCTCAGCGAGATAGGCGAATGCACCCTGCCCCGTAACTGCCTCAACGCGGCGCACGCCCGCGCCCACCGCGCTTTCGCCGAGAACACGCACGAGACCGATCTGCCCCGTAGAGGCAACATGGGTGCCGCCGCAGAGCTCGACAGAGTATGAACGGTTGGCCTTGGCACCATGGATACCCGTGCCCATGGAAACGACGCGTACCTCGTCACCGTATTTCTCGCCAAACAGGGCCATTGCGCCTTCGGCAATGGCATCGTCCACACTCATCAGTCGGGTGACGACCGGCGAATTCTGAAGAATGATCTCATTCGCCATATCCTCAACGATCTTCAACTCTTCAGCCGTCATCGGTTTTGGATGCGAAACGTCGAAACGCAGACGCTCTGGAGCGACCAGCGAGCCCTTCTGGGCAACGTGGGTTCCAAGTACCTCGCGCAATGCCTCGTGTAGCAGATGTGTTGCGGAATGGTTTGCGCGAAGACGCGAGCGGCGATCGTGATCGACGGTCAACTGAACTTCATCACCGAGCTTGAGGCCGCCCTTGGACACCATGCCGACATGCACGAAAAGGCCCTCGCCCTTCTTCTGCGTATCGGAAACCGTAAACGCGGAATTGTCCGAAGAGATGATGCCGGTATCGCCCATCTGGCCACCGGATTCACCGTAGAACGGCGTCTGGTTGACGACAAGCTGCACGCTCTCGCCCTCAGCAGCAGCCTCTACGGACTTGCCATCCTTCACAATGGCCAAGATGACGCCTTCGGCGGTTTCCGTATCGTAGCCAAGAAATTCGGTGGCACCGAGCTTCTCTTTCAGTTCGAACCAGACGGTTTCGGTAGCCTTGTCACCCGAGCCTGCCCAATGCGAACGGGCTTCCGCCTTTTGGCGCTCCATCGCATCGGTGAAGCCGGAAATGTCCACGCCGATTTCGCGGGCGCGAAGCGCATCCTGCGTCAGGTCTAGCGGGAAGCCATAGGTGTCGTAAAGCTTGAATGCGGTTTCGCCGTCCAGCATATCGCCCTTGTGGAGGGTCGAGGTTGCATCGGAGAGCAGCGAGAGGCCGCGCTCGAGCGTCTTGCGGAAGCGGGTTTCTTCCAACTTCAGCGTTTCGGAAATCAGCGCTTCGGCACGGACGAGTTCGGGATAGGCGCGGCCCATCTGCTGAACGAGAGCAGGCAGCAGCTTCCAGATCAGCGGCTCACGCGAACCCAGCAATTCGGCATGACGCATAGCGCGACGCATGATGCGGCGCAGGACATATCCGCGGCCTTCATTCGATGGCAGCACGCCATCGGCAATGAGGAATGCGGAAGAGCGAAGGTGATCGGCAATCACGCGATGGCTTGCACGCTTGTCGCCCTCGGCGGGAACGCCGGTCGCCTCGACCGAGGCCTCGATCAATGCACGGAAAAGATCGGTGTCGTAATTGTCGTGCTTGCCCTGGAGCAACGCGGAAATACGCTCCAGTCCCATGCCGGTATCGATGGACGGACGCGGCAGATCGATGCGTTCTTCCTTCGTCACCTGCTCATACTGCATGAAGACGAGGTTCCAGATCTCGATGAAACGGTCGCCGTCTTCATCGGCAGAGCCGGGAGGGCCGCCCCAGATATGGTCGCCGTGATCGTAGAAGATTTCGGAGCAAGGGCCACAAGGACCGGTATCACCCATCGCCCAGAAGTTATCACTCGTCGGAATGCGGATGATGCGGTCGTCGGAAAAACCGGCAATCTTCTTCCAGAGATCAAAAGCCTCGTCGTCGGTGTGGTAAACCGTGACGAGAAGACGGTTCTTGTCGATCCCGAACTCACCCGTAATCAGGTTCCAGGCATGGGTGATCGCCTCTTCCTTGAAGTAGTCACCGAAGGAGAAGTTACCCAGCATTTCAAAAAAGGTGTGGTGACGAGCCGTGTAACCGACATTATCAAGGTCATTGTGCTTGCCACCCGCACGAACGCACTTCTGCGATGTTGCGGCGGTGGAATATGGACGGCTTTCAAGACCGGTAAAGACGTTCTTGAACTGAACCATGCCAGCATTGGTGAACATCAATGTCGGATCGTTGCGTGGCACCAGCGGGCTGGAGGGCACGATCTCGTGGCCGTTCTTCTTGAAGTAGTCGAGGAAGGTCGACCGGATCTCATTCACACCGCTCATACGAAGTCCTTCATGGCCACGCGCGCGCGGCTATAGCATAAAAATCACTGGCTTTTATCGTCCACGATCCAGCCTGTCCAGCCAAACAGCACCACGTTACAACACAAATAAGGCCGCATGAAAAAGATCATGCGGCCTTAAGCTTATGAAGTCGACACAAGTTGCCGAAACAGACTTCGGCAAAACTGTTATGCTTCCGGGTCAACCCCGTCCGCATCCGCCTCAGGTCCACCATTCTGAAGGAACTTGTCAGCAATAAGTCCGGCGTTTTGGCGAAGCGCCATCTCGATCTCATCCGCTACCGCGGGATTGTCCCTCAGGAAAATCTTTGCGTTTTCACGCCCCTGCCCCAAGCGCTGACTATTATATGAGAACCATGCGCCTGACTTTTCGACGATACCCGCCTTGACGCCAAGGTCGACCAACTCACCGGTCTTCGAAACGCCCTCACCATACATGATGTCGAATTCAACCTGCTTGAAAGGAGGCGCCATCTTGTTTTTCACGACCTTGACGCGCGTCTGGTTGCCGACCACCTCTTCACGGTCCTTGACCGCGCCGATGCGTCGAATGTCGAGACGAACCGAAGCGTAGAACTTGAGAGCGTTGCCGCCCGTCGTGGTTTCCGGAGAACCGAACATGACGCCGATCTTCATACGGATCTGGTTGATGAAGATCACCATCGTCTTCGATTTGGAAATCGAAGCGGTCAGCTTACGCAGCGCTTGGCTCATCAAACGCGCCTGAAGACCCGGCAGGCTGTCACCCATGTCGCCTTCGATTTCGGCGCGAGGGGTCAGGGCAGCAACGGAGTCCACGACGAGAACGTCCACGGCACCGGAGCGCACCAGCGTATCGGTAATTTCAAGCGCCTGCTCGCCCGTATCGGGCTGCGAAATAAGAAGGTTCTGAAGGTCCACGCCAAGCTTGCGGGCATAAACCGGATCGAGCGCATGTTCAGCGTCCACAAATGCGCAGATGCCGCCCTTTTTCTGCGCTTCTGCGATGGTCTGCAGCGCAAGCGTCGTCTTACCAGAGCTTTCAGGCCCGTAAACCTCGATGATGCGTCCCTTCGGCAGACCACCGATACCGAGCGCGATATCCAGACTGAGAGAGCCTGTGGAAACCGTTTCGACTTCAACAATATTTTCATTGGAACCGAGCTTCATGATCGATCCCTTGCCGAACGAACGTTCGATCTGGGAGAGCGCCGCTTCCAGTGCCTTGCTTTTATCCACCGAATTATCCTCAACAAGACGCAAAGAATTTTGTGCCATCTGAACCACCTTTAGGTTATTGAAGCCGCACAGGCAACGAAGCAGTGTTGAAAGAGTATGTACTCTATTTGTTCTCATTTCACAACGCCTCTCCAGGCTATTGAAAACAAATAATGATAAGCCGTTCGTTCTGCTTTTGTTTTTTCTCTGGATAACTCTCAGCGGAGATGCATCCAAGGCCAATTGCGCGCTACGTTTGGCCGAATCGGAATGGATTGTTCGCGCTCCGAAAAGGGAGGAAAACGTGAAGAAAATACTCATCCTGGGGGGCGCCCACATAGACCGGCGCGGCACGATCGGGACGGAAACTGTCCTGGGCGCCAGCAATCCCGGTTCCTGGATGGAAGAGGCAGGCGGCGGTGGCTTCAACGCGGCACGCAATCTTTCCCGCCTTGGCCTGAACGTCCGCCTTATTGCACCTCGTGGCGGTGATGCCGCTGGCGAGACCGTGTCCCTGGCCGCCAAGGAAGCGGGAGTCGAAGACACACCTTTCACGTTTCTGGACCGGCGAACACCGAGTTATACCGCCATTTTGGAGCGGGACGGCAATCTGGTGATCGCAATCGCGGACATGGAGCTTTACCGTCTTTTCACGCCGCGCAGGCTGCGCGTTCGTGCTGTTCGAGATGCCATTATGGCGACAGACATCATTCTTTGCGATGCAAACCTGCCGGAAGACACCTTGCAGGCGATTGGCATAGCGGCACGGGCCTGCGGAAAGACGCTTGCGGCCATCGGCATTTCACCGGCAAAGATCGTAAGACTGAAAGCTGCGCTTACCAACATCGACATGCTATTCATGAACGAGGCCGAGGCACGCGCATTGACGGGAAACGATGTAGACAATGCGCGCGACTGGCCGGATGTTCTCAGAGCGCTGGGACTACGCGGCGGGATCGTCACCAGCGGAGCAGAACAGGCGATTGCATTTTCAGAACGGGAAATGGCGGTGCTGAGACCGCCCAAAATTGAAACGGTAAAGGATGTCACCGGTGCAGGAGATGCCATGGCCTCTGGCTACCTCATGGCAGTTACCAGCGGTAAAACCATCGGTGAAGCATTGAGATATGGCGCGGCAGCGGCGGCGATTACCGTTCAGTCATCATCCGCGACCTCCCCTCACCTTTGCCCGGACACACTCAATGAGGCGCTCGCACTTGTGCCGCCTGCGGAAATGTTGTGAGACATTTCTCAAGAAATATGGAAAGACAAATGAGCAAAATCATCCCACCGCTTCTACCCATCGCCTATTCCACAGAAGTTGCCGCAGCAAAGCAACGCGGCGCGCCTATCGTTGCACTGGAATCGACCATCATAACCCACGGCATGCCTTACCCCGGCAATATCCAGATGGCGGAGAGCGTGGAGCAGATCATTCGTGATCAAGGTGCCATTCCGGCGACGATTGCGGTCATCCATGGCACATTGCATATCGGCCTTGAGAAAGAACAGCTGGAAGCCCTGGCGCAGACGAAGGATGCCATGAAGGTCTCCCGCGCCGATATCGCTTTTGCGATAGCGGAGCGACGCACCGGAGCGACGACGGTCGCTGCAACCATGATTGCGGCCGAGCACGCGGGTATCAAGGTTTTTGCCACCGGCGGCATTGGTGGCGTTCATCGCGGCGCTGAGGAAAGCTTCGATATTTCCGCTGATCTGACAGAGCTGGCTCGCACGGGCGTCATCGTTGTTTGCGCGGGCGCCAAGGCAATCCTCGATGTTCCGAAGACGCTGGAAGTGCTGGAAACTCAGGGCGTGCCGGTGGTGACCTTCGGTTCGACCGAGTTTCCCGCTTTCTGGTCGCGCTCTTCAGGCCTTGCAAGCCCGCTATCGCTCAACAGCCCTGCGGCCATTGCAAATTTCCAGACCACCCGCGAACAATTCGGTATCGACGGCGGCATGCTGGTCGCAAACCCTGTGCCCGAGGAAAGCGAAATCTCCCGCGAGGAGATGGAGATTTACATCAGCCGGGCACTCTCTCACGCGCAGGAAGATGAAATTGCCGGCAAGGCCGTTACGCCATATCTGCTTGCGAAAATCTTCGAGATCACAGACGGTCGAAGCCTTGAAACGAACATCGCACTTGTTCGCAACAATGCAAGGCTGGCGGCGGAAATTGCAGTTGCGCTGACCTGATAGAAAAGGGACACACAGATGTCACCCCTTGTCGCAGCCTTTATTGTCTTCGCCGTACTTCTGGTACTCGATTTCGTAGCAGGGGCGGTGTTGAAGAGGCCGCTTGGGAGGATTGTTTTCCCGATCGTTGCCGGGGTGGCGTGCTTTATCGTTTTCAGCTTCGTGTAAAAGCCGGGATCGAATGAAAAAGAGAAGCGCGGCGGAAATCTGAATCGCCGCGCCTCAAGATCATCACTTCAGGCGCGCAATGATGAGATGTCCCGGCGTCGGCTTGCCGTCCTGCATGCGAACATTGATATCGGTGATGTCGACCAGTTCGAAACCGGTGGCGGCAAGACGTTCACGCACATAGGTTTCGGAATGTGCAAAGCGCTGATGCGGCCCAACGATATAAGGGCGGCCAGCCATGGTCTCCTCCGGCAGCGTCTCCGAAGAGAAGATCAGCAGGCCGCCTTTGTCCATATTTTCAGCGGCACCGAAGAATAATGGCTCCAGCGCCCCGAGATAAGGCAGGACATCTGTTGCCGTGATGAGATCGAAGGACTCGTCATCATTGTCCTCGAGAAAATCCTCGACTTCCGCGACATAGAGCGTCTCGTAGACATCCTTCTCATGCGTCAGTTCGACCATGTTTTCGGAAATGTCGATGCCGGTAATGTCTTCCACCATGTCGCGCAGAGCTTCACCGGTCAGGCCGGTGCCGCAACCAAGATCGAGCATTCGCTTGAACGGACCGAGCTCTAGCGTCTGGAGACGCTGGCGAACCATCATCGGGACGGCATAGCCAAGCTGCTCGACCAGAATATCCTCGAATGCTTCCGCGTGCTGGTCGAAGAGGGTTTCGACATAGGCGTCCGGTGCCTTTGCAGGCGTTTCGCCCCGTCCCATGGCGGCGATACGCACAGCAGCACCGCCATGATCTTCCGGGTCGATTGCCAAAACCTCTTCATAGGCCTTGACGGCGGCATCGATATCGCCCGCCTTTTCCAGCGCAAGCGCTCGATTATAGGCCTCGGCGAGCGCCTCTTCATCGATCTTCTGGTTCTTGGTCATCACGCACATCCGGCTATAGCATCAAAATCGATGCCTGCTGTAAGCTGCAATGCCCGATGGCGCAATCCGTTAATGGCGTCAGTGAAGAATGAATTCGCCCTTCAGCGAGCGCCATTCCTGTGCGGAAATAAGCTTCCGATGAACGTAGCGAACCGAGTGAAGCGGTCCATCAAGTGTCTCCTGCCAGAATTTCAGGAAACCCTTCATCTCCGGAAAATCCGGCGCAAGATCATAGTTCTGCCAGACATAGCTCTGGAGAACGACGGGGTGATCGGGCATGTGATAGAAGATTTCGGCTGTGGTCATGCCATAGCCTTTCAGCATCATTTCCATGTCCTTGTTCATGGCGGCTGCTCCCGTTCTTGTTGGTCTTCAATACCGTGG
The DNA here is from genome assembly GCF_013322225.1 of Agrobacterium larrymoorei. Classification (GTDB taxonomy): domain Bacteria; phylum Pseudomonadota; class Alphaproteobacteria; order Rhizobiales; family Rhizobiaceae; genus Agrobacterium; species Agrobacterium larrymoorei_A. The sequence goes on from NZ_JAAMFB010000015.1 coordinate 13,779, forward strand.
AGGTAACCAGACCATGGGAACATGACATGGTTAAGCGAACCTTACCAAGCAATAACATTCGCCTAAAAAACCATTTGAAATCATAATGTTAGCAACACCTTCGTAAGAGTGCTGCCAGCGATCCTCATCGCTTCAGATGTCGGGTGAGACGTGCTTCCATCCAGCCCCAGACATGACGCAGGGTTTCCACGATCGTGAGATAGAAAATCGCTGCCCATAGATAGGTCTGATAGTCGAAGGTACGAGAGAACGCGTAGCGTGTCTGGCCCATAAGATCGTAAACGGTGACGATGGACACAACTGCGGAACCCTTGATCATGAGAATGATTTCGTTGCCATAAGGTCGCAGCGCCACGATGAGCGCCTGAGGCAGCGTGATTTTCCAGAACGTGACCGGCTTGGAAAGCCCGAGCGAAGCCGCTCCCTCATGCTGCCCCTTCGGCACGCTCTCGATTGCGCCGCGCAGAATTTCCGCCTGATACGCTGCGGTGTTCAGCGTAAGGGATAGAAGCCCGCAATACCATGCCTCGCGGAAGAACCACCAAAGACCAACCGTTTCCAACTGTGGACGGAAACCGCCCAGGCCGTAATAGATAAGGAAAAGCTGTGCGAGAAGCGGCGTGCTGCGAAAGGCATAGACATAAGCATATGAAATCGCGCCGAGAATGCGGTTCTTGGACATCCGCGCGAACGCAATGGGAAGCGACAGTAACGCACCCAGCAAGATGGACAGGCCAACGAGCGAGATCGTCGTAAGCAGTCCATCGAGGTAGCGTGGACCATAGCGGTCAAACTTGTCCCAATCCCAATCGAGGACGAGGGAGAGAAGGAGAGAAATCGCAAGCACCAGCCAAAGACCGACAATGGCGACGCCAATGATCCTGGCGATGGAAATGCCCTGCGGAGGCGCTGGCGGTGCCGGGCGCGCCGGTATCAACTGATCGATTTGGCTCATCTGCGCACCTCGGAGCGTTTCGCCCAACGGTCGATGAAGCCGATGCCTATCGATGATAGAAGCGCGAGTACGAGGTAAAGCAGGCAGGCAATGCCGTAGAAGAAGAAAGCTTCCTTGCTAACACGGGCGGCAATGCCGGTCTGGCGTACGATATCGGCAAGTCCGATGATCGACACATAAGAAGTATCCTTTAAAAGGATGACCCAGAGATTGGTCATTCCGGGCAAGGCAATGCGTATCAATTGCGGGATGATGATGAAGACCATCGTTCGGGGTCGGGAAAGACCGAGAGCGTGACCTGCCTCATACTGCCCCTTTGGAATGGCGCGGAAGGCAGAAAGCAGCACTTCCGAGGCATAGGACGAGAATACCACGGCGAGTGCGATCATGCCCGCAACGAAGGCGTTGATCTCGATGGGACCGGACCATCCAATGTAGCTGCCGACAGACTGGAGCAGCATCTGCATGCCGTAATAGACGATGAAGAGGGTCAGCAGCTCCGGCAGTCCACGAAAGATGGTGGTGTAGATACCAGCCGCCAGACGCAGAGACTTTTCCTGAGACTGCGCGGCAAGCGCAATGAGAAAGCCGATGGTGAGACCGATGGGCAGCGTTGCCAGAGCGACCGAAATCGTCACCTTCACGCCAAAGGCAATCTCGTCACCCCAACCGGCATCGCCGCAGGCAACAAGCGTACCATTTCCGAAGAGGGAGAAGATGCCGACCGGCCCACAAAATGGGTCGAACAGATACGTCAGATAGGTCCAGAACGAACCTATGGCGGAAAATGCTCCGCTCATGCCAATTTCCCCTGCGGTCTTTGCCGCGAGTTGCGTTTTCTTTTATTATTTTGTTCTCAAACAAAAATGGCGGAAGGGCAACCCTTCCGCCATCAGATTTCAACAGAACAAGTGTTTCTTATTGGCCGTAAACGTCGAAATCGAAATACTTGTCGTTGATTTCCTTGTACTTGCCATTGGCGCGGATGGCAGCGATTGCAGCCGTGAACTTGTCGGCCAACGCGGTATCGCCCTTGCGCACGGCAATGCCCGCGCCCTGACCGTTGATTTCCTCGTCAACAGGCATCGCGGAGAGGATCTTGCAGCATGCGCCTGCGTCCGACTTTACCCACTCTGAAAGAACGACGATGTCGTCGATGACGCCATCGATACGCCCGTTGGTTATATCGAGTTTATACTCGTCGGCCGTTGGGTAAAGCTTCAGCTCGGAATCGGCCAGATGCTTTTCCGCATAGTTTGCATGGGTAGTGGAGCCCTGCGCGCCGATGGTCTTGCCCTTCAGCTCTTCCACGGTCTTGACGGGAGAATCCTTCGGCACGGCGATTGCTGGCGGCGTGTTGTAATACTTCTTTGAGAAATCGACCTTCTCGAGACGCTCCGGCGTGATCGACATGGATGCAACGATGGCATCAAATTTCTTCGCCTGAAGTGCGGGGATGATGCCATCCCAGTCGTTTGTGACGAATGTGCATTCGGTCTTCATTTCTTCGCACAGCGCTTTTGCGATATCGATATCGAAACCGGTCAGCGTGCCGTCGGCCTGCAAAACGTTGAAGGGCGGGTAAGCGCCTTCAGTGCCGATCGTCAGTTTGTCCTGCGCCATGGAAGCGCCGGAGAAAAGCGACAGCGCAGCAAACGATGCAGCAGCAATGAAGCGGGTGGGAGTGAGCATTGCGATCCTCTCTGTTAGCCAATTCCGGTCGGCTTGTTTATATTTTCCGAACGGACATGTGTGTCGCACGTCTATAATCCCAATGGGTTATGACTGCGATTGAGGGATAGTCTTATCCTTGTCTAAAAAATGCAACATGAATGTTTTCCTTCCCGTCCCATACCGCAATTCGTCCACGAAATCGCCTCTTTCTGTTCATTTCCAGTACAGCCAAGCCTGTTCATGATCGGGAACAAGATAATGGTTCACGCGTTGTTAAGCGCCATTGTGCGCGGAGCAGTCCCGAGTGCCGCGGGACAGGCGATGACAATAATTGACGGCAAAGAGGAAGCGCCATGCTTAATAAAAATAAACTGCTGACCGGGGTGGTTTTCCCCCTGATGTCGATAGCGATTGCAGTAGACCCGGTTGTGGCAGCCAATATTTCGCAGGCTCATCTGTCCGAGCGCCCTGCCCAGCAGGCAAGTTTCGTGCCCGGCGAGGGAACGATAATCCTTGCGCAGGCGGAACAGCCAAATCCGGAGGAGCTTCCACGCAAGCGCCGTGAACAGTCGGGCGAAGAGCAGCAGCGCCAGCAACAGGAAGAGGCACCACGCCCCCGCCGTGAAGCCCAGCCTGAAGCAGCCCCCGAGCCACAGCAGGAGCGTCCGCGCCGCGAAGCACATCCGGAACAGCAGCAGGAACGCCCACGCCGCGAGCAGCAGCGTGAGCAGCCTCAGCCGGAAGCGGAAACCCAGCAACGCCAGCAGGAAGAGCCCGCCCCTCGCCCACGCCGCAATGCGCAGCCAGATGCAGCGCCCGCAGAGGCACAGCCGGAGCAGCAGCAGGAACGTCCGCGCCGCCAGCGTGAACAACAGCCGCAGGATGGCGAGAGCCAGCAGCGTCCCCGCCGCGATGCCCAGCCCGACGCGACAACTGGCGAAGCACAGCCAGAGCAACAACAGGAACGTCCTCGTCGCCAGCGCGATCAACAGCCTGCCGCCGACGGAGCCGAGCAGCAACAGCGCCAGGGCGAACGCCCGCGCCGAAACCAGGAAACCCAGCCCGCTGCGGGCGAAGCGACGCCTGAAAAGCCGGCTGTTCCGGAAACGAAGCCGGCTGCACCAGAACCTGAGGCAGGCAAGGCCCCTGTGCCCGCAGAGCCGCCAACCCCTGGACGCGCCCCTGCCCCCGCTGAACAGCCGAACCCCGCCCCGGGCCAGCAGCCTTCCGAACAGCCGCGCCCACCGCGCGGACAGAACGGCGAGCCTGCGCCTGCACCAGTGCCGGGCGCTCCGCCCGCAGCAGCAGACGGCGCAACAACCGGTCAGGCTCCGGCTGGCGAAGCCGTTCCTGCTCAGGTGGTAACGCCGCAGACTGAAGCGAAACCGATGACGAAGGAGCAGCTTGATAAGGCCCGCGCCATTGCGCAGGACCCATCCAAGTCTGCTGATACCGTTGTTTTGCCCGTAGACAAGGGTGCAGCGGTTCTCGATAGCGACAAGGAAGCCTATCGCAGCGGCAACGAGCAGCTTCGCGAACAGCGCCGTCGCGAACGCGAGCAGGTTCAGGACTTCAAGGTTCCGACCTCCGACGCCGAAGCGCAGGCTGCCGCCCGCCGTGATGGGGGAAACACGACGATCAACATTCAGAACATCACCAATGTTCAGGGTGAGCGCATCGATCGCCGTCCCGATTTCGATCGTCCAGACGGTGTTCGTGAATGGCGTCCGCGCGACATGCCGCGTGACCGCGACATGGGCGACCGCGTCTTCCTGCAGTTCGGCGACCGCGTCGTCGTTCGCGGCAACGACGATGACCGCTTCATCAGCGATGGTGCGAAGCCCTATTACGAGCGCCTGCCGGGTGACCGTTACCGCGAAACCATCGAGCGCCCGGATCGCACGCAGGTCGTCACCATCCGTAACCGCTACGGTGACGTGATCCAGCGTTCGCGTATCGATGCGCGTGGTCGTGAATATGTGCTGTTCTACGCACCGGAACTCGTCGACCAGCCGGACCGTGAATATGTTTATCGCGATCCGGGTCTCGACCTGCCGCCGCTGCGTCTGCGTATTCCCGTCAACGAATACATCATCGATACGTCTTCGGACGAGGACCGCGACTACTACCGCTTCCTCGAACAGCCGCCGGTGGAGCCAGTCCAGCGGGTCTACACGATGGATGAGGTTCGCTACTCAGCCCGCGTCCGCGATATGGTGCGCCGTATCGACCTCGATACGATCACCTTCGCGACAGGCAGTGCGGAAATTCCGATGAGCCAGGCGCAGTCGCTGCGCAAGGTCGCGGACGCCATCAACAAGGTCCTGCAAAACAATCCGGCAGAAACCTTCCTCATCGAAGGTCATACAGATGCTGTCGGTTCGGATGAAAGCAACCTCGTTCTGTCCGACGAGCGCGCGTCCTCCGTTGCCAGCGTGCTGACCGAAGTTTACGGCATTCCGCCGGAAAACCTCACGACGCAGGGTTATGGCGAACGCTATCTGAAGGTCCAGACACTGGGCCCGAGTCAGGAAAATCGCCGCGTAACCATACGCCGCATCACACCGCTGGTTCGTCCGGTAGCGCAGAACTGACGTCCGCATAGGAAACAAAAAGGCCCGAAAGCGACGCTGCTTTCGGGCCTTTTTCAATTGGTGCTCAGCGCTGGAACAAGGCAGAAGCCCCGCCCCTGATCACTCTTCGCCGGACTTCGGATTGTCCAGCAGCATGTAATCCAGCGGTAGTTCGGTCGTGTACTTGATTTGCTCCATGGCAAAGGCCGAGGAGACATCGCGGATTTCGATCTTCGCAATCATGCGCTTGTAGAAAGCGTCATAGGCCGCAATATCCGGCACAACGACGCGCAGCAGATAATCGACATCGCCGCTCATGCGGTAGAATTCAACGACTTCAGGGAATTCAGAAACGACTTCGGAGAAGCGCTTCAGCCATTCGATGGAATGCGACGCCGTGCGTATGGACACGAAAACGGTGACTTTCGTGTTCACCTTAACCGGATCGAGCAGGGCGACGCGACGGCGGATAACACCGTCCTCTTCCATTTTCTGAATCCGACGCCAGCATGGCGTTGTCGAAAGGCCCACCTTCTTTGCAAGGTCGGCAACAGCAAGGGTGGAGTCTTCTTGCAATATGCGCAGTATTTTACGGTCCAGGCGGTCCAATCAACTCTCCTCCAGAATTATTTTCCTCTGTTTACACTAAAAAAAAGAGAAAAAAAGAAATTTGTTTCAGATGAGGAGTCTTTCCACATCGCTGCGAAGTACGGGCAAAACTTCCCCATCAAACCACGGATTTTTCTTCAGCCACGCGCTGTTGCGCCAACTGGGATGCGGTAGCGGCAGAACCGGAAGACCGGTGTTGACGTATCGATAACTCCGCCAGTTCCGAACGGTCTCCGTCATCGTCTTCAGCCTCTTCTCCCGCAAATGCCAGGCCTGCGCATATTGGCCCACCGCTAGAACCAGCTCGATCTGCGGCATGGCATTTATAACGGCTTCTCGCCAGTGTGGTGCGCATTCCGAACGGGGAGGAAGATCGCTTCCCTTCTCATCGTAACCGGGAAAGCAGAAACCCATCGGCACAATGGCGAAGCAGTCGGCGTCATAGAATGTCTTGCGGTCTACATTCAGCCAATCCCTCAAGCGATCGCCAGAAGCATCATTGAACGGTAAGCCGCTTTCGTGAACGCGAAGCCCCGGGGCCTGCCCGGCAATCAGGATTTTAGCCTTGGCAGAAATAACCGCAACGGGACGTGGCTCATGTGGCAGGCGATGTTTCTCGCCCATTTGCGGAGCATCCCGGCAAAGCCGACATCGGGCAATATCCCGTCTCAGCTGCTCAAGCTGGTTTCCGTTCTGGAGCACATTTTCCGTCATGATTATTTCTACCACCCCACCAGATGGCGGAACAACTGAAGCATGCCGGCAAATGGCGTATCCATGTCAGCCGCCTTGTGCTCCCGCCGCCAATCCCTCGGCTGCTGAAAGTCGCCGCTCCAAATTCCGGCTCCCTTCGTTTTGGCTTCCGTCTGCTCCCTTGAAAACAGGAAATATTCCGTGGCAACTGCCAGTCCGGCAGCGACCATGCCGCCTGCCACATCCTGTCCGTTTGCCGAGCACCGCACCAGCAGGCGACCATATTTGTCCTTGCTGTTTCCTCTGCATTCTACCGATGCGGATTGCAGCAGGCTTTTTAGACGATCTCTGGCCGCATCACCGCAGGGCCAAACATCCTCACCTCTGAAACAGGTCTGGCGCAGTTCCGGTGCATCGATACCGATAAGGCGAAATCGCTGACCGTCGTGCGAAATCGTGTCACCATCGACCGCAGCGAACCGGCCGGTAAAGCGCTGCTCGCCGAAGCCGTCCAGCTTCGCCGTGATCAGCGCCCCGGCTACGACGATGGCCAGTGCGATCACGCCATCCTTCAACAGCCGAAACGGCCTGCCTGACTTTCGTCTCATGTAAGAACAAACCCTTTTCAGAAATGGCAAACAAATCCTTTCACGGCAGCATCTTCTTAATATTTTGCCGTTAGGCTGCAAGCGTCCCGTATTGGTTTCGTTGTGTATATGAGTAAGAGCGCCAGTATCACTGCCGACAAGAATATCGTCGACCGGTCTCGCACGCGGCGCAACAAAGCTGTGTTCGATACCGTCAAGTCGACACGCGAACGGCTGCAGTACGGACCCGTGGCAACGAGCGCTTTTGAGCGGGACATGCTGCAAATGCATGTGGCGGAGACGCTGCAGGGGGCGACGATCATGCCCCTTTTCATCACTCTGGCGACGGTTGTCGGCGTCTACATCAGCCGCGACGTCCAGATCGTCGGCTGGACGATCCTCGCGCTCAGCGCCCATGCTCTCACGATTTTTTTTGCACGAAAGGCATCACGCCAGGAGATGACTGCGGCCAGCGCGCCCCGCTGGCACAATACGTTTCTGGCGGCGCAGATCATCGTCGGTTTGATCTGGGCGATCTTCGCCGTGCAGCAGATGCCGACAAACGACCACGCCCTGTTGATGTTCTACAAGGGCGCGACCCTGTTGATCGCGCTTTCGATCACGGCAATGTCGAACTTCATGTTGCGAAAAGCGACGTTGATGACATTTCTGCCGGTGCTCATGGCGCTCAGCGTCATGGCGGCGATTTCCCGCGACCCCATGGATATCGGTCTGGCGCTGATGTTTGCCATGGCCATGCTGTTTTGCCAGCATGTCACCAAGCGGCTACATCTTTCCAGCATCAAGCTTTTGTCGTTCCAGTCCGAGAAGGACGACCTTATCGCGGAGCTTGAAGTCGCAAAGTCCATGTCGGACGAGGCACGAAGGCGTGCGGAAGAAGCCAACATGGCCAAATCCCGCTTTCTCGCCTCCATGTCTCACGAATTGCGAACCCCGCTCAACGCCATTCTCGGCTTCTCCGAGGTCATGGCCTCCGAGGTTCTCGGACCGCTGAACAATCCGTTATACAAGGAATACTCCGGCGATATTCACCGCTCCGGCCAGCACCTTCTGGATCTCATCAATGAAATTCTCGACCTGTCCCGCATCGAGGCCGGTCGATACGAGCTTCATGAAGAGGCGGTGTCGGTTCTGGAAATTGCAGAAGACTGCGTAGGGATGATCCAGTTGCGCGCACGGGCCAAGAACATCGGCATCCGGCAGCAGTTCGAAGGAAGCCTTCCGCATGTGTGGGCCGATGAGAAGGCAATACGTCAGGTCATTTTGAACCTTCTGTCGAACGCCGTGAAATTCACGCCACAGGGGGGCGAAATTTCCATAAAGGCAGGCTGGACGGCTCGCGGTGGACAATATGTGTCGATCAAGGACAACGGCCCAGGTATTCCGGAGGAGGAAATCCCGGTCGTCCTTTCCGCCTTCGGTCAGGGTTCCATCGCCATCAAAAGCGCCGAACAGGGCACAGGTCTCGGCCTTCCCATCGTACAAGCGATTCTCGCCAAGCATGACGGTCAGTTCCTGCTCAAATCAAAGCTGCGCGAGGGCACCGAGGTCATCGCGATCCTGCCTGCCAAGCGGGTATTGCAGAGCATTCCCGCTGTTGAAGACGTGCAGGTGGTTCAGCCTCGCAAACGATCTTTCGCGTAACGCATATCCCTATCCAGCAGCGAGCATCGTGCGCCCGCTGCCGACACCGGCCTTCATCTTCAACGGCGGTGTCGTATCGAAAAACGCCGAAACTGAAACAAGCTAGCACCCCTAGCAAGAATTTGTTCACCAAATTTATTTAGGATTCCTGAGGATTGCCGCAGATCGCGGCCGCTGAAGGTGCAGGTTCAGGTATGGCGTATGTTTCCCTTCCGCGTCGCTTGGTGACGTTGCTGATGATGTCCACGGTGATCGTGTCGTGTTCGGCGGAGGGGCTTGTACCTCCCGCCGAAGTCGACGGCCAAACGCGCGTCAGCTCCATTCATTCATCCAACCAGCGGAATTACAACGCCGCTCCGCCAGCAGCAGTTCAGTTTTCCCAGCCGGATGAGAGCGTGGCGCTGTCGCAACCCATGCCATCCTACAGCGCCCCTTCCCGCGATCCATTGCTGAACGGCGCATCGGGTCAGCAATATTCGACGCTCGATGCACAGCAGGCACGTCTGAGCGGCGGGCAGGCAACGTCAAGTGAGATGTCGGAAGCGATGGCGGAAGGAGATTCCGGCGTCAACATGGATGAAGGCCTCGGCGTTTCGCCGGGTCGCAGTCTGGCAGAAGAGCAGGATATCGACATTTCCGCCGATGCCCCTCCTGCCTCGGCTATGGGCAGCCAGCGCTCATCGCCAGGTCTTCCCGCTCAACAAGGTCAGTCACGCCTCATTCCGCCACCGGAGCCAGGTCAATCACGCCGCGCGCCCGTTCAGGACGTTGCCATGCTGATGCCGCAAAACCCGATGCAGGAAAACCGGATGTCGCAACCTCCGGGCATGATGCCGCAATCGGAAATAGCTTGCCGCACAGAGCTTCGCAGGCTGGGCGTCGCGTTTCGCGATGTGGCCCGGATCGCTGATGGCCCGACCTGCGGCATCGATTACCCTATTGAACTGAGCGGGCTGGCAAGTGGAGTATCAGTACGTCCTGCGGTGAAGCTCAACTGCCAGGTGACGCTCGCCTTCGCCAAGTGGGTAAAGTTCGAGCTCGTCCCGTCCTCGCGCTTTCGCTACCTATCGGGCGTGGAGAGGATCACGCCGATGGGCGGCTATTCCTGCCGCAAGATGAATTCCCGTTCCAGCAATCCCTGGTCGGAACATGCGCGTGGCAACGCCATCGATATCGGTACGATCACACTTAAGAACGGCAAGGAAATCGACGTTCGCAAGAAGAGCTTCTTTGCCTTCCGCGAAAAGGGATTGCTGAAGGCGGTCCGCAGCGATAGCTGCAAATATTTCTCAACGGTTCTTGGGCCGGGCAGCGACCCGAACCACTGGAACCATTTCCATTTCGATCTGCGAACCCGCAAGTCAGGCTATCGCCACTGCAATTGAACTCTCATAGGCGAGCGTGATTTCTTGGATATTATCTCTAATCTCCATGCACACTTTCGCGCGCCATGCGTTATATGCTTTCGAACTGGCTCGTGTTGAAAGATCCCCTATGAATTCTTCCAGGAAATCCATTGTTTCTATTCGAGATTTGACGAAGTCCTACGCCAACGGTTTTCAGGCCCTGAAGGGCGTAAGCCTCGATATCGAGGAGGGAGAGATACTTGCGCTTCTCGGCCCAAACGGTGCTGGCAAAACCACGCTGATCTCCATCATTTGTGGTCTGGTCAATCCCAGCGGCGGTACCGTGCTGGTTGGCGGCAATGATGTGGTCAAGAACTTCCGTGAGACGCGGGCGCTGATCGGGCTTGTTCCGCAGGAATTAACGACCGACCAGTTCGAAACCGTCTGGAATACGGTATCCTTTTCTCGCGGGCTTCACGGACAGAAGAAGAATCCTGCCCTGATCGAGCGCATCCTGAAATCGCTGTCGCTCTGGAACAAGAAAGACAACATGCTGCGCGAGCTTTCCGGCGGCATGAAACGTCGCGTGCTGATCGCCAAGGCTTTGGCGCATGAGCCGAAGGTGCTGTTTCTGGATGAGCCCACGGCGGGCGTGGACGTCGCACTGCGTCGCGACATGTGGAAAGTGGTGGAGGAGCTGCGTGAAACCGGCGTCACCATCATTCTGACGACCCATTACATCGAAGAGGCCGAAGAGATCGCCGACCGCGTCGGCGTCATCAACAGCGGCGAACTTCTCTTGGTGGAAGAAAAAACAGCGCTGATGCAAAAGCTTGGTCGAAAGCAGCTTTCACTCGAACTGACCGAGCCCGTACAGGCTCTGCCGGAAAGCCTCGCGCCTTTCAATCTGGAACTGTCAGAAGACAGATACAGGGTGACGTACGAATATGACGGCAACGGCGAACATAACAGCATTGCCGATCTGCTTTCAGCCCTTTCGGCGGCCGGTATGCATTTCAAGGATATTTCGACACGCCAGAGCTCGCTGGAAGATATCTTCGTCGCGCTGGTAGGAGGACAGAAATGAACTTCGAAGCCATAAAGTCCATCTACCTTTTCGAAATGGCACGCACGCGCCGCACGCTGCTGCAGAGCGTTGTTTCTCCTGTGATTTCAACCTCGCTCTACTTCATCGTGTTCGGCACCGCGATCGGCTCGCGCATTCAGGAGGTGGAAGGCGTATCTTACGGTGCCTTCATCACGCCCGGCCTTATCATGCTTACACTCCTCACGCAGTGCATCGGCAATGGGTCATTTGGCATCTATTTTCCGAAGTTCACCGGAACGATCTACGAGATCCTGTCCGCACCTGTCTCCATGACGGAAATCCTTGCCGGCTATGTCGGCGCGGCTGCGACGAAGGGGTTGATGATCGGCACGATCATTCTGATCACGGCATCGTTCTTCGTCGATGTTTCGATTGCCCATCCATTCATGATGATACTGTTCTTCGTGCTGACGGCAGTCAGTTTCAGTCTGTTTGGGTTCATCATCGGCATTTGGGCGAGCAATTTCGAGCAGTTGAATCTCATTCCCATGCTTGTCGTTCCGCCGCTTACCTTTCTTGGGGGCAGCTTTTATTCGATCAACATGCTGCCGCCCTTCTGGCAAACGGTCAGCCACTTCAACCCAGTCCTCTATTTGATCAGCGGCTTCCGCTGGAGCTTTTATGAGATAGCAGACGTCAACCCCTTGATCAGCCTCGTAATGATTTCGCTCTTCCTTGCCGCTTGTCTGGGTGTCGTCGGCTGGATGTTCAAAACTGGCTACAAACTAAGAAACTGACGTTTCACGACGGCAAAAAACTGGCAGCTGTGAGGCTGCCAGTTTTTCTCTGTTGAGACGATTTTAATCGTCGCTGTTATCATTACCGCGTCCGCCACCATCGTCGTCGCCACCACCGTAGCCGCCGCCGTGACCACCACCATGGCCGCCCCCGCCATGGCCACCACCATGGCCTCCACCGCCATGGCCGCCACCACCATGGCCGCCACCGCTGTGACCTCCGCCACCGTAGCCGCCGCCTTCATGGCCGCCACCGCCGTGGCCTCCACCGCCGTGGCCTCCGCCGCCGTGGCCTCCACCACCGTGGCCGCCGCCTTCATGGCCGCCACCGCCGTGACCGCCGCCGCCGTGGCCTCCACCACCGTGACCGCCGCCGCCGTGGCCTCCACCGCCGTGTCCGCCGCCACCATGGCCGCCACCGCCGTGACCGCCGCCACCGTGACCGCCGCCACCGTGACCGCCACCACCATGACCTCCGCCGCCATGGCCTCCGCCGCCATGGCCGCCGCCACCATGACCGCCACCGCCGTGGCCACCGCCACCGCCGTTGTTTCCGCCGCCAGGATTACCACCGCCGCCGGGATTGGTGCCTCCGCCAGGATTACCAGGGTTCGGATTGTCCCCTCTGTCGTTGTCTCCACCGCGGTTTTCATCGAAAGACGCTATTGTCGCAGTCGGCCGGCAGAGAAGTGTCCACTCCAGAGTCCCAGGCCTCATTCGCTCGCATCGTTCGGGACGCGTGGTTTGTGCTGATGCCAGCGCGGTGCTGGAGAGCAAGATTGCAATACACGAAAACACAGTTGTTATCTTACTGCTCATTGGATTTCCTCCCTTATTGGCAGTTCATGACCGCATTTTGGAGGCTACATTAAGGGAAAGTTATCCACAATATACTTATATACTGTGATTATTTCGTACTATAGACTTGACTATAATTATTAATAGCTAGATTCGCGTGGATACTATTCGAAAGCATTATCCATTTACGAGCATTATTTTCTAATTTTAGTTGCTTTTCGTCACATTCAAGGTGTCGATTTTTGCCCGCCGGATATTTGTTGCATTCGCAAATTTTCCCGATTTGGCACACATCCCAAGGGGCTACGTTAATTTTTTTTTGAAATTTTGGGCTAATCATGCCATTAGGTGAGCGTTGGCGTATTTTAAAGGTGCTTTTTAGTTCGAGTACGACGGTTCGTCGGGTCACCTGTTTTGGATGCCGTATTGTAAATGAATGAAGTGGGCAGGGTGAACTCGACCTGAAGCAAGATATGCTTTCAGGCTACCTTGAAGGAACTGACGTATTCATGAAACTATCTGTTTTGGCATTCGCTCTTCTGGGCGCGGCGTCGTTTGGCGCTTTTTCTTTTGCTGGCGAATTGCCCGCCACGCGTTCCATTGCTTCACCGGAAGGTTTTTCCTCCGCCTGCCAGCGCTACGGTTGGCTCTGTTCCTCTAAAGGAGGATCGAAGATTTCCGATGAAAACGCTCTTGCTCTTATCAAGAACGTCAATCGGAAAATGAATTCCTCCATTCGCCCTGTGGAAGATCGTGTCGTTTACGGCCGGGCCAGCTACTGGGCGCTTCCGAAGGACGGGCGAGGTGATTGCGAAGATTACGCCATCGCCAAGACCAAAGCGCTTCTGGATGCCGGGTTCCCCGCGAACAGAATGTCCATCTCCGTCGTGCTGGATCGAGCCGGAAACAACCACGCGGTTTTGCTGGTTAAGATAGCCGATGGCGAATATGTGCTCGACAATCTGACCAACTCCATCAGATCCTGGGAAACCACGGGCTACACCTATCTTGCTCGACAGAAATACGAGAACAAGGCCGCATGGGAAGTCGTTCTGGCTGGCCCTCGCGCAAAACAGTTCAACGAAATCTGACGTCGTTGCGCGGCCTTATCGGTCGCGCAATCTCAGCTCGTCAGTTTGCATTTGCATCGACCCCAGCGTCGAAATGAAGGTCATACCGAGCAGGCTCTGATCCAGTTGACCATCCTGCGTGACCAGAGCCGAAATATTGCGCCGGACGATAGGTCCGATTGCGATTTCCGAAAGCCGGACCGGTGCCGCCGATGTGCGCCCGTTGGCGGTCATCACCGACACCGTGTAGCTTAGATTATCCGGGCTTATGCCCACGGTTTCCGCATCCGCATGCGAGAGCACCACCGAACTTGCACCCGTATCGACCAGCATATGCACTTCCGCACCGTTGATCATGGCGTTGGTCTCGAAGTGCCCGCTCATCGATTTGCTGAGCACGACTTCCTGCTCGCCCCCTTGCGTGGTGACGACAACCGCGCGCCCGGGCATCAAACCCGCGATGAGGCGGTCACCAAATTGCTGAAAGTCGTAGCGGTAGAGATAGGCTGAAACCAGACCCAATATAATGACTAGCCAGATCGCCATCTGCCGTAAGACCGTTGCAAAGCCGCCGCGGTTGCCTGCCAGTATGCCGACGGACAGCAGCCCTGCTATTGGTAGCAGATATAGTGCTTGCCCGAATTGCTCGTTACTGATGCCGAAGGTCTGGCCGCTATCGTGGTTGATGACAAGCAATACGAGGCCGATGCCGAGGAACAGAAGCACGAAAGTCAGCTTGCTCATGCCGAGACATTCTCCGAATGGTGACATTGGGCATTCATGCGGCCTGGGAGGTCGAGCATGATTTTTTGCCGCTCGGCATCGCTATAGGCAGCCCAACCCATGATCTCCTGTATGGATCTATGGCAACCGACGCAGAGGCCGGTATCGTCATCAAGCAGGCAGACGTGAATGCAGGGTGTTTCCATGTCTCTCTATATCTGTGGTTCACGCTATGAGAGCAAGTGCGACAAACATCACGATCTCCGTGATCTGCTGTGTAGCGCCGATCGTGTCTCCGGTATGCCCTTCGATCCTGCGAAGGCAAAGACGATTGAAAATGTAAGTCGCCAGCAAGGGGGCAGCGAGCGCGATCACCACCGGCAAAACGGGCAGAGCCGGAAGTGTCAGGAGCAGGCTCATCACGGCTGCGATTATGAGCGCACGGTTGCGTTCTGCTTCTCCGGGCTGACCGGCGGATGCAGCAACCCCGGCCTCTCTTGCACCAGGAAGCGCCTGCCAATGCCAGACCATGGCGCCACGGCTCAAGCAAGCGACGGCAACCATGCAGCAAGCCGCTGCCACAGGCGAAAGCTCGCGAATAAGTACGGCCAATGCTGCTGCACGAATGAGAAAAGAAAAACAGAGTGCCACCGCCCCATAGGTGCCGATACGGCTGTCCTTCATGATCTCCAGAGCGCGCTCCTTGCTTCGTCCACCACCGAAGCCGTCGGCGGTATCTGCCAGTCCGTCCTCGTGTAATGCGCCGGTCAGGGCAATCGATGCGCCGACAGCTATGGTTGCGGATAGAAGCGGGTCGGCACCATATTGGCCCAGAAGGAAAATCAGGAGCGCTGATGGCAGTGTAATCATGACACCGGCAACCGGGAATACCCCAGCGGTTCTGGTCATAGTGCTATCGTGATTTTCGAAAAAGATATCATTTACGGGAATGCGACTGAGGAAGCCGAGTGCGCGCATGACATCCGTCAGAAAATCGCCTTGCTTCATGGTTTCTCCCGTTGCCCCGGCAATGCTTTAAGCGACGCAAAACCACGGCACATGGCTTGCGATATGCTTTAGAGGTTGTTCCCCCGCGCATCCCCTATTATGAGAAGCGCAACAAAGACCGATTTGCCGGAAAACACAAGCGTCCGGCTGCACCAGAAAGACCGATATCATGAGCATGAGCGGATTGCCCTTCGACGATTTTCGCACCCTGCTGCGCGACCTGCCCGGCCCGGACACCTACGCGCTGGTTGCCGCGAAGGAGCGCAACGCGCAACTGACAAAGCCGAAGGGTTCGCTCGGACGCCTCGAGGAAATCGCCATGTGGCTGGCGGCGTGGTCCGGTCGCGCACCTGCGGTCAACCGTCCGCTGGTGGCGATCTTCGCTGGAAACCACGGCGTCACCCGCAATGGCGTAACGCCCTACCCGTCTTCGGTCACGCAGCAGATGGTGGAAAACTTTGCCGCTGGAGGCGCAGCAATCAACCAGATTTGCGTCGCGCACGATCTCGGCTTGAAGATTTTCGATCTGGCGCTCGATTACCCAACCGGCGACATCACCTGTGAAGATGCCCTTTCGGAGCGCGATTGCGCAGCGACCATGGCTTTCGGCATGGAAGCGATTGCCGGTGGCACTGATCTCCTGTGCATCGGAGAAATGGGCATCGGCAACACCACCGTTGCAGCCGCCATCAATCTGGCGCTGTATGGCGGCTCTGCGGAAGACTGGACCGGTCCCGGCACCGGCTCTGAAGGTGAGGTCATGGCGCGCAAGATCGCAGCCGTGAAAGCCGCGGTCGAATTCCACAAGGACCATCTGTCCGATCCGCTGGAAATCATGCGTCGCCTCGGTGGCCGTGAAATCGCTGCCATGGCGGGCGCGATCCTTGCCGCCCGCGTCGAGAAAATTCCGGTGCTGATCGATGGTTACGTTGCGACCGCGGCCGCGGCGCTTCTAAAGGCTGCAAATCCTGCGGCACTCGACCATTGCCTCATCGGCCATGTCTCCGGCGAACCGGGTCATATGGCTGCCGTTGAAAAGCTCGGCAAAACGCCTCTTCTCGCGCTCGGCATGCGGCTGGGCGAAGGCACTGGTGCTGCGCTTGCGGCAGGCATCGTCAAGGCTGCTGCCGCCTGCCATTCCGGCATGGCAACCTTCGCGCAGGCCGGTGTCGATATCGGCACCGCACAGTGAGGGATGCCAATGGACGACCTTCCTAACAGACTGCCGCCGGAGCCAGTCTTCCGCAAGGAAACCGGCTTCAAGCATCTGTTCGCTGCGGCACGCTATTCGATGCAGGGGTTCGAGCGTCTTTGGAAAGAGGCGGCTTTCAGGCATGAGGTTCTGGCGTTCGGAGCAGGATTGATGATCCTTGGCCTCGTCGGCGTCCCCTTTGCCCACTACCTCATCTTCGTCGTGCTGATGTTGCTGCTATTCTGCGTCGAGGCGCTCAACACCGCCATCGAGGAAATTGTCGATCGCGTTTCACCGGAATTTTCCAGTGCCGCCCGGAATGCAAAAGATCTCGGCTCTTTCGCCGTCTTCTGTCTGCTTCTGGCGAATGGCGGCTTCGTGCTCTATTCGCTGATTTCCACGCTGTTCTTCGCAGCAGCGCCAATCTGAACGGTGAAACAAAAAAGGGCGCCGCAAGCGACGCCCTGATAAAGCATTCGAATGCCGTTTACGCCGCGCGTGATAGTGCCTGAGGTGCAGCGGCCCCACCCAGCTTGAAGCGGGACAGAAGCGAACGCAGCTGCCTGCTTTCCTCCGCTAGCGTCTGGCTCGCAGCTGTGGTTTCTTCGACCATCGCCGCGTTCTGCTGCGTCATCTGGTCCATGTGATTGACGGAGGTGTTGATCTCCTGAAGACCCGTTGCCTGTTCACGCGCCGCAGTGGCGATGCCGTTCACATGGCCGTCCACGCGGTTGACGAGAGCAACGATCTCTTCCAGCGCCGTACCGGTCGAACGAACGAGCGAAACGCCGCCATTCACGTGTTCGGCAGAGCTGTTGATCAGCGACTTGATCTCCTTCGCCGCATTGGCTGATCGCTGAGCGAGCTCGCGAACTTCCTGTGCGACGACGGCAAACCCACGACCAGCTTCCCCTGCCCTTGCGGCTTCGACACCTGCGTTGAGAGCAAGCAGGTTCGTCTGGAACGCAATCTCGTCGATAACACCGATGATCTGGCCAATCTTAGCAGACGACTCCTCGATCCGGCTCATCGCCTCTACGGCGTTGCGAACGATGTCGCCAGAGCGGCCCGCGCTGTCCTTCGTTTCGGTCACCATCTGGCGTGCCTCGTTGGCTCGGTCGGATGCCGTGCGAACGGTAGCGGTGATTTCCTCCAGCGCGGCAGCGGTCTCTTCCAGTGCGGCAGCCTGCTGTTCAGTGCGGCGGGAAAGATTTCCGGTCGCCTCGCTGATATCGGATGCACTATCGTTGACGACATGGCTTGTGCGGGCAATACCCTCGATCACATCGTGCAACGCGCCGATTGCGCTGTTGAAGTCATTGCGCAGCTTGTCGTAATCGGCTCCGATGTCCCGAACCTGAACGGTAAGGTCGCCCCTTGCCAGACCTTCAAGCGCATGGGCAAGCTGGTCCATAGCATTGGCCTGTCGGTCGGAAGCCGACCGCATCGCTTCTTCGTTACCGCGACGGGTTTCTTCGAAAGCATGCTGCTGTTCGGCTTCACGCTGTTGCAACTGGCTGCGCTCGTTGACCGAGTTGCGCAGAACGAGCAGCGTCTGCGCCATCGCTCCGATTTCGTTGCGGCGATCCGTGAAGGGAACGTCCGCATGACCATTGCCGTCCGCGATCTTGCGCATGCTGCCCTTCAGAGCGACGATGGGCAGTGTGACGCTGCGCACGACGAAAGTGCCAGCCGCAAGCACCACGAATGCACTGACGAGACAAATACCAGCCATCCAGGCAGCGGCCTTCCAGAATGCAGCCTTTAGGTCATCTGTATAGACGCCTGTGCCGACCACCCAACCCCATGGAGCAAAACCAGCGACATAGGAGAACTTCTCGACAGGGTCCGGCGAGCCGGGCTTCGGCCAGTAGTAATCGACATAGCCCTTGCCGCTCGCTTTCACCGTATTGACGAACTCCACGAACAGATGTTTGCCGTTCGGGTCTTTGTTCTGGGTGAGGTCGTTGCCGTTCAGCTCAGGCTTGATCGGATGCATGACCATCTTCGGACCCATATCGTTGATCCAGAAATAGCCGTTGCCATTATCGTAGCGCATGGCGGCAATGGTTGCCTTGGCCTGCTGCTGCGCCGCCTCCCGCGTCAGAGTGCCGTTTTGCTCCATACGATAATATTGGTCAAGAATACCGATGCTCGTGAGGGTCATCGATTCAAGTCCAGTTTTACGTTCCCGCTCCATCCCCTGGTAACTGTTAAACAGACTAGACGTAAGAGCAGCCGCCATTATCACAAGAAACAAAGCGACGAGCGCATAAAGGCGCATTGAAATCGTTAAATGTTTCATCCCGGTGACCACTTTATTTTGTTAAGACACCAAGACAGCATAAAATGAAAAGCTTTATTATGGATAAATTATAATTAGTCGAAACTAAAATTAAAGTTATAAACTAATACGTGTTTTTTATAGTCATGGGATGGAATTAAGACATCAGGAAAAGTGTAAAGACACACAGAGTTGAAATACGTCAATTTCATAACTGGCGATCTTTGGAATAAAAAGGATCGTTGCTTGAGATGATGGCGAGACCCGTTTTCGATAAACAAGCGTTAATGATACGGGTTTATCGTTATGGGCCATATTCAATCAGTGAAGAGGCGCACCATGGCGAAGCCGACCTTCCGCTTTACGCATTACGACCTGAAGCAACTGCGCAGCGGCACCGTGATCGAGGTCTCTTTGAATGCAGTCAACAATGTGCGCTTGATGACGGCGGGGAACTTCCAGCGGTTTACGGAAATGCTGGATTTCAAATATCTCGGCGGCGTGGCGAAGAAATCGCCGATCCGTCTGGCGATACCCGAAACGGGCCTGTGGCATCTCATCGTGGATGAGGAAGGCCATAACGGACTGGCGGAATCGGCAGTAAAGATGCTGCCCGCGAAGGCAGCCATAGCGCAGCCTTTGCGCAAAGCATCCTGATCAGTGACCGTTTCGCTCCCGGCGCAGCTTCGCCCACCAGTCCAACCGCTTGCGTATATCGCGCTCGAAGCCGCGATCCGGCGGATCGTAAAAGGTGGTGCGACCCATCTTTTCCGGGAAATAATCCTGCCCTGAAAACGCATCCGGCTCATCGTGATCGTAACGGTAGCCATCCCCATACCCCTCGCCCTTCATGAGCTTTGTTGGAGCGTTCAGAATGTGCTTCGGCGGCAGCAGCGAGCCATTTTCCTTTGCTGCCCGCATCGCGCTTTTGTAAGCCGTGTAGACCGCGTTGGACTTCGGCGCGGTGGCGAGATAGACGCAGGCCTGCGCCAGCGCCAGCTCTCCCTCCGGTGAACCAAGATAATCATACGCATCTTTGGCCGCGTTGCAGATGACCAGCGCCTGCGGATCGGCCAGGCCGATATCCTCCACCGCCATCCGCACCAGCCTTCGCCCCAGGTAAAGCGGATCTTCACCCGCATCCAGCATACGCGCCAGATAATAAAGTGCAGCATCCGGGTCCGAACCGCGCACGGACTTATGCAGCGCCGAGATCAAATTGTAATGGCCATCCTGGCCCTTGTCATAGACAGGAGCCCGTCGCTGGACGATGCGCGTCAGGCCTTCGGTGTCGAAAATCTCGCCTTCTCTCGCGGCACGCCACACCTCCTCCGCCAGCGTCAAGACCGCACGACCATCGCCATCCGCCATGCGGATCAGCGACGCGCGCGCATCCTCATCCAGCGGCAGCGGCCTGCCTTCCGTTTCTTCTGCCCGTTTTAGCAGCTCCGAAAGGCTCTCTTCGTCATGCGGTTTGAAGGTCAGAACCCGGGCGCGTGAAAGAAGAGCGGCGTTGAGTTCGAAGGATGGATTTTCAGTCGTCGCGCCGACAAGAATAATCGTGCCGTCCTCCATCACCGGCAGAAAGCTGTCCTGCTGGGCGCGGTTGAAGCGATGGATTTCGTCCACAAACAGCAGCGTCTGCCGCCCATTCATCCGGCGGGTACGCGCCGACTCAAAGACTTTCTTGAGATCGGCGACGCCTGAAAAGATCGCCGAGATTTGTTCGAAGGCCAGCCCGGCTTCCCCCGAGAGCAGACGCGCGACGGTCGTCTTGCCCGTTCCCGGTGGCCCCCAGAAAATCATGGAACCAAGCGAGCCGCTTTCGATCATGCGGCGCAGCACGCCCTCTTCGCCTGTCAAATGCGGTTGCCCGGTGACCTGCAAGAGCGTCGTCGGGCGCAACCGGTCTGCCAGAGGCCGCCGGTTGGCGACCTCCGCAGGAATTTGCGGAGCGAAGAGATCGCCGCTCATCGCAGGAACTGCCGCAGACGTTGACCGTCGCGGATGATTTCCACGCGCCAGAAGCCGGGAGTGTCTTTCAAGGCCGTTTCCATATGCTCTGTCGTATCGACATCGGATCCGTTCAGCGACACGATGATGTCCTTGGGCTGAAAGCCGACGCGGGATGCAGGCGAATTACGCGCGACTTCCGTTATGACAACGCCCGTGGAGCTCGGAGGCATACGCAATTCATCCGCCAGTTTCGGCGAAAGATTTGCCACCGTTGCCCCTGCGAATGGATTACGGCCTTCCAGCAGACGCTCGTCCCGAGGTGCCGTTTCAGGCGCGGTATCGAGGGCAATGGTAACGGTCTTTTCCTGTCCCTTTTCGATCAAGGTAATCTTGGCAGATTTGCCGATACCTGCGGTCGTCAAGCGGTAGCCAAGTGCATCCGGGTGCTCCACCTCGATGCCGTTGACCGCCGTCACGACCTGGCCGGGTTCGATGCCAGCCTTTTCCGCCGGTCCACCCCTCACCACACTGACAACCAGAGCACCGCGCGCCCGTTTCAGGCCGAGCGCCTCGGCGACTTCAGACGTGACAGGATCGAAGGTCGCCCCGACATAAGGCCGCTGAAAGCTGCTGTCTCCCTTCTCGGCGGCGGCAAGGAAGACCTTCACGAGATTGGCGGGAATGGCAAAGCCGATACCGTTCGAGCCGCCACCGCGCGAAAAAATCGCCGTATTGATGCCGATCAGTTCTCCAGCCATGTTCGTCAACGCACCGCCGGAGTTGCCGGGGTTGATTGAGGCGTCCGTCTGGATGAAGAAACCGAAATCGCCCTGCGTCACCTGATTTCGGGCAAGAGCGGACACGATACCGCTCGTAACGGTCTGTCCGACACCAAACGGGTTGCCGATGGCCAGGACGAGATCGCCCACTTCGATAGCATCGGAATTGCCCAGTGGCAGCACCGGAAATTCCTCTTTGGCATCGATCTGCAGCACCGCAAGGTCTACGCGATCATCCTTCAACAATACCTTGGAGGAAAACTCGCGACCATCAGCCAGCGCAACCTTGATATCGTCGGCGCCGTCGATGACGTGATTGTTGGTCACCACCAGACCGCTGCCGGTGACGATAACACCGGAGCCGAGCGAGGATTGTTTCTCGGTGCGGTTCGGCAGTTGTTGACCGAAGAACTGTTCGAAGAAGGGATCGCCAGCGAAGGGAGATGCCCGTCGCTGGACGATACGTTCGGCGTAGACATTCACGACCGCGCCAGACGTGCGCTTGACGAGCGGCGCGAAGGAAAGCTGCATTTGGGCCTGACTGGAAGGCACGGATTTCGCATCCTGGGCCTGCGTGGTGACTGGCGCAACAAGCAGCGCCGCAAAGAGTCCGGTGACCAGATATTTCAACATGCGCTGCATGTGATTCCTCATCTTCATCAATATGATGGAGTTATAACGACTGAGCCTATAAATCAAACGGCGGCAATATCATGACGTGCATCTTTGTAAGGCCCCGCTTTACTTTCAATGGAACAAGTTTTGTGGTTTCAGAATTTATCAGGCGAGAAAATTCTGAAATGAGACCAAAATGCAGTTTAGAAAACACACCCTCGCTTTTCTTATCGTTCTTGCTTCATACTCGCACGGCTCGCCTGTGGGAGCAGCCAGTTTCGATTGCGAAAAGACCGACCTTGCCGCCGATGAAAAAGCGATTTGTGAAAACCGTGTGCTGAACGACAAGGACGTCCGCATGGCGACGACCTTCGACATCGTTACGCAACTGATGGCCATGGGCGCGCGCGACACCCTGAAAACCGAGCAGAGCGATTGGCTGAAACAACGCCAGACCTGCGCCGCAGATGTTGCATGCCTCAACAAGGCCTATGATGAGCGCATGATAAAACTCGGCGAAGCCTTCCAGCAGATCAACCGCACGCTTTAAACAGCGAAGATGATGCTAGTCATCAATCCGTGCAGTTCATCGCGATAGCCCGTGCGGGCCGAGGGCGCATCTTCGCGCGAGGTCATGACGACCGAGAGTTTCTTCGCAGGCACGATATAGAGCATCTGCCCACCGTAACCCCAAGCATGAAAGACCTCCTCGCCAGCCATGTTCTTGATGAACCAGCAGTAGCCGTAACCGTCTCCGTTGAAAACGGAGTTCGTACGCCGTGTCCATGACTGCTCGATCCAGCTTTGCGAAATCAGACGTTCACCCTTCGCCGTCACACCGCCACGCCTGTAAAGTTCTCCAAAAGCCAGCAGTGATCGCGCTGTCATCGCCATCTGGTTTCCGCCGAGATAAATGCCCTGCGGATCGCGCTCCCATCCGCCGATAGCAAAACCCTCTAGCGGCTCGAACCAATCCCGCGCCAGCGCAAGTGTCGAGCGACCGGAAGCCTTTGTGAGAATTGCCGACAGGAGATGCGTGGAACCGGTCGAATAGAGCATACCGCCGCCCGGCTCACCGGCAAAGCCAGAGCCGAGTGCCGTACGCACCCAGTTGCGGCTGGAAACCCAGCGCCCGTAATTCGGGCCGGACATTCGTGCAAGACCAGATTGCATCGACAGGAGATTGCCGATGGTGACGCGCTCCAACCGAGGGTCGGCGTCATCCGGAAATTCCGCGCGCAATAGAGATCCAATCGGTTGATCTGCACCGTCCAAAATCTTCCGATCAATCGCCATTCCGACGAGTGCGGAGATGACAGATTTCGAGGCCGACTTGATATTCGTTGAGCCGTTCAGCGACGAACCATTGTAAGCATGTGAAGCCGCCTCCTTGCCATCAATGCTGACGATGACGGCTTTCAGGCTTTCAAGCGATTCAGCGTTTTTGAGGATGGGTTCAAGTCTCGTGCCGATGACTGGCGTTTGCGCGCGAGCGACAGGGACTAGCGGCAGCGAAGCGATGAGGGCAAGTGCGGTGCGACGTTTCATGCTGATCTATTTAAGCAGTTGCACGGGGAGAAAAAGCGGCATCACCACGTTGTGACCCGCAACAACGGATAAGAGATTAGAGTCTCCGATCAAGCGCTTGTCGCGATCCGTTGAATCAACTTCGAAAGCCCCTGAATCCTTTTCTCAAAGAATGATCTATTCCTCGTAGATCATTTTCTTCGTCATACCACCGTCGAGCACCATCACCTGACCAGTCATGAAACCTGCGCCAGCAAGGTAAAGAACGGCATCGGCAATGTCATTCGGCCTGCCCACGCGACCGACCGGATGCTGAAGGTTATCCTTCTTCCTCAGATCGGTCTCATTGGTGATCCACCCCGGCGCAATCGCGTTGACACGGATCTTCGGCCCGAGACTGACGGCAAGGGCGTGCGTCAGCGCGACGAGGCCGCCCTTGGAAGCGGCATAGGCTTCCGTTTCCGGCTCGGACATAAAAGCGCGGGTAGAGACCATGTTAACGATACTTGCCCCCTCGCCCATCAGCGGTACGGCGGGCCGGGTCATTAGAAAAGCGCCGGTCAGATGACTGTCCGTGACCTTGCGCCAGTCAGCCAGCGACAGCTCATGGATCGCCCCGTTCACCGGGCCGGCAATGCCCGCATTGTTGACCAGAAGCTCCAGCCCGTTCCATCCGAGCTGATCAAAAGCGGCAGCGACCGAAGTCTCGTTGCCGACATCGCAAAATATGTGATGCGCTTTCGTTTTGGTCTCCTTGATATCAAAGGAAGCCACCGTCCACCCATCGTCCAAAAGCGCCTCGATAATGCCCGCTCCGATCAATCCGGCCCCACCGGTAACGATTGCACGCTTCATGTCATTGTCTCCCTTGTGAAAACCGCGAACGTCTCGACTGGCTGTGAGTTCCTGCGCAAATTTTTCAATTGTGCTGATGGCGCATAAAGTCATGATGCAGCCATGCCCAGACAGCGACCCAAACTATTGAAGTCTCAACGCCTCATTCTCCGGCCTTTTGAAATGACCGACGCCCAACGCCTGGCGCGTATCACCAACGATACGCTTGTAACCCGCAACCTTTTGCGCACTTCCACTCCCTTCACCCTTGCCGAGGCCCGAAGATCGATCCTTCGTATTCGCCGAAAAAACCTGCCCGTCTGGGCCATCGATAACGGTCAGATCATCGGCCTTATCGGCCTTGCAGGTGAATTCGGGTTCTGGCTTGCGCGATCGGCATGGGGGAAAGGCTATGCGACAGAAGCGAGTCGAATGGTGATCGATCATGCATTTTCGACGTTGGATATCAGCACGCTTCACGCCAACCCTATTGCGACCAATTCGGCCTCTCGTCATTTGCTGAAAAAGTCGGGCTTCCGTGAGATCGGTCGATCACAAGCCTTTTGCAAGCAGCGCAACGCCATCGTGCCACTTATTCGTTACCGGCTGGATCGGCCGCATTGGGCGTCGTCTTGATCTTCCAGGGCGGATCAATCCGGTTGCTGCCGGCAAAATATAACACCAGACGATTACCGGCAGGATCTAACAATTCCGCCTGCCGCCATAACCACCTCTCATCGCGAGGCGGATGAGAAAATACGATACCGTCAGCACTGAGTTGCTCAAATCTGGCATCCACGTCATCGCATTCGAAATAGACGGTCGTGCCACCGCCGGTCACTTCGCCTCGGTGAAGGGAGAATGTACTGTCGCCATCGGGACAAAGGAAACGGACGTAATCCGGACGGGAATCGACAATGGGTTCAAGGCCGAGTGCACACTAAAAATCCCACCCCTTATCCAGATCCGGCATTGTGACCGTGACCTGATTCAATCTCATCATTTCCTCCTGCAAATACTTATTTTCAAAACAAAAAAGCCGCCCGGAACTCCGCGCGGCTTCGTTATTCCATGCCGTCATCAACGCCTTATTCAGGCAGGATACGCACAGCACCCTTGTCCGCACTCGAAGCAAACGCCGCATAGGCCTTGAGCGCCGTCGTCACGTTACGTTTGCGAAACTCGGCAGGCTTCCAGCCAAGCTGGTCCTGTTCAGCGCGGCGTGCAGCCAGTTCGGCATCCGAGACCTTGAGGTTGATCGTACGGTTAGGAATGTCGATTTCAATCGGGTCGCCCTGACGCACGAGGCCGATAGCACCGCCCTGCGCCGCTTCCGGCGACGCGTGACCGATGGAAAGGCCGGACGTGCCGCCCGAAAAGCGGCCGTCGGTAATCAGAGCGCAGGCCTTTCCGAGACCCTTCGATTTCAGATAGCTGGTCGGGTACAGCATTTCCTGCATGCCCGGGCCGCCCTTCGGGCCTTCGTAACGGATGACGACGACGTCGCCTTCCTTGACCTCGTTGCCAAGAATACCCTTCACCGCCGCGTCCTGGCTCTCATAAACGACAGCCGTTCCGTTGAACTTCAGGATCGACTCGTCCACGCCAGCCGTCTTCACGATGCAGCCATCCAGCGCGATGTTACCGTAAAGCACAGCCAGACCGCCGTCCTTCGAGAAGGGCTTTTCAACAGAGCGGATCACGCCGTTGTCGCTATCGGTATCCAAATCATCCCAACGCGAAGACTGGCTGAACGCCACCTGCGTCGGCACGCCGCCGGGCGCGGCCTTGAAGAATTCGCGCACGGTTTCAGAGTTGGTGCGGGTGATATCCCAGCGGTCGATAGCATCACCAAGCGTTGCAGCATGAACGGTCGGGCAATCGCGATTAATGAGACCGCCGCGATCCAGTTCACCCAAGATACGCATGATGCCGCCAGCGCGGTGGACGTCTTCCATATGCACGTCCTGCTTGGCAGGCGCGACCTTGGAAAGGCACGGAACCTTGCGGGAAAGACGGTCGATGTCTTCCATGGTGAAATCGACGCCACCCTCATGGGCAGCGGCCAGAATATGCAGAACCGTATTGGTGGACCCGCCCATGGCGATATCCAGCGACATGGCATTTTCGAATGCAGCCTTGCTGGCAATGTTACGCGGCAGAACGGTCTCGTCATCCTGCTCGTAGTAACGGCGAGCCAGATCGACGATCAGGTGACCGGCCTCAACGAACAGGCGCTTGCGGTCTGAATGCGTTGCCAGCGTGGAGCCGTTTCCAGGCAGCGAAAGACCCAGCGCTTCGGTCAGACAGTTCATCGAGTTGGCCGTGAACATGCCGGAGCAGGAACCGCAGGTCGGGCAAGCGGAACGCTCGATGACCTTGACGTCCTCGTCGGACACCCGTTCATCTGCAGCCGCTACCATCGCATCGACCAGATCGAGCGCAACGGTCTTGCCGTGCAAAACGACCTTGCCCGCTTCCATCGGCCCGCCGGACACGAAAACAGCCGGAATATTAAGGCGCATCGCGGCGCTCAGCATGCCGGGCGTGATCTTGTCGCAGTTGGAAATGCAGACCATCGCATCGGCACAGTGCGCATTGACCATATATTCGACGCTGTCGGAAATAATCTCTCGCGAAGGCAGCGAATAGAGCATGCCATCGTGACCCATGGCGATACCGTCATCGACGGCGATAGTGTTGAATTCCTTGGCAACACCACCCGCAGCCTCGATCTCGCGCGCCACGAGCTGACCGAGATCCTTAAGGTGGACGTGACCCGGCACGAACTGCGTGAACGAGTTGACGACCGCGATGATCGGTTTACCAAAATCGCCGTCCTTCATGCCGGTGGCACGCCAAAGGCCACGAGCGCCAGCCATGTTACGGCCATGTGTTGTCGTTCTGGAGCGATAGACAGGCATCTGCTTATTCCTCGGTTATCCTCGACCCGCGGGCTTTCCTCCCAGAACGCTATTGCGCCCTGCCCGCATTTTGGAGGTCTTCTACTCCAAACCGAAACCCATGTCACGGTCACCTTACACCAAAACAGTACGGTTCGGTACGGTACGGCGAATGAATTGGAGCTAGCCCTGAATATTTCTTTCACATTCACGCGATTGCGTGAACTGACGACTGTTGTTTGCCGTAAATCAGGAACATATCATAATATGCCGACCGCGTTGGGATAAGCTTCAACGTCTGCTTTTGGCCTTGGAGGTTTCGATGCCAGCCTACCGCCCGCCCCTTATTGCAACAAGCGAGATCACTCCACGCAGCGTCTATCTGTCCCGCAGAAATTTTCTCGGGACGGCAGCTGGCCTTGCGGTGGCCGGTTTTGCAGGAAGTGAAGCGATGGCCGCTCCACTCTCGGCAAAGCCGAGCGCATACAAGCTGGATGACAAGCCGACGCCCTTGGAAGCCGTCACCAGCTATAACAATTTCTACGAATTCGGCACGGGCAAGTCCGACCCCAAGGAATATTCCGGCCATTTCAAACCCACGCCCTGGACAGTGAAGGTGGACGGACTTGTGGGAAAGCCGCAGGAATTCGGCATCGAAGAGTTGATGAAGTATCAGCTTGAGGAACGCACATATCGCATGCGCTGCGTAGAAGGCTGGTCGATGGTCATCCCGTGGATCGGCTTCCCGCTCGCAACGCTTCTGGATAAGGTTGAGCCGCAGGGCAGCGCGAAATATGTAAAATTCGAGACCATCGTGCGCCCTGAAGAGATGCCGGGCCAAACCGGGCTTTTTCAGCCGCTGGAATGGCCATATGTCGAAGGTTTGCGACTGGATGAAGCACGCCATCCGTTGACGCTCCTCGCTGTCGGCCTCTACGGAGAAACACTGCCGAACCAGAACGGTGCACCAATCCGGCTCGTCGTTCCGTGGAAATACGGCTTCAAGGGTATCAAATCCATCGTTCGCATTTCTCTTGTCGAGAAGCAGCCGGCAACCACATGGAAGAACTCAAACGCGCGCGAATATGGCTTCTACTCAAACGTCAACCCGCAGGTGGACCACCCGCGCTGGAGCCAGGCTACAGAACAGCGTATCGGCGAAGGCGGCTTCTTCAGCACCAAGAATCGTCCCACACTGATGTTCAATGGCTATGACGAGGTGGCGAGCCTTTACACCGGCATGGATCTTAAGGCGAATTATTGAAGATGAGCTTCGCCGCTTCCCTTCCTTCGCTGCCGAAACGCTACCAACCCGCCGCGATATGGGCGCTGTATGTTATCGGGCTGGCACCCGGTGTCTGGTATTTTTATCTGGCAGCCACTGGCGGCCTCGGCTTTAATCCCGTCAAGGATTTCGAGCATCTTCTGGGCATATGGGCGCTGCGCTTCCTCTGTCTCGGTCTGGTCATCACGCCGATGCGCGATCTGTTCAACATCAACCTCATCGCATACCGCCGCGCGCTCGGTCTGATCGCCTTCTATTACGTTCTTGCCCATTTCGCCGTGTATCTCGTTCTGGATCGTGGGCTGGTCATGAGCTCGATCCTGAGCGATATTCTAAAGCGACCTTATATCATGCTCGGCATGGCAGGCCTCGTTATGCTGGTTCCCCTTGCCGTAACGTCTAACCGCTGGTCGATCCGAAAGCTCGGCTCGCGCTGGAATACGCTGCATAAACTCGCCTATCCGGTCTTGATCGTCGGCGTGCTGCATTTCGTGCTTGCGCGCAAAAGCCTCACTCTGGAACCTGCCTTCTACATATCGGTGATGATTATCCTGCTTGGTTATCGCATTCTGCGCCCGAAACTTATGGAGCGCCGACGCGCACGAAAGGCCGCTGGCGTCAGCGCCAACGCTGGTTTACGCGGCCGCCGATAAGCGCCGCGAGGCCTATGCCAGTGAGATAACAGGCTATATTGCAGAGCGAGAAAACGCGCCCCAGCAGCAGTGCGCCTGCGGTCGTTGCGCGAAATGCGTCCAGTGCAGGAAAATGAATAAGGCGGATCAATTCAACGACAACCGCCACCATACAGGCGATGGGAACGGCAAGAGGGTAACGATTGCGGGGCAAAGCTGCCGCAATCAACAGGTACACCATTGCGCCCCAGAGGATCGAGCCGCCGTACTTCACGACGATGAAAGGTAGGCCGATCCTGTATCCATATCCACGTAGCAACAAGCCAGCGAAAATCACGAAGCAGGCGGCAAGAAAATGCCAGAAATGCCGTGAAAGATCATGTTTTCGAAGCGTCGTCATCATGGTGCTTTGTTCTCGTTTTGCTATAAAAATGCAAGCGACTCTATTTTGACGTGCTGAAGGATTACCTCGTGAGCGACACCGCCTACCCCAACAGCCGCCTTGCGGTGGTCGATCATCTTCTCTGCGATGTCAGGCCATGGGGAGAGTTGAACGGGTTCAGACGGTTCATTATCGAGTTTCTTTATTTCGGAATAAAAGAAGCTCGCGCCTGCATGTTTGCGGGATTGTTTTTCATATCCATCTTCATCGTTCCGCGCGACGGGCTTTTAGGCGTTCCGCGCTATGATGTTCTGCTGTTCATCGCTCTCGGCATCCAGTTCTTCATGATCTGGAGCAAGCTCGAAACCCTTGATGAAGCCAAAGCAATCCTGCTCTTTCATATCGTCGGCTTCGCGCTCGAAGTCTTCAAGACATCCGGTAGCATCCAGTCATGGTCCTATCCGGATTTCGCCTATACGAAGCTGTTCGGCGTACCGCTTTTTTCCGGCTTCATGTACGCCGCGGTCGGCAGCTACGTCATTCAGGCATGGCGCCTCCTAGATGTCCGCATCCACCACCATCCGCCGTACTGGATGGCAACATTGATCGGCATCGCCATTTACGCCAACTTTTTCACCCACCACTTTATCGGTGATTACCGCTGGTACATCGCCGCATGCGTCGTCGGCCTTTACGCCCGCGCAACAGTTACCTATCGCCCTTATGATCGCGATCGCAAAATGCCGCTTTTGCTGTCGTTCATTCTGATCGGCTTCTTTGTCTGGATTGCAGAGAACATCTCCACATTTTACGGCATTTGGAGCTATCCAAACCAGCTCGGCGCTTGGTCTACCGTTCACATCGGCAAATGGAGTTCATGGTCCCTACTGGTCATCATGACGTTTTCAATCGTTGCTCACCTAAAACACATTAAGAAACAGATATTTGTGCCGGATTAAAACGTCATCGTACCGCTCTTTGACGGTAAAGAGTTATCTCTAACGGATCACCAAGCCCCCGTCGCACCTGCTGGCGCATACACAGGCACAATCCGCTCCACTGGTTCGAATACCAATTTGAACTCCCTGGCCGGGTTGTAAGTGGTGGTGCGCGTCATACCCTCTTCGCTCCATTGACCAATGGTATGCGAACCAAGCCTGATCGCGCCGCTCTCAGCTTTCAGCGGTTGGTAGATTGTCGGGCTACCAAGATAAACATTCGTTCGTGGTGATATGTCAGGTTCTGGAGCCTTTGCGTTCTCACCGGCGATATGAGCGAGCCTGCTGAATCTGGGCTCGTGGGGATGCCATTTATATTGCTTGAGGCACCAAGCGATGACCCGGTGCTGGATGTGAACGCTGGTCCTTGTACTGCCAGCATAAATCCAAAAAACAGTAAGCCCGCCCGTCGTGTTTTTCCATGATTGATTGGCGAAATACGGTTGCAAAATATCAACGTGACCATCGTACCTGAACGTAGGAGGCCCGTAATCCGCCCGCAAATCGCTTATATTATGGAAATCGCCGTCGTATTCACGCAGTTTGGCCCTCAGAAATCCCTCTAACGTTTGACCTGAAGATGGGTTGAGCCGACGATAAGCATTCTCGGCATTATAGATCTGCTTGCCCACCACATAGTTGAAACGCTTCGAGAAACCTTTGTCGTCATTGAAAAGCTTGTTCAACGAATACGTCTTTGGTGTTCCGCGGCCGGAAAGAAAATGAGCAAGATTGTCACTCGCAGCCGTTTCTCTGCCTTCTGAGCGCAACTGCTCCCACGCAATGCGCAAAAATTGCTGATCCTGATAGGTTTGGTTGTGAGTTGACGTAGCGTGTGTGAGTTTCCAAGCGCCCCAGATTTCAACTGGCGTTTGCGGAGCGTTCAATGCCTCGGCAATTTCATTGTCTCCAACAGGACGTGTCATTGCAGTTCCTTTCGAATGACGCATATCGCGCGCAACACTCAAGCCAGAACTGCTGGCTGTGTTGTCGCTCCACCGCCTGTAAAAACCAACTCACGAAGATAAAAATGAAAGAGAATTTACCCAACCAAAACAGGCATAATTGTGATGCGGTTGAAAATTACAGCTCCCCCTTCCAATCCGTTGAAACGTGATGAGCCATAAACGCAAAAAAGCCGGGTGATCACTCACCCGGCTTTCAAATAACGACGGCGCTTTTTCAGCGCCGAATATTATGCGGCTTCAGCAGCTTCTGCTTCAGCAGCAACGCGAGCCTTGTCGGCTGCACCCTTGGCGTCAACGTCACGCTCAACGAACTCGACAACAGCCATAGCTGCGTTGTCGCCCTGACGATAGCCAGCCTTCATGATACGCAGGTAGCCGCCGTTACGCGTTGCGTAACGTTCAGCGATCGCGTCGAACAGCTTACGAACAGCGTCCTGATCCTTGATCTGCGAGATGGCCTGACGACGAGCGTGCAGGTCGCCGCGCTTGCCGAGGGTCACCAGCTTTTCTACGATCGGGCGAATTTCCTTCGCCTTCGGCAGAGTTGTTACGATCTGCTCATGGGTGATGAGCGAAGCAGCCATGTTGGCAAACATTGCCTTGCGGTGGCTGGCGGTTCTATTGAGCTTGCGGCCTGAATTTCCGTGGCGCATTGCTATTCTCCTTTAGCGCAGGTCCCCTATGCGGGCCTGCCGTTTCCTGGCACATGCAGACGACCATCTCTTTTTGGAGGGAGCCTGCTGTTTGACGGGGAAAGGCAGTCTTTAAGGGCCTGCCTTTTCTTTGTTAGTACTGGTCTTCATAACGCTTAGCGAGATCTTCGATGTTCTCTGGCGGCCATGCTGGCACTTCCATGCCGAGGTGCAGACCCATGGAAGCGAGAACTTCCTTGATTTCGTTGAGCGACTTGCGACCAAAGTTCGGCGTGCGAAGCATTTCGGCCTCGGTCTTCTGAATGAGGTCGCCGATGTAAACGATGTTGTCGTTCTTCAGGCAGTTTGCCGAACGAACGGACAGCTCGAGTTCATCAACCTTCTTGAGAAGTGCCGGGTTGAACGCCAGTTCCGTAACCGATTCTTCTTCTGCTTCCTTCTGCGGCTCGTCGAAGTTGACGAACACACCAAGCTGGTCCTGCAGAATGCGAGCGGCAAAGGCAACGGCGTCTTCGCCGGAAACCGAACCGTTGGTCTCGATCGTCATGATAAGCTTGTCATAGTCCAGAACCTGGCCTTCACGGGTGTTTTCCACCTTGTAGGACACTTTCTTGACCGGAGAATAAAGGCTGTCCACAGGGATGAGGCCGATTGGGGCATCTTCCGCGCGGTTACGCTCCGCAGGCACATAGCCCTTGCCGTTGTTGACGGTGAATTCCATGCGGATTTCAGCGCCATCGTCGAGCGTGCAGATAACGTGGTCAGGGTTCAGGATCTCGATGTCGCCAACCGTCTGGATATCGCCAGCGGTAACGGCACCAGGGCCCTGCTTGCGCACGACCATGCGCTTGGAATCATCGCCGTCCATCTTGATGGCGATTTCCTTGATGTTGAGCACGATGTCCGTCACATCTTCCCGAACGCCGGGGATGGAGGAGAATTCATGCAGAACGCCGTCGATCTGCACTGCGGTTACAGCCGCGCCACGCAGAGACGACAGGAGCACGCGACGAAGCGCGTTACCGAGCGTAAGACCGAAACCACGCTCCAGCGGCTCAGCAACAAGCGTTGCCTTGGTGCGGCTGGAGGAAGTGAACTCGACCTTGTTCGGCTTGATCAGTTCCTGCCAATTCTTTTGAATCATCTTTAAACCTTCCGTTCGCCGCCACCATCCAATCGTGGCGGACCGAGCATGATCACCGAGAGGAACCGTAAGGTTCATCGGAGGGTTTGAAAGCGCTGGCCCACCGGCCACGCCAGCAAACCACACGCCGATTACACGAAAATTCCGCCAGACCGAAGGAAAGGCGGAACTCCAGACAGAAACGCGTTAAACGCGACGCTTCTTGCGCGGACGGCAACCGTTGTGCGGGATCGGCGTCACGTCGCGAATGGACGTGATGAGGAAGCCAGCAGCCTGCAAAGCGCGAAGTGCAGATTCACGACCAGAACCTGGACCGCAAACCTCTACCTCAAGCGACTTCATGCCGTGTTCCTGAGCCTTCTTGGCGCAATCTTCAGCAGCGATCTGGGCAGCGAACGGGGTCGACTTACGCGAACCCTTGAAGCCCTTTGCACCGGCAGACGACCAGGCAATAGCGTTGCCCTGTGCGTCGGTGATGGTGATCATCGTGTTGTTGAAGGTCGAGTTGACGTGAGCAACGCCAGACGTGATGTTTTTACGTTCGCGACGTTTAACGCGAGTGGCTTCCTTGGCCATGACAGTCCTTTCATTGATCTCTTCACCGCCGTAACACCAGCGGCTACACCGGCGATCAGCTCAAAAGCTTTTCGCCAAACTCAGAAAGGCTGGCGCGGCTTGCACCAGCCCTTCCATTCCGGAAGACCGGAAAATTACTTCTTCTTACCAGCGATAGCCTTCGCCGGACCCTTGCGGGTACGAGCGTTGGTGTGCGTGCGCTGACCGCGGACCGGGAGGCCACGACGATGACGCAGACCGCGGTAGCAGCCGAGATCCATCAGACGCTTGATGTTCATCGCGGTTTCGCGACGAAGATCACCTTCGACGCGGTAGTCGCGGTCGATGGTTTCGCGGATCTGAAGAATTTCAGCATCCGTCAGCTGATGAACGCGCTTGTCGGCAGCAAGGCCGACCTTGTCCATGATTTCCTGCGCGAATTTCGGACCGATCCCGTGAATGTAGGTCAAAGCGATAACAACGCGCTTAGCCGTCGGGATGTTGACGCCAGCGATACGTGCCACGTCTGTTCTCCTTGCGTTCCAGTTGCCATCCGGCAAGTGGTGCTTCCATTTTAGCGACACGATCTGCCGCCAGTTCAAATTCCTGTTCGTCACAAGTCAAAACGACCGAACCCGGATCTTCCTTCCCCTGAGGAAAATCCGCGCCAGTCGCTTGGGATGTCGCGAGTTGGCGCGGTGTTTAACGGAATCAGTTCGAAAAAGCAACCGGCCCCGCCAAGATTCTTTATACGCGGGCTGCAGAGGCAGCCACGCCGGCGTCTTTTTCCAGAACGCCCATGATGGAAGCCGTCACTGCATCAACATGCGCCATGCCATCCAGCACAACGAGTTCGCCCTGCTGCTGGTAATATTCCGATAGAGGCGCAGTCTTTTCGCGGTACTCCGATAGACGCTTGCGGAAGGCTTCCGGATTGTCGTCCGAACGCACGGTGCCACCAGCAGCAATGGTTTCGGCAACGCGGTTCTCGATTCGGCGCACCAGCGCATCCTCGTCCACCTTCAGCTCGATAACTGCATCCAGCTGAATGTCCTTCTGCTGCAAGTTCTCGGCCAGCGCCTTGGCCTGCGGTACGGTGCGCGGATATCCATCCAGGATGAAGCCCTTCGCACAGTCAGCCTGCTCGATGCGCTCGGAAACGATCTGGTTGACGATATCATCGGACACGAGACCACCGGCATCCATCACCGCCTTGGCGCGCTTGCCTATTTCCGTTCCAGCGGCAACAGCCGCACGCAGCATATCGCCGGTGGAAAGCTGTGGAATGCCGTACTTGTCTGTCAAGCGCTTGGCCTGCGTTCCCTTGCCTGCACCTGGCGGCCCCAAAAATATCAGTCTCATCGTCCCCTCTTTCCTCCACGCAATTTCGATTTCTTGATCAGCCCCTCATACTGCTGCGCAATCAGGTGGCCCTGGATTTGAGCAACAGTGTCTAGCGTTACACTGACCACGATCAAAAGCGAAGTACCACCAAGGGCTAATGGGATGCCTGTCCGCGCGATAAGTGTCTCAGGAAGGATACACACGAAAACGAGATAGATCGCGCCAACAAGGGTGATGCGGGTCAGAACGTAGTCGATGTATTCAGCCGTACGCTCGCCAGGGCGAATGCCGGGAATAAAGCCGCCATGCTTCTTGAGGTTATCGGCCGTATCCTTCGGATTGAAGACAATAGCCGTATAGAAAAAGGCAAAGAATGCGATCAGCATGCCGTAGAACAGCATAAAGAGCGGCTGGCCGTGCTGAAGCGAGGAAATGATGGACGTCGCCCAAGCCGGCAGATTGGTGCTGTTGGTAAAGCCTGCCGCAGTTGCAGGAAGCAGCAGCAGCGACGACGCGAAGATCGCCGGGATAACGCCAGCCGTATTCAGCTTCAATGGCAGATGCGACGTATCGCCCTGGAACATGCGGTTGCCCACCTGTCGCTTCGGATACTGGATCAGCAGACGACGCTGAGCACGCTCGACAAATACGATCAACGCAATCACGCCAATGGCAACGACGACGACAGTCAGGATGAGCATCGTTGACAGCGCACCGGTGCGGCCGAGTTCAAGAGTACCGGCAAGGGCGCGCGGCAAACCAGCAGCGATGCCTGCGAAAATGATAAGCGAAATACCGTTACCGATGCCGCGAGACGTGATCTGTTCGCCGAGCCACATGAGGAACATCGTGCCACCAAGCAGCGTAATGACTGTGGAAATCTTAAAGAACCAGCCCGGGTCGACGACGAGCCCTGCCCCGCTTTCAAGACCAACCGCAATGCCATAGGCCTGAAGCGTGCCGAGCAGCACCGTGCCGTAGCGCGTGTACTGGTTGATGATCTTGCGGCCTGCTTCGCCTTCCTTCTTCAAGGCTTCGAGCGAGGGCACGACTGAAGTCATAAGCTGCACGATGATCGAAGCGGAGATGTAAGGCATGATGCCGAGCGCGAAAATCGCCATGCGCTCAACCGCGCCACCCGCAAACATGTTGAAGAGACCAAGAATACCGTTGGCCTGCCCCTGAAATGCCTGCGCATAAGCTCCCGGATTAAGACCTGGAAGCGGAATATGCGTACCGAGGCGATAAACAAGAAGTGCGGCAAGAGTAAACCAGAGACGCTTCTTCAGATCTTCAGCCTTGGCGAAGGTCGAAAAATTCAGGTTTGAGGCCAGTTGTTCCGCTGCTGAAGCCATAAAATTCCCCGCATGACCCTTGTCCAACAGCACGGCAACCGGCGTTTCCGGCAAAGGTCTATAAGATACTGGTTCAAAAACCGGGCTTTGGACGGAAAGCGACTGTATAGCCGCAATCATGCCTCACCCTGTTTTCGTATGTCCTAACCCCTCCCCTGCGGGAGTTCAAGGACTGTGAGGCTCTCTCCTGCGCTGCAAGCTGCGGCATTTTCAGCGCGAGACATGCTAAATCGCATTGAGTCGCTTCGTAAACCCGTCAAATCGATTAGATTTTCAAAGACTTACGTGGCGTAAAGAGAAACGCCCGGAGTGAAACACCCCGGGCGTTCAAGACATTATAT
Organism: Agrobacterium larrymoorei; assembly: GCF_013322225.1. Classification (GTDB taxonomy): domain Bacteria; phylum Pseudomonadota; class Alphaproteobacteria; order Rhizobiales; family Rhizobiaceae; genus Agrobacterium; species Agrobacterium larrymoorei_A. Next base: position 51,072 of record NZ_JAAMFB010000015.1, read on the forward strand.
ATTACTCGGAAGCTTCCGGTGCAACAACGAGAAGCTTGATGGAGCCACCGGCCTTCTCGATTTTTTCGAGAGCAGGCTTAGAAGCACCAGCGACCTCGAAAGCAACCTTTGCCTTCAGCTCGCCATCGGCCAGAATACGAACGCCGTCCTTCGGACGACGGATGACGCCAGCTGCCTTGAGAGCAGCGGCATCAACCGTTGCCTTTGCGTCCAGCTTGCCAGCATCGATCGCAGCCTGAACGCGGCCGACAGAAACGGTCACATATTCGGAAGCGAAGATGTTGTTGAAGCCGCGCTTTGGAAGGCGACGGTAGATTGGCATCTGACCGCCTTCAAAGCCGTTGATGGCAACGCCGGAACGAGCCTTCTGACCCTTGACGCCGCGACCACCGGTCTTGCCTTTGCCGGAGCCAATACCGCGACCTACGCGGATACGGTCCTTGGTGGCGCCTTCGTTGTCTCTGATTTCATTGAGTTTCATGATAGGTTCCTCACTTCTCGTCTACGACGCGAACGAGATGCTGGACCGCACGGATCATGCCGCGAACAGATGGAGTATCCTCCAGTGTACGCTGACGGTGCATCTTGTTGAGACCCAGGCCGATCAGCGTCTGGCGCTGAATAGCTGGGCGGCGATTTGGGCTGCCGATCTGTTCGACCGTTACAGTCTGCTTGGCTTCAGTAGTCTTCTTGGCCATGATCCAGATCCTTACTCTTCAGAAGCAGCGCCGGAAGCGACGCGACGAGACTGAAGGGTTGCATACTTCAGACCACGCTGTGCAGCGATGTCCTTCGGATGAACCTGATGCTTCAGAGCGTCGAACGTAGCGCGAACCATGTTGTACGGGTTCGAGGAACCGGTCGACTTGGCAACAACGTCATGAACGCCGAGCGTTTCGAAAACAGCGCGCATCGGACCACCAGCGATGATACCGGTACCAGCCTTTGCAGAGCGCAGCAGAACCTTGCCAGCGCCGTGACGACCGTTGACGTCGTGGTGCAGCGTGCGGCCATCGCGCAGCGGAACGAAGATCAGGTCGCGCTTGGCAGCTTCTGTTGCCTTGCGGATAGCCTCAGGCACTTCACGAGCCTTGCCGTGACCGAAGCCAACGCGGCCCTTCTGGTCGCCAACGACGACGAGAGCGGCGAAGCCGAAGCGACGGCCACCCTTAACAACCTTAGCAACGCGGTTAATCGCGACCAGCTTGTCGACGAATTCGCTATCGCGCTCTTCACGGTTCTGGCGATCGTCGCGAGAACCTCTTTTTTCCTGTGCCATTGTCCTTGTCCTTTTTCTTTTGCGGGTAGAACGGCAAACGAGAGAAGGCCCACCGGCTTCATTGCTGAAGTCCTGTGGACCGGTGAAAATCCGCCCAGGCAGGCCTGGGCGGAAAAAGATTAGAAGTTCAGACCGCCTTCACGGGCGGCATCTGCCAGGGCCTTAACGCGGCCGTGATAGATGAATGCGCCGCGGTCGAATACGACATCCTTGACGCCAGCCTTGCCGGCGCGCTCTGCAACCAGCTTGCCGATGACGGCAGCAGCCGCTACGTCAGCGCCGGTTTTCAGCGACGAGCGCAGATCAGCTTCGAGCGTGGAGGCAGACGCAAGCGTCTTACCAGCAACGTCATCGATGACCTGAGCGTAGATGTTCTTCGACGAGCGATGAACCGACAGGCGCGGGCGACCGTTTGCAACCGACTTGAGTTGGCGGCGTACACGGTTCGCGCGACGTGCAAGTGCTTCTTTCCTGCTAGCCATTTCGCGAGTTCCTTATTTCTTCTTGCCTTCTTTGCGGACGATCCGTTCTTCAGCGTACTTGACGCCTTTGCCCTTGTAGGGCTCGGGACCACGGTATTCGCGGATTTCCGCGGCAACCTGACCGACCTGCTGCTTGTTGATACCCGAAACGATGATTTCCGTAGGCTTCGGAACGGCAATGGTGATGCCTTCCGGAGTCTGGTAAACCACGTCGTGGCTGAAACCGAGTGCCAACTGCAAGTTCTTGCCCTGCATGGCAGCACGATAACCAACGCCGTTGATTTCGAGCTTGCGTTCGTAGCCGTCCTTGACACCCTTGAAGATGTTCTCGACCATCGTGCGGGACATGCCCCACTTGGAACGAGCTTCCTTCGTGTCGTTGGAAGGCGTCACGGAAACCGCGTTATCTTCCAGCTTCACCTGAACTTCGTCATTAGCAACGAAGAACAGTTCACCCTTAGGACCCTTGGCAGTAATCTTCTGGCCGTCGACAGTGGCCGTCACACCTGCAGGAACCTGAACGGGCTTTTTACCGATACGAGACATATTTCTATCCTGTCTGTCCGTTAAGGAGATCCTTGCTCGGGTCTTAGAAGACCGAGCAAAGAACCTCGCCACCAACGTTCTGTTCGCGAGCCTGGTGATCGGCCATAACGCCCTTCGGAGTCGAAAGGATCGTGATGCCGAGGCCGTTCGCGACCTGCGGAATGGACTTGACCGAGACATAAACCCGGCGGCCCGGCTTGGATACGCGGCCGATCTCACGGATCACCGACGCACCTTCGTAGTACTTCAGTTCGATTGTGAACTCGGACTTGCCGTTTTCGAAATCGACCTTGGAATAACCGCGAATGTAGCCTTCAGACTGCAGCACGTCGAGAACGCGTGCGCGCAGGCTGGAAGCAGGAGTGTTAACCGAAGACTTGCGACGGGAAGCACCATTGCGGATGCGGGTGAGCATATCACCCAAAGGATCAGTCATTGTCATGTGCCCGTCTCCTTACCAGCTCGACTTGACAACGCCCGGCACCTTGCCGGAATTGCCCAGCTCACGAAGCGCGATACGCGACATCTTGAGCTTACGATAGAACGCGCGCGGACGGCCCGTTACTTCGCAGCGGTTGCGGATGCGCGTCTTCGAGCCGTCACGCGGCAGCGAAGCGAGCTTCAGAGTTGCCTGGAACCGCTCATCGATCGGAAGAGACTGGTTCATGACGATGGCCTTAAGGGCGGCACGCTTGCCGGCCTGGGAGGCAACTGTCTTGCGGCGGCGCTTGTTCTTTTCAACTGCGCTTGTTTTCGCCATATCGGAGTTCCTTTTCTACGCTCGTCGTTACGGTTATTGACGGAACGGGAAGTTGAACTCTGTCAGAAGAGCCCGTGCTTCGTCGTCGGTCGTCGCCGTCGTGCAAACGATGATGTCCATGCCCCACATCTGATCAACCTTATCGTAGTTGATTTCTGGGAACACAATGTGCTCCTTGATGCCCATGGCGAAGTTGCCACGGCCGTCAAAGCTCTTCGGGTTCAGGCCCCGGAAGTCGCGAACGCGCGGAAGCGCGATGTTGACCAGACGATCAAGGAATTCATACATGCGAACGCCACGAAGGGTAACCTTCGCACCGATCGGCATGCCTTCACGTACCTTGAAGCCAGCAATCGAGTTGCGAGCCTTGGTAACGACCGGCTTCTGACCTGCGATAGCAGCCAGATCGCCAGCGGCAACCGTTGGCTTCTTGGAGTCGGCAGTCGCCTCGCCCACACCCATGTTGATGACGATCTTGTCCAGCTTGGGGATCATCATAACGTTAGCGTAGGAGAACTTCTCCTGCATGGCGCCGCGGATACGGGATACGTATTCCGTCTTGAGACGCGGTTCGTACTTGGTCTCAGCCATCGATGACTTCTCCCGAACGCTTGGCCACACGGACCTTCTTGCCATCTTCAATCTTGAAGCCAACGCGGGTCGGCTTGCCATCCTTATCGGCGATGGCAATGTTGGAGATGTGCAAGGATGCTTCCTTGTTGATGATGCCGGCTTCCTGGCTCTGGGTCTGGCGCTGGTGACGCTTCACCATGTTTACGCCACGCACGATAGCCCGATCTTCCTTCGGCATTACCTGGATTACTTCGCCGGTACGGCCCTTGTCCTTACCGGTCAACACGACAACCTTGTCGCCTTTACGAATCTTCTGCATCGCTATCGCTCCTTACAGTACTTCTGGAGCCAGCGAGATGATCTTCATGTGGTTCTTGCCGCGAAGCTCGCGAGGAACCGGTCCGAAGATACGGGTGCCGATCGGCTCTTTCTTGTTGTCGATAAGAACAGCTGCGTTGTTATCGAAACGGATGACGCTGCCGTCGGCGCGACGGATGTCCTTGGCAGTGCGAACCACTACCGCCTTCATCACGTCGCCCTTCTTGACGCGGCCGCGCGGAATAGCTTCCTTGATGGAAACGACAATAATGTCGCCAACAGAAGCGTACTTGCGCTTAGAGCCGCCCAGCACCTTGATGCACATGACACGACGTGCGCCGGAATTATCCGCCACGTCGAGGTTTGTTTGCATCTGAATCATGTCAGGTCGCCTTCTTGTTGTTACCAGACCGGTTGGGCATGCATCATGGATGAGGCCCCCTGTTCCAGCTTATGAAATCTCTGTTTTTGCGCGGAATAATCGTGACAGGGTGGTTTCCGAGACGGACCTTCCGTGCGCATCAAAGCAAAAGACGCTCGGGTCACGAGCGTCCTTGCGGTGTTTCATACAGATTTCCGCGCCGAATACAAGTGAGTCGGCGCGATTCTGTTGAAATTAAGCGTGAGCGGCAACAACCGTCCAGCGCTTATCCTTGGAGATCGGTGCGCATTCCTCGATGGAAACCACATCGCCGACCTTATACTGGTTGTTTTCGTCGTGCGCCTTGTACTTCTTGGAACGACGAACAGTCTTCTGCAGCAGCGGGTGAGCGAAACGGCGCTCAACGCGGACTACGACGGTCTTTTCGTTCTTGTCGGATACAACGACGCCCTGGAGAATGCGTTTAGGCATAGTATTCTTCCTTAGGCCTTGGCTTCTGCGGCCTTTTGGGCAGCAATGGTTTTGATCCGGGCGATGTCCTTACGGACTTCGTTGATGCGCGAGGACTTTTCCAGCTGGCCGGTGGCCTTCTGGAAACGCAAGTTGAACTGTTCCTTTTTCAGGTCAGCCAGCTTGTCCTTGAGCTGATCGGCGCTGAGGCCGCGAATATCTTCGGCTTTCATGTGCCTTGCTCCTTACTCTGCGATGCGCTGTACAAAGCGCGTCTTGACCGAGAGCTTGGCTGCGCCGAGACGAAGCGCCTCACGGGCGATCTCCTCGGAAACACCGTCGATCTCGAACATCATACGACCGGGCTTGACCTTGCATGCCCAGTAATCAACCGAACCCTTGCCCTTACCCATACGAACTTCGGTCGGCTTCGCCGTGACCGGAGTATCGGGGAATACACGGATCCAAACGCGACCTGCGCGCTTCATGTAACGCGTGATCGCGCGGCGGGCCGCTTCGATCTCGCGTGCATTCACGCGGTTCGGTTCCTGCGACTTCAAGCCGAATTCACCGAATGCCAGGTCAAAGCCGCCCTTGGCGACGCCCTTGATGCGTCCCTTGAACTGCTTACGGTACTTAGTACGCTTTGGCTGCAACATTTTATTACTTCTCCGAGCTTATCTTTCGCCAGCGTCAATCAAGCGTTTTCGCGACGGCGATCGCCACGATCGCCACGCTCACGGCTTGCAGGACCCTGAGCATCGTTTTCGAGCGTACGACGCTCGGAAGCCATCGGATCGTGCTCAAGGATTTCGCCCTTGAAGATCCAGACCTTGATGCCGCAGATACCGAAAGCGGTTTCGGCTTCAGCCGTACCGTAGTCGATGTCGGCACGCAGCGTATGAAGCGGAACGCGGCCTTCGCGGTACCATTCGGTACGAGCGATTTCCGCGCCGCCAAGACGGCCTGCGCAGGTGATCTTGATGCCTTCTGCGCCAAGGCGCAGAGCGGACTGTACGGCGCGCTTCATGGCGCGACGGAAAGCCACGCGGCGTTCCAGCTGCTGGGCAATCGACTGAGCAACGAGCGTTGCATCGACTTCCGGCTTGCGCACTTCAACGATGTTGAGGTGCGTTTCGGAGCTGGTCATCTCGGAGATCTTCTTGCGAAGCTTCTCGATGTCAGCGCCCTTCTTGCCGATGATAAGGCCCGGACGAGCAGAGTGAATGGTCACGCGGCACTTCTTGTGTGGGCGCTCAATCACGACCTTTGCAATACCGGCCTGCTTCAGCTCCTTCACGAGGTAGGCACGGATAGCAAGGTCTTCATGCAGCAGGTTACCGTATTCGTTGGTGTCCGCATACCAGCGGCTATCCCACGTACGGTTAATGCCGAGGCGGAAGCCGATTGGATTGATTTTCTGACCCATTATGCGGCCTCCCCTTTTTCCTCGACTTCACGAACAACGATCGTGAGGTGAGAGAACGGCTTTTCGATGCGCGATGCACGGCCACGACCACGAGCATGGAAACGCTTCATGGTAATGGACTTGCCAACATAGGCCTCGGCGACGACGAGAGCGTCGACGTCGAGGTCATGGTTGTTTTCAGCGTTTGCGATAGCCGATTCCAGCGTCTTCTTGACGGTGGAAGCGATACGCTTGCGCGAGAACTCGAGCTCGGCGAGAGCGCGATCAACCTTCTTGCCACGGATAAGAGCGGCGACCAGGTTCAGTTTCTGGGGGCTGACGCGGAGCGTACGGGCAATGGCTTGAGCCTCATTGTCCTTCAGCCGGCGTTCGGTCTTAGCCTTCGCCATGATTACTTCCTCTTTGCCTTCTTGTCCGCGCCATGACCGTAATAGGTCCGGGTCGGAGAGAATTCACCGAACTTGTGACCGACCATGTCTTCGTTGACGGAGACGGGCACATGCTTGCTGCCGTTGTAAACGCCGAAGGTCAGACCTACGAACTGCGGCAGGATCGTGGAGCGACGGCTCCAGATCTTGATTACTTCACTTCTTCCGCCAGCGCGTACCTTCTCAGCCTTAGCGAGAAGATAACCGTCAACAAACGGACCTTTCCATACTGAACGAGCCACTTGAGACTTCCTCTCTTACTTCTTGCGCTGATGGCGCGAACGCATGATGAACTTGTCGGTCGACTTGTTCGAGCGGGTGCGCTTGCCCTTGGTAGGCTTGCCCCATGGCGTCACTGGGTGACGACCACCGGACGTGCGACCTTCACCACCACCGTGTGGGTGGTCGACCGGGTTCATGACAACGCCGCGAACATGCGGACGCTTGCCGCGCCAACGCGAACGACCGGCCTTGCCGTCGTTGATGTTGCCGTGGTCCGCGTTGGAAACAGCACCGATCGATGCGAGGCAGGAGCCGTGCACCAGACGCTGTTCACCGGAGTTGAGACGCAGGATTGCCATGCCGGCATCGCGGCCAACGAGCTGTGCGTACGTACCGGCGGAGCGAGCGATCTGACCGCCCTTGCCCGGCTTCATCTCGACGTTATGGATGATCGAGCCGACTGGAATGTACTGAAGCGGCATTGTGTTGCCTGGCTTCACGTCCACTGCCTTGTCGGAGGCGATCACCTTGTCACCAGCAGCAATACGCTGTGGCGCGAGAATGTAAGCCTGTTCGCCGTCCGTGTATGTCACGAGCGCGATGAATGCGGTGCGGTTAGGGTCATATTCCAGACGCTCGACCGTACCTTCAACGTCGAACTTACGACGCTTGAAGTCTACCAGACGGTAGGTCCGCTTGTGACCGCCGCCCTGGAAACGAACGGTGATCCGGCCCTGGTTGTTACGGCCACCCTTCGAAGAGAGACCCTGCGTCAGGGCCTTTACCGGCTTGCCCTTGTAGAGCGAAGCGCGGTCCACAATAACCAGCTGGCGCTGGCTAGGTGTGGTCGGATTGAAACTTTTCAATGCCATTGTATTTGTTCCCTTTTGGGTCTTTGCCCGCTTGGGCCTAACCTTTAGAGTCCGGTGGACACGTCGATGGATTGACCTTCAGCAAGCGTGACGATCGCCTTCTTGACGTCCTTCTGCTTGCCAGCGAATCCACGGAAACGGCGCGTCTTACCCTTGCGGATAAGCGTGTTCACACCCGTGACCTTGACGCCGAAGAGAGCTTCGATTGCTGCCTTGATTTCAGGCTTCGAAGCGTCCTTGGCGACGTTGAATACGACCTGGTTCTGTTCGGATACCAGCGTCGACTTTTCGGTGATCGAAGGAGATACGATCACATCGTAGTGGCGAAGATCCGTCATTTGAACCGCTCCTCGAGGGCTTCAACCGCAGCCTTGGACAGCACGAGCTTGCCGCGGCGCAGGATGTCGTAAACGTTGATGCCCTGAACCGGCAGAACGTCCACATTCGGGATGTTCTGAGCTGCGAGCTTGAAGTTGCCATCAAGTTCTGCGCCGCCGATTACGAGAGCGTTGGTCAGGCCGAGCGAAGCAAAGTTGCCCAGCAGAGCCTTTGTCTTTGCGTCCGATGCGATGAGCTGATCGACGATGATCAGTTCTTCAGCCTTTGCCTTTGCAGACAGGGCGAGGCGCAGGCCGAGCGCACGAACCTTCTTGGGAAGATCATGAGCGTGGCTGCGAACGACTGGGCCGTGGGCCTTGCCGCCGCCGCGGAACTGCGGTGCGCGAGCCGAATGGTGACGAGCGCGGCCCGTACCCTTCTGCTTGTACATCTTGGCGCCCGTGCGGGAAACTTCCGAACGGTTCTTGGACTTGTGCGTTCCCTGCTGCTTCTTGGCAAGCTGCCAGCGAACGACGCGGGCCAGAATGTCCTGGCGTGGATCGAGGCCGAAAATTTCGTCCGACAGGGCTACCTTGCCGGCGTCTTTTCCCTCGAGGGTCTTGACGTTCAATTCCATGATAAGGCTCCCTTACTTCGCAGCCGACTTAACGGCATCGCGGACAACGATCCAGGAACCCTTGGACCCAGGTACAGCGCCCTTGACGAGGATCAAACCGCGATCTTCGTCGGTCGAGACCACTTCCAGATTCTGGGTGGTGACGCGTGTGCTACCCATATGGCCAGCCATGCGCTTGCCCTTCCAGACCTTGCCCGGATCCTGGTTCGAACCGGTCGAACCATGCGCACGGTGCGAGATCGAGTTACCGTGAGAAGCGCGACCACCACCGAAGTTGTGACGCTTCATCGAACCGGCAAAACCTTTACCGATCGTGGTGCCTGTGACGTCGACCAGCTGGCCGGCTTGAAAATGATTTGCGGTCAGTGTTGCACCGACGTCGATCAGGTTCTCAGCGGAGACCCGGAATTCGACGAGCTTTGCTTTCGGCTCGACATTGGCAGCAGCGAAATGGCCGCGAAGCGCCTTTGTCGTGTTCTTGACCTTGGACTGGCCGGCACCGAGCTGAACTGCGATGTAGCCATTCTTGTCTTCCGTGCGCTGGGCAACGACTTGTACGTTATCCATGCGCAATACTGTTACCGGGATATGTTCACCAGCGTCGTTATAGACGCGGGTCATTCCCAGCTTTTGTGCAATCACACCTGAACGCATTGGTTCATTCCTCTTGCGAGCCTTGAAGGGAAAACCCTTATCGGCCTTTGTTAAGGAGTTCCCTTCGACATCTCACGATGTTTCCGGTCTCCGGATTGGAAGACGTTGGATTACTCCACGTACCTTCCTTGTTATTGGCCCTCACCCAAAAAAGTGAGTTCCGGTCTCGTTGTATCGGCCTTTGCTTTCGCTAGGAGGCCGAGGTCTTAGAGCTTGATTTCAACATCAACGCCCGCAGCGAGGTCGAGCTTCATCAGCGCGTCCACAGTCTGCGGAGTAGGGTCAACGATGTCGAGAAGACGCTTGTGCGTCCGCATTTCGAACTGCTCACGGCTCTTCTTATCCACGTGGGGAGAACGGTTAACAGTAAATTTTTCAATGCGGGTAGGCAGCGGAACCGGGCCGCGAACGCTGGCGCCGGTGCGCTTGGCGGTCGACACGATTTCACGGGTAGAGGCATCGAGGATCCGGTGGTCAAACGCCTTGAGGCGGATACGGATATTCTGGCCGTTCATTCGTCTTGTCCTTGTTCTTTATTATTGATTTCCGCACGCGGAAATACATGAACCTAGTTGATCGTGGCGCCGCAGATTTTCAAAAATCGAGAGGAATGCGTGATCGCAACCCAATCATTTCGTTTGTCTGTATTGCTAATCACCCGAATCCGCAATCGCTTGCGACTCCGGCGGTGAATGTGAGTGCGCGTTTACGCGCTTTCACCGAAATTTTCAAGCACTAAAGTGCAGCGCCGATATGCTTTTTCATCAAAAGTCCGGCGGCGGTGTTTCTACACCGCCGCCGGCCAGAATTACAGTCGTTCGAAATTATTCGATGATCGAGGCAACGATGCCGGCGCCGACGGTACGGCCGCCTTCGCGGATAGCGAAGCGCAGCTTTTCTTCCATCGCGATCGGAACGATCAGTTCGACTTCAACGGTGACGTTGTCGCCTGGCATAACCATTTCCGTGCCTTCTGGAAGCGAAACAATACCGGTCACGTCCGTCGTACGGAAGTAGAACTGAGGACGGTAGTTCGTGAAGAACGGCGTATGACGGCCGCCTTCTTCCTTCGTCAGGATGTAGGCTTCTGCCATGAACTTCTTGTGCGGCTTCACAGAACCTGGCTTGCAAAGGATCTGACCACGCTCGACGCCGTCACGGGTAACGCCGCGAACCAGTGCGCCGATGTTGTCGCCAGCCTGGCCCTGATCGAGCAGCTTGCGGAACATTTCAACGCCGGTAACCGTCGTCTTCGACGTTGCCTTGATGCCGACGATTTCGACTTCTTCGCCAACCTTGACGATACCGCGCTCAACGCGACCCGTCACAACCGTACCACGGCCAGAGATCGAGAACACGTCTTCGATCGGCATCAGGAACGGCTGGTCGATTGGACGCTCAGGCGTCGGAATGTAGGCGTCAACCTGAGCCATCAGCTCGCGGATTGCGTCTTCACCGATCTTCTTGTCAGAGTCTTCAAGAGCTGCAAGAGCCGAACCCTTGACTATTGGAATATCGTCGCCTGGGAAGTCGTAGGACGACAGAAGTTCGCGAACTTCAAGCTCAACGAGCTCGAGCAGTTCTGCGTCGTCAACCTGGTCGACCTTGTTGAGGAACACGACGATCGCCGGAACGCCCACCTGACGAGCAAGCAGGATGTGCTCGCGGGTCTGTGGCATTGGGCCGTCAGCAGCAGAGCAAACCAGGATCGCGCCGTCCATCTGCGCAGCACCGGTAATCATGTTCTTCACGTAGTCGGCGTGGCCGGGGCAGTCGACGTGCGCATAGTGACGGTTTGGCGTCTCATACTCTACGTGGGCCGTCGAAATCGTGATACCACGAGCCTTTTCTTCAGGAGCGGCGTCGATTTGGTCATACGCCTTGAACTCGCCGAAGAACTTCGTGATCGCTGCAGTCAAAGACGTCTTGCCGTGGTCAACGTGACCGATCGTGCCGATGTTGACGTGCGGCTTATTGCGCTCAAACTTGCTCTTTGCCATTAGTGGCTCTCCATTCTGGTCCCTAAGCGGGAATAAACTTTAAATCTCGTTTGGGGCGTACCCCGGTCACTTCTGACCGGAATACTTTGCCTGGATGTCCGCAGCAACGTTGCTTGGAACCGGTGCGTAGTGGTCGAAGGTCATCGAGTATTGTGCACGGCCCTGAGACATGGAGCGCAGGTTATCGACGTACTTGAACATGTTCGCGAGCGGAACATGTGCGCTGATCACGATCGTGATGCCGCGCGATTCCTGACCCTGGATCTGACCGCGACGCGAGTTCAGATCGCCGATCACGTCACCGACGTAATCTTCAGGAGTAACAACCTCAACCTTCATCATCGGCTCGAGAAGCTGTGCACCAGCCTTCTTCGCTGCTTCACGGAAGCAGGCACGCGATGCGATTTCGAACGCCAGTACCGAGGAGTCGACGTCGTGGTATGCGCCATCGAACAGGGTAGCCTTGACGCCGAGCATCGGGAAGCCAGCGAGAGGACCGGAAGACAGAACGCTTTCGATACCCTTCTGAACGCCCGGGATGTATTCCTTCGGAACAGCACCACCGACGATCTTGGACTCGAACTTGAAGTCTTCGCCTTCTGGGTTCGGTTCGAAGAGGATCTTGACGCGTGCGAACTGACCGGTACCACCGGACTGCTTCTTGTGCGTGTAGTCTTCTTCGTGCGACTTCGTGATCGTTTCGCGGTAAGCAACCTGCGGAGCACCGACGGTCGCTTCAACCTTGAACTCGCGACGCATACGGTCAACGAGAATGTCGAGGTGAAGTTCGCCCATGCCAGCGATGATCGTCTGACCGGATTCTTCATCCGTCTTGACGCGGAACGAAGGATCTTCAGCAGCCAGGCGGTTGAGCGCGAGGCCCATCTTTTCCTGGTCGCCCTTGGTCTTCGGCTCGATAGCGATCTGGATAACCGGCTCAGGGAATTCCATGCGCTCGAGGATAACCGGCTTCAGAGGATCGCAAAGCGTATCGCCTGTTGTCGTTTCCTTGAGGCCAGCCAGAGCAACGATGTCGCCAGCGAAGGCTTCTTCGATGTCTTCACGGCTGTTGGAGTGCATCTGCAACATACGACCGACGCGCTCGCGCTTGTCCTTGACCGTGTTGATGACGGACGTACCCTTTTCAAGCTTGCCCGAGTAGATGCGTGCGAAGGTGAGCGAACCGACGAAGGGGTCGTTCATGATCTTGAACGCGAGCATGGAAAGCGGCTCGGAATCGTCAGCGTGACGCTCGATTTCGGCTTCCGTCTTGAAGTCGATGCCCTTGATCGCAGGAATGTCCAGCGGAGAAGGCAGGTAATCGACAACGGCGTCGAGAAGAGGCTGAACGCCCTTGTTCTTAAACGCGGTACCGCAGAACATCGGGTGGAACTTCACGTCGATGGTGCCGCGGCGAACGAGTTCGCGGATCTTGTCGTTGTCCGGCATGTCGCCGTTCAGGTAGGCTTCCATCGCTTCTTCGTCGATCTCGACAACGGTCTCGATCAGCTTTTCGCGATATTCTTCAGCCTTGGCCTTCATGTCTTCCGGAATTTCGACGACGTCCCACTGAGCGCCGAGCGATTCGTCGCGCCAGATGAGTGCGTTCATCTCGATCAGGTCGATAACGCCCTTGAACTCGGTTTCCGCACCGATCGGCAGCTGCATGACAACTGCTGTAGCGCCGAGACGGGTCTTGATCATTTCTACCGAGCGGTAGAAGTCAGCGCCGGTCTTGTCCATCTTGTTGCAGAAGATCATACGCGGAACGTTGTACTTCTCTGCCTGACGCCAGACGGTTTCTGTCTGCGGCTCGACACCGGCGTTGGCGTCGAGAAGCGCAATAGCACCGTCGAGAACGCGCAGCGAACGCTCGACTTCAATGGTGAAGTCAACGTGGCCGGGGGTGTCGATGATGTTGAAACGGCGCATCTTGCCATCGCGACCCTTCCAGAAGGTCGTGGTAGCAGCAGAGGTGATCGTGATGCCACGCTCCTGTTCCTGCTCCATCCAGTCCATCGTGGCTGCGCCATCATGAACTTCGCCGATCTTGTGCGACTTACCGGTGTAGTAGAGAATACGCTCGGTGGTGGTCGTCTTGCCGGCGTCGATATGCGCCATGATACCGAAATTGCGGTAGTCTTCGATTTTATATTCGCGAGCCATAACGGACTGCCTTTCGGATCGGTTAGATTACCAGCGGTAATGCGAGAATGCGCGGTTGGCGTCAGCCATCTTGTGCGTGTCTTCGCGCTTCTTGACGGCAGAACCACGGTTGTTCGCAGCATCCATGAGTTCGCCGGACAGGCGATCGACCATGGTTGTTTCGTTGCGCTTGCGCGCAGCAGCGATCAGCCAACGGATGGCGAGAGCCTGACGGCGTTCCGGGCGAACATCGACTGGAACCTGGTAGGTTGCACCACCAACGCGACGCGAACGAACTTCGACGTGCGGAGCAACGTTGTCGAGCGCGGAGTGGAACACGCCGAGCGGCTCAGACTTCGTCTTGCCCTGAACGACGTCGAATGCGCCGTAAACGATGCTTTCTGCAACGGACTTCTTGCCATGAAGCATGATGGCATTCATGAACTTGGTGACGACCAGATCACCGAACTTTGGATCCGGGTTGATCTCACGCTTTTCTGCACTATGGCGACGGGACATACTATTTGTCTCTCAACTTTGAATGACGCTTTACCACGCGGAGAACCTCGCGCAGCGCCGGAATTTGTGAAGCCGAATTACTTCGGACGCTTTGCACCGTACTTCGAACGACGCTGCTTACGGTTCTTGACGCCCTGCGTATCGAGAACACCACGGATGATGTGGTAACGAACGCCCGGCAAGTCCTTTACGCGGCCGCCGCGGATCATGACGACAGAGTGTTCCTGAAGGTTGTGACCTTCACCAGGAATGTAGCCGATGACTTCGAAGCCGTTGGTCAGGCGGATCTTGGCAACCTTACGAAGAGCCGAGTTAGGCTTCTTAGGGGTCGTCGTGTAAACGCGTGTGCAAACGCCGCGCTTCTGTGGGTTTTCCTGCAGAGCAGGAACCTTGTTACGCTTTACCTGTGCCTGACGTGGCTTACGGATCAGCTGGTTTACGGTAGGCATATAACCATCCCTTGCAAAAACTACTTTAGCCACTCTTGACGAGTGGCGGCTATACCGTTTCCGGCAACGATGCACGCATAGCCTCATGCGCAAAACGTGGCCCGATCCGGTTTTCACGGATGGACCACTCAATGCAGAGGACGTAAATTCTTACGTCTTGCGTGCAACATTCGTGTCTCGTACGTGTTTTTGGTTCCCTGTTTGAGGTGATGTCCGGAACGAGTCATCCCAGACGGCCAAACCTCACATTGGCTCCGATGGCGGGCGTACTACTGTTTTAGCCAGCTTTCGTCAAGGGTGAATCCGAATTTAGTCCTCACGCCGCAGGCCGCAACGCCTTGGGAACAGGCGTTTCGAAAGGGATTTACCATAAAGCCCCTCCCCGTTTAAGGTTTTCCCATTCAAGCCTTTGGCTTTTCATAAAATCCGTCTATTGATTCCCTCAAGGCGACCACAGGAACAAAAGCCGCTGGCCAAGTTTCGGACATGGTCCCACGAACACAGTTTATAAAAGAGGAATCGCGTCATGATCACAGAACCAGACAACGACAACGGACGCGACGACGCCATGGTCTTCATCGTTATTGGCAAAGCCTATGAGCGCGAAGACGAAGACGGCATCGACATTCACATCATCCTGCGCGCGCCGGACGATGACACCGCTGTCCGCGAAGCCCTTAACGCTCTGTCCGAAGAAGGCTTTCTCGAAGCAGACCTGGATCAGATCGGAATGCTCACCGAAATCCCCGATGAAGAGCCACATGCGTCCGCCTATCAGGGCGCATTAGAAGGTGAAGTGGCGATTATCCGGTTTGCTTAATTCACGCCTGAGCGCACTACGCTTGCTGGCGCGCTCAGGCTATACCGACAAAGACCGCTAGTGATCGCGTGATTGAAAGCAACATGTCGTCGTCTATACGACCAAACGCTGGCCCAATCTTTTCACGCATAACCGTCATCGACTTATCGACCATGACCTGAGACGGCTTCGTCAAACCGTTTTGAGGCGACGGAGTAACCGTAATACGGATGAAGGGTGCTTCAACCAGCGTTCCTGAAAGCAATAATACGGTAACAGTCGCTGTTTCTGAAAAGTAATCCGACTGGATAACAAGAGCCGGGCGCGGCTTTCCGAAATCGCCAGAGACAGAAACAGTCACAAAATCCCCTCGCCTCACTCGGAAGCCTCATCAGCCAAGTCAGCCAACGCAGCGTCCGCGAATGCATCGAATTCAATGTCATGCGCATCGGCAATAGCCACCGCTACTGCCTGACGACGACACTCTTCTGCGAAACCAGTACGTCGCGTGTCTGGCACCCATATTTGAACCGGACGAAGGCCAGAGGCACGCATGGCTTCGCGCCGCTTGTGCACACGTTGATTAACCGAGGTCACCATATCACTTCTCCAAAAATTGTTACATGTAACAGTATACGTGGAGACTTTGTATGTAAAGTGTGGGTTCTTCATGCACCACTGACTCACTTAACTTGGTACTCGGCTCCGGGAGAAACGGATGAAGGATCGTTGGATACAAACAAGTGAGACGGAGGATGTGGCAGGATCAATCCGCCACGCTATACGAGCAGCACAGTTCGTTGCCGAGGACCCCTTAGCGTGGAAATGGGTCGTATTGGCGTTGCATTCGGCGCTACAAGGCGCATGCGTTTGCCACCTTACCACAACTGCAACTCCATTGGGTGCAGTAACCAAACGCAACGCCCTCGAGTGGCATGCCTATTTTGAAAACTCCGTTACTGATCCTAAAGTCAAACCGCCAGACATCTATTTGATGGCGCTTCCAGATTTGCTTCTAGCCGTGAGGAAACCTTATTCAGCTGGGGATCGCAGCAATGCTGCCGGTATCGTAATCAATCAAACTGAATTGCGTTGGTTACGGCGCTTTCACGTAGATATCAGGAACCAGTTCGTGCATTTTGCGCCGATGGGTTGGTCAATTGACATGTCAGGAATTCCCGAGATTGCAAAGCTAATGGCGCGTTATCGGAGAAATTCTTTCGGTCGGATGGGCTTTTCGGCACCAAAGCCTTGCCAAACGTGAAGAAATGCAGAGAAGCCTCCAAGCTTTGGGAAAAATCGAGTGGCCCGTATATGTCCCAGTTGCTACCGAGACGGTAGTTGAAACGGACTGAAGGCTGTCGTTTCGTAGCTGTTCTTATCGAACTAGACGAGAGCTGAACACACCGTAAGCCTACCGCCTTAAATCGTTCTTTGAAACGCAAAAACGCCCGGATCACTCCGGGCGTTTCTATTTCAACCAGCCAGAACCTCTTTACGAAGCCCCCCCCGCCCTGACGACCGATTACTCGGCAGCCGGAGCCTTGTCGGTCATGTCCTGCAGCATCTGGTTGGCAGAAGCGGAGCCTGTGCTCTTCTTGCGCTCCTCGATGATGAGGTCGTCGCGGGTCGTCGCGATACGGCGGATCTGCGTCATGGTGCCACCAGTACCGGCCGGGATGAGGCGGCCGACGATGACGTTTTCCTTGAGACCCTGCAACGTGTCCGTCTTGCCGGCGATTGCAGCTTCCGTGAGAACCTTTGTGGTTTCCTGGAACGAAGCAGCCGAGATGAAGGACGGCGTCTGAAGCGATGCCTTGGTGATACCGAGCAGAACCGGCTCGCCATAGGCAGGCTTCTTGCCTTCTTCGATCAGACGATCGTTGTTGTCTTCCATCTCGATGCGATCGACGCTGTCGCCGACGATGTAATGGCTGTCGCCTGCATCGGTGATTTCCACCTTCTGCAACATCTGACGCACGATCACTTCGATATGCTTGTCGTTGATGACAACGCCCTGCAAGCGGTAGACTTCCTGGATTTCGTTCACGAGGTAGGAAGCGAGTGCTTCCACGCCCTTGATCGCCAGAATGTCGTGCGGTGCCGGGTTACCATCGAGAATGTATTCACCCTTCTCGATGTAGTCGCCTTCCTGAAGATGGAAGGGCTTGCCCTTCGGGATCAGGTATTCGACTGGCTCGACGCCATCTTCCGCAGGTTCGATCTGAACGCGACGCTTGTTCTTGTAGTCGCGGCCCAGACGGATCGTGCCATCGATTTCGGCGATGATAGCGTGATCCTTCGGACGACGCGCTTCGAAGAGTTCGGCAACGCGCGGCAGACCACCGGTGATGTCCTTGGTCTTGGCGCTTTCCAGAGGAGAACGTGCAAGCACATCGCCCTGGAAGACCTTCATGCCAGGCTCGACCGAGAGGATAGCGTCCACCGACAATGGGAAGCGTGCTTCGCTACCGCGAGCCAGCTTCATCACTGCACCAGATGCGTCCTTGATGACGATGGCAGGCTTCAGATCGGAACCACGTGGTGTCGAACGCCAGTCGATAACCTGACGCTTGGTGATACCGGTGGATTCGTCGGTCGCTTCGAGAACGGAGAGACCGTCGACCAGATCTTCGAAGTGAACCGTACCTTCCACTTCCGTCATCATTGGACGGGTGTAAGGGTCCCATTCTGCAAGACGCTGACCGCGCTTGACCTTGTCGCCATCATCCACGAACAGCTTCGAGCCGTAGGCTACGCGCTGCGAGGAACGCTCGACGCCACGCTCATCGAGAATGGTGACGGACATGTTACGCCCCATCGCGATGAGAATGCCTTCGGAGTTGCGCAGGCTGTTACGGTTCTTGATCTGGATCGTACCTTCATACGACGCTTCAAGAAACGACTGGTCAACCACGTTGGCCGTGCCACCAAGGTGGAACGTACGCATGGTCAACTGTGTGCCCGGCTCACCGATGGACTGAGCTGCGATAACGCCGACGGCTTCGCCCATGTTGACAGGTGTACCGCGTGCAAGGTCACGACCGTAGCAGACGCCGCAAACGCCAACCTGAATTTCGCAGGTCAGAGCCGAACGAATGCGAACGGACTGAATACCAGCCTTCTCGATGGCTGCGACATCGGCTTCGTCCATCAACGTGCCGGCCTTGACGAGGTTTTCACCTGTCACCGGATTGTCGATGTCATCGAGCGATGTACGACCGAGAATACGTGCGCCGAGCGAAGCAACGACCTGACCGGCATCGACGATGGCAGTCATGGTGAGGCCCTTGTCGGTGCCGCAATCACGGGAGTTGACGATGCAGTCCTGTGCGACGTCCACGAGACGACGTGTCAGGTAACCGGAGTTGGCCGTCTTCAAGGCGGTGTCTGCGAGACCCTTACGGGCACCGTGGGTCGAGTTGAAGTACTCGTTAACGGTCAGGCCTTCCTTGAAGTTCGAGATGATCGGCGTCTCGATGATTTCGCCCGATGGCTTGGCCATCAGGCCGCGCATACCACCAAGCTGACGCATCTGGTTCGGAGAGCCACGCGCACCGGAGTGAGACATCATGTAGATGGCGTTCATCGGCTTCTGACGACCGGTCTCCTGGTCGAACTCGACGGCCTTAATGCGGGCCATCATGTCTTCCGCGACCTTCTCGGTTGCCTTGCCCCAGGCGTCAACGACCTTGTTGTACTTTTCGCCCTGAGTGATCAGGCCGTCATTGTATTGCTGTTCGTATTCCTTGACCAAGGTTTCGGTGTCGCCAACGATCTTTTCCTTGGTTTCAGGAATGATCATGTCGTCCTTGCCGAAGGAAATACCGGCGCGGCAGGCATGCGTGAAGCCAAGCTGCATGATGCGGTCACAGAAAATGACCGTGTCCTTCTGGCCGCAATGACGGTAGACCGTGTCGATCATCTTGGAGATGTTCTTCTTGGTCATTTCCTGGTTGCAGGTCTCGAACGGCACGTTGACGTTCTTTGGCAGAAGCTCGCCGATGATCATACGACCAGGGGTCGTTTCATAGATCTTCGAAACAGGCTTGCCATCGGCATCAACAGTCTTGAAGCGACCGCGAATTTTCGCATGCAGCGTCACGACCTTGTTTTCCAGAGCATGATGCAACTCGCCCATGTCGGAGAAGGCCATGCCTTCGCCAGGCTCGCGTTCGTTCATGATCGAGAGGTAGTAGAGACCGAGAACCATGTCCTGCGAAGGAACGATGATCGGCTGGCCGTTTGCAGGGTGCAGAATGTTGTTGGTCGACATCATCAGCACGCGTGCTTCCAGCTGCGCTTCAAGCGACAGTGGAACGTGAACAGCCATCTGGTCGCCGTCGAAGTCGGCGTTAAAGGCCGTGCAGACGAGCGGATGCAGCTGGATAGCCTTGCCTTCGACCAGCGTGGGTTCGAAAGCCTGGATGCCCAGACGGTGGAGCGTCGGCGCGCGGTTCAGAAGAACCGGATGCTCGCGGATAACCTCATCCAGGATATCCCAGACTTCCGGCTTTTCCTTTTCAACCAGCTTCTTGGCCTGCTTGACGGTGGAGGAGTAACCCTTCGCGTCGAGGCGGGCATAGATGAACGGCTTGAACAGTTCGAGCGCCATCTTCTTCGGAAGGCCGCACTGGTGCAGCTTCAGCTCAGGACCCGTCACGATAACGGAACGACCGGAGTAGTCGACGCGCTTGCCGAGAAGGTTTTGACGGAAGCGGCCCTGCTTGCCCTTGAGCATGTCGGAGAGCGACTTCAGCGGACGCTTGTTGGCACCCGTGATGACGCGACCGCGACGGCCGTTGTCGAACAGCGCGTCAACGGATTCCTGCAACATACGCTTTTCGTTGCGGATGATGATGCCCGGTGCGCGAAGCTCGATCAGGCGCTTCAGACGATTATTACGGTTGATGACGCGGCGATAGAGATCGTTCAGGTCGGACGTCGCGAAACGGCCACCATCCAGCGGAACCAGCGGACGCAGGTCCGGCGGGATCACTGGAACGACCTTCATGATCATCCATTCCGGACGGTTGCCGGATTCCATGAAGTTCTCGACGATCTTCAGGCGCTTCATCAGCTTCTTCTGCTTGAGGTCCGAGGTCGTCTCGGCCAGATCGGAACGCAGGTCGCCCGCAATCTTCTCAAGGTTCATGGAAGCGAGCATTTCATAGATCGCTTCAGCGCCGATCATGGCGGTGAACTGGTCTTCACCGAATTCATCGACAGCGATCATGTACTCTTCTTCGGACAGAAGCTGGTTCTGCTTCAAAGAAGTCAGGCCAGGTTCTGTCACGATGTAGTTTTCGAAGTAGAGAACGCGCTCTACATCCTTCAGCGTCATGTCGAGCAGGGTCGAGATACGCGAAGGCAGCGACTTCAGGAACCAGATGTGGGCAACAGGTGCTGCGAGCTCGATATGGCCCATGCGCTCACGACGAACGCGCGACAGCGTGACTTCCACGCCGCACTTTTCGCAGATGATGCCCTTGTACTTCATGCGCTTGTACTTGCCGCAGAGGCACTCGTAGTCCTTGATCGGTCCGAAAATGCGCGCGCAGAACAGGCCGTCACGCTCAGGCTTGAACGTGCGGTAGTTGATGGTTTCCGGCTTCTTGATCTCGCCGTAGGACCACGACAGGATTTTTTCCGGCGAAGCGATCGAAATCCGGATGGAATCGAAATGCTGCGCGGGCACCTGCGGGTTGAAAAGATTCATGACCTCTTGGTTCATGCCTTGTCTCCTTAAGGGGTGGAGCCCCTTGCTTGCATCTGGCGCGATCTTTCCCGGGCTGACCGGCCAGTGCTTCAAACATGGATCTATCCGCAAAATGCGGCGAAAGTGTCCATTCACGAACAAGCATCCGTGAGCGAACTGGCAGGCGCCCTTTTGAAGCGCCTGCCTTCTTTGATCTTATTCCGCCGCGTCGGGCAGCTGATCGGCGCCCTGCTGCTCATCGAGCTTGGAGTTCTCCAGCTCGACGGAAAGGCCCAGAGACCGCATTTCCTTGACGAGAACGTTGAAGCTCTCCGGAATACCGGCTTCGAAGGTATCGTCGCCACGGACGATCGCTTCGTAAACCTTGGTGCGGCCCGCCACGTCGTCAGACTTGACGGTGAGCATTTCCTGCAGCGTGTAGGCTGCGCCGTAAGCTTCCAGAGCCCAGACTTCCATTTCCCCGAAGCGCTGTCCGCCGAACTGCGCCTTGCCGCCCAGCGGCTGCTGGGTGACGAGCGAGTAAGGACCGATCGAGCGAGCGTGGATCTTGTCGTCGACAAGGTGGTTCAGCTTGATCATGTACATGTAGCCGACGGTGACCTTACGGTCGAAAGTTTCACCGGTACGACCATCGTACAGCACGGACTGACCCGACTCGTTCAGACCAGCACGCTTCAACATCGAGGCAACGTCAGGCTCATGCGCACCGTCGAAGACCGGCGTCGCAATCGAAACGCCCTTCTTGGACTGTTCGGCAAGACGGATCAGGGACTCGTCGTCGAACTGAGACACTTCGTCCTTGGCTTCCGAAGCGTAGACTTCGGTAAGCTCACGCTTCAGGTCGGTGATGTCGAGCGACTTGTGATACTCTTCAAGCATATCGCCGATCTTCTTGCCCATACCGGCGCAAGCCCAAGCGAGGTGCGTTTCGAGAATCTGACCGACGTTCATGCGCGAAGGCACGCCCAGCGGGTTCAAGCAGATGTCGACATGCGTACCGTCTTCCAGGAAGGGCATGTCTTCGACAGGCACGATACGCGAGACGACGCCCTTGTTACCGTGACGGCCAGCCATCTTGTCGCCCGGCTGGATCTTGCGCTTAACAGCAACGAAGACCTTGACCATCTTCATGACGCCTGGAGGCATTTCGTCGCCGCGCTGGACCTTCTCGACCTTGTCCATGAAGCGCTGTTCAAGGCGCGACTTGGATTCGTCGTACTGACCGCGAAGCGCTTCGAGTTCGGCCTGAACCTTCTCGTCTTCGACAGCGAACATCCACCACTGCGAGCGGGGATATTCAGAGACGACGGCGTTGGAAAGCTCGACGCCCTTCTTGAAGCCCTTCGGACCGGCAATGGAAACCTGGCCGCGCAGCATGTCGACCAGACGGCCGTAAACGTTGCGGTCAAGAATTGCCTGTTCGTCGTCGCGGTCCTTGGCCAGACGCTCGATTTCCTCGCGCTCGATAGCCATCGCACGTTCGTCCTTTTCGACGCCGTGACGGTTGAACACGCGAACTTCGACGACCGTACCGAACGTGCCCGGAGGCATGCGCATGGAGGTGTCGCGAACGTCGGAAGCCTTTTCACCGAAGATGGCGCGCAGAAGCTTTTCTTCCGGCGTCATCGGGCTTTCGCCCTTCGGCGTGATCTTGCCGACGAGGATATCACCCGGCTGAACTTCCGCACCGATGTAGACGATACCGGCTTCGTCGAGGTTCTTCAGCGCCTCTTCCGAAACGTTCGGAATATCACGCGTGATTTCTTCCGGACCAAGCTTGGTGTCACGGGCCATCACTTCGAATTCTTCGATGTGAATGGAGGTGAACACGTCGTCGGAGACGATGCGCTCGGACATCAGGATCGAGTCTTCGTAGTTGTAACCGTTCCATGGCATGAACGCGACGAGCGCGTTGCGGCCAAGTGCCAAGTCGCCGAGATCGGTCGAAGGACCGTCAGCGATGATGTCGCCCTTGTTCAGAATATCGCCGACGGCGACCAGCGGACGCTGGTTGACGCAGGTGTTCTGGTTGGAGCGCTGGAACTTCTGCAGACGATAGATGTCAACGCCGGACTTGCCAGCATCGAGATCTTCCGTTGCACGGATAACGATACGCGTCGCATCCACCTGGTCGACCACGCCGCCACGACGGGCTGCAATAGCGGCGCCGGAGTCGCGGGCAACCACTGGCTCCATGCCGGTTCCGACAAACGGAGCCTCGGCACGCAGAAGCGGAACGGCCTGACGCTGCATGTTCGAGCCCATGAGAGCGCGGTTGGCGTCGTCGTTTTCCAGAAACGGGATGAGAGCCGCAGCGACCGAAACCAGCTGCTTCGGCGAAACGTCCATCAGGTTGATGTTGTCACGCGGAGCCAGCATAACTTCGCCGGAGTGACGGCAAACCACGAATTCTTCCGTGAATGCGCCTTCAGCGTCCAGCTCGGCATTAGCCTGAGCAACGTAATACTTCGCCTCTTCCATAGCGGAGAGGTAGATCACGTCCGTCGTCACCTTGCCGTCCACGATCTTGCGGTACGGGCTTTCGATGAAGCCGTACTTGTTGACGCGGGCAAAGGTTGCGAGCGAGTTGATCAGACCGATGTTCGGGCCTTCCGGCGTTTCGATCGGGCAAATACGGCCATAGTGGGTCGGGTGAACGTCGCGGACTTCGAAGCCTGCGCGCTCGCGGGTCAGACCACCCGGTCCAAGAGCCGAAAGACGGCGCTTGTGGGTGATTTCCGAAAGCGGGTTCACCTGGTCCATGAACTGCGACAGCTGCGAAGAACCGAAGAATTCACGAACGGCAGCAGCAGCGGGCTTGGCGTTGATCAGGTCCTGCGGCATTACGGTGTCGATTTCGATCGAGGACATACGTTCCTTGATCGCGCGTTCCATACGCAGCAGACCGAGACGGTACTGGTTTTCCATCAACTCACCGACGGAACGAACACGGCGGTTGCCGAGGTTGTCGATGTCGTCGATTTCGCCCTTGCCGTCGCGCAGTTCGACCAGCATCTTGACCACGGCCAGAATGTCTTCCTTGCGCAGCGTGCGCACGGTGTCTTCCGCGTCGAGGTCGAGGCGCATGTTCATCTTCACGCGGCCAACAGCCGAAAGATCGTAACGCTCGGCGTCGAAGAACAGCGAGTTGAACATGGCTTCGGCAGAATCCATGGTCGGCGGTTCGCCCGGACGCATGACGCGATAGATGTCGAACAGAGCGTCCTGACGGTTCTCGTTCTTGTCTGCAGACAGCGTGTTGCGAATGTAAGCGCCAACATTGACGTGGTCGATGTTGAGAACCGGAATCTCGCCAAAGCCGTTGCCGAGGATGACGGTCAGCGTCTTGTCGTCGATTTCATCGCCGGCTTCGAGATAGATTTCACCCGTCTCGTAGTTGACGATGTCTTCCGCAAGGTAGTTGCCGTACAGGTCTTCGTCGCTGGCCTTCAGGGCCTTGAGGCCCTTGTCGGATAGCTGGCGGAGCAGACGCGGAGTGAGCTTCTTGCCAGCTTCAACGACGACTTCGCCCGTGTCGGCATCAACCATTTCGGTGATGACCTTGGCGTTCTTCAGCGTCTCAGGCTGGAATGGAATCCGCCAGCTGTCGCCTTCACGAACATAGGTAGCCTTGGTGTAGAAGGTCGACAGAATTTCTTCGCCGTCCATGCCGAGCGCCATCAGCAGCGACGTAACCGGGATCTTGCGGCGACGGTCGATACGGGCGAACACGATGTCCTTGGCGTCGAATTCGATATCGAGCCACGAACCGCGATAAGGAATGACGCGAGCAGCGAAAAGGAGCTTGCCGGAAGAGTGGCTCTTGCCCTTGTCGTGGTCGAAGAACACGCCCGGCGAACGGTGCATCTGAGACACGATAACGCGCTCGGTACCGTTGACGATGAACGTACCGTTGTTGGTCATGAGCGGCATGTCGCCCATGTAAACGGACTGTTCCTTGATGTCCTTGATCGACTTTGCGCCTGTATCTTCATCGATATCGAACACGATGAGGCGCAGCGTCACCTTGAGCGGCGCTGCGTAGGTCAGATCGCGCTGACGGCATTCCTCAACGTCGAACTTCGGCGCTTCGAATTCGTAAGATACGAATTCGAGCATGGATGCGCCGGAAAAATCGGTGATCGGGAATACGGACTTGAAGACTGCATTCAATCCCTCGTCGGGACGACCGCCCTTGGGCTCGTCAACCATGAGGAATTGGTCGTACGAAGCCTTCTGAACCTCGATGAGGTTCGGCATTTCCGCTACTTCTGGAATTTTGCCGAAAAACTTGCGTACGCGCCTGCGACCGTTAAACGAAAGGGTCTGAGCCATCGTCGCTCCTTTAAAATTGCATCCGGGCCTGCAACGGACGGGAACCGATGGCCAGTCGACCCCGTCGAACAATGGGTAAATTCAATCTCGTTCCACATCCCGGATCGATCAGGCCGGATTGCCTTGATGAGCCGGTTCGGAACCATTCTCTTGAAGAACCCATTACCCAAGAACCGTTTTCACGCGGTTCTTGGGTAATCGGTTTCAACAAAGTAACAAATGGGAGAAGGATTTCCTTCTCCCATCCGGTAATCAGAAGATTACTTAACGTCGACCTTAGCGCCGGCGTCTTCGAGCTTCTTCTTGAGGTCAGCAGCTTCAGCCTTGGAAACAGCTTCCTTAACAGCCTTAGGAGCGCCTTCAACGAGGTCCTTGGCTTCCTTCAGGCCGAGACCTGTGATGCCGCGAACTTCCTTGATGACGTTGATCTTGTTGGCGCCAGCGTCAACGAGGATAACATCGAATTCAGTCTTTTCTTCTTCAGCAGGGCCAGCAGCAGCAGCACCGCCAGCAGCAGCAACTGCTACAGGAGCAGCAGCAGAAACGCCCCACTTTTCTTCGAGCAGCTTGGAAAGCTCAGCAGCTTCCAGAACTGTCAGAGCGGAGAGGTCTTCAACGATCTTTGCGAGATCAGCCATGTTATAGTTCCTTTAATTCGGTTCGAACCGGTTTGAATATTTACAGCGAAAAACCGCCTTAAGCGGCTTCGTCCTTCTTTGAGTAAGCCGAGAACACGCGTGCAAGCTGGCTTGCAGGTGCTGCGACAACCGTAGCGACGCGCGTTGCAGGAGCCGCGAAGAGGCCCAGCAGCTTTGCACGCAGCTCGTCCAGCGAAGGCAGGGTCGCGAGCGACTTGACTGCTTCGGCGTTGAGCGTGGTTGCACCCATGGCACCGCCGAGAACAACGACTTTATCGTTGGTCTTTGCGAAGTCCATGACGACTTTCGGAGCAATCATAGGGTCAGTGCTGTATGCAATCAGCGTCTGTCCCTTGAAGAGATCGATGATCCCTTCCGACTCCGTACCCTGAAGAGCGATCTTGGCCAGGCGGTTCTTCGCGACCTTGACGGTGCCGCCAGCAGCACGCATTTTCGAACGAAAATCGTTCATCTGCGCAACTGTGACACCAGCATAGTGGGCCACGACAACTGAACCGGAAGCCTTGAAGACTTCGTTCAGCTCCGTGACGAATTCGCGTTTTTCCGCTCTTTCCACTGTCTGTCTCCAGTAGATGAATACACATTGAATGTGCACCCATCGGGTTTGCCTTTGCCTCAAGGAATTTCGTCACCGAAATCCCAAGCGACGCTTGAGGATCCTGTCCCCCGCTCTGTCGCCGCAAACGGCTTCAGGCACAGGCACATCAGGTTCGAACCGGATTATTAAGCACCACTCGGTGCGAAAATCCGGGCTCTTACCCGTCTCATGCAGGCAAAGTGATTAAGGACCTAACCACCTGCAATCTCGGACAGGAATTCCAGGTTTCCCTGGAAATTCCCGGCCCTTGCGAGCCGGAAATCTTGTGTGCCGCACCTCCAGAGGAGACGCGGCGAATTCATTATGCCGTAACCGACGAAGGCTCGATGCGAACGCCAGGACCCATGGTCGAGGAAATCGCTACGCGCTTGACGTAGTTACCCTTGGCGCCAGCTGGCTTTGCCTTGATGACGGCATCAGCGAAAGCCTTGATGTTCTCTTCGAGCGCCTTGGCGTCGAAGGAGGCCTTGCCGATACCAGCATGGACGATACCAGCCTTTTCGACGCGGAACTCGACAGCGCCGCCCTTGGAAGCCTTAACAGCTCCAGCAACGTCCATCGTAACCGTACCGACCTTAGGGTTCGGCATCATGCCGCGTGGGCCGAGAACCTTACCAAGACGGCCGACGAGCGGCATCATGTCAGGGGTCGCGATAACGCGGTCGAAGTCGATCTTGCCGCCCTGAACGATTTCGAGCAGGTCTTCTGCGCCGACGATGTCTGCACCGGCAGCCTTGGCTTCGTCAGCCTTGGCACCGCGAGCGAAGACAGCAACGCGAACGTCGCGGCCTGTGCCGTTCGGCAGGTTGACAACGCCGCGAACCATCTGGTCTGCGTGACGTGGGTCAACACCGAGGTTCATCGAAACTTCAACGGTTTCGTCGAACTTGGCGACTGCCCGCTCCTTAACCATCGAAATGGCATCAGTCAGGACGTAGAGGGTCTTTGGATCAACGCCTTCGCGGATCCTCTGTACGCGCTTTGCAAGCTTTGCCATGATCAACCTACCACTTCCAGGCCCATGGCGCGGGCAGAGCCCTCAACCATCGCCATTGCGCCTTCGATGTCGGCTGCGTTCAGATCCTTCATCTTGGCTTCTGCGATCGTCTTGACCTGAGCCTTGGTGATGGAGCCGGCCTTAGCGCCCTTGCCAGGCGTCTTGGAACCGGCAGTGATCTTGGCTTCCTTCTTCAGCCAATACGTCATCGGCGGCTGCTTCATGACGAAGGTGAAGGACTTGTCCTGGTAATAGGTGATGACGACCGGGATCGGCATACCCTTTTCCATTTCCTGCGTAGCGGCGTTGAACGCCTTGCAGAATTCCATGATGTTAATGCCACGCTGACCAAGCGCCGGGCCGATTGGCGGGGACGGGTTTGCCGATCCTGCCTTAACCTGAAGCTTGAGCTGGCCTGCAACTTTCTTAGCCATATCTCTCTGCCTTTCAAATCGAACCGGTTTCCCGGCTCATGTGCCGGAAAATCCGGCGGCTGCGGTTGCGTGGTGCGATCCCTGCCCCGGCTAAGAGCCAGCCGATCTTCCACGCGGTTTGCGGCTATGCCGCATCACATCATTCACGATCAACAACTTGCCGATACTTTATGATGCATTGGATGAAAGGCGCATAAGCGCCTCTCTAAACTTCTTCAGACCTTCTCGACCTGCGCATATTCCAGTTCGACCGGAGTAGCGCGACCGAAGATCGAAACTTCGACCTTCAGACGGGCGCGCTCTTCATCAACGTCCTGAACCACACCGTTGAACGACGCGAAAGGACCATCGGAAACGCGAACCTGCTCACCGATTTCGAACGACACCGAAGACTTCGGACGCTCGACACCCTCCTGGACCTGACCCAGGATGCGATCGGCTTCGGAATCAGGGATCGGAACAGGCTTGTTGTCCGAACCGAGGAAACCGGTCACCTTAGGGGTATTCTTGATGAGGTGATAAGCCTCATCCGTCAGATTTGCGCGCACCAGCACGTAACCTGGAAAGAACTTACGCTCGCTATCGACCTTGCGACCGCGACGAACTTCGACGACCTTTTCGGTCGGAACGAGAACTTTTTCGAAAAGATGGTCAAGACCCTTCTGGCGGACCTTCTCCTCGATCGACTCGGCGACCTTCTTTTCAAAATTAGAATATGCCTGAACAATGTACCAGCGCGCTGCCATCTTACTCTCCGTTCAATTCGTTAGCGGCCGACATTCAGCACGAGGCTGAGCAACCAGCCAATGAGCTGATCTGCCGCAAAGAAGAACAGAGCCGCAAAGATAACCATTACCAGCACCATCGCCGTGGAAATCATGGTCTCGCGGCGCGACGGCCAAGTGATCTTTGACGCTTCGGCGCGCACCTGCTGCAGAAACGTAAACGGGTTGGTTTTGGATGCCATTGACTGCCCACGCAATTACGGCGCGTAAAGCCGATACTAATCAGCCCCACGCACCGCGTGTCTGTTTTGACCCTACATAAACACCGATTCCCTTTTTAACAAGAGGAAATCGATATTCGGCGAAATTCGCCGGATGACCGGCACCCCATCCGCCATGCAGCGAAGTTGCGCGCTTGCGAGTGAGGAAGTGGCAGGGGCAGTAAGGCTCGAACTTACGACCTGCGGTTTTGGAGACCGCCGCTCTACCAACTGAGCTATACCCCTAAATCCGAACAATCTGGTGAGCTTCAATCCACATCAGTGTCCGTGCCGCCCGTTTAAGGCTACTTATCTGGATTGGCAAGTGTTTTTTTCTTTTTTTCACAAAGCCCTGACGTTGTGCACAAACTTAATTCGCCCCCTCCCTAACAAGGCGATTAATTCCCATCAAACAAAGCACGCCACCGAATGGTGATGTTTGATTTTTTGACGTTTCTGAGTGCTAAACGAGGCGCGACCAAGATGACAGCCTTCGCAAATATAGCGCTTCACATTCAAGACTTCAGCGTCCATCGGAACAACAAAAAAGCCCCGCTGATTCCAGCGGGGCTCCATCAATTCCCTTGCGAGAAAAGATTACTCGATGATCGAGGCAACGATGCCGGCGCCGACGGTACGGCCGCCTTCGCGGATAGCGAAGCGCAGCTTTTCTTCCATCGCGATCGGAACGATCAGTTCGACTTCAACGGTGACGTTGTCGCCTGGCATAACCATTTCCGTGCCTTCTGGAAGCGAAACAATACCGGTCACGTCCGTCGTACGGAAGTAGAACTGAGGACGGTAGTTCGTGAAGAACGGCGTATGACGGCCGCCTTCTTCCTTCGTCAGGATGTAGGCTTCTGCCATGAACTTCTTGTGCGGCTTCACAGAACCTGGCTTGCAAAGGATCTGACCACGCTCGACGCCGTCACGGGTAACGCCGCGAACCAGTGCGCCGATGTTGTCGCCAGCCTGGCCCTGATCGAGCAGCTTGCGGAACATTTCAACGCCGGTAACCGTCGTCTTCGACGTTGCCTTGATGCCGACGATTTCGACTTCTTCGCCAACCTTGACGATACCGCGCTCAACGCGACCCGTCACAACCGTACCACGGCCAGAGATCGAGAACACGTCTTCGATCGGCATCAGGAACGGCTGGTCGATTGGACGCTCAGGCGTCGGAATGTAGGCGTCAACCTGAGCCATCAGCTCGCGGATTGCGTCTTCACCGATCTTCTTGTCAGAGTCTTCAAGAGCTGCAAGAGCCGAACCCTTGACTATTGGAATATCGTCGCCTGGGAAGTCGTAGGACGACAGAAGTTCGCGAACTTCAAGCTCAACGAGCTCGAGCAGTTCTGCGTCGTCAACCTGGTCGACCTTGTTGAGGAACACGACGATCGCCGGAACGCCCACCTGACGAGCAAGCAGGATGTGCTCGCGGGTCTGTGGCATTGGGCCGTCAGCAGCAGAGCAAACCAGGATCGCGCCGTCCATCTGCGCAGCACCGGTAATCATGTTCTTCACGTAGTCGGCGTGGCCGGGGCAGTCGACGTGCGCATAGTGACGGTTTGGCGTCTCATACTCTACGTGGGCCGTCGAAATCGTGATACCACGAGCCTTTTCTTCAGGAGCGGCGTCGATTTGGTCATACGCCTTGAACTCGCCGAAGAACTTCGTGATCGCTGCAGTCAAAGACGTCTTGCCGTGGTCAACGTGACCGATCGTGCCGATGTTGACGTGCGGCTTATTGCGCTCAAACTTGCTCTTTGCCATGTGAATTGCTTCCTGTGAACGTGAAGTAGTTTCCCCGGGCGTACCGGTTTGGTGTCGCCGTTTAAGGGTTTGTAGGCAAATGCGCAAGACTTAATTGTCAAGGCACCAAATACACGACCCAAACCAGAGGAATGGGCGTTATATGGTTATAAAATACGAGCGATCAAGCCATGAAAACGACTACAACCGGCAACGGCAAAACACATCTCTTTACGAAATTGTGATTCCTGTCATATTGACAAACCTCGCCCGGAGGAGACTGGCGAAGATTGGGAACGTGTACGTTCCGGCCTGCCCCACCCTAAAGTCGTACTCTCCTGCGGCACAATTCTCATCCGCTTCAGGATAAACTATGGAAATCTTTACTGCTGCCGGTTTTACGGCATTTCTTCAGGTCATCGCCATCGATCTCGTCCTGGCCGGCGACAACGCCATCGTTATCGGACTTGCCGCGGCCGGTCTTCCCGCTCACCTGCGCCGCAAGGCGATTCTTGTCGGCATCATTGCAGCTACAGTGCTGCGCATAGCTTTCGCCGCAGTCACGGTGCAATTGCTGGCAATCGTCGGCCTGCAATTATTCGGCGGCCTTCTGCTGGCCTGGGTTTGCTGGAAAATGTGGAGCGAGCTGCGCGAGCAGAACAACACCGTGGACGAAGTCACAGACGAGGAGGTCGATCTTACCAAGGGTCATAAAACCTTCTTCCAGGCGGCGACTCAAATCGTCATAGCAGACGTCTCGATGTCGCTGGATAACGTCTTGGCAGTGGCAGGAGCGGCCCAGGAGCATGTCACGGTTCTGATCATCGGGCTGGTCGTTTCGATTGCCCTGATGGGCCTTGCGGCAAACTTCGTAGCGAAACTGCTTCATCGCTATCGCTGGATTTCCTATCTCGGCCTGATCGTGATCGTCTATGTGGCGCTCAACATGCTCTATCACGGCTTTGTAGAGGTATGGCCTTATATACAGCCTTATTTCGGCTGAGCTTCACCATAAGTAAAAGGCCCGGATTGCTTCGATGTCCGGGCCTTTTCATCTCGTGCACGAGCCGATTTCCGCTCAAGAAAGACGCAAAGACAAACCGCAAGTCGCAATGTTTGCCCCTATATTTTCATGGTTGTCGTCAGCCTCGCACAAGCATAGACGGCCATTTGTCTGGGAATAACGATAACGATAAAGGCAGTCTGAACAATGGCTTATGACTGGTCCGGCGGACGTGTTCGCCGCTTTCGCAAACTGAAGATCGGCGCAGCATTCTGCGCCTTGTTTCTCGCGATATTTGTGGCGCAGCTGATATACGGCCATACCGTCTGACACATGGAATAAGGGGGCGCGAAAATCCGCCCTCTCCCCCAACATCAATCCTTCTTGGTCTCGCAATGCCTAGGATCTTTCATGTCCGGGTCGCGCATCACATCGTACAGGTCGGCATTATCGCCTTTCGACCACCAGATATATGGTCCACCTGCGTATTTTGCGCCGGATGCGGATATAATGCTGGAAGCAACGATGATCGTATTGCCCATTTCGAGACGGGCCAGATTTACACTTCCCGCATTTATATAGACGACGGAAACCACCTCGGCACCGCATTGATAGCGCGCAGTCACCTGCTCGACCTTAGTGTCGCCGGGCATTGGAAGCGTAATATCATCGGCCCGGAGCGGCGTGGCCGCACCAAGTGCCACCATCGTGAACGCAAAGACTCGTTTCAAATTTCGCCAATTCCTATTGCATCGCATCACCGCTTTTGCAGCGGTCAGCTGTTTCGATCAGCGACTAGACTAGTGGAAAATATGGCGACTTACCGACCGGTCGGGGAAGCTGGCGTGGGAGTAGCTATTTCACCGGGTTCACACCGAGCGGTGCATTGACGTTTGAAGCCTGCTCCGAATAGGGGCATGTGTCGAAAACAATGCCCGTGAACAGCGTTGCCACGCCATCCGTGTGACGAAAGCATTTACCGTACTCAACGATCTTCACATACACGTTGTCGCGCAAAACCCTGTAGACCATCTCGAATGAATCACCGGACAATACCGAATTCTTGATACCTTCCACGACGAAAGGTAGATCATCGGGATGAATGATCGCCATCATTCGTTCGGCAGGGATACCAGCATCAAGCTCCCCCAGCGGAATGCCAGTGATTTGCGCAAACTTGTCGTCGGCCCAAAAAGTGTTTTGGGTCACATCCCATGTGTAAAAACCGCCGAAACTGATCGCGACATAACGCTGATGCGAAGTGGTATCAGGCATTGCTTGATCCAGAGGTTATCAAATTGACTACATTAATTAGCGTTGTCCGCCGGGCGGTAAAGGTCAGTGCAAAATCTTGATAAGACAATCTATATCTCAACCAGCTAAAATGTTCACGTAATACATTCGTATATAGATGCTTTTCGCAAGAGGCAGCCAGCAAAATAAATCTATTTTTGTGAGAGGACGGCGAAGGTAGAGAATTAATCGCCCAGTAAAACTATGCGGAAAACATCAGATGGCGAACGAACGCTCGTCAGCGCGACCACTGTGTCTTGTTATTTAAAATTCCAAAGGGATGCTGGAGCGGGTAGCGGGAATCGAACCCGCGTATTCAGCTTGGAAGGCTGCTGCTCTACCATTGAGCTATACCCGC
Organism: Agrobacterium larrymoorei; assembly: GCF_013322225.1. Taxonomy (GTDB): domain Bacteria; phylum Pseudomonadota; class Alphaproteobacteria; order Rhizobiales; family Rhizobiaceae; genus Agrobacterium; species Agrobacterium larrymoorei_A. The sequence goes on from NZ_JAAMFB010000015.1 coordinate 84,467, forward strand.
GGCGATGGTCTCGATCCGTGCAGAATGGTGGAGGAAGTTGGATTTGAACCAACGTAGGCTGAGCCAACGGATTTACAGTCCGTCCCCTTTAACCACTCGGGCATTCCTCCAGTATTCTGCGAGGATCAAGCGACCAAGCTTAGTCCAGATTTCCGTTCGGCGCTGAGCCGTTCGTCGTCTGTGGCCGCGTATATGACTGCCGATGCCGCGTCTGTCAACACGCCTGTTCACGAATTTTTCCGAAAAAATTCGTTCGCGTTCAATGCCCTGTGGATGACACGGGGGCTGGTGCGCGCAAGATGCCGGATATATAAGGCGACATGAGCAAAGATGCCCCCAAAGATAAATCCACCCGCGATACGCATTACGCAAATCTTCGTCGTGCCGTGCGCGATGCCAAGCGTGAGCGTGGCGAAATCCCCACCCCACCACCGCAGAAGCGCAAGCATAAAGGCGGTGACGACTGGAAGCCGCCGCAGCTGTCAGCAGATCAGGTCTATCTTTATGGCCTGCACACGGTTCGCGCCGCGCTGGCAAATAAAGAGCGCGAGATCATCAAGCTGTCGGTCACGCAGAACGCTTTCGCCCGTCTCGATATCGGCGAGGCCGACGCGCAGCCTTTCCCGGTCGAGTTGGTCTCACCGCAGGATATCGACAGGATTCTTGGTCCTGAAGCAATCCATCAGGGCGTCATGCTGGAAACGCGGCCCCTGCCCGTTCGCAGGCTTTCCGCGCTAAAGGACAGTCCTCTTATTCTGGTTCTCGATCAGGTCACGGATCCGCACAATGTGGGTGCGATCATGCGCTCGGCCGTGGCCTTCAACGCAGGCGCGCTGATTACCACCATGCGCCACAGCCCGACCGAATCTGGCGTGCTTGCCAAATCAGCATCCGGTGCGTTGGAAATGATTCCCTACATCCAGATTACCAATCTGTCAGACGCTCTGGGCGAGCTTCACAAGCTTGGCTTCACCTCCATAGGCCTCGATTCGGAAGGCCCTGCGCCAATCGAGAAAACGTTTAGCGGCGAGAAAATCGCTCTGGTGCTGGGAGCTGAAGGCAAAGGACTGAGGCAAAAGACGCGGGAGACTGTCTCCCATCTCGCACGCCTCGACATGCCGGGCGAGATCAAGTCGCTAAACGTTTCCAACGCTGCCGCCATCGCCCTCTATGCTACCCGTCAATTCCTGGCCAAGAACTGATCGCTCAATCCTGACAAAGACCGGAGACCGAATGCCTGACATGATCAAACCAACTGGCGAACTCACCCTTCGCACCCTCGCAATGCCCGCAGATGCCAATCCTGCTGGCGATATCTTCGGCGGTTGGGTCATGTCGCAGATGGACTTGGCGAGCGGCATTCGCGCAGCGGAACGCGCCCGCTGTCGCGTGGTCACGGCAGCCGTGAAGGAAATGGCCTTCGAACTGCCGGTAAAGATCGGCGATACGCTATCGATCTACACCGAAATCGTCAGAGTGGGTCGCACCTCCATCACGCTCACCGTCGAAGCTTGGGCGCAACGCTCGCGCTATGATGTATTGGAGAAGGTGACGGCCGGTACTTTCATCATGGTGGCGATGGATGAAAACGGAAAGCCGACGCCTATTCCTGGGGAATGATTAAGGTGCGACACGAACAGAACCATCCGGCGGCGATGTTTCGAGGTTTTGCCCGTTGGGCAAAGCACCTCAGCATGAGGGCACCGCCCGATCAAACCTTCAAAAACGCAGATGACCTGTCGAACGCCAATCCAGGAAATATGCCGTTTGTCAGCGCTTCACTGCCAACATCGAACTGGCGATAAAGCATCGCGGCGGCGAGTTCTCGGACGTCGCCTGTTGGCATCAGGTCACGGTCGTCGAGCAGTTTACCATCGCCCAAGCCGGGCCAGTTGCCCAGAACGCGACCGCCGTATATGCCGCCACCAGCCAGAAGCGCACCGCCGCCTGTTCCGTGGTCGGTGCCGCCGGTGCCATTTTCTCTCGCGGTGCGCCCGAATTCGGTCATGGCCAGCACCACAGTCTTTTTCCAGACATCCGGGCCGAGTGCGTCTTTCAGTGTGGTCAGCGCAATCGTCAGGTCTTTCACAGTGCGGGCGAACTGTGCCTTTTGGCCTGCATGGGTATCCCATCCGTCTATCGAGAAGCTGGCGATACGATAATCTTCTCGCAGCATCCCGCCTGCAAGTTTGGCTATGTCTCGGATTCCCTGCCCACGTTTTTCATCCTGAAAAAGTTGCTCGGCGGACATGTCCGTGCGCAACGCCTCTGCCAGCACCCTGCTGAAACCCGCATCATTTGCGTAAAGCCGTTTGAAGAAGGCAACGTCATCTGCCGCCATCGTCATGTTGGAGGTCGTCGCCCAGACATCGGCTTCGTTCGGCCCTGAGAGGATAAGCTCCATCGAGGTATTGATATCGATAGCCTTGCGATCCTGCGAACGCGGAATTGCGGCAAGCGCACGATTGAGCCAGCCGGTACGTTCGCCATGAACCGCTTCGCCACCACTTTCCAGCATATCCTGCCCATCGAAGTGGCTCCGTTGATCACGATAGGGCGTCGAAACCGCATGAATGAAGGCCAGTTCCTTCGCCTGCCACAAAGGCATCAGCGGCTGAGCCGCCGGATTGAGACCGAAATGACCGTCCAGATCAATCAGCCCCGTATCGGGCGTTAGGGCCAGCGTTGGGCGGAAGCCTGCAAAGGCCGGATCGCCATAGGGCTGCACAAGATCAAGCCCGTCCATAGCACCGCGCAAAACGATGGTCACGAAGCGGTTGTCTCCAGGCATGGCCGCAAAGCTGACCGGGGAGAACACCGGCACTGCCGCTGCGCAGCAAGCCGTAACCAGAAAACTGCGGCGGCTTAACAATAAATCCTGAGAGAAGGCCATGTCCTATCTCCTGTTAAATTCCGGTGAGGAAAGCGCAAGCGTCAGCCCGCTAAATCTGTTTGGTGCCTGCGAAACCACGCGGATCGTGTCGTCCCGCGCCATATCGGCCAACGCCACTTCCAGAAATTTTCGAGGCTCCATGTCACTGCCAAGTGTCGTGGATGCCTTGCGCGCCCAGAGTATGCGCTCGCTCATCTGGCTTGGGGACAGCCATGAAGCCACACCTTCCTCGAAACCTGCCGGGCTCGGCGGTTGCCAGACCGGCTGCCCCATGCGCCGCAGCGATGCAAGCGTCAGCGTGCGGGCAAGGCTGGGTTTGTTCTTCGGCGGCTGAGTTGGCGCAGGGTCGCCTGACGGGCTATTATTCGTCGCCGCCGGGGTCGTCATACCCGCCATATCGCCCTCGCCCACCGCCCTTTCGGCATGATCGTCCATGCCCGCCGCATCGACATTCCGCTCAGTGGCTGGTGGTGTCGAGAAGGGTAGAAAATCATTGTCTCCATCTGGAGACAATTTCTCACGCCAATTCTTTTTGTTGAGACCGAAAGCGCGCAGACCTGAAACGACGTAGTCGAATGGAAGCTTCATTTTCGCACCAGGCTCCTGCCACGCGCGGGTCTGGTTGAGCATGGCGGCATAAACCTTCACCAGATTGCCTTCGCTGGCCATCCACTCACGCACCATCGCCTGCACCACATCCACGGGCGGGTCGTCGGATATGAAATGGGCTGCCAGTTTGCGGCAAATATGCTGGGCTGTTTCCGGCCTGCTGGCCAGATCGTCCAGCATCACGATACAATCATCTGCCGTTCGTCTTCGTCCGCCATAGGATACGCCCAAGACCTTGATGCCGCCCGGCTCCGCCATGCGGGGGCGGAACAGCATTTCGTAGCTGTTATCGACCGTCATGCCCGTCAACACCAGCGCGGCAGAACGCACGTCCGCCTGGGTATAGCCGCTGCCCGCGCCCATGGTGTGCAATTCCAGCAGTTCCCGCCCAAGGTTCTCGTTTAGACCCCGCTTACCGTCTTCCGCAGCCACAGACTCCGGCCCCGCCGAGCGATTCTGATCGAGATAGATCAACATGGCGGGATGAAGCACAGCAGCTTGCAAAAGATCGCGGAAAGGTCCAGCCAGATGCGGACGGATCGCCTCCAACTCGTAAAGCGGCGTAATCACGCGCATTGGCAGGGTTTTCCGGGCATTGACCGAAAAATGGTCGAACCAGAAAGCTGAAAGACGCTCATGAAATCCATAGGGCGAAAATACCGCCTGCATGACGCGACAAAGGCTGTCGCGCTGAAAGCTTTGTTCGGCTTTTTTCTGCAAGGCCCGCCGCGCATCACGATCCCGCTCGCCGCCATTGTTCGCGGGACGGATGGCCACCAGTCCCTGCGCTAGATCATCTGCCCGCTGGCGCGCATCGAATGTACCACCAATCGGAAAGAAGCTGTCGCGCATAGGCGCATCCGCAAGCTGCACAAGCAAGTCATCGGCATTTTTACTGAGCACCTGGTCTGGCGCGAGGCCATAACCATATCGGATCGCCGCCAACGTCGGAGAAAAAGGAGCCATTTTCGCCACTCCTGCCACCACTGTGTTGAGCGGAGAATCAGCGCCAATTCAGGCAGAAAAGTTGCGAAACTGTGGTGTTTTCAGGACATGGATAATTTGTAATATGCGCATTGATGCCGCGTAATGAAGAGAAGCGCTGACTGACTGATCAGCGCTTCTCAGCCACTTGATAAACCTGCGACCGGTCACGCCTGCCCACTGCGATAACAAAGACTAATATGTCCTCATCCCGCACCTCATAAACCAAGCGATAGCCAGCGCCTCGGAGCTTGATTTTGTAACGATCAGGATGACCGGAAAGTTTTGCGGAGGGTATCCGGGGATTCTCCAGCCTCTCGCGGAGTTTCTTTTTGAACTGATCTCGCGTGTTGCTATCGAGCTTGCGCCATTCTTTTAGAGCGGCATCAACGAAACCAAGCTCAAAGGTCATCGAGTGCCATGCGAATGACGGGATTATCTGCGCGAGCGTCCGCAATTTTATTCAGCTCGATATCATCGAGGCGCTCCATCATAGCCTCATAAGCTTTGGCAGGAACGCAATAAAATGCAGGCTCGTTTCTATTGAGAATGGCAACAGGAGCACCGTCACCGGCAGCGACGGTTCCCATAGGATTCTTTTTGAGTTCTGATACGCTTGCCGTCATCTCGGCTAAAACCACATGCGCCATTTCTCTACCTCGAACACTGTTAAGAGCGCTTAAAATAGCACTCTCAACAGGTCTTTCAAGGTGGTTCAAGACCGGAACAGGAACGATGCTCCGAACGCAATCAGCGCGAATCCGATCAGGTGGTTGATCGAGAAACTCTCTTTCAACCAGAAGATCGAAAACAATGCGAAGACAGTCAGAGTGATGACTTCCTGCATCGTTTTCAACTGAGCGGTCGAATAGACCTCTGAGCCCAATCTGTTGGCGGGAACGGCGAGGCAATACTCGAAGAAAGCGATGCCCCAGCTCACCAAGATTGCCAGGAACAGGGCGCTGCCCTTGTGCTTGAGATGTCCGTACCAGGCGAAGGTCATGAAGACGTTGGATGCAACCAGCATCAGGACTGGCCAGATGTGCGCAGGGGTAATCGAAAAAGGCATGATCGACCTATTGGAAGACAGGGAGGGATAAATGGATCCGAAACATGGAACCTGTTCCGGCTTGCGACGTATTGCTTAGCGCAAGCTGCTGCAAACCGGAACAGGCTTTTGACGCGCCTTCGACCTTGTGGGTTAGGGCGCGGGAAAACGCGGAAGGTTCGATACGGTTCCGACGGAAGAAATGTTTCCGGTTTGTACCCGGTTTTATGCCCTCGCCCCTTCCTTTTTCTCTGGACTCTCTCCATATTCCCCGCATGGCCAAATCTCCAAAAAAACCCTCCGATACCTCTCGTTCCGATGGCTTCGCGGAAATGCCGCAGGCACCGTTCGAAGGCGCGCCGCTTTCCGGCAGCGTCTCCGATTGGGTGAAACAGCTTGAAGCGGAAGCCGAAGCATCCTCCGTCGAGACACAGCGCGAAATCGCCTCGAAAGCCGGCAAACACCGCAAGAAGATCGAGATCGAAGCCCGCAAGCAGGCCATCGATGAGGCCGCGAAAACCAAGGGCGGAGCTGTTAGCGTCAACAAGAAGGCAACTGTCTCCAAGACCGCCCGCGGCGTCTCTATCGGCGCTTCCAGCGACCCGAAGACCCGCGCCGCCGCCGGCCTTAATCCCGTGGCAGGCATGGACGTGAGCCTGGAAGATGCTGGCAGTCTCGCCACCGGTTCAGTAACGGCTACGGTCGATGCGCTGGCGAAGCTTATTGAAAGCGGCAATCCTCTGTTCAAGGACGGCAAGCTCTGGACGCCGCACCGTCCCGCGCGCCCGGAGAAATCCGAAGGTGGCATTTCGATCCGAATGGCATCGGACTATCAGCCCGCAGGTGACCAGCCTACGGCTATCGCCGATCTCGTCGAGGGTATCAATTCCAACGAACGTTCGCAGGTACTGCTGGGCGTCACCGGCTCCGGCAAGACCTTCACCATGGCGAAGGTTATCGAGGCCACCCAACGTCCAGCCGTAATCCTGGCGCCCAACAAGACGCTCGCCGCGCAGCTTTATTCGGAATTCAAGAATTTCTTTCCCGATAACGCCGTCGAATATTTCGTGTCCTATTACGACTACTACCAGCCTGAGGCCTATGTGCCGCGCTCGGATACCTTCATCGAAAAAGAATCCTCGATCAACGAACAGATCGATCGTATGCGCCACTCCGCCACCCGCTCGCTGCTTGAGCGGGACGATTGCATCATCGTCGCCTCGGTTTCCTGCATCTATGGTATCGGCTCGGTCGAAACCTACACCGCCATGACATTCCAGATGGCAGTTGGCGACAGGCTGGATCAGCGTCAGTTGCTGGCCGACCTCGTCGCCCAACAATACAAGCGCCGCGACATGGATTTCCAGCGCGGCTCTTTCCGCGTGCGCGGCGATACCATCGAAATTTTCCCCGCCCACTTGGAAGATGCCGCATGGCGCATCTCCATGTTCGGTGATGAGATCGACAGCATTACAGAATTCGATCCGCTGACAGGCCAGAAGACCGGCGATCTGCAATCGGTCAAGATTTATGCCAATTCGCACTATGTTACGCCGCGCCCGACGCTGAATGGCGCCATCAAGTCCATCAAGCAAGAGCTGAAGGGCCGCCTCGCGGAATTGGAGAAAGCGGGTCGTTTGCTGGAAGCTCAGCGGCTGGAGCAGAGAACGCGCTACGATATCGAAATGCTCGAGGCCACCGGCTCCTGCGCAGGCATCGAAAACTATTCGCGTTATCTCACCGGGCGCAGTCCGGGCGAGCCGCCGCCGACGCTGTTCGAATATATTCCCGATAACGCTCTGCTCTTCATCGATGAGAGCCACGTTTCTGTCAGCCAGATCGGCGGCATGTATCGCGGTGACTTCCGGCGTAAGGCGACGCTTGCCGAATACGGCTTCCGCCTGCCGTCCTGCATGGACAACCGCCCTTTGCGTTTCGAGGAATGGGACGCGATGCGCCCATTGACAGTTGCCGTGTCGGCCACGCCGGGCAATTGGGAAATGGAACAGGCCGGCGGCGTCTTCGCCGAGCAGGTCATCCGCCCCACAGGCCTTATCGACCCGCCTGTCGAAGTTCGCTCTGCACGCAGTCAGGTGGATGACGTGCTGGGCGAAATCCGCGAAACCGCTGCCAAGGGTTATCGCACCCTCTGCACCGTACTGACCAAGCGCATGGCCGAAGACCTGACCGAATATCTGCACGAGCAAGGCGTTCGCGTCCGCTACATGCACTCGGATATCGACACGCTGGAACGCATCGAAATCATCCGCGACCTACGCCTCGGCGCTTTCGACGTGCTGGTAGGTATCAACCTGCTGCGCGAAGGTCTAGACATCCCCGAATGCGGCTTCGTCGCCATTCTGGATGCGGACAAGGAAGGCTTCTTGCGCTCCGAAACCTCGCTCATCCAGACCATCGGCCGTGCCGCGCGTAACGTCGACGGCAAGGTCATCCTCTATGCGGATAACATTACCGGCTCCATGAAGCGGGCGATGGAAGAAACCAGCCGCCGCCGCGAAAAGCAGATGGCCTACAATGCCGAGCATGGCATTACGCCGGAATCGGTGAAGGCGAAAATTTCCGATATTCTTGATTCGGTTTACGAACGCGATCACGTAAGAGCCGATATTTCCGGCGCTTCGGGCAAGGGCTTCGCCGATGGCGGCCATCTTGTCGGCAACAATTTGCAGGCCCACCTCAACGCACTGGAAAAATCCATGCGCGATGCAGCAGCTGACCTCGACTTCGAAAAAGCCGCCCGCCTGCGCGACGAAATCAAACGCCTCAAGGCGGCCGAGCTCGCTACCATGGACGATCCAATTGCCAAGGATGAGGCCAGGGCTCTTGAAGGTGACACTAAAAGCAAAAAAACGGGTGGAACTGCGCCTTCCAAATCCCTCTTCGCGAAACCGGATCTGGACAGCATGGGCCCGGGCACGGACACGGCGAAACCACTCTTCCGCAGAAACACCCTGGATGAAATGACGGTTGGCCGCACGGAGAAACCCGTACGTGGCAACGTGCCTGAAAAACCCACGACCGAACCGGACAAGCGATTCTCTCCTTTGTTGGAGGGTCAGCCAGAACGGGCAACCGGTGACAAAGACGACCCTCGTCCAATCGTGCGCGGAAAGGTTGGCGCGGGCTCCTATGAGGACCCGGTGGACCAAAAGCGAAAGGGCCGGACCAAAGGCAAGACCGGGAGACCAGGGCGATAGGCATTGATTCGGAGCCAAAGAGGGATCGCCCTGCCTTTCCTGACGACTGGACTGTCGAACATGCTGTCGAGATTGCAGACACTCCAGCTGGCACGGTCTATGAACTGACGCTTCGCGATGGCTCACTGGCCATTGCCAAACATCTGAAGCGGAAGGTCCTGGAGGACAGCCAGCGCGGTGCGGACTTCCTGAAATGGCGAAGCGGCATTGGCTGTGTGCGCCTGCTTGACCGAACTCATGATCTTCTGCTGATGGAGCACGCGGGTCGCGAAACCCTGCGTGACCTGCTACTGCGTGAAGGTGATGAAGCAGCCACCAGAATCGCCATTGAGGTGCTTCTCAATTATCATCAGTCCTCGGATCTGCCACCGCCGCAAAGCCTGCTGACCCTGCCACGCTACTTCGAGAGCCTGTTCAGAAAGGCTCAGCAGGATCGAAACCAGGGTGCCGTCAGCATCTATACCGAGGCTGCAGCAACCGCTGAACACCTGATTGCCAACCAGCGTAACTTTCGTCCCCTGCATGGCGATCTTCACCACGAAAACATCATGAATAGCCATCGTGGCTGGACTATTATCGATCCCGCAGGCCTGATTGGTGACGCAGCTCTCGACGTCGCCAACATGTTCTCCAATCCGCTGGATCGCTTCGATCTGACGCATAACGAAGAGCGCATTGCTTCAATGGCGTCATTATTCGCCGAAGCGCTGAAACGTGATGAACGCACCCTCCTGCAATACGCGTTCGCCTATGGCTGCCTGTCGGCGGCGTGGCACGAAGAAGATAGCAACACACAGGATCGCGACGATGAGTTGACCGTGGCTCAGGCGATCAGAACCGTGCTGAGCCAGTTCTGATCAATCGCGCACATCCACACGGACTTCCGGAGGATACTCGCCGATAAAGCCGCGCCAGTGGGCAATGGCAAACCCCAGCACCAACAACGCCATACCCTGATGAAGCAGCGCGACGTGAATATGAACATGCGTCAACAGCGTTGTGATGCCGATAGCCGCCTGTATGCACACCAGCACCAATAGCAAGGCGGCGCGGCGCGCATGTGGAGAGTTTGGCAAGGCGCGGCCCATGCTGACCATATGCCACAGCGCTGCGGCAAAGAGAGTGTAGGCACCAAGGCGGTGAACGAACTGCACCGTCTTCGGGTTTTCAAACAGGTTGATCCACCAGGGCTGTTGCAGGAAAAGATCAGATGGAATGATTGCCCCATCCATCAGCGGCCAAGTATTATAAGAAAGCCCTGCATCGAGGCCCGCCACCAGCGCCCCGAGATAAATCTGGAAAAGACAGAGTAACGCCAGCAGTGCGGCAAAGCCCCTGCCCTCGCGCTCATTCGTGGCCTCAGGGGAGTGATAGGAAAGTCCACGCAATATCCACATGCACCCCGCAAAAATCAGGCAGGCAATCGTGAGATGCGTGGCAAGGCGGTACTGCGATACGTCCGTGCGATTGACGAGGCCGGAAGACACCATCCACCAGCCTATGAAGCCTTGGAATCCTCCAAGCGCCAATAGACCGAGGAGCGGCACGCGAAGGCGTTTTTCAATGCGGCCCGTAAACCAGAAGTAAGCCAGCGGCACCGCGAAAATGATGCCGATCGCACGCGCCAGAAGCCTGTGTGCCCATTCCCACCAAAAGATGGTTTTGAACTCCTCCAGCGACATGCCGCGATTGATTTCCTGATATTGTGGAATGCGCCTGTAGAGATCGAATTCCTCCTGCCACTCCTCGACAGAAAGAGGCGGGATCGCGCCGTGAATGGGCTTCCATTCCGTTATGGACAGTCCCGATTCCGTGAGCCGCGTCGCCCCGCCGACGAGTACGAGACAGAACAGCGTGAACAGCACAACGCGCAGCCAGATCCGCAACAGACGGCGATTGCTTTCCTGCCGTTGCAGCGCCGTTTCCACCTGTTTGTGAGCTGAACTATCTGTCGTCATCGCAAAATCGGAACGCATTCTTGACACTCCACAATTCCTCGGGATGGTTTGCAACAACAAGCCGTGCAAAACAAGTGGTCAGGCTTTGCGGCATCGAGTCGCGGTCCTATAAAATCTGCCAAGTGAAACGGATTGAAAGCGTATGATGCCTCCAAGACTGCGATCCTTTATCGGCACAATCCTTATCATCCTGCTGGTCATTTCCTACGCGGTATTGGCGACAGCCTTCGCTTCGGCCATGCTTGCTCAGTCACCTTGGTGGATACATCTGGGATATTTTGTATTGTCGGGCGTCTTATGGATCCTGCCAGCGATGCTGATCATAAAGTGGATGGCAGGTCCCAAGCCTGAAAAATAAAAGGCGGACCAAAGGCCCGCCCCGCTTTTCCTTCATGGACGACTTTATTACGGTTGCTCTCGCGTGCCGGGAGCAGCGTCACGCTGATCGTCGTCTTCCAGATCGGTGGCGACGATAAAGGCATCTTCGTGCTGACGTGCGGCCTGCTTTCTAGCGCGAAGGTTGATAAGCTCGTCCGGCTCGACTTCCTGCTGGTGCTGCTTCAGGTCGCCTTCGGTTTCAAAGCGTGCAACATCGTCGTCCTTGATGTCCAAATGAGTGTCTGTGTCCTTGGTCATAGTTTTCTCCCTTGTGAGAAGAGACAACGATCCATCGGCACCCATGTTCCGTCAGAGTGATAGGATATGGACAGGAACAAAACTATTCTGCCGTTTGTTTCTCATGAACCAAAAAGGGAGAAGCACCATGCAGAGTGATCGCGAATCAGAAATTCGGAAAAAAGCTTACGAAAAATGGGAAAACGAAGGACGGCGTGATGGCGATCACGATCGTCACTGGAGCGAGGCGGAGCGGGAATTTGGCGCAGCCGACAACTCACAACTACCTGATACCGATCAGCACGCCGCAGCTCAAACCTCCCCTGCGGTCGCTTCGCTGAACAAGGAACAGTCGAAAGACAAAATCTCCGCCGAGGACGAACTGGAAGAAGGTCTCGAGGACACGTTCCCTGCCAGCGATCCTGTATCCGCAACGTCGACTTCCGTACCGGGCCGGGCGGGAAAGCGTTGATATCTAATACTTTAGCCGTCGCGAAATGACCCAGATTACGAGCAGGCACAAAAAGGCGGTCGGCCAAAAGTCGGTCGCCTGATCCCAAGACCAGTTCCAGAAATAATATCCCTCGAGATGTGGCGGTAGCATTTTTACCGACACCTCATAGTCCCGCTTCTCGCGTCCGTGAAAATGTCCTGCAGCAAACGCAAAGCCCGCGATGGCGGACATATGCCAGTTCAAAAAAAGCCTGAAAATAACGGCAACAATCAGCGCCATCACAAGCGCTTCAAGCATGTGTCCGGCCCAATCCCAATTTGCCTGAATATAGTCGCAGTCGATCTGCATCGCATTCACCATGCCTGAGCAGATAACTATGGGCAATGATTGTCGTTAGAAAATTGGAGGGTGCGGTAGCCGATTTCTTTTTTAAAGAAGAAATGGCTCCCCGGGCCGGATTCGAACCGGCGACCTGTCGATTAACAGTCGAATGCTCTACCGCTGAGCTACCAGGGAACGTTGCGCCGTTTGTCGTGGCGTGAGCGGGGTAATAATGGTGCTTTTCCGATTTGCCAAGCGCTTTTTTCAAAAAAAATGCGCCTCTCTTGTTTTATCCCCTGAAGACCCCACGTTTCCGGGCATGTCGCCCCCAAAAAACTTCGCGACCATGTTTTATAAGGACCTTTTCCACATGCCCTTCGGTATGAACCACCAGACAGGACGCCTTCAACTCGGAAAATGGGAGGTTCCCATGCCACGTTCCCGTGTCGGGCGTATCGTGGTTGGCCTCGTGCTGGTGATTGGAGGATGCCTGGGTTTCCTACCCATATTGGGCTTCTGGATGGTCCCACTCGGGCTGCTGGTACTTTCGCAGGATTTAAGGTTCGTTCGCCGTAAACGTCGTCAACTCGCGATCTGGTGGGAATACAGGCGTCGCGCCAAAGCTGGTCGCGTCAAAAAGGATTGACGCAACCGGCTTTTAGTTTCCCTGATTATGGAGCAGTTGCAAGGGTACAGCAGAGTTTGCCGTGAGTGCTAAAAGCACGCCGTAGACTAAGCGCCACTGATGGAGTTGCTGAGGCCTTGCCCAGCCCAGAAAGCAGCGTATGCGAGCGCTGCAAAATAGACGACCGTCAAGAACAGGAACAGATACCCGCCGAGAACCGTAGCGCCGTCCCGCTGGATCATACCTGCGGAAAAAAGAAGTATGGCAACTCCTGGCAGCGTGTTGGAAAAGGGTATGAAACCAAGCGGGGCCATCAGCAACAAGCCTGCCGCCATGATTGCAATTCCGTTGATGCGGTTGACGACGGCGCCGCTGGTGAATGCAGGTAGACGCGGACGAATGAACTTGTCCAGCCTGGAAACAATATTCACACCCTTTTGCAGGGCTGGAACGAGACGCGCAGTCTCCATCTCCTTGTCGAGAATCCGCTGTGGAAGCCAAGGCAGACGATTGAGCGTTATTGCCAGACTGATCATGATGATCGCAGCGCCGAAGACCGTGCTGACACCGGGTATCGATACGGGGATCAAAAACGGCAGAGACGCGATTGCGCAGACAAGCAGAAGGCCCTGCTCTCCGATTGCCTCCATCAGTTCACGCAAGGTTATCGTACGTCCGCTTAGCCTGTCGATCAGCTTCTGAAGGACAGTGCTGAGATTTTCCGTCGTATCCGTGAAAGCGAAGTTTTGCGTCATGCCTCATTCCGAATGTCAGTTGACCTTCCGGAATTGATAACATTCATGCAATCCAGTGCCTACTATGAAAGACGACCCACGACGGGGCATCAACCTCTTCGCGAGGACTCGCATCCTCTGAGACCTCTCCGTTAGTGAGAAACCCATTTGCTGTATGCGCCAAGCGCAAGCACCAGCAACAGAACCGCAAGAATAAACGGATTTAGCGAAGTAAAGATGTTGACGTAGTTCATTACTGCCTCCTCTTCAGTATGTCCTCGCATTCAAATATTACTTCCAAAGCCGAAAAAATACAAGCATAAATAGAATTTCATTTGCGGCGCAACATAAATCGACTGAAAATGCGGTCAGTGTTCACGAAGATGATTTCCGCAACGCAACATTTGTTGATTTCCGCTGTCAAAATGTTGCATTGCATCACTCAATTGTGGTGTACGGCGACCGCCACCCGAACTCCAGTGCCTCCAGGCAGCTCGAGATCGGCCCACAAAGAACATGTAAACTGGAGCAACGAATGCTAAGAGGCCTCTACGTCTGGACCCTCAACTTGGCCGCCAGGAAGACTGCGGTTTGGTGGCTGGCCTTCGTTGCATTTCTTGAAAGCTCTATTTTTCTGGTTCCCGCCGACATTCTCTTCCTGCCGATGGTGATCGCACGGCCGAAGCGGGCGATGTTCTATGCCACGGTTGCAACGATTGCTTCCGTACTTGGCGGTATCGGCGGTTGGTATCTGGGCCATTATGCCTTCGATACTCTTGCGAGCCCGGTCCTCGAATTTTATGGAAAGCTGGATACGTTCGAGCACCTCAAGGCGTCGGTGGATTACGAGACCGTCGTTCTCCTCCTGATCACATCAGGTATCGCCCACCTCCCCCCAATCAAGGTGGTCACAATTCTCTCCGGCGCGGTGAACATCAACCTCGGCCTCTTCATCATATCTGCCGTCATCACGCGCGGGGCGCGCTTTTTCATCCTGGCGGGCCTGTTGCAGCGCTACGGCGAGAGCATCCGGCACTTCATCGAAAAACGCTTAGGCGTCATCACCACTGGCGCGGCAATCCTGCTCATTTCCGCCTATACGGCTTATGTCTTCATGCGGTGACACAAGCCGAAAGAGCTGAGGTTCGGTAACCGGCTTACGCCTTCCCGCTCTACCTGCAATCGTTCAGTTTCCTGTCAGCATCGCGCTTCATCTTCAGCGCAATGTTTTCATGGTGAAATGATGATGCGCAGATACGTGATCAGCTTGACGGCTTTGGTTCTTCTCCTCCCCCTTTTTTTCCTGGCATATCTAGGCCTTCTGCAAGTCTCAGGTAATTTCCACGAGGTTATCGCCGGGCAACTGTACCGATCCAACCAACCGAGCGAGGGTCAGCTGGCGGCCTATATTCAGCAAAACGGCATCAAGACGGTGATCAACCTTCGCGGGGAAAACGATCGCTCGCGTTGGTACAAGGATGAGGTCTCCACCACGGAGAGGTTTGGTATAACGCATATCGACTTCGGTATGTCCGCACGCCGTGAGCTTAATCTCCAGCGCGTTGCCCAACTCATCGACATCATGCGGAACGCGCCAAAGCCGATCCTCATCCACTGCAAATCGGGCTCGGATCGGACAGGGCTTGCTTCAGCGATATATGTGAACAGGGTGGCCGGTATGGATGAGGACACCGCTGAACGCCAGCTGTCCTTACGTTTCGGACACGTTGGGATACCCTACCTGTCCTCTGCCTATGCCATGGATCAAACTTGGGAGGAAATCGAGGCAGCTTCACGTACGGATGGAAACACCGTTCAACGGCAACAAGACGCCCAACCGTCACTGACACTTGCCAGCAACGATCTATGATCCGGATAGGCTACCATTGCTTGGATAAGAAATGAAATCGGGAGGTCCGCCTGCAGTCCCACCCAGCTCGGCGGACCTCAACCAAAGTACCCCTCCAGTCAGGGCATGTTCAGCTAAACACAGAGCAAACATTGTGGCAAGACAGTGGCGGAGGATTATGCGTCTTATTTTGCCACGTTGCGGCATAGACAATCAGCAAAATGCTTAAATATAAAGCAAATACAAAGACAAGTGGGATTACACTTTTTTGTCGTCTTAAACGGCGGTTATCGCCGGCTAGAGGCTGCGAACATATATCTTGAAAATCACGCCGCCCTCAGCGCCTATCACAACTGGCGAAGCGATACTCAAACACCAAGAACATCAGAAGAAGCGGGATCATGGCCAAGTGGGGGATGCCATGAAGTCTTTTAGAATGGTCGGAGCGGCGGGATTCGAACCCACGACCCCTTGACCCCCAGTCAAGTGCGCTACCGGGCTGCGCTACGCTCCGACACAAGACAGGCGTTTATATAGAAGGCTGTTTTGGCGCAAGAGGAAAAAGTCCGATGTGGAAAAAAAGAGCCCTTGTAGACGCACTGCGACCGCCACGAGGGGCATGAAGAAAGTTGGGCAGAGTAGTTTTCGAATTTCCAAGGAACATCTGCGTGGGGTTACGGGTTACCAGTTCGTATTCCGCTGCGGAGTTGACCGCGGCGTCAAGAGAATGGAGATCGATATGAACAGCATTATTTACATCGTCGGACTAATCGTCGTTGTTGGCGCGATCCTGTCCTTTGTGGGGCTGGCGTGAGGCTTCAGCCTCCGCCAACCACCTCCGCCGATCAGTTCTCCTGAACGGATACTCCATTCGGACCTATGTTCATCTCGATACCCTTCGGCTTGGTTTCCTCGTGCCAGACATAGGCTCCAAGCCCGATCACGGCGACGACGAGAGCGCCGATGATGAGATATAGATTGTTTGATCGCGTCATTTCAGTTTCCCCTGTGAGCAAAGTGCCCGCGCTTAACGCGCAACGATACGCACGGTTCCTCACAAATACTTTTTATTGGGGTATCTGGATATTTAATCAGTAGGCGTTATCGGTCTTCAGCAGCCGGATAGGCGTCAAGACAAGTATCTTCAAATCCAGAAACAAAGACCAGTTTTCGATATAGTATAGATCGAAGGCAGTTCTCTGCTTGATCTTGTCGCTATGGTCGATCTCTCCACGCCAGCCATTGATCTGGGCCCAGCCCGTTACACCAGGCTTAACCTTGTGACGAGCGAAATAATGCTCCACGACTTCGGTATATTTCAAATCGCCCGTTTGCGCATGCACGGCGTGGGGACGCGGCCCTACCAGAGACAGATCTCCCGCCAGAACGTTGAATAACTGTGGCAGCTCATCGATCGAGGTCTTGCGAATGAAGCGCCCGACGGGCGTCACACGCGGATCATTTTTCGTCACCGCTTTAACGGCACTCGGATCGCTAAGCTCCGTGTACATCGAGCGGAATTTCCAGACGTTGATGGTCTCATTATTAAAACCGTGACGTTTCTGCTTGAAAAGGACAGGCCCTCTCGACGTGGCTTTTACGGCCACTGCCGCCGCAAGCATGATAGGCCATAAGAGCACGAGACATACGACACTGAAGATAATGTCGAATACCCGCTTTGCCACAGCATCCCAGTCCCTCAGCGGTTTGTCCATGACATCGAGCATAGGGACGCTTCCGACATGGGAGTAGGAGCGCGGTCTGAAGCGAAGTTTGTTGGCATGCGCCGCGATACGGATATCTACAGGAAGCACCCACAACTGACGCAGCAGCTCGAGAATCCGGGCTTCTGCGCTGATGGGGAGCGAGATGATCAACATATCCAGCTTCGTCAGGCGGGCAAATTCTACCAGCTCGGCAAACGTGCCGAGCTTTGGGTATCCCGCAACCACATCCGGCGAGCGGGAACTCTTACGGTCATCAAAGATGCCGCAAATTCGGATATCGTTATCATGCTGCTCAAGCGATCGAATGAGGTCCTTGGCAGCCTGCCCGCCTCCTACGATAACGGCGCGGCGCTCCATTACGCCATTTCGCCCCCAGTGCCGAATGGCAAAACCGATGAGCGTTCTGTCAATGAGAAGAAATCCGGCACTCAGCGCATACCACGATATGAAGCCTTGCCAGGAAAATCCGTCATCGGGCACGAATGTCACCATCAGCAGAACGGTGGCGACGAAAGAAACCAGCAGCGAGCCCTGAATGCGACCCATCATCGCAAGCGGGCGGCGAAGCGACGGAAGCTGATAGGTGTCGCTCACCTGAAGCAACATGGCACAAAAGCCCGCACTCCAGATGCATAATGCTGCGATGGCGACGCGAGAGCTCAAACCATCCGGCAATTCGATGCCGTTGATAGCCACCGCGATGACAGTGAGAACGATGAATTCGAACAGACGAAGTTGCCCGATGACCAAATCTGGCGAATGGCTCGTGCCACGCAGTTGATTTGCGACCTGCTTAGCCAGCGGGTTCAGCTCAACTGGTGCTTTCGGCTGTGAGGGACCGCCCGCCTCGGCAGTTTCGGCCACTTGCCTGCGCAGTGAATCGAGGTTGAACCGTGTTTCGTCTTCCCCCCTGTCAGTCATTCTCTTCTTCCGCAGACCAAATTTCGGAAACTGTACAGGAGACATACTAAGAAACGCTTATGACTGGTGGAACACGCTCCTACCAGTAAATTAGAAATTTCTAATTATAAAGTTGGAATTGGCAGTGGTGACAAATTAGGGGGCGGGATACGCAATACCAGTTCACCCGCAACTGTGGATCGACACCCTGCGCCCGAAAGCACATGACGGCTCGATCTCTGAATTTTCTGGAGGTTATTCACTCACAATAAAGGGTTGCCCATAGTTTTAAATGTTTTCCAGCCCGCGCAGACCGGCGGAAACTCATTTAGAAAAACCGCTCACGAACATAAATGGTGTCCCCGGCCAAGACGGGAGCAGAAATGATAATGCGCCCTGTCGAAACGTTGGCGTTGAGTTTGCGTGTTATGTCCACATCCCGCTGGTTAGCGCGTGGCGTAAAGCCTCCCGCAATGGCAATGGCATTTTGAACAGTCATACCCGGAACGTAAGAATACTGCCCCGGCCGCCCGACCTCACCCATCACGAAAACGGGACGATAACGGTCGATTTCTATCGAGACGTCGGGGTTGCGAAGATAGCCTTGGCGGAGTTGCTGGGCGAGCGCAGCTTCCATCTGCTGGATCGTCTTGCCCCGTGCAGTGACCTGCCCCACGAGCGGAAAAGCGATGTATCCGGCCTGATCAACGGTATATGTATTGGTCAACCCGGCTTGATCGAACACGGTCACGCGCAACCGATCCCCGCTATCGAGCCGATAAGGCTGCAAAGCCGCCTCGTTGAAAGCTCTTGGTGCAGGTTGATATGCCGCACAGCCGCTGAGCGCCGCAGATGCAGCGATGGCCAATACCGATATCAGACGTGGAACAGCGAAAATCATTCGCAAAAGGGCTCCGCAACATTTCTCCCTGCACTTATCCGCCGACTATGGTTAATGTCCGGTAAACAAATGTACTTTAGAAACTTCTTTTATGTCGTACGCCATTTGCTGAAACGGTAGCACAGACGCTGATTTAACGGTTGCGTTACCGGGTGCCTCTATGATGCGGGAAAACATCGGAACGCGCGGTACTCGATGCCGTCACATTCGGGAAAAAGTTTGTTGAACGACGTGAAGCAACAGGAAAGATACCGGGAGGCCCAAGAGGGATTTCCTATTGATTATGTGGCTGAATTTCTGACCATGCGCGGCGCGAAGCCGGTTTCGGTCATCATGTCACCGACCGGAGATGATGGTTCGACCGCCACCGTAATGCTCGCGCGCGCCATGTCTGAATTGGGGCGGTCGGTGGTTTTGGTCGACATGAGCGCATCAGGCGCACCAACACGCCTGATGTCAGCAGATACGGGACTTGCAGGTATTCTGGATCTTCTGGTTGGAGATGCAGCTTTCGGCGAGACCATCCATCATGACAGGCTCTCCAATGCTCACATCGTTCCGCAAGGCATCGTAAGATCGTCACAGGCAAGCCGCATCCGCGAGCGGCTTACAATGGTTGTAGGTGCGCTGTCCGGCACCTATGATTCTGTGCTTCTGGAATTCGGTGCCGCGGAGGCGTCGGACCTCAACCACATCTTAAAACATATCGACGCAGAACTCGTGCTTTCTCTTCCGCAAGGCGACAAGCAAGTCCTTCGCGATGCCCTCACCGATTTGGAACGCGAGGGATATCGGCAGGTCATACCCATGGTGAACGCGCCAAGGAGAGCCAGCGGCGAAACTTAAGATGGCTTCCGAACGAAGGCTTGCCCTAGGTCTACCGCATGATCAGCGGGAGGCGTCGTAGATGAGACCCAATCCCGTTCAGCGTCGTACCGAAACAATCGACTTACGGCTGAAATTGGAGACCTGGACGCGGCCCGACTGATTGCCGCCAAGAATTTGCGCTGTCTTGCCGCTCAAGCTCTTCAGTATCCCGGCGTGATAACGTTTGCCGCTTCGCACCACCACAACGTCACCCGGTTTAGCACCAGTGACAGGAACTGCGTAACCGAAAGATGACCAGGACTTCGCAAAGCCCGAGGATTTGGGTGGAGTGCGGCCAGACTTTTCAGCGATAAAGCTCAAAAAATGCCCGCACCAAGGCGTCTTTCGCGGATTAACCCCCAACAACGCCTTGAGCGTCTTGTTGTTTTTGCCTTCGTGAAGCCCGCTATATTGCTGGGCTTGGGATAGCATGCCCGCAGATGCGGGAGCGGCGATAGTTACACACAAGGCCGCAGCCAGAAGAAACGCAGATACTCTCAAACTCTTGCCCTTTAAAGGCGTAGTACAGCTTCGCTCCGGCCCCACCGAAGTGACATACGCAAATTCAAAGAAAGCGGCCCTGCCCCGTCCATAAGGAGTGCAATTGCCTGCTGGAGAGGCGATCTAGGCCCGCAATTTAGCGAGAATTTGACGAGACATTGGCGAGAATTAGAACCGTTTGCTCAAAAAAGCAGCTTCTTCTTCTCAAAATAGCGAAGCTTGTGCGCTTTCTGCCGCGTTTTCGAAAATGCCTTCCAGCGCAAGCATCCGTTTCTTAACGGCCACACCGCCAGTCGCAGAGAAGCCGCCAAGCTTACCTCCAGCCGCAAGAACCCGGTGGCAGGGAACGAGCAGCGGAACAGGATTGGCTGCCATGGCACGCCCTACCTCACGTGCACCCTCCGGCCCCGCGCCAAGCTCCTTTGCAAGAGCCCCATAGGTCGTCGCATGCCCCCACGGTAGATTCCGGACAGCATTATAAACCGTTGTATGAAATGGATTTTTCCCTTCAATGCCGAGAACAGCATCAGCAAAATCGACTCTACTCCCCTCGAAGTAAGCCTTGGCCTTCTCCACGACGCCTTGAATCGCATGGGACGGCTCCGCACGTTGCGAAAATGCGGCGCGGGCAAGCAGCAGCCCTTCCGCCTCCGCAGATGTTGCGACCGGCAACTGGAAACGACATATCACGTCGCCTGACCAGGCAATCACGCAGTGACCGGCCGCCGTGTTAAATATTGAGTAATATTTTGGGCTACTCATGCTGTTTCGCCATATTTAACTAAAAATTTTCCAAATCTTTTCTGAGAAAATTTACGGAAGCAAACCGTTTTCTGACGCGCGTGCGCAACCAGACGCTTCGGCTCTCTGAAACTCCGCATGTGCTTTCAGGAGTCGCTTCAGAACCTCAGTATACGCATCGGCACAAAATAAAAGCCACCCGGCGGTTACGCGACGGGTGGCTGAAACTTTTCATCTGTCGTTGAGTGACAGGCGGCTCGTTTAGGAGGCCAGCTTTCGACCTTCCAGCAGGCAGTTCGCATCACGGCTTGCTTCGATGAATGCGGTACGCGCGATCTCACCGGAAACACTTCCCATAAGCGAGGCGCGGCAAAGCCGTGTTGCTTGCTCATAAGCCTTGCCGTGGCGGCTTGGCCATTCATGCTGCAGGAAATCAAAGGCCTCATAAACGCCGTTGAAGATTCGAGGAGCGCCATTCTCCAAGGATATTACTACTGGCGCATCCCACTTAACGTCATTCAGCATCATTGATTGGACTTCCATACTCAATTCACTCGCCCCAAACGTAGAGCCCGACATATGGTTCCGCTTCGGATGGATTAAAAACAATAAAATTCACCCTTTAAAAACCATAGGCATTTCAGAGCCGTAGTATACGCTCTGAACGGGTAATCACGTCATCAAAACTCATTCAAACCGAAGTGAAGCAGAGGGTCCATGTCCAAACAGGAAACGCCGATAATCGTCTGGTTTCGCAAGGACTTGCGTCTCTCCGACAACCGCGCGCTGGCAGCAGCCAAAGAGCATGGCGGCCCAATCATCCCGGTCTACATCAGGGAAGAGAGGCAGGGCTCGAACGGCCCGCTGGGCGGTGCGCAGGAGTGGTGGCTGCACCACTCACTGGCGGCGTTGTCGCAAGCATTGGAGAAGGCCGGAAGCCGCCTGATTTTGCTCGGCGGAGACGCCGAAAAAACCCTGAAATCACTTATTGCAGATACGGGCGCCACCGCCATTTTCTGGAACCGCCGATACGATCCCGATGGCATGGAAATCGACAGCGCGCTGAAACAGAAGTTTCGCGACGATGGGCTGGAAGTGGAAAGCTTTGCCGGGCATCTGCTGCATGAACCTTCCAAGGTCAAGACCAAGACCGGCGGCCCCTATCGCGTCTACACGCCGTTCTGGCGCGCAATCGAAGGCGGTGAGGAACCGCAGGAGCCGACCTCGGCCCCGCGCAAGCTACCTGCGCCTTCCAGCTGGCCGAAATCGGAAAAGCTCGATAGCTGGAAACTTCTGCCGACGAAGCCAAATTGGGCCAAGGACTTCTCCGAAATCTGGACTCCGGGCGAAGCTGGTGCTCATGAGAAGCTGGAGGACTTCATCGATTCCGCTTTAAAGGGTTATGAGAATGGCCGTGACTTTCCGGCCAAGCCCGCAACCTCCATGCTCTCCCCCCATCTCGCACAGGGCGAAATTACGCCTGCCCAGCTTTGGCACGCCACAAGGGGTCTCTCGAAGCACATCGCCTCCAACGATATCAGCCGCTTCCGCAAGGAAATCGTCTGGCGGGAGTTCTGCTACCATCTCCTCTTCCACTTCCCCAAGCTGGACGAGAAGAACTGGAACGACAGTTTCGACGCCTTCGAGTGGAAAAACGACGCGGCCAAATTCAATGCGTGGACCAAGGGCATGACGGGATATCCAATCGTGGACGCGGGAATGCGCCAACTCTGGAAGCACGGCGTTATGCACAACCGGGTGCGCATGATCACGGCCTCGTTCCTCATCAAGCATCTGCTGATCGACTGGCGAAAGGGCGAGAAGTGGTTTCGCGATACGCTGGTGGATGCGGACCCGGCATCCAATGCGGGCAACTGGCAGTGGGTCGCAGGGTCTGGTGCCGACGCCTCACCCTTCTTCCGCATTTTCAACCCCATCATTCAGGGAGAGAAGTTCGACGGCGATGGCGAGTATGTGAAAACCTTCGTACCCGAGTTGCAAAAGCTGGACCGCAAATTCATCCACAAGCCCTTCGATGCCCCAAAGGATGTGCTTGCGAAGGTCGGCATCGAACTCGGTAAGACGTACCCGAAGCCAATCGTCGATCATAACGAGGCACGCCAGAGGGCTCTCGCCGCCTATTCGGATATCAAGAAGAGTGAATAAACGGGGGCTGGGCAAGATTTTGCGTTGGAACCCTATTCACGGGAAGATAATTTCTTGTCACAACCGCGATGAATAATGACATAGGCATCATCGCTGATATCATAATCGCTGACTGGCAAGAAGGCCCGATCATGACCATTCATACCTCCGTGCTAACCGCAATCGGCAACACGCCGCTCATCCGTCTGAAGGCAGCATCTGAGGCTACGGGCTGCGAAATTCTCGGCAAGGCCGAATTTATGAATCCCGGCCAGTCGGTCAAGGATCGTGCAGCGCTCTATATCATCCGCGACGCGGAACGTCGTGGCCAGCTACGCCCCGGCGGCACCATTGTCGAAGGCACGGCGGGCAACACCGGCATCGGCCTTTCGCTGGTTGCCAATGCGCTGGGTTACAAGACAGTCATCGTCATTCCCGAAACCCAGAGCCAGGAAAAGAAGGATGCGCTAAAGCTTCTCGGCGCGCAGCTTGTCGAGGTTCCGGCGGCTCCCTATTCCAACCCGAACAACTATGTGAAGGTTTCCGGCAGGCTCGCAAAGCAACTGGCCGAGACGGACCCGAACGGCGCAGTCTGGGCAAACCAGTTCGATAATATCGCCAACCGTCAGGCGCATATCGAAACCACGGCACCGGAAATCTGGGACCAGACGGATGGCAAGGTGGATGGCTTCATCTGCGCGGTCGGCTCCGGTGGCACGCTGGCAGGCGTGGCGGATGGCCTGCGGGATTTCAACCCCGATATCAAGATCGGCATTGCAGATCCTGAAGGTGCAGCACTTTACGAGTTCTACAAGAACGGCGTGCTGAAATCCGAGGGCTCGTCCATCACCGAAGGCATCGGTCAGGGTCGCATCACCGCCAATCTTGAAGGTTTTACGCCGGATTTTGCCTATCGCATTTCGGACGCGGAAGCCCTGCCCATCCTTTATGATCTGGTGACAAAGGACGGTTTGTGCCTTGGCGGTTCGTCGGGCATTAACATTGCCGGTGCAATTCGGCTTGCCCGCGACCTCGGTCCGGGGCATACAATCGTCACCATACTTTGCGACTATGGTAACCGTTATCAGTCCAAGCTCTTCAACCCGGATTTCCTGCGGTCCAAGGGTCTTCCCCTTCCCACATGGTTGACGGAAAAGAGGGAGGTTTCGGTTCCGTACGAAACCGTCTGAGGTCAATACCCTATGCCCGTGAATGCCCTGTTTCGTGATGACTTTTATCTTTCAACTTGCGAAGCGGTGGTGACAGGGGTCCACGAAGACGGTGGCATAGAGCTGGATCGGACCTGTTTCTATGCCACATCCGGCGGCCAGCCGGGCGATACGGGCTTTCTTGAGCGCGCCGATGGCTCTAACATCGAGCTTGGCGTAACCAAGAATGGCGCAGATAAAAGCGTCATCATCCACGTTCCGCTGGAAGGCCAGCCTTCGCCGCAGGTCGGTGAAAAGCTGACGGCGCATATCGACTGGCCGCGCCGTCACAAGCTCATGCGCATGCACACGGCCTGCCACCTTCTTTCCGTTCTCTGCCCCTGGCCCGTCACTGGCGCTGCGGTGGGTGAAGAGGAATCGCGCATCGATTTCGACATGTCGGAAACCATCGACAAGGATGAAATCACCGCGAAGCTTGCCGAGCTCGTCGCGCAGAACCATCCGGTTTACGTGCAGTGGATTACCGACGAGGAACTGGCAGCCAATCCGGAGCTCGTCAAATCGAAGAATGTGCGCCCGCCTGTCGGCATGGGCCGCGTCAGCCTCGTCTGCATTGGCGAGAATTCTTCGGTTGACAGCCAGCCCTGCGGGGGCACTCATGTCTTGAAGACTGAGGAAATCGGCGAAATCCACATCGCCAAGATCGAAAAGAAGGGCAAGGAAAACCGCCGTTTCCGTATCCGCTTCGGCAAGCCCGCCGACGCTGCCTAATTAAGTCGTCCTATTTCTGGGAGAAACACCGTGAGCACCGATAAAAGCCGTTTCGTCGTCTCGGCGCATTGGGTCGAGCAGCAGCTTGGCACACCCCATTTCCGCGTTGTGGATGCCTCGTGGTATTTGCCCGCCCATAAGCGCGACGGAAAACAGGAATATGCCGAAGGTCACATTCCCGGCGCCGTCTTCTTCGATCAGGATGTGATTGCCGATCACGATACCGGTCTGCCTCATTCCCTGCCCTCGCCGGAATTCTTCGCCGAAGCGGTCGGGCAACTCGGTATCGAAGAGACCGATACGATCGTCGTTTATGACGGCCCCGGCTTCTTCTCCGCGCCGCGCGTCTGGTGGATGCTGCGCGTGATGGGGGCCGAGAAGGTTTATGTGCTGGATGGTGGCCTCGATGGCTGGAAGGCCGCTGGCAAGCCGCTCGAGACGGAAGCACCGAAGCCGGAACCCGCCACCTTCCACGCCGATTTTAACGCCCGCCGCGTCACATCTTTCTCCGATATGCGCACCGTGGTCGATGCCGGGCAGAAACAGATTGCCGATGCCCGCGGCGCCGGTCGCTTTACCGGGGACGAGGCCGAGCCGCGTGCCGGCATGCGCTCCGGCCACATGCCAGGTGCCCGCAGCCTGCCCGCGACAGCCTTTTCCGAAAACGGCCATTTCAAGGATCTTCCCACCATCCGCAAGATGATTGCCGAAGCGGGGATAGATCTCTCCAAGCCTGTCGTTACCAGCTGCGGCTCCGGCGTCACCGCCGCCGTCATCACGCTGGCGCTCGAGTCTCTCGGCCATTCGGACAATTCGCTGTATGACGGCTCATGGTCGGAATGGGGCTCCAAGCAGGATACACCCGTCGTCACCGGCCCGGCAGAGCCCCTGCCCGCCAACCCGCATGGCCCACTGAAAGCCCATGTCACGCAGCTGGAAATGACCTCGGCACCAAAGGTCAGCCTGCCCGTTCCGGTCAATATCCAGACCGCAATCATGCGCACCAACAATATCCCGCTGCATTTCTATCGCTACCTCTACTGGCGCGTCGGCAAACGCTGGCACTGGCAGAAGCGCATGCGCATGAGCGACGCCGAGCTTTCCGCCGTGCTGCATGATCCCAAGAACTGTGTCACCGTGCTCTACCTCAACGGCTCACCCGCAGGCTTCTTCGAATTCAACAAGGGCAGCGACGACGTTACCGAGCTTTCCTATTTCGGCCTGATGGAAGAG
The DNA here is from genome assembly GCF_013322225.1 of Agrobacterium larrymoorei. Lineage (GTDB taxonomy): Bacteria > Pseudomonadota > Alphaproteobacteria > Rhizobiales > Rhizobiaceae > Agrobacterium > Agrobacterium larrymoorei_A. Next base: position 110,730 of record NZ_JAAMFB010000015.1, read on the forward strand.
GCCATTGGCGCTGGCGTGGGCAAATGGTTCCTGCTGCAGGCGCTCTATTCGGTCTGGCAGGACAACCCCAAAAAAGTCACCGTCTCCACCAACACGCTGGACCACCCCCGCGCACTCCAGCTCTACCAAATGATGGGCTTCTCCCCCGTCAGCACCTATGAGGCATGGGTTGAGCCATTGACGGATAGCGAGTATCTGGAGATTTCGCGGCGGGGGTGAGGTGTGGCTGTCACGGAGAACGTGGCAAAACCCCTCACCAAGAAAACCTAGGACTTCGCTTTGCGAAGTCCTAGGTTTTCTATCCTCTCCCACAAGGGGACCGTTGCGTAACCACGTAGGCCACACAGCCACCTGACATACACACGCCTTTCCCCGCCGCCCTTTCTCTCGAGGGGCGGTTCTTGGTTCATGTCGGCTGGTTGATGGGTGATGTGGCTGACTGCGGACACAGTTCTCCCCTCGGCTCACGTGCTCAGCGTCACCCAGCG
>NZ_JAAMFB010000026.1 GCF_013322225.1 Agrobacterium larrymoorei
TCCTGAGTCCGCCCAATTAGGGTGAGTCCGGCGAATTGGGTGAATGCCTTGTTCTTTGGAATCAGCGAGATAGAATCCGCTCGATAAGGACGGCCGACACTGTAACGTCGTAGCAAATGACGATCTCAGCGACCAAAAACAGGATGGGAAATGTGGGCAAGACACAAAACCGGGACGATGTAGGCCTTGCCGCGCGGCGGCTACTCGCTTCGTGCCGCGGCAGAATGGCGCTGCGCCCGCGCCAGTTCTACAAACCGGCGCTTAACCTCGTCAAACAGGACTGGTGGCAGCGCGCCGTAATAGCCGGTTTCACCGTCTATCGGCCTGACGTCGGGTCCGGGCCAGACGAAGCGGTTGCTTTCGGTCAGAACAATCCACGAGCGTTCGTCATCAAGTCCCAGGCGCCGTTTGGTGGTCGCCGGAATTTCAACAGCGTCTTGCGGATCGGACGGCGGCGAATGCGTGATAGGCAGAACCCGCACTGCCGGCGTTCCGTCTTCCAGTGTGGCAACAATCGCCAGGACCACCACGGGACGGTCCTTGTCGCCTTCCTCACGGCCTTCGAGATGCTGCCAATGCCAAAGATATGAGTATCGAAACAGCCAGCCTACCTTCGGTTCAGTCGGCAGCATGCTTGTCCGTCAACAGTTCGGCATTGAGATGATCCAGACTAGGCTCCATCTGCGATCCTTCAATAGCGTCGAGCTCATCGTCGCCGAGCATCGCCGAAAGTTCGACCCGGCGGTCACGCTTAGCCAGACGCACATAGTCTTCATAGGCGATCAGAACCGTACGGGGCCGACCATTCTTGGTAATGATCACCGGCTCGCGAACGGCCGCATCCTGATAAGCCCCGAAATTTTTCGAAACCGCCGCGGCGGTAACCGTGGATGTCATGGCAAAACTCCTTTGTTCCGGAATATACGGGATTTCCGGAACTTTTGCAAACACGCGACAGAGATTGGCGGTGTGAGATGAAACATGATTTGCAGATCCAGACTGCCAAAAACAACGCCGTCCTGAAGAGAGCGGAGGAACTGGATGCACTTGACGCAATCCTGCCTTTCGATCGCCGCGATCAACTTGCAGATCTACTCACCGACGATGATGTCGCGACGCTCAAACATCTGGCCAGCGAGGGAATGGGCGACAACACCATGCGCGCATTGGCGTCGGATCTTGCTTATCTGGAAGCTTGGTGCGTGCTGGTAGCAGGTACTCCCCTCCCCTGGCCTGCGCCCGAAAGTCTGCTTCTGAAATTCGTCGCCCATCATCTCTGGGATCCAGTAGAGCGGGAAACCAATGCCGATCACGGCATGCCCAACGACGTCGCGATCGCTCTCCGCCTCAAGGGCTTGCTGAGAAGCACCGGACCGCATGCGCCGGCGACCGTTCGCCGCCGCTTGACGAGTTGGTCGATCCTGACACGCTGGCGCGGGCTGACCGGATCGTTCTCGGTACCGTCGCTGAAAAGCGCACTCCGGTTGGCGGTTCGCGCCAGCAATCGTCCACGGCAGAGAAAAAGCAAAAAGGCTGTCACCGGCGATATCCTTGCCAAACTGCTGGCAGTTTGCACGGGCGATCGGTTGGTCGATATGCGTGATCGGGCGCTGCTCCTGATGGCTTTTGCGTCCGGCGGCAGACGCCGTTCCGAAGTGGCGGAACTGCGCGTCGAGGATCTGGTAGACGAGGAACCGGTTCGCGCCAATCCGGCTGACGAGCACTCCCCTCTGCTGCCCTGCCTGACGATCCATCTGGGCCGGACTAAGACTACCACGTCAGACGATGATGAACATGTCGTGCTGATCGGCCGCCCGGTTGTCGCGCTTAAGCATTGGCTTGAAGAGGCAAAGATCGAAGCGGGACCCGTCTTTCGGCGTATCGACCAGTGGGGTAACCTCGATCGGCGCGCGATGACGCCGCAGTCTGTAAACCTCATCCTGAAAACGCGCATCAAGCAGGCCGGGCTGGACCCGGCGCAATTTTCTGCACACGGACTTCGATCCGGTTATCTCACAGAAGCCGCCAACCGCGGCATTCCATTGCCTGAAGCCATGCAGCAATCCTTGCACAAGTCGGTCACTCAAGCGTCAGGGTACTACAACAACACCGAACGCAAACTGGGACGCGCTGCCCGGTTGGTCGTTTGATCACAGTCTCGTAAACGCCAAACGCGCAAAGAGCCTCTCCTTCTGTGTAACGCCGAATATACAGTTGTGAGAAGGCTAAAAGCCAAATCATCAAGTTGGTCATCATTCGAGTTGACAAAGTTGAGATCAGAACGATGCCTAGCGTGCAGCGCGTTTTTGAAACCGCAAGCAGGATGATACCGTCTATCTGACCGGCCGGTCGAGGCTCTCAATGCTTGGAAGTCCGCGGCCCAGATCAAAAAAGGCAGTGTGTTTCGGGGGATTGGGCTTTGGAGACGGTTTCCAATAGAGTGACTGAAGAGAGATCGATCAATGCGGTACTATGGCGGGATTGGAGAGTGCGGAGTTTTCTGCTCATGGGCTGCGGGTTAGGCTATCTAACGGCGGTGGCAAACCGAGGCATTTGCTACCTGAAGCGATGGCGCAGTTGCGTCATCTCGTTATTCAGCAGGCATCTAGCTAATTCAACAAAGCGCCGCGGTGCAGTGGACGATCCGCAAGGCGTCTTAGCTGATGGGATAGTATTCAACACGCTTCAGCGCTGAAAGTAGCGCTTGGGTGAACTTCCCATCGGTGGCGGAATCAGTCACGATGCAAGCCAGCGCCATCAACGTTTCTTCGGGGGAGCCGTCGCCCATTGATCTGAATCCATGTGCAAACCGCGTTTCCTCGCAATACTCCCAAGTCGCTTTGTCTTGCGACGGGCCATCATTAACGGCCTTCTCAGGCGCAAGCCCCGAAGCGAAACCCTGGCGCAGAGAATCTAGATCTGACGAGCAAAATACTCCACACGGTAGTATAACAAACGCATCGAATGGGTAGCTGTTAGATCCGGATGCGGCAAATTCGTAGAGAAGATCGTCTCTTAACGTTGGCTCAATCTGAAACGCGAAAAGTAACCTCGTTGGCACATCGCAGTTGGTCTTTGCCGCAAATGCTTCAATCTTTTCCATTGCTTCACATGCAAGGGTAAGGGTATCGCGCGTTAGTGTTGACTTAACTTCGATCACCAGGCGAATATGCTCCCAAGTCACTACGGCATTAATTGACCCGGCGTCGATCGGCCATGCCACTCCTTCAAACTCATCGAGAATGACAAGGTCTAGCTCGGGCTCTAACTGCTCGCCTCCAACGGCGCTCGCGAAAACATTTGTGTGAGGTCGGTATCTCTTCGAGAGCCATGTAGCGATAAAGCTTGCTACGGCGTCTTCTCTAATTACGCCTTTGCCTCCTGGCAATTTGTGGGCAGCGCTACGATGAAACGCAGCCATCATTTCGTGGTAGTGGCCTAGCAGCGTTCTTGACAGTCTTGTTGGCGATTGCGTCATCCAGGTCTCAATCCAAAACTCGGAAAATAGCCTATATGACTTGAGAGTCTTAAGGAATAGTCAGGTATAATGGCCTTTCAAAAGCGACATTGTCGCCACATGCAATCCATCCATTTGAAGTGGACTCGACACTCACCCGCGGGTGAAAGGATCCGAAAGTTCGATAATGTGCTATTCAAAAATCGATGAGCGAGTAATTCCTACCAGGCATATTCCCACAAACAAGATCCGCTCAGTTGCAATGAAGCGAGCAGCATTCAGATGCAGCTTCGAAGGCTGTCAAACACCGATCAAAACAAATGAAGGTGCCGTAGTCCTCGAAATAGCGCATATTCTTCCCAGAAGTCTGGGAGGCGATTCGAGCCTCGATAATATAATCGTGCTCTGCCCTAGTCATCATCGCCTTGTGGACATGTCTGAACAAGAATTCGGACCAGACGTTCTGCGTCGGATGCGTGCGGATCATGAACAGCGTATTCTCAAGTCAGCAGAGAAGACAAACACTCCGCCGTCTCTTCTTCCGCAATCCACCAAGGTTTCGTTAAAACAAGCTCTCGAGTTCTGGGACAGCAACCGTGATTGCGACAATGAAGCAGTATGGCACCAGTTTTTTGTCACCAATCCTCATATTCTGGCGCTCAGCCTCCCGGGTAACGCATTACAATTCGGAGACAAATGCTTCTTAGGCGGCAAAGACCTATTCAACCACAACGGAAGCATCGTTGATTTCCTGTACGTGCCGGAAACGCTGCAAGGGGTCACGCTTTTCGAAATCAAAACGCCTCAAAGTCCGCTGTTAGGATCAGAGTATCGAAACCGGTGTTTCCCGCCTTCTCTGGAACTTGCTGGATCCGTTGTCCAATCCCTTCATTATAGGAATCTTGCCTTCCGTCATCTGGATGAGCTAGTCAGTGGCTTGAATCCAAAACCATCAACTTCGGCAGTGCACGCGGCTGTTATCGTTGGAAATCGCAACGTTTTAGGCGGTAATCAGGACAAGCAACGTAGCTTTGAGCTGTTCAAGGCAGCTGTCCGCGATGTGCAAATCATCACATACGACGAGCTGTTTGCGAAAGTCAAAGCTGTCTTGGAGCTGTAAATTCACTTGTTCGATGAACATTTCAAGGCACATTAATCTTACACCAGAGAGTGACTCCGGCAAACAAATTAGGAAATAGAGCTTTGAAAATAGCGCGGCGGCTTTTTATCGTACCCTTGGCTAACGACCGTCATGGAAAATCGACAATTTTGAGAACTCTCGTTTCACAAGGTACTGGTCAGAAAATTGGCCATCACATGAAGGGGGTGCGGTCACTTGTTAGCCCTTGGGGTCGTCCTATCGACGCCTTCGTATTTGGCAGATCTTTCCAAGAGAAAGAGAAAGCGAAGTATGATTCCGTTGAAGCAGCTCTCAACGCCAACGATGCTATGTGGCGGACACGAGAACTAATCATCATGCCAAGCCACGTGGCATCGAACGATCACATAGACATCAAGCAGATGATCGAAGTTGCCCATTCTGCCGGCTTTGATGCCATCGCCGCGTCCGTCGTTATGAGTTGGGAAAAGACCAAAGAGTGGGAAAAGGGTGATAATCGAGCCGATTTTGCTGCGATATGGCCGATGAACTGGGACGAGCGCTGGACGTTGCCAAACCCTTGGGCTGAAAAATATGAGGGCCAGCTTGAAGCTCTTGGGAATGACCTGTGGTCTTGGGTTGCCCGTGCATTAGCGTCATGACAACTACAATTCGTATCAGCTTTGCACACAGGGGACCACGTTCCGAGTTCGGAAAACAGCCGCTTTGCTCATAAATTTGATTGCTCTGCTAGTCAAAGATATGGCCGGTTAACTGTCCGCGAACGACAGATATATCGCGCGAATTCCCCGAAGAATGTCCTGACGCTCCTTGTCCGGCCACGAATGGAACCCGAACAACTCCGTGCTATAGAAACCCATCAGCGCCAGATAGGCCATTAATGCCGCCTGTGGTCGCTCACCTGACGCCATCGCGTTCAAATCGAGGTCGGTCCAGTCTCGCATGAAGCGCTGGAGCCTATCATCGTTCGACATCGAAGCACTGAGGGTCACCGCAACGGCCTTGTCGATCTCGTCGATCTTCTTTTCGGCCGAAGCAATTCGACCGAAGAGTTCTGGATGCGGGGTATCGGCTGCCGCGCTCACGCATTCCGCGATATAGGCCATATCCGCCTTGACCCGGCGATCCACCAGAGCCTCGAGAAGAGCGCTCTTGGATTTGTGATCGTAGACAACCATCGCCTTGCTAACGCCGACCTCCTTGGCCACGGCATCAATTGACAGGCCCGTAGCGCCGAGACGAGCGACGACCCTTTCGGCGGCGTCAAGGATATCGTCATTGGTGATCTTCCGCGGCCGGCCCATTTCATCTCCTTGTCAGGCTTGAATGATATACGAACGATCGTATATAAACGCAATATCTAAACGATCGTTCAGTAATTGGTGACATGATGCATACCCCCAACCGTTGGCTTGTCCTCGCCGCCGTGATGATGGCATTTACGCCCGTTGTCGTGGATATGACGATCCTTCACATCGCCGTCCCGTCCCTCACGCTTGCACTGTCCGCGTCCGGTACAGAGGTCCTGTGGATCATCGACATCTATCCGCTGGTCATGGCAGGCCTGCTGGTGCCGATGGGTACCCTGGCGGACAAAGTCGGATGCCGCCGGCTGCTTCTTGTCGGTCTCGGCATTTTCACATTCGCTTCGGTTGCTGCAGCTTTCTCAACGTCTGCAAGCATGTTGATTGCCGCCCGCGCCGTCCTCGGTGTCGGCTCGGCGATGATCATGCCCTGTGTGCTCGCCGTCATCCGGCAGACATTCGAAGACGATGCCGAACGGGCGACCGCGCTCGGCGCATGGAGCGTCGTCGGAATGGCGGGCGCGGCGATCGGGCCCTTGGCGGGTGGGCTTCTGCTTGAGCACTTCTGGTGGGGTTCTGTCTTTCTCGTGAACGTGCCGATCATGATGATCGTTATTCCGATGGTCTGGATTTTGATCCCCAGACGGTCTGGAAATGCCTCGGCAAGTTGGAAGCCAGGTCAGGCCCTGATTGTCATCGCGGGCCTGATGCTTACCGTCTATGGAATCAAGACGGGGGTCAAGACCAACCTAGACGGCCAATCCGTCACAACACTGCTGGCGGGCGCAGTTCTGCTGGCCTGGTTCGGCCGGATGCAGATGACGTCGAAGACGCCGATGCTGGACCTCTCCCTGCTTGCAAAGCCGACGATCGCGGTCGGCTTCCTCATGGCCTTTGTCGCCAGCGGTTCACTGGCGGGATTCGAACTCGTCCTTGCGCAGGAACTGCAATTCGTCCTTGGCAAGACCCCGCTCGAGGCCGGCATGTTCATGCTGCCGCTTGTCATCGCCGCTGCGGTCGGCGGTCCGGTCGGAGGTAAGCTCGCGACGTGGTTTGGACTACGCTCGGTGGCTTCCCTATCGATGGCTGTCGCCGCGGCTTCGCTGGCCGCGCTTGCTTTTGCCGATTTCAAGAATGCTGGGGTCGTCGTTCCCGCCCTGCTGGCCGCCCTTGGTTTCGCGCTCGGGGTTGGACTGCTGGCATCATCGATCGCAATTATGGGAAGCGCGCCTGAAGAGAAAGCAGGTGCGGCTGGCGCGCTCGAAAGCACGGGTTACGAGCTTGGAGGCGGACTGGGTATCACCATCTTTGGCGTCCTGGTGAACTCCATCTATCGAAACTCCTTCATACCACCCGCTGGCGCTGTCGAGTCCGCGTCGAACTCGATCGGCGAGGCCATGACGGCCGCGAATTCTGCGGGAGGCACCCTCGGATCCGAGATTGCTGCGGCGGCGAGGTTCGCATTCGTCGATGCGCACGGTACCGTATTAATCTCGGTCTCGCTGATCATCGCGTTGCTGGCAATCGTGGTCTTTGCGTCTTTGCGTGGGGTGAAGATCGCGACGTCACACTGACAATTCCAAAGGCACTCCTCGCTACTGCGACCGGCGTCTCTTTAGGAAAGGCCATGACGAAGTCGGAGAAGCCACTAGCGGACTTCGCCCGTTAGAGTGCCATTTCACCCTCAGCCGGAACGAAGTCCAGAACTCAGTTCGACAACGCTCGTAGCACTGCCTCGGGTTCTCTTTCCATTACACGAAGAAGCGTTCGAGCAGCGCCTGACGGCTGCCGGGCCCCCTGCTCCCACTTTTTGTATCCTGAAGCACTCGTGCCGAGAAATGCAGCCATTTCATCTTGCGTCAGGTGCAGCTTTTGGCGAATTGCTTTTGCGTCCACGGTTTCCAGATCAACGGTAGTGACGCGTAGTCCAACCACGTCCTTACCCTGGGCATGTCCCAGAGCTTCTGTCATAGCCTGAATCAAATCCTCGCCGAATTTTGTCGTCTCGCTCATGGTTTGCTCCTGTACGTCGCTTTGATCGCCTTCGCGAACGCAGCAACCGCCTTGGCCTCTTCCGGCTTTAAATCGGTCTTTTCATTCTTGCCGTAGACGAGAAGCGCATAGATGGGCGCGTCGTCGCCGTACCAGTAATAGATAACGCGGGCACCACCCCGTTTGCCTTTACCTTTGGCACCAAATCGCAGCTTTCGGACACCACCCGCACCCGGTATTTCATCACCAGTCAGAGGATGGGCCGCGAGAAAATCAATCAGATCCTTGCGCTCGTCGTCGGTAAACAGAGCTGCGGCCTGTTTGACGAAGAGCGATGTTTCAGCGACTGTTTGCATATTGCCCTATAACCCATTGGGGTAGTTATGATGATTGGACGAGTTTTTGTCAATGGTCATTCACGCCGACCTTTTCTCAGCTTCCCCGTTCAACCGTAGCAGTGCCATCACCATCGGCCCGAGTGAAAACTCCCCGCGTGCCGCCCGGTTGGTGAGATCCCGCAGATAGCCGCCCGCAGAGTTGATATGCCCTGCCCTCTCCAGAATGCAGGCAATCGCAACCGCTGCGTTTTCAGGCCCCATGGTTTCGCAGGCCTCCTGATAGGCCGACGGGCTGACGCCGAGCATCGATCTTACCACGACGGCGGCCGACATGAGATCGCGCCAACCACCCACAGTGCCAGCCGGACCATAGTCGATAATCTGTGGGCATGCCTTCAGCACAACACCCAGAGGAAACGCCTTCAGCGTCTCGGTGTCAGTCCCGCGTCTCTTGCTCGGCTTTTCGCCCTGCTCTTTTTCAGAGCTAGGTTCAAGTTCATGGAAGGATTCGGATTTTGAATTCTGTATGTGCTGCTCAATATGAGCAGCATTGGTGCTATTAAATTCTGAATTTGACTGCGTATCCAACAGATTAAGGATTTCCTCGCGGAGAAGCTCGAGTTCGTCGAGGATGCTGGCGACGTCAGCGATGGTTGGGGAGCGTGGAATGCGGGCTACGAGGTCGATGTACATCGTCTCGATCGCCATCCAGTCGCCGTCAGCCCCCTCCTCTATCGCCGCAGTGATGAGCTTGCGGACGTCCCGGCGGCAGATTGTCAGGTTCTCTTTCGCCTTACGGAATGCGGAACGAGCAGCAACGACTCTCTGCGCGATGACAGCGAGTTCCTCAGATCGGGCAAGGATTGGCGAAAGGTCGAAGCCAAACGCATTCTCGATCTCGCCGGAACCGTTCTTCCTCGCATAGCGCTTGCCGTTAGCACTGTCCTTGCGGACGATGAGACCAGCATCGACCAGAAGCGCAAGATGGCGACGCAATGTGGCCCCTGCCATACCGTGGGCTCGAAGGATCAACTGCGCGTTTGAAGGAAACACGACGAGCTGTGCGTCTTGGCGCAATTCGTTTTCCGGATAGAAGCTCAGAAGCGCGTCGAGCACCGCCAGGCTGTTCGACTGTAAGCCGAGCTCTTCTCTCGCTTCGGAGACGTCACGGAAGACTTTCCACTTTTCGACTGTCTTGCCAGCCTTAATCTCGTTTGTTGCCACCTGGCGCTTCACCAAGGCAAGCGTCATTGGCCGCCGCCCAAAAGGCGTCGTCACACTTCCTGTCTGCATTCTCTCACCCTCTAAAAGGCAAAAGAAATTTGCTCGCCAAAACAGCGCCAAAGACTCTTGACTGCGATTCGGGGAAATGCGATTCTCTCGTTGCGACACATTGAGAAGGGCTTCCACGACGGTAACGTTTGGGGGCCTTTTTCTTTTGCGGTTTAAATCTCCCGTTTGCGATCAATTGTCAGCTGACAATCGAACTAATGATCTGTTTCAGAAGCATTATCTCTTTCGAACCGTTCAACCAGATCGCTCATTTGAGCGTCCAGAAACTGTGCGAAGGCTTCTGATGTGATGGTGACTTTCGCGCCTTTGTTCGTTCGCTCGATGGATGCGAGGACGACCCCCTTGCGCGTGCGAATCTTTCCGGCCGCGTCCTTCTTCGAGACTTTCGGCCCCTGAGCCTGATTCCAGAGACGCGTAAACCGATCGTTCGTATCGCTTGCCGTAAACTGGTCATCGGCGATAGCATCAGCCACGCGCTTGGAGGCCGCTCTGTCCTTCAACAACTCGGCAAAGGCCAACCAGCGTGGGCGACCGATTTTCGAGGCCGGTCCAATCGCAAGAATGACCTCTGTCGGGATGACATCCGAGACCTGCAGAAGCCGCGACGTTTCAGGCTTATCGACCGAGAGAGCTTGCGAGATCCGGTCGCGATCGAAGCCATGCTGCTCAAGCCTCTTTGCGAACAAGGCTCGCTCGATAAAGCTTAGATCGACGCGTGGTCCATTCTCCTGGCCTTGCGCGACTATAAGCTCTTCGTCGGAAAGCTGACGCACAATCGCCTTGACCGGCCGTTCCAGAACGATGGCCGCACGCAGTCTGCGGTGACCGTAGGCCGCCTGGTAGTGGTTGTCTTTCGTCGGATGCGGACGGACCAAGATGGGGACCTGCTGGCCACTTTCGCGCATGGAAGCGATCAGTTCATCCAGCGCGGCATCCTTTTCAGTCGGAATACGATCCTGAATGAACGAGGCCTCGATCTGGGCGGGACTTAACTCCACAACCTTGTCCCCGGCTGCAAGAGCAGAGCGCAGTTCCTTCGCCGCAGCGGCTTCATCACCGAGACGGCCAAGCGACAGGTTCATGGCTCGCACTGCACCAGCGGGCTTGTGCTGTGGCTGCGATTGGATAGGTGCCTTCGCCGCTTCGTCGCCTGCGGAGCTGACCATATTCTTGAGAATGTCACGACCCTTCATGCACGCCCCCATGAACTCTTGAGAAGAGCTTCCACTTCGAGGTTGACCCCATCCATTGCTTCCACCGCGCGATCGTAGGTCTGCCGGTTCATAGATTCCCGAGCGGCCTCGTAGATCGTCTGCTTGGAGAGGCCAGCATCAGAAATTGCTGTCGACTTCACCATCATGGACGTGAGCACACGATCGCCGAACAAGCTCCGCAAGAATGCAACGATCTGCGCTTGCGGACCATCGTTTGGCTCGTACCGCGTGACCAGATATCGCATCCAATCATATTCCAGGTTACCGCCTGCGTCCTTGACCACCGAAAGAAGGTCAGACGTCATTGCCAGAAACTGGTTCATGGACGCCACGTCGAGCATCTGGGGATGGACCGTTATCAGGACGGCCGTCGCAGCGCAGAGCGCCGAGAGCGTCAAGAAGCCGAGGGTCGGCGGGCAGTCGATAACGACGACGTCGTACCGGTCCGACAGGTCCGCCAGCGCGTTACCGACCCGCATGAAAAACATGTCAGTTTCGGTTCCGTTGCGCTCAGCAAGGGCTCGTGGCGTGTCGTGCTCGAATTCGTGAAGTTCGAGATTTCCGGGGATGAGATCCAGACCCGGGAAATAGGTTTCTCGAACCACCTCCCCTACCGGACGACGAAGCTCATCGTATCGGATAGCCCCGAACAACGTCTCGTTTTCACCAACGTCGAATTCCGGCTGATAGCCCAACATCGCGGACATCGAGGCTTGCGGATCGAGATCGACGGCGAGGACGCGGTAACCGCGCAGAGCCAGGTACTGAGCGAGATGCGTCGAGGTCGTTGTCTTACCCGATCCGCCTTTAAAGTTGGTGACCGCAATGACCTGCAGATGTTCGGTCTCGCGGCGTCCGGCCAGATAGGCTGGCTTTGTCTTACCCAGGATCTGGCGGATGGTGTTGATCTCGGACAAGGAGAAGGTCCGCCGACCACCCGACGTCTTTTCGGAGGTAACGGAATCTTCCTGAGCCGCCAGATGCCGCACGTAGCTGTCGGTTACCCCAAGCAGTTTTGCGGCTTCCGTGCTGCTAAAGCGGCGAAGCGCCTTTTGGGCATCAGGTGAAAACAACCGGGCCGAAAGCTCTTGAAGATTGCTGCTGAGTTTCGCGGCATCATCGGCTATAGTCTTATCAATCGAGACGCGCTCGATTTTGTCGACCTGGGTGCTTTTTGCGCTCTTATTCGCCATTCACGGTAAACCTGACAATTCTCTGCGATTTGCGCAAATGATCTCATAGACCGCATAACCGTCAAGCTGTTTTTGGTTAACCGAAATTAACGATTTCTGGCCGGATAATTTCCTTTTATATTTCCGGCCCTTAGCTGAATTGTCAGCTGACAACCGATTGCTGAGAGTTAGCCGCTCTCACCCGGCGGTTTCCGAGGTCGAGAGAATCGGTGCTGTACTCAGGGACATTGACCCCGTCTCAAGCGCCGTTGCAATGATTGTCGTGGCTCGTCGCCCGGTCGACACACGCGTCCGATGGAGCAGGTATGAAGTGTCGAGCTGATCCAGCTGCTCAGACGTGAAACGGAGTCCGAGGCGAACGCCATTGGGCTTGGGAGACGCTGATCTCGGAAATCAGGATCTGACTGCAGATCCGGAATGCGAACCATGCGAAAGATGGACAACGTTGGACGTCACATCCGATGTCGCAGCGAAGAGTGTATAGCCATCTCGACCCCGGCGCTTCGTCTGATAGAGCGCGCTGTCGGCATTTTCCAACAGAGTCTCAGGTCTGGCGGAAGATTGATGTTGCGTAACGATGCCAATGCTGACGGTGACACGCAGTCGAAGGGCATTCCATTGCAAGGGCGTGCCCTTGACTGCTCCGACTATCCGCGCTGCAACCGCTTCAGCGTCTTGTGTGTTTGACTGGGGGAGCAACAGACCGAATTCGTCTCCTCCAATACGAGCGAAAACGTCGCCGTTTCGCAACTGCCCCATGATCACCCCCACCACGTGCTTCAGTGCCGCGTCCCCTGTCGCGTGCCCATGCCTGTCGTTGATCGCCTTGAACCGATCGAGATCGAACAGAAGCAGGCTGAAATCATCCTTGACGCCATCGCCATCACAGGCCCTGTTCAGATGCGTCATAAACAGCCTGCGATTGGCGATCCCCGTCAACTCATCCTCGTTTGCCAGCTGTTCGACTTGGGAGTGCAAGCGTTCGACAGCTGAGATGAGAAAACCGAAATTCCAGACGACCGAGGCAAACAGGAAGACCAAGAGGTCGATCGAGGCGGCCTGATAAAGTTGGAGGTCAGGCCGGATGCCGGTCACGATGAGAAGGTTGCCCCCAGCGATGACGCTGTGGGACACCACGCCTGCCCCCATCGCTATTGCGGCAACGACCGCTCCAAGATCCCGGCGGTGTCTGCGCAAAAGATAGCTTGCCGCGAGCGCGAGTGGGATCGACTGAGCCAGTGTGTAGACAGGATTACGGCCATACCAAGCGTGAAATGTAGCGAGCATCACCAAGACGCTGACACCGACCAAGATGGAGCTCCACGCCCCATGCACTTTGTCGCCGTGAAACTGACGCGAGCCGCACCAATTCAGATAGAAACCCAGGATAACGAGGCCATTGCCGGCTACCGTGTTGGTGATAATCCCGCCCTCACCTTGAAGAGAAAGAGCGATCCCACCAACGACACCTGCAGCGCTACCTGCAAGCCAGTACCGCGCAGCATGCAGATCCCTGTATCGGTAGGCGATCATGCTCCAAAGCATGCAGTGTGAGAGATTGAGGAGCAGAACGACAACGAACAGCGTGAAGAAATCCGGCATAAGGCATCCTCTTTGAACCGCAGGATGACGGCTACATGCTAAGGCTTAAAAAGCATGTGAAATAATAATGGGTATTTTAGGGAATGTCTGTCGGAAGGACGGACACGCGGTCTGCTCGCGGCTCGGCGGCCTCGCCACTCGAAGATGGAAATGACGGGTGTTGAGTTTTAGTAGGCCCCACCCTGCGCCACGGCTCCATTCCGCGTTATGCCACCAAAACCTCATATAGGGCGTCAGCTGAAAATCCCTTTGGCGGTGTGAATGGTTCGCTTCGAATTGGAAAATGGATCGAACTCCCACGACATTGAACAATCACAAGATCGTTCATGAAACCAGGTGACATCCGAAAACGCCGAGCAACCATCCCGATAGTAATCGCCTTCTCAACGAAGGCGATGACACCCTCAAGCAATGCAATGGGATGTGACTTTCCCATGGCGATCTCCCTTCGTCACCGAGTATCGCTTTAGCCCCCGTCGATGTCCAATGCGCCTTGAAGGCCGTGAAGATGGTCGGCAACAGCCTGAGCCTTGGCAGCGGCCGTAACGATCGCCCGCTTATCCTGCTTTAAAACCTTCAGCCAGCTTTCCAGATACGTTGCGGTGTTTTCGCGTGGATCGTGCTCGAGGCCAAGGTCCGCGCACACGAAGGCTGCCGACAGTTCCGCAACGAGCTCTTCCACGGCATAGGCTTCAGTCCCGAACCGGCCGGAAAGATCGCGATCGAGACGGTGTTTTGCGCCGGTCCAGTGACCGAGCTCGTGCAGAACCGTGCTGTAAAGATGGACTTCGCTCAGAAAGCGTTCACGGGCTGGCATCTCGATGTCATCAGGACCTGGACGATAGCAGGCGTGCTTGCCGCCATACGTGATCTTCGCGCCGGTTCGACCGATGAAGTCTTCGACATGCCCGAGGAGGGGCATTGAGCCCTCCGAAATGTCTTCGACCGGGCTTTTGAAGCGGTCGGGTAGGCCATCGATCTGCTCGACGTTGAAGACCGTGTAGCCCTTCAGGTACGGGATGCTTTTGTCGTCGGCTTCCTGCTCCTTGGGCGTGAAGGTTCCGTACTTGACGACGAGGGTTCCCTGTTCGCCCTTTCTGACCTGGCCTCCAAGATCCTGAGCCTGCCGGTAGGTCATCCAGGTGTTCTCGTCGTAGCCGGCGAGCTGACTGGAAAGCCACAGCATGATCACGTTGATGCCGCGATAGGCTTCGCCGGTGGCGCGCAGTGGTACCGGCGAGCGGCGGACGGTTCCGCGCCAAGGGCGGATCCAGGGTTTCGTTCCCGCTTCCAGCTGCTCGATGATGGCATCCGTAATGCGCTGGTAGGTGTCCGTGCTCTGCATCGCCGTCTCCTTTTCGTTGGTTGACGGCAAAAAACGGAGATAGCCGAGACGAGCCCATGCACCCGGAGGGCCGCAACGGAGAGGAGGACCGCGGAGCGGTTGAATGGGGGAGGGGCTATCGTAGCTTGTCCGTCAATCACCCAACGAAACGGGAGACGGCAAACACAAGGGAGCACGGACCGCTAACGGCGCTGCGGTTGCTTGTGCTGAATGGGGAAGGGGGCTGCGCTAACGATCCCGGTCGTCCCGGTCGGTCTGCTGCCCACGGGTTGCTAAATGCTGCGCTTCGACGGCCTTGAGCTCTGCGTTGTGATTTGACTGTTGCGGCGCTTGTTCAGCCTTTTGCTCGACGCTCTGAGGCTGCGGTTGGGCCTCCTGCTCCGGCCGCCCCAAGGTTCTGAAGTCAGATCGGGCGGTGAATTTCACCTCTTCGTCGTCGGCTGGAATCCGCTCCGGAAGGTCGGCGCGATCGACAGCGATAATGCCGTTCTCGGTCACAACGGTTGCAACGCGGTTGTCATGACCGAACACCTGGCCCTCGATCTCTTCGCCCGGGCGGACAGTCCGAACATAATGCTCGAAGGGCTTCTCGCCGACCTGCTCCAGATCCGCGAATGCACCGCGTAGCGCCTCACGGCGGTTGGGGTCTATCGCATCTTCAACGACGTGCTTCAGCGCGGGGCTGGCAGGGTCATGTGTCGTGGCAATGGACGCTTCGATCATACGGGTTTTGCTGATCACGCTCATATCGATGTCGTGCCCGTAATGCCGGCCGAGCTCTGTGATGAAGGTTTCCTGCGTCCTTCCGTTGCCTTCGCGAAACGGATGGACATAGTTCAGCTCTGACAGCGTTTTTGCGGCTCGCTCAACGAATTCTTCCCTGCTGGCTGCCCGTAACGCCTGCGGATCGCTGACCGGCTTCACCGCCTCATTCAAACCCATGTCTATACGCGCGCCGTGCAGGAAAGACGTTCCGCCTTTTGAAAGGCCACCAATCGGCTCGAGACGAGTTCCGTCAACCACCGGGCTTTCGTTTCTGGTATGACCCGCCCATTCGTACACATCCTGAAATATGTGGCCGTGGATTGCCTTGAGATGAGCGGCGTCAAAGTTACCCTTGGGACCATCACCCTCAAGGATTTCGGAAATCCGGTCCTGCGTTGCACGATACTCGACCGTGCGAAGCTCCGATTTGGATTCGATACCAAACTTGTTACGGAGAACGTTCTGGCGATCCGGATCGTCTGACGTATTCGGATAAGTGTAGGAACCCCTGGGGTATTCATCATCCATACGTAAACCAACAAAAAGCCGTCTGCCCTAGCAGACGGCCTTGAGCCTCTTGAGACTTGAATGAAATGATCAGCCCTTGGGCTGCGGTAAGATGCGGGCGCGATACTCTTCGCGGGTGAGATCGCCGGCAACGTAAGCAGCGGTCGCCGCTTCGAGCAGGGCGTCGTCGCCCTGATAGCCTTGGCGAATGTTCATGGCTCGAGCCTGATCCGTGCTCTTCTTTCGAGCCGCTACGGCTTCCGGGGAGCGGTCGGGACGGGTGGAATGAATGTTCATCGACAAATCTCCAATTACTGTTCAACCTAACACGAAAAGGGCCGAAAATCCAGCTATTTGGCGGATTTTCAGCCATTTCGGGGTGAGGGGCCCGGTCATATGCCGGGCTTCTCTACGCAATCAATCGCGTGGTTCCCACTCGATGATTGCCTGCAGGGTCGGGTCGTCCTGGCCGGGGAACCGGCCTAGATTGGCGTTAAAGCCCATGCGCTTGATCGAGATCGTGTAGTAGGGCCTGCCTTCGCCGTTCTCTTTTTTCCAGATGCCGCCCACGTCGAGCTTGTGACCTGCGGGAGATGTTGCATAAACGCGGTGCGTCGGGGCTCTCTCGTTGGTGGAAGAAAAAGGCGTTACCGTGATTTCGAGGTCTCGCTCGATGGTGGAGATGAGGCCGGTACCGTCTGCGGTTCCGATGTTGTCGCCGTTGAACTGGATGTAGTTGGTGATGTTTTTCATGGTGGTCACTCCTCTTTGGTGGTTGCGATGAGCGTTCACAAGGCACAGCGGAAAGCGGTGCGCACCGGAGGCCGAAGCGCAGCGGAGGAGGCTGGAAGGCTGCCAAATTTGCTTCGCGAGGAAGCCGAAGGCGGGGAAATTTGGTGGATAGCCAGCTTTGCGCAAACCGCGTCGCTGTGCGAACGGGCATCAAGAGCAACCGCCTTGGAGGAGTGGCTACTGAAAGCGTCTAACAAACGTCACCTGTACGTTCAACAACAATAACCGCATTTTCCTGCGCCAATATTATTCAACTTTCGCAAGCATACAACCGGAAACAAACGGTTTTTTCCTCCACTAGTGAGCCAATTTGGCGCTATGAAAAGCAGATCTCGACAGTTCCAGGTCCAATTGTCATTGGGCTAGTGATGAGAATTGGAACGGCGATAGTTGCTCGGCGCGTCGATCTCGGCCGCCCATTGGCCCAAACGTCTGCCTCGGGCGGTGTCTTCGGCCTGATGGTAAGCGTCAAGGGACATTGAGTTGCCACGCGGTAGATATTGCAACAGGAGTCGAGCCTGACCTGCCTTCACCATTTCAAGGCCTATATCGGTTTGCTGGAGGAAGCACTGTCCAACTAGGCGACGGTATTGGTCCTCGTCGATAATGGTGCATGTCACATGCTTCCCGTCGATAAGGCGAGAAAGATAGCTGCGAGCCTCGACACCACACGCCCATTCGGCTCCATTCTTCCAGCCCTTTTGCGAGCGCTCGCAGGCGTCAATCGCCGCAATCCTGATCCGCTGCTGTCGAATGCTGAAGGTGTCACCGTCGATCACGCGTGCTCGGCCGGAATATTCCGCCGCGCTAACAGGTTGTGAAAAAAGCAGGGCAAACAAAAGTGCCGAAAAAATGGGGTTTTTCTCAATTTTAGGCCTCCATAGAGTTGCGGGCGGCAAGCCCGAAGACGGAACGCGAAAGATGAAGTTCACCGGATGCCGCCCTGTCCGTCATGGCGCGCAAATACCCTCCGGGCGAGCTGACTTCTTCGCGAGAATATTTCTCGAACGTGACCGCGATGGCGATCGCGGCGGCCTGTTGGCCCATTTGATCGACGGCGCGAAGCCGCGCGTCCTCGGAGACACCCGCCAAGCGGCAAATCTGCGGGGCGATGCGGGCGAGATCGGACCAACTGCGTGGCGCGGCGGTGAAATAGTCTTTCAACGATGGCGCCGCCCTCCACACATCATCAAGAGCAACAATCCCTTGCTGCGGGCGAGATTGCCTATTGTCTGGGTCGGATCCTCTCGTCAGGCTTTCCTCAAAAGCCCTCTTGCTGGCGTAGCCAGCCTTAAGTGAATTGTGTTGTCCGGCGTTAGCCGGACGCCGTTCCTCTTTACTCAAGTCAAAGGGATGGGGGTTTGTAATCTGTTTGTGCATG
The DNA here is from genome assembly GCF_013322225.1 of Agrobacterium larrymoorei. Classification (GTDB taxonomy): domain Bacteria; phylum Pseudomonadota; class Alphaproteobacteria; order Rhizobiales; family Rhizobiaceae; genus Agrobacterium; species Agrobacterium larrymoorei_A. The sequence continues at coordinate 18,304 of NZ_JAAMFB010000026.1, forward strand.
TCGTTTTCGACATTCGCGCATGTCATATTATCATAATCAGACGCACTCTGCGGCCGCCTTGATGCCTTGAGAGAGCGTCCAACAAGCCACTCCAGCAGGCTCGCAGCGCGCCTCAAAACAAAAGCAGGCGCTCTGCCTGCGATACCAACAAAGGCAGCAATACGCTCGATGCGAGATGCAAGGCTCGCGAGTGCGGTTTTCGTCAAATCGGCGGCATTCACCAGCGCGTAACGGGCGCTCCTGAGTGCATCGCGAAAGCGGCGGGCAGCGGCGTCGCTGGCGCGCTTCTCCTCTCGCTTCTGCCGCACTAGGGCGTCGAGCTCACGGTAGCGGGCAATCAGTACACGCAAATCGATGCCACAGGCGTCTAAAATTTCGCCTTCGCCGTCCCTGATCGGATAGCGCTTGAAATTCGCGCTGTCCTGCATGGTGACAAGCCCGGCGTCGAACAACTTCGACAGGATACGGCTGACCCGCCCAGGCGAGCGGTTGATCTCGAACCCCAGCTGATTGTTGGACTTGAACACAATCGGTCGCCCACCCTTGTCGAAGGCGTCGGCCCGGGCGGTGTTGATGATCACTGTAAGGAGATGGCTTTCGGTACTGGTAATTAGGCCAGTGCATGGAAGGCTCTGCGACAACACTGCCAACTGGCCCCGCGTCACCGTTCCGACTTCCGTTGACTGTGCCAGTCGCCGGAACTCGGCTCTCTCCTTTGTCATTCTGCGGCCAGTTAGCCGCTTGTTCGTGAGGGTTTCCCTCATTTGTCCTGTCTCCTGTTCAAGGGACCAGACAAAGCTTCGCCGTTACCCGAAAAGGCGCTTTTCTTATTGACAGGGGAAGGGTGGTCTGCGAAAACAAATCTGCTTAATTATTTGGTTTTTTTGCAGACCGCTTCCGGGTTTTCTCGGGAGCGGTTTTCTCTTTTCTGGCCTGCGTGTTCTCCAGACTTGGATTAAAAACGGTGCGAGCCGGGCAGTAGGTGATTCCAGCTAGTTGCAATACATAGCTTGATTATCCAACTTGGCGCAAGATTTGAGCGCTCGTTCAGATTCCCTTCGCCGTCGTGAAGCGTTAATTCCCCCATTTAGGCTACAAATCACGGGTTCATAGTCATATTCACGTGCACCTCAACGCGCCGCTGCGTTACCAAATTGGCGCAACTTCTCGATTAGGAGCACCTTTCGAAGCTTTTGACCACGGGTGGGAAGGAGAGTTTGAGAGGAGGGGGCCTGGGCCTCCTCTCAACGGAGGGGGCGGTTCGCGACGATCCGGGCCTCTAAGAAGCGGGGTTTCATCTCCGTATTGAACTAATTCTACGGACAACAGAACGCCCGCCTCTGGTGTCGGACCAAAGACGGGCGGGGCGGTACAAACCAACAATCAAACGCTTAAACCTGTTCTTCGAAGAACGTGGGCGGAAGATTGAAAGCTTCCAGCGCCGTGTTAACTGCCTTTTGAACGTCACTCCAATCCACGTGCTCGGGATCGGACAGGTACGCTTGAATCAATTGGCAGCAGCATTCCGCTGCTTTGGTAGGGTCGGGTAGGTGATCGAACATGACTTTGCCTCGTAACGAGAGGGGAGCCGGTCACGCTGGAGGACGTGACCGGCTGACAGCAGCGCGGCTATTCCGCTGCTATCGGGAAAGGTTGCTCATCTTCTGAACGGGGTTCAGTCTGTTCGTTCTCGGCCTTCTGTTCAGGCGCGATCCGCACCAGCGACGGAAGCCAGTTGCACCCTTTGATTGCGGTTTCGGCAAAGGCCGCCGCCTCGGCCTTCTTCATACTTGCGACACGCGAAGCGAAATCAGCCCCTTTCACTTCTGCCACCGCCGCCTGAATGCCTGCGCGGTTCAGGCTCGAAAAATAGCTTTCGGCTGTCGTCTCGAACCAGTCGGTCATTTCAACCTTTAGTGTGCGCCCGATCTGGTCGGCGTGGGCGCATGCGTCCTTGCGGAAGCTATGTTTCGTCTCGACAGCGTTAAGAGTGTGCGCAGCGGCATAGGCCAGCAGTCCCAGAAGCTCCGACTGCGGCTTATCGAGGAGATGCTCCCATAGGTCTTCCGGCTCGCCGGGGAGATGATAACCGAAGTTCTCGGCAATCCGGTCCCATTCCTCGGTCGCCCGACTTGCATCCGGTCTTTTCATCGAACCTTGCAGACGCTCATGCGTCACGGCGATCTGCAACGCGGTCATCCCTCGAGAACGGCCATAGGTGCCGGGATAAACAAGATCGAGCAGCATGGCGTGAACGACGCTGACCAGAGCAACATCGGGATTGTTGGCAAGTTCGACACGGAGCGCTGCGGTCTTCTGCGCTGTCAGGTCTTCGACCAGCACAGCAGAATGGACGATCTTCGGCGGGCCGACTTCCTCAACCTTTTCGGAAGCCACGGACCCGTTGTCGTCATCCTCCGTTTCCACTTGCTCGCTCTGTTCGTCATCACCCGGTTTGCGGATGCCAACGGCAATGTCTGGCCTCCCGTAGTAGTCCAAGGAAACGACCACCCCGCTTTTTGCCTTGTCCTCGTCGGAAAAGACTTCCTGCATCGAGTCCAGTTCATCCAGTCGTGCGCTGATGGCATCGATGCGCTCGGAATGGCTTTCCTCGCCCTCGTCTCGGTCCATGAGCTCTACGAGTTCATCGTGCTCGGCGCACAGGCGCAAACGTTCCGATTGTTCATCAGGGGAAAGCTCGATCTGTTTCGGATAGACGCGAGGGACGCCGAAAATCCAGTCGGGCCGCTGCATGTATGTTTCGACAAATTTCCAGCCTTGCGACAAAAACGGCTCGGCCACCGCTGCCAACTTCTCGCTGACCAGCTTTTCAACCAGTATTACGTCGAGCGCGAACCCGCCGCCCTGCGCGTCGAACAGGTCGCGGCGCACCGCGCCTCCTGTCTGTTCATAGACATCGAGGCCCCCGAGGAACGTGATACGCTTGTCGGTTCCGGCAATTTCGTCTGTCATCAGTGCCGACTTGATCCGCGACAAATCGCGGCTCCATCGATCGAGAGACTCCCAGACCTGTTCCTGACGCTCATGATCATCGCAGACCGTGAAGGCGGTCAGTTGCTCAAACGTCATTTCGTCGTTGCGAAACAGGTCCAGCAAGACCGGCGAGACCTTCGCTAAGGCCAAACGGCGGCGAACGATGATTTCAGTCACACCGAACCGTGCAGCGATATCCGCGATTGCCTTGCCTTCGTTGACCATGGCCTGAAACGCCACATATTGGTCCACAGGGTGCATTTCCTCGCGCTGCACGTTCTCGGTCAAGCTCAGCTCTGTCGCCTCGTCGGCGGTCTTTACGATAGCGTTTACAGCATAATCAGCTGCAATCTGGCCGCGCTCGACAAGGAGCAAGAGAGCAGCCCGCCGACGACCACCCGCCGTAACGAAATAGCGGCCCTTGGAAGCCTTGCGCACGACGATATTCTGAACAACGCCATTGGCGAGAATGGAGGCTGCGAGGCTTTCGACGCCCTCGGCCTTGTAGGTTTTGCGGACGTTTTTCGGGTCCGTATCAAGCTTGCTAAGCGGAATGCTGATAATCTCGGTCATAGGTCAATCTCCAAAGTTTTCCCGGTTCCTTGGGAGCAAGCCCCGCTAGTGGGCGAAGCCTCTGCCTACGTTCCGTAGGATGTGCCCCCACATCCGGCGGAACGAAGGGGGAGGGCGCAGCCCGCTCCCGTCAGGGGGTGGAGCGGGTCATGGGTCCGGAGGAGGGAAAAACGGAAGGTTCGCCGGCTCGGCGGTGAAAACCGTTTTTCCAGACGAGGGACAGCGCTTGCGCGCTTGCCCATTGGCGCGATCCGCGACCTGTCGTAAGAGCGGACAGGTATGAAAAAATCGTGCGCCCGCTTCTCGGACGCTCATTCCAGAAGTGACCCGGCCGGCCGGTTCCCGGGATCGATCTGCCCGCTGCGCTCCGAGTGTTGGGGCGCTCCGCTTACCGGGCAGATCTGGTTCGTAGTGATTCAGCCAAATCAGAAAGTGTTGGGCGGCCCGCGAGCACACGCAAAGGTGACATTATGTCAGCCGAATTTGGAATTTCGCGCGAACATGGACAATATTGGGGGTGAAAATGAGGATAGAAGGTTTAGACGAAACCGTTCTTTGCCTGTCTCTTTGGCGGACTTCTAGCCGGTTTATCTGTGTGCGGCGCCCAGAGCCTCGAGGCGTCGCACGTGGTCACCATGGTATCGGCGGCCATAGGTGGTGGTGGTGGCACATACATCGGCCAGAAGGTTTTGAACGTCAGCTAGTTCCATCGAGCAAGTGGCCAAGGCCATGAGCCAAACGAACAATGAAGAGTATCGGAGCTTTCAGCATCGCGACGGCCGTTCTTCAGGCCGGGAAAGCGGGAATTCTCGAGGCGTTTTTGCCGGGAAAAAGGAAGCCGCAGGAGGCTTAGCTTGCGCCGCGAAGCGGAAGCCGGGACCGACTTCCTCCGGCAAAAACGTACCGCACTCGCTTTCAATGACCTGAAGCTGACGTTTCTCTTTTCATAATGTAATGCGCGATCAAAAAGACCTTCTCGATAGCGTCCGCCAGATCGAGAGAGGCTTGCTGTACATCTGAGGGCGTTGAGGGGTCCGTTGCCAACGCAAGAAAACCCTGCCGGACTTCTTCGCAGGGATCAGAGATGTCATGCACCTTCGCCAATAGTTGCTCTTTTGAAGTCATCGTTCATCCGCCGGTCTCTTGCCATCGTGATCGAAAGCATATTGTACGGGATGTTGAGGTCCTCTAATGCAATAGGGGTGCCCCTTGGTTCCCCGCTTCTTCGCGAAAACGCAAATTAGCAACGCCGATTCCGGATTGCTGCAAGAAACAGCGCGCCGGGCGTGGGCGGTCACTCCCCGCTGTGAAAGATGCCGTTTAGATGTGTGAGATATCCAAGTCAGACAAGCTTTTCATCGTCGGCAATGGCTTTGATCTTCACCACGGGATCGAGTCAAGATATTCCGACTTTGCAGACTACCTCAAGCGAGTTGATCGTCACACTTTCGATATTGCTGAGGATTACGTGGTTCCAGATAAGGACCTTTGGAGCGTCCTTGAGGAACGCTTCGCGGAAGTCGATGTCGACCAGATTGAGGATCACGCGCAGAACTACCTACCGTCCTATGGCGCAGATGATTGGAGCGATTCTGGTCATCATGATTACGAGTACGAGATCGAACAGATTTGCGAGGCAATTTCCGACAAGCTACGGAAACATTTTGCCGACTGGATCCGCCAGCTTGAACTTCCAGCCAAAGTAACCGCTCCCGTCAAATGTATCGACCCGAGAGCCTTATTCTTGAACTTCAATTACACCAACACCCTGCAGGCTCTCTACAGCGTTCCAGTTGATCGTGTGCTTCACATTCATGGGTCGGTGATGGACAGCACCTCCGAGATAGTCCTCGGCCACGGATGGGAACGACAAGCCGACGATCTTCGCTCGCGAATGACGGATGAGGATACTGACGTTCGTGTCGCTGGTGGCTTCGAACTAATCGACAGTCTCTTTGCTCAGACGTTCAAGCCGACCAAGGATATCCTCGCCCGAAACGAAGATTTCTTTAGGAAGTTGGACACCGTGACTGAGGTTTATGTTCTTGGACATTCGCTGGCGCAGGTCGATGAGCCATATTTTAGCGAGGTGCTGAAGCGCGTCAACGTTAACGCTACGTGGACGGTCAGCTATTATTCCGATGATGGGGCCGCATGGTTCGCAGCCGACGAGATTGGAATACCAACCGCTAGACTCCGCCTTCGCACTCTAAATCTACTCTAGCCGAACAGGCATCATGAAGCTTCGATTGTGTAGACCTCGGCGTTGTCCTGGATCTCGCGTAAACCCTTGAAGCTGGAATGCCGGAGCTTCTCGTCGGAAGTCCATCCGCGGTACTCGATTTCGGCAATCAATGTTGGCTGCAACCAAGTGACGCTGCGCGTACCGGAGTAGAGGACAGGAGGAGCTTTCTTCCTCCACGGCAGCTTGTCCATCATCGATCGGAGTTCTGCTGCCTGCTGGCCCTTGAACCCAGTGCCGACAGATCCAACGTATACGACCTGGTCGCCTCGATAGGCACCCAGGAGCAATGATTTGAAGGCTCCAGCCGACTGCTCGTATCCAACAATGAAAAAGCTCTCGGACTGGATGCATTTGATTTTGATCCAGTCGCCGAGTCGGCCCGATCGATATGGGCTGTCGAGGTGCTTCGCGATGATGCCTTCGAGGCCGTGATCGCAGGATGCCTGAAAGAGCGTTGCGCCATCGGTGTCGAAGGCTTCCGAAAACATGATGCTGGATCCCTCGCTGTTTCCGATCAGATCTTGCAGAAGGTGGCGGCGCACTCGAAGCTCGGTCTTCTGGAAGTCGTGACCGTCCAGATACAGGAGGTCGAAGGCGACGAACTGAGCCGGGGATGTTTTCTTGCCAGCTCGGCCGCCGAGCGATCCCTTAAGGAGATTGAAGTCGCTCCTCCCCTGCTCGTCATACATGACCGCCTCGCCGTCTATGATTGCGGAAGCCACACCGAGATCCCGGGCTCCTTTCTCTATTTCCGGAAAGCGCGATGTCCAGTCGTGGCCGCCTTTAGTGAGGATGCGGATTCCGGTCGGCTCGATGTGGATCGCCAGCCGATATCCATCCCACTTGATCTCATAAGCCCAGTCATCGCCTTCGGGAGGCTTCGACTTCAGGAGTGCCAGACACGGCTCCACCCGGATCGGCATAGGGTCAAGGAGAAGGTTCGGCTGCGCCGGATCACGGCGGCGCCGAGGCTTCGACCGTATGGGTGCCTCGGCATCTCGAAGGAGTGGTTTTGATCTCGGTGGCTTTGTCATGGAAGCAATTCAGCCAGAAAACGGTTAAGAAGCTCACATGAGCAGATTTTCAGAGACAGAAGCCGCCTTGCTTGAGCGGCTACGCACCCTCAAGGCAGCGCCGGAGATGTCGATAAATCTTTACGACATCGGCGTGCCAATGGTTGCGGCTGGCTTCACTCAGGAGGAAACGATAGCCGTGCTGGATGCGCTTGAGCAGGACAAGATCATAACCTATGTCCCCGGAAATCGACTGTTGATGCTCAAAGAATTGCCGGAGTAATTGAACTTGCAAGTTATCATCCCCACAATCCGGCACTCTGGGCGAGCTGCTGACAGTTGCCAAGCTAAATACGTTGGGGCTGGCAGCTTACATGAGCCCAGAGGGCGCACCTGGACACGATGTAATCGTCGTCGTGGATGGCATACCGAAATCGATCGAGGTGAAGACGCGGCAGTTTCTGAAGCGGCCGACCGAAATTACGCGTTGGCCTGTCGAGTGGGATAAGAAAGGCGATGCGGATTTCTTCGTCTTTATCGAACTCGATCTGAGAACGATGGCCCCGACGTTCTATGTCCTGACCAACGAGCAAGCCCGTGCGACTTTCAGGGACTACAACGGGGGCGGAAATTGCTATCCGCCGGAGGTTCGTCGAACGATCAAGCCGAACGATTTCACTACACTCATGTCCGCCGGACACGGAGATGTTGGTCAAGTTATCTCGGCGAATCTGTGATATCGGCCTCTGTATCACTAGCTCGTCTGGCGAGTAAGCCGCGCCGCGGAGGGCGCGGCTTTGCCTTATTGAGGCTTGTTGGCGTTTCCGGCCTTGCCATCGAGCTCGACCTGATAGGTGAACTCAACCTTGGCGAGGGGCGGAAGCATGATGGCGATGGAGAACTTAAGTTGGCCTTTATGGGCCAACTTCGCGATTTGCCGGTTGATGAACTGGCGAAGGCGACGGCCGGTTTTCTGGCAGAAGGTTACGAGCGTTTTCATGAGGTGATCCTCCTTGGTGGTTGTGCGTAATCGCGAAGCTCGAATACGGGTGGAACCGCCGAGTGCATCGCGCAGCGATCGCAACGCAGCGAAGCGGAGAGGAGAACCCCTCGGGGTTGCACGCAAAGGCGGGGCCTGCCGTATCGTGCGCAGCATTAGATTACGTACAGCCACCAAGGAGAGACCGGTAAACGCGGCCTTCGTAGCCCCGGCCGTCGCCTTTGCCTTCAACCGGCAAATCGCGATCCGACCGCAAGGGCGGATTTCCATCGCCGTCATGCTGCAGCGGTGGAGGGCACATATCAGGACGTCTCCGGCCGGAAACGCCAACAAGCCTCAATGAGCCGACCCGCTTGCGGGGCGTCCATCGTGCGGGGGAAGGGGAGTTTGAGGGGAGGGGCCGAAGGGGGCTCCCCTCATTGCACCCGCTGGCCGCTCAACGCGGTCAGCGAGCGCGCGCTTGAGGCATGACGGTGGAACCGATCAGCGCGACAGGAACCTGCTCAAGCTCAGGCCAGCCAGCAGGATGTAAGGCGGAATACCGAGTGAATAATGCCCGCAATTCAGTTCCAGGATGTGGGGCGAAGCGCCGACACTTTCGAGCCTCTGCATAAATCGGGCCGATAGATTGGGCAAAACGACGGTGTCACGTTTCGCAAGGACAACGTGAAGCCTCAAGTCCGGTCGCGCTAGGTTTTGCGCGTAGTTCTCCAGATTGAGCGGTCCCCACGCTCTTCTGAGATCGTTCAGCTCGATATGGGGCGCAAGGCTCTCGTGAATGGATCGTGTCGCGCGTCCTGTCCAAACCATATCGGCAAGGCTACCGGCTGTCAGAAACAGCGAGGCTTTCGACACGGCGGGCTCGTGCGCCGCGATCAATCCTGCGACCCAAGAGCCCAGGCTCATGCCGAGAACCGAAATCTCGCGATAGCCTTCGCTTTTCAGCCAGCCAATGACTTTCCGGCCATCGCAAACCGCTTGCCTCATGGACTGGAGCGTTCGCCCGAGATTGGCACTGAGGATGTAGTCGGCATACAGCGAGCCGGGACGGCTGCGCTCGAAATGATAGGGCATCGCGATCTCGATCACGGTGATGCCGCGCTTTGAAAAAAACGTCGCAATCTGGGCTTTGCGGGCGTCGGCATTCCAGTGGTGGAAAATCACCAATGCCTTTTTGCTGGACGCGCTTTCCGTGATTTTTGCCCAAACGGTATTGTTCTCGTCGACATCGGTCGCGATGTCGGACGGGAACTTGAGCCATCCGTCTTTTCGGTCAAAGCCGTCAGCGCTCCGGGGCGGTCGCTTGAAGAAACCCGGATCGGAAGCGGCCTTGTCGGCAAGCAAACAGAATTCTTCCAGAGACGCGGTATTCTGCGCGCCGGGAAAGGCGCGATCGGCGTCGATCAGGAAAGGCGTTGTCTTCTTGGCCTCGTCACCGCGCTGCGCGCGCCGCTCGTCCCAACCATCAAGCCAGCTATGAAACACGTTGATCGCTTTCTATCTCGTCTGCGCGCCATCGCCCGAACTCCGGATCGAAGAGGGCGTATGTCGCAAGCATAGTTGCAACACCCAGGAGGATCGAGAAGCCGTCAAAGGCATCGATCAGCATGTAGGTTGCAAAGAGCAACGCGACGACCGCCGACATCCGCCATAGCGGCATGTGGAAGCGTCTTGCAAACCGAACGGACCCGAACAGGAAGCCTACACAGGACGAGATCGCCACCAACAGACTGCTGAAATGCGTTGGCATTCTGTAGTGGAAGCCATTTCGGCCATTGGCATAGCCGTCAATGACAACGGAACTATCGTTCACGAGCCACGTCACGATGTCCTTGCCGTTCGAGGCCAGGTAGGCGCTTTGCAACTTCATGCAGATGGCGACCAGAATACCCACCGTTGTGCACCGAAATATTCCCTCCATCACTCTTAGAGCAATCGCCCCGGCTTCCCGCTGAAACTCATCCGGCCGCAGCTGTGTGGTACTTTCAATCGTCCAGAGGTCATGAAGGATCGTATGGAGCAGGATCAGCCCTGCGAACAGAAGATAGAAGCAGAGGCACATGTAGAGATACGCAAGGCTTGTGAAGACGATCGACATTGGCACCGAGACCACCTCGGGCCGAATGAGCGCCAGCGTGCCCCAACTTATCGCGTAGTCGCCTTTTCCCTTGAGCAGCGGCATCAGATCCACCGCAATCCACTGGAAGATACCCGCGAAGGGAATGCAGATGACGAAAACGGCCCAATAGGAGTAGGAATAGGCCTTCAGGTGACGTTCCCAATCGCGGCGGCTTTGGATCCTGTCACCATGGCCTGCCAGCACCATCCGGCCATTATTTTTCCAGTAAACCAGAAGCTCCGTTACCAGCACGAAAAACAGGGGCAGGAGGACCATGAAAAGGAAGGTCCAGTTGGGTGCCCAAAGGAACCCGACCTGCTTAACAATGCCATCGGCCCGGGTGTAGATCGCGCTGTGTATGCCCAGGATATAGGCTAAGAACCCGAGAGCCGACGCGCCGGCGAAGACCGAAGCGGGCAGATTCAGGGGCGAGCCGCGCGTGAAGACCGCTTCCGACATTCGGCCGAGACTGAAGCGCGGCTTTTCGGTCTGCGCATCGCCTTGCGCCGCATAGACTATTTCCACGGCCTCGATCTCGGCTAGAGGAACATCAGGAATGCGATTGAGACGGCTGTCTGCTTTTTTGGAACTCCGCCTCTTGGCGACCAATCGGGATTGAGCCGCGCTGAGCTCCATCTGCCATTCGCTCGTCGCTTGCTTATCAGCGCATCCAAAAACCCTCGCAAGCCAGCGAATGTTGGCCGCGCTCACACCCTTGTCGTTCTCCTGAAACCAGAGTTGTACCGTTCGCAAATCGACGCCGACATGATTGGAATCTATCTGCGAAATCGCTTCGGCCAGAAGCTCCGGCGTCCACGGACCCGATGGAAAGCCGTCGCTGTCCAGGGGGCGTCCAGCCCCCGCAGCGGCAAGGTCCTTGAACAGTTCCTTGAAATCCCGCCCATCCTTAGGGGGCGCGATGAAAAACTTTCCGTTCTTCTCCAAAGGCTTACCGGCGTTGATTTCGTTTCGTTTCGTGGAACTTCGTAGTGTATCGTGCCTTCATCCGCAAGCAGTGGTCTACGCTAGCACGCTCATAGATCAGTGAGTTGTTCAGCCATGATAGATTTGTCGTCATCCGATCCACGCTTATCCCGTCATCGCACGCACAAGGCGCTCGTGTGCAAGGACACCCTTGAGACTTGCCTTGAGGAGTTGATTGATCAGCACATCGTCGCGCTCCATGCGATGGCAGAGGCCGCTCAATTTGACGCCGCTCTGGTGAGGCAAGAAGCGGAAGCCCGACAAGCGATCCTCCATTACAGGACGCAGGGTGAGAGCGAGGTGAATGAGAAGCTGACCTATATCGCAGCTTATATTCTTAAAACCGGCAATGTTCTGACGCCCCAGGAAATGGATCTGCTCCTCGGATCTCCGCGCCGGATGTAAGCGATCCGGCCGTCATGCCTGACCTCACTCGATCACGTCCAACACTTCGTGATCGATGACAGCAGCCTCAAAACCCGAATTAAAAAGAAGCAGCAAATTTTCTCTATTCATGAGTGCGAGGACAAGCTTCTCGATCTGTACAGGCGTCCACTCAGTTTCGCCCTGACGCACAATATCTTCTCGTAGCTTCAGGGCGTCCTCCTTCGCAGCTTCGTATGTGTCGAAGATATCAAAGCCGGCATCGTCATCTTTCCAGCGTCGATCGCCTTCGGCCCATCGGCATGGAGAATATGTGTAGAAAATCTGTGATACATCTTCGGACATGACTTCCTCGCGCGTTGCTGTTGACGGTCACCAGCCGAGATCGGTTTCCGCAAAATCGTTGCCCTTGTAAGCGATCTTCGTGCGGTAGGCTCTGGCGCAAGCATAGGTGAAGCAATCGCCCATATTCAGTTTCGCGGGGTGATTGACGATCTTGCCAAACTGCTGTGCAGCGTCGAGCGCTTTCGTCCCGACATCACCAGAGATCATGGACTCCTTGGCCTCAAGGTCCGCAAAGAATTGATCGACCATCCTTCGCGCGGTAGCGAGCATATCAGGGGTCGCAGGCCGGTCCCGGCCTTTCGCCTCGGCCATGCGCCGCGTCAGCGAAAGCGAGGCTTCCATTCGAACCACCGCCGACACGTAAAAGGGGCCGTCATGCTGTTCAAGCCGCTGCATTAGCTCGCCGGCGTCGTCTTCGCCGGCAAGGATAGCGACGGCCACGGAAGCGTCAACGAACAGCATCAGTCTTCGCCCCACATTTCATCAGTTTCGCGTTTGTGATCCCCCGGCGCAAATGGACCGGCGTCCCGCGCCATCGCGAGGGACTTAGCCAGGCGCTCGCGCATGGGCAAGCTGCCCTTGCGGCTGGCGATCTCGCGCCTAAGCGCTGTCTTAACGGCATCAACCTTGGATGTCTTAGTCAAGCGGATCAGCTCTTCGGTGAGGGTATCGACTTCCGGATCCTTGATGTACAGCGGCATGATACATATCCTTTCGAGGATATTATGATATCCTCAATTGCATATGCTCGCAACTGTTCCAAGATCTTTCCGGGGAAATCCTCGCGTTGCCCATTACGTAACCTTGCAGCATCTCAGCGGCGCAACTTTAAGAAAGTCTTGAACTACATCGTAATTAAGCACTGACTTCCGCACAAGCGGGGTCGTGCGAGCAACTGAAGGTCCATGACATGATGTCACTCCCGGCTATCATCGGAATTTCGGCAGGTGCGGCGGGCGTTGTTGCGTTCAGCCGCAAGAAGCAGCCGCAAAGCCTACTTAGAAAGATCGCTTCTTTTTCTCGCTTTCATCAGCACGGTCGTCGTCATGCTTGCAGTCAATTTTGCTCTCTTCTACGCGGCCAGACCCGAAAAGACCGGGTGGGAGGGGAGCCCGAGGGGAGGGGCAAGGGCTCCCCTCGTTCGGACCTGGGCCGCTCGATGCGGCACGGGTCCGACCTGCGAAAACGGGTATGGGGCCAGTCTGGGAAAACCGGCCCCAAAACATCAGCTTCGATTGCTCGGTTAGCGAACGATCCCAAGTCGCTCGCCGATGCTCGGCGGCGTCGGCGTCCCGCCTTCCTTCGTCAGGGCTATGATGACATCATGGGTCAGCCCGTGAACTTCATAACCCTCTGAGCGGGCCGCATCGATGATCGATTCAAGGCTCGGATACTCTTCTAGAAAGCCGCCAAGCCATAGCGCGCAAGCGTCCGTCGCCTCGTTGGGGAACGCCTGCAGAAAGAACGTGCGCAACGGCGGGTCAAAACCGATTACCGCGTTTTCATCGGTCTGAAGGTCTGATTTTACGGTGATAGGGTATCGGCTCAATGTTGGTCCTCCTGATGAAAGGGCCGCGCGATCGGCGCGGCCAAGGGTTATTTGAACAGCGGCATTGTCCGCTTGTTTTTCAACTCGGCGCGGTCGGCGTCGAAACGGTAGCCGTCCCAATCCTTCCACGGTTCCCAGCCTGTCGCGGTTGCGCGCCCGTACCAGACGCGCAGCCGCACCTTACCGCCTTGCAGTTCCCCGACGATCTCGACGGTATGGCTCCCACCAAGACCGGACGGGATATCGAACACCTCGACGCTGCGACGGGCCGCCTGATTGGGCGCGGGCTTTCCCTCGCATTCGTCGCAAAGGTCTTCCTCCCGTGCGCCTTTCTCGCTTTCCCAGAAGCCGCCACCACAGCGTTTGCAAACAGAGTGCGTCATGGTTGTCCCCTAGAACCGGAAGTGGGCATAAAGCCCCTGATTGGCTCGGTGACTGGCAAGCGCGTAGGCGCAGGCCTGAGCCAAGTAATCCGCGTACCGGCCTAGCGGCCAGTTTTCCGAACGGGCGACGATATCGGCGGTCAAGTCCTCGTCACTTGTGCCAACATGCATATTCCCGACGATCCAGCGGAGCTGAACAACCGGAATACGTGGGTCATGTGGCACCGGCAGCACGGAAATCAGTCCGTTTCGAAGGCTTGCGCCTTCACCAGCTGCCTTTCCCTCCCTCTCGGTTAGGAAATAGGCTTTGACCAGATCGCGGCGCTGTGTGTCGGCGGCACACATGAACGCGTGCCCCTTGTCCCCGGTCGTATAGAGGCCCCAATCGGCTGCATGGCCGCCGAACATCGGGTCGCCCTTGCCGCGAAATTCCATGACGGTAAAAATCTGCTCGGTCATGTCATCAATCCTCGATGTGTTAGGAGGATCAAGCGGCGCTGGCGCCGCTGATCTTGCTCAAGACGGTTTTGACGGCATAGCGTCCCGCCTCGTTCAGGTGACGCTGCCACGCGCCTTGCGAGGGCGACCAACGGAAGCCATGGAATTTGAGGATGCGGCGGGCTTCTTCATCGGGCTTGCCGGGAAAGATCATCTGGATGCGGGCTATTTCGGTGTTTTCTTTCACCTCCACGGCTCCCGCTTCTGTCTCGACTTCCTCCGACCTGTCGCCCCGCGTCTTCATTGCGGCGAGGCGCGCTAGACGCTGCTGCATGCGGCGGAGCTCGGCGCGGGTGTTGGTGGTGCAAAAGCCGCGTCGGCTTTGCCATGGCGCAATTGTGATTCCCCGCGCTGCCTGCTCTTCCTGCAAGCCGGTCTCCGACACCACGCGAGCCAATATGTCGGCTTCGCTGGCATGGTCCTTTTCCATCCGGCGAATAATGGCATTGGCGCGCTTCATCCTTTCGATGGACAAGGCAAGGTGCTCGATGCGCGATGCGATCCGCTGCAGCGCTTCGGGGTCGCCGGAGCGGATCGGCTCGCCGTCCGCGCCATGCGGGTATGCCTTGCGCCTGATTGCCTTGCAGGCATTTTCCGCATGGGCCGATATATCGGCGCGGCGGGCATCGGAAACCCGCATGCGCTTTTCGTTGCGAGCAACGGGAAAGCGGGCCGGGCCGGTTATCATCCAGTTGGCGCAACGGCTTTCCGCTGCCCAATACTTGCAAGTGACGTCGATATGTCGTCGCGTGAAAGCCTCGATTTCGGGGCCGGGAATAGGGGTCGCGGCCTCCGTCCAAAGGTCGATGGCATAGTTGGCAAAATCGTTCAGCCGCTCGGCCAAACCTTCTAGCTCCCGGTCTGCGCGACGCTCGGGCGAGTGGGTGAGCCAGCTGAAATTATGCTCGATGTCCTTCGCCGCGATCTTGGCGGCGAAGGTGTCTGCTACGATTTCTAAAACGCGGTCGGCGGCTTCACGCTCGAAGAATGCAATGGTGATGCTCATTTCTTCACTCCAGCCATGACAGTGGGCATGGTGCGAGTGATCCGCGTTTGCAAGCCGGTCAGAAAACCGGCAAGGATAACCCCCTTCATGGTCGTCTCATCGATTGACGCAAAAACCGGATCAAGCACCGGTTTGCACACGGTGAACCGTTTGGCGGCGTCTTCGATGGTCATTTGGAGAGGCGTGAAGTGTTCGCCGT
Organism: Agrobacterium larrymoorei; assembly: GCF_013322225.1. Lineage (GTDB taxonomy): Bacteria > Pseudomonadota > Alphaproteobacteria > Rhizobiales > Rhizobiaceae > Agrobacterium > Agrobacterium larrymoorei_A. The sequence continues at coordinate 33,596 of NZ_JAAMFB010000026.1, forward strand.
TTTGTGCACCGACAAGGACAATTTTCCCGGCCAATGGCTGCGGGTATCCATCTGCGATGGTGAAGGATGTTATTCCGTCCTGTAACCCGTCCTCATCGATGACGAGCACATGGTGGCTATCGAACGGCACCACCTGAACCAGCTCGCATCCAATCAAGGTGTAGGTTTGAGCAAAGGCGCTGCGCGCGTCGATCTCGACGGTTTGAATGGTCCCCGCCTCCGGGTCCAACAGGTAAACGGTTGCTGTTTTGGTCATGTCTAGCCCTTCCATTTCCGCGAAGCGGTCTTCTCATGCCCCTCGTGGGCAGGAGCCCCGCTCCTGCTCACGAGTTCGCGCGGAGCAGCGGGAGAGAGGGTGGCAAGGGAATAAAACGGAGGGGGGTCGCCCGCCCGGAGGCGAAGACGAAGGGTCGGCGCGTGAGCGCTGATCCTGCATGGAGCGCAAAGCGCGAAGGAAGGACGGGGATACCGTTTTTTCGCTTGCGAGGGAGAGAGGGCAGCGCTCCTCTTTCCCTCATCCAACAAGCAGGACACCGAAGGTGTCACCGTCAACCTCCCCACCCCGAAACACTCTTCAGGAGGACACGCTCCTTGCGAATGGCATGAGAGGTGCGGTTTGCTCTCAATACGAGCCATACGTAGCCGGCCAAAACGATGACTGCTGGAATGAAAATATCCAAGACGATGATATCCCAGAAATAAAAGGGGCCGCCCTGTTTCGAGGCAGAGCGGCCCCCTGCCGGCATGGCAGAACGGGCTAGTGTCCTGTCACAACCTGACCTCGGTTTGATGCAATATGGTATCTTGCGATCAAACTGTAAATGCCAGTGAATAGCCCAATATGGCGCAAACTATTATTTGTTTCGCGGCGGATTCCGCGCTGCGCAAGCGATCGTTACCCGCAGGGCGGAGACGCTTTTCCAGCGGCTCCGTGCCAAAGGCATAGAGCGCGGTCGCGTAGCGATGCGCCAATTTTAATCTGGAACCTTTGTTTCGGGACTCCTATCATGCAGCCAATTCGGTAACAAAAAATCATACTTAGAAATTACAGCGCGGTAAACCATGGCAGGGTCCAACGATGGAAAACTGGGTTGAACAACTCGGCCTACAACTGGTGCAGGATCCTGATCTTGAAAAGCCGGTCTATCGGAAGCCCTACCACGGCAAAGTCCATCTGAACGCGGAACTGGACGACAAAATCAGCATCAGTATTCGGGAGGCCCGCGATAAAACGGTCTTTGTCACGCTCCAAAATTGCTCCCCTGCTTGGCTTGAGTAACGCGGTCTATCACCGGATATCTGAGAAGTTCTGGACGCTACACCAGAGGAAATCCTTGCCCCTGCCGCTCCGCATCTATGGAGCGGAAATCAGGAACATTCCCGGCTCCTGCAAAACACGATCTCGAAAATCCGACAGCTCGACACGGAAGCTCTCGAACAGATTTTCAAGCTGGTTGCCTCGAGGGAGAAAAACCGACACCTACGGCGGGCCGCTGAGATAGAGGCGCGGCGCAAGCCGCGCCTCTACTTCGGTCTCATTGGTTTGGCGTTGGATGGGGGCCGCGACCGCAGCGGCGAAGGTTGAGCAACACTTGGCAGTCAGCGCACAGACCATTACAGGGAAAGCCGCCGCAGGCGTCCGTAGGGCAGGGCTGCATGCAGCCCTATGAGATGATGATCCTTCGGCCGCGGCGACACCAGCATCTCTGACCACCTGAATTTGATGCCCGCAATTCACATTGCATGGCCGCCGACGATGCCCAGCGAGCCCGCCGCCATCCAGACCGCCATCGCGATCATCATCAGGTTCTCGGTAAGCGAGATGAAACCCAGCGGGACATTGCTGGACCCGCCAACGCATGCACATTTCAACTCCCTCTTATCGATGTAGACGGCCTTGAAGACCGATACTGCGCCGATCGTACCGATGAAGATTGCGACTGGGATAGAGATCCAGTTGAGTGCACCTGCGACCATCAGGATGCCCGCGAGTCCTTCTGCATACGGATAGACGTAGCTGTAGGGAACCCACCGCTTTGCTAGCAGATCATAGTTCAGGAACATGGTCGCGAAGGTCTCGACGTTCTGAAGCTTCAAAATCGCGAGCACGACCATCGAGAAGGCGATGAACCATTCCGCCGCTCTCAGCGTGAAGGGATTTTCGCTGACCGCATAGCTCGCCGCCATCGCCGTCAGAGCGGTCATGACGAAGAGGACCACCACCGGGCGGTATGTCGTCGCCTTGGGATCGGCAACCTTCTTGCCTAGAAACCTGCGGAGGTCGTCGTGTCCGCCGATCCGCCCGCCGTCGATGAACACCTGCGGCGTGGTGGCAACGCCGTGCTTTTTCTTGAAAGCCTCAGTCTCATCGCGTGTCGTGAGATGACGGTCTTCGACTTCGTAGCCGGACTGCTCAAGCAGATACTTCGCCTTCAGGCCGTATGGGCAGGTGTGGCCCGGCATCACCATCCGGTGGATCACAGCCTTTTTATTGTCCTGGACCCTGTCCAACATTTCACATCTCCTTTGTCTTGTGAAACCGTTGGCATGACCATACGTTCCGTACCGTAGTACGGAGTCAACAGCCAATGGACATGACAATCGGAAAACTTGCGGCGGCAGGGAACGTCGGGGTCGAGACGATCCGCTTCTATCAGCGGCGGGGTCTGCTCATGACCCCAAAGAAGCACGTCGGTGTCCGGCACTACGGGGAGGATGACCTTCGCCGTCTCAGGTTCATAAGGCAGGCGCAGACCGCGGGCTTCACGCTCGAAGAGATCAAGGAACTCATGGATCTGGATGCCGGAGACGATCGTGAAACGGCGCGACAGCTTGCGAAGGTCCGGCTCGAGGCCCTCGAAGCCCGCATCGCCGAACTCGATCAGGCGAGGATTGCGCTCAAGCGGTTGGTGGGGGAGTGCGCATCCGGGAAGAAGGGGCCATGCCCCATCCTGTCGTCTTTCGGAATCTGACGGGGGCGCGGTCACTTCGGCCTGACGGCGAGGTAGACATAGGGCGCGCCACCATTATTCGGTACAGCGATGACATCGTAGGACGCACCGGGATCGATGCCCATGCCGAGCGATCCCCTCGGCATCCCTGCGACAGCCAGACCTGCAAGGGCTGGCTTTTCCGAAAGAAGCCGTTGCGCGGCTTCCAGAGGTACGTGGCCTTCGAGAAAGTATCCGTTCACGGTTGCAGTATGGCATCCATAGATCGAGCCAGGGATCTTGAGCTTGGCCTTGACTGCGTCCATGTCGTCCTCGTTCCTGATAACGACGGAAAAGCCAGCGTCTCCGAACGCAGACGCCCACGCCTCGCAGCAGCCACAGTGTGGGTCTTTGTGGACGATCAGTTCCGGTATGCTGGCCGCCGCCGCGCTTGGGAGAAGCGCCGCCGACGCTGCCATGCAGATGAATTCCCTACGCTTCATAATTTATTACCTTCCTGCCGCCGAATTATGCACACTTGCTTCCTGACAAGAGAAAATTGTCATAAAATCGTGCCTTGGCTACACTGCCATCATGGTACCAGATGGTCCCCAAGTGCCGCACCTATTTTCTCGCCTCTGTTTTCGCCACTCACGTTCCGCGCAAGTACAGGAATGTCAATCTTTCCACATTGCCAAACTTTCCGAGAGCCAGAGCATCATTCGCATCAGGTGGGGACGCGCTTTTCATAGACGATTCAGTCGCTTTCGTTTGAAGACTGGATTACGCGATCTTTGGAAGTAACTATCCAGCAGCCAAGTTAAGAGAGTATTTAGCGCGGGCAATCGACAAGCCGTCAATTTTTTTACTCCAAATAGGCTATATCGATAAGCTCCTTCCGCCCTTCGACTTGCACTCTATCTTGTCGAAGCCACGGAGTTGAACACTCCGCGCCAGGAACTTTATCTATGATGACTTTGGAGACGACGAGAGGTGATCGAAGTTTCTTAGCAATTTTATCGAGTCTCTGTGCGACATTAACTGCATCACCGATGACGGTAAACTCATCATGGAAACCGCTTTCAATTACACCGCCCAAAACCGAGCCATAGTGAAGGCCGATTCCAGTTTTAAGCGGCGAAACACCCTCCTTGATGTTTTCCCAACGCCATCCATCTAGGGCCGTGACCAATTCGAGAGCGCAAGAAAGCGCCCGATGCGCATCGTCTCTCTGTGATTTCGGTTGTCCGAATACAGCCATAGCGCCATCTCCCATGAATTTGTCCACCGTGCCGCCGTAAGCGAATACAGTACCGGCCACAATCCGTCGGTATTCTGCAAGTACTCGGGCGAGTTCGGAAGCGGGTGCCGTTTCCGAATACTGGGTGAAGTCTCTAATGTCGACGAACATCACAGCTGCGTTCCGGCGCTCAAGGTCAAGGACGCCGCTCGCGTCCTCAAGATCCGACACCACAGTCGGAGAGAAAAAACGAGACAGGTTCATGCGTCTCTCATCGATCAATAGCGAATGTTTACGTGTCCGATCGTAGTCAAGCATCAGCAAATAGAGAGCCAAGGCGGTAAATCCATAACTCGCCGTCAGTATTAAATCCTGATTGAAAAAATCACTAAGCTGCATAGTCGGGGTAGTGACATGGTGCCTGTATGACATTATCTCCTTCATCGTAACCCAAGACGTTACGACAATTGTCGAGAATACGGCAATAAGCTGATGATCGAGCTTTAAAGCTATATTATTGAGAAGGATGAAGGCGATGGCAAGGCTCGAAGTAGTGAGGTTGTGCTCTGCGGTTACTGGACTGGCGAGCAGATGGTAATAAAGGACAACCGTCACCAAGCCTGCGTCGAGAATCACAAAACTTGCGTTCAAAACTTTCAGTGCTGGAAATCGCACGGCGGCAACTACCGAAGCAACACTGGCACAGAGATACATGAAACTCACAATCATGTTCGACGTAGAGGTCGCCGAATTGTTGCCGAAAACCAAATTCGCAATCAGAATGGAAACGGCCACAAACCTAAGCGAGGCGAATTGGAGGTCTTTGATAGCCTCGCGACCTGTCGATGGTATCCTATGGTTCATTGTAGTGTCTCTACGATTGAGGCTGCTTAAGCCAAACGCGAGGTAATCTAGGCGTCGAACTCCTCCAGCGTCTCAGCTCTAGCCTCAACACTGATAAGTGCAACTCTGTCCTATCAGCGCGGCCTCAGAAGAGACCGCGCGTTTTCGTTGAGATAAGCTAATTTACGCTACTTCACCTGTGTGACCGTCAGCTTGCCGTTGACGCGCTCGGCCACGAACTGGACCTTCGCGCCCTCCTTGAGCTTAGCCAGGACGGCATCGTCCTTGACCTCGAAGACCATGGTCATTGCGGGCATCTCGAGACCTTTGAGCTCTTCATGGATCAGGGTGACCTTCTTCGCCCTCGCGTCGAGCTTCTTCACGGTGCCGTTAGTGAACTCCTGGGCGAAGGCGCCAGCGGCGGCGGAGAGGGCGATGGCGGCGGCAAGGCCGAGCTTGATGATGTTCTTCATGTTCGAATTCCTTTCAGGTTACTTGGCGACGGCAACATCGCCGTGCATGCCAGCGTCGTAGTGGCCGGGCACGAGGCAGGCGATCTTGAAGACGCCGTCGTTGGTGAACTTCCAGACGATCTCGCCGGCTTTGCCCGCCTTCAGCCGGATTGCGTTCGGGTCGTCATGTTCCATCTCCGGGAACTTCTCCATGACGGCCTTGTGCTCCATGACCTTGTCTTCCTGATCGAGGACGAACTCGTGATCCAGTTCGCCTTCGTTCTTGATCGTGAAGCGGACGGTCTGGCCCTTGCGGACTTTGAAATTGTTCGGGGTGAAGACCATCTTGCCGTCCGGAGTTTCCTTCATGCTGACGCGAATGGTCTGCGTGACCTTGGACTTGTCGCCCGGCTCGCCGACGGCCATGGCCTCGCCGTGTCCTCCGGCATGGTTGCCGGACGCGAGGGCAGGGGTTGCAAGTGCGGTGGCCAGCAAAAGGCCGATAAATGCATTCTTCATGTTGGTGTCCTTTAATTGTTCGGGGAACTTGTTCTCAGCCGTGGTTCGAATGCTTCGACGGCGGCTGCGTCTTCGCGTCTTTCGCCTTGGTCGCGTCGGGCAGGCTGCCCGTCCACTCCCAGGCCTGCGTGCCGGGCGGGTTCTCGTACCAGCCCGGATCGGTGTAATCGCCCGCCGAGATGCCCTCGCGGACCTTCACCACGGAGAACATGCCACCCATCTCGATGGGGCCGTGGGGACCCCAGCCAGTCATCATGGGTACGGTGTTCTCCGGGATCTCCATCGACATCTCGCCCATGTCGGCCATGCCTGCAGTGCCCATCGGCATGTATTCCGGGCGGAACTGTCTGATCTTCTTCGCGACCTCCTTCTTGTCGACCCCGATGAATGTCGGGATCTCGTGGCCCATCGCGTTCATCGTGTGATGCGACTTGTGGCAGTGGATCGCCCAGTCGCCGAGATACTTCGCGTCGAACTCATAGGCGCGCATCGCTCCGACCGGGATGTCGATGCTGACTTCCGGCCAGCGGGCTTCCGGACGCACCCAGCCGCCGTCGGTGCAGGTGACCTCGAAGTCGTAGCCGTGCATGTGGATCGGATGGTTCGTCATCGTCAGGTTGCCGACGCGGACGCGGACCCTGTCGTCTTTCGAAACAACCAGCGGATCGATGCCGGGAAAGACGCGGCTGTTCCATGTCCAGAGGTTGAAGTCGGTCATCTCCATCACCCGAGGCACATAGGTGCCGGGATCGATGTCAAACGCGCTCAGGAGGAAGACGAAGTCCCGGTCGACGGGCATGAACGCCGGATCCTTGGGATGAACCACGAAGAAGCCCATCATGCCCATCGCCATCTGCACCATCTCGTCGGAGTGCGGGTGATACATGAACGTCCCCGATTTCACGAGGTCGAACTCGTAGACGAACGTCTTGCCAACCGGGATGTGCGGCTGCGACAGGCCGCCCACGCCGTCCATGCCCGACGGCAGGATCATGCCGTGCCAGTGGACGGTGGTGTGCTCGGGAAGCTTGTTGGTCACGAATATCCGGACACGGTCGCCTTCGACGGCCTCGATGGTCGGACCCGGTGACTGGCCGTTGTAGCCCCAGAGGTAGGCTGTCATGCCTTCCGCCATCTCCCGCTCGACGGGTTCGGCGACGAGATGGAACTCCTTGACCCCGTTGTTCATACGGAATGGCAGGGTCCAGCCGTTGAGTGTGACGACCGGATTGTAGTCCGGGCCGACCGATGGCTTCACAGGCTTCTGCGTCGCCGCCGAATCCATGAGAGCCGCTTCCGGCAAGCCCATGTTCGTGGTCTGGCTCCATGCCTGTGAGGAGACGAGGGCGGCGGAGGCAGCGCCCGCTCCGAGCAATTGTCTTCTGCTGAACATTCTCTTTTCCTTTCTCAGTGACCGCCCGCGGGCGCTTCTTCGGCCGACGCGACTTCGGATTCAGCCGCAGCGGACCCTGTGCTGCCGCCGTAGATGACGGGCGCAAGGTTCGCCTCTGCTAGCCAGAAGTCGCGCTTCGCGTTCACGGCGAGGATGGTGGACGTGATCTTGTCACGCGTGTCGGAGATGAGCTCGAACGTGCTGGTGATCATGCCGTTGTAGTTGAGCATCGACTGCTGCTCGATCGCGCTGCGCAGCGGCAGGACGTTGTTCCGGTAATGCCGGGCGATATCATAGTTGGATCTGTAGGCAACGTAGGCGGAGCGCGCCTCCGACCGCACGTTCACGGCAAGCTGGGCCAACTGGTTCGCCGTCCGCATGTAGGCGAGTTCGCCCCTGCGCAGGCGCGCCTGTCCGGAATCGAAGATCGGGATGGTGAACTCGAGGCCTGCGGTCTTCGAAATGTCGGAAACGATCTTCCCGTCCTCCCGCTCGCGCTCCTTCTCCCAGTTGCCGACAAGCTCGATGTCGGTGACGATGCGCGTCGCATTCGTAAGGTCGTAGGACCTTGCCGTCGCCTGCAGTTCGAGACGGGACACCTGCAGATCCATCCGCTTGTGGACCGCCTCGGCTTCGATGTCGTCCCGCTTGATCAATGCCTTAGGCAGGTTCGGCAGGCGGTTCGGTATCTGGAAGTCGATGTCCGATCCCGACAGGCCCATCAACCGGACGAGTTCCTCCTTTGCGATCTTGGCCGCCAGCCGCGCCTTTGCGGTGTCACCTGTCAGCTCCGCATAGAAGACATGCTCGCGTGCCTGCTCCCCCTTGGGCATGGAGCCAGCCTCGCCGATCTTCTTCGCGAGTTCGGAGGAAGCGTCGGCGGCGATCTTCGCCTGATTGAGGTATGCGACGTTCTCCCATGCCGCGACGGCATTGATCCACGCACGCCGCGTCTCCGCAGCGAGCGAGATCGTCGCGATCGCCGCCTTGAGCTGAGCCTGCCGGAAGCGGTTGTCGGCGAGCTTGATGTTCCGGTCGTAGGTTGCGAGCGCCAGGATGTTTGCGGCGATCGCGCCTTCAAGAACCCGGTATGCCTCGAGGCCCGGCGTTCCGATGCCGGAAAGTCCGACCGAAAACGTCGGAAACACCGACAACTGCGTCTGCCACGCATCGGCGGAGCTGTCGCCGAGATCTGCATACGAAGCCTGAAGACCCTTGTTATTAAGAAGCGCCACCTGGACTGCCGTCTCGACATCGATGGTCTTCTTCGCCATCAGCGCCTTGACGCGGTCACGGGTTGCCTGAGCCTGCGCCTGGTTCTGGATCCAGACCGTCTGCTTTCCCGTGGCCTCGCCGCTTTTCAGGGAGGCATTGGCAAATCCCGCATCGACCGCAGAATAGTTCGTCGTCACGCATCCGGCGGCTACAAGAGGAAGCACGAGGGCGGATATGACCTTGAGTTTGCGAAGCGTCATCGCGTTCAGCCCTTCTTCTTGGGGGCCTGGGCGTCGTTGAGATCCCGCCACGGCTTGGGGTCGACGGGCATCCGGTGGGTATAGCCACCGATCGGGCTCTGGTAGCGGACAGGCTGGGCATAGGACACGGTGTCGGGATTGTCGGCCGAGGCTACGACTTGAGGCAGGGTGGATGCGCATCCGCTTGCGGCAAGCGGAATGGCAACCACCAGGAACATACGTTTCATGGTGAGTATCCAAGAATGAGATCGGTTTTGCGCCGCCACGCAGACAAGCGTCGAGGCACAGCAAGACCCGCGCAGCGGGTGCTAGTTCTCAGATGTTAGGTGGACGATGCAGGCTCGGCGCTTCGCCGACCGTGTCCGTGTCGTCGGCGAATTCACGGATGGAGATCACGCGTGGATGGCTCAGGGATGAGCCAGTGCACGTGATGGCGGCGACACCGCAGTAGTCCTTGCAGCAGGAGTTCTTTGTCTTCTCCGAGCTGGCGTGTTCGTGCTGGTCTCCATGATCATCCGCCTTGGCCATGGCAGTGTGATCGCCGCCGTGGTGTGAAGAATGATCGGTCTCCATCTGGGAGGTCCCGGCCGAGTTGTCGGGATGCATCGCAGCGTTGACGGCGGTAAAGCTATAGCCAGCCAGTGACAGTATCATCACCAGTCTGAACAACAGTGCCATCGCTTTCGACGTGATTCGATACATCCCGCTCATGCCTTCCAAGATCACCAAAGCCCATGGCCTTGTCAATCGACGCAGTCTTCGATTATCAATTCGCGTTATTTGTGTGGCATCGCCACAACGGCGCGATAAGTCTTGCCTCCTGATACGCCGGGCACACCAGAACATCTGAAGGCTCTCAGCCGGGAACGCGCAGCAAGTCTCTTGAGGGAGGTTCCTCTCTCCTTGCGCTGTGCAGCACCCTTTCGTGCTCCGCCCACGCCGTGGTGAGAAGGATGCTGCCCAGCGCTCTTGCAAGATACCTGACTTTTATCCGCTTCATGTTCGGACGCTCCGGTTCCGTTGGACTTGGTTAGCGACGACCGCGTGCTCTGAGGACCTCGGCAGCCGGGTTGGAGATGGTGACGGTTCCATATTTGGCGTTGGTGCGCCGAACGCGTCCGTCGGCAAGCACCTCGAACGTGACCGACCGATCGGAAGAAGCGACGGCACTTTCGCCCGGCCGCCCGTGGCCCTGTACGATCCGGTCGACCGGACCGGCACTTTCGCTCAGGGTACCGGTTGCGAACGCCGATGTCGCCGTCGATGCCAGGACAATGAATGTCGCGATGAACTTTGTATTCATGGTGATCTCCTCGTATGAAGCTGCGGACTGCAGCATGGAGACACTAGACACTCGTTCTGACAGGGCCTTCTCGCGAACTTTACATTTTTGTAAGGCGCGGTCCGGCTGGCGTGATCAGATCCGCCGCAACAAAGCCCGATTGTTCGGCTCTTCGGGAGTGCGATGAAGCCTGACGAGTCGCGGATAGGTCCCCGAGATGAAGATACTCCTCCTAGAAGACGACCAGAAAACCGGAGACTATGTCTCCAAGGGGCTGACCTCGTCCGGACACGTGGTGGACTGGGTTTGCGACGGTCGCGACGGTCTCTCGGCGGCCCTGGGATCAGCCTACGACGTGATGGTGGTCGATCGCATGGTGCCGGGACTGGACGGGCTTCTTGTCGTCAAGACGATGCGTGCCGCCGCCGTTCGCACCCCCGTTCTTTTCCTCACGTCCATGAGCGGGGTCAACGACCGTGTTGAAGGCCTCGAGGCGGGCGGTGATGACTACCTCGTGAAACCCTTCGCCTTCTCAGAACTCGCCGCCAGGATAAACGCGCTTGTGAGACGGCCTCCGATTGCGGCAGAGAAGACGACGCTGCGCGTGAGCGATCTGGAAATCGACCTCGTGAAGCGGACCACCCAACGTGGAGGCGCGCCAGTCGAACTTCTGCCCCGGGAGTTCCTGCTCCTGGAGCATTTCATGAGGAACGAGGGCAGGGTGCTCACCAAGACGATGCTGCTGGAACGGATATGGAACTTCAATTTCGACCCCCAGAGCTCGGTGGTCGAAACGCACATCAGCAGGCTGCGCGCGAAGATCGACAAGCCCTTCGAATTCCCGCTGCTCCACACCGTGCGCAACATTGGCTACTCGCTCCATGCTCGGCGGTAGCTTCTTCAAGAGCACGGCCGTCCGGCTCGCCATCATCTACAGCTCGCTGTTCGTATTTGCCTACCTGGGGGCGAACGTCGTCGCATATCAGATGGTGCTCGGCTATCTCGACGATCGCCTCGAAGCGGCAGTGATGGAGCGTTACCGGGAGATCGAGACCGCGTTCCTGACCAGAGGCGTCTCCGGTGCTGTCGACATGGTCAATAGCCACGGCCCCGCCATCAGGGGGCAGGAGACAATCTATACGCTACAGGATCCGACGGGCAGGGTGCTGGCAGGCAACGCCGCGCTCGCAGCCGTTCCCGCCGGATTTTCGGTCCTGATGCCCGACAACCATCGTGAAGGAGCGACAGGGTACAAGCTCTTGAGGGGCAAGCTCGGGGACAACGATCTCGTGGTGGGGACAAGCGAAGGAGACACCGAGCAACTTGCGCGGATCGTACTCCTGAGCTTCGGCTGGACCACAGCCATCGTCTTCGCCGTGGGTCTGCTTGGTGCGGCAGTTCTCAGATACCGGGCGCGCAACCGAATCTTCGCCCTGTCCCAGGCGGCACATGCGATCGGTCATGGCGAGCTGTCGAGAAGGCTTGCGGTGTCGCCGCGCATGGACGAGATCGACGTACTTTCTAGCGAGGTAAACGTCGCACTGGGTAGGCTGGAGGCGAGCGTCACTGCCCTCAAGCAGGTGACGACGGATATCGCCCACGATCTCAAGACTCCGATCGGACGCGCTTTTCTCGCTCTCGACGACGCACTGAACCGCGACCATCCTGACGAAGTGAAGGGCGCCGTCGCGGTGGCGCTTCAGGAATTATCGTCCCTCGCCAAGACTTTCGACGCATTGCTCCGGATCGCGCAGATCGAATCCAGAAGCAGGAGGGCGCAGTTCGTTGACATCGACCTGACCGACATTGTCCGCGACATTCACGAGATATACGATGTCATCGCGTCCGAAGAAGGACACCTTCTCCGGTTGGTGGTCCCCGAGGAGGAACTTCGCCTTCTAGGCGATCCCGACCTGATCCGGCAGATGTTGACCAACCTGCTCGCGAACTCCATGCGACACACCCCTGCCGGATCCGCAATCGCCCTAGAGCTGGCGCACCGTGGGAAGGGAATGGCGCTCACAATCAGCGACAATGGTCCGGGAATTCCGCAGGCCGAGCGCTCCAGGGTGCTAGAGCGCTTCTATCGTCTCGACAAGAGCAGGACGACCGAAGGTTCTGGTCTCGGCCTGAGCATGGTGAAGGCGATCTGCGAGCTGCACGATGCCAGTATAGAACTGTCCGACAACGCCCCCGGCCTCAAGGTCACGGTCATCTTCCCAGGCGACCGATCGTGAAACGGGGGGAGCTCACTGCCTGGCGAGAGAGATCGCCGAAACGTCCGATGTCGAACGTCCCTGTCGCGGACACCGGGCTGAAGCCGTTCGGGCCCGTATATCCGGTCGTGTAGCTGGAACTGAACGAACTCTTCAAATCGCGTTCGGATTCCGCCGGAGCCGCGAGCGCCGCCACATGCTCCTCGCGAGGCAAGGGGACGGATGCGGAAGAAGCCTGAACCGCATCTGCGACCTTTGCCGCCGACGCGGTGCGTATCTTTTCGGCTTGCGGCCTCGCGCAAAAAGCGCATCTTCCACGTGTTTCAGACGAAAAAAATCAAGTTCGCATTATCCACTCTGTGGAACTTTATTCTCCGCCTGATGTTCACGCATTAATCTCGGGGGTAGCGGATGATCCTGAAACTCAGCCTGCGATCTGTTCTGAGCGCCTTCGCGATAGCGATGGTGGCTATCAACCTGTTTGCCATGATTCCGCCAGCCGCCGCTTCGGCACATGATTGCAATGCTTCGCGGTCCGACACCCACACCGCTCACCATCATGATTCGACAACGCAGTCAGCCTGCTGTGACAGCATGCACTGCTGTCCCATGCTTCCCGGCCTCCCGTCGCCGGAAACGCCGTCGGCAGCCTGCTTCCGTCCGCATGCCCACCTCAAGTCCGAGCAGCCTCTGCTGCTTGTGACCGTGATCGACCCGCCTCCACGATCTTCCGCGTCGTGAACCCGGAACCAAATCTCACGAAACAGGAGTTCAAGATGAACAACACGATCAAGACTGCTTTCGCCTCTTCGCTTCTCGCAGCGTATGTCCTTGCCGCCCCGATGGCGTCCGCCCAGATGGCCCCATCCGCGATGGCGTTTCCAGAGAAGTGCAAGTCCGACATGTCTTCCGGTGGTGACATGGCCATGCAGGGGCATGAGATGTCCGGCACGGGAGAGCATCAGAAGGCTTCCATGGATGGCATGAAGACCATGAACATGAACATGATGCAGGGCATGATGAAGAAGGACCCGGACGTGGCATTCGCGTGCGGGATGATCGCGCACCACATGGGCGCTATCAGCATGGCCCAGGTCGAGCTGAAGTATGGCGACAACGCCGAGACCAAGGCGAAGGCCCAGAAGATCATTGACGACCAGACGAAGGAGATCAAGGAACTGACGGCGTGGGTCGAGAAGGAGGTCAAGTGATGCAGCACATGTCGTCCGAAATGAAGACCTGCATCGACAACTGCCTCGCGTGCTACAGCGAATGCCTCTCGATGGCGATGGGGCACTGCCTCGAGATGGGAGGAGAGCACACCGAGCCGGGGCGCTTCAAGCTGATGATGGCCTGCGCTGAAATGTGCCGGACATCCGCGCACCTCATGCTGATCGGTACCGAGCATCACAGGCACACCTGCCGCGAGTGCGCGGAAATCTGCCGTCAGTGCGCGGACACCTGCGAACGCGTCGGTGGCATGCAGAACTGCGTCGCTGCATGCAGGAAGTGCGCCGAGAGCTGTGAGAAGATGGCGGCCTGAGCGGGTATCGGGAGGGTGTCCTCATCCTCCCGACCACTTTGATGACCTGTTGCCATGACGATCGGATGGCGCAGTGGGCTCGGGCGGCTTCACAACTGCCTCATTGTCGTGCAAGAATGCATCCATGAAGCCACTGATGGTCATTCAACGCATTCTGTGCGCGTTCGCCATGCTCTCGGTCCTGATGGGTCCAGTGAGCGTGACGGCGGTCGCAGCGGCCATGGGATCATCGTCCCCGATGGCGGACATGGCGATGGAGTTGGCGGGCCAGGTTGCAGACGAAGAGGCAATGGCAGACATGCCGTGCTGTCCGGATGAGAATAAGCCTGCCATACCCGACTGCATGAAGTCCTGCCCTCTTGCGCTCGTTTGCTCGACGATGATCGTCGGGAACCTGTCCTCGGGCGCCAGCCTGCCGTCCATTTCCGGTATGCCGATTTAGGTCGCAATTTTATGATGTAAACACCTGTATTTTAACGTTTTTTCGGGGCGATAGGCGGATGTTGACAATCACTGAGAACTACGATGACGCGGTCCAAAAAGTCTTATCACTGACTGAGAAATTCAACCTTCCGGCGCTCAAGTCAAAAGCAATCTTGAGTAGTGCTAATCAACTTTCTGAAATTATCGATCAGTTGCCGGTCTCGACGAAACAGTCCCTTATTGATTATCGAAACAGCAACTCAAAGGCGTACCTGTCCGAAGCGCTTTTGTTCGCTGAAACCTCCGGAACGACAGGCGCGCCGCTTCAAATACCTCGCACACGTCTAGACCTTGCAAATGGCGTCAGAAATTACACGGAAGCCTATAAGACTGTCGTGCGACCTGGCGAGGATCGAGTTGCATTTATTCATCCGTCGATCTTGAGCCCTTTGAGGGACCTTACGGTGAGGTCTCTTCAAGACCTGGGTGTTGGCATCATGACTCTGTTTCCGATTCCCGGTCTTTGTAGCTTCCAGCGGATACATCATGTTCTTAGCCAAAATGAAGTGACAACGCTGCTCACCTCCCCGTCGATTGTCTATCAGCTCCTGTTCAATTTCTCTAAGCTTGGCTTGCAGTTCCCGCTGTCGATAAACAAGGTCCTCGTAACGGGTGAATATTTTTCAAGAAGTATCGCGGATAACATTAGAAGATTGATAGGCCGCGAGTGCCACATCGCCCCCATCATCTACGGCGCAAACGAAATTGGCATGATGATGTATGGGGATGACCGTTTTACGTACCGGGGCGTCACTCGCGATTTCGTTTTCGAGTGCCTGCCGCTCGAGAACCCTGATCTTTACACCTCGTTCGTGCCTGACGGCGTGCAAATAGGCGAACTGCTTGTCACGGGACTCACCCCCACGATCATGCCTGTAATTCGCTATGCTACACGTGACGTATTCAATTTTGTCCCTGACCAAGATGGAGGCTGTAGGTTCGAACATCTCGGCCGGAAGGATGATTATCCGGTCAATTTGCGCCAGAGAAACTCCGTGGATGACGTTCTCTACTCACTGTCTGAACCGATTTTCCACCACCAGCTTATTTTGAATAAACGCAGCTCCATCGCAACGATCCAGATCCTCTCTCGTGGCACGATCAGCGCCAAGGAACAGACGGAGGTGGTGGACCGGCTGAGGGAAATTCTCGGAGATTCAATCAAGGTGACCCTCGAAACACAGAACTACGACGGTGACTTTGTTGATAGTGAGTGCGTTGCCAAGATCAACCGATTCATTCTGGCGGCTTAGGCGACACCCCATTTGCAGGTGCCATATGAATACAATCCGGAGATCTCAATGAGTAAACGTCAGGATCAGATCAAGCTTGGGGCTTTTTTATATCTCACGGGGCATCACCTGGCTGCATGGCGGCATCCAGATACCTGGGCGGGTGACAAGCTTGAACACTACACAGATTTTGCCAAGATCGCAGAAGCGGCCAAGTTTGACGCTCTTTTCATCGCTGATATCGCAGCTGTTCGCCTCGACAAGCCGGAAGCTGCCGCGCATTCCGCTCACAGTGGAATAGCGCATTTTGAACCGCTGACGCTGCTTTCAGTTCTCGCAGCTGTAACAAACCATATCGGCCTAGTAGGGACGGCTTCCACCACTTTTAGTGATCCCTACAATGTGGCACGTCAGTTTGCCTCCCTGGACCACATCAGTGGTGGTCGCGCTGGATGGAATGCTGTCACCTCATCGGATCCAAATGCCGCACCAAATTTCGGCCATGCCGAACATGTCAAACATGCTGATCGCTATAGAAGAGCAGAGGAATTTTCCGATGTAGTTCTTGGGTTATGGGGCAGCTTCGATGATGATGCCTTTGTGCGGGATCGGAAAAGCGGACGCTATTTTGACCCCTCTAAATTCAACACTCTTAACCATAAGGGCGAGTTTTTCAGCGTTCGCGGGCCGCTAAATGTGCCGCGCTCGCCTCAAGGTCACCCGGTTGTGGTGCAGGCCGGATCTTCCGACGCGGGCCGGGACCTAGCAGCACGCACCGCTGAAGTCGTATTTACGGTCCAACCAAACTTGGAATCTGCAAAAAAATTCTACAGCGATGTTAAAACTCGTGCCGCTGATTTCGGTCGAGATCCTACCCAGATCAAAATCTTGCCGGGCCTTTTCCCTGTGGTGGGACGGAGTCAAGCTGAGGCTGAAGCCAAATTAGAGGAATTGCAGGACCTTATTCAGCCCGTGGTGGGACTTGGACTACTCGAAGGTTTGGCCGGTCGCACTGTTAATCTCGCGGATTATCCAATCGACGGGCCACTACCGGACCTCCCGCCTACAAATAATCAACTGAGCCGACAAGCCGTGGTACTGGACCTCGCCCGGCGAGAAAATCTTACGATCCGCCAACTTTACAAACGCCTAGCAGCGTCTCGTGGCCATATGACCGTCGTCGGTACGGCGAAACAGGTCGCGGACGAGATGGAGGCTTGGTTCGAAGGTCTTGGCGCTGACGGATTTAACGTCATGCCGCCGACAATACCAGGCGGCCTTCACGATTTCGCTGACTTAGTTATCCCCGAACTTCAGCGGAGAGGCTTGTTTCGAAGCAGCTACGAAGGAAAGACCCTGCGAGAAAATCTTGGTATCACTAACACCTTATCCGGACGCGCTAGGTCGCAATATAGTGCAGGATCAATAGAACAAGCGAAGTCCAGATAGATGAAGAGCGCAATGCCATGTTCGTCGCGGTCACGAAGGCTCGGCGCTGGCTCTATATTACCTATTTCCATAGGCGCAAGATGCCCTGGGGAGATGTAAGATCGCAAAGACGATCTCGATTTCTCGACGAGATAGAGCAGTAATCCAGTAAAAGTTCTGCATTTTGACAATGGCTCCTGAGCCCTCGTTAAAAGGGGTCAGAAAAAGATGGGGAGGCGGCAACAACCCATCTTTTTCTGACCCAAATACCGCCGATAATCGAGGTAGACTGGTGACGACGACCGGAGCCTTGTCCGGCACCCGGCCATAGAGGTCGACCACATCCTGATTGATCATCCGCACACAACCCGACGACACTGATTTTCCGATACTCCATTCGGGGGAACCATGAATCCGGTAGAGCGTGTCCTCGCCGTTCTGGAATATGTAGAGCGCCCGCGCACCGAGCGGATTGTTCAGGCCAGGGGCCATGCCACCGTTTGCGATGCTGTACGCTACCAGTTCGGGCTGCCGGGCGACCATCTCGTCAGGTGGCGTCCAGCGCGACCACTGGCGCTTGTACTGGATGACACCTTTTCCTGACCATTCGAATCCCTGCCGACCGATACCGACACCGTAACGCATTGCCTGTCCGCCCTCGTATGTGAGGTACAGGAAATAGTTCGCCGTATCGACGACCAGTGTACCGGGCCGCTCACCCGTGGGATCGCTCACCATCTGGCGGTGGAAGCGCTCGCTGATCTTCTGGTAGGGGATGGCGGGAAGCGGGAACTGCTCTTCTGGCATCGGCCCGTATATCGTGGCGAGAGCGGGACTTTCGACCGGAATAGCTGCGGGGCGCTCCTTTTCGGCTGTCGTCGCGGAGCAGCCTGTCAGAGCGACCGTTGCGACCCCTGCCCCGCCCATCATGAATCCGCGTCGTGTCAAATTCTTGGCCGCACTTGATATCCTTTTGAGTGTTGAAATTACGCCCGATGAAAATCCGGGCTGATCACGCTGAGCCCGCCACGAGTCTGCGGATCTTCTGCAACCGAACTTCTCGGGGCTCATGCATGTCGAGTGTCCCTTTGAAGCTGCCGTCTGCGTCCATGAGATAGACGCCCGCGATATGGTCCATGGTGTAGTTCCCGCCATCGGTCGGCACTTTGCGGGAGTAGGCGGCGAATGCCTTCACTGCGGTGGCCGTCTGTTCGGGGGTACCCCTGAGCGCCATGATCCGCGGATCGAAGGAAGTCATGTAGCCATTCAGCATCGTCTCGGTGTCACGCTCTGGATCCACGCTGATGAAGATGACATTGAACTTGTCCGCAGTAGAGCCGAGCTCTGCCATGAGGTCGGTCAGCTCGAAGAGCGTCGTGGGGCAGATGTCCGGGCAGTGCGTGAAACCGAAGAATGCCAGATACGGTTTGCCATCCAGAACACCGTTATCGACTGTCTGGCCCTTGTGCGAAACGAGGCGAAATGGCTTGCCGATGGCAGGGGAAGATGAGTTCGACGCATCCGCCACATTACTCGGACGCACATTCAGATCAGGGCCTAGGATCAACAGCCCTGTTGCGACCACCGCGACTAGGCACCAGATCGCGATCCGGAAAATCCTCACACCTTTCATCAAACCTCCCACCACTGTCCCATGTCATCGGGAATCATTCGTCGGAAAGCCGTAATCCCTCTAGTAGCCTGAGGTTCAATAGCATTCTGACACCCTTTGTCGGTTCTGCGCTGAAGTGACGCACCAAGCCAGGTTTCGATTTTTGCCGGGACACCTATTTCTTCCGCAACTGGTCTTGACCCTCAAGCTACTAGAGGTCTCACAATGGGAGCGAATCCAGTGAGGGCAGCAAATGCGTCAGGCGACAGTGCAATCGGAAGACAGGGCGTGGCTACCGACCTTCGGGGCATGGATGGTCGCTCTGACTTCGACTTTGGGCGCGCTGTTCATTGGGGAAGTCATGGGGCAGGCTCCTTGCGACCTCTGCTGGCACCAGCGTGCCTTCATGTTCCCATTGGCTGTCCTGCTGGCTGTGGCCGCGTTCCGGTCGGATGGCCGGGCGTGGTTCTATGCAGCACCGCTGGCCGCCATCGGATGGCTCATCGCTGCGTTCCACAATCTCCTCTATTTCAAGGTCATCCCCACGGCCATCAAGCCATGTGGTCAAGGACCCTCCTGCTCGGGCGACGGGATGATCCTGTTTGGGGCGCTTCCTATACCTCTTCTCTCGCTTGCAGCATTCACCGCAATCATCATCCTACTTCTTATCGTGCGCCGGAGAATATCAGCATGAACAGACGCACCCTCGTCCTCGCATCGGCATCGGCCGCTATCGTCGTATTCGCCGGAGGCGCTGCTCTTTATAGCAGCAACACCACCGAGCCGACACCTGCACCTGCACCAGTCCCCGTGTCGGGGAACGACACCCTGGTCAGAATGCACTCGCCTGTCGTGGGGCCGGTGTCCGCTCCCGTGACCATCGTCGAGTTCTTCGATCCGTCCTGCGAGGCCTGCCGGGCCTTCTATCCGATCGTCAAGCAGATGATGGCGCAGACTGGATCCGATGTCCGCCTCGTCCTACGCTACACCGCGTTCCATCAGGGATCCGACGACGCCGTGCGGATACTCGAAGCCGCCCGCAAGCAGAACCGCTTCCAGCCTGTTCTCGAGGCCATACTGGAGCAGCAGCCTATCTGGGCTGATCACGGAAAGCCGGATCTGGCGAAGGCGTGGCAGATCGCTGCATCGGCGGGGCTGGATATCGAACAGGGACGCAAGGATGCGGCATCGCCGTCGGTCGATAAAGTTCTCGCCCAGGACATGGCCGATGTTAAAGCCAACAACGTCAAGCAGACACCGACATTCTTCGTCAACGGGAAGCCTCTCACAGAATTCAGCCCCCAGGGTCTCCTGACTCTCGTCAAGGCCGAAATCGAAGCGAGTAAGACCGGGTCCTAACACCCGTATTCCAACCCGTCAGACAGGATCCTGATCGCATGAGCGGACACAACCACCATCACGGAGCGGACGCGTCCGACAAGCGCATCTGGTGGGCGATCCTGGTCAACGTGCTTCTCACGTTTGCGCAGATCGCCGGAGGCATCGTCTCCGGCAGTCTGTCTTTGATAGCCGATGCCATCCACAATTTCAGCGACGCCGCTTCCCTCGTGATTGCCTACGGCGCGCGAAGGATTGCACGCCGTCCTTCCGACGATACGATGACATTCGGCTACGTCCGGGCAGAGATCGTCGCAGCGCTGATCAACTACACGACGCTGATCGTCATCGGCATCTACCTCGTCTACGAGGCGGTGATGCGGTTCATTACACCGGAACCGATCGAGGGATGGACTGTCGTCATCATCGCAAGCATCGCACTCGTGATTGACGTCGTCACGGCCATGCTTACCTACGCCCTTTCGAAGACCAGCATGAACATCCGCGCAGCGTTCCTGCACAATGTCTCGGACGCGCTCGGATCGGTGGGTGTCATCATCGCTGGCACGCTTGTTCTCATCTATGGGTGGACATGGATCGACCCTGCAATCACCCTCATGATCGCAGGCTACATTCTATGGCAGGCCTTCACCGAAATCGGCACATCGATACGCGTCCTGATGTTGGCCACACCGGAGGGGGTCGATGTGAAGAAGGTCGTCGCGGACATGCGCTCCGTCGACGGGGTGAAGGACGTGCACCACGTCCACATCTGGCCTGTCGACGAAGGACACAACTCTCTCGAAGCCCATCTCGTAATCAACGATCTGTCTCTCGCAGAAATCGGCGGGGTCAAGCGCGCCGTGCGCAAGATGCTGTTGGACAAGCACGGGATCGGTCACTGCACCCTGGAGATAGAGACCGTCGAGGATCATCGTGAAGCGGCGGTGACTGTCATCGGACACGTGGTCGACGAAACCTAGCCCTTTTACGTCCTGCCAGCACGCAATCGGCAAAGATGATCGACGACGAATGCTGCATCGTCTGCAACGCCAGCGATAAGGCCGGACGCACGGTTTCGCTGCCACGGTCGTCCGACGTAGTAGAGGCCTGCGACGGGGGAAATACCTTCGCGATGAATCGCTTCATGTCGGCTACCGACCGCCCCTTCGATATCGATCCAACGAAAATCCTCGTCGTATCCTGTCGCCCATATGATCGAACCGATGTACTCGCTCGTCCCGTCTTCGAATCTAGCCCGCCTACCTTCGAGTGCGACCAACCTGGACTTGAGGCTAACGCCGCTCCGGACGAGAGAAGCATCATCGTTGCTGCGCGTGGGAAATGGATCTGCCTTTCGCATGCGTCTTCCGATCAGCCCGTGCGCGGATGCCCGCAGAAGACCGAGCCGCTCAAACCACCACCATATACTGCGTCCGAGAATATTCTCTGGTAGCAGCTTGCGCTTTCTTCCGCGTGCCAACAGTGCCCGATGCGAAGCCGCCAGTCCGATCGCCGCATCCCTCCCGCTTGCGCCGTCTCCAACGACCAGAACAGGCCCATTCGTGATCGAGCCCGCATTTCGAAAATTCGCGACGTGCATCTGTTGAATGTCGGATGGCATCGAATAGGATATTTCGGGTGTTCGGGGCGTGGAAAACGCACCTGTGGCGACGATCACCGCCTGACTGATCAAGCGGCCGCCGCCTTCCAGATGAGCGAGGAATAACCCGTCCACCTTTTCGAGCCTGACGACCTTCGTCGACCTGATAATCGGGTAGCTGTTGCTCGCGGCATACCGCTCAAGATAATCCGAAAATTCATCCTTGGTGGCGTAGCCGTCGGGATCACCGATCAGCGGGATACCAGGGAGACTGCTGATGCGTCGCGGCGTAAAAAGCGTGAGGGTGTCGTATCGGTTCCTCCAGCTATCGCCGATCACTTGTCCAGCATCGACCATCAGGAAGCTCAGCCCTGCCATCCTCAGAGCATTGGCGGCGGCAAGCCCGGCTTGCCCCGCGCCGATGATCAAAATATCGGCTCGCAGCCCCTTGCTGCTATCCATGGACATCGCAACGCCCGGTCATGGTCGGGCGGAGGTTGCGGTGCCTGCGCCCTCCGGCCTCGCCTCCCGACCTATGTGGAGGAAGCTGTAGGAGAAAACCGCAACGACGAACGTCGCCAGGATCGCAAGCATGATCCAGTTGTTGCGTTTCACCCTGAGCGTCCGATCATCGGGCTTGGCCATGTTCAATCTCCACCCTTCTCCACCACGGCCTCGGAGCGCTTCCGCATTTCCTTGAAGGGATCGGCAAGCGCTGCGTCTGGCCTGCTGACCGGGTACTTTATCGCCGAGATACGGGCCGCAAGCTTTTCAGCACCGTCCTTCTTGAGAAGCGCGCGGAAGCTTGGATGCATGCCGCCGTCGACATACGCGGATACCGCGGATCCTCGCTCCGCCATTGCGGCATCAACCTTCCTCTTCTCAGCAGCCATTTGCGCTACGAGCTGAGGGTCCAGCGGACTCGAGACAGCGGGGCATGCGGCCAGAGGGTCACGAGGCTCTCCCTCGGCGAACTCGGTGTTGAACATGTAGCGGCGGCCGCACACGGAAACCTTGGGCTGCTGCTTCGTCAGCTCGAAGGCATCATAGCCCTCCTTGAGCGTCCGCCAGAACGGCAGGTTCTCGTCGTCCCTGTGCAGCGCCATGTTTTCAGCAGTCATGCGATACGGATAGGCCTGGACCTGGAAGCGATCCTGTCCGGACGAGAGGGCCTTGGAGACGACTGCGTAGATTTCGCCGACGCCCTGATCGGTCAAGGCGTAGCAACCGGACGAAGAGCATGCTCCATGGACCATGAGTGCCTCCCCGGTATAGCCGAGTGCGGACTCGAGCCGATTAGGATAGCCGAGATTGAAGGACACATAGTACTGTGACTTGGGGTTCAGCATACCTCTGGACACGTGGTAGAAGCCTTCCGGTGCCTGACGGTCGCCGTTGGCCGTCTTAGGCCCCAGCTTTCCAGACCATCTGCACATGGGATAGGTCTTGAGCAGAGCATAGCGACCGGTCCCGTTGATCTTCCAGACCTCGAGTTCGCTTTCTTGCTTGAATATCCTGACGAGCACGGGGCTTTCGGGCTTCATACCCTTCTTCGACATCTCCGTCAGGAGCTTCCCGGAAATCTGAGGCGCCGCCTGAGAGAGGTCGTCGAGAGCCATGTCGGAGACGACGCAACCCGACAGGGCCGCGCCGACAACGGCTATCACAGCCACTCGGCGGAGAACGGAACGGATGAGACATGTTCCAGGTGCCCGGATCGTCTTGGATATCGAAGTCATGCGGCGTTTCTAATGCTCTGGCTCATGGGACTGCGTCCGACAGATCTGTAAAGAACGACATCTACGTGAAATCTGCCCAGATGATCGAGTGAAAATTCTCGATCACCATCCATCTTGACGATTCGGCGTGATTATAGGACCTCTAGCTGCTTGAGGTTCAATAGGGGTGGCTCTCGAAAATTCATCGTTTTGACGGCCACGACCTGCACGACAACTTGATTTTCCATCCAGTGCGCCGGGTTCTATTTTTGCCCGATGAGATACCGGATCATGAAATTCGCCAGCGCCGCATCCTGGATTGCGGTCTTCTCGGTGGCAGGCTACACGGTTGTGAAGCTCACGCTTGCAGTTGTCTGCTGGGTGACGGGCCACGACCTCTTGGAAGCGATCGTTGGTTCGGTCGCGTCGATCGCACTTGGTGCGGCGATCGGGGTCGAATCGTTCCTCTGGCTGAGAGACTGGCTGCGGGGAAGGTCGGTTCTCAATCGACATCATGATTGTAGCCACCTACCGACGGTAACGGTGGACCATGCTGTGCAGGACACGAAGGTCTAACTTGAATTACCGTGGGGAAACCTCATTTTGCAATATCGCGGCCCTGTTCGTGCCGCACGGAGGATCGATGCTCACTATTGGAGACCTGTCAAAGACGACTGGTGTAAAAGTGCCAACTATCAGATATTACGAGCAGATGGGGCTTCTGTCCCCGCCGGAGCGCTCGGAAGGCAATCAACGCCGCTATTCCAGAACCGAGCAGGAACGCCTCTCGTTCATTCGGCACGCGCGCGATCTCGGTCTGACCATAGAAGCGATCCGTGAACTGATCGATCTCAGCCAGCATCCGGAGAAACCATGCGAAGAGGCTGACAGGATCGCGGCAAAACAGCTCATCGCCGTCCGACAGAAGATCGAACGGCTGAGGAAGCTAGAGGCAGAACTCGAGCGAATCTCGACACACTGCCACTCCAACCAGGTGCGCGACTGCTACGTGATCCGGGCGCTGGCCAATCATGACATGTGCACCACGGATCACGATTGAGAACCGTAACGATGATGGATAGGGGCTACTTGCTCACGGTGAGGTCATCGCGCAGCAGCCACTACGCGACGAAGTCGTAGAGCAGCTTGATGTTCAGCAAGGCGATCGCGACGGCGATAAGCCAGGCGAACGACGAGAGCCAAAGCGGTGCCTTGAGTTCTCCCATCTTGGCGCGATCGGAAGTGAACATCACAAGCGGAAACACTGCAAAGGAAAGCTGGAGACTGAGAACAACCTGGGTGAGGATCAGTAGCTGTGCGGTACCGCTGTCTCCGAATGCGATGGTGACACCCGCGGCGGGAATGATCGCTATTCCCCGTGTGATCAGGCGGCGAAGCCACGGCGCAAGCTGTATCTTGAGGAAACCCTCCATCACGATCTGGCCAGCGAGGGTGGCGGTCACGGTCGAATTGATGCCGCAGCACAGAAGCGCGATGCCGAACAGCGTCGGCGCGATGGCAAGGCCCAGCAGCGGAGCCAGCAGATTATGGGCTTCGCCCAGTTCCGCAACGGACGTCTGTCCGGTCTTGTGGAAAGTCGCCGCGGCAAGGATGAGGATGGAGGCGTTGACGAGCAGAGCGAACATCAATGCGACGGTGGAGTCGATCGTCGCGAATTTCAGAGCTTCGCGCTTCTCGGGCAGCGTGTGGCCGTAGTTGCGGGTCTGCACGATCCCGGAATGGAGATAGAGGTTGTGCGGCATGACCGTCGCGCCGAGGATGCCAAGCGCAAGATAAAGCATGTCGGGGTTGGTGACGATCTCGGTGGTGGGCGCAAAGCCGAGAATGACCTGGCCCCAGTCCGGATCGGCAAGCACGATCTGGATCGTGAAGCAGACAGCGATCACGCCGAGCAGCGTTATGACGAGCGCCTCGACCCAACGGAAGCCGAGCTTCTGTAGGTACAGGATCAGGAAAACGTCTAGTGCGGTAATGATGACCCCGAGTTCCAGCGGGATGCCGAAGATGAGGTTGAGGCCGATCGCGGTGCCGATCACCTCGGCGATGTCTGTCGCGATGATGGCGATCTCGGCCAGCAGCCATAGAACCATGGCCACCGGCTTGGGGAAAGCGTCCCGGCACGCCTGCGCCAGATCCCGCCCGGAGGCAATGGCAAGCCGCGCGCAAAGCGACTGCAGAACGATCGCCATGATGTTCGAGACGAGCGCCACAGTGAGCAGCGCGTATCCGAACCTCGATCCGCCAGCCAGCGAGGTCGCCCAGTTGCCGGGGTCCATGTATCCGACTGCAACAAGATAGCCGGGGCCGAAAAAAGCCATCGCCCTGCGGAAGGTGCCTGATCCCGCAGCAACTCCGATGGAACGGTGAACGTCAGACAGAGATGCCTCACCCACGGTTCGCCGCCAGCCTTTGATCGGTTTGTCCATAGCCCCGCCTCGCCTTCGTAGCCTTTGCTATATTGCAATTGCAAATCATTCGCATTAATCGAAGGCGTTGGCAAGGTGGGATCCTACGGTGCCTTGAGCCTTTGTATTTTGCTTTAATTCGCCGAAACTGACCCTTTCCCCTAGTCGAAAAGAAGGCCAGGATTTGGGAGTTCCTCAGACAACATATTGTTGCGATCATCAGTCTCTCGCGCGTCGCGACAGGCTGCTTATCTACATCCAGGATGAGTGAGGATAACGAAGCGTTAATCAGTCGTATGCAATTTTAAGTGTATATTAATGCAAACTTCATTGCGGTTGGTTCGTGACAATTCCTCGGTTGGCTTTGGTCCCGCCAGGTGCAAACGTCACATCGGCTGACGTTCTGGGCTTCTCACGGTCAGAAGTGCTTTCGGAGATTACGGTTAGATATGATCGGCTTTATCGTCCGGCTTAATCGCCGCGCCCACTTCAGTTTGGGATCCAAGACAAAGACCAACACCTTTGTCGGCACATCGGAACGCCGCAAGCGTGATAGTCGTCAGCGCCTGACCTTCCTGATTGCGGGGTTTGCAGTCATGTACGTCGTTATCGGCGCACGGCTCGTCCAATATGGCATGACCGATCCTGTGGTGACGGCATCCATTCACCCTAGCGCCAATGCAGTGGCAACACGTCCCGACATTCTCGATCGTAACGGCGAGCTCCTCGCGACTGACATCAATACGGTATCTCTCTACGCGGAACCGCGGCGGATCGTCGACGCTGATGAGGTTGTGGAGAAACTTGCAACCGTTTTGCCGAACCTCGATTGGAGCGACACGCACAGGAAGCTCCGATCCGGCTCCGGCTTTCAGTGGTTGCGTCGCCAGCTCACGCCACGGCAGCAATCTGATATTCTTGCGCTTGGCATTCCCGGCATAGGTTTCCGTCCAGAGAAGCGGCGTTTCTATCCGGGCGCAGCCACCGCCTCCCATATTGTCGGACATGTCAATGTCGACAACCTCGGCCTTGCGGGTATGGAGCGGTACATCGATCAGCAGGGGTATGCCGACCTTCGAGCGACGGGTCTGACGAACGATACGCGACTCGAGCCCGTGAGGCTTTCGATCGACGTCCGCGTCCAGCATATCGTTCGCGAAATCGCGGCTCGGGCGATGACGAACTATCAAGCAGAAGCGGCAGGTGCCGTCATCCTCGACGTGGAAACTGGAGAGGTCATCGCTATGGCCTCGGTCCCCGACTACGATCCGAACCAGCCTTCGCGCACCCTCCCCGATGGCTCGGTCGACAAGGAATACGAGAAAGGCTGGTTCAATCGGATCAGCAACGCTACATTCGAGATGGGCTCAACATTTAAAAGCTTCACGCTCGCCATGGGACTGGACGCGGAGAAGATCACCTTGAATTCCGTCGTTGATGCGTCCCGCCCCATCCGTATGGGCGGATTCACGATCAAGGACTTCAAGGGAAAGAACCGACCGCTATCGATCCCGGAGGTGTTTCAGTATTCATCAAACATCGGAACGGCGGCTGTTGCCGACAGGGTCGGGATAGAGGGGCATCAGGAGTTCCTGACGAGACTGGGGCTGCTTTCCAAGATGGAAACGGAGATGCCTGGCGTAGCGACACCTACCCAGCCGCGGACGTGGAAGAAGATCAACTCCGTCACGATCTCGTTCGGCCACGGCGTAGCCACCACCCCGCTCCAGACCGCCGTTGCTGCCGCAGCTCTGATCAACGGCGGCAACCTCATGAACCCCACCTTCCTTCCACGTTCGAAAGACGACGCAGCGCTGGTTTCCCGCGCCGTCATCAAAGAGAAGACGAGTGCGGACATGCGGTTCCTCTACAACTGGAACGGCCTCAAGGGTTCTGGCCGAGGCGCCCAGGTCGAAGGTTTCCATGTGGGTGGCAAGACCGGGACTGCTGACAAGGTCATAAATGGCAGATATGCCAACGACATCAACTTCAACGCATTTGTCGCGGGCTTTCCGATGGACAAGCCGCGATACGTCGTGCTGACAATCATCGATGCGCCGAAAACAGGTGTGAACGGAGGAAGGACTGCGGCTTCCACCGCAGCGCCGATGACCAAAGAGATTATCGAGAGAACAGCGGCCTTGCTTGATGTGAAGCCCCGGTTCGGAGGTGAAACCAGCCCTCAGATGCTGGTCAACTACTGATTGATAATGGGACCATCGTCCATGAATGGTTCGGTGACAAGCGGGAGCTATATCATCACCGCCATCGGACAAACGCTAGTTTGCTCAGACGCGCCGTGAAGTGAAAAATCAGGCTATGGCTCCGGACTTGAGTGTGCCGCTGCCACCTGTCCGCGGATCGGTTACACGATGAACGCCATCTTGAAAATGACGAAGGCGCCCGTCCTGTTCCGAGCAGACACTTTCAGACACGGTCGACCTCCGCTGTCGCGCGAATTCAAGGCTTGGTGTGGGCACCATGGTCTTGGGAAGCCGACGGGGCCTGCGCCTTTGACTGAACCACGAACTCGACCTCGACGGGACCGGCCTTCTCGAACTGCAGAGTAGCCTTGAACTTCTCCCCTTCGCCTGGGCGCTGCCTGGGGTTCACAAGCATGATGTGTGCCCCGCCCGGTTCCAGTTTCACGGTCTCCCCGACCGGGATCTCGATGCCCTGCTTCGCGGGTCGCATGCGCGCGACCCCATCGACCAGTGTCGACTCGTGCAGCTCCAGACGTTCGGCGGCGGGCGTGCTACCGCCAACAAGCCGATCGGCTTCCGTTCCGGTATTCACGATCACAAGATATGCGCCAAGTACGGGAGCCACCGGAGGGGCCTTGGCCGACCAAGGGTGTTTCAGTTCGAGGCCGCCCGCCTTGAAGTCATGTGCGCCGGATGAGACGGGAATACCTGTCGTGGCGACGATGGCCGCGATCGCCGCAGAAGTGATGATCCTGAGCTTCATAAGTCGTCTCCATTCCTCGCGGACTGCCCGCGTCCTTGAACCAGTTCGTGTGGATTGCTCCTCACGCCGATCATGGCCGAGGGTTCGGCTATGATCGAGATATCCCGGCAACATATAGTCTTAGAACCCGCTTCCTCAACGAATTGGGCGAAACAGGCGCAGCGCGTTCATGGTAACAAGCACAGTCGCTCCAGTGTCGGCAAGGATTGCTGGCCACAGCCCGGTCACACCAATGATGGTCGTGACCAAAAAGACTGCCTTGAGACCGAGCGCCAGGGTGATGTTCTGGAAGATGTTACGCATGGTGCGCTTCGAGAGATCGACCATGAGGGCGACATCTCCGACCCTGCCATGCAGGACGGCAGCATCCGCGGTCTCCAAGGCAACATCGGTACCGCCGCCCATGGCAATCCCGACATCCGCCGCAGCCAGCGCAGGAGCATCATTGATGCCGTCGCCGACTTTTCCAACCACGAACCCTTCCGTCTTCAACTCGCCAACGATCCGCTGCTTGTCCTCGGGCATCAACTCGGCACGGACCTCAATTCCGAGCTGAGCGCCGATGGCCGTCGCAGTCCGCTTGTTGTCGCCAGTCAGCATCACGGTCTTGATGCCGGCGTCGGTCAGGGCCTTGAGGCCTGCCACGGCGTCGGCCCTCGGCTCGTCGCGCATGGCGATGGCGCCAGCGAGAACTGTACCGATCACGAGCACGGAGACGGTCTTCCCTTCGTCGTTGAGAGAGGTAATCGTCTTCGAGTGCGCCATCGGGATCGTCGCCCGTTCCGCAGCGGCCTTGGGCGAGCCCAGGAACACCTCCACCCCGTCGATCATCGCGGTCACACCCTTGCCGCCGAGCGCTTTTGCGTCTGTCGCAGCCGAAGCATCGATACCGTCCTCGTTTGCCTTTTCCAGAATTGCCAGGGCGAGCGGATGGCTCGATCCCATTTCGAGCGCGGCTGCATACCGTAGGATTTCATCGACCTTGCGACCAAACGGCACGATATCCGTCACCTTTGGCTTGCCTTCGGTGAGTGTACCCGTCTTGTCGAATGCTATTACTGTAAGTTTGCCAAGCCCTTCCAGAACTGCACCGCCCTTGAGAAGCAGACCGCGGCGCGCACCTGACGACAGCGACGCCGCGATGGCGGCTGGTGTCGAGATGACGAGCGCGCAGGGGCACCCGATGAGAAGCACGGCAAGACCCTTGTAGATCCATTCGCTCCAGTCACCGCCGCCAAGCAGTGGAGGAATGACCGCGACCAGAGCAGCTACGACAACCACACCTGGCGTGTAATAGCGGGAGAAACGATCGATGAAGCGTTCTGTCGGCGCCTTGGACTCCTGAGCCTCTTCGACGAGTCGCACAACACGCGCAATTGTGTTGTCTGCAGCCGCGGCTGTCACTCTGACGCGTAGTGCTGCATCACCATTGACGGTACCTGCAAAGACGTTGTCGTCGATGACCTTGCGAACCGGAACGCTTTCACCTGTAACAGGAGCCTCGTCGATCGAGCTCTCGCCAGCAACGATCACACCGTCGGCCGAGATGCGGTCGCCCGGCCGGACGAGGATGATCGAGCCTACTGCAAGCGTCTCGGCAGGAACCTCGCGGGTCTTCCCACCTTCCTCCAGGAGAGCGGTCTTGGGGACCAGCGCCGTCAGCGACTTGATGCTGTCGCGTGCCTTGCCTGCGGCCACGCCTTCGAGGAGTTCGCCGATCAGGAACAGGAAGACGACCGCAGCAGCCTCCTCGGTGGCGTCGATGATCAGTGCTCCTACGGCGGCGATCGTCATCAGCATCTCGATGGAGAACGGTGTTCCCGCCCGTGCCGCCATGAAAGCGCGGCGGGCGATAGGAACGAGACCAACCATCATAGCTACAATGAACGCGTATCTTTCTATGGAAGGAAACAGATGGCCTACACCGTATGCAAGCACGAGCGCGGCACCCGCCATTATGGTGAGACGACCCTTCTTGCTCTTCCACCACGGCCCTTCTGACGGACCATGGTCGTGGCCGTGAAGGCCTTCCACGTCGACCTCCCCGGTCTTTGAGCCATGATCGTGGCCCTCATGCAAGCTGCTCTGGCTCAACGACGTCGCCTTCTTGACGATGGGAACAATCGAATAGCCAAGACCCGAGACCTGTTTCTCGATAGCCTTCAAATCTGCGGACTGACCATGCTTGACTGTCATCGTCCCGGAAGTGACGGAGACGGACACGTCCTCGACGTCATCTATCCTCCTGACTGCAGTGTCGATCTTTGCGGCGCACGAGGCACAGTCCATACCGCCGACGCGGAAGCGCGCCTGAAGTGGTCCGGGCGTGCCGACCTCTGGCTGCGGGACCGGATCGGATTGTTGGACGTGTTTATGTCCAGCTTGATCATGGGAGTGGCCGGAATGGTCGTGACCTGAATGATCGTGGTCGTGCGAGCAGTTTGGGCCGTGGATATGGACGGGTTCGGCAGCACCTTCCTTCGCCTTTGCCTGAATGGCTGTCGCATCGTATCCGAGCCCGGACAGTTGCTTCGCAATCGCGTCAAGATCGCTCGTCTCGTCGTGCTTGACCGTCATCGTTCCGGCAGTGACCGAGACGGACACATCTGTTACACCCGGCATGCGCCTGACGGCAGTATCTATCTTCGATGCGCAGGACGCGCAGTCCATGCCCCCAACGCGAAATCTCGTCTGCAGCGAATCGCTCATCTAGGAATCCTCACTATCACTGGGAGTGAGTTCTACGACCTCTAGCTACTAGAGGTGCAAGAGGAAAGTTTATGATGAGTTGCTTGAAAATTGGAAATAGCTCTTAGCTGTGTCCGCAGGGCCCGTGAACTGGGCGTTCTGATCCAATAGATTTCTACAAGGGATACAGAACTAAACTAAAATATTGATTTATAAGGTTTATTACAGTTTTTGAAATTTGCCTTTATAGGTTGCACGAGTGCCTACGGTCCTCTCCAAACGGAAAGATTTCATGGAATATTTGGACACGTATCATTCGTATTGGTCAGGCAAAACTCGCCGCCGAATACGACAATCGCGCCGGCAAGATCGTGCGCTGTTGGTTTCAGAGAACTCGACGTAAAAATCGCGACAGTCGAAACCACGTGGCATCTGCTACATAACCCAAAAAAAAGCTTGTATCTCTAGTCACTATACATAGTATCAGGATCGCCGGTTCCAATGAAACGGCATGATCATATGAGAAAAACATCCACTAACCGCTCCGGGAGACATCGAAGGATAATGCACAGCCTTCGGCCCGCGATCGGCAGCATCACGATCAGTATGTTGACGGCTACCTATCTGCTAACGTGCCTCAACGTCACTTTTTGGACTAAGGCGAGTATCTACTTCGAGAGTGATGTCTGGGCCTTAGTCTCGCTGTACATCGCGCTGTTTGCCTTGTTCACCATTGGCACGGTCTTGATATCGGTCAAATATCTCATCAAACCAATTATAATCTTTTACATCGGCGTAGCAACTGGCGCGGCTTGGTTCACCGACAAATACGGTGTGTTCGTGGATACGGACATGGTAAGGAACGTTTTTGAGACGACCGTCGCAGAATCGAAAGATCTGGTAACCTTCGGGCTCCTCACACATTTTGCGATATATTTCGTACTGCCGTCCGCCCTGTTAATGTGGGTTCGTATAGTTCACCGTCCAATCGGTTCTAAGCTGCTCCGTAATGGCCTGACGATCTTTGCCTGCTTTGTGGTTTTCGCAGGGGTCGGGGCGACGTTCTACAAGCCCTATTCTACGATCGTCAGAACCAAGAGGGATTTGGTCAAGACACTAAATCCAATAACTCCGCTCGTCGGTGCCGTAAAATACGTCTTCAACGCGAGCCAGGAAGTTGCGATCGTAGCTAAGCCTCTAGGAGAAGACGCAGAAATCGGTTTACGAGCGGATGGCTCCATGAAGCCACGAATTGTCATCCTTGTCGTCGGTGAAACGGCGCGAGGGGCGAGCTTTTCGCTTGGCTCGTACAACCGCCAAACGAACCCGGAACTCGCTCTGCAGAACGTTATCTACTGGCCTAATGTCTCCAGCTGCGGTACTGCAACAGACGTTTCCCTTCCCTGCATGTTCTCGAACCTCAAGCGGTCAGGCTATAGTCATAGGCTAGGACTAGAGAATGAAAACGTACTCGACGTGCTCTCCCGCGCCGGTGTCGATGTAACATGGATGGAAAACAACACGGGAAGCAAAGGGGTCTCCGATCGCATTCGCAACATACGGCTCACTGGATCCGTAGATCCGCGTTTCTGCAAGGACGGCGACTGCAAAGACGAGATATTTCTGGACAAGATCGATGACTGGCTGGACAGCGTGACGAAGGACAGCGTGCTGGTACTACATCAACTTGGCAACCATGGCCCGGCTTACTATGAGCGGTATCCAGAGGCCTTTCGACGTTTTGTCCCAGATTGTCAGACGGCGGAACTTACAAAATGCGCCGATTCCGAAGTTGTGAATGCGTATGACAACGCAATTCTCTACACCGATTTCGTTCTGGCTAAAATCTTGGAACGCCTTAAGGCGCGAAGCGCGAAGCTTTCAACTGCCTTTCTGTATGTTTCGGACCATGGCGAGTCACTGGGTGAAAACCGGCTTTTCCTTCATGGAACGCCATATTTTATGGCACCGGATGAGCAGACGCGCATACCGATGGTCACTTGGTTCGACAAGCAATTCGCGTCCTCCATGGGACTTAGCCTCGATTGCTTGAAGAGCTCGGCGTTAAAACCGCTTTCGCACGATAATTTGTTTTCTAGCCTCCTTGCAATGATGAACGTTACGACGAGGGTCTACGAGCCTGAACTGGACATGTTTCTAAGCTGCCGAACCCCGTGAACATGCTTCCTGCGAGAAATGCTTTCATCGTGCCAGAAAGTGACAGGGCAAGTCATTGACCCTCCAGTTGCTAGAGAAGTTACATCGAAACAGGGCGATAAAATTGCAAGGGCGATAAAATTGCATATGTATCTAAAAGTAAGCAACCTTCTGCAATATGACCACATCCAGCGAATTCGCGGCGTAGGGTATCCCCTCGTCGCGATGTCAGACACTGCAGCTCCGTCTGGTCTGGTGGTGTCGAATGCATTGCGGGAGATCAGCACTTGCGTCAGTTCCCGCTCGGCCTCGATCGCCCGGTGATGTTTCACGAAAGCCGATTCCGAAACGATGTGGATCAAAGACCAGATAACTGTCAGCGCAGCGTGGCTGACAGAATAATGACAAAGCCAAGTACGCTCCGCAGATTTGAATTCTGTGGTAAACTTCCAGCCAGATACAACGCTATTGTCGGAACTCTGCTGACTCCCGCGGTGATCATTAGGGACATGTCTATGCCTTTGATCGACAAGCCCTGTAAGACTGCTGACCTGAGATTATAAATGCGCTTCTTTCCAACAGGCGCCCGGTGAACAAAGCGAATCTTGGCAGAACCTTCCCCTATCCACGCCGTGAAATATGTCGTTGTCATAGAGGCTCTCGATTCAAGTGGAGATGGGAATGCTTAGGGGTGGATGGCTAAACTATCCGGAACTTGA
Organism: Agrobacterium larrymoorei; assembly: GCF_013322225.1. Taxonomy (GTDB): domain Bacteria; phylum Pseudomonadota; class Alphaproteobacteria; order Rhizobiales; family Rhizobiaceae; genus Agrobacterium; species Agrobacterium larrymoorei_A. The sequence continues at coordinate 67,860 of NZ_JAAMFB010000026.1, forward strand.
GCAGCGTTTGTTACATCATTACAATAGAAACAAACTACGCAAAATTTCGGGGTCTGAGGTCAATTCTGCTTCTTAAGCAATCGCCAACCGCGCAAGGCCCAGTTCTGCGAAAAATCCAACGTAACGGAAACGTAGCGTTTGTTTGCTGTCCAAATTTTCAGCGGCCGTTGGTCATTGCGCTCTGAAAGGTAGTGCGCTCAGAACGCCATGAATGCTGTAGGTCGCAACTAGGTTCTGATGAGAGCAGATTCCCACGCGAACGGCTCTGAGCCTTTGTCTCGCGGATCGTCGAAGTTGCGCCCGCACAACAATTTTCACTCTTCACGAAAGCTGCGGCTCCCTGGAAAGCCGCCCGAAAAACCTATTGGATCAATTTTCCCAGAGCTGCGAAACAGCGTTCTGATTTCGCCAAACTATTCAATCTTTCATTTTCGCCCTAGAGACAAGCCTAGAGTGCATATCAAAAATCTGGGACACCTATCGAACCAAGAACATGCCAACGTGCCTGTTTTCCCCGCAACTTTTCGAAAGCAACTAAATCTAAGATATGCCGATTGGAGCAACGGCTTCCGTGGAATTTGATGCCGCCGACCATCGCTGAAGCAACCAGACCTGTGGCCATCACCGTACACTAACTTTGAACTACAGGACGTGATATAGCGTCACAATGCCGCGTGTGATGTTTTGGCACGCGGTAATTTGGCACGCAGCCGTCCAGCACAAACAGGAATAGAACGACAAGCAATCTCGTGCCTTGATGGAGGTCAAATTGTTTGATGGTTTCAGTGCGGAGCTTCTGGCGCGCATACAGTTTGCGTTTACAGTATCCTTCCACTTTATCTTCCCGGCCTTCTCAATCGGCACCGCCAGCTATCTTGCTGTGCTGAATGCGCTGTGGCTGTGGAAACGTGATCCGGTCTATCTGAAACTTTTCGAATACTGGAAACCCATCTTTGCCATCACTTTCGGCATGGGTGTCGTGTCCGGTATCGTCATGAGCTACCAGTTCGGAACCAACTGGGCGGTGTTTTCCGATAAGGTCGGGCCGGTTATTGGCCCGCTTATGGGTTATGAGGTGCTGACGGCCTTTTTCCTGGAGGCAGGCTTTCTCGGAATTGCTTTATTCGGGCGCAAGCGCGTGGGTGATGGCTTGCACATGTTTGCCGTCGCCATGGTCGCCGTCGGCACCCTGATTTCCGCCACTTGGATATTGTCGGCCAACAGCTGGATGCAGACGCCACAGGGTTTCACCATTGGTGAGAACGGACAGTTTCTGCCCGCAGACTGGTGGAAGATCATCTTCAACCCGTCATTTCCTTATCGCCTCGTTCATACCGTGCTTGCCGCATTCCTCACCACGGCCTTCGGTGTCGGTGCCGTCGGCGCCTATCACCTGTTGAGAGACCGCAGCAATCGGCAGGCGCGGGTAATGTTTTCCATGGCGATGTGGATGGCGGCGCTCGTCACCCCGATCCAGATCTTCGTTGGCGATCTGCACGGCATCAACACGCTGGAGCATCAGCCCGCGAAGATTGCGGCGATGGAGGGGCACTACGAAACGCATCGCGGCGCACCGCTCATTCTGTTTGGTATCCCGGACGATGAGGCGGAGGAAACGAAATATGCGGTCGAAATTCCCAAACTCGGTTCCTTGATCCTTACCCACTCGCTGGATGGAGAAATCAAGGGCCTGAAGGAATGGAACAGGAGTGATCGTCCGAAAGCGTTGATCCCGTTCATCACCTTCCGGGTCATGGTGGGCCTTGGTGTTCTCATGCTGCTGGTTGGTATGTGGTCGCTGTGGGCGCGGTGGAGAGGCTGTCTCTATGATAACCGACTGCTGCACCGGGCAGCCCTTCTCATGGGGCCATCGGGGTTCGTTGCGGTTCTGGCCGGTTGGTACACGACTGAGGTGGGGCGTCAGCCCTATACGGTTTATGGCCTGTTGCGCACATCCGACAGCCTCTCGCCCATCGCAGCACCTGCCGTTGGCGCGTCACTTCTCGCCTTCATCATCGTATATTTCGTCGTGTTCGGGGCTGGTGTCTTTTATTTGCTGCGGCTGATGCGCCGCACGCCTGTTCTCGATGAGGATCACGAGCTGGATCATGCCCCAACGCGAACGGCCGGCATTACGCCCGGCCTCACGCAAGACCTTTCCGGAGTTCGTCATGATGTTTGATCTTGCATTTATCTGGGCGGCCCTGATCGCGTTTGCCGTGCTTGCCTATGTCATCCTCGATGGTTTCGATCTCGGTATTGGCATCCTTTTCCCGTTCTTTCCAAAGAGACATGACCGTGATGTCATGACGAATTCCATCGCTCCGGTTTGGGATGGTAACGAGACCTGGCTGGTGTTGGGCGGCGGAGGGCTGATGGCCGTCTTTCCCGTCGCCTATGCCACGGTGCTGCCCGCACTCTATATGCCGATCATCCTGATGCTGCTGGGATTGATCTTTCGCGGCGTTGCATTCGAGTTTCGCTGGAGAACGACACGCGGCAGCATCTGGTGGGACTGGGGCTTTTGCATCGGCTCCACAATTGCGGCCATGATGCAGGGCATTGCACTTGGCGCATTGGTGCAGGGGATCAGGATTTCCAACCGCGCTTATGCCGGTGGATGGTGGGATTGGCTGACGCCGTTCAGTATCACAACGGGTGTCGCCGTCGTCGTGGGCTATGCGCTGCTGGGTGCGACGTGGCTCAACCTGAAGACAACAGGTCCGTTGCAGGCACATGCACGAAAGATTGCCATGGTTTCCGCTGCTGCGACGCTGGCCCTCATCGGCGTCGTCAGCCTATGGACGCCCTTTATCAACCGGGTTTATTTCGAGCGCTGGTTCGGCTGGCCAACAGCCTTTTTCTCTGCCTTCGTGCCGTTGCTTTTGGTTCTTTGCGCGGCGGCTCTTTGGCAGGGATTGACTCGAGACAAGCATCTTCAGCCATTTCTGGCCGCGCTTGGTATTTTCGTGATCTGCTTTGCCGGTCTCGGCGTCAGCTTCTATCCCTATATCGTGCCGGGGGCGCTGACGATCTGGGAGGCTGCGGCGCCGGATAGTTCGCTGGCATTCCTGCTGGTCGGCGCAAGCGTGCTCATTCCCATCATCCTTGCCTATACCGGCTACGCCTACTGGGTGTTTCGCGGCAAGATTGATCCAGAAGAGGGATATCACTGATGCCGACATCTCTTTCCAGACGGCTGTTGTGGTTCATTGGCATCTGGCTTGCCAGCGTGCTTGGCCTCACTGTGGTAGCCTATGCAATCCGCTTGATGATCATGGGTGGAGTCCTTCCTTAAAGCCTCGTCAGGATCAGGTATCGGTTACACATTTCCATCAACATTCTAAACTGAAGGTGGTTCTCTGCGGGAGTTCATCAGTGCTAAATCATACTAACCTACACGTCCGGTGAAATGGCCTAAATTCCAGAAGAATAAATTTGTAGGTTAAAGCAAGGCTTGCTGCCAGATCATTACGGAAGGCTTTCTAAACAGGTCGACGCGCCGCTCTTCATTTCCACTCAGGTCGTAATGCTTTGCAACGTTCGCCTTGCCATGTTCACATCGGAAAAAACCAAATGGGAAGGTTGACAGCACCGCTAGGTTTGGTGGCATTCGCATGGCTTATCGCCATTATCATCACGCTTTGAGTATCAAGCTTTTCATTGATTTCGTAATCTGAGCCCGCAAAGTGGCTTTGTTACGCTCATTCAGGCATCACGCATCACGGAAGAATGAACATCGCAATGACAAAATGGAGCTATAAGCGGTTGTCGGAACCGAGGAATTCGAAATAGACCTTTATGCGCCAAGTCAGTTTAATAAGGCCGGTTATCGTTTCGGCGGTATCGTTGATCGCTGTGACAAGTGCTGCGGCAGCTCAGACAGATCATCTCGCGACATACGACAACGTTGTCATAGAACACGCAGAGTTGGTGCGGTCTGCGGAAGGGTCAGACAGAGTTTACCTTACGATATATAACGGATCGCAATCGGCGGTCGCTCTAACGAACGTAGAGATATCAGGGTATGGAACACCGATCTTGGTCAGCTCATTGAGAAATGACCAAACTCAACGCGATAAGATTACGTTGAGGGAGGCATTCATCACTATTCCGCATCAAGCTGAACTCGACATGTCGTCGCGGACTCTGTTCCTTACTTTCTCCAAGTCTGCTCAACCCCTTACCAACGCCGAGATAACCGTAACTTTTTTTGATGGTCTCTCGCAAGTTGTCCCACTTCGCATTCTTTCTTCTGATGAGCAGATCAGAAACCATCATCACGGTGCGCCCGAACGGGAATAGATGTGTGAAATAGCCATCCCGAAAAAGTCCTTCTCAGGCCGCGCTGCTGTCCCGCGACCTGTGACTATCCAAGACTACGATGGCAGCTCCGCAGACTATCGCAACATCTGCCATGTTGAACGCAGGCCAAGACCAGCCATAAGCGTGGAAATCGAGATAGTCCGTGACCGCGCGGTTCTTCATACGGTCAATGACATTGCCGACCGCACCACCTGCTATCATTGCTAATCCAAACCGCTCAACCGCTTTTGACGCTTTTAAGGCCCAGACAATAAGCCCGATAACAATCAGGAACTGCAACGCTGCGAGAATGTAAGGCCCAGCGTCGGTATTCTGCGCAAATATCCCGAAACTTACACCTGGATTGTATCCAAGCACGAGGTTAAAGAATGGCGTCACCTCAATCACCTTCGGCGGGTTCATCACACAAGCGACAATGATATATTTTACTACCAGATCGAATATACAGAAAACGGCGACGACTGTAGAAACGGTGAGGAGCCTAGAGCGGAAAGTGGTCGCATCCATCGCTTAACTCTGCTGGACGACGATACGGGCCTTATAAGGCGCTCTGGCGTAGAGATCGATTACATCCTGGTTGATCAACCTAATACAGCCGGAAGAAGCGGCCTTGCCGATGGAGCGCCAGTCTTTAGAGCCGTGCAGCCGGTAAAGCGTATCCTTGCCATTTTGAAAAATATAGAGTGCGCGGGCGCCCAAAGCATTATTGGGACCCGGCTCCTGTCCGCCATTCTCTACAGAATATTTTGCTAGCTCCGGCTGACGTTCGATCATCTCCGCAGGCGGCTTCCAGCGAGGCCACTTCTGCCGCCACTGAATAATGCCCTCACCTTCCCACGCAAAACCTGCTCGACCGATCCCGACACCGTATCGCATCGCCGTTCCACCCGGTTCCGTAACATATAGAAAGCGCTTTGGCACGTTGACGACGACAACCCCAGGAGCCTGTCCAGTCGTATTCTCAACTCTCTGCCGGTAAAAGACCGGGTCAATCTCTTTGAAGGGAATGGATGGAAGCTGGTGGCCCTCATCAACGACAGGCGCGTAACGCAGCATCATTTCCTCCTCTGACGGAGGACCAACAGGGCGGCGTGGTGGCGGTGCAGGGGTGCCAATCGGGGATGCTTCACTGCTGGTTGTCGTCTTGCATCCAGATAACGTCAAAACCGCAGAAACAGCACCTAAACACAGCATACCTCGCCGCGTCGTCACCAAAGAACCTGTCATGTCATTCCTCTCGAACTCAATTGCTTTTGTCTGTCTTGCTGCAGCGAAACGGTGACGCTGCGGCCCTGCAGCGGTGATACAAGCTAAAGCTACTTGAGGTTCAAGTCTCCAGATCAAAAAAAACGCTGGTGACGAACCTGTGATGACTTGTATGTCGATTACCGGGTAAGATTGCCACAGTAGATCATTTCGCCATGACTGGGTTTAAATCAAAAAATCTGTCTAAATACAGCTCGTTACATGGGCTTAGACCGAGCGGCCCGAATTGGAAGAATGGATCAATCCTGCTGAAATTCGACAACCCTCCTCGGAGAAGAGTTGCGGACCTGCGTGAGCAAGCGTGAAACGGGGGGGTGACGATTGGACAGCGCCCAGCCAGGCGGCTGCGCGAAAAGTCTCCGGCTGGTGCGCAACACATCGCGGGCGATGTTGAGCTCGTGGCTCTGGGTGCGGATATCTTTGGTGGCGTCGTGGAGGACGAGGTCTTCGAGATGGACTAGCTCGCCATCGATCCACAGCGAGGCGCAGGCGTCGGTGAATTGGGAGCGTTTGACAAAGCCTTCTCCGACCGGCGATCGGGCGATGCGCTCGTCGACGCGTTAGTGCGACGCCGGCGTCGAAAGCTGGCCGCATCAGGGCTGTCATTCTTAGTTTCGCGAGATTGTTTTGAAATCGTGGTAAATTATTTCTTACAGCAACTCTATATTAAAGTTGAGATTCCTCACATGGTATGATTGACCGTTGACGTTATAGCCATCGATAAGATCATGGTATTGGCTGTAATGCGGTCATAAATCCGCTTCAGGCAACAGCAAAAATTACTCTACCCTGAATGGAATGGAACGCCTAGGGATGCGCGTCGCGATGGTCGGGTCAATTTCAAAAATCAAAATTGCGATCTCTGCCGACGCCCCGTCGCTTGGGGTCATTGGTCCAGCTACCTATGCCGCAAGCTATGGTTATCTATGGGATGATCCACTTGCTCGTTTATGCGCCGTGAAAACACACGGGTATGCGGCCAAGGCCTCTCCAGGGTCGGAGCTACAAGATCGCGCGGGAGAAGAGACGGATCAGCTTATATGGCTGCAACAATCTCTTCCTGCGTGGGTGCGCGAACTTGCGGGTTTGGCTGCGGCATCAAAACGTAAGTCGCTCCGGAGCCGGCAGCAATGCCGACGCCGGTAGCGATTACGAGTAGGATATTCTGATTCAAGGAGTCGTCCTCATAGATTGAGGTTGAACCAATGGCGTTCCTTCACGCCTTTGTCGTTCGGGATATCGAAGAAATAGGGGGCAGCTCTCATTGGCCTTGGCTGCGTGATGACAACCTGGCAGCTGTTGCCAAAGCCGTTGTCATTGTTTGAATTGAGTTCGCGGATTGTGATGCCAGCCTGCTGGTTTGCGCGTTCGTTCCCATAGAGCGTCCGGAACGCGCCACGGTTGCTGCACTGGTTGACCGTCTTTGTGCATACATTCGCCTCGCCACCGCCAAAGAGGGAGTCGTTGTCGCGGCCAGACGAGGCCCGTCCGGCCTGGAAACCGGCAGGGCAATCCTCAAAAGGTTCATGGCCGGGTTTCCCGGCTTTAGCTTCTTCGCAGATCGGCCACGAAAAGCCGGGCTTTTTCATCGCCGAAATCAATTTCTGCATGGGCGGCACGCAGTACCCAACCCCCTGCCATGAAGGGTTTTTGGACGCTGCGCAAAGGAGGATCTGGCACCCCCAGGACGCATCTTGCGCCCTTGCGGCAGGTGTCATGGCAAAAGCCGCAACACCTGCGGCGACAAAATACAGAGCTTTCATTAGCTTTCCCTCTCTCATTCGTTCACTGCGGAATTGGCCGGTGTGAGATCTTGGCTTCTATCGCGTGGGGGTCTGTTCGGTCGGAGGCCGCATGTATGACGGCGGCGATCAACGAGAATGCTGCAAACCAGAGGATACCGACGCGGTAGAGGAGGGCGCGGTTTGGGATATCCCGGCAAACCGCCGCAAATGCAAAAAAGCCGACAAGATAGCTGTCGAAAGCGAGATGACGCTCGGCCTGGAATAAGGCTGAGACCACGAGGAGGACTAGAGCGCAGGGGGCGTGGATCCACCACAAACGTTCGCAGGGCACGATCAGGGCGAGCGAAAGTGGAATGGCAACCAAAAGCGCCGCCATCGGGTCGACCGCGAACGATGTCGCGATATGTGCGATATCCGGCAACTATCGATCTGTCCTCTTAGGTTTGTTGCGTGCGTCATCAAACGGCGGCGAGATTTCGCTTTTTCGTTCTGCCAAAAGGTTGAAATCCGCCAGAGGCCGCCGCTCAAGGGTCTTATCAACCGCTTTGCGCCGCCATTCGTTCATGTCGAGCACGTAGGTGCCCCACATTCCATAACGGGCGGCCATGGCATCGTGCTGATAGGAAAGGTACTGTTGGTTGGCGTAGGGGGAATCCAATCGCGCCCAACCTACGCGCAGCATTTCCGTCGCCACGTCTCGACCCTTGACCGTGCATTGAGCCAGAGAAATGCCATCATTCCCATAGCCAAGCGTCGTGCAGACCGTCACCTTGTTGCCAATGGTTCGCTTAAGCCACGCTTTCGCAAGCGGGCCACAAGGAACCGGCATAGGCGCTTGGTTCTTCGTTCGATCCACCCACTTGGGGTTAAGAGCCCATTGCGGGAGCTCGCATGCATCGATATTTGCGAGGCGGACCTTATAGCCACGTCCGAGAGAGCCATACCAAAGAGTTCGACCGTCCAGAACGGTTACAACGCCTTTGAAGATCGGCAACCTGACTGGCGCGGAATCGACGGGTGGTGCAACGCGCCCCGAGTAGCGCGGGGGATAATATTGTAGATCGGCCGCCAATGTAGGCGTGGCAATCGCAGCGATGATGACGCTAAATAACGGAATATGTTTCATTGCTCCGCCTTCCTGGCGCGCTGATTGGCTTCTCGGCTCAGGGTGATCGACGGGTGCTGGACGTCTTTGAACTGCCAGAGCCCAGCCTTTTTCTGTTGTGCCATCTGTTCGGCCACAGAGTAGGGGACATGATATGGGAGCCCGTCGCTCTTCAGGGCAGCGAAAGCGTACCCACTGCTGACGAGAACCTGCCCAAGATCGAGCCGCTGGCTCCCTACCGTCGCGTAACAAATGACATACGAAATGTCGTTTGCCTTAGCGACTGGTGCGCAAATCGGCTGCGTGTCCTTGATATACGCGGCAAGAACAGCGAGGGACGCCTCGCCGCAATCGCGAGTATTACCGTGCGCATCGGTATAATTGGTACCGCGCAAACATGACTGTATGCCATAGAGACGGAACCGCTCACCATTGGATACCCATGTGTCCCCGGTCTCGAGCGTTATTCCGTCTGGCCTTAAATCGAAATAGCCCTTCGGGGCTGCGAGAGCCCAGGTAGGCATCAGTGCCGCCATGAGAAGGGCTATCCGCTTCATTGCGACTTTACCCGCGGATCGGCCCACATGCCGAAGTCGCCCTTTTTGCCGAGATTCTCGGCTTCCTGAAGATCAGGCCGCTCCACTGATCCATCAGGCTTTTTGGCGAGACGAAGAGCGCCTAGAGAAAGAAGCTGCTCCTCGAAATTATCGACCGAGTCCATGGCACCAGGGTAATTGTAGTACCCGTAGCACGTCGCATTCTGCATCGGCGCCCCCTGCTCGCTCACGAAAGCGCGGCAGAAAACGACTTTTGGGCTCTGCAACATGACCTGAAGCTGTTTAAGCGCATAGTCATCGCAGGTTCCGGCATAGTCTTCCGTCCGGTTGACCAGATCCCCCTTACACGCCTGGAGACCGTACAGATGTACGGTTGTCTTATCATCAATTTTGAAGTCGGTTCCGGAGACAGCCTTGAATCCTGAGGCCGTTGCGTAGCCCTTCCGGTCAACAACCTTTCCGTTGCCGTCATAGTACTCGATCACCAAAGCCGTTTTACCGGGGGCGGCGAGCGACTTGACGTAATCCTTGTTAATTGCCGACACGGCGAAAGCTTGTGTTGCCATTGCGCAACTTGCGAGTGTGGTAATGATGGTCCGTATCATTTTCTAGCCCTAACCATCTTGGTACAACGGATTCCCTTGAGAAAGGGGGTTTAACACTGGCACAAAAACTTGTAAGTCTGAGCCAAATCGGTATCATACAAGCATCAACTTAATCGGTTTTCTTCCTAATCACAACACCGTTTGGCAGGCGGAGACGATGGAAAAAAGGGCTCGCATGGCAGGCTTTTTAGGCACCACCGTCCTGTTGGGGACAGCTCTCGTCGCGCTGTGGTCGGCCAACTGTGCATATGCCCAAGATGCTGTAAAAAATACTAGAATAGCTGGCACATACAATGGAAGCGAAGCGTCTGGACCACCGTCACTTGCGACCAATTTCGCTGAAAGATGGGCTGGCGAGGCTGTTCCAGCGAAAGAATTTGTCTTGGGCGCTGATGGCGTAGTGAAAGACGCGAACAAGCAAAACAGCGCGACCGAAACTGCGACTTCACCGGATACTAAGATTGGCGCAATAAACACCCCCTATGTGGACGTGACACGATCAATTGGCGACTCTCAGACTGCTCAACGGGCGACAGGTTCACTTAGCCAAATTGGCGCAGAAAACGCGGTAGTATTGCCTGTAGTGAATGGCAAAGAGTGCGGCGCATCTCCGATGACCCCTGACGAGATCAGAGCCTTGGTTGTAGAAACTGCACGCCGCCATCAGGTTGATGAAGGGTTTGCTGTGGCCATCACATGGGCCGAAAGCCGGTTTGACGTGGTACGCAACTCTCCCAGAGGTGCACGCGGCCCTATGCAGCTAATTCCTGACACCGCTACGAGGTTCGGTGTCGTTGATATCTGCGATCCGGCGCAGAACATCGAAGGCGGTATCAAGTACCTCCGCTTCCTGCTCGATGAGTTTCAAAATCCTCTGCTCGTAGCCGCCGCATACAACAGCGGCGAGAACCGGATCTATGAATATGGCGGCGTACCGCCCTTTCAGGAGACGGTCGGGTACGTAGCAAAGGTCCTCAATTTTCAGCTTGGCCTTCCGATGCCTACGGGCAAGCGGAAGGCCGGATACGTCGTCCGCGAGGCAGCGGCGACGAATACGGCCAACGGTAGCGGGGTAATTGCCGTTGAGAAGACCGGCAAGTTTGTTGGCGGCGTGATGCACTTCTAAGGAGAGAGTCAGATGAAAAGTGTGAAGTTGGGTCAATCCCAGGCGATTAAGGTGATCGCGCTTCTTGGCGTGGTCGCGGCGGTACAGATCGTCGGCGCAGAGTTGGCGTTTGCGCAAGGGGCAGGCGGAGGCGGTAGCGGTGCTTTCGGCCCTATCCAGACCGCCGTGCAGATGATCGTGGATTTCATCACTGGCCCATTTGGCCGGTTGTTGGCGATCATCGCCGTTATCGCCCTGGGCTTCATGGCATTTGCCGGTCGTTTGTCTTGGTTTACTGCCGGCGCGGTCGTTATTGGCATCGGGCTCGTCTTCGGCGCCCCGGCCATTGTTGATCAGATGATTTCTTCGGTGGGCGGGCAGTAAGTTGAGCGAGTTCTCGGATGAGAAGCCGGCGCTTACGCCTTTGGTGATCGGTCTGACCCGATCACCTACCCTATGGGGCGTGCCATACATGGCGGTGGTGCTGATCATCGGCCTCACCATCATCGGCTGGCTTGCGTCAAACCATCTCGCGGCACTTCTGCTCGCGCCTGTTGGCTACCTCGTCCTTTTCTCGCTTTGCACATGGGACGCGAAAATTCTCGACGTGCTTCAGGTTTCGTCACGCAAGACCCCACGCACTCCCAATAAGCGCTTTTGGGGCACCAACTCGTACGGACCATAATCATGCTGAAAGTCGTCAAAGAAGAGCTTAGATTTGGGAAGGTCGCCGGAAACGACCGGCCTATGTCCGTTCATATTCCCTACATGCGGCATGTCTCGGACACGGTGATAGGTCTCGAGAATGGATCGCTCGCAAGCGTCATCAAGCTCGACGGCTTGTTTTTCCAGACCGAAGACCAGGCCGAATTGAATATGCGATCAGTCGTCCAGAACACGATGATCCGCGCGCTCGGCTCAAGCCGGTTTTCCCTATGGTCAACCGTGATCCGTCGCGAGGTCGAGACCGAGATCGGCGGAACGTTTGATCAATCATTCTGCGACATCCTGAATACGCGATACATGGGTCAGCTTCGCCAGAAGCGCATGTTCACAAACGAGATCTACTTGACGATCGTCCGTTCGGGCATGCGCGGGGCGCTTGGTGTTGGCGACACGCTCAAGCGGATTTTTACGCAGTCTAACAAGGACGCAAAAACACAGGCCACTCGCGAAGAGGTAACGGACCTGGAGGAACTGATCGGCAATATCGTCCGTGAACTGAGTAAATACGGAGCCCGCTCGCTCGGCATAACCTATCGGAAGAAGTCCGACGATACTGCAAAGATTGAGGGGCAGGAGGAAGAGACCAAGGGCGAACCGTATTCCGAGCCCTGCGAATTCTTCAATTCTATCCTCACGGGTAGCGTGTATCGGAAGATGCGGCTGCCGCGTATGGGCATTCGCAACTTCATTGGAACATCTCGTCTCCACTTCGCCAAACGCGCTTTGCACGCGCATGCCGCCGTGGACGAAGATTCGCGGTATGGCGCACTGCTGTCCATCAAGGAGTACCCTCCTTTCACTGGACCCGGCATGTTGGACGGACTGTTACAGGTGAACCACGAGTTTATCCTGACGCAGTCGTTTACCCTTGCCGACAAGCCGATTGCGCAGGAGCGCATAACGCGCCTTCAGAGACAAATCCGTGCCTCGGACGAAGCTGGGACGTCTGTAGAATCTGACATCAATTTTGCTCTCGACAGCATGCTGAATCAGGAAGCCGTGTTTGGCTTCCACCATTTTTCGCTACTTTGCATTTCCCGGGACCTCGAAGGCTTGAGCCGCTGCGTTTCGGAACTTGGTGCGTGCCTCACGGACATGAACATCAACTGGCTGCGTGAAGATCTGAATCTTGAGGCAGCGTTTTGGGCGCAGTTGCCCGGCAACCACTCCTATATTGCTAGAAAGGCGATGCTCTCCAGCTCGAACTTCTCGGGCCTGTCATCGATGCACAATTTCGCCAGTGGTCAGGCGGAACGTACGCATTGGGGCCTTCCCATCACTATCCTTGAGACGACATCGCAGACGCCCTATTGGTTCAATTTCCACCGCCGCGATATCGGGCATTTTACCGTCACAGGACCGACAGGCTCGGGTAAAACTGTCGGTTTGAGCTTCCTGCTCGCGCAGGCCATGCGAGTTTCGCCAACGCCGCGCGCCGTCTTCTTTGATAAGGACCGCGGAGCCGAAATCTTCGTTCGAGCCATCGGCGGATCTTACGAGATCCTTTCCCCGGGGACACCAACTGGATTCAATCCGCTCCAGTTGGAGAACACCGGACCAAACAGAGAATTTCTTCAGCGCCTTCTCAAGGCAATGCTCGGTGGACGTGATCGCCGCGACTTCACCCAGGAAGATGAAGATATCATCGAGCGCGCTGTCGTCCGCCTCATGGAAGAGCCGGCACAACAGCGAAACCTCACTAACCTCGGCAATCTGCTTATGGGACGTGCACGGGCGGACGCAAACGATCTCTATTCCCGCCTTCGTCCTTGGATCGAAGGTGAGAAAGCGTGGCTCTTTAACGCTCCGCACGATGTGCTGTCCTTCTCCGGCAGGACCGTATTCGGCTTCGACATGACCAACATTCTTGGCAACGAGGAACTGCGAACCCCCGCACTTATGTATCTCTACCATCGGCTTGATGAACTGCTGGATGGCAACCCCGTCATGTTCTTCATGGACGAGGGCTGGCAGTTGCTTCTGGACGACACCTTCAGCGCGTTCATTGTCGACAAAATGAAGACCATTCGCAAGCTCAATGGCATCGTAGGCTTTGGCACTCAATCGGCCGCCGACATTGCAAAATCGAAGGTGTCCCACACGCTAATTGAGCAATCATCCACGAACATTCACTTCCCAAATCCGCGTGCAGACGAAGAGAGCTACATCAAGCGCTTTGGTCTCACGGTGAAGGAATACAACTTCATCAAGAATACCCCGCCCGAGAAGCGAACCTTCCTGATCAAGCACGGCAATGACTCCGTCATAGCCAGGCTCGACCTGTCGAGCATGCCCGATCTGGTGAAAGTCCTGTCCGGGCGAAAGGAAACGATCGAGGAGTGCGCAGCACTCCGCGAGCAATACGGAGACGAGCCGGAAAACTGGTTGGCTAAATTTTGCGGATGGGAGAATGCTGAATGAGGAAAAGTCCCACTCTGGTGCTGCTTGCTACAGCCATGTCGATTGGCGCTCCAAGCGCGGCCTTTACGCAGGTTCCAATCACCGACGCCGCTCTTACGGCGGACGACACGGTGAGGGAGAAAACGACCGACGACATCAAGGAAACAGACAAGAAACGTCATTCTGTCAGCACGAGCGTCACTTGCTCGATGTACAAAAAAGGGAAGGGAGGCGACGCGCCGTCTGCTGCGCAAGCTAATCCGGAGATCGTCGGCCTCGTAAAGCGCGTTGCCCAGGAAGAGGGCGTAGACGAAACGCTGTTCATGTCTCTTGTCTATCAAGAGAGCCGCTTCAACCCGTGCGCAAAATCACCGGTAGGCGCGACGGGTCTATCGCAGCTTATGCCAGGAACCGCGAAGGACCTCGGCGTTGACCCAAACAACATGGAAGACAACCTTCGGGGCGGCGCGCGGTATCTCAAGCAACAGTTGAAGCGTTTCAACGGGAATACGAACCTCGCTCTGGCCGCTTACAATGCTGGCCCTGGCAACGTGCAGAAGTATGGCGGCATCCCACCATTCAAAGAAACCCAAGGCTATGTCGCGAGCATCACGAAACAATGGATGCCGCAGTTTGGCGGGTCGGATACCTCCAACATTCCGATGAACTATGGAGGAGGCAGTACAGCCTTCTCGGGTGCTCGTGACAGCTCGATGAACGCTATGGCGACGAGCCAGTCCATCACGGAAAGCAGTGGCAATGTCAGTTCGTGGTTGCAGCAGCTCGGGCAGATGCAGATGGGCACGATCCAAGACAGCTGGGACCAGAACTCAGGGGCGCGAAACGCGAATCTCGAAATGATGAATCAGGTCATTCGTCTTGGAGCGACAATGGCTGAACTCATGAACTCGAAGAACGCGCTGGATCTCGGTGAAAGGTCCGGCTCGTCTCGCACGAGCTCGGTGAAGAAAAAAGACGATAAAGACCCCGAAACGGTGAAGCTCTGTGACCCGGCGCTGAACGTAGAATGGAATGAAACGGAACAAGCTTGCGTCCAGAAGAGGGAACGGGCGTCCGAAATGAAACTGATGTTGAGTACACAATAAAGGAGAACTGCCATGAAAAAGACGATCGCAACGGCGTTTTCGCTGGCTCTAGCTTCGACAGCGTACGCTCAGGTCCCCACAATCGACAATGCTAACCTGAAGGTTGCTCAGGAAACATCGAAAACAACGACCGACATCCTCGATACCAACAAAGAGGTTCTTAAGACGGTCGAAGAAACACTTAAAGCCGTAACGGGTGACCGTGGAAGCGTGCAAAGCCCTATGCAGAACCTTGCTATCGGCAATGGCTTCAGTGTTTCCCAGATGCCGTCCTTCGACAGCTTGATGAGCGGTGGCGTACCGAATTTCGGAAGCATGGGCGGCGATATCGGCAAAGTAGCCTCCACATTCATCAACGGGCTGCAGCTGGTGAAAAACCTTTCGGGAAAGGCCGATAGCACGTTCTCAGGCGATAAGTCGTATGAGGAAGTGATGAATACGGTCCTTGGCGTAGCTGCTCTGGTGACTGGATCAAATCAGGCTGTGCAGCAGCGTACGCAATCCTTCCAGCAAGCGGGTCAGCAGATCGGCAAGGCTGAGGATATCAAGGGCTCGATCGATCAGAACACGCAGCTCCAAGTTCAGTCGGGGCTGGTGCTGAACGAAATGATTGGCGTCATGAATGGCACCGTTCAGTCGCTTAATGCCCAAAATCAGCAGCGTCTTGTCGATATGTCGAACTCGAAAAAGGCGATGACCTACGGTGATTAAGGCATTCGAAACAGCTGGAAAAGTGCTTCTAATTGCGACGTTCACGGCCGGGCTTGCCGGCTGTGGAACGGCTGCGAAAGAGAAAACAGCACCCTGCAAAAGACCGGCCAACATGACGTCTTTCGTTGAGGATCCGCGTCACGACTGTGGCCCGATGACGAACGTCAACGGTGATCCATCAGCCGCTCTCGCGGCCATCGACACATTAGCAACTGAATAGGGGCGTTGGGCGATGGAGGATTTCCTCGGTGGGCTTTTGGATCGGATTGAACAGACAGGCGCTAGCTTCACGCAAAGCGCCTATGGGGTAGTTGGCAGCGAAGTCGCGCCGCTTCTAACCGTGCTACTGATCGCCTACGTCGCCTACTACGGTCTTCAACTGATCATGGGGACGGCTCGGGTCAGTGTCGGCGAGGTCATCAGCCGCGTGGTCAGGATGACGCTAATCGTTGCTTTCATAAACTCATGGGGTAACTTCAACACATTCTTCTACACCTGGCTGAGCGATACGCCGGAAGATGTTGGCCGCGCCATTCTAGCTGTGAGCAACACAGGCATCACGGAGCCGACGAACGGCCTGTCAATGATCTGGGAAACGGCCAACAAAGCGGCGGGGGCCTTTGCCGAGCAGGCCGGATATTTTTCCGTTCTCCCGGCAATGGTCGGTTTCCTCATCATGTTTTTCGTCGGCGTGTTTATTGCCGTCGCTCTCGCGATCCTTCTGCTCGCTAAAGTCATGATGTGGGTGCTGCTAGGAACCGCGCCGATTTTCATTGCATGTTTGTTGTTTCAATCCACCCGAAGCTACGGAATGGCATGGTTCCAAAGTGTGCTGATGTACGCGCTCATTCCGTTATTCGTTTACGTGGTTGCTGCGTTCCTGATCTCCGCGATGGATCCAGAGTTGACGAAGGTCACTGCGGCGGCCGACCAGCGCAGGCTTCAACTTGATGATGTCGCCGCTTTCCTTCTTTTGTGTGCTGCCGGTGCCTTTGTCCTCTTCAACATTCAGACGCTTGCTCAGGGGATCACGGGCGGCGTCGCGGCCGGAATCGGTCAAGTGGCGCGAACTGTCGGGGGCCTGACAGGCTTCAGTGCTCCAGCTGCAATGCTAACCGGCGCGCGTAGTGCCTCCGGCACAGCTGGCCGACTCGGCATGGAGGCACGCGAGCGGACACAAGCCGGCATGCGGGAAAATATTCGAAATGCAAGTGCGAGTGCGATGCAAAATCGCATCAGTAGCAACAGCGTGCCGCGCTAAACGCAGGCTGTTCAGAGGGGTTTAAGGGCTAGACCATGGCAGATTCAAACGAAGCTCTCAGGAGCTATTTTCAAGATGGCGATAAATGGGAACAGGAGATCGTAAAGAAGGCAAATCGCTCAAGGACATTTGCTTGGTTCGTTGCCATGATAATGAGCGCCATCACCCTTATGTCGCTCGGGACATTGGTGATGTTGGTGCCGCTCAAGAGTTTCGAACCTTACATCGTCGAGGTCGACAAAAACACCGGCTACATTGAGGTTAAGACCGGGCTCACGCGCTCTGCAAACCTCACTGACCAGCAGGCCGTTACTCAGGCCAATGTGGTCCGTTACATCCGCTCGCGCGAGGGTTATGACCCGTTTGCGATACAGCAAAACTTCGGAATTGCCGCCCTCCTTTCAACGGCAGACGCCGCTAAGGAGCTCCAAGACGAATGGAGCGCGGCCAATCCGAACAACCCAGGCAGGCGCTTGGGCAGGAACAAGAAAATTACCGTGGACGTTAAGTCGGTCACGTTCTCGAACGCTAGCACCGCGCTGGTCCGCTTCTCGACCACCGAAAGCTCTGAGAGCGATAATATCACACGGCACTACATCTCTGTGGTCCGCTTCCGATACACGGATACGCCGGAGCGCAACGATTGGCGTTTTGAAAACCCGCTTGGCTTCCAAGTCTACAACTACCGACGCGATCAGGAAACGGTTACGCCGGGAGCAGCAGGATGAAAGTCAGACTATTTGTCACTGCGGTCTTCATGGCCGTGACGATGAGTCACGCCTTCGGCGCACAGCAGCCTAGACCCGGCACGTTGGATTCACGCGTTACGAGTGTTGTCTACCAGCCGAATAACGTGGTGAAGGTCTCTGCGACCTACGGCATCTCAACGATGATCATTTTTGATGAAGATGAAAAGTTCGAGACGATCTCGCTTGGCGACACCGATAGCTGGCAGGTCGCACCGTCTGAGAAAGGCAACATCCTATTCGTAAAACCAATTGCGAAAGGTGTTTCTACGAACATGAATGTCGTGACATCCAAGCGGATCTACTTCTTGGAGCTGAATGACTACGCGCCGACAGACGAACGGAAGGTCTTCGGTATCCGTTTCGTATATCCGGAGAAGGATTTGAACGCATCTCTGCGGAAAGAGGCAGAGTTTCGAGCAGCAAATCCAAACATCAGCAATATCGACAAGGCAAACGTCAACATCGACTACTCATTCTCGGGTGACTCCGCTTTGAAGCCGTCGATGGTCTTCGATGATGGGAAGAAGACGTTCTTCAAGTTCAAAGGACGCGTACCTGCTATTTTTGCGGTCCAGTCTGACTTCTCTGAGACCCTTCGGAATTTCAGAAAGGAAGGCGAATATATCGTCGTTGATGGCACGGCGACACAATACACGCTGAGAGACGGCAACCAATGGACCTGCATTTTCAATCTTCGCAAGCCCGATTTTGCGGCCCCTGACCCCGACATCATGGCCCCGAAACCTGATCCGGACGCGAGTAAGCGCAGAAGGAGCGGCAACTAATGAAGCGCAGCCCCGAACTTGAAGCTATGGCGCAAGCTGACGAAACGGATGTCAGCAACAAGAACGCGAAACGAAACCAGACGGCAGGCATGGCTGCTCTGGTGATTTTCGGTGTTATCGCTGCATACATGGTCCTTGCGACCTCGAAAGATGAGCCGCGGGATAATTCTCAGTCGGATGAGGAGTTTCGGACCACAACGTTCCGGCCGCCCGGCTTCGTACGCGATGGGGAGCCGCAACCCGCTCCGGAGCAGCCAGTCGTCGTCCTACCGCCACCTCCGCCTCCCCCGCCGCCACCCGAACCGCCAGCTGATACGACAACGTTCAACGTGCCACCGCCACCAGTGGCCCCGCCTCCCACTGTTGAGGTGCCTAAAGTCGAGGAGTTTCCCGAGCGCTTCCGGTCAAAGCTGGTTACTATGGACCAGAATCTGGGGGGCAATGCGAGCGGATCGCTGGACGGATCGGCAGGCGGCCCGCCATTGACGGTTGCCGGCGAGGACAAGAATAGCCAGTATCTCTCGTCCGCGAGCGCGATCGGCGATCGTAGCGCCAAGGCCCGACAGTTGAAGCGCCTCGACGCTTTAGTACCAGAGGGCACGCTCATTCCAGGAATTCTGGAAACAGCGATCGTCAGCGATCTTCCCGGGCAGATCCGCGCTATCACCTCCCAGGATGTCTACTCGTTCGACGGTCGGCGCGTGATCATTCCTACAGGCACCCGCCTGATCGGCGAATACCAGTCGGAGGTTACGCGTGGACAGAAGCGTATTTTCGTCGTGTGGACACGCCTGATCCGTGACGATGGTGCCAGCGTGAGGCTGAACTCCATCGGAGCCGATAGCCTCGGTAGATCTGGATTGACAGGTCACGTTGATAACAAGTTCCGGGAACGCTTCGGCGCGTCTATCCTTCTCTCGATCGTTGGTGGCGGCGCAAGCTATCTGACGGGATATGGAAGCGAACAGAGTTCAGGTTCCAACAACGACGATGCGCAGCGTGGGGCGGATCTCGCTCGCGAGACGATCGCACAGACGTTTAGCGACATGGCAAACACCGTGCTTTCGGAAAATCTTCGTATCCCTCCAACGATCAGCGTCCCACAGGGCGAACGCATCTTCATCTTCGTGCGCCAAGACCTCGATTTCAGCGACATGTACGACGATCCGGTTACAGAAGCGATGAAGGAGATCAAACGTGAACGCACCGGCAGGTAATCCACTGGTTCATGATCCCCACTATTTTCTGACCCGTTCGTTGGAGCCCATCAGGCCGTTTCTTGATGACCCAAAGGTTGTCGAAATCGCGATAAACAAGCCGGGCCACGTATACGTGGAACGGTTTGGCGCAGATCATATGGAGCATCATCGTATCGATGCTCTTACCGCGCAAGAGATTGAGAACATCGGGGAGCGCGTCGCCGCCTCAACAAAGCAGTTCTTGAATCAGGCCAATCCAATCCTGAGCGCGGCGTTGCCGACTGGTGAGCGCATTCAGGTCGTTTTACCCCCCGCAGCTCCTGACGGAGGATCCATTACGATCCGAAAGCAGGTCGTCCAAAACTTCTCCCTCGAAGACTACAGGGATAACGGATCGCTGGATAAGGTGTCGGTTGCCGTCGGGGGATTGAGCGACGTCGATCGCGAGCTCATCCGATATTTGCGTGAAGAGAAGATCTACGACTTCATCCATACCGCGATCACAAAGCGGGTATCGATCCTCATCAGCGGCGGTACGTCTTCGGGCAAAACGACCTTCCTCAATGCTTTACTCAACTCGGTTGACTTGAATGAGCGCATCCTGACACTCGAAGACACGCGGGAGCTGTTTCCACCCCAGAAGAACGCGGTTCACCTGATTGCGTCAAAGGGGGCACAGGGCACTGCCAATGTGACCATTCAAAACTTGCTCGAGTCGGCACTGCGCATGCGTCCTGACCGCCTTTTCGTGGGGGAGATCAGAGGCGCTGAAGCTTTCTCTTTCCTGCGTGCCATCAACACCGGTCATCCGGGCAGCATGTCCACAGTTCATGCGGACACCCCCATGGGGGCATATGAGCAGCTTGCCATGATGATGCAGCAATCCGGCATGTCGGCTGGCTACTCGAAGCAGGACTTGATGTCCTACATTCAAATGGTGATCCCGATCGTCGTCCAGCTCCGCCGTGAAGGGGGAAAGCGCGGCGTTTCGGAGATTTTCTTTGCAAGAGATGAAGCATGACGAAAGGCTTCAAAGTCGTCTACCTTGGATTCTGCCTCGCGATTGGGTTCGCGGTCTGGATGCTCGGCTATGGCGCTGGCCTGCATCTCTTTTACGGCGACGGCCGAATCCTTGACACGACGATACGAAGCAATCCCTTTGCTCCAATCCAACAGTTCTGGGCGTACAGCGACAGCCCTTCCCTGCAGAAGGTTGCTCTGGGATCACTTGTGCCGGCCTTCGTGATTGCCGCGATCACCGCATATCTTGGTTTGAAACCCGTCACGAGCCCGTTGGGTGATGCCGCCTTTCAGGATGTCGCGGGTTTGCGGACAGGCAAATGGTTCGGCAAAAAGGGGCACATTTTCGGTCGTTTTGGAGGCAAGGTCCTCCGGGCGCAGGACGATCGCCATCACCTGATCATCGGGCCGACAAGGTCCGGTAAAGGTGCCGGTTACGTCATTCCGAATGCTCTCATGCATGAAGGCTCGATGATCGTTACCGACCTAAAGGGAGAGGTCTTCAAGGCGACGGCCGGCTATCGGAAGAAGAATGGCAGCCAGGTTTTCATTTTTGCACCGGGCTCCGAGCGCACGAACAGCTATAATCCTCTCGATTTTGTGCGACCGGAACGGGGCAATCGAACCACCGACATTCAGAACATTGCCAGCATTCTTGTTCCGGAGAACACGGAGTCTGAGAATTCGGTATGGCAAGCCACCGCGCAGCAGGTTCTCGCCGGCGCTATAAGCTACATTCTCGAAAGCCCCTTCTACAGGGACCGTCGCAATCTCGGCGAAATCAACTCCTTCTTCAACAGCGGCGTGGATCTCCAGGCCTTGATGAAGCACATCAAGGAGAAAGAGCCCTACCTCTCGAAATTTACCGTCGAGAGTTTCAACTCATATCTTTCCCTGTCTGATCGAGCCGCTGCATCAGCCCTTCTCGATATCCAGAAGGCTATGCGACCTTTCAAGAACGAACGTGTTGTCGCCGCAACGAACTTCACGGACATGGACCTTCGATCCATGAAGCGGCGGCCTATAACAATCTATCTCGCTCCGAACATCACTGACATCACGCTTCTCAGGCCCTTGCTGACCCTGTTTGTCCAGCAGGTCATGGATATTCTCACACTCGAACATGATCCAAACTCCGTCCCCGTCTATTTCCTTCTCGATGAGTTTCGCCAGCTGAAACGCATGGACGAGATCATGACGAAGCTGCCTTACGTGGCCGGTTACAAAATCAAGCTCGCTTTCATTATCCAGGACCTGAAAAACCTCGATGAGATATATGGAGAAACCTCGCGGCACTCACTCTTGGGGAATTGCGGCTACCAGTTGATCCTTGGTGCAAATGATCAGGCGACGGCCGACTATGCGTCACGAGCTCTCGGCAAGAGGACCATTCGCTACTCGTCGGAGTCTCGCACAATCGAAATCATGGGACTTCCACGGCGGACGAAGGTCGAGCAAATTCGCGAGCGGGACCTCATGATGTCCCAGGAAGTCCGGCAAATGCCGGAAAACAGAATGATCCTGTTGGTAGAGGGCCAGCGTCCAATCTTTGCCGAAAAGCTCCGGTTCTTCAACACCCAGCCATTCAAGGCAGCTGAAGCCTATGCCCAGGCTCACATCCCGAGTGTCCCGGATATCGAGTACCTTCCATCGAAGCCGGTCCCGGCGACGACTGCAGAATATAAGAATGCCGGAAACGCAGCGCCGGCAGCTGAGCCTTCTGCTGCAGCCCAAACGAACACCCCGGAAGCCGTTCCCGCTCAAAAAGAGCCGGAAAAGCACGTTCCTGCAGCGGAGGCACCGGAGCCAGCGGAAGTAACATCGCCGGCCGCCACTCCGACCAAGCGTACCGTCAACCCGGCAGCATTGACCTCGAAAGCCAAAACCACGCCCGCAGCCCGCCCCAAAGCCGCGCGGAAGCGCAGTAGCGCAGCGTCGGATGAGGTTGCACGGCGAGAAGAGATTGAAGCACTGCATTCCCTTGCAGCACAAAGGCTTCGCGAACAGGTCGATAAAAACAGCGTCGGAAAGAACCCGACTAAGCGAAAGAATATCATGGACGTTTTCGCTGCAACTGTTCCAGACCCAGAGACAGCCTGAATATGAAACGGCCCTAAGAGTTTCGCTCTCAGGGCCGGTAGAACCTACTTACTAGAAGGCCTAGAACGGCCAGAAGCCTGCAAGGTATTGGCCCGCCTCTGCGAGCCAGATCGCAGCCGCCTCGTACCATCCTACAGCCGTCTGATACGCGAAACTGACAGCAGCAAGAACAGCAATAAGCGCAAAAATCGCAACGAGGCCTTTTCCTACGGCTTCGTCTGACTTTCTGTTCTCAGTCTGAATCACGTATCGCTCTGTCATGGCCTATTACCGCTCACGATCGTCTCGATCGCGGTCCCTCTGTTCGTTTTGCTCGCGCTCAAGTTCTTCAAGACGAGGCACGTGCTGCTGCGCAGGGTCCGTTCGCGTGGTTTCCCCTGCTTTCTGTCCCTCACGCTCTTCTTTTACACGATCTTGCTGCTTGTTTGTAGCCTCGATCGTATCGGCCAGCTCGTGCGCCTCGCGCTCGTTTGGAAGTTGGCCCTGCTCCTCTTCCGCATCAAGCTGAAGGTCGCGCTGACGATCGTCAGGAACATCAGACGTGGAAACGGTTTTGTTGGTCGTGCTTTCGTCTGACCGACCGTCTTCGCGGTCGATTTTTTCGACTTCGCTGCGAAGCTCTGGATCCTCGATAGCGACATCGCGAAGGTAGGCGTTTCCGTCGGCCGCGAGCTCGGCGGTACGCCGAAGCGCTGACCTAAGCCCGGTCTCGTACATTTCGAGGTCTTCTTCAGAAAACTCGCCCGATTGTACCAGCGCGATACCTTCTCTGAAATGCTCGACATCGATCATCGCGTCATTGCCAGCCTCAACAACGGCTTCGCCATGCTTGGCGACAGCCTCATCCCACTTCTTGCTGACCTCGTCAGCCTCGTTGGCGAGGCGTTGGGCGTCATCGCGGACAGCGTCCGTGGCGATGGCTTCACCTCGTTCCTCTGCTCCCCCACGCTGGTCCGTGGCGTCAGCAGGCGGTTCCCGATCGGCGTCGTTGCCAATCTGTCTGTCACCAGCGCGCTCGGTGAGCTCGAGCATTTCACGGCGGAGATTCACAATTTCGCGGGCCGTAGTTGCAACCTCATCGAAACCGGCCCTGTCATCGGGTCCAGCGCTTCGCTCAAGTCTGAACAGAGCCGTTTCGACAGTCTTTTCGTATGATTCAAACTCCTGGCGTGTCTGCTCGCGCATGTCCTCTACCTCCAAAAGCATCTTCTGCAATGATATCATATTTGTACGGAAATCGCCGCCGAAATCCGAGTGAACGACTGTTGAGTTGTTTGCAGATTCGAGCTCTCTGAGCCCGGTCTCAATGACATCACGATGTTCAGCTGCAAATGCTACAGTCCGCCTATCACCGGAAACAGCAGCTATCTTTTGCCACGTCTCCTGAGCCTTGACCGTGTACTGCCGGCTGCGATCACTTGACGCGACAGTGCGTCGCCCTGATCGCTTGGCATCGTAACGAGCCTGAGCGGGCTCACTTGTTCCAACGTGCTCGGTCCTACCGTCGCGGTTTACGGCCCTGACCTGGTTACGCGTATACGCAGGCGCTGAGGCAAACTCCCGTCGATCTGTCATTTCCATATTGATGCCGTGATCGCGCGCCTTCTCGGCCATCACTTCACGCCATTGGCGGAAGGTTGCCGGCGTTGTCTCGATGCGGTCCCCGGCTTCTGATCGCATCGTGACGATAGCATGAGCATGGACATGCGGACGCTTGCCCCCCTCCCCTGCTTCCTTGGTGTCAGTTTCTGGGTCGTGCATCGCAAAGACGTACCGATGTCCAGCAAACTGGTCAGCGAGGAAATCTCGAACAGCGCCTTCAAAGGCTCCCGCATCGGTTCCGGCACGGGCCGACATGATGACATGCATCAAATCACGGCTTTTGCGGCTATGAAGCTCTTCGCGCCATTCTTTTTGAACGAGATCCCCGGCCGCCTTACCGTCTGCTATTAAGCGACCGCGATCGTCCCGAACCTCTGCACTGTCCTCGATAAGCTCCCGAACCTTAGTGGTGCCGTATTCGACACCGTTTCCATAGCCGCCGAAAGAAAACCTTGCAGCGCCCTGACCTGCGACGGCGCTAGCGTCAAAACGTTGCTGTACGATCCCGGCGGCCTTGGCGTCGGCTGTAAGCCTCTCACCCTGCCCGCTGCGTAAAACGACAAGGCCATCAATCGTCAATGAGCCATCACCGCGCTCTGCGATGGCATAAGCATACCGGCGGTCGCCAAAACCGCTCGAAAGGATATCTCGCACCCGCCGGTGCAAATCCCCTCCATCCGCACTCGCCGCGACCTCAACCGAGAAGCTTCCGATATCACGGCTCTCGGTCCGGTTCTGAAAGAGATGGTTCCAGTCGCCCCGAACACGAGCAAGATCTTCACGGCCTTCCAGTTTCTCGCCGTTTTCATTCTCTACCTTCAACTCACCGCCACGCGAGACGTAGTTGAGCATAGATCCAACGCGTGCACCGCCGCCATAGGAGGCCATTTTCACAACAGCTGGCTGACCTCCCTTCGCGACGCTAGTAAGACGCGCCTCCATCGGACGGCTGGAAGCCGCCGCAGTACCAGAAGGCATGGAGATCCGGGGAAACTGCATGCGCGGCATCCGCATAGGCTTAGCCTTGGGTCCGCCTCCCCCGCGCTTAATTTCCTTTATCTGATGAACGTACTTGAAGAGGTTTTCTTCGGATTGCTGAGCCTTTCCCCCAAGTGACATTTCGTGCAGAAGCGCCGCGCGCTTCTGCTCCCATTCGCTTGTGAACGCTCCGAAGAAGAACTCCAATGCTATTCCTCCCCACGCCGCTGATAGCCAGCACGCCTTGAAAGCGATCGAAGCTCAAGCATTACAGCAGCCTGAATGGACTGAACGTTGGCGAGATTTATATCCAGTTCGCTCGGATGAACGGCCTTACCGCTGTTCAAGGCTCGCGCGACCTGGTTCAAGTTCACGCCGATCTTGCGCATATCTTCCAGCAAAGCCGCCATGATAAGCCGGTCATCACGCGTCAATATCGGCCGAACGCCTGCGCCCTCAAGCAGAAGCGAACGGAAAAATGCCGACACGCTCATATCAGCTGCTATGGCTGCCTCCTCGATTTTTTCATGTTCGGTATCCGTAACGCGCACGTTTACGAGCCGGTCTTTGCGGGCTTTAGTCGCAGACGTCACCAAACTGTTTTCACTCATCAGCCGCAGGCCTTTCCAGAGCAAAGCGAAGGCATCGAGGGCCAGTCACTCGATAGTAGCGCTCAAAATGTAAAACATTTTTGCGTATCCTGCCACCCTTAAGCACTGAAAAATATTGACCCATTTCACCCATCTCTTCTCCCACTGATTCCGACGCTTACGCATCGGCTTCAAAGCATTAAAACGCTCACCAGGGTTCACCGCCAACACCGCTAAGAAGCCCTTGGTATGGCAGCCGTACTCACCCGCAAGGAACGCTTCGCTCTACGCCCTTGCAGCTTCCGTGCGCCTACCAAAGTCGGCCATCACGCGGCTCCGGGGTTCACCACTCGGATTGAACACGCGACGCCGCCACACGAACGAGCCGTAAGGTCTTGCAATGTGTCTTATCCAATCGCTGATCTACGACGGTGGGCAAACACCGCGCCAGCCACTAGGTAAATACGTGTCGTGTGTTCGTGTCGTGTTGTCATAACGTTGTTTCGATCTTAACCAATGTATTGACGAACCGTGTTGCAGCACCTTATTTTCACACGATG
This sequence comes from Agrobacterium larrymoorei, assembly GCF_013322225.1. Classification (GTDB taxonomy): domain Bacteria; phylum Pseudomonadota; class Alphaproteobacteria; order Rhizobiales; family Rhizobiaceae; genus Agrobacterium; species Agrobacterium larrymoorei_A. The sequence continues at coordinate 94,356 of NZ_JAAMFB010000026.1, forward strand.
CGTTCGTGGATCACCTTCCCTCGTGGGATGGCACCGTTGTTTCGCTGCCGTTGTTTAGGTCTCAACATCCCTGCGTCCCGATGTAGGCTCACCGGATGAGAGGAGCGTAAGCAAGATTTCGACGCAGGGGTGCGCTCCAAGTTTTTAGAGGCTGGGAAATATCTTTGGGACGACAAAGGAATAGCGATGACCATTTGTATGTCCGCAGTGAGCGGTAAAGGCGGCGCAGGAAAAACGACTGCTGTCATCCTGCTGGCCGGGGAATTTGCTCTCGAAGGCAAAACCGTCCTGCTCATTGATGCGGATAGTCGGCAAAATCTCTCGACGTGGTTCCAGCGGTCGACCGATAAGAACTATCAACCGGACGGCATAACGCTTGTTACGGCGGCTCAGGACGCTGGCATTCGGCAAATCCTCGAACAGGAGGCCGCAAACTATGACGTAGTGATCATGGACTCTCCCGGCCAGGACACCGTTACGAGAGATACGATTATTGCGGGTTCTCACGTGGTAGTTACGCCAATTCAACCAGCGCAGGATGAGATCGTGGCCGCAGGACAAGCCGCCAACGACGTTGCCGAAATGAGCGATCAGGTAGGGCGACAGATTCCACACCTCATATACAGGACGCGGATTAGCATGCCGAACCGGGCCCTTGAAGAGTATCGTCTGATTCGTCCGTTTGTCGCCAACCTGCAAGAGGGCGGCTACAATTCGCACCTGCTCGAAACCGAACTTGTTGAACGGAATCCTTATCGAGAGATTCGAACTGGCTATGGAACACTGCAGATGCTCGAACTAACGGAACCCGTGAAAAAGGCCCGCGTAGAAGCTCTAGCATTCAAGCACGAAGTCGAAGGCTATCTCCACACGAACGCAAGGGGTTAATGCGATGGTTAAGCGCGATACTAGCGTAACAGATTTCGCGGTTGCGCCTCGCAAGCCGCGCCAGGAGCCACAAGTCGGCCAGCCTGCGTCTCCGCAGGCCGATCCGGCTGCTCCTGAGATCGTGGTTCACGAGAACGCCGCGCACATAGAGCCGACGGACACGAACGCGAGCGCTCCCGCCCCTAAAGCCGACGGCAAAGCAAGTCCGAACCAACAAGGCGGGACGCTGATTTCCGCCGATGAGGACGTTCGCCGGGTGCGGACCACAACACGAGCTCTGCGCCAAGAGGCGTCGAGACTGCGCTTACAGGACCTAAAACAGTCCAAAGCGAGGGAAAGCAAGCACTTCGTAAATTGCCCTCTAGACTTCGATACCAAACAACGGCTCGCCCGAGCGGCAGTCGAGAATGAAATCAAAATGACGGTTATCATCAAGACGGCTATAGACCAATACTTGCGGGACAACGGGTATTGATCCTCGATCCCAAATTCCTTTGTGGCTTTGCATTGGGCGGAGCGCAGGGAGTTGTTTTTGCCCCGCGAGCGGAGTCAGTCGGTATTGACCTTCCCCGATTGAAAATCTCCATTTTGGTGCAAATGCTGAATGAGAAGAATGTAACCGATAAGGGTGACCGACCCCCGGATCAAGCGGCCAAGGAGCAGGTGTTTCCCGTATCCAAATGGGATATAAAAAACTTTGTCGCTCAGTCGTCAGTTCTCGTTACAAACTGTATTAGCATACCTGGAAACTCTATCGCCTGCGAGATGACTGCAAAATTTGGATGGATCGAAGATGATACCGCATTGGAAGGTGTTTTCGAGGCAAAGATGACAAATGACCTCCAGTTTCGATGAAAGCTAAATAGCTGGATATTCTCGAAATGACGCTATATTGCGTCGGTTGGCACTGTAAATATTCGACTGTCATCTCCGCCAAATTGGCTAACTTTGCAACTTGTCGCCCATTGTTATCTTTACCCCCAAATTGATACAAAAAGCGATCTGTTGATTCTTGGAAGTGAGCGATACCCAACTCGTTCACTTGGTTCATTATACCGCTCAGAAAGCAGAGTTGTGGGAGGTTGAGGGTGATGTCGGAAACGCGGGACCTAGTCAAATATAAGAGTTCAAAGGGCCTCGTTGAGACCGCTGATGAAGAGGTGGACCGCCCATTATATCGCCGACCAGGGTTCGAAGGTATCGTGAGTTTCAACGAGATGGACGAGAGACTTGCTGCGTTCCTGCGCAAAGCTCGCGAAGACGAAAAGCTCACCAGAGAAGAATTTGCTTCTATGGTCGGTCTCTCGACAGCCGTGTACGGTCGATACGAGCGCGCGTTTTCGCGGATGACGGTTACGCGGATGATCCACCTCTGCGAACTTCTTGGTTTCCAACCAATCGACATGCTGTTTGCAGTTGCACCTCATCTATATGGACGAACGCCAGAAGAAGCGAATGATCACCTTGAGCTCTCTCACCTGACGCGAAGGCTCCCGCAAGAAGCTGTGCGAAACCTTATCGGGATTATCGCACGGATGACCCCAGAGGACCGGTCGTAACCTCAGGGGTGCGTCACCGGTAATGCAGACACGGCGGGAGGCCGAATGCCACACATTCCTTTTGATTTTGATCCGCCAGCCTCTCCCGAAGACGATCCCAGATTTACCTACAGCACGGACGGGAAAAACACCCGTATTCGGTGGCCGCTCGTAAGCGTCGACATCCTGTACCCCGAACATCGACTATTCCCTTCCATCGCCGACACCGTTGCACTTAACGCTGGCGTTATGGTCGCCCATAATCAGATTGGCTATTCGGTCGGCCAATTTCACGAATTTTTCGTTTCTGTCCGAAACGAGATCGCTGCTGCCTTCGTGACGGGTCGCATTGAGGCTACATTTGGCCGGGCAACGCCACTTGCAGCAACTCTATTTGAATCTCACAGATCTAAATACCACGGCGACTGGTCCGAGATATGGACATTAAGATTATTTGGAGCAAAGCAGGAGGATTTTGAAGCGGCCGTGCTCAATGCATTGCTTTTGTATGCGCATGAGTATGGTGAGGTGCTGAACCCTTACCCCTTCGACGACTGGGATGAGTCCGACGATCAGCCTGTTCTCAATGAAGCTATCCACGTTGTCGCGCCCATTGTCCGGGATCTTGAGCCGCTTCGGTTCTATTTCTCCGGCCTTGCTCAGGCGGACCGCACGGCTGCATGTATCTACTTCTACCGCGTTATAGAATACTACTCGTTTTTAACCCACGAAAACGAACTAAGCCGTCTCCGGCACGATCGCAGTATCAACGACCAGGACTTCTCAAAGAGAGTACTTGAAGTAGTGGTCAAGGATGAAAAAGGAGCCGTGTTCAAGCTGATAGCTAGTCTTGCAGACGACGAGCTGTTGTCAAAGGCCAAAGCATCCGGACTAATTCAAAACACGACGTCCGGCCACCTTGCAGACGCTGTCTATTCATTCAGAAACTCCATAGTCCACGGCAAATTTAGCTACGGTTTCACCCTATCGTCGGCCTCGTTTTTCAACAGCGACAAAGCTATGCCTAACTGGAATGGACTGATGGCGGAACTCGCCAAAAGAGCGATAGAGCGATTAGGAACGCGCAGCTCAGTCCTCTAACACGGGAGCCAAACAGCTGTCGGGAATGGTCGCGGATGTGGCGGAGCCACCCCAATCGAGAAACAAGGTCTACCTCTTCATAGAGAGGTTGCTTTCACCGTTGTCAACGGCCACAAGCAGAGCCGAATTGAGGAGCTTCTACCGTGGACTTTTTGAGGACGAACAAGCGGCTGACGTCTGCTGTTGGCTGTTGGCGCCCTTTGCGGACGTAGCCCGGTAAAGCATCGAGATGGTGCCATCTCGCCTTCACCACCAACGGGGCTGTCGTCCTTCGGTTAGCACGCTGTCGGCGCGGCGATGGTTCTCCCTGTGCGGGCCTTGTCGTTGCGGTAGGTCGTGAGCAAATCGACGATAGTCTTATCCAGGCCCATGTACACCTTTTCGCCGCGCTCGTTGGTACCAGTCGCCGGGTCGGAGACGAGGCCGTCTACGCTTCCCCAGTAAACGTAGTACTCAGACATCTCCTTGGTGGTGCTTCCCTCCAAGAAGTGGCAACTGTAGCCAGTGCCGACGTAGCCAGCCTTTTGCGGCGTATCCAAGTGATAGAGCCCGACGCTCCTCGTCTTCGAATTCATCGACACCGCTGTCAGGATTGATGCCATCTCGCCGATGTGGACTTCCACAACGTCTCGGTCACCGTCCGCAAATTCCCAAATGTTAATCGGGACGTCAGGCTGCATCTTCATTCGCTGGAGAAGGCAATAGGAGGACGACCACCCGCAGAACGACCTGTAGATCGAAACCTTCGAGCCGTTGTTCACATCGTCTGGATTGTCGACCGTTCTAGGGTCCACGAACAGGACAAATTGCTCACCGAACACGTTGAGCTTGTAGTTCTCATAGAGCGAGTGATCGAGCCTAGCCCACCAGGCAGGGAAAACAAACTGGCTGCAATAAGCTCCGACGACTGCACTTAGAACCATCAGAAAGAGTTCTATGGCCACGCGCTTCAAATCAGCTCTCCCCTGACGTTGGACATCGAAATAGAAACGCCGCCACTTTGGGTGGCGGCGTCCTGTCATCATGCGATGACGATAATGAGGTCCTTCTTACGTACCATCTCTTAGTCCTCCTCGGCGACCCAGCGCGCTTAATGTTATTAAATTGGTACGGGTAACCCCGCGTGCAATACTCTCCGTGAACACAGCCTATGGAATGATTTGATGGGAGCGGTGGAAAGTTCACATTTCTTGATACGACATTCCCATCGAATTTTTGGCAGCATGCGACTGATTAGTTCGGCACACGGCTTGCAAGTGCCTCGTGGATCGATCGACCTGTTGCCCAGTTGGCGGCTTTGGCTAACGATTTCGCACTAATCTTGTTCTTCCCCCTTCTTAGCCCGGCGCTACCCAACACTTTTCAAAGCCAACTGTGCTGGCTTGCCACGCCGACAGCTATCCCCCCAACAGGGGAAAAATGAGGAAAAGTCCCACCCAGATTGGCCACATAGCAAATTAGCGGGAGGTGGCAGTGAGGACGTTATAAACAACCGGCAGCGTTGCTGAGCGAGATTAGCCCTTTAAACCCACGCGTTCCGCGTGGCCTGTGCCAGATCAGCTTAAGCCGCCGCGAAAAGCACATCTTCGTCCCTGAACGAGAAGCGCTCGGGGTGGCAATTTGTATCGCGACGATTTCCACGTGTTAATTCGAGGGTGAGAAGACTATCTCCCGGATAGGCCGGACTAAGCTCAAGCTTGAGATAATCAAAGAGTTGCCGATCATGAACCGCGATCATCACCTGTCGTCCGTGCTCCTTCGACAAAGTTCGCAGCAGCGATGCAAAATGAGCGATGTGCACATCATCCATCGATTGGACCGGATCATCGAGGATCAGGCAGGGAAACTGAGCGGGGACAGAAAGATGAAGGGCGATGAAGAGCGTTAAAGCAGCTGTGTTGAGATTCCCAGCACTGAGCATCGCTCCTGGAGTGCCGCCCGCATCACCACCGTCCCGGTGCTCAGTAATCAGTTTGGGCTGCAGCCGCTGAGTTGATGATGGTGGGATACGGAATGCGGGTACAAACGGCTCACTTGGCGCTAGCCGGACGAACAGGTCTCGCCAGAGCTTGTTCAAACGATCGTTAAACTCTCGTCGGATAATTCCCGATCTTACCGTATCTACAAGGCTTCGAATTGTCTGACCTTGTTCGCGCAGCCGCTGCCCACGTTGCAAAGCTGCCTCGACTGCATCGGACTGCTGCTGATAGTTGTTAATAGCCACATCCACCTCGGTCAACGCCAACCGATGTAGTTGAGCGTCCTCCAAAGCTCTCCGGGCTTGTTGCCGCAGGTCCTCAAGTCCATTCGCTTTGGCCTGCGCATTGACAAGCACCTGCTGTAGTCGGGTTGCGGCAGCTTCAATCGTCTCGTCTTCGGTCGGAACAGGCTGTCCAATAGAAGTGGCAAAGTCAGCGAGTGTTTGTCTTAGGGCAAACCGGCTACGGTTGCGGACCTGTTCGGCAGAAAACTCGCGCCTGGCTGCGATATCGGCCGCCGCTAGACTGGCCCCGTCTATCAGGATCGGCGACAGAGTTTGTAGCTCACCAAGCACATCCTGAACCCTGGCGACTTGCTTTTCCAAGCCAGCAAGCTCTTCAGCATCAATAACGCGAAGAGTGAGAGAAGAGACCTCATCAGCCAAATCATCGACCAGTCGCTGGGCTTCGGATCTTGCGCGACCGAGCGTCAGCAGCCGCTCCGCCGAATCGGACAAGCTGCGAACTCTGCTATGCACGTGATTTGAAAGACTTCCCTGGGCGAGCTCGCTGAAATCGCGTTCGCAAACGGGGCAGATTTCGGTATCCGCAACAAATGAACTTATTTCGGCCAAAGCCTTTGAGAGCTCTCCGGAGTCACGTGCGAACTGCGCCATTTCCGTCTCGATTGCTTCAAGCCTTTCAGACGCGCCCGCAAGTTCGTCTTCGGCGTCACTCAGACGCCGAACGTCGCGCCTGCTTTCAAGAACTTGCTGAGAAGCGGTTAAGAGCATGCTTGAGAGAATAGTCTGCACCCTGGTGGCGTATTCGTCCATCGCCGACGGAAGCGACACATCAGGAATCAGGGTTGCCAAGGAATTCTGAATTGACTGGAAGCGAGCGGCGTATGTCGCTTGCCAAGCCTTATATTCTTCGATGGCCCTGTTTTGTTTTGCAGCAAGACTTGCCTCGGTTGTGCTCAAACCGCTTTCCGAAGCGGTTTGCGGCTCCGACAGGATCGCAGCAAGTTCTCGACGCCGATCCGCGTAAGTGCCAAGTCCTTCTTCGACACTACCGGCCAGGATGTCTTCAACCGCATCGAGGGTTTCCGCCGTGGGGACGATCGCAATGTTGAGACCCTCGAGAGCAGATGTCAGTGATGCTATCGATTTGTTGAACGAAGCTTGAACTTGCGTTTGGGTCTGTTTCTGCGTCTTGATCAAGCCATCCAGTTGCTTTTTTTCAAGCTCCACATCTGACCAGCCCTCGATATATTTGCGGACGTTACGCAGGTCCGTTAATGGTGTGAGGCCGGCTTCAAGGGCGTCCAGCTGGTCCAATCCCAGGAGGCTGCCGACGAATTTCGCCAACGGCGAATTCGCATCGGACGCCGACTCCTGGTAGATTTGCAGCAACTGGCCGAGGTAGGACTGCGGCAAGTATGCGCGTTCAGCGAAGAAACCGGCCGTAGCATGATCAAGCGTCCGACCGATTGAAATCCCAGCTGAACTGAATTGTTGTTTGAAGTCGCCTACGTGTGGCAGAGAAGTTTTGACCTCCACGCTCCCGGCCTTTGAGCCCCGGTGAAGCAACTGTGCATCGTACACAGGATCCGCCCTGCGTAGAAACTGCACGCCACCCGTCAGGGCCAACTCGATCGCCGAAAGCAAGCTGGTTTTTCCGGCGCCATTCTCGCCGTGAATCAGAACGACCTGTGCATCAAGGGGCGCGAAAATACGACCGCGGATACTCCTGAAATTGACGACGTCAATGCTGCTGAGTATCGGTTCGCTCATTTGTCGTTCCTCTCGATAATCATCGCCTGACCGATCACTTCGGACAGCGCTGCTATCACAGTCTCCTCCCCTCTTGCTGACGCTTCGACGACGCGGTCAATAAGATTGGTGTCGGTGGTAGGCGGCAACGACTTCATCAATACTTCAATGGCTCCTCTTTCCGAGCCGTCACCGTCTGCTCGAGGAGGTATTTCCAGTGGAAGCAGAACGCGGATACGATCCTCCAGCTGCCGCATGGCCGCCGGCTCTAGCGCACCGCTACTGGCTTGTGGAAGCGTTTCGACGACCAAAACCCTGCATGTTTCTGCTATCGCCTCGACATCGCCGACCAGCGCAGCTCCGGCCAGAATAACTGTAACAACAAATCGCGAACCCGTCACGTCGAGTGCTCGGCTTAGCGCCTCCAGCCGATTTCGCACTCGACCCGCGCTATTATCCCCGAAGTCACCGGTGGTGGTGTCGACAAGAAGTACAAGATCAAGCGATCGGCCGTCACGCCCGCGAAACGCTGCGGTAAAATCAAAGCTGACCGCGGCAACTTTCAACGGCGTGAGCACCTCACTATATCCAGCTAGCGCGAGCCGACCTGCAATGGCACTGATGAGCGGCGATCGTGTCACAGGGCAACCTCGCTGCTGAAGCGGTGGATCAAATCATCTGCATCTACACTCGTCTCGACGAGGTGGGATATGCTCACGTGTCGAGTACTGGAGCGACCCGTCCGCCCCGGGGCGCCGCGAGGCCGACGTGCGGTCGTTCCGCCAGCGAACACCCGTTGGTAGGTGTCGTCGCCATGAAGGACGATCGCCTTGTCGCCAGCGAAGGCCCCATTCTTTTCCAAGTTGATGGCCTCGGTTACGCTCTTAACGAGAAAGAGGGGTCGGGGCTCCGCTCCCGCCCATACCGAGGTTTTGGTCATTGACCCGTCCACGAGATTTAGACTCCGGGGAGCGCTGATACTCCATCGTCCATCTTCGTGGCCGGACTGCAGAAGGCCGATGGCCGCACCAAGTCGGCCAAGACCAGCCGCTTTGGCGTTCTGATCCGTAGAAAGCTGGAGGGGAGTGGAGGCGCTCAGCTCTTGATAGGTGTCTGGCCCATCCTGCAGCGCCCCGTTTCTATAGAGCGACAGCGCTCTCGACCATAAAGAAATCGCCCGGTAAACGAAGTCGGTCCTGTTATCTACGGCGTGGGAGGCGCCTAGGTTGCGCGCGTTTCTCAAGACGCTCCCGAGCCGAGACGCGAAGCCTGTTTTGCCGATCTCCGCCAGCCACAGCTCCATGAGCAAGCAAAGCTTCTTTTCAATGACATTGAAGACCAAAGCGATGAGGACCTGTTCACCCCAGGCGCGCAAATGAGCACTCTGTTCGATCGCCGCGATGTTTGGATTATAATTGGCGCCATAAACGATACGCAGCACCGACCGCTGACCTGGCTTGATGTGGTCTTCGCAAAAGACATGGGCCTGGGCCGCCGGACTACAAGGCCAAGGCCAGGGATGCACGTGTGATGCGGCAGAAAAAACACCTTGAAGATTGGCATCCTGAATTGAAAGTCCAAGTACCAGCGACTTCGAATTGCTCGCCAGCTCGGTGACCGCGCTGCGGATCGCAGCGAAGTCAGGGTTGTGGGGCCAATTGACGATCTGAGTGTGACTGCCGGTCAAAAACTTTCGGTAAAGGGCTGGTTGCTGATCTGCATGGACGATACAGCCATGAAATTTGAGCAGTCTTGCTCTGGCCGCAGGGTCCCTGAGGTGATCAGGATCTACGACAACTTGCAAGATTCCTGGGGCGCCACCAGTTAGACGATCGACCGCAGCCTCGATGAACCCGTCCCAGTTGCCCGAGGCGATGGATCTCACGGCGCCCTCCATAATCAGGACTCCGATGCAGACATGTGGAGCATCTGGAAGGGGCGGAGCTGTAAAAGCCTCCCTGATGCCGACCGCATCCCACAGGACGTAGTCGGCCTCTTCATCCTGAACGCGTATATCGAGAAGCTCAGAATATTTCGTCCACAACTCATCGCGAATGGCGTCGCTTAGGGGCCAGTCCACGAAGGGGACGCCGAGGTTGGCAGCAACCGCTGATTTCTCCACGCGAGCAAGTACCAGAACTTCTTCAAGGACCGGCATGAAGACGCTTTCGGTGGCTGCGTTCATTGCTCTGATACGAATAAACTCGATCGCACGGTCGATCAGGCCGCCTAAACTTGGGGCATTGCGCGAAATGCCAGACCCCACCCAAAACGAGAATTCACCGTTCGCCACCGCATTCGCGACGACTTGAAACGGAGCAGTATCGAACTTCTCAACGACTTCCAGTACGCTAATATCTGTCGCAGTTGGCATTAATTTCACGCGTCCTTCAGGGTCCAAGGCAGACCATATTTAACACGCGGAAGATGTATCACGGAACCTAGTCCCGGCCACCATCTATTTGATCGCGATCCGAAGAATGGAGAGACACAACGTGCCGTGAAAATGGACGGATGCTTAAGCCTTCCCTACCACGATCGAAAAAGCCGTGACGACAGGTCAGGCCGACCTCAAGAACGCAGATTGATTTCTGAGACGAAGGCTCCGCCAACGTGCATCCGAGCACCTTTGCCTGCTGCATCTGTGATAGTGCGTTCTTTCGCGGCCGCGAGATCACCGTCGACCTCCTGAATAGGATCCTCAACCAACGGATGGTTGGACAGTTCCCCCAGAAAGTCGAGTGAAACGCCATATCGGACCCGAACGGAACGGAAGGTGCTTTTTCCGACCGTAATCGGCGCCGGAAGATCAAAGTCCATTTGTCGACCAAGGTAACGCCGCTTGTCAGCGGTGAAAGCAGCCCGGTCCCGCCTGTTCTTCAACTCGTCCTCAGCGCGTGCCTTTTTATCGTCAACAGTTTCGCGGCGCATGCGCTCGTAGCGTCCTGAGGTCGGACGCGACCGAGGAGTCGCACCTGATGGCGCCGACATCGCTGCCGAACTGGCACCGAACCCAGCAAGTCGCAAAGACTTGGCACTTGCGGCTCTGATGATGGCGTCGTTCGCGTAGATCATTTCGTCCTCGTCAACCGCGAATTTCTCCTCTCCTGGCGGATCTATAATCCTTAGGCTGCTGCCATGCGCGCCGCCTTGCACACCGATCTGGAGACCGCAGGCCAGGCGTTGGCCGGAATAGCCGGGTGGGAAAGTGATCGTCCGCTTCTGTGCTATCGCGCCGGTCGGTGGCGGACCTAGCGCGCCCAATTGCTGCTCGCGGTAGCCATTGCCTGTCTGAGTTCCTTTGCACTCGATAATGTGCCAGATACCACTCGTGTCCTGCGCGACGAAATCAGGGGATTTCCCTGGTCCTCGCTTTTTCGGCTTTGTAGCGGTCGCGCCAACCGAGGCAGCGACACGATCTATAAAATATCGCCCGTCGGCGATCGGCCCCAGCTGTAGTCGATCCATAAGCCAGTATATCGGTGCGCCCATTCCGAAATCATCGCTCAGGATTGTTTTCTGATGCGCGTCGAGTTCGAAAAACGCGGGCGTCAAGCGAAGATCGGGTGCGTCAGCAACGGCGTGAAGATAACGCACCCAGGCCCAAAACTCACTGAGCGACACACCGGAAGCATGAGAAGGAGTTGTCAGGTAGCCAATTGTAAGCAAGAGCGCTGGAATGTTCACGTCGAACGTTTGGGCACCGGTGCCAAAAGAAGCCGGAATGGCAGGCAAGCCAGGTGCTGCGGGCCACGTCGTTTCATCAACAAATACCAACAGCTCGCGGTCCATTTTCTCCGTTTCCCCTACTTGCATGGCATCAGACAGTTCCACATCCACCGCGTGCAAGCTTACATCGCTGCGTCCTAACGATCTATCCCACCCTTATCTCCTTCTTTATGAGCGGGCCAGCGAACCAAGTCAGCCTCGATAGCAAAAACTGCCCTTACAGCATTCCCCATGCCCGAAACCTCCCCCTCCCCGTCATCTCCCGAAGCGAAAGCTGCGCCGCCAGATGCCGCGCGCCCTGCGCGGTGACCCCGAGTTCACGCGCGATCAGGTTGGCGGAGACGACAGGCCTCCCCACCACCAAATCGACCAGCCGCGACAGCTTCGAATTCACACTCCTGCCGGATGTTTGTCGCTCCAGCTGCTGGCGGGCAAGGAGGATGCGGTCATGCTCCTTCATCCCCAGTTCGGCGGCTGCAGTAAATGCCTCGAGCATCGCCATCATCCGTGTCATATGGCTTCCCGCATGACGCTGTTCCCGCCTTACGCTGCGCAGCCCGATATTCAGCGCTGGCACGTGGGCCGACGTCGTTCCGTCGCGACGCAGAAGCGAGGCAACCAGCTGGCGGCCGAGTTCAGCGCGATGCTGAAGCACCTCGATCGCGTTCCACGCATCGAGCAGGATTGCAGCGCGCATCACCGGTGCGAGACCTTCGGTCTCGCTGAGGACCCCGCGCCATTGATCGAGCCGCTCGTCTTCGTCCCAGTCGGCCTCATAAACCAGCGGATCGCGCTCGTCGCGCTCGACAGTCGGACGGACGGTGGCCGATCCGTCGAGGACCGCTGTGCTACGTGCCAGCACCGCGTCGATCTCGGCAAAGTCATCTTGATGACCCCAGTGGTCGGGCGCAAGATCGTCGTCATCTGCGTCGGCTGAGTGCGCCAAACCAGGCCGCGCCGGAGCGGGCCCGACCCCTCCCCTGCCCCTTAGCCGGGCAATGCCGGCGGCACTCAGCGCCCAGTCGACCGGATGCGCAAAAATCTGACGGCGGGCGCGCAGGATGGAATGTGCGATGGTCAGTTCGTGGGTTGGGGTACGGATGTCCAGGCGGGCGTCGTGCAGGACGAGGTCCTCGAGGTGGACGAGTTCGCCGTCAATCCATAGGGACGCGATGGCGTCGGCAAAGTTCTGCCGTTCGAGAAAGCCGTCGCGGATCGGCGAGCGGGCGATGCGCTCGTCAAGGCGTGCCAAAGCCTCGCCAGCCCGGGCGGCAGGCAGAATCAACGCACGCAGATCGATCTTGCCGATATCATAAGCCATTGAATTCAATATAACCGACCTCTGTTACGAAAGCAATTTCTTTATTTACTAGCGTCATAGGATGTGAGTTGCGGGAAGGACTATCACTAACGATAGTACTCAAGTATCGATAGTGATAGATTTTGACTCCCCGACGCTGTATGTCGGCCGTCCGAATTCGGCGGATTCCCCACATTTCCGGCGATTTTCAGGGGTTTTTCGCCCCAATTCGGTGGACAGAGCGCTGCGACGTAGCGATC
>NZ_JAAMFB010000007.1 GCF_013322225.1 Agrobacterium larrymoorei
ACTTCAACGCGCTGACGCCAATGATGGTGGCGGCATAATCGAGGCGGAAATCCACTTAGCGAAACGCCCGAAACTGTTCAAACAAACTGAGCCACCTCTTTCCGACCCAATCTGCTCCCGATGCCGAGGGCCGAATGGTGCTCAGGATTAAGGGAAACGATGTATCTGCTGGTGAGGATACGCCCTCGGTGGTTGGGAAAAGCAAAGGCCTAAAGCTGCGATTCTTGATCGCTCCAATTCCATGAGGCAGGTACTCGTCCCATATTCGCAGGCTTTCAATTTCACTAGTTTCCCCGCAAATTGCGCGCAGTCTCGGTTCGTTGATGTTTCGATAGGCACCGTAAAAGCCTACAAGGTTCGAAACGAGATTTTCTCCGCTGAAGCCTGAATTTGTCGCGACCGAGAAAGGAAAGCTGGCCTGCATATTCTCGAATGTACGAGACGCAGCCATAAAGCTTCCTAAAGCAGCGCTTTCTTTTTGCTGCGCAGACAGGCCCTTACGAACCACCCAATGAGCAACCGTAGATACCCTGATGCCCATTCCTCCCATTTCCTGTCCATAGACAACGACAAAAGCTGGCTTTCCATTCAGTCGTACATCCAGACGCTTCAGTAAGGATGACTTCGGCTCCTCCAAATCAATCTGGCTCTTGAGTTCCCGGGCGCTTTCCGGTCGTGCATGACCTCAGTCTATCCAGCCGCAACGGCGCGTATAACTCAACCGTCGCCAACCGCGTTTGTTTGGCATGATGTCATTGCGTCCGGTCATATCAACTCCGCCTCAAAAACTTAATGTGCGGGTCTCAATCGAGAGCTTGCATACGTCCTCGCAGGAGACTTTCGCATAGACGCTTACGCTTTCACCATTTCTGCGTCCGATGCATACGAGATCTGGTTCGGCCTCTCGAAGATCTGTCGCAGGTTCTGAAAGGCCTAATTGGGAGCAGCCGTGCCTCACAGAGCCGATAGCTTCATTACCCGAGCGAAGCGTAATTTCCTGAAATGCGGTTTCAGGCATAGGGCCATCTGCTTGCTCTATTTCTACGGCTCCGAATGATGTTCCCTGAAGCTTTCCAACGCGAACGATCTCCTGAAGAATTTCGGCGCTTGTTCCAGAGCTTTTTATACTCCAGCCCATCTGAGCGGATGCGACATGCGTGCAAAGCAGCGAAAAGATAATCAGCGCGATGATGCTGGTCGCACGTTCCAAGTTCTTTCTAAGCGACATTTCAATCTCTCACGAAAGTCTAGAAGCAATTATGCTTATGCCAAAAGTAGAAATTTTGCGGCAAATGAAAGGAAAATCCCTCTTTGGTTGAGAATTATGCATTAGCCAGGTCTGACGACTTGATCACTTACCTCTCGGCAACCGCACATGGTCGATGAACGCCCTCAATTTTGGGGCCAGATTTCGGCGGCTGGGGTAGTAGAGGTAAAAACCTGCAAAACTCGGGCAGTAATCCTCCAGCATGGATATGAGCTGGCCGCTTTCGATGAAGGGCCGGAAGGTTTCTTCCATGCCGAAGGTGATGCCTGCACCCGAACAGGCGAGCTTGATCATCAACTGCATGTCGTTGGTGGTGAATTCAGGCTCTACCGCAACGGCAAACTCCGTGCCACCCTCCTCAAATTCCCATCGATAGGGCGCAACGCCGGGGCGCGGACGCCAGCCGATGCATTTGTGGTGGATCAGTTCACGCGGATGGGCGGGCAGGGGATGACGGGCCGCATAAGCCGGTGAGCAGACGGCAAGCTGGCGTTGCTCGGCGGAAACCGGCACGGCGATCATGTCCTGCTCGATCAACTCGCCAAGCCGCACTCCGGCGTCATAATGCTCGGCCACGATATCGAACTCCTCATCCGTTACCGTGATATCCAGTTGGACATGCGGCTGCGCCTGCGCGAAGCTCGCCAGCAGCGGGCCGGAGAGCGCCCGCTCCGCAATGGATGAGACCGCAAGCCGCAATTGCCCACGCACCACGCCGCCGAGGGAGGACGCAGCTTCCGCCGCCTGCACCAGACTGCCGATGGAAGGCGAGACGTCGGCATACAATTGCTGACCCGCTTCTGTCAGGCTGACGCTGCGCGTCGTGCGGTGCACCAGCGCAATGCCCATCGTCTCTTCCAGCCTTCGGATCGTCTGGCTGACGGCAGAGCGCGTCACGCCAAGCCGGTCGGCTGTGGCGCGGAAGTTACGTTCGTCTGCCACCATGCAGAAGATCGAGAGAGCGTTCAGATCGATATTCATTGGTTAGAAAATCTACCCAGCGCGTTAAACATTGAGGCGGTTATAGCGACAATGCCATTGAACTATCTTCCTTGCAACAGCGACGCTCTGAGACTGGAGCGGGCTGGTGAACCAAAGGAGATGAACATCATGGCAATGAATAAAGTCGTTCTCATCACGGGTGCATCCAGCGGTATTGGTGTCGGTATCGCCCGTGAACTTGCCAAGACCGGCGCGAAGCTTGTCATTGGCGCGCGTCGTACGGACCGTCTCGAAGCGCTGGCGGAGGAGTTGCGCCAGCAAGGTTCCGAAGTGGTCGCCCATCCGCTCGACGTCACGGATCGCGAAAGCTTCGAAGCGTTTGCCGAGGCGGGCCGCAAGGCCTTCGGCCCCATCGACGTCATCGTCAACAATGCGGGTGTCATGCCGCTTTCGCTGATGTCTTCCATGAAAGTGGAGGAATGGGATCGCATGATCGACGTCAACATCAAGGGCGTACTCTATGGCGTCGCCGCCGTACTGCCCGAAATGACGGCCCGCAAATCCGGCCAGATCGTGAATATCGCTTCGATCGGCGCGCTGTCGGTCGTGCCCACCGCGGCGGTCTATTGCGCGACCAAATTCGCAGTCCGCGCCATTTCAGATGGCCTGCGCCAGGAAAATCAGGACATCCGTGTGACCTGCATTCACCCCGGCGTGACCGAAAGCGAACTGGCCGATACGATCACCGATCCGGTCGCTGCGGATATGATGAAATCCTACCGCGCCACGGCTTTGAAACCCGAAGCCATTGGTCGTGCCGTCCGCTTCGCCATTGAGCAACCTTATGATGTTGATGTGAACGAAATCGTCGTTCGCCCAACTGCAAACCATGGGAATTGAGATGATGAAAACGCTTTTCACGACCACGCTTGCCATCGTGACACTGGTGGCAACCACCGCCGTAAACGCCAACCCGGAGCAGCTGGAAAACCGGCTGCAAAGGGGAGAACAGGTCATCCTCACCCTTAACAACGGTCAGCCACAGCAGAACCTTGAACGTATGCGGCAGGAGTTTCCCTTCCTCGCCGAGGCAACCGAAGGCTATGCACTGGGTGAAGTCTGGTCCCGCCCGGGACTGGACCACCGCACCCGCCAGCTCGCCACCGTCGCCGTTATGGCGGCGCTGGGCGAGAGGGACTTGATGAAGGTCCACGCCGGTTACGCGCTGAATGTCGGCGCAACCGATGAGGAGCTGAAGGAAATGATCTACCTCGTCACCGTGCCCGCCGGCTTTCCGAAGGCGATTGCCGCATCGCAGACGCTCTCGGACCTATTCGAGGAACGCCGCGCCCAGGCAACCGAAGGAGCCAACGAATGAGCATCCTCATCACATCTCTCGCTGTCGCCACATTGGCGGCAGCCGTTGTTGAAGCCAGTCCATCGAAGGGGGTATCCGTGATGAAAACCAGCTCCACCAGTCAGACCACACAGCAAAGCCATCCCTATATCGGCATGTGGGTGACGGGCGACGGCCGCATCCGTCAGGAACTTCTACCGGATGGACGATATGACGAAGCCCGAGGCGCTCGCAAAAGCGCCTATCAGGGTCGATATGAGGTCAATGGCAACCGGATCGAGTATTGGGATGATACGGGATTTACTGCCGATGGCGAGTTTCGGGATGATGTGCTCTATCATGGCGGCATGGTGTTTTATCGGGAGAGGTGAGGGCATGTGAGGGAGGCCGAAGCACGACCCCTCACTTGCGATTTCTAACACTTAGCTGACGCTAAGATGTTGAAATTGCTTTCTCTCATACAAGGGGAGAGATATATCTGCCGCACCTTTGCACCAACTCTTACGGTGAGGTGGGTATCGAAGCGGTGCGCCTTTTCCTCGCCCCTTTTGGGAGAGGATAGAAAACCTCGATCTTCGCAAAGCGAAGTCCTAGGTTTTCTTGGTGAGGGGTTTGCCTTTAATCTCTAAAATAGAACACCCTACCGCCGCAAACTCCCCAGAATCCCACGCACGAGCGCCCGCCCCACCGATGTCGCCACCGAGCGCGCCGCACTCTTCATCGCGGCCTCGATCACCGTTTCACGCTGATATCCGCCACCGCTTTTTCGCGGCGCCGCGCCGGCGCCCGTTGTGGACGCCTGCTTCGGTTCATCGTCTCCGAAGCCCGGCAGCTTCCAGCGGCTCGAGGCACTGTCCGGCTGGTTGGCCTGCTCCTCCGCCGCGCGCTTGGCGGCCTCCGCCTCCGCTGCCTTTTGCGCGCGTGCGGCAAGAATTTCGAATGCGGATTCTCGGTCTACGTCCTGATCGTAGAGCCCGGCAACGGGGCTCGACGCCATGATGCTGCGGCGCTCGTCATCGCTCACCGGACCGACACGGCCAGAGGGCGGGCGGACCAGCGTGCGTTCCACGATGGAGGGCGCGCCTTTTTCCTGAAGCGTCGAGACCAGAGCCTCACCGGTGCCAAGCGTGGTGATGGCGTCTGCCGTGTTGATAGCGGGGTTCTGACGGAACGTATCGGCGGCGGTCTTTACCGCCTTCTGCTCACGCGGCGTATAGGCGCGAAGCGCGTGCTGAACGCGGTTGCCGAGCTGGGCCAGAACGGTTTCCGGCACGTCCAGCGGGTTCTGCGTGACGAAATAAACGCCGACGCCCTTGGAGCGGATGAGGCGCACGACCTGCTCCACACGCTCCACCAGCACACGCGGCGCATCGTTAAACAGCAGATGCGCCTCATCGAAAAAGAAGACCAGCTTCGGCTTGGCGGGATCACCCACTTCCGGCAGTTCCTCGAACAGTTCCGACAGCATCCACAGAAGGAAAGTGCCGTAGAGGCGCGGGTTCATCATCAGCTTGTCGGCCGCCAGAACGGAAATCGTGCCGCGTCCATCGCTGGTGGTGCGCATGATGTCAGAGATTTTCAGCGCCGGTTCACCGAAGAAATGTTCCGCCCCCTGTTGTTCCAGCACCAGAAGCCCGCGTTGCAGAGAACCGACGGATGACTTGGAAATGAGGCCGAACTGATTGGAAAGCTCGCTCGCGTGCTCGCCCATATAGTTGAGCAGCGATTGCAAATCCTTGAGATCCAAGAGCGGCAGGCCGCCCTGATCGGCAATCTTGAAAGCGATGTTGAGAACACCCTCCTGCGCCTCGGATGCATCCATCAGCCGCGCCAGAAGCAGCGGCCCCATTTCCGCAATGGTGGCACGCACGCGGTGGCCCTTTTCGCCGTAAAGGTCCCAGAAGATCACGGGGAACTGCTCGAAGGAGAGGTCGGTAAAGCCGATCTGTTCGGCCCGCTTCGTCACCCAGTCCTTGGCCTCGCCGGGCTTTGCGATGCCGGAAAGATCGCCCTTGATATCGGCGCAGAACACCGGCACGCCCGCCTTGGCGAAACCTTCCGCCAGCACCTGCAAAGACACCGTCTTGCCGGTGCCGGTCGCGCCCGTTATCAGGCCGTGGCGGTTGCCGAAGCGGAAATCAAGATATTCGCCCTTGTTCAAGCTGTCGTCGGGATTGCGGCTCGTGCCGATATAAAGCTTTCCGTCCTGCAACATCTGGCGTTCCCTCCGTGAGATTTGGGCAGTTTTTACCCTTTATCCAATCTTCGCAATATACTTATAGGAACTGTTTCCGACCTCAACAACTGTTTGATAAGCTTGGAATTGAAGGCATTGGAAAAGCCGTTGCAAGGTCTTTGCGCGGCCTTGAGTCTGCGTTTCATTTGTTTTACGTTGACGTGAACGTCATTTTCGCATTCAGGAGGAATTTATGAGCGAAATCGTAACCCAGGTCGCCGATAGAGTGGGCATTGCCCCCGATCAGGCAGAAAAAGCCCTCGGCATGATGCTGGGCTTCCTCCAGCGCGAGGCCGATGACGCGGCGGTCGCCAAGATGATCGAATCCATGCCCGGCGCACCTGAACTGGTCGCCCGTTTCAACGGCGAGGGCCAGGGCGGCGGCGGTCTGCTCGGCGGCCTGATGAGCGCCATCGGCGGCGGCGGGATCATGGGGCTTGGCCAGCAGTTGATGAGCCAGGGCCTCGGCATGGGTGAAATCTCCGCCCTCGCCAAGACCACGATCTCGATTGCCCGCGAACATGCCGGTGATGAAGTGGTGGACAAGGTTATTGCTTCGGTGCCGGGCCTGAGCCAGTTCGCGTAATACATTTCCTCATTCCTGTCCTCGTGACAGGAATCCAGTCAGCCCAGTCCTGGGCTGAGAGAGTCTTCCTGCCGCGCAGGCGCGCGGCAACTGGATTCCTGTGACAAGCACAGGAATGAGGGAAGATGGCCGTTATTTCAGGCGCGGAGAATGCTCTTCAAAAGCCTTCCGCGCCTTTTCTATCTCCGCATGGTGCGTTTCTGCCCAGATCCACACGCCGCAAAAGGCGCTACCCAGCGTCTTGCCGAGATGCGTCAAGCTGTAGTCCACATGGGGCGGAATGACGGGATGCACGGTGCGCTTGACCAGTCCGTCGCATTCCATCTGGCGCAGCGTTTTCGTCAGCATCTTCTGGCTGATATCACCCACGATCCTGCCAATCTGCGTGAAGCGTAAGGTACCGTTATCCTCCAGCGCTTCAAGGATCAGCATCGTCCATTTGTCGGCCACCTTGGCGATGATATCCTGAACCAGTGCCTCTATCACCGGGTCGGTCTCTTGAGGCGGCGGGTGCTTGCGTCTGTCTTCGATCTCGGGATCGGCCAAATGCCTTTTCATGTGTGACACTCTCTTTTGGGTAAGTATAAATCTTTCGGGTGCCTACTTTCGATTGGAGAGCATCTTAGCTAACTTGGTCTCATCCAACAAGAGAGGATAAGCCCGATGAAAATAACCGGTAACACAGTTCTCATCACCGGCGGCGGTTCCGGCATTGGCCGGGCGCTGGCCGAAGCCTTTCATGCGCTTGGCAACAAGGTCATCATTTCCGGCCGCCGCCAGACTGCGCTGGATGCGGTAACGCAGGCGAACCCCGGCATGGTTTCGGTGGTCATGGATGCAACCGAGGCAGACGGCATACGTAGCTTTGCCGATAAACTGACGCGCGACCACCCGGACCTCAACGTCGTCATCAACAATGCCGGCATCATGAAGAACGAGGACATCAAGGCAGCACCCGATTATCTTGAGACGGCCGAGGAAACCATATCCACCAATCTGCTGGCACCGATCCGCCTCACAGCAGCTTTGCTTCCGCATTTCCTGCAAAAGCCCGCAGCGGCAGTGCTCACCGTCTCATCCGGGCTCGCCTTCGTGCCGATGGTGGTAACGCCCACCTACAGCGCGACGAAATCCGCCATCCACGCCTATTCGATGGCGCTGCGCGAGCAGTTGAAAGACACACCGGTCGAAGTCATCGAAATCGTGCCGCCTTATGTGCAGACGACGCTACAGGGCGAGCATCAGGCCACAGACGAACGCGCCATGCCGCTCGAGGATTATATTTCGGAAGTGATGGATATTCTGACGAACCGACCGGACGAAAAGGAAGTGGTTGTCGAGCGCTGTAAGCCGCTGAGATTTGCGGCGGAGAGTGGCAATTTCGATCAGGTATTCGGGACGGTGAATGGGATGCATGGGTGAGTGCAGCCCGTAAGGTCTGAGCGCGGGGCAAGACCCCTCACTTGCAATTTCTAACACTTAAGCTGCGCTTAAGATGTTGAAATTGCTTTCTCTCCCACAAGGGGAGAGATATATGTGCTGCGCCGTCGCATCTACTCTCGCCTCTGAGAAGATGTAGCAGCGGCGCGGCAGGTTACCTCTACCCTTGTGGGAGAGGAAGAAAAATCATGGTCTTAGCTTCAGCTAAGTCATAGATTTTTCAGGTGAGGGGTCGCGCTTCATACGCCAATCAATCATCCCATTCCGGCGCCAGATGACCCGGATTGACAATCCGGCCATCCTTCTTCGCCAATGCGAAGATCGCCTTCATCTCCTCGTCCGAAAGCTCGAAATCGAAAATGTCGAAATTCTCGCTCAGGCGGCTTTCGGTGGCGGTTTTGGAGAGGGCGATGATGTCGGGTTGCTGCACGGCCCAGCGCAGTGCGACCTGGGCGGCCGTCTTGCCGTGTTTGGAGCCGATGTCTTTCAGCACGTCGTCATTCGGTACTTTACCGTCTGCCATCAGATAGTAAGCCGTAATCGAGATACCGTGTCTGCGGGCGGCTTCGATGACCTTGGTCTGGTCGAGATAGGGATGATACTCGATCTGGTTGTTGGCAATCGGCGCATCAGAGAGCTTCACGGCCTCATCCATCAGCGCGACGTTGAAGTTGGAAATGCCGATGTTGCGCACCTTGCCCGCCTTGCGGACTTCGTTCAGCGCGCCGATGCGCTCTGCCAGCGGCACGTCGCTCTGTGGCCAGTGCAGCAGCAGAAGATCGACGTAATCGGTCTTCAGTTTCGTCAGGCTTTCATCGACAGAGGCGAGGAAGTCGTCGTGTTTGAAACGGTCGACCCAAACCTTCGTGGTCAGGAAGATATCGCCGCGTGCAATGCCGGAACTGGCGATGGCGTCGCCCACCGCAGCCTCGTTCTTGTAGACCTGAGCCGTATCCACATGGCGGAAGCCGAGCTTCAAAGCTTGTGGAAGGATGCTATGCACATCGTCTTCCGGCATGCGGAACGTGCCGAAACCGAGGGCCGGAATATTCGCGCCATTGGCGTTCACTGTCTGCATGGTGTTTTCTCCATTTTTGGGGAGTTGGCCCCGCAGGTGCGGGGCAGGAAAGGTTCGTTTATTAAGTGTGTCAGGCCGCGTTTGGTTCAAGCCGGTTGCGCAAGATTTGCGCGGCGACGGTCGAGGCTGGCGCTGATCAGCGTCAAAATCAGTGCGCCAGCGACCAGAATTGCGCCGACCCATGGCGTGGCACTAAGACCAAGAGGCGAGGCGACGACAAGCCCGCCAATCCATGCGCCAACGGCGATGCCGAGATTGAACGCAGCGATGTTCAGCGCCGAGGCCACATCCACCGCGCCGGGGCGGAAGCGCTTGGCAAGCTGCACCACGTAAAGCTGGAGGCCCGGCACGTTGGCGAATGAAAGGAAGCCGAGTGCAACGAGCGTGACCAGAGCTGCTGGGGCAGACGGCGCGGTGAAGGTGAATATCAACAGCACCACTGCCTGAAAGGCGAATAGCCAGCTCAGCGCCTTCACCGGGTCACGGTCTGCAATGCGCCCACCGCCGAGATTGCCAGCGGCAATGGCCAGGCCATAGAGAACCAGAACGAGGCTGACAGTGCTTTCCGCAAAACCGGTAATTTCCTGCAGAATCGATGCCAGAAAGGTGAAGGCGACGAATGTGCCGCCATAGCCGAGCGCTGTCATGCCGAAGACCAGCAGCAGCCGACCGGAGGCAAGCACACGCACCTGATCCATCAGGCTGGCGGCTGGTGCTTTCTTGAGGTTGGCGGGCAGAAGGGCGGCAATACCGAGAAAGGCGACGACGCCCAATCCGGCGACGGCCCAGAATGTGGCGCGCCAGCCGAAGGTTTGACCGATCAGCGTGCCAAGCGGGACGCCGGTGACGATGGCAACGGTCAGGCCCATGAACATCATGGCAATGGCCGACGCACGGCGGTTTTCCGGCACCAGGTCGGCGGCAATTGTTGCGCCGACGGAGAAGAATACGCCATGCGCGAAGGCTGAGATCACCCGCGCCACGAGCAGCATTCCATAGCTCGGGCTCAAGGCCGCCGCAGTGTTGCCGACGATGAAGAGCCCCATCAAGCCAAGCAGAAGCGGCTTGCGGTTGATGCCGCCGGTCAACGCGGTGAGGATGGGCGCGCCAAAGGTAACGCCCAAGGCATAGACCGAGACGATGAGACCTGCGAGCGGGAGCGTGATGTGAAGATCATTCGCGACCGTAGGCAGCAGCCCAACGATCACGAATTCAGTGGTGCCGATTGCGTAGGCCGCAATCGTCAAAGCAAAAAGAGCCAGGGGCATTGTCGTGCCTTTTCTGCCTGCGTCAGCGCAGGCTTTGAAAGAAGAAGGTGGGTCGGCACGCAATATCGGCATCGAGGACTTGTTTGATAATCCCTATTAATCGATAATCATTTGTGAATTGAAGTCACAGGTGAACCATGGATAACCGTGCTGGAGAAATGGAAGTTTTCGTCATGGCGGCAGAGCTGAAGAGCTTTTCCGCCGCAGGGCGACGCTTGAAGCTGTCACCTTCTGCCGTCGGAAAGCTTGTCTCGCGCGTGGAGGAGCGGCTGGGAACGCGTCTTCTGGTGCGCTCGACAAGAACACTGGAATTGACACCGGAAGGCGAGATCTATCTTCGCCGCGCGCGTCGTATTCTCAAAGAGATCGATGAGACTGAGGAGCTTGTCGCGGGCGGGCGGGAAGAGGCGAGGGGCCTGCTGCGCGTCAATTGCTCCGTGGGCTTTGGAGAGCGCTGCATCCTGCCGCTTGTAGGTGAGTTTTCCGCGCGCCATCCCAGAGTGCGGCTGGATCTGACGCTGACGGACGGCGTGATCGACCTCATCGGCGAACGCACCGATATCGCCATTCGCGTCGGACCCATGCGCGACTCCTCGTTGATGGCGCGTCGACTGTTTTCAAGCAAACGGGTGATTGTGGCTTCGCCGGATTATCTGGAGAAAAACGGCGTACCGAAAACGCCGGAGGATCTGGACCGGCACAATTGCATCGGCTTCAACTTCCGCCGCAGTCTCGATGAGTGGCCGTTTCGCAACCCCGGAACGGAGGCAGTGTATACCAGGGCGATCACCGGCAATATTCTGGTTTCCAGCGGCTCCATCAAGCGGCAATTATGCCTGCTTGGCATCGGCATTGGCCGGATCGGTGAATTCCATGTTCGCCAGGATATCGATGCTGGGCTGCTGGTGCCGGTGCTGGAAGATTATAATGGCGGGGACCTGGAACTGGTCCATGCCGTCTATGCGGGACACGAGCATCTTTCTGCCCGCATCCGCGCCTTCATAGACTTCCTGGTGGAGCGGGTCGATCAGGCGTTGATCAGCTCGTCAGTCGCGGCGAAGTGATCACCCGCTTGAACAGAGCCGACATGGCATCTGTAATACCCTGCGTCGGGCTGACTTCGAAGAACAGGCCGGGTGTGGCGCATTCCTGCATTTTGGTGGAGATTTGCGACTGGAAGGGCTTGATCCAGCTATTGTACCAGCTGTTGGTCGGCAGCGGCAGATAGGTGGTGTAAAGCACGGCGATGCGGAAACCCTTCTGCTTCAACTGGCCGCAGACCTTGGTATCGATAGGCTCCTGACAGCGACCGCCCGTCAGCTTTTTGGTGCAGCCTGAGGGCTTATAGCTGTCGCCGACACCGTCCGAAACGAAGAAAACGACCTTGTCCGTATCTGCGGTGCTGGTGCCGTTACCGGATTTGCCGATCTTGGAGCCGATCTGCTTCAGTGCGCTGTCGAAGTCCGTCTGCTGGTCGTTGTTATAGCCCTGGTAGGGAATCGACATCAAATCGATGCCGCTTGCCTTCTTCTTCGCCGTTACGAGATCGGAGGTCAGCGGTACGACTTCCAGAAGCTTGGTATCTTCCGCCTTTTCGCCGAAGGTGTAGACGGCCATGCGATATTGATCATTGCTTCTGCGTGTACTTGTGGCGGTGTCCATCAGGCTTGCGGTTGCCTGCGCCACCACGTTGATGCGGGTGGTCACGCCCAGCGATTTCGCCTTGAAATAATAGCTGTTTTTATCCGCCACGCCGTCTTTCACGATGTGGCAGGCAAAAGCGCATTTGTCGCTGGTGTTGGCAACCAGTTTTTCCACGTCCGCAGGCGTGGCGCCCACGCCCATCGAAGGCGTGTTGTCCAGCAGCAGATAGAAATCGCTGAACATTTCCGTCTCGTATTTCGCCGTCGCCTTTCCACTGACCGTCACAAATTCCTTGCCGAGCAGTTGTGTCAGCGAGGTCTTGACGGTTGCCTTGAACTCGACCGCCGCCTGCACAACATTGCCCTTCTTTTCAACGGACACCGCTACATTCTCGACATCGTAGTCTTCTCGACCGGTAGCATCAGATCCGAAAAAATTCATCGCCTCACCGTCCGGCAATTCGATCTTTCCGTCGCCGGACATCTTGCGCGCGGCTTCGACCTGCGGCGATGCTTTCGCGACCGCCGAGAGAACGGCGGCATCTGCCGCATTCTGCAAATCGGCCTTCACTGCCATTGCCTGAGAAATATCGAGGGCCACCCCCGCAGCACCGAAAAGCGGCACCATCAACAGTGCTGAAAGCACGCCGAAGTTTCCTGCCTTATCCTTCAAGAAATGTCGCACGGCTACCCCCAAGAAAACCGGTTTATCATGCGAGTTATATGATGGATGCCTTTAGGAGATGTTGCTTGAGATAAATAATTTCCTCTAAATATATTGGCTCGTAAAGTAATTATCCGGTCGATATAAAGTTCACGATGCGGCGTTTCAGGAGGTGAATGTGTCGCGCTCACGGCGTCTTCTTGAACTGTTGCAGATTTTGCGCGCCCATCGTCACCCTGTTCGCGGGGTCGAACTGGCGGATGCGACGGGTATCAGCCTGCGCACGCTCTATCGCGATATCGCAACGCTTCAGGCGCAGGGCGCGAATATTGAGGGGGAAGCGGGCGTTGGTTATGTGCTGCGCCCCGGCTATCTGTTGCCCCCGCTGATGTTTTCCGAAGCGGAAATCGAGGCGCTGGTGCTCGGCTCCCGCTGGGTCGCGGGCAGGGCGGATGGCTCAATGGCGGCAGCGGCCAGCGCCGCCCTTGCCAAGATTTCTGCCGTCTTGCCGGAGGAACTGGCGGAGGAGCTTGAAAACTCGACCCTTCTCATCGGCCCTGGCAAGATTGTAGAGATGCCCCATATCGATCTTGCAATCATCCGCTCCACCATTCGCAGCGAAATGAAGGCCACGATAGACTACGCGGATGAAAACGGGCGCAGCAGCCAACGCACCATCTGGCCCTTTGCGCTTGCCTTCTTCGATCAGGTCCGGGTCGTTCTGGCATGGTGCGAGCTGCGGCAGGATTATCGAAGCTTTCGCGCAGACCGCATATCCTCCTTCCAGCCTCTTGCGCACAGATACTCGAAGCGACGGCAGAAATTACTCAAGGACTGGCGCGTGATGATGGCGGAACCCCGGGAAAACACTGCTGACATAAACTGACAGTAGCCGATCTTAAAGTCTCCTCATCAACAAAGGAGACGGAAAATGATCCACCCCAATTTCACACTTCTCTTCGTCGAAGACCCGCGCAGGAGCACCGCGTTTTATCAGGATTTGTTCGGTATGGAGCCGGTCGAGGCATCAGACACATTTGGTCTGTTCGTCCTCAACGGCGGTTTGAAACTCGGTCTCTGGTCACGCCACACCGCTGAACCCGTCGTTTCCGCGGCGGCTGGCAGCGCTGAACTGGCCTTTCAGGTGGAAAAGGACGAGGATGTGGACCGCTGGCACGAAGACTGGAAGCGCAGGGGGCTGTCCATCCTCCAGCAGCCGACCCTCATGGACTTCGGCCAGACCTTCGTCGCCGCCGACCCGGATGGCCATCGCTTGCGGGTCTATGCGTTTCATGGGTGATGGATTTGCAGGGCGTTACTGTTAATTATGCGGGCGCTATTTCCCACGACGTCATCCTCGCCCTTGTGGCGAGAATCTGCCCACGTTGAATGAAATCACTAGGTTGCAGATCTTCGGGACAAGCCCGAAGATAACATGCGCTGAACCGCAAAAAAGCTACTTCTTCACCGCAATCACAAACAGCCGTGGAAAGCGCAGCAATCTCCGCCCGTCCGCCAGAGGCGGGTAGGCGGCATCGATGCGGCTCTGGTAGTCCGACAGAAATGCATCCCGATTTTCCTCACCTGCTGCCGCCAGATAGGGCCGCAAGCCTGTGCCCTTCACCCATTCCACGATTGCTCCGGCGTCCTTCATCGGGTGGTTATAGATGGTATGCCACACGTCCACGCGAGCGGATTTGGGCGATAGCCGGTCGAAGTATTGGGCGGGTGAGGGCAGCTTCTGGCGGCGCAACCTGGCACCTTCGAAGCTGTTTTTCCATGGGCCGGAAGCACCGGTTTCCTCCATGGCAAGGTGCGTCGGCTCTTCCAGATTATCCGGCATCTGCACTGCCAGCACTCCGCCTGGCTTCAGGTGGTCCATCAGGCTCACAAGTACGTCGATATGGTCTGGTAGCCACTGGAAAACGGCATTGGCATAAAGCAGATCGGCCTTCTGTTTCGGCCTCCACGTGGCAAGATCGGCTTTCTGAAATTCGGTATTGGGCAGGCGTGCCTGCGCCTTTTCCAGCATGTCCTCATCACTGTCGACACCGGTGACGACGTTGACGCCGTAGCGTTCTGCAAGCAGTTCGGTGGAGTTGCCAGGCCCGCAACCGAGATCGTATCCGCTCACGATTTTTTCCAGCGGTACGCGTGCCAGCAAATCCTGGGCAGGGCGGGTGCGCTCGTCTTCGAACTTCAGATATTGCTGAGCCGACCACACCATGATGCCCTCCAAGGTTAACTGACACCAACAATGGCATGGTGTTCCGTCGCAGACCAGATTGCCACTCATCAAAACCTGTTATGGCGGCATCTATGCCGTTTTGAGTTTGCGCAACAAAGGTGCAATCGGGGGCTGTTTACGGCAACAATCCGTCGATTTCATTTTCAAGCAGCATTTAAACTTGACGTCATTGCTCCGTGGGCATTCATTCCGACGCAATTGCTAAAAGGAGAATGCCATGTCCGTCGATACCGCACCCCGTTCCGCCACCTGGACCTATGTGGATGGTCAATGGCTTCCCGGCAACCCTCCGTTGATCGGCCCAACCTCGCATGCCATGTGGCTGGCCTCTACCGTGTTTGATGGTGCGCGCTGGTTCGATGGCGTGGCACCCGATCTCGATCTGCACTGCCAGCGCGTCAACCGGTCTGCCGAGAACATGGGTATGAAGCCGACCATGGCGGCCGAGGAAATCGAGCGACTGGCGCTGGAGGGTGTCACCAAGTTCGACGGCAATACGGCGATCTACATCAAGCCGATGTACTGGGCTGAACATGGTTCTGCCGGAAGCGTGGTTGCACCCGATGCGGTCTCCACCCGCTTTGCGCTTTGCCTGTTCGAAGCGCCGATGGATGCGGGCAAGTCACTGACACTGACCGTTTCACCCTTCCGCCGCCCATCGCCGGAAACGGCCATGACGGATGCCAAGGCTGGCAGCCTTTACCCCAACAGTGGCCGCGCCATTCTGGAAGCAAAGTCGCGCGGTTTCGACAATGCGCTGATGCGCGACATGAACGGAAACGTCGCCGAATCCGCATCTTCCAACGTCTTCATGGTGAAGGATGGCGTGGTCTATACCCCGGTGCCGAACCGCACTTTCCTCGCCGGTATCACCCGCTCCCGCGTCATGACCTTGCTGCGTCAGGCAGGCTTCGACGTGCGCGAGGCAACACTTTCCGTCGAAGATTTCCGCAATGCCGACGAAATCTTCTGCTCCGGCAATTACTCCAAGGTTTCCCCCGTTACCAAGCTGGACGACATCGATTTGCAGTCCGGTCCCGTCGCCCGCAAGGCGCTCGACCTCTACATGGAATGGTCGACCTCTACTGTCGATGCGGAATAAGGCATGTAGGAGCGTTCTCTGAAAGGAACGCTCTTTCGTTCATTACCTGTGGGCGCGGCGAAGCTCAGTCGTAGAGATAATGCTTCGCCCACTGCGATTCCGGCACTTTATCTCCCACCTTGTAATCGAAATTTCGAATGCCCAGGCTGGATGAGGCGATCTGGCATTTGTAGCGCAGCCGGTACCATTCGCCACCACTGCGAAAGACGGCGCCCGTCGCTTTTATGGAATCTTTCGTCACATCCGGATCGCCGAATGCATAGGCGATGACCTTGTCCGGCTTCATGCCTTTCTGTTCCTTGGCGATGCGTTCCATGGCTTCGATATCGCAGCGCTGCTCGAGGCGTTCTTCGGGCGCCAGTGCATTCAGCTGTCTTATGACGCTTGCATCGATGGCGTAAGAGGGGGCGGCCGCGGCAAGGGCGGTGATCAGCGTTAGGGGGAGGAGCTTTTGCATTGACGTATTTTGGGCTTTCTCAGGTCTTTTTCTCATTCTGGAAGGTGAGAATCATGCCGGTGGATTGCGTGGGCGAAGCAGCGCCCCTGTTCCACATGCAGGCAGAATGTGATCGAAACCCGACCAAAATGTGCTCCGCCACACAATGAGTAGGGGACAATGCAACTTGATCGCCTACGCCCGCCGCTCTACATCATTAAAAACGCAGAATGATTTTCCCATGAAAGCGAGTTTGCCTTGACCATTTTCAAGAACCTGCCGACCCCGCCCGTTGCTGACAAGAAGCCAGTCACGGACACGCATCACGGCGTTACCCGCACGGATGATTACGCCTGGTTCCGCGCCGACAACTGGCAGGCCATGTTCAAGGACCCCTCGCTGCTGGACCCCGCCATCCGTACCCATCTGGAAGCGGAAAACAGCTATATGGAAGCGGCGATGGCCGATACCAGATCGTTGCAGGAAAAGCTGTTCACCGAGATGAAAGGCCGCATCAAACAGGACGATTCTTCCGTCCCGGTGAATGACGGACCATTTGCCTATGGCACGCTGTTCGTAACTGGCGGCGAGCAGCCGCATTATTTCCGCACACCGCGCGATGGCGGCGAGAAGCACGTCCTTTTGAACGGCGACAAGGAAGCGGAAGGCAAGGACTATTTCCGCTTGGCCGGACTGGACCAGTCTTCCGACCACTCTCGGGGCATCTGGGGCTATGACGACAAGGGCTCTGAATATTACACGCTGCGCATCCGCGATCTGGCGAGCGGGCAAGACCTGTCCGACGTCGTGGAAAACACCGGCGGCGGTGGCGCATGGGCACCGGATGGCAAGAGTTTCTTCTACACGCTTCAGGACGAGAACCACCGCCCGTCCAAGGTCTTCCACCACATTATCGGCGAGCCGCAGTCTTCGGACCGGCTGGTCTATGAGGAGAAAGACCCAGGCTTCTTCATGGGCGTTGGCGCGTCTGTTCTGGACGATTTCATCTTCATCGACATTCACGATCACGAGACCAGCGAGTACCGCATTCTCTCCACCAAGGATTTGCTCGCCGAGCCGCAGATCGTGGCGGAGCGCGAAGAGGGTATCGAGTATTCGTTGGCGGAAGGCGGCGATGTCTTCTTCATTCTGACGAATGACGGCGATGCCAAGGACTTCCGCATCATGGAAGCGCCCGTCACTGCGCCAGCTAAGGAAAACTGGAAGGAAATCGTGGCCCATGAGCCGGGCCGCCTCATCCTTTCCGTCGATGCCTATGCGCGCCATCTGATCTGGCTGGAACGCCGCGATGGCTTGCCGCGCATCGTGATCCGCGATCGCAAGACCGGCGAAGAACATGCGATTGCCTTTGCCGAGGAGGCCTATTCGCTGGGTCTGCATGGTGCTGCGGAATATGACACGGACGTCATCCGCTTCAGCTACTCCTCCATGACGACGCCGAGCCAGCTGTTCGACTATGACATGGTGACCCGCGAGCGCGTTCTCTTGAAAACGCAGGAGGTTCCCTCCGGCCACAACCCCGATGATTACGTGACGCGACGGGTGATGGCAACATCGCATGATGGCGCGCTGGTGCCGGTTTCCCTGCTTTACCACAAGGACACCCCGCTGGATGGTTCCGCGCCCTGCCTTCTTTATGGTTACGGCGCTTACGGAATTTCCATTCCTGCCTCCTTCAGCACCAATAACCTGTCGCTTGCGGATCGCGGCCTTATCTATGCGCTCGCCCATATTCGTGGCGGCAAGGACAAGGGTTTCGAGTGGTACGAAACCGGCAAGATGGAGCATAAGCAGAACACGTTCAAAGACTTCATTGCCGCTGCCGATCACCTCGTCAAGGAAGGCTTCACGTCCTATAGCGGCATCATCGCCGAAGGCGGGTCCGCAGGCGGCATGTTGATGGGCGCGGTCGCCAATATGGCACCGGAGAAGTTCGCAGGCATCATCGCTGCCGTTCCCTTCGTGGATGTGCTGACGACGATGCTGGACGACACCCTGCCACTGACGCCGCCGGAGTGGCCGGAATGGGGCAACCCGCTGGAATCCGAGGAAGAGTACCAGTGGATCGCCTCCTACTCGCCTTACGATAATGTCGGTGCGAAACCTTACCCGCCGATCCTTGCCATTTCCGGCCTGACCGACCCGCGCGTGACCTATTGGGAGCCGACAAAGTGGGTGGCGAAGCTGCGTGAGAAAACCACCGGGGACGCTCCGATCCTGCTCAAGACCAATATGGCCGCTGGCCACGGCGGCAAGTCGGGCCGCTTCCAGCGGCTGGAAGAGATTGCATTCGAGTACGCGTTTGCGCTGAAGGTTGCGGGCAAGGACGCTCTATAAGTGCTGGGTGTCGTCATGCTCGGGCTTGTCTCACTGCTGTCCTGATTTAAAAGGTTGATGTGATTTAGATGTACTTTGCGTCAGCCTTCAACTCAGGTTGGGACATGACAGGGCGTGCCATCGTTTGCTGTGGAGTGAGAACCACCCGGCCTCCGTCATCCTGGGGACAAGCTCGAGGATGACGCTGAACGAGTGGCTTAGGCAAAAAAACGCTCACATTACGTAACGCAAGCCGCATTCATCGAAGTTTTTTCCACAAATTTACGTTTCTTGCGTTCGATTTGGTGATCTCGAAATTTTAACAGAATTTTTATTCCGTTAAAATGTATATCTCAAAAAGTACCTAGTAAATATTCAAATTTTTAAAGAATTACGCTTCGGCTGAAATGGTTCAAAAATACCCTGCATAGCAGCATTGCAACGTTTTTCGTTGCGCAATCATCTTGTCGCCCTATTATAGCCTCCGTTGACATAATCTTGCGCCTTTTCGCCGCGTCCATGCGGCATATATTGCCGTGTTTCGCGGTAATTCTTTCGACGGGCATCCGCTCGTCTTTCAGCGCCTTGTCAGTTTACCTTCGGGTCTCCATGCTTGTGGAGGCTCGAAGATCATGAGGCATCGCCTTCTGGAAATCACTCGGTTTTCCAGCAGCGATGTTGCGGCGAGTTGGCTTTGCAGTGCCCCGGCTCGTCTGTTGATAACACTGCATTAGACTTGGGGGTCTTATAAATGAAGAAACTCCTCGCCTCGACCATTCTCGTAACGGGCTTTATCGCCGCTGCTGGTGCAGCAACCTCCGCCAACGCCGCTGAAGAATGCGGCAACATCACCATCGCCGAAATGAACTGGGCCTCCGCAGGCGTCGCCGCCTATGTGGACAAGTTCATCATGGAAAACGGCTATGATTGCACGGTCAATGTCGTGACCGGCGATACCATGCCGACCTTCGCTTCCATGAATGAAAAGGGCCAGCCCGACATGGCACCCGAATTGTGGGTCAACGCCGTGCGTGATCCGCTGGATGCAGCCATCAAGGAAGGCCGTCTGGTCGAGACCACTAAAATACTGACGGATGGCGGTGTCGAAGGCTGGTGGATTCCGAAATTCATCGCCGATGAACATCCCGACATCAAGACGGTGGAAGATGCACTGAAGCATCCTGAACTCTTCCCGGCACCGGAAGATGCCAGCAAGGGCGCCGTTCATAACTGCCCATCCGGCTGGAACTGCCAGGTGACGACCGCAAACCTCTATAAGGCGCGCAAGGGTAACGACAAGGGCTTCCAGCTTGTCGACACCGGCTCCGCCGCGGGTCTGGACGGCTCCATCGCCAATGCTTTCGAAAAGAAGCAGGGCTGGCTCGGCTACTATTGGGCTCCAACCGCCATCCTCGGCAAATACGAAATGGTGAAGCTGGACGATGGTGCGGAACTCGATCGTGCGCATTTCGATGAATGCACGGCAAAGCCCGATTGCGCCGACCCAAAGGTCAACGCTTACCCCATCGCGGACGTCTACACGGTCGTAACCAAGGACTTCGCGGAAAAGGCTGGAGCTTCCGCCGACTACGTCAAGAAGCGCCAGTGGGACAACAAGACGGTGGCTGAAGTCCTTGCATGGATGGATGAGAACCAGGGCACCAACGAGGATGGCGCGGCCTATTTCCTTGAGAACCACGAGGACATCTGGACCAAGTGGGTGTCGCCGGAAGTGGCTGAAAAGCTGAAGGCTTCGATTTGAGGTGAGTAGGTTTGCACGCATGGCCTGAGAAGGCCGTGCGTGTTTCGGCACGCCTCCCTCTCTTCCTCATTCCTGTGACAAGCACAGGAATGAGGGAAATGGAGTTTGACGACATCAAACCCATTGTGACCCGTGTCGGCCGCCTTTTGTCACCCAAGAAATCATTCAAAAACAAGGGAAAACAACAATAATGGCCCTCTGTGACTATGTACCAGGTATGCTGTGCCGTTTTCCGGCACTCAGCAACAGCACCATGCGCGAAACGCGCAAGACCATCGATGACGGCTTTCGCGATATCGTTCGCAATTATGGAGACATCATCGATACGGTCGTGCATCCGCTGCAACTGTTTCTGAACTCCGCCGAACGGTTTTTCATCCAGACACCCTGGATCATCATTTTCCTCGGAATACTCGCGCTCGTGCATCTGGCCGGACGCAGCATCCGCATCACCGTCGGCACCGCCATCTCGCTCTGCCTCATCGGCATGGTCGGGTTGTGGCGCGATGCGATGACGACGCTCTCCATCGTTGCCATCGCGACGTTGATCGCCGTCATCATCGGCCTGCCGCTCGGTATTCTCATGGCGCGCTCCGAGCGCGTGCAGCGCTTCATCAACCCCACGCTGGACGTGATGCAGACGATGCCGAGCTTCGTCTACCTGATCCCCGTCGTGGTGATTTTCGGTATCGGCAAGGTGCCGGGGCTGATTGCGGTGGTGATCTACGCCGTGCCGCCGATGATCCGTCTCACCAATCTCGGCATCCGTATGGTGGATCGCGAGGTTCTGGAAGCGGCTGATGCCTTCGGTTCATCGCGCCGACAGACGCTGTTCAACGTGCAGCTGCCTCTGGCACTGCCCACCATCATGACCGGCATCAACCAGACCATCATGATGTCGCTTGCCATGGTCGTGGTTGCTTCCATGGTCGGCGTTGGCGGCTTGGGCAAGAACGTGCTTCAGGCCATCAACAACCAGTTCTTCACCATCGGCTTCCTCAACGGCTTTGCGCTGGTGGCCATTGCCATCATGTTCGACCGCGCCAGCCAGGCATTCGGCAAGCGTCTTCAGAAATATCGCGAGGTGAGCCATGGCTAAGGGCATCGAAATCAAGCATCTCTACAAGATCTTCGGCAAACATCCTGAGAGACATCTTCAAGCTGTTAAAGCGGGGATGAGCAAGGCGGAACTGAACGACAGGCAAAACCATGTGCTGGGCCTCAACGACATCAACATCACCATGCCGGGCGGCAAGATCACCGTGGTCATGGGGCTGTCCGGTTCGGGCAAATCCACCCTGATCCGCCACATCAACCGGCTGATCGAACCGACTGCTGGCGAAGTGCTTTATAATGGCGAGGACGTCTGCTCCATGGGCGCAACCGCGCTTCGGGACTTCCGCCGCCACAAGACGGCAATGGTGTTTCAGAAATTCGGCCTGCTGCCGCACCGCACCGTGCTGGAAAACAGCGTCTACGGCCTGGATATTCAGGGCGTATCCCGCAAGGACTCGACCGAAAAAGGCCGTTACTGGCTGGAGCGCGTGGGTCTTGGCGGGTACGAGGATTATTATCCGAACCAGCTTTCCGGCGGCATGCAGCAGCGTGTGGGCCTTGCCCGGGCACTCACCAATGATGCGGATATCCTGCTGATGGACGAGGCCTATTCGGCGCTCGATCCACTGATCCGCGTGGACATGCAGACCATGCTTCTCGATCTTCAGCAGGAGTTGAAGAAGACGGTCGTCTTCATCACCCACGATCTGGACGAGGCGCTGCGCCTCGGCGATCACATCGCAATCCTCAAGGACGGCGAAGTGGTGCAGCAGGGCGACGGCCAGAGCATCATCCTCAACCCGGCCGATGAATATGTCGCAGACTTCGTGCGCGATGTGAACCGTGGCCGCGTGCTGCAGGCAACCACAGTCATGGAACCGCTGGACAACCAGCCGCAGCCGATGTCCGTGCAGGACACCGACACGCTGGAGACGATAGCCCGCGACATGACGGAGGCAAACGAAACCTCGGCGCAGGTCGTGAACGAGGAGGGTGAAGCGGTCGGCACCATCGGCATCGAAACGCTGGTGGCGGCCATGGTGACACCCGCGACGCAGGACGCCGAGCCGACCGAACCTGCTTCCGTCCCAGCTGGAAAGCAAGAGCCGGAACGCGAACGGCTGGACGCCTGAGTCTGGAATCGATTCCATTTTTATACAGCCGATTCCCTTCGCAACTGCCGTTGCGGAGGGAATTCCCGTTAGGGGAATCGGTAAAACAGGCGATTTTTGCTTTTCTCAAGCCCGAAAATACCGAAACGAAGCAGTACTTTATGCCCTGTCAAGCGGTCACGTCACGCGAATGCGCCATGCCGCAAGTTTCGCGCAAGCTTCGCGGATTAATAAATCGTTAACACCTGAAGCAGCGGACCGGAATTTGTGAGCGGTCTTCGGAGTCCCGTTGCCTGAAAGAACACTCGAGCGGCGGCTCCTCCCAAATTATCCGTCGCCTTGAAGATGAGGCTTGCGATGAATATCGACAACAACATCGGCGGCTCTGCTTATCAAAACCGCTCGCAGCATATTGAAAAGCCGCAGGCTGAGGCACTCGTTCCAGACGCGCCAGTATCCGCCTCAAACGGCAGCTCGATTTCCTTCGTCAACGTTTTGCAGTCCACCTCACTCGCCAACGTATTGTGGACGGTAAAGAACGACGCACCGACAGAGGGCG
Source organism: Agrobacterium larrymoorei (assembly GCF_013322225.1). GTDB lineage: Bacteria > Pseudomonadota > Alphaproteobacteria > Rhizobiales > Rhizobiaceae > Agrobacterium > Agrobacterium larrymoorei_A. The sequence goes on from NZ_JAAMFB010000007.1 coordinate 23,094, forward strand.
CCGCCCCGACCATATCTTACGAACCGTCCGCAGTCGCCGAATCGGCGTGGCTGCGTCAGGCTTACACCGAGCATTGATCAGGCCGCTCGTTTTCTAAAGCGCGTTCGGATGTTTTGAGCATTTTTATAGTTAATGTTTGATTAAGTTCGTCAGAGCGTCTGAAGCTTGACCCCTCACTTGCAATTTCTAACACTTGAGCCCTACGGGCTAAGATGTTGAAATTGCTTTCTCTCCCACAAGGGTAGAGATAACGCGGATGCCGCGCCACTGGCGCCTTTTCCTCTCCCCTTGTGGGAGAGGATAGAAAATCAAGACCTTAGCTTTAGCTAAGTCTTAGATTTTCTCGGGTAGAGGGGTTCGCTTTTACGCAACGTACTGACCTCAACCGTCACGTGCGACAATTCATGGATCGCCCCTAATTTCTCACGATAAAACGCCGGGGCCTTTGGCTCAGTCGACTGAATGGCGACGATTGCGGCGTGATGGCCGGGGCCGACTTGCCAGACGTGCAGGTCGGTGATGCGTTCACCGTCCTCTTCCACGACGTCCCGAATTTCCTGGGACAGCGTTGCATTTTCGGACGAGGCATCCACCAGAACGGAACCCGTTGAGCGGATTAGCCCCCATGACCAGCGGGCAATGACCAGGCCGCCGACGACGCCCATGGCGGGATCGAGGAACGTCCAGCCATTCCATTTGCCCAGCAGCAACGCAACGATGGCCAGCACGGAGGTCAACGCATCCGCCACGACATGCAGATAGGCGGCGCGTAAGTTGTTGTCCTTGCCGCCATGATGCGCGTGGACCCCGTGATGGGCGTGGTTGCCATGTGCATGGCCGTGACCGTGACCGTGATGATGCCCATGCGCGTGCCCGCCATGAGAATGATCATCTCTCAAAAGCCAGGCGCTGACGATATTGACGGCAAGGCCGATGATGGCGACGACGATCGCCTGGTTGAAGTCGATTTCGACCGGAGACACGAAACGGACGGCACTCTCCCAGCCGATCAGCAACGCCACGACGCCCAGAACGACCGCGCTGGCGAAGCCCGCGAGATCACCGAACTTGCCGGTACCGAATGTGAAGCGCGGGTTCGACGCCTGTTTTCTGGCATAAAGATAGGCCAGCGCCGAAATCAGCATCGCCCCCGCATGGGTGGACATGTGCCAGCCATCCGCCGTCAGCGCCATAGAGCCGAACCAGTGGCCCGCCGCAATTTCCGCCACCATCATGACGGTGGTCAGTGCAATCACCATCCATACGCGCCGCTCGTTGCGCGCATGGTCGGAGCCGAGGAAGACGTGATCATGCGTGCCATCCGCATGTGTGTGTGCGGTCATTGCCATTGCTTTCACCCTACCGAATATAAGTTTTTAGAACCTGCGCCAGCTCTTCCGTGGCGCGGGCGCGTTCTTCATCGTTTTCCGCGTGCAGCACATGTTCGTGCAGGTGCTCCTGCATTACTTCACCCGTCAGCCCGGAAAGCGCGCCTCGTACGGAAGCGAGCAGTTGCAACACCTCACCACAGGGCTTGCCGCCCTGCAACGCGCGCTCGACCGCCTCCATCTGTCCCTTCATGCGGCGAATGCGGGCCAGCAGCTTATCCTTGTCGCGTATCGTATGAGACATGACATGCTCCATATAGTATAGGGGGGTATACTATATTACCGTTGCGATATCGGCAAGTGGTGAAGGCCCTTGAACCGAATGACCGGGCAGGCTATATCTCTAGAAGCTATAGATATGAGGTGCCACCGTGTATTCCATCGGAGATTTGTCGAAGCGAACCGGCGTCAAGGTTCCAACCATTCGATATTACGAACAGATGGGCCTCATTCGCGAAGCGGATCGCTCGGAAGGAAACCAGCGTCGCTATGAGAAATCGGACCTCGAGCGGCTGGCCTTTATCCGCCACGCTCGCGATCTCGGCCTCAACATCGAGGCCATCCGCGAGTTGATCGCACTCAGTCAGCACCGTGAAATGCCCTGCGACGGTGCCGACCGTATCGCCGCCGACCACCTGACAAACGTACGCGAAAAGATCGCCAGACTGAAGAAGCTTGAGCATGAACTGGAGCGCATCGTCTCCCACTGCGACGGCCACTCCATCGAGGACTGCTATGTTATACGGGCGCTATCGGACCATCGGCTCTGCGAGCATGAGCATTGAGGCGAGGGCTGCTCGCCCCGCGAATCCCCCTTGACAGCCTCCCGATTCAAGCGCATTGACGTGGGCATGATCAACGCACGCGCACCCATTTCCTGCACGTATTTTTGGGCCTTCCTTTAAGGGCGGCTCGACAGATCATATTGTCAACAAGCCGCCGTCAGGCGGCTTTGTTGTTTTCAAACGTCCTGACGGCAGAAATCGAAGAACCCGAGGGACCGAAACATGACCGAAGATAGCCTTCTTACGCTGCCAAGACCGCCGGTTGTCACCATTCGCAGTGCGCGCCCTGCCGATTTGCCTGAGCTCAACGAGATGATTACGCTGCTTGCCGCGCACCATGGCGATGCGGCAGCGATTACGCCGAAGAAGCTGGAGCGTGATCTCTTTGGCCAGATCCCCTGGATCACGGCCCTTGTGGCGGAAGCCGATGACGAGTTGATCGGCTATGCCATCCTCGTTCCGCTATACCGCGCGCAGGAAGGTCGTCGTGGCATGGAGCTTCACCACCTCTTCGTGCGCGATGGTCATCGTGGCCACGGCACCGGCCAGCATCTGGTGTCTCGCGCACGCGATGTAGCCAGGCGCTGCGGTTGCGACTTCCTCTCCGTTGGTGCGGCTACCGGCAATTTCGCCGCGCACAAGTTCTATGAAAGCATGGATTTCGTGCCGCGCCCCGTCACCGGCATGCGCTTCATGCAGGCGTTGGCATAACCATCTTTTCTCGTAGCGGGAGAGTAAAATGGCTTCTATCGCTCTGGCCTTGACCGAGGATTTCGCTGACTGGGAACCCGCGCTCATCACATCCGTCGCACGCGGCTATCTCGGCGTGGAAATCGTGACCGCATCACCTGACGGCAAGCCTGTGACCTCGATGGGCGGTTTCAGGATCATGCCTGACATGGCCTATGATGCACTTGATCCCGACAGGTTCGATGCGCTCGTCATCCCCGGTGGCTTGAGCTGGGAGAAGGGAAGGGCGCCAGATTTTACGGATATTGTGCATCGCTTCCGCGCAGGAAACCGCGTTGTTGCAGGCATTTGCGCAGCTTCGAGCGCACTGGCGGCAACGGGCGTGTTGAACCACGTTGCCCACACCGGCAATGCGCTTGAATCCCATCGCAAACACGAGGCCTATCAAGGTGCGGAGCATTATCGCGACCAGCCACAGGCCGTCAGCGACAAGGGTATCATCACCGCGCGGGGCAGTTCTCCGGTCACCTTTACCGCCGAGATTTTAAAGGCGCTCGATCTGTGGAGCCCGGAAGCGGAAAGCGAAATTGCCGCTTTTTCCGCCGAGCATCGTTGAGATCAGCGATCAAGGACGCGGCAGGCGCGTGACGGTCCCCGCACATCCGTCAAAGACATGGCCCGACGAATATCCCGGCTGTTGAGATGCAGGCTGCGGTCGGCTGGCAGCTTGAGGCGTTCGATTTTTCGGGTTGCGGCGACGATAAATACCTGTCTGTTTCGTTCGAAAAATTCAAGACATGTCGACGCGTCAGGCGGCGCGAGGAGAAGCGTTTTGAAGGCCAGCCGATGCATGGCGCAGAGTGCGCCATGACCGGGAACGGAAAACCGCAGCGCGTCGAGTTCTTCACTCCACTCGGCTGTGCTCTCCATCTTACTTGGCGGTTTCGAAGCGCTTGAGAACAAGACCGCTCAGCGAACCGAGAAGAACCCAGAACACGAAGCTGGTGACCGTTGCGACCACGATGAAATGGCGCTCGAGCGGAAGAGGCGCCAGCGCATGTTCACCGTCCGGAGGCAATGGCGCGCCGATGATGTGCGGCGCGACGAACAGCGCCACGGCCAGAACGGCAGCCCAGGGCTCGCCGCGTTTGAACACCAGAAGCGCGATGCCGCCTGCCGTGGTAGCAACGGTGCCGATCCACCAGATCTGACGTGCGCCCACCGCAGCCGCAGGGCTTCCGGGCAGTTCCGGCGGCAGTCCTATCAGGGGGGCCAGCATGACGGCTGTAAAACCGGCAAGTCCCCACAACAGGCCATCGCGCCAGCCGCCTTGCGCACCGCGCAGCGACATCAACGCCGTCAGCACAAGCGCGTAACCGATGGCCGTCAGCACATTGGCGGCGATCGTGTAGATATTGCGCTCGAAGCCATCCGCAGGCGACCACGCTTCCAGGTCGTGATGATGGTCTGCCGGTGCCGCTGCATCATGTGTGTGAACGGGCGCTGTTTCACCGCCGCTTTCGAAGGTTTCGGCCTGAAGGATAAGCGGCGTCGTGCCGAAGGCATGCATGGCGCTGACGGCAAGCCCGGCGATGATGCCGACGAACATTGCCGTGAAAACGATATTTCTGAAAAATGGCATCGGTCTCTCCTCAGTGGCAAGGAAAGGCGTTGGCATGGCGCGTATCGTGCGCCGCATTGTGGACCGCTTCGACATGCGAGAAGCCCACAAATCCGACGATGAACAGGCCTAGAGCGGCTGCCATCAGCGACTGCATGACTTTGGATGAGTTGGTGGAAACGGCAGTCGATGCCGTATTCTGCTGTGTGGACATGGTGACATTCTCCCTTGAGCGGCGGGCGCATTGCTGATCAACGCCGAAACCGCATTCAACATTCACCACGGGGAAAAGATAAACATGGTTTTGGGACGGATTGAGCCGACCTGCCAACCGTGCTCTTCCGGACACCCCGCCGGCATTGACGACACTTCACGCAATGGCAGGTCTCCTGGCTCACGGGTCGCAGCTTTGAAAACACCTTCCCAACTTGTCGAAGTCAGTGGCTCTACGTTTTCAGGCTATCCGCTCACAGTTGCGGGGGCAGCCACGAATGAGAGCGATTGCTCCTGTCGTGTTCCCTTTTAATCCCCCTTTGAAATCCATAGGGGAAACCATCGTCTCGACTTCATGCGCCCTTGCGAAAACGCTGTCAAGCGTGGGGTTCGCCTACAAGTTGACATCCCTGTGAAATATCGCAAAGATTGTTTTTTATAAATTAAATAACTTTAGGTTGAATACGGCTATCACTCAAACCCTCAGGAGAGTTTAATCTTGGTAGATTTCACCATCGTCAATCCGTCATCCCGAAGCTTCGATATCGGCCGGAACATCAACAACAAGCTAGAGGTAGGCGTTCTGAAGTTTGGGCTGGACACGCCCGCCGGAAGCGGAATCTTGTCGACTTTCGTCAGCGATGAGTTTCACGCAAGCGGTGACTACAGCGTCCCGCTGGTAGGCAGTGGCAGCTTTGAAATAAGTGTCACTCCCCAGAATGGTCTATTTCAGGTCTCCATCGCCATTACCGGTGTCTTCGCGAGTGAGTCCAGAAATTTCCTAGCGGCTGCAAAACAGGTGGATAAGCAGACAATCCGTTTCGATGAGCAGAATGGCGATCTCTCCCTGACGCTTGCGCAGGACGGCGGTAACATTACCCACGGCGCGCAAATCGACATCACCATAAGCTGGAGAAGCATCGGTTTCTACGTGCAGCGCCCTAAGAACTAACCTCGGCCCGGATGGTCTGGAAGCATTGCTCTCTACTCACGCGCTCTGCTTCCAGCCATTTAATTTGGGCATGCGTCCGATCCCGTTACCGCGACGGCACGGCTTTCAGATACGCGGCAATCGCATCGCGATCTTCCGATGAAAGCCGGGCCATGTTCTGCTGGACCTTGACCATGGAGCCGCCTGCGCTGTCGAATTCCGGGGTGAAGCCGGTTTCGAGATAGCTGGCGATATCCGCTGCCATCCAAGAGCCGATGGCCTGCGAGCCGGGGGTGATATCGGGAATGGTGCCTTCGCCTTCCGGGTTTGGGCCACCCGCAAGCCATTGATCTTTCAGGAAGCCGCCCAAGGCATTGCGCGGCGTGTGGCATTCGCCGCAATGGCCCGGGCCTTCCACGAGATATTGACCGCGAATGACCGCGGCATCTGCGTTGGCAAGCTGCACGCGGGGTTGACCCTTGTCGAAATAAAGGAACTTCCAGCCACCCAAGGCCAGCCGAATGTTGAACGGGAAGGGCAGGTCGTGACCCGGCGCGTCATTGGTGCTTGTAGGCAGGGTCTTGAGGTAGCCGAAGAGGTCGTTGATATCCTGCGGCGTCATCCGCGCATAGGAAGCGTAGGGGAAGGAGGGGAACAGGTGCTCGCCATTTTTCCCGACACCGCGTGTCATGGCGTCGCCGAATTCCGCAACGGTCCAGCTTCCTATGCCGTGCTGCGGATCGGGCGAAATATTGGGCATATGGAATGTGCCGAAAGGGCTGGGCAGGGCTTGGCCACCAGCGAGCGTTTTCAGCGCATCTCCGGTTGCATCGGGTGCTGCATGGCAGCTTGCACAGCCGCCCGCCCAGAACAGTGTTTCGCCATTTGCAAGATCCGGTTCTCCGAGATTGGCCCAGTGGCTGGGCGCCTGCCGTTGCGGCGCCGTCACCCACATGAAAATACCGAACCCGGCCAGACCGGCAATTGCGGCACCCCCTACCAGCTTTGCCCAGATGGAAGCCATCGCCCACTCCGCAAATTCTTTAAAACATGAATTGTGCCGTGCGGCCCGCTGCTGAACCAGCGGGCCGCACGGTCCTGGATTGTTACTTCTTCAGACGATATGTCTGGTGGCAGGAGCTGCAATCCGCGCCGAGCGTCTTCAGTGCAGCGCCGGTGCTGGCCTGATCGGTCGGCAACTGTGCCAGAACCGCATCTGCGTCCGCGCCGAGCTTTTCGGACTTTGCCTTGAAGTCCGCAAAGTTCTGCCAGATGGCGGGGGCAGCAGCGCCGCCTTCAGAGCCTGCCGGGAACTGATCCGGGAAGGCCTTGGCATTGGTGCTGATCGTGGTGACGGCGGTCTTGACGGTTTCCGCGTCGAACGGCTTCTCGCCCTTCGCAATCGCGCCCAGCGCGCCCATTGCGCCGCCGATCTGCTTCATCAAACCTTCGCGTTTTTCGACCTCGCCAGCAGCGGAAACCGCCCCGGCGCAAAGACAGCCTATAAGAATGGATGCGGCAATCGTTTTAAGTTTCATGTTCTCTCTCCTGAACCCGGCGCACCGGAGGGGTGTATGCTTTTGATCTACCTTGCAACTCGGCCACAAGCACAGTTGGTCTCGCATGTCGGTTGCACGAAGCAAACAGTTAGGAAGATGCCCCCAACACATGGCAAAAAGAAGTCACATTCCGGTGATTTTCGGAGTAAAATCAGTCACCTAAACTTGCCTCTTTCAGTTGCCTTTTACGCCTTCCCAAAAGGTGAAGCCCGCCACGACGATGAGCAGCAAACCGGCGGCCCTGCCGATGAGGATCGTGGTCCTTGGCGAGGAGATGAGCAGATCGCGGCTCTTGCCAGCCGTCAGCGCAAGCGTACCGTATACCGCAAGCTGCGTACCCGCCGTCATCAGGCCCATGATGACGCCTTGAACCCAGATGGGGCCATAGACCGGTTTGAGAAACTGCGGATAGACCGCCATCATGAAGAGATAGGCTTTCGGGTTGCTGAGGCAGGTGATGATACCCCGGCGAAACGCTCGCCATGCCGATGTGCTGGCGCTTACCTCATCTCCTTCGATAACGATGGAACTGCGTATGAGGCTGATGCCGACCCAGATCATATAGGCCGCACCGAACACCAATAGCGGTGTAAACAGCGCGGGCATGAGCGTTGCGAGCAGGCCAACGCCGATTGCTCCGTACAGCGAATGCACTACACCGCCCGCCACGATGCCGGATGTTGCGGCAAGCCCGGTGCGCCTGCCACCCGTCAGCGAACTCGCCAGCACGAAGAGCATGTCGATGCCCGGCAGGATGATGATGCCGAACAAAAGCGTAAAATAGAGCCAGAGATTGTCGCTGTAAGTCATGTCAGTATTCCTGAAATATCGAGATGGACGGTAGAATGATTTCGCTTGTTTTCCAGCGAAATCCACCCGTTTATAGACGCTCGCAACTGACAGCGTTCTGTCAGTAGTCATGCCCTGGCTGAAGGAAAAACATGCGCAAGGCATCCCGGCTTTTCGAGATCATCCAGATACTCAGGCGGGCAAAAAAGCCGGTGACGGCGCAGGCCATCGCTGGGCAGCTGGAAGTCACCTCGCGCTCGGTCTATCGCGATATCGTCGCGCTGCAGGCGATGCGGGTGCCGATAGAGGGTGAGCGCGGCATCGGTTATGTGCTGCGTTCCGGTTTCGACCTGCCGCCCCTGATGTTCACCATTGAGGAAACGGAGGCAATCGTGCTGGCACTGGCCATGGTCGAGCGCAGTGGAGACCGGGAACTGGCGCAGGCGGCAACGCGTGTCAGCGGCAAGATCGCCGCTTCCGTGCCAGCGCCGCTGGGGCGCATTCTCTCCTCCACCGCATTGCACGCCTGGGGCTTTGCCACCATTTCGGCCTCGGTCGATCTCGCGCTGGTGCGGCGCGCCGTGCGTGATGAGAAAAAGCTGCTGCTTTCTTACCGGGATGAGGAGGGAGCAGAAACGGAGCGCATCATCCGCCCCATCGCCGTCATCTATTATTCGGAAACGGCCAACATCGTTGCATGGTGCGAGCTTCGGCACGCAATCCGCAATTTCCGGGCGGATCGCGTTCTGGCCTGCGTGGAAACGGGGTTGGGTTTCAAAGGCGAGGGGGAGCGCCTGCGGCAATTATGGATGGGCGGCTGGCGGATCACCCCATTGCCGGACGCCTCAAAGAGCCAGTGAGCGGCTGAACTCCCGGCCGAAACCGCGAATATCGATCCGATCCGCATAGACATCGGCAATGGCGAAACTGTTCTGGTGCGGCGTGTCCACCATTCCCTTGAAATTCACCAAATGGGTGTTGCCGATCATGCCGTAATTGCCATCGTGATTATGGCCGCAGAACCACGCCTTGACGCTTTCATGCGCGGCCAGCAGTTTCAGCACCTCCGGCGCATCCCACATGTTATGAGCGTTTTCGGGATAAAGCGGATAGTGGCATAAGACGATCACGCTTTCATTCGCCGCATCCGCCGCTGCCAGTGTCGCACGCAGCCAGCCCAGCTGTTCATCGCTGAAGGAACCGTTCCAGTCTTGTGCATTCAGCGCGCCCGTCTGCTTCAACGCATCGAGCCGCTGCTGCGCCAAGGCACGGCGCGGATCTTCCAAAGGTGGCGCGAAAAGGCTGACGTCATTGCCATCGAGCACGACGAAGCGAAATTGGCCGACAGTGAATGTGTGCCACGGCGTTGTCATATTCAGCCGAGCGTGAACCTTCGGCAGATATTCCGGCTCAATCGCGAAATCATGATTGCCCGGCAGCAGAACCGAGCGATGCTTCAACCTGTCATAACAGGCAAGGATGGCATCGAAATTCTCCCACCCCCGGTCGATGATATCCCCCAGCGTCACGACAAAAGCGAGATTTTCACCGTTGAAGGTGTCGATCGCCCGCGCAAGCTTGTCTTTGCTCGCTGCGAAATACCGGTCCATGTCCGGGCGCGGAGCGATATCGGCATATTGCGGATCGGCCACGATGCCGAAGGAGAAAAGCGGGATGGATATGTCTGTCATGGTGGCTTCCGCATATGGGGATGCGGTGACAGCTGTGTGACAGGGGGCTTCATGACTTTGAGCCCAAAGACAAAACACCCGGCACGAAGGCCGGGTGCTTCGCTTCCGTCGAAGCGGAAAAACTTACTTTGAAGCGGCTTCGTAGCGCTCCAGAACGTAATCCCAGTTGATGAGATTATCGACGAAAGCTTCGAGGTACTTCGGACGCAGGTTGCGGTAGTCGATGTAGTAGGAGTGTTCCCATACGTCGACGCCGAGGATCGGCTCTGCGCCGTGAACCAGCGGGTTTTCACCGTTCGCGGTCTTGGAGATTTCGAGCTTGCCGTTCTTGACGGAAACCCATGCCCAGCCGGAGCCGAACTGCGTGGTGCCAGCTGCGATGAAGTCAGCCTTGAACTTGTCGAAACCGCCGAGGTCGGATTGGAAAGCCTGCTCCAGCTTGCCCGGAAGCTTGTTTCCGCCGCCGTCCTTCTTCATCCACTTCCAGAAATGAACGTGGTTGTAGTGCTGGGCTGCATTGTTGAAGAGGCCAGCATTGGTGCCGAAGGACTTCTTCACGACTTCTTCGAGAGACAGGTCTGCAAGACCGGCTTCAGCAGCCAGCTTGTTGCCGTTGTCCACATAGGCCTTGTGGTGCTTGTCGTGGTGAAACTCCAGCGTTTCGCGGGACATGTAAGGTCCAAGCGCGTCGTAATCGTAAGGGAGTTCGGGAAGTTCGAAGGCCATGGTTTTACTCCTTGTTGCAGCGGCGTTGCCGCTCCTTGAAACCTGTGGGCGGACCATAAAAGCGGACGTTGATGGAGGCAACCTGTGAATTATCAAAATGTTCCGGCAATTGAGAAAATTCCACTCATGCCTCGGCAAAAACATGTTTCCTGCCCAAGGTTGCGTACCGATTTTGGATGATCCGTTCGCTTGTCCCTCAAGTTTCACCGAAAGGACACTGCAATGAAACGAGTGTTTCTGGCTCTTGGCCTCACAGCCTTCACGACGCTGCCCGTCGCGGCCTCTTCCGATGGCGCATGGGAGGAATTCGTTGCCGATGTTCAGGCCAAATGCCTCTCAGCCGCCGCTCCGCTTCTTGACGATGCAAAAGCGGTCGTCGATCCCACCGGCAGCGAAAATTACGGTCTCGCCGTCCTGACCGGAAAGGCCAAGGGCACAGACGCCACCATCAGCCATATCTGCGTTTACGACAAGAAAACCAAAGCCGTTGAACTGGGCAGCGAGCTTTCCGCGGATACGGTGAAGGCAGAAGTGCCGGGCTCGACGAAGCCCTGACAGGGTCATAAACTAAGATTGCATTTTGGAAAACGTGCACGTAAAAATAAAGGGCAGCGCCCGAAGGCCTGCCCCTGATTTTGTCTGCAGTAGATATACCCGAAGGCAGTGATCTGCTCCGCAGCGCATTTATTGAAAGCAGAGGTCAGCTTTGGCGCTGAATTGACCTGCTAATCTCTGCAAGGATTCCTAACGCAACTGCGCATACTATTATAGTGACCGTTCCGTCAATTATTTCTCCCATCGGTTTAGAGCCGAGGTATCGCGATTTTAGTATAGCGGCGCGAACTGGATCAGCTAAGGTCGCGATCCAAATCGCTATGACCAATCTTAACCCGCCCATGATTAGCACGAGCCAAGCCCCTACGAATCCAATTTTTGTAAGCATCATTACCCCACCGCGCTGATATTGATAGGTAGCGTTCTGAAAAGTCTCTCGTCAAGGGATACGCAAATCTGCAACCTAACGTATTTTTGGGCTACGCCTACCGATCATGGCCATCAAAATCGAGGCGTCGTATCCGCTTCTCCCAGCGGTCGCTGCATGAGTACGATGTCCAGCCAGCGGCCATGTTTCCAGCCGACGGATTTCAACGTACCGACCATTTCGAAACCTGCGGCGCGGTGAACGCCGACTGAGGCGGCATTGTCGGAATCACCCACCACGGCCACCATCTGGCGAAAGCCTCTGGCTGTGGCGTCTTCGATCAACGCCAGCAGCAGCGTCTTGCCGATGCCCAGTCCCTTGCGATTGGGGTCGACATAGATGGAATCTTCCACCGTCGCGCCATAGGCCGGGCGCGCGCGGTGTGGTCCGGCATAGGCGTATCCGGCAACCGCGCCTTCCACTTCCGCGACGATATAGGGAAAGCCGCCAGTCACCAGTGCCGCGCGCCGCTCGATCATCGTTTGGCATGCGGGAGGTTCGATTTCGAAGCTTGCGCTACCGTGAAGCACGGCATCGCGGTAAATTTCGGTAATGGTGGGGATGTCGGCTTCTTCGCAGGGGCGGATGGTGACAACAGGCTTTAAGCTATGCATTTCAATATCCTGACGGGTATGCGTAATCCTTTCGACTTTGCACGAGAGCCATTCTCATGACAACCGAAATTGCCGCCATCAACCACCCGTCAGAAGCTTGACCGCAATCAGCCACATGGTCAGCGCGATGATGCCTTCCAGAACTCGCCAGGCGGAGGGGTTGGCAAAGACTGGTCGAAGAAAGCGGGCACCATAACCCAGCGTGAAGAAGAACACGCAGGATGCCGTCATTGCCCCTATGGCGAATTCGGTCTCGGCACCCGGAAACTGCGTGGACAGGGTGCCGATCAGCACCACCGTGTCCAGATAGACATGCGGGTTCAGCCATGTCAGCGCAAGGCAGGTTATCAGCGTCGTGGAAAGGTGCGCTGCCGCGCCCGATGCTGCCACGAGCACCTGCGATGACTTCAGCGCCGATTGCAGGCTTTTTGCGCCGTACCATAGCAGAAAGGCGGCACCGGCATAGCGCATCGCTGGTTCCAGTGCGGGCAATATTGCGGCAATTTGCCGGAAGGCGGTCACGCCAACCAACATCAGGATTGCGTCAGAAAGCGCACAGACGAGACATACGGCAAAGACATGATCTCCTCGCAAGCCCTGCCGCAGCAGAAATGCATTCTGCGCGCCGATGGCAACGATCAATGTCAGCCCCATGGTGAAGCCCGTAAGATATGTCGAAAAATCCATGTCCTGCCCCCTTGTGCGGCTTCGGAATAGGTAGCGCATGAAGATTAATCCAGTTAAACAACCTTACTCAGATTAAGCAGGATTAATTCGCGATGGATTATGCAGCGCTTCGTGCGGTGGCGATGGTTGTGCAAACGGGCAGCTTCGAGAAAGCCGCACTTGCGCTTCATGTCACGCCGTCAGCCGTCTCCCAGCGGGTAAAGCAGTTGGAGGAGCGTCTGGGCGCGGTACTGATCCTGCGCGGCAATCCCTGCACTGCGACCGAAAAAGGCGAATGGGTCTGTCGCCACATGGAGCATGTGGGAATGCTGGAAACGGAGCTTTTCAGCCAGCTTCCCGCGCTGCTTTCGCCGGATGAGCCGGGTCGGCAGGTGACGCTGCATGTCGCCACCAATGCCGATAGCCTCGGCACGTGGTTTTTGAAAGCGGTATCTGGTTTCACCAACGCGTCGGGTTATCTTCTCAATGTCGCGGTGGACGATCAGGATCACACGGCGGAATGGTTACAGCGCGGGCGCGTGCTGGCCGCTGTGACCAGCCTTGAAAAGCCGGTGCAGGGCTGCCGTGTGCTGCCCCTTGGACACCTGCGATACCACGCAACGGCAAGTCCTGATTTTATCGAGCGCTATTTTGCCGGGGGTGTCACGGAGGCAAGGCTTGCGGAAGCGCCCGCTATTACATTCAATCAGAAGGACCGTTTGCAACATCAATGGATTACCGAGGTTTTCGGCGCGCCGGTGGTGCATCCGACCCATTGGTTGCCGTCTACCCAGAGCTTCGTGGATGCCGCGCTGCTGGGCATGGGCTGGGGCATGAACCCGCATCTTCTGGTTAAGGATCATCTCACCGCCGGCCGTCTGGTCGAGCTGGTGCCGGGCGCGCATCTCGATATTCCGCTGTTCTGGCAGGTCAACCGGCTGGCGGCGGATAGGCTGAGGCCACTGACCGAAGCCGTGATCGCCGCCGCCCGCAAAGAGCTTGTGACAGAGGCATAACCGTTGCTATTCTGCAACCATATCTGACTGATTTCCTTTCGTTATTGCCGATACCTGCTTTGCCGCTTAACTCTCCTGCTGAGGGTTTTGAGGGTCAGGCATATGAGCGGCAGGTTTCATGGGTTATCGGCATTTCCGCTGACACCGGCGGATGAGAACGGGCAGGTCGATGTTGAGGCGCTTTCCCGGCTGCTCGAGCGGCTGGATGCGGCGGGCGTCGATTCCATCGGTCTTCTGGGCAGCACCGGAAGCTATGCTTATCTCTCACGGGCGGAAAGGGATCGTGCCGTGAAAGCGGCGGCGGAAGCCTTGAAGGGCAAGCCAACGCTAATGGTTGGCGTCGGCGCGTTGCGAACGGATGAGGCGTCAGCGCTGGCGAAGGATGCGGAAAATGCAGGCGCCGACGCGCTTCTGCTTGCGCCCGTGTCATACACGCCGCTGACGCAGGAAGAGGCCTATCACCATTTCGCGGCAGTTGCGGGCTCCACCTCCCTTCCGCTCTGCATCTACAACAACCCGTCCACCACCCATTTCACCTTCAGCGATGAACTGCTGGTGCGGCTCGCCTACATTCCGCACGTGCTTTCCGTAAAGATGCCTTTGCCCGCTAGCATGGAATTCAAGCCGGAGCTGGAACGGCTGCGACCGCGCCTCGGGGATGATTTCGCAATCGGTTATAGCGGAGATTGGGGATGCGCGGATGCCGTGCTGCAAGGCGCGGATGCATGGTATAGCGTCATCGGTGGACTGTTGCCGGTGTCATCGCTGCGTCTGCTGCGCGCAGCGCAGGCGGGCGATGCAGGGGAGGTTCAACGCCTGCAAAGCTATTTCGAACCCCTGTGGACCCTGTTCAGGGAATTCGGCAGCTATCGCGTCATCTATGCCGCAGCCAACCTGCTTTCGCTCACGCATCGTCAGCCGCCGCTGCCGGTCATGCCACTGAGTATCAGCGATACGCAGCGGGTGGAGGAGGCATTGGCAAAACTTGCCGAGCTGGATGGTTTGCCCGCTGCCACGCCATAATTCCGGCGCTTTGCAGGCGGCATTCAATGCTCATTCCATTTTGAAAGTATCACCGCAAATGTTGAAGCATCTTCATATTGCCGCGCTGATCTTCGCCTTCGCTTCTCCCGCGCTTGCAGGATCTGGTCTCGTGGAGCCAACCTTGAAAATGGAAGGCTTGAACACGCAGCGGAAGGGAGCGCCGATCCGCGTTGCCATCACGCTCGATGCCTGTATGGGCAAGACGGATTTTCGCATTCTCGATACGCTGGTGAATGAGAAAATCCCTGCGACGATCTTCGTCACGGGCAGGTGGCTGAAACACAATCCGGACGCGCTCGCCATCCTTCTGGCGCATCCCGATCTGTTCGAGATCGAAAATCACGGCGAAAATCATATGCCTGCCGTCGATATACCCGTTTCGATCTACGGCATCGCCGCTGCGGGTTCGGAGCCTGCGGTGATCCAGGAAGTCGAGGGCGGAAAGCAGGCCATCGTAGCCGCCACCGGCCACCAGCCGCACTGGTTTCGCGGCGCAACGGCGAAATACACCCAGTCCTCGATGGTAACGATCAACCAGCTTGGCGAGCGTGTGGCTGGCTATTCCGTCAACGGCGACGGCGGCTCACTGCTTGGTGCGGCAGAGACCACAAAACACATCGCCTCCGCCAGAGATGGCGATGTCGTCATCGCGCACATTAACCAGCCTACCCACGAAGCCGGTGAGGGCGTCGTGAAGGGCCTTCTGGCACTGAAGGCCAAAGGTGTAGCCTTCACTCGCCTTGATGACCCGGCTTTTCATCTGCCGTCGAATTAGAACATTTCCGCGTTTCCAAGAAACGGCGCGAATGCCCCTTGGTTTCAGGATACTGCTTTTTCCAAAGCCGACGTTACCCATTTGTTGAGGCTGACGCCGTCTTTTCTGGCGGCAGTGGAAATTGCCCTGTGCAACTGCGGCTCGGCGCGAACAACGAACTGGCCTGAAAACGGCTTTTCCGGCTCTTCGCCTCGTTCCTTGCAGAAGGATATGTAGTCTTCGACAGAATCTGCTAGCGCCTGTTTCAGCTCAGCCGCGGATGTTCCCTGAAACGTAATGACATCGCGCAGATTGATGACCTCGCCGTGGAAAATCTCCGCGTCCTCATCAAAATCGATGATCGCCTCATACCCCTTGTAATGCATGACGGTCATGGAATTATCCCTGCTTCACCCAAAAAGCGGCGCACTGATTTGACCGCTCCCTTGTCTGTCTCTTTTTGCGGATGTGGCCGATGAAAAACAGCACGCACTCCATTTAGCGCCACACGAATGCGCGAGCCGCTTCCTTCCGAAATCTCTGCGCCACAGGCAATAAAAAGGGCTTCTATATCTCGCCATTCTATTCCAGCCCGGACAGGATCGGAAAACACCGCATCCAGAACGTTCCTGTGCTTCCTGGCTAATTCCATATAGTATCGCTTTTTGATATCGCTTTCAATATGCTGGCGCGGCAACTCTTCTGACGCTGAGCCATACATTCAACCATATGTAGAAAAGCGATATCGTCAAGGCAATCAGGACGGCAGGTTTGGCACGACCTTGCGGGATGGGAACAGTTCGCGGGCAATCGTCATGCCGATGAGCGAGAGGGGCAGGGCCAGCATTGCGCCAGCGGCACCCCACATCCATGTCCAGAAGACGATTGCGACGAAGACCAGGAAGGGGTTGATCTCGAGATTCTTGCCGACAACCGCCGGGAAGACCAGGTTTTCCATCAAAAGGTGTATCGTAAAGAACACGATGGATGGCAGCAGGCCGAGCAGCAGACTGTCATGGGTTATGATGCCAGCGACCGCCAATGAAAGGGTCATCGCGGTGATGCCGAGGAAGGGCACAAAGCTGGAAAGAAAGGCAAACAGCCCCCACAAAAACGGCATTGCCAGCCCGCCGAGATAGGCAATGACGACCATGGAAACGCCTAGCCCGGCATAAAGCAGCGACGCGGTTGCGAAGTAAGAGCTCAGCACGGTTTCAATAGAGGCGATGGTGCGGATGGTTCTCAGCCGCTGGTGGCGCTGCGGAAAGGCCATGATAACCGCCTTGCGAAGCCTGACGCGGCTGTAGAGAAACAGCAGCAAAGCCGCAAAGAACATCAGCCCCTGAATAATGGCGGGCGTGAGGTTGGACCCCACGACGGCGATCACTTCGCTGCTTCGCGACAGGAAGGATTCCATCGTCATCGAGCCCATATTGAATGTGGCAGCAGAAATGTTCAGCCATCCCCAGTTCTGGAGATAGGGGAGAAAACGGTCCAAACTCCGCTGCAACAGGCCGGGTCCCTCCGCCGCAAGTGCAGAGAGCGGTTCAACCAGCGAATTGGCCACGATGAACATTACCAGCGCCACAGCGGAAGACAGGATGACGGCGACGCCGAAACCGGGAATGCCATAGGAACCCAGTTTTTCAGCGGCAACACCGAGAATCATGCCGACGACGATTGCCAGCACGATGGGGATGAGGACCAGCGACAATGCATGGATGACGCCCATGAAGACGATGAGGAATAGCCCGACGATCGACCAGGCAACGGCGACATCGAGAGCTTCACGGCCCAAGGGCTGCTGGCTTCTTGCGTCATCGTGAGCGGTTGCCAGTGCACCCTTTATCAACGGATCGTGGTGGTGATCCGTATTTGGCAGATGCGCCTGGGCCTTCCTTTTATGTACCGGACTTTGTTCGTTCATTTTACCGTGCCCCCATCAGGACGCTATAACGCACGGAAAACTCGGCAGTTCCGGCAATTCTAAAATATGCTTCGAGATGGATTGGCTGTCCCAAATCCGCCCTCGCTCAGGCCGAGAGCTTCAACCCGATGCCCCATGGGTCTTTGAGCGAAATCCCGTCGCCGTGCCGCTCGGTTGCGATTTCCAGACGGTCGAGTGCGGCGACAGCCCTGTCCAGCGTTTCCTTCTCGTTGAAGGTCAATGAATAGCCGGAGAGCCCCGCCATATCGTCGGTTCTTGCCTCAGCACCCCTGCTGTTCCAGATGTTGGCGGCGACATGGTGGTGATACTTGCCATAGCCAAAGAAGCTCGCGCCGGGATACCGGGCCATGATATTGAGGCCGAGAACATCCTGATAAAACGCATCGGCCTGCGGAATATTGCCGACCTGCAGGTGAATATGCCCGATCGCCGTGCCCGCCGCCGCATGACGGAACGGTGTCTTGGGCGCGCTGTCATAAAGCCCCTGAAGATCGAGGGGTAAGGTTGCCATTTCCACCTTGCCGTCCGGCTGGTAATTCCATTCCTCGTGCTGGCGGTCCCGATAGACCTCGATGCCGTTGCCTTCCGGGTCTGCCAGATAGATCGCCTCGCTGACGAGATGGTCCGACGCCCCCTGAAGCGACACATTATTATGGGCGACATGGGCCAGCCACTGCGCCAGATCATTTCGGCTCGGCATCAGAAATGCGGTGTGAAACAGCCCTGCCGCGCCGCGCGGGGCGCGAAGAACGTTATCGGCTGTGGTGAGTGTGAGGAGGGGTTTGCCATCCACGCCCAGCACCTCACCGCTTTTCGAACGTTCGATTACCGTTAGCCCGATGATTTTTTGATAGAATTCGGAAACCCGCGCCAGATCATGCACGACCAGATGCGCCTGCCCGACATATCCGGGCCTTGTAAAAGCAAATTGCGTCTCATCGGTCATGATCTTCTCCATGTGCTTCCATAAGTGAAGCGGTTCTAAGCGCGGGCACCCGCGCCCCTGTAGGCAAATATGGCCCACCTGCACCGTTACGGAAATATCTCCTGACCACGATGCAGTGTTGAAGATTTGTTGACGATGCCCGTTGCGATATGTGCTTGAATGAGCAAAAGCATGCGGCGAATATGATCGGGTCTCAATGTAACGCTGCCGAATGTAAAGTGATTGCCTGCGTCTTGTTACCGTCGCATATTATTTGCATCATCCCGGAAAAGGATGCAGAAAAATGAGTGAAATCTGGCGATTTGGCCGCCGTTACGATCTACATGAAATTGTTGCCGATGGCATCGTCCACGGCGTCGGTATCGTGTTTGCGCTTGTCGGCGCGACTGCGCTCATCTTCTATGTCACGCTTTGGGGCAGCCTGAGCTCGATTGCTGCGGCATGGATTTATGCGCTGGGTCTCATTCTGTGCCTTTCGATCTCCTTCACCTACAACATCTGGCCGCACTCCAACGTCAAATGGTTTTTGCGCAGGCTGGATCACTCGGCTATTTTCATATTGATCGCAGCGACTTACACGCCATTCCTGCAACGTGGCATCGAAGACCCGCTGATTGCGTTGACGCTGGCCGGGATCTGGTTGGCGGCGATTGCAGGCATATTCATCAAATGTTTCTATCCCGGTCGCTATGACCGGCTGGCGATCCTGCTCTATCTTGGAATGGGGTGGAGCGGCGTCATGGTGGCAGAGCCGCTGTCCAATCATCTTGCACCCGTCACTCTCTGGCTTATCATCATTGGCGGCGTGATCTATTCCATGGGCGTGATCTTCCACGTCTGGGAGCGCCTGCGTTTCCAGAACGCAATCTGGCACGGGTTCGTCGTCGTCGCTGCAGCCGTGCATTATTCAGCGGTGATGACCAGCTTCAGCCTGCCTCCGGTCGCTGCATAATGATCCGGCATCCATGTCCGTAAAATTGCTTCACAGGCGAAAGCGCCACGCCTATTGTCGCGGCAGGCACTTATTTGCAGCGGATAAAAAGCATGAGCATGACATTGCGCGACGCCACCGTCGAAGACCTTCCCGGCATCATGGAAATTTACAATGATGCGGTGGAGAACACGACCGCCATCTGGAACGAAACACTGGTGGATCTGGACAACCGCAAGGAGTGGTTCAAGCTGCGCACGGAGCGAGGCTTCCCGGTCATCGTCGCAATCAAGGACGACGCTCTGGTCGGCTACGCCTCCTTCGGAGACTGGCGACCCTTCGATGGATACCGGCACACGCGCGAACATTCGGTCTATGTCCACAAGGATGCCCGCGGCCACGGCATCGGCAGGCTGCTGATGCTGTCCCTCATCGAGCACGCGAAAGCCGCAGGCGTCCACGTGCTGATCGGCGCAATCGAATCGCAGAATACTGCCTCCATCCGCCTCCACGAAAGGCTGGGCTTTCGCGTGGCGGGGCAATATTCCGAAGTCGGCAAGAAGTTCGGCCGCTGGCTGGACCTCACCAGTATGGAACTCAGGGTTCCTTCCTGAGACGGTCCTCGCAAAACCGAGGCGGCCCTTGCGCCGTCTCGGTTAATCCTGCGGTTCGAACACCATGGAATGGCCGTTGATGCAGTAACGCAGACCTGTGGGAGGTGGGCCGTCTGGGAAAACGTGGCCCAGATGACCGCCGCAATTGGCGCAGCGGATTTCGGTGCGCACCATTCCGTAGCTGACGTCACGGTGTTCAGTCACCGCATCGGGCTTCACCGGCTCGAAATAGCTCGGCCAGCCGCAGCCCGCGTCGAACTTGGTGTCGGAGATGAAGAGCGGTTCATCACAGGCGGCGCAGCGGTAAAGTCCTTTTTCCGAGCTGTTCCAGTAGGGGCCTGTGAAGGCGCGTTCGGTGCCGTGTTCGCGCAGTATGTGATACTGTTCGGGCGTGAGCTGCTCGCGCCATTCGGCATCGGTTCTGGTGAGTTTGGGAGATTTTAGATCGCTCATGACGATGTCCCTTTCTGTTGGCCGGGATATAATGTTCCGCGTGCTCCATTATAAGGGGAGGGTGCGTCCCCATGACGCAGTCGGTTGAATTATACTCCGGGTTATACGAGCCCTACTGCTCATATGCACATTCTATCCCACGGTTTCTTGCTGTTGTTTTTGGCAATCGACCTGTCTCTAACTTGTCTGGTTGCGCAGACTGGTTTTCCGTTTCTAAAAGACGTTGAAGCACGCCCCGTATATTTCGCAGGAAAATCCCATATTCTATAGGCATGTCCGCGGTTTTACGCGAAGCCGGAGAATGTTGCGAAACAAACTTTAAGTTGATTTACGATTTCGTGGGATGATAAACTAGGTCATAATTTCGGCATATATTCTTTCTTTATTACCTATGATTTTTTGTAAGTAGAATAAGCCGTTTTCGTCTGAATTGATCCAAAATACTAATTGGACTTTTTTTGGTTTGATGTTATCCACCTTTTGTAAAGTTGCTGATATTGATTTGTGGCTTGCGTAAACGGAATTCCATTAGACATTGAATTGCTGGCTAAACTGGCTTTTTTAGAGATTAATTGGCATTCCGTTTTGCCAGTCGTCATCGCCGACAGAATTTCTCCGTATTTCTCGAAGAAATCCGAAAGGTAAATCGCATCGTCGCCGCGCGGTCTTTTTAAGATCCGCGCTGCGGAATTGAAGGGTTAAGGCAGGATTTGGGGTGAAGCCGGATGCTTCTCGCCGTCCTGTCTGGTGGGCTTGGGGATAACTTTGCTTCATTGGTAAAGGGGTTGTCCCGGCGCCACAGAAGACATGAACAGGAGACACTTATATGACGGAAACTACATACGGCGGCGCTCAAGACCTTCTGGTCGAGCTTACGGCGGATATCGTTGCTGCCTATGTTAGCCACCACGTTGTTCCGGTCGCGGAATTGCCAAGCCTGATTTCCGACGTACACACTGCGCTTAGCGGCACCTCCGCGCCTGCGGTTGCGGCTGTCAGCGTTGAAAAGCAGAAGCCTGCCGTCTCCGTACGAAAGTCTGTCCAGGACGATCAGATCATCTGCCTGGAATGTGGTGGTTCCTTCAAGTCGCTGAAGCGTCACCTGACGACGCATCACAGCATCTCTCCCGAAGAATATCGTGAGAAGTGGGACCTTCCGGTAGATTACCCGATGGTCGCACCTGCCTATGCGGAAGCGCGCTCGCGCCTTGCAAAGGAAATGGGACTTGGCCAGCGCCGCAAGTCCGGTCGCGGCTGATCTGCTTCGACTATCACATGAAAGCCGGTCCTCGTGGCCGGCTTTTTTGTTTGTGAAGGCCGCCATCACGCCTTGTCGATACGCTTAGTGCCACCTGCTGGACGCGCGGTCGCTGCAAACCGTCTTGATGATTACATGTGGGTTGCGCTGTCGACACTCCCCTTGCGACGCCCTCGTTCGACAAAATTCCCTTCGCTGACGTGGCGATCTCGGCATTTTCGATCCCGATATAGAAATATGAATATTTTCCTATTAAGGACTTTCCGCCTCCGCCAAGTTGATATATGAATTAATTCCTACAACGTCAGGAGTAAGTTCATGCCTCATTTACCCGCGCCGCCGCCTGCTGACCCTCAAGGGCCGCCGTTTCTCTTGGCTACTGATTCTGTATCGGTAGTCCTGCCGTCGCCGGTGTCGGCGGAAGCTTATGTGTCATCGCTCAACCGGCAAATATGCCATATCGTGCGTCAATGCACGCTCGAGATGTATTGCCTCATCGCGCAGGAAACGCCGCAGGGCCGCAACGGTCGCCACGCCGCAAAGCACATCCGGCAGATCGCGATCTATGTCTGCCATGTCGGATTGTCTCTTTCCATTACGCAGGTCGCGCTTTGCTTCGGCAGAGATCAGGCGACCATCCGCTCCTGCTGCCTGATCGTGGAGGAGCGGCGGGAAAATCCGGGCTTCGATGAGTTCGTAACCGCCATCGAGCGGCTGTCGAAAAGCATATACGGCATCATGAAGGAGGCTGGAGATGACCTCCAAAATTAAAAACGCCAA
This sequence comes from Agrobacterium larrymoorei, assembly GCF_013322225.1. Lineage (GTDB taxonomy): Bacteria > Pseudomonadota > Alphaproteobacteria > Rhizobiales > Rhizobiaceae > Agrobacterium > Agrobacterium larrymoorei_A. Next base: position 45,493 of record NZ_JAAMFB010000007.1, read on the forward strand.
GGGCAAGTCCGAGAGAATGGCGATGGTGCGCCTGCTTCGCTTCGTGGGCAAGGGGCCGATCCGCCTTGTCGATGGGCCGGAGACGATCCGGCTTTGCCAACCAATGACGGATGCGAGCAAAGACGTTTCCCCTGTTCTGCTCCATGCGGCGGTTGCGGCTGGCCTGCTTTGCAGGAAGGCCGATTTCGTGGAGCCGACATCGGCGACCTCCGCCTTTCTCAGGCGCGCCATGACGCCGGAGCGGGAAGAGATATTTCTGGAGCAGCACCGCGAGAATGAAGCAGTGGCCGTGCAGTTGAACGGGGAGTGGGTGACGGCGCAACGCAACGCTCTCTCGTCGCCATTGCAGGCTCTGGTCCGGCTGAAAGACAAGAACGGCGAGGCCTATTTTCCCGTCGATGCCCTGGAGGCGGGAGAGCGTTTTGCGAGTGATTTTCAGCGCGGCAATCTTAGCCCCCGCGTCACGGCAAGCTTTGAGCCGAGGCTTTCCAACCGTGTGAAAGGGCAGGCGGGTGGTGCACAGGAAATTACCGATGTCGCCATGGCCGCGCGCCTGCGCTTCTCCAGGGCTGCGGATGCCATGGGGCCGGAACTCTCTGGTGTGGCCATCGATATCTGCTGCTTTGAAAAAGGGCTGGAAGTGGTGGAGCGGGAGCGTCAATGGCCCGCCCGTTCCGCCAAGCTTATGCTACGCGCAGCCCTTCAAAGCCTCGCTCGCCACTACGCGCCGCCGGAAACGGTGCGAAAGCGAAACAGCCACAGTTGGGGTGCGGAGGATTACCGACCGGTTTTCCAGACTTGAGAGCAAAAAGGGCACCGCTCAAGCCGCCAGAAGCCTTGCCTCTTCCCGGATGCGGTTGACCATGGAGCGCAAGCCGTTGGCGCGTTGAGAAGACAGATGTTCTACGAGCCCGATCTTGCCGAACACGTCGATCGCATTGAGGGCTGCAATCTCGGAGGCCTTTTTGCCGGAATAGGTGGCGAGTACGATCGCCACCAGTCCGCGCACGATATGCGCGTCGGAATCGCCCTCGAATGTCAGCACCGGATCGTCCGCGCCATCGCTGTGGCTCACCACCCAGACCTGGCTGGCGCAGCCCTGCACCTTGTTTTCGGGTGTCTTCTTGTCGTCCGCAAGGTCGGGCAGCTCCTTGCCGAGTTCGATCACATAGCGATAGCGGTCCTCCCAATCGTCGAGAAAGGAGAAATCGTCCATGATCTTGTCGAGAGAAGCCATTCGCTGTCATCCGTTGTTTAACGCGGCATCCCCACCCCCTCATTCCTGTGCCTGTCACAGGAATCCAGTCAGCTCAAGTCCTTGGGCTGGAAAAGAGTCCTTCGTCGCGCCGACGCGCGCCGACTGGATTCCTGTCACAAGGACAGGAATGAGGGAGGTAGAACCGTGACCGCCATATAAGCCAAACCCCGCCCGAATTGAACCACCACGCATCAAGAAAAAAGCCCCGTAATGAAGCCAAAGCGTCATTACGGGGCGGAGTCGGGCAGTCTGGCCGCCGCATCTATAGCGGGATGCGGCTGCAAGTGGGTGTGAGAGGGGGTTCTCGAAATTCTGTATTACGAGGCGTCTGGTCCTTACGGTTGCCTTACGGCCTGTTCAAGAATTGCAGCCGACGAGCGGCGATTGTTGAACGGGCCATCAGAGCGTCGGGCGCTTCTGCGGCAGTGGAATTGTGCTCTCCGTCTTGATCGTGCCGGTCTTGATATCGTCGCTGACCTGAGTGTGTTCGGCGGTGACTGCTTGCAGTTGCGCATCGGCGACCTTCTCGTCGTTCGTGGCAAGCTGCGCGTCGATCAGTTCATAGGCAACCTTTGCGCCTTCGCGGGCTCTCTCACCCAGAGCGTGGAAGGTTTCAGCACCCTTTACGCAAACATCCGGCTTTTCTACGCAGATGGCACTGACATAACGGTAGGCTTCGCTGGCGGCGGATACCGCGCCTGCGACATTCATCTGTGAGTTCTGCGTTTCCGCGCTGTTACCGCTCAGGTAGGAAAGAGCGACCAGAACCATCGAAAACCAGAACGATCCTTTGATCAGAAACCACATTGCGAGACTACCCTGTTTGACCGGCGTCCTTTCGGATCATCCGTGGTTGCCCTGTTGTTCGGGCTTGGTGTCACCCTAGACCCCAACAGACCAACAGCCATTTGAAAAAATCAGCGAGATTTAATTCAAATTGTAGCTATTTGTTCCGCTCCAAGACGATGAATGCCATTTCGTTAGAATTTTAACGGCCGATGTTAAGCATAATTGCGGCGCTTTCCACGGAATGCAGGGGATAACGGACGTCAGGCCTGCCACAAAGGTTAACACAAAGGGAAAAATCTAACGAAATCCTTCGCTTACCCGCCGTTAACCATGATCTTTGAAGTCTCGGTGAATTGCCTCGAAATGAGACTCCCATGGCTTTTAGGGGGCGTTCCGAGCCCTCCTTTTATCCTTTCCTTAAGCCGCATCGCCATATTGTCGGCCATGGTTAAGGGCTTATCGGCCTCTGTAGATTCGGTGTTTGGGTATTGCGTAACATAACGGAAAAAGCGATTGCGCTGATCGATCATGCGGCTGGCACCTGGCTGGCGCGCATGGAAGAAGACGCAAGCGAACGCGTGGCGACGGTCCATGCGCTGCGGCGTCTGGTGACGCTTGGCAGCGCTGCGCTTTTCGTCGTGCCCGCCGTTTTCTGCCTGGTCTTTCCGGTCTCGCTCGCGCTGCCTCTTGGCGTCACGGTGGTCTTTGCACTGTTTCTGGCAGCGGCAGCTATGTTGTTGACGCTGCACAAGCCAGCCCGAGAAATGTCCGCGACACAGACTGCCAGGCCGGAGCTTCTGGCGACACAGATCCCCGGCATGCTGCTCTTTTTTAATGAGCTTGGCGTGGTGCAGGGCGTTGCCGGTCGCGATCAGCATCAGTTTCCCGCGCACGTCAACAATTGCATCGGCCACGTCTTTGCAGAGCGGGTGCATGTCTCGGACCGCATCGGCCTGATGCAGGCTTTCGATGCGCTGCGACAGGGGCAGGAAACCGTCGTCGCCGATGTGCGCTTTGAAAATGCGGGCAATCGTCAGGCACAGTTTCTTTACGCACGCATGGACCTCACCGCCGAGCGTGATGGCTTCGGCAGACTGGTACGCATCGTCGGTCAGTTGCGCGATGTCACCGACAAGGAAATGCTGCGCCGCGAAGTGGCGCGTAAGGCAGAAGAAGCGGAATCGGCCAACGATGCCAAGTCGCGTTTCCTCGCTGCCGTCAGCCACGAGTTGCGCACGCCGCTCAATGCCGTTCTCGGCTTTTCCGATATCCTCGCGGGGGAATATTTCGGCAAGCTGGAGAATGACCGCCAGCGCGAATATGTGATGCTGATCCGCCAGTCGGGCGCGCATCTGTTGTCCGTCGTCAACACCATGCTGGACATGAGCAAGCTGGAAGCGGGCCGCTACGAACTCCAGATGGAGCCGTTCCGCATCGGTGATGTCGTTTCCGCCTGCGAAGGCATGCTCGGACTTCAGGCCAAGCAGAAGGGCCTGACGCTGACGAGCCGCATGCAGCGGGATATGGGCGAAGTCGTTGCCGATCAGCGCGCCATCCAGCAGGTTCTCATCAATCTGGCTGGCAATGCCATAAAGTTCACCGAATCCGGTGGTGTCGTCTCCATCGACGCCGCCATGCAGGGAACTTTGCTGAAACTCACCGTCAGCGACACCGGCATCGGCATTGCCGAAGACAAGATCGAACTTCTGGGCCAGCCATTCATGCAGGTTCAGAATGAATATACCCGTCGCTATGAAGGCACGGGTCTGGGGCTTTCGCTGGTAAAGGCTCTGGTGGAGTTGCATGGCGGCAGCTTTGCGATTGCCAGCCGTCCGGGCGAAGGAACGGTTGTGACCGTGCTCCTGCCCGCTGATGGCTCCGGCCATCAGGTGGCCGGCAATGGCGATCTGATAGAGCCGGTGGAGTTTCCGCCGCGCCTTAAAACGCAAAGCCCTGTTGCAGACGTGATGATGACGAGGAAGGAAACTGCGGATGGCCGCTCCAAAGCGAAAATCGCCTAGGAAAAAACCGACCGTTAAAGAGCCCGCGCTGGCGCTTGTTGCTGCGCAGGCTGTTGGACAACACATTCTGCGCCATCCGAAACTGGTTGGCGGCTGCACGGCCTTTTTCGTCCTGTTCGGCTTCGTTGCCGCCAATGCACTGTGGTATCAGCCCGGCCACCATCCATCGCCGTTCCTGCGAACGCGCGATGAGGAAGACCCCAACGGCATTGCCGGTTATCGCGTGACGTCCCAGCTTGGCCAGAGCGGCAACGTCACCACCTTCCGCATAGAGCGGCAGACGGAGACACCGCAGCCGACCGTGCCCGATGGCTATCAAATCGCCACGCCTGCGCCGAATGCTGCCCAGCAGACCGACCACCCGCCGTCCGAACTCGTGGCTGAAATCCAGCGCGAACTGACGAAGCGCGGCCTTTATGAAGGTCCGGCGGATGGCCTGCGCGGCCCGCGCACCACGGCGGCCATTCTGTTCTTCGAAGAAACAGTCGGCATGGAGCAGACGGGCGAACCCACCAGTCGTATCCTCTCGGCGCTCAAGATCGACAGCGCAACGACCGTCGCTGCCATCCCGAAACCCGTGCCGCAGGATCGCCCCGCAGCCGCAAACACCGGCGGCGTCGCAATCGACCCCGTTGCTGCCGCCATCCGCAACGCGGAAACGAACGTGCCAAAGGCACAGCCCGCCTCGCTTTCCACGTCAAAGCCAGCGGGCAAGGACATGGTCTCGAAAATCCAGCAGGGCCTCGTCAACATCGCCTATGCCGATGTGAAGGTGGATGGCGTTGCCGGAGACCAGACACGCCAGGCCATCCGCAATTTCGAAAAGCACTACCGACTGCCCGAAACCGGAGAGCCGAACGAGGCGGTACTGAAGAAGCTGAAGTCTATCGGGGCGCTTTGACGCCTGTTCTCCTATCCGATTTTCTTCGGGCGTCCGCCTTTCGCACCATTGGCACGGCTCGCTGCGACTTTTGCAGGCGAGCGCGACTGCCCGCCGCGGCGCTGCACGTCCATGAACGCCTTTGTGCCGAATATTCCACTCATGAGGCCAGCAATCGAGTAATCAACGTCGAGGCTTTCCCAATGCAGGCCGGTTTCCCCTAGAAGCTCGACCTCTGCCAGTTGCTGAGCCGTCGCTTCCTGTAATCCTTCTAGGGAGCGGGCAGGGACCATAAAGGCTGCGCCGTTGGTGAACTCGACGATTATCCGTTCCGACTGTGTGTCCAAACGAACGGAGGAGGGAATAGGCCTCTCGGCGCGTTCTGCCTGCCAACGCTGTTTTGCCTGGGCAAGTTCTGCATCCGTGATCTCAACCATGATATTTTCTCCATGCCTCGAGAAATGATTGTTGGTTCGCCTCTATGGTCGCCGCTGCTCGTCTAACGTCGCGGTCAGACATTCCGCCTTGGGTGATAACGGACATTTTGACGATATCGATGCGCGCTTCGCCTTCCCCGAAAACATGTACGTGAGGCGGTTCGTGGTCGGCAGTATAGATAACGAAACGCATGCCATGTTGGCGAAAGACAGTGACCATAGTCGAGAGTAACCCAACAGCTTGGGTATATCAATCGGCAACGTGTTACCTGCGACCTCATAAAACAGTGGCACTCAGGAGCGCGCGCCCCTATAAATCACCTCATGCGCCTGAAATCCGATATATTCGTTTCCGCCCTTATCCGCCGTGTCTTCGCGGCGGGAGATTTCGCGGCTGTGGAGCGCAAGGGTGCGGAGGCCGCAGGGGCTGTCTTCATCCGCCAGCGGCTGCGTGGGGGTTTCGAAAATCTCTATGGTCCCGCGCCGCAAAGCTTTGCCGAGGATGACGAGGTGAGGGCAGAGCGGCAGTTCGAATTGCGGCTCGAAGGTGCGGAAGCGGGGGCCGTGGAAGCGCTTCTGGAGAAGGAGCACCGTTTCGATAGCGATCTTTGGGTGGTGGAACTGGAGACGGAGACGGTGGGCGACCTGATCAACGTGGTCGGATCGTAAGGCAAGGGTGGACGCGCTTCTGTGCATGGAAGAGGCTGGCGTAAAAGCCTTGAACACACCCTCTGCCGTCATCCTCAGGCCTGTCCCGAGGATCTAACCACGTCGAATAAAATCAAGCCCTAGCAGATCCTCGGGACAAGCCCGAGGTTGACAGCAGAGGGTGCATTTATCCCTTCATCCGAACAGCGACCGTTCTTCGAAGCGCAGCCCTTTTGTACCGGATGGCCTTGGCTCAAGGCCGATGTTGGACCTCTCAGGCGGCGGTTTCCGCGTCCCATCTGGACGGATCGGCGGTCGCGAAGATTGCATCCAGGTTGAGGAAGCAGATCATCATCTTGTCCTTGGCGAAAATACCCTCGGCGAAGCCCGTAGCGGCAATGCCTGCTGCAACGGGAACCGGCTGAAGATCGGCGGCGGACACGGTGAGAATGTCCGAAACGCGGTCAACCATCAGGCCCACCGTCCTGTTCTTCACACTGGTCACGACGATGGCGCTGCGTTCGGTCGCCTCAGTGGGTGCCATGCCCAGCTTCGTCGAAAGATCGACGATGGGAATGACCGTGCCCCGCAGGTTCATGACGCCCAAAACTTCCGGTGGTGTGTGGGGTATCGGCGTCACCGGAGCCCATCCGCGAATTTCGCGGATGGAGGTGGTGCGAACGGCAAACTGCTGTTCGTGCAGCATGAATGCTATGATTTCCAGGGTGGTATCCGTGCCGACTGACGATGGAGCGATGTTCATCAGAACTCCTCCCAATTGTCCTTGGAGGGGGCGAGGGCAGCGTTGCCGGAAAAGGCTGCACTTATCTTCCGGCCAAGTGCGCGGGCAGGGGACGCCGCCGGTCTGTCCGACGAGGATGCGGTACGCACGCTGGCCGCCGCCACACTGCCTGCACCGGCATAGCTGCCTTCCTGTAGCTTGAACTGGGCCAGAACCTGGTTGAGTGAGTAGACTTCGCGGGCAAGCCCGTGGCTTGCCGCATTGCTTTCCTCGACCATCGCCGCGTTCTTCTGCGTGTCCTGATCCATCTGGTTCACAGCGGTATTGATCTGCTGCAAGCCGGAAGACTGCTCCTGCGCGGACTCGGAAATGGCTGCGACGTGGCGGTTGATTTCCTGGACTTCGGTCACGATGGTTTCCAGCGCGCGGCCCGTCTCGCCCACCAGCGCTACGCCTTCCTGAACCTGCGTGTTGGAGGTTGTGATCAAGCCCTTGATATCTTTTGCGGCATTGGCCGAACGCTGTGCCAGTTCACGCACTTCCTGCGCAACCACCGCAAAGCCCTTGCCTGCCTCACCGGCACGCGCTGCTTCCACACCCGCATTCAGCGCCAAAAGATTGGTCTGGAAGGCGATTTCATCGATGACGCCGATGATGTTGGAAATTTCGTTGGCCGACTTGGAGATCTGCTCCATCGCGGACACGGCCTTGCGAACCACGTTGCCGGACTGCTCTGCACCCAGCTTCGCACGGCTGACCAGTTCGCCCGCTTCTTGCGCACGGCGCGTTGCGTCCTTCACGGTGGTGGTGATCTCTTCCAGCGCCGCTGCGGTTTCCTCCACCGCTGCTGCCTGCTGTTCCGTGCGCTTGGCAAGGTCGTCGGCAGCGGACTTGATTTCGTTTGCACCGGAATCGATGGCGCGCGCGTTTTGTGCCACCTTGGTCAGTGTGGACTGCAGCTGCTCCGCCGCCCGGTTGAAATCGACGCGGATACCATCGAGGCTCGGGGCGAAAGCCTGCTCGATACGGTGGGTCGTATCACCCTGCGCGATCTTGGAAAGGGCTGTCGCCAGATTGTCTACCGCAAACTGAACCTCTGCGGCTTCCTTCGCCTTCTGCCTGTCGCGCTCGATGCGCTCCTGTTCGGAAAGCGAGCGGTTGGCCTGGGTTTCCTGCTCCAGACGAATGCGCTCGAGGGCGTTTTCACGGAAGGTCTGGACGGTATCGGCCATCTGGCCAACCTCGTCCCGGCGGTCACGGCCGTCGATCTCGGCGGCGGTATCGCCTGCGGCAAGCGCGGTCATCCGTTCGCGCAGACGCGAAATCGGCTGGGTTATGCCGCGGGAGGTGATGTAGAGGCCAAGACCGATCACCAGCAGCGAAAGACAAATGAGGCCAATGACGGCATTCAGCACGGTCTGGCTGGTTTTTGCGCTCAGCCGCTCGTTGCCGTCTTTCAACGCCTGAATGAGTTGATCGTTGCCGCCGCTGATCTTAGGCGACACTTCGCCAAGCTTGACGAGAAGGCTGAGCGCGGTCTGCTGCGCCTCGGCCCGCTGTCCGGCCTGTGCCTGCGCAATGGCGCGGTCTGCGATCGCTTCCATCTCGGTAACACCCTTGACGATCTCGCGAGAGATTTCCGTGCGGGCGGGGAATAGTTGGATGACGAGGTTCTGGCGCTCTTCGAGCTGTTTGCGATCCGCCTTGAAAGTCTGCACCGCCTTGGCAAAATCGGCACTGGCGGGATCGTTCAGCGATGCGCGCAACGTCTGCATGCCAAGCGCATTGAGGTTGCCGCTGGTACGGGCGTTGAGAATTCCTGCAAGTGCGGTTTCGTTGATGAACTTGCCGTATTCGTCGTCAGTTTGATTGTAATTCCAGCTGACATATCCGACGCCAATCAGAGAGGCGATGCTCATCAGCGTTATGACGGAGATAACCTTCGTCTGTATCTTCGTGTTCTTCAAGAATGACATGATGTCCCCTAGACAGTCCGTTGCGAAACCGGCTTGCAAATTCTGATCAGCAGTCGGTAAAACATCGCGCGTAGCCACTCCCGCTCATCGGGCAGCAAGCAGCCATCACTTCGCATCTTTCAGGATGCGACCGTCCGCTTGGGTCTACTGGCCCCGCACTTCCAGGAGCCTGCTCTTACGGAATGTCATCATATCTCTAAATTAAACGTTACAAATTCAGTGTAAGGAGTTGCGTCCTATTTGATTATGTTTATCCAAGTATTTGAATAATATTTTATATTTAAGAATGCTTATTTTACTGTAGGTGATCGAATTGTCGTGGTTGACCGAAAAGGGTCGAACTGTCGGATCTAGGAGCCAGAATGATAAGGCACGTCGCACAATACTCGTCCGTGCAACCTGCTTGATCTCGATTTCGCATGGGCTGAGCCCTTCATCTTAAGCGAAAACGCCTTTAGCGGCGAATGACCAGTCTTTCCGCGTTCTGGCTCTCTTTAGGCAGTGTCGTTTCTTCCGGGGATGGGCTGAGGGTGTAGCGGTCTGCACGCCGCCAGCTCTCCACCCGCTCCTCGCATTGTGCCGGGTCGAGACTGTCCAGCATCAATTCGGCTCCGGTCATGTCGCCCTTGCGCGCTTTCAGATGCGGATAGAAGCATTCGATGACGAAGGCCGCATCGCCAAATTCCATGCCCAGACCCGTCAGCGTGGTCGCCAGTTGCTGGCCGGAAATGTCGAGCATGATCCGCTCCGAAAGCCAGTGGCTGGCGGATAGCGAATCTGACAACGCCACTGAAAACTGGCGGGCGTTTCGTTCCCGCGCAAAGCGCACCAACAGCGCTTCCTGAACGTCGGTCAGCCGGCGTATGCCCAGATTGTCTCCCGCAGTACGGCGGAACTGGTGCGCCATGGTGCGCAACTGGCGACGCAGGCTCTCCTCGCGCTCGGCAATGGCCTGTTCGGTTACCTGTATTTGATGGGTCGTCGTCGTTTCCAGCTCTTCGCTCGGTCTTACCGGCGCGCTGCGAGAATGGCGAAGTCCGACCAGCGCGTCGACGACGGTGGGAGAAAGATCGTCTCGGCGCACGATGGCGCGGGCATGTGCCGAGCCCTGGGTGCGGGCAATGGCGATCAATGTTTCGTCACGCAGTGCTTTGGAAGATACGAGAAAGGGCGCGGCCAGCGAAATGGGCTGGCTTGCGATGAAGAAGGCCACTGCGGAAGGCACATTAGGATTTTGCGACAGTGCCGCTATCGCTTCTCTCTTGGCCTCAATCGTGGATGCGGAAAACACCGGCAGAAACAGCTCTGCAAACTGGCGCAATTCCGATTTGGTTGGATGAGAAAGCCCTTCAAAACTCGATACCGTGGCCATCAGCACCACATCTTTCTTCCGTTCGGCGCTTGGCCTTTCAAGTTCTCGAAACCGGTCTGTCAACGCACTACCCAACAAGACGCAAAACAATACAATTCGCGCAAATTAGAACAAACGTGTTGACGTCCTGTTAACCACCCACGGGGCAAAGCCCGTTTTTCGAACTATGCACAACAATTTTTTAAGAAAGAATTTTCGGGAAAGGCATCGCGTGGCGGGCAGCGGAAGGTTTCGTGCCGCGCTGTAAGATCACTCGCGCCGTCTGCTGCTCGATATTGACAATCTGCGCCAGTGAATAAGCGGGGTACGCCGTTGCACGATAATAATGTGAAGACGACCCCTGACCGTCATCATGGCGGCTGAAAAACCTTAAATCTGAGTCTTCAGCGGTCCGTCAAAAGCCTATCCACTCAAGATCTGACGGGTCATATCCTGTGCAATCGAAAATTGCCTATCGATTACAAAGACTTCTCTTCGGTTGATGCTGGCTGGCTGAGCGATTGCGAAATCTGGCCTCTAAAAATCATCTTAGCGCGTAGGCAAAATTTTAACGTGCTTCTGCCCTCGTCATATTAGCGTTAACGAAGGATTAACCTGTCCGTGATTGTAATCTGTGTGCAGACGCTGGATTCGGTGCTAATTTAGTACCTTGCTAAGCGGCGCAAGAAGCAACAATATCGTCTATGTCCGTGAGGCTGTAGCTGCTGTTGCGACACATGCCAGTTCGTGGACTGGAATACCCGATGGTTGGGTTTATGGCATGCTGCGTTGGTGAATACCGGCGCTCTTTATCAAAAAACAAAACACGTCATGCCTTGCGAAAGGAGAAGATCATGGCAGACATCATATCGTTTCAGGCGGCACTACGCCGTTTTCACAAGGTTGCCGACGCGGTAAATCCGCCTGCGGGGCCGGCCCAGCTTCTGTTCTTCACCGGTGTACGCTATGAGCGCAGGGAAGTGGAAGCCGCGAAGAAGTCACGCAAGCGCAAGACGGCCATCAGCGGAGCGGATGCGGCAGCGCATTCCTGAGCGGCAGACATTTTTGAGTTCTTACCGCCACGGCGTCGGCTCGCACTTCGCCTCGCTTAAAAACCTGTTTGCTTCTTCCACGAAGCTTGCCTGTGGCACCATGCTGCGCAACACGGCATAGCCCTTTTCCCGATCTGCTTCCACGAGAATGGATTTCGATAGCCTTTCCGGCTGGGCCTTGCGAATGCTCGCAAGCTGCACCTGGCTTGCAATCAGGATATCCAGTTCGCCGCCCGCTGATGTGCGGTCATTCATGCTGAATATCTCATTCGATGCGCTATCGAAAATGGCGACGGACCAGAACGGGACCGCGCCGAACCCTGCGAGCCGGACCGGCTGTTCCTCGACATCGAAAGTGCATATCGCGACGCGCATGAAGGGGTCGCCGCTGGTCAGTTGCGCCCTGTCGGTTGTGTCGTCCAGCAGGTGGAAACGATGCTGCGGCCCTTCCGACAAGGCGCGCGTATAGGCATCCCTGTTGGAAAAATGCGGAATAGAAAACAGGATGACCAGATGCAGCACGGCCGCGCCCACAAGGCCGGTAAAGATCGCAAACAGAACCCTAAGCATTGCCGCATCCTGTCTTGCGAATTTCAGGCATGGCGATGTCGATCAGCCCGGTGCTGCTCGCAACCGGCGTATCCAGCAATGTCAGAACAAGCTTGAAATTGCCGTTTTTCGGCACTGCCAGCCAATTATAGGTCTGCGCATCGGAAGCAACGGTAAGCGTCATGCCGCTTTCCTGCCCATGCAGCAGCGTTCGGGAATTCAGCGCCACCGGTCGCCCGGAGCCATCATCAAGAAGGTTGCCCTGTTGATCTGCCACATAAAGCGTCCAGAAACGGGAAGGGGGAACGGTTCCCTTCAGGCTGTAGTGGCACCCGCCGCTCAAGCGCTGGCCGTCGCTGTCATTGCTTGCGGTAAAAGTCAGGCCTTCGGCCGTCCCATACAAAAGCTTGCCTGCATCCGCCCTGTGCGACTTGGCATAGGGGTCGGCCTCCAGCGTCTGTGCTTCGGGAAAGGCATCCCACGCGCCGATCTTGATCGAACCGAACCCGGTTGTAGCCTCGAGCGCGGCGAAGGTGGAAAAAACTCCACCGCCGAATGCTATGATGAGCGAGATGGCAACAAGAAATGGAACTCGAAACACACTGTTTTCCCGTTTTGAAACAGCGTCAGGGTTAGCATTGATTCTAAAGCATGTCGCGCAAAAGTGTGTAGTGGTTTTGCGATAACGACATGCTTGGGCAAAGATTCATGTCGCGCAAAAGTGTGTAGCGGTTTTGCGATAAGGAGGTGAATTGCCGCGCGAAAAGACGCGCGGCAGCCGGGCTTATTCGTGGATAGTGTAGGAGCCCATTTCGCAGAGATCCTGCTTGTCGGTGGTGGTGTCGAGGTCTGAACCCTCTTCGAATTCGAAGCGCATGTCATAGCGGCAGACGCTGCGGCCATCCGCAATGGTGATTTCGATGCTTTCGCCCGGTTCCAGCACCTGCTCACCGAAGACATCGTCTTCCCACTCGTTAACGCCAACCGGAGAAGTATAAAAGCGGGTAAGAACGGAATTCGTACCGTTTTTCAGCGTGAAGGTAAGGTCTTCAGCTTTGGCGACTGCAGAAATCGAAAGCAGAATTGCCGATGTTGCGAGAAATATGCGGGCCTTCTTCATGTTTTCCCCCAGAAAACAAAATGGATATCAGAAATAAGAACTCCATTTAGAGAGGGCGAAGGCAAAAAGTAAAGTATGCGTGATATGAATATTCAACGATATCGTTAAAATCGCAGGCTCACATGGTCCGGCTCCGTACCGCTTTGCGGACTGGTAGGCGTGGCGCATTTTTGTTAGCGTCCCCCACGTTTCAGTAGAATCGAGGTGCCGGTATGCCCAAAAGCAGTTCGCACGAAAACGAGACCAAAACGCCTTCGACAAACCTTCCCGATGCTTCGGCTGGGGGCGCTGACCATCCGGCCTCCCGGCTGATCGATGAGCGGATCGCCGAATTGAAGGACTGGCGTGGCGACACACTCGCCCGCATCCGCGCCCTCATTCACGAAGCAGACGCACAGGTGGAAGAAGACTGGAAATGGCGTGGCGTCCCTGTTTGGTCCCACGCGGGCATCATCTGCACCGGCGAGACGTACAAATCCGTGGTGAAGCTCACCTTTGCCCACGGCGCATCGCTGGACGATCCGTTGAACCTGTTCAACTCCAGTCTCGAAGGCAACACGCGCCGCGCCATCGACATTCATGAGGGGGAAGAGATTGAGGCGCAGGGCTTCAAGGAGCTAGTCATGGCCGCCATCCAATTTAACGAGAAGAAAGCGGCCACTAAGTGGAAGAAGCAGGTTTGATAGCGAGGGGTCATCCTCAATTGCTCAGATGACCCTCACTTCTCAATTCGCAGGCACGGTTTGCCCCGGCGTTGCTGGGGCGGGCGCTGCCGGTGCAGGCTGCACGGGATTCGTTATTGGCGGCGTCGCAGGTGCACTTTCTGCGGGCGCCGCGGCCGGAGCGCTGGCGGCAACCCCTCCCGAAATATCATCCGTCGCAATCGGCGTCGGCGTTACCGCGCCATCTGCGGCGGCCACGCGCCACACCGTGTTTCCGGCATCGTCGGCCACCAGCAGCGCGCCGGTGCCATCGATGCCGACGCCCACGGGGCGGCCTCTGGCCTTGTCGCCCTGAATGAAGCCGGTCACGACATCCTGCGTTTTACCGGTCGGTTTGCCGTTTTCGAACGGCACGAAGGTCACGCGATAACCGTTGAACGCAGTGCGGTTCCAGCTGCCATGTTCACCGATGAAAGCGCCGTTCTGGTAAGGTGCGGGCAGGGCGGAGTTGAGCGAGAAGGTGAGCCCAAGCGCCGCGACGTGGCTGGAAAGCGCGTAATCGGGCTTGATCGCCTTTTCCACCATGTCAGGCCGTGGCGGATAGACGCGGGCGTCCACATGGTTGCCGTAATAACTCCATGGCCAGCCGTAAAAGCCGCCTTCCTTCACCGAGGTCATGTAGTCGGGAACGAGGTTCGGCCCAAGCTCGTCACGCTCGTTGATGACGGCCCAGAGCTCCTTGCTTTCCGGGTTAAAAGCAAGGCCGTTGGGGTTGCGCAGGCCAGAGGCGAACAGTCTGAACGCGCCGGTCTGCCGGTCCACCTCAAGGATGGCGGCGCGGTTCTTCTCCGCTTCCAACCCATTTTCGGTGATGTTCGAGTTCGAGCCGACCGATACATAAAGCTTCGTTCCATCCGGGCTCAGCGCCAGATCTTTCGTCCAGTGGTGGTTGATCGGCCCACCCGGAAGCGGTGTCAAAACCCGCGGCTCGGCGGTAATCTCATTCTGGCCAAGCTGATAGGGATAGGCGAGGATTTCGTTGGAGGTCGCCACATAAAGCGTATTGTCGGCAAAGGCGACGCCAAATGGGGAATCGAGCTTGGTCAGAAGATCGTGCCGCTCATCCACCGTGCCGTCCCGGTTGGTGTCGCGCAGCAGCGTGATGATGTTGCTTTCCTTTGGCGTGCCGCCCGTTTCGCCATGGGCAATGGACATGATCCAGCCGCGGATGATGTCTTTCGGGCGCGAAGAGGATTGCCCACCCTCCGGCGCACGCGATTGCACCACCAGCACATCGCCATTGGGCAACGTGTGAACCGTGCGCGGATTGACCAGATCCTTCTGGTAGACCGTTACCTTCAAGCCATCCGGTACGGTCGGCGTCTCGCCATCCTTCCAGCCGATCACCTCGGCCACCTTTAGGTCCGGGATCAATGTGCGCGAGGGTTCCGGTAGAACCGGGTCCGCGCCTACCTGCGTGGAGGTATCGAAATTGCCGTTATCCTCGCTGCACGCGGGAAGAATAAGTGCGACGCCGGTCAGGAGCAGGGCGGGAACAAGTATACGGGAATTCATGATCATACTCTCCAAGCCAGACGCGCATATTTGCCGGTGGACGACGCAACGGCCATCAACGAAACCGCGAAGGTGACGGCGGACAGGATCAACCCATAAGGCACCACCGCCGTCCACCCATCACCCGCGTGAACAAGGCTATTTGCAAAGGCCAGCACCAGCATCACGACAAACAGCAGAATGGACAGAAACGAAGGCCGCATAGGCCGCGTGCGTCGACGTAACAGGTCAAGCAACCCCGCCACTATCGCCAACCCACCGGCGACCAGTCCCGCAAACAGGAGCCACGCCGAAAAACTCGACCACATCAGATTGGCCGTCTGCCAAAACGCAACATCCGTCGCCAGCGCCAGCGAAAAACACACGAATGGAAAAGGCACGAAAAGAGACTGAAATGGATAGGCAGATGCTTCTCTGCGAGACACGTCATTCATGTCTGGGCTCCAACCGGGAAGGAAATGAACGCCCAAGTGCTTGAGGGGCTTGGCCGTTTTGGTGTCGAGATGAACGGTTGGGGAGGGGATTTGGTTGCGGTATCGAGCTTGAGCGTTTCAGAAACGCAAGCTTACTGTAGCCACTGACGAAAACACTGTCGCGAGTATGGAGAATCATATTATCCATGGCTCGGACAGGGGTTGGTCATGCGGATACTTTACGAGCTACTGAAAATCGCAGTTGGCGTTGCCGTTGGTGCTTGCCTAGTGGTATTTTTAAACGTGAACCTCCATTTATTTAGTGATGGGGCAAGTGTTCAAAGTGTCGGGTTGAGTTACGCCGACCTAGCAGCGATCAATTTAACGGTCGCCACAGTGGTACTAGGCGCAGTAGCTCTAATAGTCGGTGTGGTAGCGGTATTTG
This sequence comes from Agrobacterium larrymoorei, assembly GCF_013322225.1. Taxonomy (GTDB): domain Bacteria; phylum Pseudomonadota; class Alphaproteobacteria; order Rhizobiales; family Rhizobiaceae; genus Agrobacterium; species Agrobacterium larrymoorei_A. The sequence continues at coordinate 61,411 of NZ_JAAMFB010000007.1, forward strand.
GTTTTCAAATTATCCGTTCTGAGTCTGTGTCGAATGCTGAGCAACGTGTTTTGAAAGAAATGCCCCAAATGGTTGAGCGAGAGCTTGGTAGAATGGAGAAAAATGGTGGCTTAGGCCGCGCGATGGAACGCGTTATTTACTCCGGTGGTTCAGACCATGACGATGGGAGTCAAACGACTCCTGAAGCATAAAGAGGTCTAAAAATGGCAACTAAAACGAAAGAGTGGCAAAAGATTAAGCATGCCGACCGTGATATTATCGAGAAGTATTTGAATCAAGTGCCCGTGAAATTAGGCGCGATTGCTAGAGAATTAGGAATTGACGTTAAGTTGTCCTCACTTCCTATGAATGTATCCGGCCAAATTGCGAAAACATTAGACGGGTATGAGATAAAGATTAATAGGCATGAGAGTCGTCAAAGGCAGCGCTTTACTCTTGCTCACGAAATAGCACACTTTTTGATACATCGTGAAACTATAGATAGGCTGGGTGGTACATTAACTGACAATGTGCTTTACCGGTCGGGAGCATCAGAAAGTATCGAATATGAGGCTAATCGGCTCGCATCTCAGATAGTTATGCCCGATAGTGCTTTAGAGGAAGCGTATTCACGCTACGGCGCTAACATCAGCGAGAGTGTAGTAGAAGCTCTTGCGGAGCAGTTCGGAGTTTCCAAAGCGGCGATGGAAATACGAATGGCGGCTTGAGTCTGTTAGCAAAAGGTGGGCAATGGCAGTCGATATATCAAATCTCAATTACGTTCCTACGCTTGCCGTTAGGTCAAGCGAAATGAATGGATTGGAGCGGCTTCCAGCTGCGTCAAAGGATCGATTGCAACCGACTTTCTTATTAGCGCCGTGGCCAAATGCGACAGAACTCATGCGGACAGTTGATCGTGTTCAAAGGGCGTTTCCAAGTAGGCCTTTCTTTCTAGATATAGATAGAGACTACGAAATTACCAATATGGATGCTGCCGCGCAGCAGCATTGGCTTGAGCTACAGGATCCGGCTAACAGTTACGCAAATTGGATTGGGTTTGTTGAAGGTGTTACAACTGCTAGTCCATGTCTCCAAATTGCTGGTCTAACGCACGCCTCAATTGCTGAGCAAATTGGCGCATTTCAGGAGATGGGCAGGACATTTGCTCTTCGTATTGAGCTGCAGAGATTTCCGCCAAATCTCAGCCAAGCTATCACTGCGATTAATGAGATTGGTTCAGCAGATTATGCCGTAATCTTAGATGCAGGGTGGATACACGATACTCAACCAACTAGGTTGAGGATAGCTAATTTGATTAGCAACCAGCTAAGTGGCATCGACGCCGAAATTCCTTTGGTAGTTTCGTACACCACTATACCAAAGGGTTTTGCGGAGGTCGAGGGCGCGGAGTTCGAGGCGTTCGATAACCGACAATGTATTTCTGAACTCGTTCAACTAACAAACCGACAACGCATAATTTACGGGGATTGGGGCAGCACGAGGCCGCGTGAAAGAGGCATTGCTAGTAGGCCAAAGCCCAGGATTGATTTAGCTCTTCGGGATGGTTGGCTGTCTGCGCGTAATAAGCCGGAAGACTGGGACTACGACGATGCCGCAAATCAAGTGCTAAGCAATCCTCGATGGCAAGAAGTTGATGGTCTAGGCGTTTGGGGAGAGTTTATGATTCGCCAAACGGCAATTAGTCCTAATCTAGGAATAAATTCACCGCAAAAAAACGTGGCTGCTAGGGTAAATCTTCATCTGCATACTCAAGCCTTTTATAACGATGGTGACATAAGGGGAATTAATCTTGACGAACAGTGGGAGGATTAACGGTGTGTTTGGTGGGCACCTTAGAGTTCCGCACCGAGTTCAAACCTACCGCTTCACCCCATCCGTCCCAACTTCTGCCACCCTCTGCGTCGTCAGCGAAGGCGCAGACGCCTCCTTCAACTGCTTGCCAATCGAACGAATGACCCTTGTCGCTTCTGCCGAAAGCGAGCGTGGGCGGGTCAGCGCTGGCAGGGCGTTGGCGTCTGCGGAGGCTATCGCTGCGCCGGCTGCTGGTTGTGGGCGCGAGCCGGTGGGCAGAGGGTTCTGGATGCCGGGGATGGGGCGCAGCTCCATGCCCTGGTGGGCGTAGTCCATCAGGCGTTTGAAGGTCATGGCGGGCAGCGCGCCGCCGGTCATGTTGTTCATCGAGGTGAACTCGTCGTTACCGAACCAGACGGCGGTGGTGTAGTTGCCGGTAAAGCCGACATACCATGCGTCGCGGTACGCCTGAGAGGTGCCGGTCTTGCCGCCGGAGACGATGCCGTTTTCCAGAGCGCCGCGTCTGGCGGTGCCTTCCACCGGGATCGTCACCAGCATGCGGTTCATCTTGGAGTTGGCTTCTTCCGAAAGAACGCGGTGCGCAGGCTGCTCGTCTCGGTCGAAATCGTAGAGAACCTTGCCCTCGTAATCCAGCACCTGCTCGATGCCATGTCGGCGGGACTGCATGCCGTTTGCCGGAAATACCGCATACGCCGTTGCCTGATCCAGCACCGTCACTTCCGATGTGCCGAGCGGAATCGTCTTGTCCGTGCGCAGCGGTGTGGCGACACCCATGGCTTTGGCGGTATCGGCAATCACCTGCGTTCCCAGCACGTCCTTGGCCAGACGAACAGGCACGGTGTTGTAGGATTTCGCCAGCGCCACCTGCAACGTAACCTTGCCCGCATAGGAGCGGCCATAATTCTGCGGAGACCAGCCGCGCCATGTGACCGGCGCATCGGAAATCAGCGTTTCCGGCTTGTAACCCTTCTCCATGGCGGCGGAATAGGTATAGACCTTGAAGGACGAGCCCGGCTGGCGCATGGCTGCGGTCGCGCGGTTGAACTGGCTTTCGCCGTAATCGCGCCCGCCGACCATGGCTCGGATGCCGCCGCCATTTTCGATCATCACCATCGCGCCCTGCTTGACCTTATAGCCCTCTCCGAATTCGCGCAGACTGCCTTCCATGGCCTGCTCGGCGGCCTGTTGCAGGCCGGTGTCGATGGTGGTGCGGACCACGACCGTGTGATCCTTGATCTTGCCCTCCTTGGCCAGACGCTGAACCTCATCGAAGGCCCAGTCTAGGAAGTAATCCGGCGCCTGCACCTCTTCGCGGTCGATGACGGTTGCCGGGTTGCGGCGTGCGCCGACGACCTGACCCTCGGTCATCAACCCGCCCTGCACGAGGTTGGAAAGCACCGTGTTGGCGCGGGCACGCGCTGCGGGAAGGTTCACATGCGGCGCATATTTCGCCGGGGCCTTGAACAGACCGGCCAGAATGGCGGATTCCGCCAGCGTCACATCCGTCAGGTTCTTGCCGAAATAAAACTGCGCTGCCGCAGCCGCGCCGAATGTGCCGCCGCCCATATAGGCGCGGTCGAGATAGAGTGCGAGGATCTCCTTCTTCGACATGTTGGCTTCCAGCCACAATGCCAGGAAAGCTTCCTTGATCTTGCGTTCCAGCGAGCGTTCGTTTGTCAGAAACAAGTTCTTTGCCAACTGCTGCGTCAGCGTGGAGCCGCCCTGCACGACGCCGCCTGCGCGGGCATTCTCGCTCATGGCGCGGGCAAGACCGATGAAATCGATGCCGAAATGGTCGAAGAAGCGACGGTCTTCCGTTGCCAGAACCGCCTTGATGAAGTGATCCGGCATCTGGTCGATGGGCACGGAATCTTCGTGGATGATGCCGCGATGGCCGATGGTATTGCCGTAGCGATCGAGGAATGTCACGGCGAAGTCACCGCGATAACGCCAGTCTGTTTTGGTTTCCTCGAAAGCGGGCAGCGCCAGCGCCAGCATGACGACAGAGCCCGCGACACCAACCGTCAGCGCATCGTCGGCAATGTTGATGACGAACTTCTTCCAGCCGCGCACATGCAGCTTGCGGGAAACGATGGTGACTTCTTCCCAGAAGTCAAAAACACGGGATGCAGCGGTCCAGAGGCTGGAATCGATCCATGAATCGATCCTCAGCAGAATATGGCGTTTACGGCGCGCCGGTTTGTTGTTTTTATCTTCCTGCAACTGAAACGAATTCCTGTTCGATGTGGCGAGTGTACGCTTGACGCGATAAGCTTGCGCGGGTCATTCCTCACCACCACTCTGCCGGATTCAAGAGATATCTTATAATCCGGTCGATTGCGATACGACAAAACGGGTTAGGCCATGTTGTCGCCTGATGCAGCAAAATGAAACGGAAATATTAACGATGAGTGACGCGCCGTTCTGGAAAACCAAATCGCTGGCGCAAATGAGTAACAGCGAGTGGGAAAGCCTGTGCGATGGCTGTGGTCTCTGTTGCCTCAACAAGCTGGAAGACTGGAATACGGGCGAGGTGGTGTTCACCTCCGTCGGCTGCCAGCTTCTGGATGGAGAAAGCTGTCGTTGCTCCGATTACGAAAACCGCTTCGCAACCGTGCCGGATTGCATCCAGCTCAACCTCAAGCTCGTCAACGAAATCGGCTGGCTACCACCCACCTGCGCCTACGCGCTGGTGCGGGATGGGCATGATCTCTACTGGTGGCACCATCTCGTCTCCGGCGACCCGGAAACGGTGCATGTCGCAGGCATCTCGGCGCGCGGACGCACGGTGAACGAGCGTGATGTCAAGGTCGACGATTTCGAGGATTACGTGGTGGACTGGCCGCTGACCGTGGGCGAAAGGCCGGAGGCGCAGCAGCGGGGGTGAGGTGATGTCCGTTTATGGCCAGTTGCGGACGACGATGTTACACTGGGTTATTGCAAGTGGCGCAAAATGGTCTCAACAAGACTATTCAGTCGACTGTTCGCTGCCGCGATGCGCAGCGACAAATATTTTGACGGCCGAGCGACAGTAGGCATTGATCTCTTCGTCGTCCAACGCTTTTTCCTCATCGAAGCGCGCGATCATCAAAAGATCGGATCCTTTCATAAGCGCGCCGAACAAGCGGGCAGACTGGAGCGGATCGGGCACGTTCAGTAGTGCCTTCGCGTGCAACCGACGCAACAGTCCCTCGATTTGCGCGATGATATGGGCGGGGCCTGCTTCATAATGTAGCTTGCTCAATGACTTCTGGTTAGGTGTTTCGGCCAGGACCATGGCTTCGACATTGCGCAACTCCGGGCGCAGAAGCGTGCGGAGCAGTGATGATCCCGCCGCCATGAGCTGATCTTCAGCTGAACCATTGATGCCCTCAAAAAGCTTCTCCGGCACTAACTGCTGGCAGCGGGCCGCAAACGCCGCGCCAAACAGCGCCTCCTTGTTCTCAAAATGCTTGTAAATACTGAGCTTGGAAATCTTCGCACGCTGGGCGACCATATCCAATGTCGCAGCATGAAATCCCAGCTCCTCAAAAAGTTCGCACGCGGCGTCGACGATCGTTTGGCTAAGCTCCTCGTTGACGGGCCGACCGCGTCGGTTCTGCACTATTTCATTCATGGCAATTACGATCCTTGACAGTATCATTATTCCAAATTACGATACCATTCAGTATCTAAAATATGCAAGTCAATTCCGCTGACGACGATCGAGAGGGTGCCATGCAACGAAGAGCAATGCTGAAGCTGGCTGCGCTTCCCGCCATTGGCATTCCTTTTGATCCAGTAACCGCAAAGTTTAATTCAGCTCTCTATCCGCAACACGGAGCCCACCATAATGAGCGACGTCATCATCATCGGCGGCAGCTTTGCTGGCCTCGCCGCTGCTCTGCAACTTGGCCGTGCTCGCCGCAAGGTCATTGTTCTCGACACCGGCCTTCAGCGAAACAGATTTGCCGGCCGCTCGCACGGTGTGCTCGGCCACGACCACAAGCCACCATCGGCAATTCTTGCTGAGGCGCGGCAGCAACTCGCGCGCTATCCTGCGATCAAAATGGTCAATGCCCGCGCCGAGGGCGTCTCGGGTACGATCGACAATTTCTCCGTGCTGACTGGCGACGGCGAGACCCTCAATGCACGCCGCCTGATCCTGAGCTATGGCGTCGTTGACCAAATGCCTGATGTTCCGGGTTTTGCCGAGAGTTGGGGCACATCCGTTATCCCATGCCCCTATTGCGATGGCTTCGAAGTAGCCGACCAGCATTGGGGTCTCGTGTGGTCTGGCCCGCAGTCGATGAATCAGGTCAGGTTGTTTCACGATTGGACCGACAGGTTGACTGTCTTTGGCAATGGTCACGACGTCACGCCCGATCTTCGAGCAGATCTGGAGCGTCGCGCCACACCTGTCGTTGATGGCCGTATCACCGAAATCGCACGCCGTGGAACCCACGGGGCCACCATTAAGCTCGATACCGGACCAGATGCCGCTATCGACATACTGTTCGCGCATCCGCGCAACAAGCCGTCTGCAAGCCTTCATGACACACTGGGCCTCGCCACGGTCAACACGCCGACTGGCATCGCCCTTAAGACCGACGAACGTCGCGAAACCAGCATGCCCGGAATCTATGCCGCAGGTGACCTGGCCAATCCCGGCATCCCTTCGGTCACCACGGCAACATGGCAAGGCGCGATGGCCGGTATCTTCGCTCAGCAGTCGATGCTCACTTGAAAATATAGATACCGTCCAGAAGGCAATCAATGTTGCAAGCCTGGGCGCGACCACTCACGCTCCTTGATCGCGCCCATTCTATACGCGCCCGCGCCTCGGCTGCGGTCTTGCCGCGCTCGTGGACAGCCACGGTATGACCACTTTAGTCCGATTTCAGGAAACGATCACTGGTTGCACATAGTCTCAACTTATCGCGTGCAGCAATCTTTGCTTGGTGATATTTACCCCATCACCCCGCAGCAACCGGTCGCATGATACCTCCCGTCCAATTCCTGCCGCATCGATCCTGTAATCCGCTTCCCACTTTCATTCTGCCCGTTACCGGCTATGCTGCATTGCCGGATAGTCAAGGACCATGCATGCGCCAGAGCCTAGCGCTTCTTCTGCCAATCTGCCTCATTGCAGCGGGTGCGCCAGCGCACGCTCAGTCATCATCGCAATCGCAGGCGCAACCTCAATCCCAACCCCAATCAGTGCCGACCTTCGAATGCACGCTGGTCACATCGGTTGAAACGGGTGCCGTCATCAACCAGCAGGGCAGCTGTGACAGACGCGTTTCTCCTGCCTCCACCTTCAAGCTGCCACTGGCTCTGATCGGTTATGATGCGGGTATCTTGCAGGATGAGTTCAATCCGGTCTGGGAGTGGCAAAAGGGCATGGATGCTGCGCCGGGTGAGCGCAAGAAGGTTGACCCTACGACCTGGCAGAAGGAATCCATTCGCTGGTATTCCCGCGAAATCACCAGCCGTCTCGGCCCTGAAAAATTCGCTTCCTATGTCAAGCGCCTCGGTTTCGGCAATGCCGATGTGGCGGGTGAGGCGGGGAAGAATAACGGCCTGACGGACGCCTGGGTCGGCGCGTCGCTGGAGATTTCGCCCGTGGAGCAGGTCGGCTTCATGCGCCGGCTGTTGGGCAACAACCTGCCGTTTTCGCGCGATGCGCAGAACAAGGCCAAAGCCATCGTCCCGCTCTATGACGGCGCGGAAGCATGGAACGCCCATGGCACCACCGGCAGCGGCAACCTGAAAGGCCCGGATGGCAAGCCAGACCCCAACCGCCCCTTCGGCTGGTTCGTGGGCTGGGCGGAGCGTGAAGGCCAGCACATCGTCTTTGCACGCCTGCGCGTGGCCGACAAGCCCTCTGATCAGCCCATGGGCGATGTGGTGCGTGGGGAGTTCCTGCGGGATATTCAGCGTTTTGCGGTGCACCGGTAATGGACCGGCTCCCTCCGATTTCATCTATACACGCCGAGCCGGTGTGACGTTTATATCCCTTCGCTTACGCATCTCCCTGCAATGCCGGGGATGTGATCCGGGCCTATGTTGAGATGAAGGATCGATTGCGCCACAAGCAATTCGATAGATTCTTCGAGTAAACATCATGTCCGATTCCCACAATATTTCCCGGCGCGCCTTTGTACTGGGCTCGATTTCACTCACTTCGGCGCTGGCGGGCTGCACGACGGCGGCGAAGCCGACCGTTGTTCCTCAGGTTGCGCGCAGGCCCATCGTTGCGCCGGATGAGGCGGAACTGAGTGCGCGCTACGCAAGCGTGGAAGATGGCGGTCATGTCATTCCGGCTGTTCCCTATCAGAAGATCGATCCCAAATATTACCGCCAGCGTGTGCTCGATCCCACGGGCGAGAAACCCGGTACGGTCGTGGTCGATACGCCGGGCTGCTTTCTTTACGTCGTGGAGCCGGGCGGCACGGCCATGCGCTATGGCGTTGGCATCGGGCGGGAAGGGTTTGCCTGGCAGGGTGAAGGCATCGTCCACTGGCGGCAGCCTTGGCCGCGCTGGAAGGTGCCGGACGACATGATCGCCCGTCAGCCAAGCCTCGCCCGCTATTCGGTTGAAAACGGCGGAATGGAGCCGGGTATCAAAAACCCGCTTGGTGCCCGCGCGCTCTACATCTTTCAGGATGGCAAGGACACCCTATACCGTCTGCACGGTTCACCGGACTGGGCTTCCATCGGTAAGGCGGCATCTTCCGGCTGTGTTCGTCTGCTCAATCAGGACGCCATCGATCTCTACACCCGCGTTCCTTATCACGCGCGCATCGTAGTGCGGCAGGGGCCGATGAACGCGGCGACGGTTTAAGGCGGCTTGGAACCGGGCCTTTTGGATTGGCTCTCTCAGCCTCGTGATTTTATCTCAATCACTGCTTGACCTTCCCATGATGGGAAGGACTACATAGGGGTGAGTTACACCAACTCCCCCTGTGGAATACGACATGAACGAGACGATAAGACTTAATTCATCTGCCGAACCCCTCTCCATCCCCGTGGAGGGCATGACCTGTGCATCCTGTGTGCGGCGGGTGGAAACCGCCGCTGCCAAGGTGCCGGGGGTGGGGGCGAGTTCGGTCAATTTTGCAACGAAGAAGCTGACGGTTGAGCCTGCGGACGGGTTTTCGGCAAAGATGCTGGCCGCTGCCGTGAAGAAGATAGGTTACGAGGTTGCACCCCACAGGCACGAGCTTTTCGCGGAGGGCCTAAAGAGCGCGGCCGAAGCGGCGCGGCTGAAGGCCGTACTGGAGGCGATTGCGACGGTACTGGAGGTGCATGTCGATGCGTCCGGTAAGGTCACCGTCAAAGGCATGGGCGGTGCACGCGAGCGTGACATGCTGGTTGAGACTGCGGCAGCGGCGGGCATCACCCTTGGAAAACAACCCCGCGAAACACAGGGTCATTCCCACGCGAAAGACGCTTCGCACCATGATGGGCATCAACATTCTGCAGGCCGCAATGCGGGTGACCACGACCACATGCAGCATGTAGGCGATGAGACGAAACTGAAGCGCGATGTCGCTGTCGCCGCAATGCTCACCGCGCCGCTTTTCGTGCTGGAAATGGGCGGGCATGTATATGAGCCCATGCATCACTGGCTGATGGGCGTCATCGACACGCAAAATCTTTATTACATATATTTTCTGCTGGCGACGGCTGTCATTTTCGGTCCCGGTTTGCGCTTCCTGAAAAGCGGAATTCCGGCCCTGCTGCATGGTGCGCCGGAGATGAATTCGCTGGTCGCACTTGGTGTCAGTGCCGCCTATCTCTATTCGCTGGTTACAACGTTCGCGCCCGGTGTGCTGCCTGAAAATGCGCGTCACGTCTATTACGAGGCGGCGACGGTCATCGTGACGCTGATACTGATCGGGCTGCTGCTGGAAGCCCGCGCCAGTGGCAAAACCGGGGATGCGATCCGCAAGCTTGCCAGCCTTCAGGGCAAGGCTGCGCGCGTGGAGCGCAACGGAGAAACGCTTGAGATTTCGCCAGATGACGTGCAGGTGGGCGATATCATTGTCATCCGCCCCGGCGAACGTCTGGCTGTCGATGGCGACGTGATCGAAGGCCGCTCCCATGTCGATGAATCGATGATCTCGGGCGAGCCCGTGCCGGTGGAAAAGACGGCGGGCAGCCATGTGGTGGGCGGCACGGTCAACGGAACCGGCGCGTTCAGGTACAAGGCGACGAAGGTCGGCGCGGAAACGATGCTCGCCAATATCATCCGGCTTGTCGAACAGGCACAGGGTTCGAAATTGCCCATCCAGTTGCTGGTGGACAAGGTCACAGCGCTGTTCGTGCCTGTCGTCATCGGTATTGGGGTGTTGACCTTCATCCTCTGGGCGATCTTCGGGCGGGAGCCTGCCTACACTTTCGCGCTCATCAATGCGGTTGCTGTCCTCATCATCGCCTGCCCCTGCGCCATGGGGCTGGCCACGCCTACCTCCATCATGGTCGGCACGGGGCGGGCGGCGGAACTCGGTGTGTTATTCCGCATGGGTGAGGCGTTGCAGCAGCTTCGCGCCGCGCAGATCGTGGTTCTGGACAAGACCGGCACGGTGACCAAGGGCAGGCCGGAATTGACCGATCTGGTGTTGACCGAAGGTTTTGGTGAGGACGAGGTTTTGCGGTTGGTGGCTGCGGTTGAGGCTCGCTCCGAGCATCCGATTGCGCAGGCGATCGTGCGGGCTGCGAGGGAGAAGGTTGCGACCCCTGCACGACTCGAACCTGTGAACGTCTCCAACTTCCAAAGCATCACCGGCTACGGCATCTCAGCCATCGTGGACGGCCGCAAGGTGGAGGTTGGCGCGGACCGCTACATGCAGAAGCTCGGTCTTTCCGTTGGACCCTTCACTGAGACCGCACACAGGCTGGGCGACGAGGGCAAATCGCCGCTCTATGCCGCTATCGATGGCGTCCTGGCCGCAATCATCGCGGTTGCCGATCCGCTGAAACCTTCCAGCATCGAGGCCATCAGGGTTCTCAAAAATCTGGGTATCGAAGTGGCGATGGTCACTGGCGATAATGCGCGCACGGCAAAGGCTATCGCAAGACAGATCGGCATCGACCATGTGATTGCCGAAGTGTTGCCGGAGGGAAAGGTACAGGCGATCCATGATCTGCGCCGCGGGGCTAAGGTTCTGGCATTCGTGGGAGACGGTATCAACGATGCGCCCGCATTGGCCGAAGCGGATATCGGCATCGCCATCGGCACAGGCACGGACGTCGCCATCGAAAGCGCGGACGTGGTGCTGGTGGGTGGCGATCTGATGGGGGTCGTTCATGCTTTGAGCATGAGCCGCGCCACGATGCGCAACATCAGGCAAAACCTGTTCTGGGCTTTCGGCTACAACGTCGCGCTCATACCGGTTGCGGCGGGCGCGCTCTATCCGGCCTTCGGTATAACGCTTTCGCCGATGATCGGGGCAGGGGCCATGGCGCTCTCCTCCGTCTTCGTGCTGGGCAATGCGCTGCGGTTGAAAGGGGCAAAGGCATGAACATAGGCGAAGCATCCAGCGCCTCCGGCGTATCCGCCAAGATGATCCGCTACTACGAGCAGATCGGGCTTATCTCCCCGGCCACGCGGTCGGACAATAATTACCGGACCTATGGCGAGCAGGAGGTCCATAATCTCCGCTTCATCAAACGCGCGCGCACGCTTGGTTTCTCGCTGGAAGAAACCGAAACGCTGCTGAAACTCTGGCAGGACAAGGCGCGGGAAAGCTCGGCAGTCAAGCAAATCGCGCTTTCCCATGTCGCGGATCTGGAGCGCAAGATCGATGAAATGAGGAGCATGGTGAAAACGCTCTCGCACCTCGCCCATTGCTGTGGCGGCGACCATCGTCCTGACTGCCCCATTCTGGATGACCTCGCCGGAACCCCTGGCAAAACACAAAAGCAAAAGGAAAAACCATGACCCAGACCACATTCACCGTACCGGACATGACCTGCGGCCACTGCGAAAAAACCATTCGCGGGGCCCTGTCGGAGGCGTTGCCGGGAGCAGACGTAAGCATTGATCTCGCGGCCCATAGGGTCGTCGTTGCAGGTGATGCAGGAGCGGCGGAAGAGGCGATGCGGGAGGTTGGTTATAGCCCGGAGCGGGTGGGCTAGCTTGCCTTTCATGCAGATTGTGCTACATATGTAGCACATGATGTTGTTTATAACGCCTTAAAATAGTAGACGTCTTTTCCGACCTCTGCACTGTGGGGCGTTGTAGGGATCCTGGAGCATCGAATGACAGTAACAACCAAAATCAGACGTCAGGGTGGCGCGGCGGTTATGACCATTCCGCCGGCACTGCTCAAGCTTCTTGGCACGGAAGTAGGCTCGGAACTTGCTTTGGACATCGAGAACGGCAATCTTGTAGCCAGCCCTGTTCGCGCAACAAAAAAACGTTATTCGCTTGCTGAGCTTCTTGAGGGCGCTAACGAAATTGCGGAACTTAATGCCGATGCCAAGGCATGGGATGATGCCCCTCGTTTCGGTAATGAAGTGCTTTGATGGTTCGCAGTAACGTGCCCAAACGTGGTGACGTGTATCTCATCGATCTCAATCCTGTGGTCGGCAACGAGATGAAAGATGAGCATCGCTGCATTGTCATCACGCCCAAAGAGATCAACGCAGTTGGCTTGTGCCTCGTGGTGCCGGTAACGACTGGTGGAATGTTCACTCGCAAGGCGGGCCTTGCGGTGAACATTTCAGGCCACAAGACCACAGGTGTTGCCCTTTGTAATCAGGTGAGAAGCCTGGATATCGTCAGTCGCGTTTCAAATAAAAAAGCAAGATATATCGAAACCTTAGACGATGGAACGATGGGAGAAATCGTTGCGAGGGTCGTAAGCATGATCGACCCGGAGTAGCAAACAATCCGTTCAAGTTTTCCTGCTACACCTCGTCGAACGTCCCACCCTCACGCGAGGGATTGCGATTGATGACCCGTTCTTCCGCGTCGTCGGGCAGAGCATCATCGCTTTCCTGATAAGGGTCGTCGTCTGTCTCGACGTCTTCTTCCTGAAGTTCGTGTTCGAACTCCTGCGGAATTTCGCCTTTGGCGGGCAACTCATCGACATCCAGATCAGTGATGGCCTGATCGAGTGCGTCTTCGCTTTCCAGCAGTGGTTCGCGCGGGTCTACCATGGTTTCCTCCCTTTAAGACTGCGTCGTGGTGATGACGATCATTGCCATGTAGATGACGAAGGCCAGAATGCCGACGCCGGCTGTGGCGAGTATGACGCCCTTGCCCACCCGTTGCTTCTGCCCTCTGTTTTCATTGGGCTGCGTCTGAAAGTTGATGGGGTCGGCATCCTGAATCTTCGTCATCGGTCACTCCATATGTTGCCATCTCTGTGCAGCAAACGGAGAGGCCGGAGCATTAGTTCCTCCGTCACCTTATTGTTTCAGCGTCCACATCGTTGCATGCGCAATGGCGCCGTCAATGGATTTCAGATGGGCGGACTGGATGGGTTTGAGGCTGTCGATCCGCTTCGTGCCGACATAGCGGCCGTGGTCGGCAAAGACCTCGAGGGAGCCGTAATCGAGGAAGATGCGCAGCCGGTAAGGCCGCGCGCCTTCGGACAAATAGCGGGGCGAGGGCGCGCCGCGTCCGTCTTCATGGCGGATCCACAGGCCGGTCTCATCGCACACCACGGCCAGCCGCACATCCGGGTGCTCCAGTTCCAGCTCAAAGGGCAGGCCCGGCTTCGTCACTTCGAAGAGAATTTCCGCCGCGCCCGTTGGCAATGAAACCTTCTCGCCTGAGGCCAGACGGGTGCGATCCACGATTCGGTGGCGCAGGCTTTCCGCAGCGCCGATGGGCGGCGTCAGCAGCGCGCCATGGGAGTAATGCAGGCGGCGCGGCATGCTCATGGCGGAGGGGAAATCGATTTCCGGCGTGGCATCGGCCCAGTTGGCAAGCCAGCCGATACCCACGATGGTATCGCCATCCTGAAATGCCTGAAACGCATAGTTATCCGTACCGAAATCCAGTTCCTGACCGAATTCCTTGATGAATTTCCTGCCATCGAACCAGCCGACATCGGCCATGGTGAGGTTCTTGCGTCCGGTCGCCGGATCTTCGGAATGCATCAGGCCATAGAGCAGCACCCAGCGGGTGGAGCGGGCATTGGCCGGGCCATCCAGAGGCAGCAGGCAGGGGCATTCGATGGCAGTGGTCTTGTAGCGCGTTTCCACCCACAGCTTGCCCACATAGGTCCAGCCGGAAGCAGCTGTGGGGTCCTGCGTTTCATAGAGCAGAATGACGCCGCCCTCATCGCTCTGGCTGCCCAGCAGCATCTTCCAGAGGCCATCCGGGCCGCGAACGACATAAGGATCGCGGAAATCCGGCGTCAGGCCCTGCCCATCCGGGCGGTTTCCAAGGATAACTTCGGCCTGTCCTGCCATGATGAGGTCCGACGAGGTGGCGGTGAGCTGGATCTGCTGTTCAGGCACACGGTCCTGCACCTGCTCTGTAAAGAACACGCGAATACCGGTGCCTTCCACCAGCGGAATGGTGGAGCCGGAATAAGCGCCACCGCGCTTGTCCGGCCTTGTGGTCAGGTCTTCGGAGGGGAACAGAAAGATCGGCAGATGCCGCCAACGCAGGTAATCCGAAGACACCGCGTGGCCCCAATGCATGGTGTTCCAGCGAAGCCCGTGGGAGTAATGCTGATAGAACAGATGCGGGCGGCCCTCGAAACGCCCGAAGCCGTTCGGATCGTTCATCCAGCCGAATGGCGGGCGGAAATGGTAGCTATCCGGCAGGTCGGGTGCCGCATTATCGGGCTTGGTATGGACCACGGTGATGCCGGTTTCCAGCACGTCCGATGCGGTAAACCAGTAGATGACCGAAACGGCGGTCGTTACCGTGTCATAGCTCAGTTCTACTCGGCCGCCGCCGAAGACCTGATAGATGCGAAAGCTGAATTCCTCGATATTGGTGGTCGAAACCTCCGCAAACTTGCCATTGGCATTGGAAAACGAAACCGAACCCGGCTCCTCCGCCTTCTTCGCCTTCAGCCAGACGTGGAACGTGGCATTGACCGGAAGATCCGTCTGAATGGTGCGGATTGCGCTTTCGACATCCTGTGCGGCGGTCTCTACGGGCAAAGCAGTATCATTCATCCCAATATCCTTTCGCTTTTCAAATCAATGCTCGAGAATAGGAATGAAAATGGCAGGTTAAAGTTCATTGGAGGATGTAAGCTGGATGAGGGTTGCATGATTGGCGTTGGCATACAGCTTTATTAAAGTTATATCGTGCCTGTGAGCATTCCCGTTGAACATCCCGCCATTGCTGTTGCCGAAACCGTCTACAATCTGACGCACCTGAACGCGTTTTGGGCGGCGATCCCAGGCAAGGGGATCGGGCATTCGAAGGACCTAGACGTATTTGTCGTTTTCTCGAACCACGTTTATACCGAGAGGACGAAGCACGGACAACTGCATCATATCTCTGACCACAATGGTAACAAGCGGACATTCGACGCGGATCGTTACGAAATGTCCAAGGCCCTCGTGGATGCGGTGAGACAGAGCATTTCCGTTAACAGCCTGACGCACGTCTCGAAAAGTTACGGAGGCACGGACAATCTGGTCTTCATAGAGGACGCGGATGGTCGCAAGTGGGCCGTCGTGTATTGCCTCGTACCTCATGAGGATGGCCGTTCGGTGCGGATGGAGATACTGTCCTGCCATCCCAAGGTCATCGATCAGAAATCGATCTCACGAAGGAATCTCAGCTACTTTGCGCGAATGTGTCTTTATCAGAATGTAAGAACGCCAAAAACATAAGGCCCAGCTTTCGCCGGGCCTTGATGATTTGTCCATTACCGTGGTGTACAAGACCAAGGCGTTGAAGCCATGGTTGACATGACAGCGACCTTTAAGTCAGCCTGCCTGGATAAATAGATAAGTGGTGCGCCTTCTCAAGTCAAGGCTGCAGCTTCACGTCCCGCAAAACGTCCTGAAAACCCGCTCGTGGTTCATCGGCGGTTGCATGTAGACGGAGAACTTTTCGTCTTCTTCGTAAGGCCGCGCAATGGCCTTCAGCATGTCCTGGAACGGTTCGAAATCATTGTCCTCGACAGCCGCCGCGATGAGTTCTTCGATGCGGTGATTGCGCGGGATGATGGCGGGGTTGATGCTGCGCATGGTTCTGGCGCGTTCCGGGCCGGATGCTGGTTCCTGGGCGGTGCGGCTGTTCCAGCGGGAAAGCCATTCGTCGGCGGCGGCAAGGTCTATGAACATGCCACGAAAGGCTTCCGCATTGCCTTCCGCTGCGTCGCAGAGCTTGCGGAAGGTCAGGGTGAAGTCCACTTCGGAACGCTGCATCAGCGCCAATAAATCCTGTAAAAGCTGCTCGTCGCCCGCGTCTTCCGTGGTCAGGCCAAGCTTGCCGCGCATAGCGGACAGCCAGCTTTTCGGGAACTCGCTGGCGAAATCCGCAAGGACGCTGTTGGCGAGATCGACAGCTTTATCCTGATCCTCGTCCAGCAGCGGCAACAGGCATTCCGCCAGCCGGGCGATGTTCCATTGGGCGATGCCGGGCTGGTTGTTATAGGCATAACGACCCTGCGCATCGATGGAGGAAAACACCTTGTTGGGGTGGTATTCATCGAGAAAGGCGCAGGGGCCGAAATCGATTGTTTCGCCGGAAACGGCCATGTTATCCGTGTTCATCACGCCGTGGATGAAGCCCACCATCATCCAACGGCAAATGAGATTCCGTTGCCGTTGGGTAATGCCCTGCAACATGGCGAAATAGGGATTTTCGGCCTGTTTTGCCTCTGGATAATGCCGGTCTATGACGTAATCGGCCAGCGCCTTGATGCCCTCATTATCCTCCCTTGCCGCAAAAAACTGGAAGGTGCCGACGCGGATGTGGCTGGCGGCGACGCGCGTGAAAACGCCGCCCGGAAGGCCCACCTCACGCTGCACCCGTTCGCCAGTGGTGACGGCGGCCAGCGCCCGCGTGGCGGGAATGCCTAGCGCATACATGGCTTCGGAGACGATATATTCCCGCAAAACGGGGCCAAGTGCGGCGCGTCCATCACCCCGGCGGGAAAAGCGTGTGGGACCGGAGCCCTTCAGCTGGATATCCCGCCGTTTCCCATTCTTATCAATGACTTCGCCAAGAAGAATGGCGCGGCCGTCGCCCAGTTGCGGCACGAAATTGCCGAACTGATGCCCCGCATAGGCCATAGCTAAGGGCTCTGCACCCTGCGGCACGGCATTGCCGGAAAAGATTTCTGCCAGCCGCACATTGTCAATATCCTCCACGTTCAGGCCCAACTCTTCCGCAAGCGGGCGATTGAACGCGATAAGCTGTGGCGCTTTAACCGGTGTGGGCAACACGGGCGCAATGAAACGCTCTGGCAGGCGGGCATAGGAATTGTCGAAATGGATCACAGGTCGGCTCCCTTTTGCCTCTATATGGTGCCTTGCGGTCAGATTTGCCAACCGTTCAGGACGATGCCCGCGTGTCGTTTACGGCGCTTTCACATCGATTATTTGAAAACGCGTGTGCTTCACGATTGGTGTTTGCGGGCTGACGTGATTGCGAACGAAATCCATGGTGCGGGCGAAATCGGTTTCGGAGGCGAACGCGCGCTTGGGCAGCGTCAGGGCCTCGCGCCTGGATATGGCGAGAAACAGGTGGTGATCGGTTTCTATCACCTTGGTAATCGACGCCCAAGAAAGTTCGCTTCGAATATCATCGGAACTGGCGATAAAGCCATGCTCCAGCAACTCGAAAGAAATTTCCTTATTGGCGGAAGCGTTTCTCTTGAAGATCAGGGCCGCATTCAATCCGGCAATATAATCGCCGAATAGAACGAAAAAGAGCGGAGCAAACAAAAGTGGAGAGAAGTAGAAGTAAAACGACATGTAGTCGGGCGGAAGTCTGTCGGTGCCTCCGACCAACCATCCGACAACGAATATATGTCCGGCTATGAGGCTTGCGAAGAAAAGCTTTAGCGCTATTTGCCAAAGAGGACGTTTTATCAGCGCGCGCGTAAGCGCCACGAAATCACGTCTCTCGTAAATGTATTTTATCTTACACATGGCCTTCCTGATGATGGTGCGGTCTTAATTTTATGCATCCAAAAGAATAGTGTGGGGATTGCCGTTAAACCAGTGCGGGCGATCTCCGTGATGACATTTGTCGACGTCAGCAGCACTGTACGACTGCCGCTCAGATTGGATCGTCATCAAGCTTTTGCCATGTCCCGTGGATGACACGGCCGTTGCGGTAGGGTGGAGCGACTTCTCCTGCGCCGAAATAAATATAAAAGAGGAACTCCCATAGCTTGCTCAGCCAGCCAGTTTTCCTGGGCTTTCGTTTCGGCTTTACGGGCGCTGGTGGCTCGCCTTCCAGCATCTTCTCGCCGCGGTCGGCCTCGATCAGAAGGTTGATGGCAGCCTGTGCCTGCCTTTTCGGAACCAGAACGCCAACGCCGCCCGTGGCCTGAGCAAGGTGTGGCATGTTGTTCAGGAGCTGGAACGGCATGGCCACGACGACAATGCCATTTCCTTCCAGATAGGAAACCGTTATTGCAAATTCCGCCGCCGTGAAAACCGTGGCCACCCGAACAACTTCATCCTGCGTTTCAGTCATCACAAAACCCTGAAGATCGCGTCCGGATCACACAATCCGATTGACAAAATACGTCAAAAGAGAAACCAATAAATGCAACTTTTAGTCAAGTGACCAAGGTGTTTCTTTTCTGATTTGCACGGTCTCCGTGATTTTAGGCGCGTATCTCTTGGAGGAGGGAGTAGCGTTATTTTCCCACCACTGTTTTCATCATTGCTGCGATCTGTCGTAGGGTCCTACGGTATCTGCCCCGGGAAACCTGCTAACGCGGCCGTTCGCCTCTCTGCCTGAAGGACGTATGTTTCCGATGTTTTCGCGCCTGAAACAGATGATTTCCGCCGCTCCGAGCGGGACACCACAAAAGCGGGAAAAGGAGCGCCGTGCGCTTTACGTGCCCCTGTTGGGGGAGCCGGAATTCGTTTTTCGGGGAGATGACGAGGCAGGGACGGTGATTGAGGCCTATGCCCGCGATTTCGCGCCCGACGGGACGATAGAAAAGGGCTATGTGCTGCTGACAAACGGCATGAGCGACCGGCGCATGACGATACCCGAGGAGGTTCTCGGCACAGGCGTGAAGCCGCGTACGGAGCTGATGTGGTACGTGCGCGCACCGACACCGGAAATCATTGCCAACCTGCGCTGGCTGGCGCAATTTCCGTTTCTTGACAATAGGTTTCTGGCCTTTGGACACCGCATCCCCATGCCTACGCTGCCGCTTTCCGGCTGCGCTTTCAGAACGTTCCTTTTGCTGACGCCGATCATCCGCACCGACCAGTTGGTCAGCAGGGCGCTGGACAGTGGACGAGAGCGCGTCGATATCCTCACCGTCAATCTGATCTCGGACGCGGAATATGCTTTCATCCAGAAGGAGGGGGTGGACCGGTTTCTGGATGTGCTGGACGAGCGGGGATATCCGGTGATTTTCGATCCGAGACGGCGGTCTTATTTGTGAGGTGAGGCAGGGGTGGTAAAGGCCACTTACGTCATGCTTGGGCTTAACCCACTGCTGTCCGGTTTACGTTGACGAGCGTTCCTGAACCATGCCCCAAGAGGGATATCTCGACGGCTCCGCCGCCCCCTAGAAATCATCCTCGGGCTTGACCAGAGGGTCCATAACCGGTTGAATTCATTGAGAAGAATGGATCATCGGCTCGAGGCCGAGGATGACGGCAGTGGGTTTGGCTACGGCGCCACTCACATACCCCATGCCGTTGTTCCGCTGGTGTCCAAAATCACGCTCATGCCCACATCACCCCGCCTTGGCCAGCCTTTCGCTCTGCGCATAAAACTGTCCGAAGCGGTTTTCGAGAAAATCGCCGAGCGCGATATCTTCCTGTTTTACGAAGCCTTTCAGCGACATCTTTCCATCTGCAAGCAGATCCAGCACCGTGCAGATGCCTGATGCCGTGGTAAGCTGGATGGCGCTCATCATGCGGCCTGAAACAGGGCCGGCATAGACCTTGTTGGCGTAGGTTTCCTGCATGAAGCGGCCATTGCGGGTGCCGCAGACGGTGACAAACACGATGACGACATCCTGCATGGTGGCGGGCAGGGCGTTTTCGAACAGGTCTTTCAGAACATCGCGGCGATTGCGAAGGTTGAGATCGTTGAGCAGCGCCTTCATGATGGCCACATGGCCGGGGTAGCGGATGGTGCGGTAATTCATGGTGCGCACCTTGCCTTCCAGCGAGGCGGCGAAAGTGCCGAGACCGCCGGAGGTGTTGAAGGCCTCGTAGGTGACGCCATCCAGCGAGAATTCCTCGCGTTCTTCCAGTGCCGGAACGGCAGTCAAACGGCCTTCGACGATGGCCTCGCAGGGCTCGATATACTCGTTGATGAGGCCGTCCGTGCTCCAGGTGAGGTTGTAATTTAGGGCGTTGGAGGGATATTGCGGAAGCGCGCCGACGCGCATGCGCATGCTGTCCAGCTTGTCGAAACGCTTTGCCAGATCGGCAGCGACGATGGAGATGAAGCCGGGGGCGAGCCCGCATTGCGGAATGAGCGCGATATCCGCCGTTTCCGCGAGCTTTTTCACCTTGCGCGTGGATTCCACGTCTTCGGTGAGGTCGAGATAATGGGTGCCAACCGCGACAGCCGCTTCCGCTATGCCTGCCGTGAGGTGGAAGGGAGCCGCGGAGAGGACTGCGAATTTATCTTTCAGAAGCGCCTGCAAACCCAGCCGATCGGTGATGTCCACGGCTTCGGTATCGACCCGTTCATGAGGGATGACGTTGGCGAGCTGGTCCACCGAGCGATCCGCGACCGTGATGCGATAATCCCCCGTACCAGCCAGCATCCACGCAATTGCCGAACCGATATTACCTGCGCCAATGACCACGATGTGTTTCATGTATTCCCCTCGAAAAAGCCTGTTGAGGTAACATGATGCCGTCTTGCCTTATCGATTCGTAGCTTCACAATGCTCATATCTACGCCTATGATTAGACGAATTGCCGTCAGGATTATGCATAATGACTATCACCGAGAAAGACCGGGCTCTGCTTGCCCTGCTGGGAGACGACGCCCGCATGCCGGTGGCGGAACTGGCGCGAAAGCTTGGCCTTTCCCGCACCACGGTGCAGGCTCGTATCGAGCGGCTGGAGGCGGAAGGTGTGATCGCGGGGTATGGCCTGCGGCTTTCGGAAAGCTATCTTTCCGCTCTGGTGCGCGCCCATGTGCTGATCACCATCGCGCCAAAGGCGCTGGCAGGGGTAACTGCGGCGCTGGCGGCAATCAAGGAGGTCACGACCCTGCATTCCGTCAGCGGCACCTTCGACCTCATCGCCATTCTGGCGGCGCCATCTATCGCCGATCTGGACAGGCTGATCGACCGGATCGGCGCACTGGACGGGGTGGAGCGGACGCTGTCTTCGGTGATCTTGTCGACGCGGATTTCGCGGTGAAGCTTCAAGCTTCGTAGTCGAAATCGTCATCTAGAGGGATGGATGGCGGTCTTTGCTGGCCGTGGCGTATCGTCAGTATAGCGATGAAATCACTGTGGATTTCGTAATCCACGAGGTATGGACCCATTACAAAACGACGAATGCCGGGAATAGGCATTTCCTCTGTTTCATGTCCCATATGTGCAAACTGCTGCAGATTTCTCTGGAGTCTCCGCAAATCATCGCGGAAGTGAACGGCGGCTTGTGGACTGCGTTTGCGAAGATAGGATGCTTCCGATTTGATATAGTCGCGCGCCTGCGGCGAAACGACTACCCTCACGCAGCTGCACCCTTCGTAATCTCATCGACCTCGGCAATCACATCATCAAGATCGAAGCATTGCCCGTCCTCAATCTGCTCGCGGGCGTTTGCGAGTTCGATGATCTCTCTGCCTTCGGTAGCGAGGTAGGATTTCAAGGCGCGAACGAAAACCCAACTGCGGGTCTTGTCGCAGGCATTTGCGATCTGCTCGATTTCAGCAAGGATATCCTGCGGCAGCCGCATGGTGATGGGTTGTGAGAGGTTTCTCTGATCTTGCACCATTTTTTCCTCAATTTGTAATACAAAGATAAATGAGTTGTCGTGTTTGGTCAAACAGACGAAGCAATAGTCAAGCGGGGTCCGTGCTGCCCCTCTTCGCCTTGAAGAACATCTTCAGCCGCTGGATCTCGTCGGGAGTCCAGCTTTGTGGCTGTGTCACCTCCAGCCATGCGTCGATATAGTGTTCCGGCGCGTAGACGTGGCCGTAGCCCATGGGGGCGGTGGTGGCGGCGGCGACGTCGAGGAGGAGTTGCAGCGAGGTGACGACCGGAAACCAGCGGAAAGATGAGGAGACGTCGCGGCCCCGGGGCTGCTCCATCCATTGCGGGCGGCGGTAGACGGCGGTGGTTTCGAAGAAGGTGATCGGGTCGCTGGCGTATTGCAGATAGACGATGCGCATCGGCCCCCATGGCACATTCGTCATGGTGGCGTTCTGATACTGATCGGCAAAGCGGATGACCGAACTATCGCGGAATTTCGGCAACCATTGCGGCGTGCCGGGCACGCGGCCATTGGTGGCCATGCGCCATGTGGGGCTGGAAAAGGGCGGGCCGCTCCATAAGGCACCCTGAAACGGATCGGCCAGCACGTCGTAGAGATCCGAGGATTTCTGGCTGTTGAGCGCGCCGAGGCTGAGGCCGTGGAGATAGAGCTTCGGACGGGTTTCCTTCGGCAGGGTCGTCCAGTAGCCGTAGATTTCCTCGAACAGGGCGCGAGCTGTTTCCACGCCGTAGTCCGGTTCCGTCAGAAGCGCAATCCAGCTTGAGAGGTAGGAATATTGCACGGCGACACTGGCTATGTCTCCGCCGTGTAAATATTCAACCGTATCAATAGCTTCCGGATCGATCCAGCCGGTGCCGGTGGGCACGATGACGATGAGCGTCTTGCGCTCGAAACCGCCATCGCGCTTCAACTCCTCCAGCGCAAGCTTGGCGCGGGCGGCAGGCGTTTCGGCGGAATTGAGACCGGCATAAACGCGGATTGGCTCCTTCGCCTGTCTGCCGGTAAAGCCTGCAATATCGGACTGGCTGGGACCGGTGGCGACGAATTCGCGACCGCGACGCCCGAGCGATTCCCAGGTCATCAGCGAATCTTCGCTGCCGGTTTTCAAGGGGTTGGATGGGCGCGGCACATCCGGTTCGATAAGGCTATCCACCTGCTTCAGCGAACTATCGGCAAAACGCAGGCCGATATCGAAAATCAGCCCGTTGACGAGCATCCACGCCAGCGCCACAGCCGCAAAAATACCGACGACATTGGCCAGCCGACGTGGAAGAAAGCGGCCGCTGCGCAGCGCAAACAGGCGGCGGACGAGCTGGAAAAACCGGGCGAGGCCGATGAGAAGCGCGGCGACGACGACAGCGATTGCGCCTGTTCGGAGTGGATGGCCGCTATCCAGCGGGTCCATTTCCATCAGCGCGCGAATGGAATTCTGCCATGTCGCGGCCTGCCAGAGAAAGCCTACAGCAGCAACGATGGCTGCCAGCGACACGACGAAGAGCATGCCACGCCTGTCATGCCGGGAAAGCAGCGGCAGACCAAGGTAGAGATAAACTTCTTTCAGCAGGACGCCGATGAGGTATCCAATGGCGAAGGAAAAGCCGCACAACACGCCCTGCATGACAAAGGTGCGGGGCAGGAGCGAGGGGGTGAGCGACGCGCAGAACAGCACGGTGCCGAACGCAATCCCGATGCTCGAAAGCGGTACGATCAAACGCCTGATCCACCTCAATGCATGCTCCTTTCCCCGTTGCTTCGGGGGGAGTGTAGTATGAGGCGGAGAAAAGGGGA
Organism: Agrobacterium larrymoorei; assembly: GCF_013322225.1. Lineage (GTDB taxonomy): Bacteria > Pseudomonadota > Alphaproteobacteria > Rhizobiales > Rhizobiaceae > Agrobacterium > Agrobacterium larrymoorei_A. Next base: position 85,102 of record NZ_JAAMFB010000007.1, read on the forward strand.
AATATTGCTGCGGAATAAATTTCGATATGAATAGGAAAATAATCCTTGACGGCGTGACGGTCGTTTGATAGGGTTATGGCATAGTCGGAAAAGTGCGGGTGGCGGCGGTGGTTTAGCGGCTTGGGTGCGGCAGCCTCTATCTCTCCCCTTGTGGGAGAGAAAGCGATTTTAACATCTTAAGCTTGCTTAAGTGTTAGAAATCGCAAGTGAGGGGTAATGCTGCGACGTTAGCGAGAAAACCCCTCTACCCAAAAAAATCTATGACTTAGCTGAAGCTAAGACCATGATTTTTCTACCTCTCCCACAGGGGGAGAGGTAGCCTGCGGCGCCGACTGCGGACACGCAGGATAACCATGACATCGATAAACAGTCACGACCTGTCGCTTCTGGGCGACTGGGTGAGGCATAGTGTCTACGCGCCGGATGAGGCGCTGGAGACGAAATCCGCTTTGCAGCAAACCGGGATCGAAAACGGGCCGGATGAGCTGTGGCGGTTGCTGAACGAGATGACCGCAGAAATGCGGGAGCAGTTCCGTTTCTTTCGGGAGCTTCGTGAAGGAGCGGGCGCGGCACTGGCCGACGCGGCTGATGAGGCGGCGGGCAAGGTGGCGCGGGCGGATGTGAAGGCGGCAACGGATGCGGTTTCGCTGATCGTTCGCACGCTGGAAAAGATCGATACGCTGCAACGCCAGCTGGCGCGAGACCGCGAGGCTGCAGCAGAGAGCGAAGCGGACAAACAGAACTATGAAGAGGCCGTCGCCTTCTTTGAGAGGCGGGTCGATGAACTGGTGGAACAGAAACTGCATGCGAGACTGGCGGCCCGCGCGGATGCGAGCAGCGATTTCTCCGGTTTGCACGAAGGGTAACGCGTGATGGGCGAAGCTGAAAACATTCGCCGTGCCTTACCCATGCCGGTGTTTGTGCGAGGGAAAGGCCGTCTGAAGGCGCAGAACGACGCGGCGCGGGCGGATATGCCGCGTATCGGTTCCGATGCGCCGGAGATGCGCAGACTGGAAATCGGCAAGGGCATGATCGCGCCATCATTCGAGCGGCATCTCAGAGACCATGTCCACCGGCTGAACCGCGACTGGCGGATTATCGGCAACCTTGCGCAGCAGCCACCGGAAGGGGCGTGGCGCAACTGGTTGCTGATCGGTGGGCGTGGCTCCGGCAAGACGCGGGCAGGGGCCGAATGGGTTCATCGTATCGCATCCAGCGGCGACCGATCCGACCTGCGCATTGCGCTGGTGGCGGAAACGCTGGGCGATGCCCGCGAAGTGATGATCGACGGCGTTTCCGGCATCTGCCGGATTGCGCGGTTCAAACGACCGGAGTTCGAGGCGTCGCGTCGCAGGGTGGTGTGGCCGAACGGGGCAATGGCGCAGGTGTTTTCTTCCGAAGACCCGGAAAGCCTGCGCGGGCCGCAGTTTCACTATGCCTGGGCCGATGAGCTGGCGAAATGGAAACATGCCCAGGAATGCTGGGACATGCTGCAATTTGGTCTGCGACTGGGAGACTGGCCGCAGCAACTGGTGACGACGACGCCGAGACCGATACCGCTTTTGAAGGCGCTGATGGCTGATCCTTCCAGCCGTGTGGTGCGGATGCGCACCCACGACAATGCTCAAAACCTGTCTCCCGGCTTTATCGATGCGATGATGAAACGTTATGGCGGCACTCGGCTGGGTCGGCAGGAACTGGACGGCGAAATGATCGCCGACCGGGATGACGCGCTGTGGAAACGGGCAGAGATCGAGGCGATATTTGCGCCCAAACCGGACGCCTTGGCGCGGATCGTCGTGGCGGTGGACCCGCCCGCCGGAAGCGGCGAAGGCTCCTGCTGCGGCATAGTCGTGGCGGGTATCGGCATCGATGGACGGCTGTGGGCGCTTTCGGATTGCTCCGTTGAAGGCGCAACACCTGCCGGATGGGCGCGCGCCGTGGTGGCCGCCTATCGCCGCTTCGAGGCAGACCGGGTGGTGGCGGAAGTCAATCAGGGCGGAGAAATGGTGAGTGCCATGCTGAAAAGCATCGATGCCAATCTGCCGGTGACGATGGTGCGGGCCAGCCGGGGCAAATTCACCCGCGCCGAACCTGTGGCGGCACTCTACGAACAGGGCCGCGTGCGCCATGCCGGGCGCTTTGAGAAACTGGAAGATCAGATGGTGGATTTCGGACCGGACGGGCTGTCTTCCGGCAAGTCTCCGGACCGGCTGGATGCGCTGGTGTGGGCGCTGACGGCGCTTGCGATGGAGACGATGGCGGAGCCTCGGGTGCGGGGGATGTGAGTCTGGTTTCTAGGGTTGCGGTCGGGTCACCTCTACCCTTGTGGGAGAGGAAGAAAAATCATGATCTTAGCTTCAGCTAAGTCATAGATTTTTCAGGTGAGGGGTTTGCCGCTTGCGCCAGCGCCACCCCTCACTGGCAATTTGTAACACTTAGCCTTTGGCTAAGATGTTGAAATTGCTTTCTCTCCCACAAGGGGAGAGACAAGGCCGCTGAGCTCGCGCCAAAACAAAACGCCCGCGATGGCTGGCGGGCGCATCACGGGCGATTTTCATGTCGGAACTGACGCCATCATGGCGTGGTTTCGACGTTCACTTCTTCGGAGACTGCGAAGGCTTTGGCTGTGCGCCGACTTCGCGCATCTGCCGCCATTCATTTTCAAGGCGGTCATAGGTGTGCTGGGGGATTGTCGCTGTCATGGCATTCCTCCTGACTTGGGTTGATGCAGCTCCATATGCGGGTGCTGAAACCGAGTAAGAGCCTTAAGGTTCCGACATTCAAGGTAAAATTTTCTCTTAAAACGGTTCGCATGAATTAAAATCGATTAGGATTTTTTCAAATCGATTTAAGTGCGCAACGTTTCGGTTGTGGAAATCCGCCGCTAGGCGGAGCATTTTCTATTGGCGAGGCAAAACGATGATCGATCGACAGCGATTCTTCTCCGCCGTTCGTAAAAAGCCGTTTGGCGGGCGGATGAGCGAGGGACAGGTGCAGGGCGCCGAGCTTGTGCTGGACACTTATTTCAAGCGGGTAGCGGAACGCGATCTGCGTCATCTGGCCTATATGCTGGCGACCTCCTACCATGAAACGGCGGCGACGATGCAGCCGGTGCGTGAAACGCTGGCGCCAAGCGACGAGGCGGCGATCCGCATCCTCGACCGGGCTTTCGCTGCGGGCAGGCTTGGGCAGGTCAAAGCGCCCTATTGGCGGCGAGATGGTGAGGGGAAAAGCTGGCTGGGGCGCGGGCTGGTGCAGTTGACGCACCGCCGGAATTACGAGGCGATGTCGCTTCTGGCGGGCGTCGATCTGGTCGCCAGGCCGGAACGGGCCATGGAAGCGGAAACATCCGCCACCATTCTGATCGAGGGGATGCTGAAGGGCAGTTTCACCGGCAGGCGTCTTTCGAACTACTTTAGCGAGACGCGGGAAGACTGGACGGGCGCGCGCGCCATCATCAACGGGCGAGACCGGGCAGGACTGATTGCCGATCATGCCCAGGCATTTCTTGCCGCGCTGAAGATCGCCTCTGAGGTCGATCTCATGAAAACAGCGTGACACCGCGCGATAGGATGCGCCAGCCGGATTGAACCGGCAACGGCGGGGTGATAACTCGTTGCGCAAGTTAATCTCCGCATGACAGGTGCCACCCATGATCCGCCATATCGTTTTCTTCACCGTAGCCGAGGCAAACCGCGATGCCGTTCGCAAGGGTCTTTCCGGCCTGACCGGCATTCCTCATGCGCTGAAGCTGGAAATCGGCGAGAACGTGAAAAAAGACCAGTGGGGCAACTCGGTGGATTTCGTGGTTTACGGTGAGTTCGCCGACGAGGCGTCGCTCGCGGCCTACAAGGCGGACCCCGCCTATGACCTTTCGACGCAAACCGTAAAGCCACTGCGCGAGACGCGGATCGCGGCGGATTTCGATGCGGATAAGGCGGTGAAAACGCCGATCGGGTGAGGTTTGCCAAGCTCATATACAAAAAAGCTATATTGAGTTTTATATCCTTCAAGATATATTGGGTGCTGGATGCCTTATAGTGTTCGTTTCCACCGCGAGTTCATATCGGAGTGGAAGCGTTTGACATCGGTTTGAAAGAGCTTGTGGGCGAAGTGCTGGACCATCTTGAAGAAGACGGGCCATTTCTTGGTCGGCCAGAAGTCGATACGCTTAATGCTTCACGGCACGCCAATATGAAAGAGATCAGAGTACGATACGGTAAGCAAATCTGGCGGTTTGTATTCGCCTTCGACCCCAAGCAGAATGCAATCATTTTGTGTGGAGCTGACAAGCAGGGTGTGAATGAGGCACGATTTTACCGTCAACTCATTGCTAAGGCCGACGAGCGGTTCGATGCCTGGCTGAAAGAAGCAAAGACATGAGCGACGACTGGAAAAATTTCAGAGCGGAATTGCCGCAGGATGTTCAGCGACGTTTGGACGTCAAGCGTGAGGAGCGTCGGCTGGGCAAAGCTCTGGCTGAAGTTCGAAAAGCCATGAATGCCACGCAACAGGACGTTGCGCTCAGAGCAAGTACGACGCAGAATGCTATTTCAAAAATGGAAAATGCAGACGACGTTCTGCTTTCTTCCATTGTTCGTTACATGCACGCCATAGGTGGTGGTGTAGAACTGGTTCTCAAAACCGCCGATGGCAAAGCGCGGCGTGTAGACTTCGATCCCGACATCAATGTGAAGAATATCGTTTCTGTTTAGGGCGTTCCCGTGCTTTCCTTAAGCGCTAAACCCCTTTGACAATCTTTCTCCTTGAAGCTGACACGTGCGCTTGTTGTAGCGTCGTTTCCGGCATTTTCTGAAGGACCAATTCCCATGCGATTTTCTGTATCTCTGCCGTGGCGTCGCCCGGTGGAGCGTGGACCTGTGCGCGAAGAGAAAGCGGCGGGTGGGTTTTTGATGCTGGCAAGTGAGGCGGGGCGGGCGCATTGGTCCGGTCGCAGCTATGCGGCGCTTTCGCGGGAAGGGTTCATGCGGAACCCGGTGGCGCATCGGGCAGCGCGGATGGTGGCGGAGGCTGCGGCTTCCGTCAGCTGGCTGCTCTATGAGGGCGACGACGAGATTGCCGACCATGCGTTGCTGCGGCTGCTCAAGCGGCCCAACCAACAGATGAGCGGGCCGGATTTTTTCGAGTCGCTTTACGGGCATCTGCTGCTTTCCGGCAATGGTTTCATCGAGCCGGTGCTGGTGGGCGGGCGGTTGCGGGAGTTGCATCTGCTGCGACCGGACCGGGTCAGCATCGTCGAGGGGGCGGATGGCTGGCCTGCAGCTTTCGATTACCGCGCCGAGGGCAGGGCATCGCGGCGGATTGCGGCGGATCGTGACAGGCTGGGCCTGTTGCATCTGAAGCTGTTCAATCCGCTGGATGACCATAACGGGCTGTCGCCCTTGGCATCGGCAGGTGCGGCGCTCGATCTGCACAATGCGGCAAGTCACTGGAACAAGCGCCTGCTGGACAATTCCGCCCGGCCTTCCGGTGCGCTGGTCTATCAGCCCAAGGAGGGCGGCAATCTCTCCATCGAGCAATATGAGCGGCTGAAGCGGGAGCTGGAAGAGGGCTATGCCGGCGCGGTGAATGCCGGTCGTCCGCTGCTGCTGGAGGGCGGGCTCGATTGGAAGAGTATGGGGCTCTCGCCCCGCGATATGGATTTCATGGAGGCCAAGAACGGGGCTGCGCGGGATATCGCGCTCTCGCTCGGCGTGCCGCCCATGCTGCTGGGCATTCCCGGCGACAACACCTATGCGAATTATCAGGAAGCGAACCGGGCGTTTTATCGCCTGACCGTTCTTCCGCTGATCAACCGCACGGCGGCGAGCCTTTCCGGCTGGCTGGAGCCGCTGTTCGAGGGCGATGTGCGGCTGGAGGCTGATCTGGACCGGATTGCGGGGCTGGCGGCGGAACGTGATGCACTGTGGGCGCGCGTGGGGGCTGCGGGGTTTTTGAGCGATGAGGAGAAGCGGGAGGCGGTAGGGTATTGAATTATTTAGGTTGTGAATTTATCGTTATTTTTATTTGATTGCAATTTTCTGATGCTATGGAATGCGTCAGTTACGAGCAAGTCACCTTCATTATCCTTCAGCGCGGACATCGAAAATTGAATGCACTTTGGAAACATCTGTCAAAACAAGATAAGGACACTTTTGTATTCGTTGCGATATTTGCGATCGTGGTGTTTGCCCTCGTAAAAATCAAAGCAGACCCCATTTACATAATATTAAGTGGTGCTGTTTTCATATTGCTATATATTTTTATGAGAATTGCACTCGTGCGAACGCAGCTCTTGGAACGTGAGCAGGCTGTCAAACGTCTACCTTCGCGTAAAGCGAGGCAGATAGTTGATGCCAATGCAACAAAAGTTGAAAAACAGAAACTGGATAAGTTTGTACAGTCTGCTAAGAGAACGCAGACTTAATTAGGGAGATGGCTATGAATGGCTTCTTGGTGGATGCCCCGTATATAGCTGCCATTGTGGGCGCGACAGCGGGGCTTGCGGTGTTCGGTGCCACGTACATAAAGTCAATGAAAGTCAAAATAGGTTTCTATGATTTTGCTCAGCAGGAAACAGATTCCGCTTTGATTGCAGCAGATAGAGTTCTAAAGAACGGTGCGACCCCGGAAGTTATTCGAACAGTTTTGCTTTGCATGCTGGAGACACTTGCTACGCCTGAACTAGGTAGGGAATTTACCGAGGAGTTTGTTACGAGTAAGCGGAGGAGAGGAAAATCAAGTTCTTCCAGTCCTCTGTCCGAGGCGATGGATAAGTTGCATGCTCAAAACCCAAAGCTCGCTGCGGACGCGCACAGTGCATTGATGGGTATAATATTGGCATTACCTCTTATGCATGCTGATAGAATTGAAATTTCCGAAGCGACGGCACTTGAATACGCCGGAGAAGGTGCGACAAACCCTAGTTCTATGTTTGAGCGAGCGTCAAAAGCTCTGGCAAGCTTCAATAAGAATGGCAACGGTGGATTTGCTGCTGCCTAGTTATCCTAATTCGAAAACCAGACGATTGTTAACTCAATGAAGCCAGCGATGAGCTGGCTTTTTATTTTCGAGTGTCGAAACTCAGGCTTGAAGTGATTTCTTAAGACCCGAAATCAGTCTGTGAAGCACGCCGCTCAACTGATTCCAAAGATTCGAGAAATAGCGATTGAGTAACGCTTATAAGTGTATGGCGGATACCCAGGCATCCGGCCTGCAACTTTTTCTACTCTAACCCGGAATGATTACTCATGTCTGAATTTGCCAATGAGGGCAGCATTCTGGCTGCTCGTTTTACCGGAGCTGTGGCTGGGGCCGGGGTTTCGCTGATCTATCTGTTGCCGCAGACGCACCGCGAGGCGGCGAGCCGGTTCTTGACGGGGCTTGCCTGCGGCATGATCTTTGGCGGACCGGCGGGGCTGTGGATTGTGAAGCGGCTGGATATCGCCGATGGTCTCAGCAGTCAGGATATCATGCTGACGGGTTCCGCCGCTGCAAGCCTGTGCGCGTGGTGGGGGCTGGGGGTGATGGTGCGGGTGGCCGAGAGGTATACGACAAGGCCGAGGACGTGAGGTGCCCTGATTTCGTTGACATCTAGCGGTTCAAATGAATATGGTTGCATGATGCAACTTTATTTGGGATCTTTGCCATGCCGTCATCCGTCCAAAACATCGATCTGATCCGTGCATCGTCCCGTCTGCTTGTGCGCGAGCTTGGTTTTACCGGCGGCGATTTTGCAGGCATTGATTTGTCGCCTTCTGCGGTTCATGCCCTGATCGAGATCGAAAAGGGTGGGATAACGGCGCGTGATCTGGGCGCGGTGTTGCATCTTGAAAAATCGAGCGTGAGCCGGATGCTTCGAAAACTGATCGAGGCGGGTGATGTGCTGGAAGACGCGGGAGAGGGCGATGGCCGCGTGAAGATGCTGTCGCTGACACCGGCTGGCCAGCGCAGGGTTGCCGCGATCCATGATTTCGGTCGGGGTCAGGTGACAGCCGCTCTTCGGAATTTGACCGTTGAAGAGGGGCGGACGGTGGCGGAGGGCTTGCGTCTTTACGGCGCGGCGCTGGCGGGGGTGGCTACGGCGCGCAACGTCGAGATCAAAACGGGTTATTCGACCGGCATTCTTGCCCGCATCACTGAAATGCATGCGCTTCACTACACGCGGAGTTCGGGCTTCGGTTTGGCGTTCGAGGCTGTGGTGGCAGGCGGGCTGGCCGAATTCGCCCACCGTTTGGGTAGGCCCGGAAACGAAATCTGGACCGCGATGATTGGCGACCGCATTGCCGGTTCCGTCGCTATCGATGGCGAAGATCTGGGCGCAGGCATCGCGCATCTGAGATGGTTCATCGTCGATGATACGGCTCGGGGCGGCGGGGTCGGCAAGAAACTGCTCGACGCTGCGTTGGTGTTTGTCGACACACACGGCTTCGCCGAAATGCATCTTTGGACTTTCTCAGGGCTAGACGCGGCGCGGCATCTATATGAGACACGAGGCTTCGTGCTGGCCGAAGAACGCCCCGGTTCCCAATGGGGCGCTGAGGTTCTGGAGCAGCGTTTCGTGAGAGCTATGCGCTGAAGACAGGGCGTTAGAGCGTTTCATTTTCGAAAAGTCGGCGATGTGAATTCATCGCGGTGACGGACGTGCCGAGACGTCTTCGCAATTGAACTTGTGAAGGGCGGGGCGGCTGTTTTTTGCTGGATTGTCGTCTACCGTGTTTACGGCGGACTGCATCCGCAGACCTGTATCTCTCACAAATCGCAGGAGATTTTCATGCACGCTTATCGCGGGCCGCGGCCTGCTACGCGCAAATTTGCCGCGCTGGAAGTGCGCGGCGTTGCTTTCGATGGTTCGTTTTCCGGCTATGCCAGTGTGTTTGGCGAGGTGGATCTGGGGCGCGATGTGATTGAGCGGGGGGCGTTTCAGCGTTCGCTCGATGAACGCGGCGCTGCCGGTATTCGGATGCTCTATCAGCATGACCCTGCCCAGCCAATCGGCGCCTGGCGCACCGTCCGCGAGGATGAGCGCGGGCTTTATGTCGAGGGTGTGCTGGCGCCGGATGTGGCGCGGGCGAAGGAGGTTCACTCACTGATGAAGACCGGCGCGCTGGACGGGCTTTCCATCGGTTTTCAGACCGTGCGGGCGGGCAAGGCGACGCGGGGCGGGGTGCGGCGGATTCTGGAGGCGGACCTCTGGGAAATCTCCGTCGTGACCTTTCCGATGCTGCCTTCGGCGCGGGTTTCCAACGTCAAGCAGGCGCGGTTTTTTCGAGACCGGGAGACGGAGCTGGTGCGCACGATGCGCCGGGCGGCGAAGGTGATGGCGGTGGGGGCTTTTGGGCGGTGAGCAGGACTTGTTGCCCGGTGCTTGCCTCCCGTTCGGCGTCATCCTCGCCCTTGAGGCGAGGATCCATGGGCGGTGCTTGAGGCGTGGATCCTCGGGTCAAGCCCGAGGATGACGGCAGTTGGTTTGGCTATGGAGCCATCCACGTCTTCAAGTCGGTTGACGGAGATCATGTCTGACTCCGAGTCAACATAATTCAATATTCAACAAAGGAAAACCACATGACAGAACAGACGGTTGCGCCGCAGATCAAGGCCGTGCCGGAGACGGTGACGGCTGCGTTTGATGATTTTATGGAGGCTTTCGAGGCGTTTCGGGAGACCAATGACCAGCGGTTGGGTGAGATCGAGCGCAAGATGGGCTCAGATGTGCTGACCCGCGAAAAGCTGGACCGCATCGACAAGGCGCTGGACGACAATAAGAAGACGATGGACGAGCTTTCGCTTAAGAGGGCGCGACCGGCGCTGGGACGCCGGGGTGGGCCGAGTGCCGAGACTGAGGAACATAAGGCGGCGTTCGAGGCCTATATTCGCCGGGGTGACGAGGGTGCGCTGCGTGACCTGGAGGCCAAGGCCTTTGCCGGGAGTACGGGTGCCGATGGCGGCTATCTGCTGCCGAACGAGACCGACAGCGACATTGGCAGGCGCATGGCGGTGGTCTCGCCGATGCGCGCACTTTCCACGGTGCGGCAGGTTTCCGGCGCGGTGCTGAAAAAGCCGTTTGCGCCGAGCGGGCTGGCAACGGGCTGGGTTTCCGAAACGGCGGCACGCCCGCAGACCAACACGCCGCAGCTTTCCGAACTGACATTCCCCACCATGGAGCTTTACGCCATGCCAGCGGCGACGCAAGCGCTGCTGGACGATGCGGCGGTGGACATCGAGGCGTGGATCGCGGCGGAAGTGGATGTGGCCTTTGCCGAACAGGAAGGCACTGCCTTCATTTCCGGCGATGGCGTGAACAAGCCGAGGGGGCTTTTGGCCTATGAGGCGGTGGCCAATGCGGACTGGAGCTGGGGCAAGATCGGCTATGTGGCGACCGGGGCTGCGGGTGCCTTCGCCAATGGCGGGCCGCATGACGTGCTGATCGACGCGATCTATTCGCTGAAAGCGGGGCATCGCCAGAACGGCACATTCCTGATGAACCGCAAAACGCAGAGCGCGCTTCGCCGCTTCAAGGACAATACCGGCAACTACCTGTGGCAGCCACCGGCGTCCGCCGGGCAGGCCGCATTGCTGATGGGCTTCCCTGTGGCGGAAGCGGAAGACATGCCGGATGTGGTGGCTAACAGTACGGCAATTGCCTTTGGCGATTTCCGCGCCGGTTATCTGGTGGTGGACCGCACGGGCATTCGTATCTTGCGCGACCCATATTCCGCCAAGCCCTATGTGCTGTTTTATACGACGAAGCGCGTTGGGGGTGGGGTGCAGAACTTCGAGGCGGTGAAGCTGGTGAAATTTGCGGCGAGTTGATGCCTTTTGATCCGCGGAGGGTGCGGCTGGGGTACCTCTCCCCTTGTGGGAGAGGACAGAAAATCATGATCTTAGCTTTAGCTAAGTCATAGATTTTCTAGGTGAGGGGTTTGCGGCGTGCGTTGAGCCAAAACCCCTCACTTGCGATTTCTAACACTTAAGCTGCGCTTAAGATGTTGAAATCGCTTTCTCTCCCACAGGGGGAGAGATAGGCCCAGCCGCGCCCTCGTAATTCATCTCTCTTCCGAGGAAGCAATCCATATGACCTACGCAACAGTAACCCCGCCCGCAGCGGAGGCGTTGACGCTTGCCGATGTGAAGGCGCACTTGCGGCTGGATGGCGCGCAAGAGGACGCGCTGCTGACATCGCTGATCGTAACCGCGCGCGAGCATCTGGAACGGCAGACGGGGCTGTGCCTGATGCGCCAGACCCTTAGGCTTTATCTGGATGAATGGCCGCGTGACGGCGTGATCCTGATTGCGAAGGGACCGGTGCAAGCCATCGAAACGATTCTGGTTTTCGACGATGCGGGCGACCCGCAGGATATTACCGGGACTGACAAATTGCTGGATGGCGACGGGCGGCCTGCAAGGCTTTGGCTGCGAAATCCGCCTGCACCGGGCCAGCCGCTGAACGGCATCGAGGTGGATTTCACCGCCGGATTTGGCGAAAGCGGGGCGGATGTGCCGGACACGCTGAAGCGGGCGATGCTGATCCACATCGGGCATATGTTTGCGTTTCGCGGTGCAGTCGCCCCGACGGACCAGCCAGCAGGTGTGCCGCCGGGCTACGAGCGGTTGATCGGGCCGTTTCGTCGAGTGGGACTTTAGCCATGAACCTGACTTTTCTCGACCCTGGCCAGCTGACGGCGCGGCTGGACCTGGAAGCACCCGATGATGTGCCGGACGGGCAGGGTGGCGTTACGCGGGAGTGGCGATTTCAACGCTCGCTGTGGGCGGCAATCGAACCGACGACGCAGAGCGCTTATGACCGCGCCTCCGCGCAAGGCGTGACGATCACGCACCGGGTCTGGCTGAGCTTTCGTGACGATATCGCAGCGGGTATGCGCTTTCGAAAAGGAGCGCGCCTTTTCAACATCAGACTGGTGATGGACCCCGATGAAACGGGACGCTTCATCGTCTGCAGGTGCGAGGAGGAGGGGCGATGAGTGCCGCCAACGCGCTGTTGCGCGCAATTCACGAGCGGCTGGCCGCGGATGCATTTCTCGCCCGTGCGCTTGGCCCCCAAGGCCTGATCGACCGCCTGATGCCGCGCGTGGTTTTGCCCTGCGTGATGCCGGGCGAGGTGGAAAGCCGCGATTACTCCACCGCGACCGAAAAGGGCGAGGAGCATATGCTGACGCTGGAAGTGTGGTGCGACGAGGGCGGCAGGCAAAAGTCTCAGGAAATCGCCAGCCGCATCATGGTGCTGCTGGACGACGCGCCGCTTGTCCTTGGCGGCGGAGTGACGCTGGTCAGCCTGTTTTATCGCTCCCTGCGCAGCAGGCGCGCGACGAAGACGCAGCAGTTTGTGACAGAGATGCGGTTTCGGGCGGTGACGGAGTAGGCGCGGTGCGGGACGGGTGCGACCGGGTTACCTCTCCCCCTGTGGGAGAGGAAGAAAAATCATGGTCTTAGCTTCAGCTAAGTCATAGATTTTTTTGGGTAGAGGGGTTTTCTCGCTAACATCGTAGCGTAACCCCTCACTTGCGATTTCTAACACTTGAGCCCTAGCGGGCTAAGATGTTGAAATCGCTTTCTCTCCCACAAGGGGACCGTTGCATAACCACGTGAGCCACACAGCCACCTGACATGCATGCGCCTTACCCCGCCGCCCTTTCTCTTGAGGGGCGGTTCTTGGTTCATGTCGGCTGGTTGATGGGTGATGTGGCTGACTGCGGACACAGTTCTCCCCTCGGCTCACGTGCTCAGCGTCACCCAGCG
>NZ_JAAMFB010000027.1 GCF_013322225.1 Agrobacterium larrymoorei
TCCACCTCGTGGAGCGTGAAATGCCAAAGCGCCAAAACCGTCGCCATCCCCATCCAGACGCAACTCCTCTTGCGCAAGACAGGCAACAAAATCAGCCTACCGAACTCATTATGAAAATCAATCAAAAATTCTATTTTCTACATCAATGGAATTATAATGCCATTATGTGCGCCAATCCGCAAATGCTAAACAGACAGGTAATGCCGCAGTGCGGCGTCGATTCCGGCAGATCAATCGTCGCGCCGGGAAGCAACTCTCGTTGCAAGGTCTCGAATTTCGGCAAGCAGGAGGCTCTTGTTTTCAGGACTCCATATGGCATGAAGTTCCGCTATGCATTCATTCTGAAGATCGATCGGACGGAACACGACGTTGTCGAAGCAGGCATTGCGAGTGCCACCGGGAACGATTGCCAACCCTATTCCAGCGCTTACGAGAGATAGAATTGCCTGCGAGTGGGTCATGCTTTGAATAATGCGCGGTTTGACGAGGTGACGTGCCATCAGCCCCGTCAGTTTGTCATGAAGATATCGCGCCTGATGGGAAAAAGTAATAAAAGGTTCGCCGTTCAGAGCATCAAGGGGAGGTCTGCGCACCGATGCCAAAGGGTGCCATCTTGGTATGGCAAGCATCATTGCCTCGCGATCCACGCACAGATTTTCCAGATGGTGTGGACCTGATAACGGGCGTGAGAGGCCGAGGTCGACCTCTCCGCCGTTGATCGCTTGGACCTGTTCCGACGTTTCCATTTGTATAAGCTCGAGTTCGACTTGCGGAGCGGCAGTGCGCGCAGCAGCGATGAAAGCAGGCAAGAAGCTGTAGGTCGCAGCGCCGACGAAGGCGATTTTTACTGAGCCAGCGCTCCCTCTGGCGGCTCGTCGTGTCGCTGTTACAGCGGCTTGGCTCTGTTCAATCAGTTTCTGCGCTTCTGCGAAAAACGACAAACCTGCGGGGGTCAGTACCACGCGTCGACTGGTTCTTTCGAAAAGAACGACATCCAGCTCCTGCTCCAGAAGTTTTATCTGACGGCTGAGCGGCGGCTGCGTAATATTCAGCCGCCTCGCGGCACGGCTGAAACTGAGTTCGGTGGCGACGGCAATGAACGAGCGAACATGTCCAAAATCCAGCATCTATTCATTTCCTGTATTGATATAATTAAAAATCAACTTGGACTTAAATTGATGGATGCGTTAACAGTCAAGCTTCGAGGGCGTGATTGGCCTTGGCTGAGGAGACGGTGAATGAATACGAATGTGACAACGATGACGGGTTCGCGCGTGGAAGCGGGTGATCGCATAGCGTGGATCAAGCTTTCGTCGATTTTCCTGCCACTCAAAACGCCAATCAGTGATGCTAAAGTTTTGACCGGGCGACAGAAGCCACTTACAGAGGTGGCATTTCTTTTCGCGGAAATAGAGACCACCCACGGCCAAAGCGGAATCGGTTTCAGTTATTCCAAGCGCGCGGGCGGTCCCGGGCAGTATGAGCATGCCAAGGAAATTGCGAATGTCTTGATCGGGGAGGACCCGAGCGACATCGGCAAGCTGTGGAACAAATTGTGCTGGGCTGGTGCTTCGGTCGGTCGCAGCGGGCTTGCCGTCCAGGCGATAGCGGCGTTCGACGTCGCCTTATGGGATTTGAAGGCCAAGCGTGCCGGGCTGCCGCTGGCCAAGCTTCTGGGTGCGCATCGCGACAGCGTTCAATGCTACAACACGTCCGGCGGTTTCCTGTCGTCGCCGATCGAAGAGATTCTCGATAATCTCGAACAATCGATTGCCGCGGGCATTGGGGGCATCAAGATCAAGGTCGGCCAACCCGACATGAACATCGACCTCAAGCGCGTGACTGCCATCCATGAACGGATCGGTGGACGTGCCGCCATGATGGTTGATGCTAATCAGCAGTGGGATCGACCAAGCGCTATGCGTTTCGGGCGTATGATGGAGCCCTTTAATCTCACCTGGATAGAAGAGCCGCTGGACGCTTATGATGTGGAAGGTCATGCAGCGCTTGCCGCGCATCTGGATACGCCAATCGCAACTGGTGAGATGCTGGCAAGTGTGCTGGAACATATCTCGCTGATCCAGAACAATTCGGTAGACATCATCCAGCCGGATGCCCCGCGTGTCGGCGGTATCACCCAGTTCCTGAAAATTTGCGCGCTGGCCGAAGCCAAGAAATTACAGCTGGCGCCACATTTTGCGATGGAAATCCATCTGCATTTGGCTGCCGCCTATGAGCTGGAGCCTTGGGTAGAGCATTTTGACTGGCTTGATCCGCTGTTCAACGAACGGCTGGAAATCAAGGATGGGCGTATGTTGGTTCCAACACGTCCGGGCTTGGGTATTACCCTGTCTGAGCAGGCCAAGCATTGGACTAGAGCGACTGCCGAGTTCGGAAAACGTCCCTGATAATCTAATCTCCAGTATCAGGGGTCGTTCAGACGCAAAACCGCTGGAAATGTTTCTGAGGCTGTCAAGTCGTGCCGCGGGCGACGATGTTGAAGTCGATGTTGACCATCGCTTCCACATTTTCGTCGCCTGCGATTTTCCTGAGGATTGATCGGGCCGCCTTGGTGCCGATGTCACGACGGTCGATACGAACGGTCGTTAACGGGGGATGCGTATGGGCTGCGAAGTCGAAATCTCCAAAGCCGACGATGCCGAGATCCTCTGGAATGCGGCTTCCCCGCGCGTGGGCTTCCGCAAGTGCACCATGGGCGACCACATCGGATGAGCAAAACACGCCAAGCGAGCCGCCGCCCCGGTCGAGGAGCTGCGAAAGTGCCCATCGGCCATCCTGGAATGTCGAAGGAGAGCTCGTTCCGATATCAGGAAGCTCGACCTCGGCGATACCTTTGAACCGGTTGACGAAGCCATCGCGCCGCTGGATGGCGCGTGGATCTTTCGCGCCCACTTGCGCATAGCGGTCATAGCGCTTGGACAACAAATGGTCGGCAACAAGAGCGCCGACCTCGGCGTGGGAAAAGCCGACTGCCGTATCCAAGGGGGAGGGCGTGGAGTCCCATATTTCCACGATGGGTAGTCCCGCGCCGGCCAGCATGGACCGTGTTTCCTTCAGGTGCGATATTCCCGTTAGAATGATCCCATCCGGACGCCGTGCCAGGATTGCCCTCGTCAGTTCGAGCTCACGCTTGGGTTCGTAACCGGAAAGGCCGAGTATCAATTGATAGCCTGCCGAGACGAGTTCGGCATTCAACCCCTCGATTGTTTCTGCAAAGATGGTGCTGGCGACCGATGGGACGATGGCCGCTATCAGCCTCGTCTTTCTGGAGGCGAGCCCGCCCGCAAGGAGATTGGGTACATAGCCCGTTCTTGCGATCACGCGCTCAATCGCCTCAAGTGTCGGCGGTTTGACGAGGTTCGGCGTATTGAGCGCCCGAGAGACCGTTACCGGAGACACTCCTGCGAGTTTGGCAATTTCCGCGAGCGTGACCGGATGGTTGGCGGTTCCACGTTTTGTCTTGTTCGTTTCGTTCATGCCGAACCTCCCGTATAAAATGAGTTACGCTTTCATTTTTACTTCTGGCAAGGGTTGTCACAGAAAATTTTTCATATTTTCGATAAGTAAATGATTTTAATCGATAAATATTTTAGACACTATAGTTGCTACCACAGATTTTGAAGATAATATGAAAGCGCTTTCATATTTGGCTCAGAGGGTCGGGGTATGAATCTGTAGCGCTGGCGGGAGGCCAGTTACGTGGAGGGAATTATGTACATCAAACGTTTTATCGCGTTTGCGGCTGTTGCTGCTGCAATGGGAACGGCGGGCCTTGGTCCGGTTCATGCTCAGGAGTATCCAACCAAAACCGTAACGGTCATCGTACCGTTTGCAGCTGGCGGAAACACCGACACATTTGGCCGTTTGGTTGCCGAACAACTGGATAAGAGGCTCGGTCAGCGCTTCATCGTAGAGAACAAGCCGGGCGCTGGTGGCAATATCGGCCTCGGAGATTTGGCGCGTTCACGTCCTGACGGCTACACAATCAGCATGGGAACGGTCAGCTCCAACGCCATCAATCAGACGCTTTATAAAACTCTGCCCTATGACAAGGCAAAAGGCTTCGCGCCGATCTCGTTGATCGCAAGCCTTCCAAACGTACTGGTGGTCAACCCGGACAAGATCAAGGCTAACTCTGTGCCGGAGTTGATCGAGTTCCTGAAGTCGGAACCCGGCAAGCACACCTATGCCTCTTCCGGCGTCGGCACTTCCATTCATCTTGCGGGGGAACTGCTCGCAACCAAGGCTGGCGTCAAGATCACGCATGTCCCTTACAAGGGTAGCAGCCAGGCAATTCTCGATGTGGTGGCCGGTCACGTGGACATGATGTTCGACAACATCCCGACGGCCGCGCAGCAGGTGAAGGCAG
The DNA here is from genome assembly GCF_013322225.1 of Agrobacterium larrymoorei. GTDB lineage: Bacteria > Pseudomonadota > Alphaproteobacteria > Rhizobiales > Rhizobiaceae > Agrobacterium > Agrobacterium larrymoorei_A. The sequence goes on from NZ_JAAMFB010000027.1 coordinate 4,391, forward strand.
GAAAGGTCAAGGCGCTGGCAGTGACGAGCCTCGAGAAGGCTGATCTGCTGCCCGATGTGCCGACCATGGCAAGTGTCATTCCGGGCTTTGAAGCAACGTCCTGGCACGGCCTGTTTGCACCTGCGGGCACGCCTCCCGAAATCGTGGAAAAGCTGAGCAAGGAAGTTCAGGACATCATTGCTGATCCCGAGATGCAGGCGAAGCTGAAGGCCATGGGCGTTACTCCGGTCGGTAGCACTTCCGCCGAGTTCCAGGCCTTCATCGATTCTGAAACGGGGAAATGGGCAGACGTGATCAAGGCTGCAAACGTTCCGCTTCAGTGAAGCTGTTGAGGACTGCCGGCCAGCCTATCCGCTGGCCGGTCAATATTTCACAGTGAGTACCAAACCCATGCTGAAGATAAGAAACAGCCGCGACTTCGTGGGCGGCGCATCCATGATCTTTGTCAGCCTCCTGTTCATCTGGTTCGGTCGCGAACTGGAAGTCGGAAATTCGTTTCGAATGGGGCCTGGCTACTTCCCGATCATGCTAAGCCTTCTTTTGATGGCGATCGGAGCCATCGTCATGGTTCAGTCCATGGTGGTCGAGGCGGAAGACAGCGAGCCTGAGCCCGCGAACTGGAAGGCATATTTCCTCGTCATCCTGGGGCCGGTTGGGTTCGGATTGCTTCTGTCGGGGCTGGGACTTGGACCAGCAATGTTTCTTCTGATCGTCCTGACTGCAGCAGCTAGCCGATATGCGAACTGGCGCCATTCGATCCTGCTTGGCCTCTTCCTTTCGGCCTGCTCGGTATTGCTGTTCACACGGCTACTTGCGCTTCCCGTCGACGCTTTTGGAACATGGATACCCTTTTTGGGTACGCCTTAGTGCTTTTGACCAGCCGATAAGACCGGATTGGATTGAACATGGATATTTTCGCTAACCTTTGGCTTGGCGCCACGACGGCATTCATGCCCATGAATTTGCTTTACGGCTTCATTGGCTGTCTCCTGGGAACGGCAATCGGTGTCTTGCCAGGGCTTGGGCCTACGGCGACCATTGCGATGCTGTTGCCGATCACCTTCGGACTGCCGCCTGAGTCTGCTCTCATCATGCTTGCGGGGATTTTTTACGGCGCGCAGTACGGCGGCTCTACGACCGCTATTCTCATCAATCTCCCGGGAGAAAGCTCCTCGGTCGTGACCGCGATCGATGGCTACCAGATGGCGCGCAATGGGCGGGCGGGTGCCGCTCTGGCGACGGCTGCGCTGGGTTCATTCTTCGCCGGTTCCGTTGCGACTATTCTTCTGGCCGTTGCGGCACCCCCGCTTGCTGCGGTCGCGCTCAACTTCGGCCCGGCGGAGTATTTCTCGCTGATGGTTCTAGGGCTGGTGGCTTCGGTTGCGTTGGCCAGTGGATCGCTCGCGAAAGCAATGGCGATGATCGTTTTCGGCCTTATGCTCGGCACCGTTGGAACCGATGTGGAGAGTGGAACGCCGCGTTATGTATTCGATATCCCCGAGCTTTATGACGGGCTGAATTTCGTCGCTGTCAGCATGGGCATATTCGGCATATGCGAAATTTTGCGCAATCTCGAAAACGAGCAGGAGCGCTCTGTAGGCGTCAAGCGAGTGTCCGGATTGATGCTGACGAAGCAGGATTTCAAACGGATCATCGCGCCGGTTCTCCGTGGCACCGCCCTTGGATCGTTTCTTGGCGTTTTGCCGGGTGGCGGCGCAATGCTCGCTTCCTTCGCGTCCTATGCGATGGAAAAACGAATGTCTCCAAACCGGGCTGAATTCGGCAAGGGAGCAATCGAAGGGGTAGCCGCACCGGAATCCGCCAATAATGCCGGAGCCCAGACCTCGTTCATTCCGATGCTGACGCTCGGCATCCCGGGAAACCCGGTCATGGCCTTGATGGTAGGTGCGATGATCCTGCAGGGCATTACGCCTGGCCCGAACGTCATATCCGATGAGCCAACCCTGTTCTGGGGAATGATCGTATCGATGTGGTCGGGCAACCTGATGCTTGTCATCCTCAACCTGCCCCTCATCGGCCTCTGGGTGAGGATGCTGACCGTGCCTTACCATCTCCTGTTTCCGGCAATCATCGGCTTCTGCTGCATCGGTGCCTATAGCATCAACAACAGCGTTTTCGACGTCTTTGTCATGGCAGGGTTCAGCGTCGTCGGCTTCCTGCTCAGCAAACTTCGCTTCGAACCCGCACCTTTGTTGCTGGGCTTCATCCTTGGGCCTATGCTGGAGGAAAATCTACGGCGGGCGATGTTGATCAGTCAGGGCGATCCTACGATTTTCGTCCGCAGCCCACTCAGCCTCTCGCTACTGATTTTCGCTGTCCTGGTACTCGTTCTCGTTCTTTCACCAAGCATCAGCCGAAAGCGTGAAGAGGCATTTACGGAATAACGGCCCAAAAGGTCATGCATAGTGCCAGTTGGCCTAGGAGTTTGGAATGGCAGGCAGAAAAACCTATGAAGAATTGCGGTCGGCACGCTGGATGACGCCAGACGATCAGCGTTCCTTCGGGCACCGGTCGCGTACGATGCAGATGGGGTACGCCCCGGAAGACTGGCAAGGGCGTCCGATCATCGCGATCATCAACACCTGGTCGGATGCGCAGCCCTGCCACATGCATTTTCGCGAACGGGCGGAATGGGTCAGACGCGGTATTCTGCAAGCCGACGGCTTCCCGATGGAACTGCCTGCTCTGTCTCTCTCGGAAAATTTCGTAAAGCCGACAACGATGCTCTATCGTAACATGCTTGCGATGGAGACGGAGGAATTGCTGCGTTCGCATCCGGTGGATGGTGCGGTGCTGATGGGTGGCTGCGACAAGACCACCCCGGGTCTCGTCATGGGCGCGATCTCCATGGGCATCCCCTTTATTTACCTGCCTGCCGGGCCAATGTTACGCGGCAACTACGCGGGAAAAGTGCTGGGTTCCGGCACCGACGGTTTCAAGTATTGGGATGAGAGGCGCGCAGGCACGATCTCGCAGGAAGAATGGCAGGGCATCGAAGGCGGGATTGCGCGCAGCTATGGCCATTGCATGACAATGGGCACCGCCTCGACCATGACTGCCATTGCCGAAGCAATGGGACTGACGCTGCCGGGTGCATCCTCCATTCCCGCAGCCGATGCCAACCATCAGCGAATGTCTGCGGCTTGCGGACGCCGTATCATCGATATGGTCTGGGAGGATCTGACGCCGGAAAAGATTATCACGCCCGCAGCCGTTACAAATGCGGTAACGGTCGCGATGGCGACGGGTTGCTCGACGAATGCAATCATTCACCTTATCGCAATGGCGCGCCGTGCCGGTGTGCCGCTCGAACTCGATGATCTTGACCGGATCGGTCGCACGACGCCGGTCATCGCCAATATTCGACCTTCCGGCACGACATATCTGATGGAGGATTTCTTCTATGCGGGCGGTTTGCGCGGACTGATGAAGCAGTTGGGAGACAAGCTGGACCCGACCGCAATCACGGTGACGGGCAAGCCTCTCGTCGAAGGTCTGGAACAGGTCAAGATATTCAACGAGGACGTTATTCGGCCGCTTTCGAACCCCGTCTATCACGAGGGTTCGTTGGCCGTGCTGAAGGGTAACCTTTGTCCAGATGGCGCGGTTATCAAACCTGCCGCCTGCGATCCGAAATTCCATCGCCACCGCGGTCCGGCGCTGGTGGCGGACAGTTATGGGCAGTTGAAGGAAATCGTAGACGATCCTGATTATCCTCTGACGCCCGAGACCGTGCTTGTGCTGCGCAATGCAGGTCCGCAAGGCGGGCCGGGAATGCCGGAATGGGGAATGATCCCCATGCCGAAAGCCCTGTTGAAACTGGGCCTTCGGGATATGGTGCGAATTTCAGACGCACGCATGTCCGGTACGAGCTTCGGGGCTTGCGTGCTGCATGTGTCGCCTGAATCCTATGTCGGGGGACCGCTGGCGCTGTTGAAAACGGGCGACATGGTGGAGCTTGATATTCCTGCACGCAGCCTCAACATGCTGGTAACGGATGAGGAACTGGACATCAGGCGCAAGGCCTGGGTGGCACCTGAACCTCGTTATGAGCGCGGCTATGGTTTCATGTTCACCAAGCATATCGAACAGGCAGACAAGGGCTGCGACTTCGATTTCCTGAAGACAGAGTTCGGCGCGAAGGTTGCAGAACCCGCCATCAACTGAAATCAGAAATATATCGCCGCAAATTTGCGTGACATGTTTCAGCAGATACACATGGAGGAAAAATGAAACCCCAAACACGCGAAAAACTGATGGGTGTATCCGTCGCAACGCTCTGCTCTGCGCTCTACAAGCGCGGTTTGAAAAACCAGACGATCCAGGATGTTCGCCCGGTTCAGGCGAAAGGCCGCAACATGGTCGGACCGGCATTCACGCTTCGCTATATGCCTGCGCGGGAGGACCGAAATCCGATGACTGTGTTTCGTGATCCGAAACATCCCCAACGGCACGCGATTGAGACCTGCCCGGAAGGCCACGTTCTCGTTATGGACAGCCGAAAGGATCCACGCGCAGCCTCGGCAGGCGATATCCTGATCACGCGGTTGATGGTGCGCGGCGGAGCGGGTGTCGTGACGGATGGCGGTTTTCGCGATGCAAGGACGATAGGCGAACTCGACATTCCGGCCTATCACAATCGTCCTTCGAGCCCTACAAACCTGACCCTGCATGAAGCTATCGATATCAACGTGCCTATCGGCTGCGGCGATGTCGCGGTGTTTCCCGGTGACATCATGGTAGGCGACGATGATAGCGTCATCGTTATTCCTGCCGAGATTGCAGATGAGGTCGCAGATGAAGCCGTTGAAATGACGGCTTATGAGGATTTCGTGGTTGAGCGCGTCAAGGCGGGACAAACGATCATAGGGCTCTATCCTGCAACGGATGAAAGCAATCTATCGGCATTTGCCGAGTGGCGTAAAACCAAAGGGCGGTGATCGGACCTCATAGCGCCCTTAGTGCCGACCTGTCAGAAATTGGAACCGCCAGCGCAGGCTTGCCGTTTCCAATATGACTGAAATGGTCATGCCTGTATCAGGAGGTTCAGATGAGTAAGGACACCAAAGCCCGAGACGCCATTGAGGAGCGCGACGAAAAAACATCGAAGCCTGCGGATTTACCCGCTGCGGGACCGCACGCAAAGAGCCACCTGACTGATAAAAGCAAGACACCCGGTGCCGGGTCTCTCCCTGAAGGTCGCGAAGATGACGTAAGCCCTGGCTCCGGCTAAATGAAGCTTCTCGAAAGAGCAGGTCGATAGATCGGCTCTTTATTGTTGGGGACCGTCGACGTCTGACGGGCTTTGAAGACAGCAGACATCCATACCAACGGACAATGTCCCGGCACCCCCTACTTCACAATAGATGCCGAATTTACGTTGGTTTTGCCTGACGATTGTCCGGAGGATTTCGGGATTTTCATTCAAGTCCGGCTGCGCAATGAAGGTCATTCCACAGCGTTTCGTATGTTCCGCGAAGGTCAGTTGCACATCACCGATTTTGAAACGGCACGATTCCCATCCATTTTCTAGAAAACCATCATCTCCACCGGTATCGACAAAAAGTGAGGGCCGGAATCGCCGTTCATCTATTTTCTCCGCACACATTGTTTGAAGTTTGCCAATGGATGCCGAAGTCAGCAAATGTAACGGTGCGACCGCGTAGCGTCTTTCGATAATCGGCAAATCGAGATCGCTTTCGAGGGTGGGTGGGTGATGTCGTCCCACGCCCACCGCAAATCCAAAATGGGATTGCAACATTGCCCGGAGATATGGATCGGAAAGGCAATACACCGCTCCATTTGGAAGGCAGATGGTTGTGACGCCGTTTTCATCAATGGAAGATTGAAGAAACAATGCAGGGCGCCATCGGACGCTTGTTTCGGGCTGCGCAATTTCACCCGTCTCAAGGTCGATGAGGCAGAAACGTCTGTCGCCGACAATACCAGTAACACCTACCTTGACGCTGGATAGCGACTCCCCTCCAACGGAGCTGATTGGATATCTCCAGAGGCTCGATATGCTACCAACTCGCTGCAAAAACGATTTCCTTTCAGGCACTGCTCAAGCCCTTATAAGAAGTTCGTCGCGCATAGGGAGGCAGTCCTTGATGATCGCTTGCGCGACCGTTTCACCAATCTCAGCAGCGCTTGTTATGCCTTGGATAAACGGATCCTTATGCAACAGATAAGGAATTGCCGCACAATATAGGCTTGTCGGCGTTCCGTAAGCTCTAATCCTGTAAACATCGTCTACGTCTACTCCGCCAAGTCGCTCGGGCGTTTCGGATTCCTCATCGATATTCAGTGTGCTGGCCGCAGGCGTATGGGCTTTCTTTATCCCGCCATCGGCAACGAGAGACGGAAAAGGAAAATCGTCGGCAGAGAGCGCCTTTTGTCCAATCGCTTCGATAAAGCCATCGAAATGAAATACACGGCCGTCGCTCGTCAAGGCAGCGCCTCTTGCGAGTCCTCGTGTTTCGATCTCGTAATCTTCACCGAGTTTCAGAATGTCGAGCACTCCCGCATTTCTGAGGGCAAGAAGGCGCTTGATAGAGAGATGGGGAACCGTAGCATATTCATCGATGAAAATGCTCTTGAGCGATGCGTTGAAGCGCTTGAAGTCTTCCGTGTCCAGATGCGGGGCAATTTTCGCGATGATCTCGTGGGTAATCATGATGGCGTATCGCCATGGCACTGTATGCTCGTCGCGCATGTTCTTTTCTGCTTCCGCCAGATTTGCCGCTGCCCACACGAACGGGTCTGTACCCGCGCGGCGGCTGTAATATGCGTCTGCGAAACTGTCGACTGTTAGATCTGCCAAGCCGATTTCAGCGGCATAGGATGGGTCGGACGTCACAAGCTCCTGCTTGAACAGCTCGAACACCTTGTCCAACAAACCATAGGCACCTTGCGAGATGGCGTTTTGTACAGCTTCAGAGGTGCAGAATTTGGGCTCAAGATAGGGCAATGGGCAGTAAAAATCGGCTTCCGGCAACAGGCCCTTTCTGGACATGAGCGTTGCCTTGAAATTCTCATTTCCCGCCTTTCGTTCGTACCTCAGCTGGCCGTCCGGTTCGTAAATGAACGAGCCATTCGATGTGGAGACGGTCATCAACGCGTCGATCGCGCTGAGCGAGGTACCGAGAATACCGATGTGACCATGGCCTATGGTTTCCAGCCTGAAGGCGGGCCACGGGGAGGTGTAATAGCCAGGGCTGGTTTCGATTTCCGTTGGCCAGTGGTGTCCGGTTGCGATCACGACGTGATCGAACAGCGCGGGAAAGTCTTCCTCTCCCTCAACGATAACGCTTGCGCCGTGCTGGTGTTTGATAATGTCTTTGACGCGATGACTTCCCTTTGCCGAAACCTGATGTTCCTGTGACTTTGCATAGTTCACCAGAGCTTTGAACTGATCGTGGAAATAATCGCCAAGTACCAGCCTTGGATAGAATTGCCGCCCGTTGATCAGCGATCGCATGATCGCAAAGCGTGCTAGATACTCATCCGGCTGACGCTTCAACCAATCGATGAGGGTTATCGCGAGTTCAGGGATTTCGATGCTCGGAATATTCGACAGCATCACGGGGTCGTTCACGCCGGGTAGATAGGGCGTGCCTTTTCCTATTTCCTTCTCCGCTTCAAAAACGGTGATATGCAGAGGAACTGGCGATTTTGCGAGATTTTTTAGTGTGTAGATGCCCGTGGGGCCCGAACCGATGATGCAAACTCTATTACCCATTTATTCGCTCCAGCCCTGCAAAATGGGCGCAAGCGTAAAGGTGTAAGGCCGGGTTAGGTTCCGCTATTTATAATGTTCGAAATCGAACATTATTCTTTTAAAACAAATTGATCTGCCGGAAATAGGCGAACGCGCGCCTTCAAGCGCTATCTCGATTCTGTTCGCACATGGTCTGTCTCGTGACAGCCCGCCCACGTCCACGCCAAATTCTTTGGGAACGCTCAAACAGCTGTGGCCGGTACGACAGGCAATGGCCATCCGCTCATTCGTGTTTAGAGGAATAAAGGCCCGGCCATTTTTTGGCGTCTTTGTGGCGGTTTAGCTGGCAATGAAACGCGGTATCGGCTATCTATCCATCATAGCGCGTGCTGCGTGCGCTACGGGTTCCCCGAAATCGACGGAGACTTCTTGCAACTTCCAATCATGGGAGCGAAAACCTGTGTCTTCGATATCCAATAAAGGTCGTATCAACTCTACTCTTCGAAAATTTCTCGACAATGAAGCATCAAGCGGACTGGTGCTGATGGGCGTCGCTCTTCTGGCGATCATCGTTGCGAACTCTGCCCTGGCGGAAAGCTATTTTCACCTGTTGCATATTTATATCGGCCCGCTCAGCCTCCAGCACTGGATCAATGATGCTTTGATGGCACTCTTCTTCCTGATGGTCGGTCTGGAAATCAAACGCGAAATGACGGACGGACAGTTGTCGAGCTGGAGCAGGCGGATACTTCCGGGCGCGGCTGCGGCCGGTGGAATGCTGTTCCCCGCACTGTTTTACGTATTCATGAACAGCGGCGACCCTTCCGCCATGAGAGGCTGGGCGATTCCCACCGCAACGGATATCGCTTTCGCTTTGGGCGTCATTTCGTTGTTCGGATCAAGGGTTCCGGCGTCATTGAAGATATTCCTTGCAGCGCTGGCCATCATAGATGATCTCGGTGCGGTCATCGTGATCGCAATATTCTATACCGCCGATCTTAATCTTCTGGCGCTTTTGGCGGCAGCGGGTGTTCTGTTGAACCTCTTCATCTTCAACCGAATGCGGGTTCAGGCTCTTTGGCCATATCTAACACTTGGTGCCGTTCTTTGGGTGCTGGTGTTTGCCTCTGGTGTTCACGCAACGCTGGCAGGCGTCATGCTGGCTCTGACCATTCCACTGAAACTGACGCCCGGCACGCCGGAGGCACAAGGGTCGGAGTCGCCGCTCCATCGGCTGGAGCATCTATTGCACAAGCCGGTCGCCTTCATCGTCGTTCCCATATTCGGCTTCGCGAATGCAGGCGTATCCCTTTCCGGCCTGAGCATGGCTATTTTTTCAGAACCATTGACCATGGGTGTGGCAGGAGGCCTCGCTTTGGGTAAGTTGGTCGGCGTTTTAGGAACGGTGTTTCTTTTGGTTCGCCTGGGCGTGGCACAGCTTCCGGCGCAGGCCAGTTGGGGACAGGTTACAGGCACCGCCTTCCTGTGCGGTATCGGCTTCACCATGTCGCTGTTTATCGGCCTTTTGGCATTCGACGACCCGACGGTGCAGGATCACGTCAAGATCGGTATCCTTATGGGATCGATCATATCCGGGGTCGTCGGCTCACTGTTTCTCGCCTTTTTCGGTCGACGCAACTCGGCGCGCGGGACTAACCGCAACCTTGCCTCGTGAACTATTTCCTCATCGGCGCGAATGGCCAAGTGACCTCGCGCCGATCTCTGGGTAGTGCAGCTTTCAGATCATGCACGCAAACTGAAATGTTTGCGTGCATGCAACAGAGATCGGAACTTGACCGCAGTTGCCCTATCGAAACCGGGCGAGCGGGTTTTCCAGCTCTCCAATATATTGCAAGCTTTGTTCTGGATTAAGCAAATCGAGCATCTGCTGATTGTTGTTCAGCTGCAATCGGTTCAGGCAATTGCGAACGAAACGGTCCGCGAATAGGTCATGGCGGACATATTTTTCTCCCAACTCAGGATGCTCGTTGTGATATTCGCGAATGCACTCCGCGACGAGCGACCAGAACCCATCTTCATGTAATTCACCCGTTTCGTGCAACGTAGCCGAAAGATAGCGGAAAAAGCAGTCGAACACGTCGGTAAAGATGCAGTTGAGCTTCATCTTGTCATCGATCGTGTATGAAATACGCGAAATTTCCTCTGGCAATTCTATCGATCCATTCAGGATACCAATTTCCTCGCCGATATCCTTTATGATCGCCCGTACAGGGACGTGGTTCTCCAGCACGAGAATGAGGTTTTCTCCATGTGGCATGAAGGCGAGATCGTAGCGGTAGAAGCAATGCACCAAGGGGGCCAGATAGGCTTTGAGGTACGCTGCAATCCAACTCTTCGCATCCAGACCGGACAGAGCGATCAATTCTGAAATAAGCGGTTGTCCGTCACGATCCCGATGCAGCAAGGCTGCCATCGTCATCACCCTCTCGCTGGTCCGCAGGCGCGGAATGGGGCTTTCACGCCACAAGGCAGACAGCATCTTTTTATAGGGCGAGTCGAGTTTCAGTCCCTGATCGTAATATGGGAAGCGATAACCGATTGCCGCAACTTCACGCAGAATGCTGAAGCCGTTCTTGGCCAGATAGCTGTCCGCCGTGACGAGTTCACCCAGCCATTCGTTGATAGCAGGTGTTGCCACCATGTATTTTGGTGAAAGACCACGCATGAAGCCCATGTTCAACACGGAGATGCCGGTTTTGACGTAATGCTTGCGCGTATCCGTCGTATTGAAGAAGGTCCGTATGGATTGCTGCGCCCGATATGTATCGCTGCCGTAGCCAAGGCAAACGATGTGTCGTCGGGCCACGTCAGCCGCAAATGTGATTGCCAGCTTGTTGAACCACTGCCACGGGTGGGTGGGCATCAACCAGTAATCGGCAGGATCGAGGCCAAGCCTCGTCAGGCGCATTTCGAAGGTGCTCAATGTCGTCCCATCAAGTTCGGCATTGACGAGTTCTTCGTAAGAGAGCGTGCTCATTGACGTAAAAGTCGCTCTTTCCTTGCTGACCGCAAGCCAGACGATCTGAACCTCATTGCCGGCCTCTGGTGCATAGAGGCGGTAGTCGGCTGCATCGAAACCGATCCTGCCATTGTTGGCTATGAAAGTTGGGTGGCCCTCCGTCATGCCCGCTTCGATGTTCTGATAATCCGATGACGCAAGTTGACGCGAAGAGATGTGCCGCTCTTCTCGCTTGAAGGACGCGCCATAAAGTGTCGTTGACACCTCCTCCAGGTAAACGGGAAGCATCGACTCTTTGATACCCAGTGTTTCCGCAAATTCGATGATGAGCGCAAGCGCATCGAGCGGAGCAAGAGTTCCAGCCATCGTCTTTTCTATCGAAACTGGATCTATCGACCAGTGATCCAGAGCGAGACGCTGGGCCTTGAAGCGATAAACGATGTCGGATTTCGTATCTGGGCTGACCGTATAGAGACCCCATTCACCTTCGCTGGAAACCAGGGTCGGGGAGAGCAACAATTCATGAGAAAACTCTGCCAGGGATTTATGCACGAGATGACGATTTACCTCGTCCCATGCAAGCGGCCCCAGATGGGCGGAAGCCTTTTCAGGAGAAATTGAGGTGGACGGAAAATTGGAAATGTTCATGCGTTTTCTTCCTGTGCGATTGTGTGATGGAACGCATCGCGGGTGACGAAAGCCAGAGCTGCGGTTTTTTCTTCGAGCTCTATGGTTCCAGCGTAAGTGAAGCCGACTTTTCGATTGAGCCTGTGAACCTTCTCGTTCCGGACATCTGGTTCCACCACTAATCGCTTTACCGCCGGATTGCTGAAGTGGTAGGCAAGGACTGTACGGATGATGGCGAGAGTGAAGCCGGAGATCAGCTTTCGGGGAGGAGCCACCATGAAGTGCATGCCCCAGTCTCCCACCTCGACATCATAATGTTTGCCCACCTGATCATGTGCTGGGTCGTAGGATTCCATGATGAAAGCGGGCTGATCGTCGAGGTATCCGATATAGGCCTCTGCGTGACCGCTATTCTGAAGCGTCTCGTAAAATGCGATGACTTCCTGCTGGCCGAGGTGACCCATGTTCCAGAAGCGCGCATAATCCTGCACGAACCAGCCATGTAGACGCTCGCCATCATCTCTAGGGTCGAGGGCTTTCAGGGTGAATGTGCCAACGCCGTTGTGATGTTGGCTGAAGATTACGGGTCGCTGTTTTTCTTGTGAGTGATGTGCCATGTCAGTCTTCATTGTTGTTGCAAGGCGGGCTGGATGAGCGGTGAAGCCGGGGCAAGCGAGGGTTTCAAACACAGCCGATAGATGAGCAGGGTGGCGGCGACGCAGATGCTGGCGATCAGGAAAGGCATTCCCTGCCCAAAATGCTGAGTGACCGATCCACTCACCAAGGCTGCCGCCATGACGCCGCTGTTCTTGGCAATGTTCACAAGGCTGAAACCGGAGGCGTAGCGGGATGTCCGTGCGCGTTCGAAAAAGAGAACGTCCAGACCGACTGTGACTTTGTACAAGCCGACACCGTATATGATGCGGCCAATGACGACGCATACGGCGTTCGGCAGTGACTGTATTGCAAGGCCGATGGCGGTGAGCATCAGTCCAAAATCGTTGCGCTTCCATGCAGGACCGGGCTCTTTCACAGCGTGCGACCAGGCCAGAAGTGTCAATGCTACGAAGCCGGGTATCGCAAAGACGAGGCCCGCCTGTATCTGGGAGGATGCCGTTGCGATGGTTCGCCACCAGACTGCGGTAAATGGCAGCGCGATGTAGAATCCGAAATAGAAGCAGAACATGACGCACAGCAGCAGGAGGAATTGCCTGCTATCTGTCTCGACTTCACCTTTTTCGCTTTGAACAGGATCGTCTGACAAAGAAATCGCGTCATCCGATGCTTTACGCCCCAGCAGAACCAGCGCGATGCAGATGACAGCCTGTGCGATGTCCCCAGCAGCCATGGCCAGATAGGGCATCGCGTAATCGAACGTTTCTACGAGATGCCCGCCGAATGCTGCCCCGACGATCCCGCCGAAGTGAACGATGACTGCCAGTGCGCCAATCGTGCTTGCATGTTTTGCCTTGGGTTGCATGGCAATCACGTAAGGGTACATCAGCAGGTAGCTCGCCTTGACCGCGACCACGGCAAGCGACAGCAGCCAGAAGTCCACAAGGCTTGCGGTGATATAACATCCGATGCTGAAGATAGCCGCCGCGGTTTGAGTGGCGATCAACATCGGCAGGGTGCCGATCCGCTTTGCAACCGTCACCCAGGCGGGCAACGATAGCATCACCGTGAGCGAGATCGTGGCGAGATAGGCACCGACGATCACAGGCGAGACGGCGTCGAACCGGGTTTGAAAGAGCTGCGGATAATATGGGAGAAGCATCGTATCGCTGATGACGGCGATGGCCGTCATTATCAGGAGCGCTGGTCCTAGCATCAGGCCACCACCCGCGACGGTGTTGCCGGGTCGAGTTCGCGGACATCGAACGTCTGGAACGCCGTCTGTTCTTCTATGAGGTAAACCTCATGCCCGGTAATCGCACGCAATATGGTTGCATTGCGCAGGCATGCCATTCCGAGGTCGGGCGCGACGAAGCCGTGCGTATGTATGTCGAGGTTCTGGACAAATATCTCTCGGCCTTGGCGGTCGACGGCGTAGTTGGCGTCTACCGCCAGTCTGCCTCTTGCATCGCGCTTCAGGCGGTTCGATACACCTGCAAGGAAATCGGGCTCCTTGTATTCATAGCCGGTTGCAAGGATGAGCGAATCCGCCTCGCGAGTGAAGGTTTCCTCTTGTTCCTGGTGCCTGAAGCGCAAGGAGAAAAGCTTCTTGCCGGGGGAGTAGTGCATATCCACCAACTCACTGTTTGGAACCAACGCGGTTGCAACATCTCCCTTAAGACGCTTGCGATACAGGGTATCGTAAATGTCCTTGAGCAGGCTGGAGTTGATGCCCTTGAAAAGGCTGGCCTGTTCCCGCAGAACCTGATCGCGTGTTTTCTCAGGAAGGTGGTGAAAATAGCGGGCGTAATCAGGCGAGGTCATCTCCAGATTAAGCTTCGTCAGATCAAGCGGGAAGAAACGTGGTGAGCGCGTCAGCCATTCCAGCCGATATCCGTAAATATCGATATCGGACAACAGGTCGTGATAGATCTCAGCGGCGCTCTGACCGCTGCCGACAATGACGATGGATTTTCGAGACTGAAGTTTTTTCTTTTCGTTGAGATAGTTCGAGGAATGCGTGGCGTGATCCGCAAATGGTCGGCAACATGCAGGAATGGACGGCGTCGTTCCTGTTCCGATCACCAGCCTGCGAGTATCTACTGCCTTTATCTCGCCGATGCGATTGGCGACCGTCAGCTTGTAGGAGGTTGATCGCTCGTCGTAACGAAGATCCTTCACCGTGTGGCCAAAACGCAGGTTTTGAAGCTGTGACGCTGCCCATTTGCAATATTGATTATATTCGTTCCGCAGGAGGAAAAAATCCTCGCGGGTATAGAACGAATAAATTCTGCCTTGAGACTTGATGTAGTTCAGGAACGTGAAAGGGCTGGTCGGATCTGCCAGCGTCACGAGGTCTCCCATGAAGGGTGTCTGCAATGTCGCATTTTCCAACAACATGCCAGCATGCCAATCGAATTCAGGTCTTCGGTCGAAGAAAATGGAATTCAAGCTTGCCAGTGGTTGAGAGAGGCACGCCAATCCAAGGTTGAATGGACCTAATCCGACGCCAACATAATCTAAAGTTGCATTCATGTAATTTACATCTCCAGCGTTTATCTTATGGTTATTAACTTGATTATTAATGTCAAGTTTTTACGCGCTGTGAGATTTTGGGGGCTAAAAGTCAGATAACCTTGTCTGGATATTTTTCTAAATACCAGAATTAATTCTCAAAATATCGCGGAAATATCAATTTAAGCGGAATAAAATTTCATAAATTACGACTTTGCGAAATATAATGTTGCTATTTGGCAACGCGGGGATCTTGAATTTCAAATTGGTAATAACTGGATTATAAAAATCATGTTTATTTCCGTTCCATTGCAATAAGAGGAATTTTGCACGTCTAAGTCGACGCCTACGGTTGCGTGGGATGGAGAGGGAAATATGAGTTTGAATAGGAAAAATTTGGATTTTAAAGGACGAGGTCTTCCACGAGGCTTGGTGTCGGGCTCGGTGGTCATCTCGCTTTTGTCGTCCGTTTCTGCATACGCGCAGCAGTCACCGGTAACGCTGGAAAAGATCACGATCCAGGCCGCTGACGATAACGAGCAGCTACCGCAGAGCGAGGGGTACATTACCTACAAGACGAGATCCGGCTCCAAGACGGGTACATCCATCATGGATATTCCCCAGTCTGTTTCGACCGTCACGCAGAAGGAACTGACGACCCAAAATCCAAGAAGTCTTCTGGATGCGCTGGATTACTCGCCGGGAGTGCGCTCAGACACATTTGGCTTCGATCCGCGTATGGATACCTTCAACATACGTGGTTTCGATTCTTACAATAACGGCATATTCCGTGACGGCTTGCGCCAGATCAGCGGTGGCGTGGGCTTTTTCAAGAACGAGCCATACGGCATTGAGGAACTTACAATCCTGAAAGGCTCAAGCTCTTCCCTCTACGGTGGAAGCAGTGCGGGTGGTATAGTTGATATTACAACCAAGCGCCCGACGGAAGACACTCGACGCGAGGTAGAGGTGCAATACGGATCGCATGCGAGAAAAGATGTGCGCTTCGATCTTTCCGGTCCGGCTGGATCAAGTGACTCGGTGCTATATCGTGTGACAGGCCTTGCTCGCGACGCGGATACCGAACGCCTGGGAGTCAAAGACGACCGCCTTTTCATCGCTCCGGCGATTACCTGGAAGCGCGACGAAGATACATCGTTGACCGTTCTCGGCGAGTATATGAACTTCGAGACTGGCGGCTCTGCAACCTTCTGGAACTACCCGGTCAACCGCATAACCGATGTCTCCTTCGGTGATTCGTCATATAATGAGAACCACCAAATTCAAAAGCGCATTGGATACGAGTTCAAACATCGCTTCAACGACACATTTGAATTCCGGCAAAACGCGCGTTACTCTGAAATAAAGATAGCCTACGAGTATCTCGATCTCGGCCCTTACAATGACCCCACTTTGCAAACGCCACTACCACGCAGGGCGGGTTACATTGAATATGATATGAATCAGTTTGCGATCGACAACCAACTCCAGGCAGATTTCAGTACCGGACCTTTCGAACATACTTTGCTGGTGGGCGCTGAAGCGAGTTGGTTTGACTATAAAAGCGCATCTGGACTGGCTGCGGCAGGCTCAGCTCCTCCTTTAAACCCATTGAACCCTGTTTATGGTCAATTCATTGCTCGCCCTGCTCTACAGTGGTTGGTGGACCAAGATCATCGTTCACGCGGCCTATATATTCAGGATCAAATCCGCTACGACTCGTGGCTTCTGACGGTGGCTGCACGTAAGGACTGGGTTGACCTGACCTCTGACACTTCGAATTACAACACGGGTGTCAGTGTCGCCGCTTCCGATCAGTCCTCAAGTAAGACAACCTATCGTGTTGGCCTCAGTTATGAGACAGCTTTCGGGTTGACGCCGTACGTCAATCACTCAACGTCCTTCTTCCTCTCCCCCGGCACGACAGGCGCCAATGAGCCCTTCAAGCCAACGACTGCGGAAAGCTATGAAGCTGGCTTCAAGTACCTAATTCCCGGGACTGATGTATTAATCAACGCGTCCGTTTTCGACATCAATCAGAAAAATGGCGTATTCTACGAGATCGTTGGTGGTAATTCGACAGCGATGCAGCGGGGAGAGCTAAATGCTCGTGGCCTTGAACTCGAAGCGCTTGCGAACCTTGATAATGGCATTGGTCTACGCGCCGGATACCAATATCTCGATATGGAAATCAAGGAGGGTGAAGTCGGAACCGCTGGCAATCGCCAGTCGGGGGTTCCGTATTACACATTCTCCCTTTGGGGTGACTACACGATCGACAATGGCTTCGCAGAAGGGCTCGGCTTTGGTGCAGGTCTCAGGGTTGTGGGCAAAAGTGCAGGTGACAATCTCAACACCTTCGAAAATGCTTCTCGCGTATTTGTAGATGCCGCTCTCACCTATGATTTCGGCAAGAAGAACGAGGACCTGAAGGGCTTGCAGTTCCAGCTAAACGCGAAGAACATCTTCGACACTCAAAAGGCTACCTGCGCCAATAACTTCTGCAACCTCGATGGCGGTAGATATGTTGTCGGCAGTCTGAAATACAGCTTCTAAGCTTTGCGGCAGCACGTGACGCCTCATGAAAAACGACGCGCACCATCAAAAGCTGCAGTGCGGGAGATGATCAAAGTGTCGCAATCGGCTTAGTTATTTTGGGGGCTGAGTTGTACAAACTCAGCCCCCACTTTATTGCCGACAAAGCAAATGGACTGCGCTTCCTCAGATCACGAGAAATACGATTGATATCCCGAGATGTCGTTCACTTCGGGACCCAAGGTTAGCCAAGCCACGGTCAAATGCTTTTGGCCGGACCTTCTTCTTTCATGTGACGGTTGAGCATTATGATTGCGAGTGCTGCGCAGGAGGATATGGCGGCGGCGCTAAGGAACGAGAAACGATAGCCATATTCTGCGGTAATAAATGCGGTCCCAATTCCGCCAGCCATACCGACCATCGCATCAATGCACTGGAATAGTGTGAAATCAATGCCTGCCTGTCGTGGGTCGGACCACTTCATGAAACGTGAATAGAGTGCGACGAAACCTACGGACATAATGCCGGATGAACTGGCAATGGCTACCGCCATGACGATGGTTTGGGGAAATTCGCGATGAATGCTGATATAGGCCAGAAAAATCAAAAATACGATCTGCAAGCAGATTGATAGCAATATGACAGGGAACGAGCCGAATATGCGCACAAGCGCTCCTCCGAGCACGGCGCCACCAAAGCCGACGATCATGCTTCCGACCCCGTTCAACGTCCCGATGGTAACAAGGTCGAAGCCATAATCCACTAGAAAGGGCCCAAGCATCGAGAGGCCCCATTTTTGAGCCGCCACGTAAATAGCCGTGATAAGAAGACCAACTCGGACCTCGCGCCGTGCCAGTGCGGATTTGATCGAGGGTATGTGCTGACGTGTTTCGTTTCGAATATGCCGCGGCGCGGTGATGAGAAACGGGATGGCGATCAATATAACCAGTGCAGCGACTGAAAGCGTTGCAGCCTTCCAGCCGTATGTTTCCACAACTATCAGGAACAGGCCTGCGCCTATTGCCGATCCCAGATACGAGCCACCGACCTGTGCTGCATTTCCCCATCCCAGATCCTTCTCCGCCAGGGTTTCTACTGCATATCCGTCACATGCAATATCCACGGTTGCAGCCGTGAAGGCGATGAAAGACAGGATAACGATGACGGTAATGATGGGCGCCGGGCCTATAAATGCCAATACAGCCAGTCCCAAAGCGCAGACCGCTACGCCAACTCCCACGATTTGAGGTGATCGATTTTTGCCCACTTTTGGTAAACGGTAGCGCTCCACATGGGACGACCAGAGGAACTTGAGCGCCCACGGCAAGACAACAAGATATAAAAGTCCAATTTGATCAAGCGGTAAACCAAAGGATCGCAGTACTGCTGGAAGCCCTAGAAACGTCAGTCCGCCGATGATGCTCTGTCCGACATAAAGCCCACCTACCGCGATGAAAACGGTGAGCGGGGAGGGCGTGCTTGGAGTGGTCAGGTGAAAATTCATCGTAGCAACCGGGATGTGAAAAATGCGGGAAACGACTCGGTGAAACCGAACGCGTAAATATGATTTACGTATTCATGTATTTGCTTTTGTCTCTGCCATCAACGTCGCGATGGCGAGCTGAGGCGGGTCCTGCCCCTGAAAATTATTAGGCAATCTATCCGTTTGTTAGTGGAGTCTTAGATAATGCGGAGGATTATCGCCGCGCAGTTGTGAAAAACGGCGTGGAGAACGTGACGACCATTGATGGAGATGGGGCGCTCACGCGTGGAGGAAGTTAATGACGTTTTCGGTTCGGAACATACTTGTCGGCGTATTTGCCGTTTTCAGCTTCGCTGTGATGGGATTGATGGGAAATCAGCTTTTCCAGGAAATCACCGTACAGCAGAACTCAAAGCGGCTCTCCGATCTTGCCGAACTCGACAGGTCACTGTTCGATGCATTGTTGGGCATGCGCGGTGAACGAGGTGGCCTCGCTTCCGCAATCAAGCTTGAGCCCGCTGACATGGCCTCCACGCGCAAGAACATCGATGATGGCAGACGTGATTTGGACGCTGCTTTTGTTGGCGTGAAAGCCGTTGCGGAGCGCGCTGAACCTGCGGAGCTGAAAACAGCCCTGTCGCCCATTTTTGCCAAATATGAGACGTGGCTCTCCTACCGCGCACCGCTGGACGCAGCATTGACGAAAAGTGCGAAGGATCGCGATGCTGCACTTGGCAAGACCGTTCTCGGTTTGGCTGATCAGATGCTGCTCGATCTGGAAAAGGCGGCTTATCGGGTTGAAGCAGCGATTACCGCGCGCGATCCTGCCATGACGATCTTCACACAGTTGCGGTCTCTTGCCTGGACCTCGCGTACGCAACTTGGCTCTGCGAACTCCACGCTCGTTGGCGCGGTCATCTCCAAACAGCCGCTATCGCCTGAAAAGTTGGCTGAAATCGCCGTTCAGGATGCCCGCGTATTTTTGGCATGGAGCGTGATTTCGCAGATCGTCAGCAGCAGCGCTACGCCACAATCCATTCGTGACCTTCATAAAAATGCGGAGGACATCTATTTCTCCGGCGCCTACGCGCAGCAGAAGTCAGACCTGATCAAAGCTTCCCAGGAAGGTAAAGCATTCGAGATGAATGTTGATGACTGGCGAAAGCCCGCCGCCCCTGCTCAAGCTTCCGTAGCTGAAATTGCATCTGCATCGTTAAAGGAAATGACGGTCGTTACGGCGGATCGGGTTTCCGAGGCAACGCGCTTTATCGTTATCTATGGCACGGCAACATTCATTGCCCTGCTTCTGTCCGTTCTCGGTTTTTCCACGATCATCTTCCGAATTGCCAATCCAATTACTCAGCTGACTGGCTCCATGCGCAAACTTGCGAGTGGTGACCTTATGGTTGACGTTCCCGGCGCCACGCGGCGAGATGAAATTGGCGACATGGCCCGCGCCGTCGAAGTATTCCGTGAAGCGTCCATCCAAAACAGGGAGATGGAAGTCGAGGCTGCACGAGTTCGCGAAGCCGGCGAAGCCGAACGCGTGGAAATTCAGCGTCGGGTGGAAGCAGATGCCGAGCTGCGGCTTACACAGGCAACCTCCGGTCTTGCCGTCGGTCTGCGCTCTCTGGCTTCCGGCGATCTCTCCTATCAGATCGACGAGGTCTTCGCGGAGCGGTTCGAAGCTCTTCGCCATGATTTCAACAGTTCGGTTCACCAGTTGCGCAGTGCATTGGAAGGCGTGAACAAGTCAGCCTTGAGTGTAAGAACCGGCAGCGGAGAAATCTCCAGCGCATCGGACCAGCTCGCCAAGCGCACCGAACAACAGGCCGCTTCCCTCGAAGAAACCGCCGCTGCACTTGAAGAAGTAACGACCAACGTACGCCAGACATCTGACCGCGCCGCAGAAGCACGGGAAATGGTGCGCGATGCAAGCCAGAGAGCGGAAGTTTCCAGCTCGGTGGTTTCGAACGCGATCAATGCGATGGGCAAGATCGAAAACGCGTCTCAGCAAATCGGCCAGATCATCGGCGTCATCAACGACATTGCGTTCCAGACCAATCTTCTGGCTCTCAACGCCGGTGTGGAAGCAGCACGAGCGGGAGAAGCAGGCAAGGGCTTCGCTGTTGTTGCCCAGGAAGTTCGCGAGCTTGCTCAACGATCAGCCAACGCCGCTAAAGAAATCAAAACACTGATTGGAAATTCCGAGGCGGCGGTTTTGGAAGGGGTCACGCTCGTCAACAATACTGGCGATGGTCTGAAGGAAATCTCTGAACTCGTCGCGGCAATCAATCAGCATATGGATGCAATCGCAGTTTCCGCGCGGGAACAGGCCTCCGGCCTTTCGGAAATCAATACATCGGTCAACCATATGGATCAGGTGACGCAACAGAATGCAGCGATGGTCGAAGAGATGAATGCCGCGGGTGCTGGACTTGCACAGGAAAGTGAAAGATTGTCGGATCTGCTTTCACAATTCGAGGTTCAGCAAAATCCTCACACAACGAGGCGTCGCCTAGCGGCGTAACCTCTCTAAGTCTGTGTTGAACCAGACGCTTCGGTGTTAGAGAAGTACGCGACGTAGAGCGGCAGAGCTATGCCATAGTAAATGAAAGCGAAAGACGTCGGGATGGCTCGGTTTTATAGTCATCCCGCCTTTATGACGTCATAGCCGCAGCCGACGAACGTCGGCTTTATAGACTTTGCTCAGCAACGACCCACGGGTCTGCTGGACAAGTTGATAATGTCTTCGGTGGATAATTCCGGAGATAGTTCACCTTGAAGTGAAGACTGCAAGGATTGGCGGGCAACATCGATATACCAGCTGGCGGATGCCGCCCCGAGCGCTTCCGCCGCGCTTTCTGCGTAAGATAGCAAGTTGATCAGGGCAAGATACTCGTCCTGCCGCTCACTGATGTCGCTGTCCGTTTGTAAAATAGTCATCTAGATACCATCGCCCCAGGTTTCGATAGGCCTTTGTAAGCGGAAACTTTCTGGAAGGCGCGTTGCAAAACCGTTGCACACGTTCTGCTTGATATACGGTGCTCACGGCCATAGTGAACAACTTCACATGTATAATTTTCGGAACATGGGCGTGGCGTTAAACTGCCACTCCTTCGGTTGTGGTGCAGCAGCTGGCCCGTTGAATTCATTCAGAAGTTGGAGAGAATCAATTTTCTTCTGATCCGTCCAGCATTGGTCGATAACTGGTTTTACTTCTTCATAATCGAGACCTGCTTCGGTCAATACGCATTTCCAGCTTCGTTGCTTGAAGAAAATCCTACGCGCGGCATCATGGATGCGCTGACATATTTTGGCATCCAGCATCTGCTTTGCGGAAATTGTGGAAAGGGTTGCGTCCAGATTGACCAAGGGGATGGTGAGGTGTGGGTAGCCGAGCTTTTCCGGGCCATAGAGCAGAGCCACATCCGAATCATCGTCCCTACGGCCTGACATATAATCCTCGAAAATTGCCCCAACGCCCACCATGCCAAAAGCCGCGCATTCGCAGGCTCGCAGAGCGCCCATGCTGGCAGCGCCCAAAACGGTTATGTCGCGCGACAAGGCGAAAAGTATCTCCTTGTGCCAGACGGGAGCCGCGTAATTAAACTGGCCGTCGATGAGGCCGATACGGCTTGCTCCATCGGCCACGGCGCGCATGATGTCACCTTGGCAGGCAGGCGGTCGAATTTCGATGTCGTTAGCAACGATACGATGCGCTCCCGGGAGACTGGGGCCGACGAACAAGACTTTCATTAAAACGCCTTGGATAGTGCCCGACTGCCGTAACGCCGCTGTCGCTCTCCGTCGGGATTTTCGAGTTGTGGGGCGATTACTTTGGTCACCGATACCGGCAGCCAGTCGGGCGTCATGTCGACTGCATAAATCTGGTCTATCCCTGCCATCTCCATCCTGCCTAGTACATGGTCAATTGCGCTGCGTGTGGATTGGGCCGGTATTGATGGAAGGGCGGTCAAGGATGATGTCGAAACTGCGTCCAATGCGGCAAGCGTACCCATGTCGGCCTTATGATCGAATATGTCAGGCCGTAAATCATCTCTCGCGCCTGCAATGAACGTCATTCTGGATTGGACAGCCTCCGTCACAGCACGCATGGCGGCGATGGAGGGCAGGGTCGATGCTCCGGCACCGAGCGTCACGTCGACATATCGGATATTTTCTTTTCCTGAGCGTTTGGCTGGGCCGAGCAAGGCTACGACACAGGGCACCTGAATATCGCTGGTGATGTCGAACAGGGCAATATCGAGGCCTGCGTGGTCGATCCTGCCGAGGGCGTCCCTTAAGGAAGCATCAGAAATCCCGTCTGTGTCGATGCGGCGTGCATAACGGCGATCAGCTGGCGTCATCTGCCAAAGCGTCAACGCGTCGCGCTCGATCCGCTCCAGCAAGCCATGTAGTAAAGCTTCATCCAGCGTATTGCCTGAGGCCAATCCATCTGACGAAATCCAGTATCTGGGTGAAGTCCTTGTTCTGTCGAGATGGATGGCGTCGAAAGGCAACCAGACCTGATCATCTGTTCTTAGATCCCGGGCCAGCGCCCACGTAACCGGCTCCGCCGGTTCGACAGGTTTCGCTCCAAGAGCCAGAAGGCTGTCCAGTCTATCGAACCTTTGCCCTTGATCCGCCAGTGCAAGTGCCGTGCTCGTCAAAAGTTTGCATCGGGGGTTGGTGGCGACAGCTCGCTCGATTGCTTCCATTGCCGCAGAGGCTTTGGCCGCCTCGTCATCAAGGCCTTTTCCCTGGGCAATAACAATGGATTTGGCATTGGGTGTAAACGCACACCAGACCGGGATGCCGATTTCATCAAGACCTGTCTGTCTCGCTAGGCGGGTGATCCCAAGCTGTTTGAAAAATGGCGAAACCCGTTTTAGGGTTTCGCTTGGAGAGCAGATGCGTTCCATTCTATTTCAAGCGAAACAATCAGCCTTCGTGAAGGCTGGCGGCGACGCCGGCAGCAGAGGTAATGGCGACTGCGAAGTCCACACCCTTAATGGTCGAAACGCCGCGTGCGCGCAACGCATCGGCTTTTGCCAGATCGTCCGACAAGGGCTCCACCACGCGGGTCAGTGTTCCGGCTTCGATATCCGCAAGCCACAAACCTTCTTCGCCTTCGATCCCCAAAATTACGACTTTAGACAAGACTTACCCCTTTACCAAAACCAGCCCTAACAAGGCCTTCCCTGTATAGTTGCGTTTGCCACGCTTCTTTATGTGGTATGAGTTGCAGCCAGCGGTCAAGATCGAAGTCGGGATTATCTTCCATAACCTTCATCCGATAGGAGCGCGCCTTGTCCTGATCTCCGAGCATGGCCCAGCTCGCGGCCGCCAGACGAGAGGCGGGACGTTTATCCTTCATCCTGTCAATATAACCGGTGGCCTGTTCGTATTCTTGTAGAAAGTAACTCGCCCCGGCAGCAGTCCAGTAATATGTGTCCGGTGAGATTGGATTAAGATCGATGGCATGCCTGATTTTCGACAGTGCGTTCTGGGGATTGCTCCCATGGATCAAGCTATCGGCATGGCTGCAAAGAACATCAGCATATTGCGGGCTAAGCTCCTCTGCTTGCCCCAGTGCGTCAAGGCTTTCATCTATTTTACCCATGTAGAGACGGCTGACACCAAGTTCCTTATAGCCGGTGGAGAAACTCTGATCTTCGTCAATGGCCCGTTCAGCGAATTGTTCTGCTTTCGCCAAAAGATCGGCATCGCCGCGCGCGGTCAGTATCCATTCCATGGTGAGAGTCCGGGAGATGCCCGCCAAAGCAGCGGAAAAATCCTTACCGTGGTCCAGCGCCTCCCTGAAATGCTTGCGGGCGCGCCGTAGCGAGGGCAGGCTGATCGTGGAGAGATTTTGTGAGCCTTTCAGATAAAGAAAATAGGCTTCCGGCCTGCGCACGAAATCGCCGACCGCTCTTTGATGAGCGCCGATCCGCGCGGTCAGGACGTCCTGAATGACCTGTACGATCTCGATCCTTTGTGCTGCGACTGCGGCTGGCGCCAACTGAAACCTCGCAGCCCATATGATTTCGTCTGTCGGCATAAAGATAAGCTGGACGAAGAGTTGATCGTCATACCGTCTGCTATCAAGCGCATAGACCACCCGATGCTTTTCGAGCATCAGCGCCTTGTCCTTGGATGCCTGAATGCGCTCCGAAGTATAAGGCGCGACGATGGAGACCAGCTTGTTGGAACACAGGCTGATCGTCAGATCCTCGATCAACGCGTTAGCAACGGAGCCTCCAGATTTCGCATCCTTCAATGTATCGGGCGGCAGCAGAGCCAGACGTGGGAGCACTAAGTCGGATTGAGTGGTGTGTTCAAACTTCGGCATACCGGTGGCAGTCGCCTCGGCGTAGACGAGGCTTGCGCCGGCACCGTTTGGATGCGCAGGACGGGATACGCTTTTTCTTATCTCGTCGTCGTGCGGGTTGGCTTCCAGCAAAATCACCGCTGCACGCTTCAACGGCGTTGCGCCCCGTTCACGCAGTTCAGGATCGGAATCGACTTCCATCACGTATGATCGAAGGCTACTGAGCAGCCGGACCCGGACATCTCTCACCCAGATGTCGACCGCGGTCTTGCCTTCGCCCATGGAGGGGAGAAATTGCCTTGCAACTGCGTCGGTCGCTGCTTCCAGCCGCAGCATCGCATCGCTGATCGACCTGAAGGCAAGATCGCATTCTACAGCTTCTGTGTTCAAGCGAACGATGTTGCCTTCCTGCAGAAGCAAGGGCTGGCCGAGATGCTCCGTCGCCTTTGCAAGGCGGCGTAGGGTGGAACGAAGATTCGTGGCGGCAGCTTCCTGATTGCCTGGCCAGAAAAGGCTGGCTAGGTCGCGACGGGCAACCGAGGTTCCAATATCGTAAAGATATGCTGCAATCAAAAGCGAAGCTGTAGGGGCTCCTAGAACCTGGCCGTCGCGTTGTTCAAGAACGCAACGTCCGAGAGTGGCCAGCCTGTAAACCATGGCAATCAGTGCGCCGAGGACGCGTTTTCATGGCTTTCTACGGTTTGCACAGATGCTTTCTCTTCGCTACCGAGAGACTGGATTAGATCCAGAACTCGGCGACGGACCTGCTTGTCTTCTATAGAGGTATACGCCTTTACCAGCGAAATTCCCTCTCTGGAGTTCATGAATTGTGCAATCGTGCTCGGCACGGCAAGAGGCTTCGTTTCCAGTGGACCCGGGCCACCTTCAAAGAAATAGGAAACGTGAACGTCGAGCAGTTCAGATATGTGCTGAAGGCGGCTGGCACCTACCCTGTTTGTGCCTTTTTCGTACTTCTGTACCTGCTGGAAGGTTATTCCCAACCCGTCACCAAGTTTCTCCTGGCTTATGCCGAGCATTACTCGGCGTAGACGGATGCGTGATCCGACGTGAATATCAATGGAATTCGGTGACTTTTTCATCACTAGGCCCCTAAACTGGAAATTGTGCCTATGATCGCTCTAAATTATCTTTCGTGCAATATCGATTATGTTCTCGGTTCTCGTTTATACAGCCTGCTTTGAACCGTTCGATATGTGCTGCTGATTTTGGTGTCGCGGCAATCAAGGCGTTGCCCTTCGAGGCCACGATTACGCTGGGTTCTACGTCATCAGCACAAATCGCCGTGCAAAAGGTTGAAGTCGCCTGTGCCAATGCACGGTGATGCGACGCTAGGGACACCAAATTTTCGGTGATGCCGCCGGCCGCCTTCCGCTCATTAAAAACTGTTCAATGCGCTAAACTTGGGTGGATATTTTGCGTTCTTTAGAATGATTCTAACTGCTTGCATTTCTTGACGAGATTGATAGATTAGAACAATTCTAAAAAGGGTCGCAAGATGTTCCGTAGGTTATTTTTCTCTTCACGTCGCCCATTTTCATCCCTGAATGAGCAGGAAATTCTGGCGCTTGCGATCTCTTCCGAGGAGGACGACTCCAGGATTTATCGTTCCTACGCCCAGCATCTTCGCATCCAATATCCACAGACTGCTAAGGTCTTCGAGGATATGGCCGAGGTAGAGCAGACCCACCGGAATCTCCTCATCGAGAGACATCGTGAAGCGTTCGGCGAGGTCATTCCGCTGATCCGGCGTGAGCATGTCCGAGGCTTTTACGAGCGTGCTCCGGATTGGTTGGTGCAGAACCAGTCACTTGAGAAAATGCGTGAGCAGGCGGAACTCATGGAAGCGCAGGCGATCCGTTTTTATGACCAGGCACAGATGCGGGTGACCGACGCTTCGACTCGAAAGCTGTTGGGCGATCTGGCCGATGCTGAACGGGGACACGAAGATATTGCCAGTATGCTTAGCGACAAACACCTGCCCGAAGACGCCAAGGCCGAAGAGGACGAGACAGCGAAGCGTCGATTTTTGCTGACCTATGTGCAGCCGGGTCTGGCGGGCCTCATGGATGGATCGGTTTCAACGCTGGCGCCGATTTTTGCGGCGGCCTTCGCGACGCAAGACACCTGGCAGACCTTTCTAATCGGTCTGTCGGCCTCGGTCGGTGCTGGTATATCCATGGGCTTTACCGAAGCCGCCCATGACGATGGGAAGCTTTCCGGTCGTGGTTCGCCACTGAAACGCGGTATGGCTTCCGGCATCATGACCGCCGTCGGCGGTTTGGGCCACGCGCTACCTTATCTTATTCCGCATTTTTGGACCGCGACCGCAATCGCGGCTATCGTCGTTTTCGTCGAGTTGTGGGCCATCGCATTCATCCAGAACCGTTTCATGGAAACGCCATTTCTACGCGCCGCCTTTCAGGTGGTGCTGGGTGGTTCGCTGGTGCTGGCTGCGGGTATCATCATCGGCAATGGATGATGAGATAATGGGCTCGCGACAATCGCGAACCCATTCACCCTTGCAGTTAAACCGTCTGCGGTAGACGCGCGATGACCTTGATCTCGAAGTCAAAGCCCGCAAGCCAGGTTACGCCGACTGCGGTCCAGTTCGGATACGGCTTAGTCGAGAAGGCTTTTTCCTTGACCTTCATAATGGTTTCGAACTGGTTTTGGGGATCGGTGTGAAAAGTTGTCACATCGATGATATCATCGAAGGTCGCACCCGCCGCGGCGAGTACGGCCTTGAGATTGTCGAAAGCACGCTGCACCTGATCAGCAAAATCCGGTTCCGGGGAGCCATCTTCACGACTGCCGACCTGGCCGGAGACGAACAGCAAATCTCCTGATTTGATGGCGGCAGAATATCCATGGGCCTCGTAAAGTGCATGGCGATTTGGTGGAAAAACAACTTCGCGTTTTGTCATTGTCTGAACTCCTTAATTTGGGACAGCGTCATCCGGTCCGCGCCAACGATGGTTGAGCGCAAGCGTCTGGCCAATGCTGTTTCAATGGCGAAGCCAATCTGATATACGCTCCGTATGTCTAATATGGAGCATACGTCGCGTATGTCAATAAGGATACGCGACGTATGTTAGATTAAGGGTGCATTGGAATGGCAAGAACGCGGGCAGAGATGGTCCAGGAGACACGCGCAAAACTGATCGCCGCAGCACGAAAAGCGTTTGCGTCCAAGGGCTACGCCGGATCTTCCATGGATGATTTGACCGCCGAGGCCGAGTTGACGCGTGGTGCGCTCTACCATAACTTCGGTGACAAGAAGGGCCTGCTACAAGCCGTCATCGATCAAATCGATGCGGAAATGCTGGCGCGCATGCGTGTGGTTCAAGAGCAGGCGGAGACGCCGTGGCTTGGGCTGCTTGCCGAAAGCACGGCCTATATCGAGATGGCGCTCGAGCCAGAAATACAGCGTATCATGCTGCTGGATGGTCCCGCAGTATTGGGTGATCCTGCCAAATGGCCCAATCAGACCGCTTGCCTGCGCAGGATTGAAAAAGTCGTACAATCGCTGATTGATGACGGCACGTTGAAAAAGCTGGATGCCCGTGCTGCGACATGGCTGCTGAATGGCGCCGTACTGAACGCTGCTTTGTGGATAGCAGCCTCGGAAGATCCGAAAACTGCCTTCTCACAGGCTATAGAGGCGTTCCGCCACATGGCATCTGGTCTGCTTGCGGAACACTAATCTCTCAGGGATACCCGCTCTGGCGGATGAGTTGCGCCAGAGTGATGGCGCTTATCGCAATGCACCGACCAGAACGTCGCGTCCGTCTTCAATGGAGACCCAGCGGCCAGTGTTGAACGACGCCTGACGCTTGAGAAAGGTATAGTTGGTCTCGGTCCAGAGCTTAACTTCGTTCGACAGGTTGTCGAGAATGAAGTCGCCATCCGTGGTGCGCAGGGTCAGCACCGCATGACCTTCGCCATCCGGCTTGCGGACAACGGCTATGAGCAGGTCAGAAACGGCAAAGCCCTTCTCCACCAGTTTCTTGCGCTTCAGGAGAACGAAATCTTCGCAGTCGCCCGCAGTCTTCGGATATTCCCAGACCTCATCCTTGCCGTAGACTTCCTGATCGGTCATGGCAACGATGGTGGTGTTTACTTCCGTATTGATGTCCCGGACGACCTTCCAGCCGTATTCCGTAACGCGCGGTGGCGGGGTCAGTTTGCTGCGAATATCGCACTCGGATGCGTATTTCTGGCAAAACTCGTAATGGCCGATAGGCTGGGAGGTAATGCCTCCAGTTACCATGGCTGGGCTACCCTTGTTTTCTGCCTGCACGGAAGCCGCAGAAAGTAGTCCGGCCGCAACTGCTACAAGCAGAGCACGCGCCCGCGGTGCGTTCATCATGAAACCCGTCCCTTAAAGTCTTAACGAAGTGTTAAGAGAAATAGGGGGCGGGTGTCAATCGGAACTCGGATCTGATGAATGCAAGATGAATAATATGGTTAAGACCGTTGCCGATTTGCCTAGGAAATAAGGCCTCTGACGGCAGATAGCATGCGATCTATGTCCTGCGGACGAGACAGGCGGTGGTCGCCGTCGCGGATGAGGCTGAGTACGACATCGTCAGCGGGCAGGTGTTCCATGAGTCTCAGCGCGTGATGATATGGAACGTCCTCGTCACGCATTCCCTGCAAAATGTGAACCGGGCAGCCAGTCTCGATTACGCCCTTGAGTACGAGGTTCTGACGCCCGTCCTCCAGAAGATCGCGCGTGAAGATGTTGGGCTCGGGGCTATATTCGGACGGCTCTTCGAAATAACCGCGTTCAGCCAGAGACGCTTTTTCAGCTTCTGAGAGATTTGGCTCGATCAGTTCGGCGGTGAAATCCGGTGCAGGCGCAATCAGTACGAGACCAGCGACGGATGGACCGTTTTCATGCGCACGCAGTTCCTCGATAAGCCGCAGCGCTATCCAGCCCCCCATCGATGAGCCGATCAGGACGACACGTTTCGGTGCTTTGTGTTTCAGCACTGCAACCGATTCTTCCAGCCAGCGGGAAATCGTGCCCTTGGCGAAATCGCCTTTCGACGCTCCATGGCCGGAATAATCCAGCCGAATGCAGGAGAGACCAGCTTCGTCGGCAAAACGGTCGAGTTCGACAGCCTTCGTTCCGGTCATGTCGGAACGGTAGCCTCCGAGCCAGACCAGTGCAGGTCGCTCATCTTCGGTCCTTGCAGGGCGTGACAGGATGGCGATCTCGCGGGCGGCTTCGCTGTTACCGACAACTATATACTCTATGTTTTGCTCGGCATTTGTCATGTCATCCTCCTGATTTTTTCCTCTCTGTAGAACAGATTCGTAAAAACCACGACAGGAGGTGATTTTTTTGCTGGGACGTGCTATTGACTTCGCGGCGGCATTCACGACATTTCCGCCATTTGCACCGACAAGCTGTTTTTGCCGACGCGATCCCGAAACAGATCAGGAGAATACGACCATTCGCAGACCGTTCAAAGCCGATGCCCCCGTTAAGGAAGGCCCGCGCTCAAACAGGGAAATTCGAATTCCCAAAGTTCAGCTGATTGATGAAGAAGGCCAGAACCTCGGCGTGATGCCGACGGATCAGGCGCTAAAGATGGCGGAAGAGGCCGGTCTTGATCTTGTCGAGATTTCGCCGAACGCAGAACCGCCTGTTTGCAAGATTCTCGATCTCGGTAAGCTGAAATACTCGACCCAGAAAAAAGCGGCCGAAGCGCGTAAGAAGCAGAAGATCGTTGAAGTCAAAGAAATCAAGATGCGCCCGAACATCGACACCCATGACTATGAGGTGAAGATGAAGGCGATGAACCGTTTCTTCGATGAAGGCGACAAGGTAAAGGTGACGCTGAAGTTCCGTGGCCGTGAAATGGCCCACCAGGAACTCGGAATGAAGCTTCTTCTGCAGGTTAAGGAAGATACCCTGGCCATTGCTAAGGTTGAAGCCGAGCCCAAGCTCGAAGGCCGCCAGATGATGATGGTGCTTGCACCCAAGGCGTAAGCGGGACGCGCAGTTGCGCGTTTCCAGCTGGGTTTCCCATTCTCGCAGGGGAAGTTTTTCTTCCCCGTTGCGCTTTTTATCAACTGCGGTTATAAGCGCGCGTCCGAACGGTCCGGCAGGGCATGCCGAGTCCGTTCCTGAATAGCTTGAAGCAGGCTTCGTCTGCCTGTTTCGATACAAAATAATGGAGTAGCAAAATGCCCAAGATGAAGACGAAATCCGCTGCAAAGAAGCGGTTCAAGATCACTGGCACCGGCAAGGTTCTCGCAGCCGCCGCCGGTAAGCGCCACGGCATGATCAAGCGTTCCAACAAGTTCATTCGCGACGCGCGCGGAACCATGGTTCTGGCCGAAGCTGACGGCAAAAAGGTCGTCAAGAACTACCTGCCGAACGGTCTCTAAGACTTTTCCGCATTTTTGGACACTTTAAGGAGATCATGACATGGCACGCGTAAAACGTGGCGTAACTTCCCGCGCCAAGCACACCAAGACACTCAAGGCAGCCAAGGGCTTCTACGGCCGTCGCAAGAACACCATCCGCGCAGCTAAGGCAGCGGTGGATCGTTCCAAGCAGTACGCTTACCGCGACCGCAAGGTCAACAAGCGCAACTTCCGCGCTCTGTGGATCCAGCGTATCAACGCTGCTGTTCGCGAATTCGGCCTGACCTATGGCCGCTTCATCGACGGCCTGAACAAGGCTGGCATCGAAGTCGACCGTAAGGTTCTGTCCGACATGGCTATCCATGAGCCGGCAGCTTTCGGCGCTCTCGTAGACGCCGCGAAGAAGGCTCTTGAGTACCTCAAGGATGCAGGTACGGCCAACGAGTTTGAATCCGCTGTAAAGTAATTACGGCGCGGACAAATTGTTGTTCATTGAGACCCGCGCCGGGCAACCGGTGCGGGTTTCGCTTTGATAGCGTTACAGCGCTGTGCGTCCTTTGGGACGCGTAATGCGTTATCCGACAGGAAGAGAATGCTGCAGTCCGCCGATCCGACAGAGAGGGAGAGAGGCTTCCACGTCCATCTTGAGGACGCGGATATTGCCGCGCTCATGCAAACTCTTCTGACGAGCGACCGGCGCATTCAACAGTTGCAGCTTTCCGTCGGCTCGGTCTGGATCAAGCGGCAGGGAACGGAAAAGGCGCCGCTTTGGGTGAAGCTGCAGGCACTGTTCGCCTCTCTGCTCCCCTATAAATTTCTCAAACCGTCCCCCATTCTCAAGCCAAGCGAAATGATGGCGCGCGAAAAGCGCAGAATGATCGAATTCGATAGAGCAGGTTTCGCCGTTCCCGAGATCATTTACGCTTCGGAAACCGCAATCGTGCTTTCTGACGTGGGTGACACTGTTCAGCGGACTTTGAAGGTGCTGCGGGGACAGGGCAGTGACGCCCATGATCCGCTTCTGGTCGATGCGGCTGCCGCCATTGGTGATCTCCACGCCGCAGGTTTATGCCATGGAAGGCCGCATGTCCGAGACTTCTTTCTGCGTGATGGCCAAATCGGCTTCATGGATTTCGAGGAAGAGCCGCAGGCCGTGATGCCGCTGTCCACCGCGCAGGCAAGGGATCTCTGGCTACTGTTTCTACCGCTGACAACGCTTGCCAGGGACGCCGAAAAGACACTTCCTGCGGCTTACAATGCCTGGGCATCCCGCGCTCCGGCAGGAGCAATCGCGGAATTGCGTCGATTGGTGCATGTCCTTAGCCGATTTTTGCCGCTCGCCCGGTTGATTGGGCGCGTGCAGATGGGTAGTGATCTGCAACGCTTTATCTTGGCGACCGACTTTCTTAAAGATGCTGTGAAAACCGAAGCCGCTGGCAACAAACCCGGCGAGGCAGGAAAAGATGACTGAACTGGACACTTTGAAATCGCAACTGATGTCGGACATCGCCGCAGCCGGAGATGAGGCCGCTATCGAGGCCGTGCGCGTTTCGGCGCTGGGCAAGAAGGGCTCCGTTTCAGAACTTCTGAAGACGTTGGGCGCCATGACGCCCGAAGAGCGCCAGACGCGCGGAGCCGCGATCAACCAGTTGAAGAACGAGGTGACGGACGTCATCACGGCGCGCAAGAGCGAACTTAAGGATGCCGCTATCGACGAGCGCTTGAAGGCCGAGACGCTTGATGTCAGCCTGCCGGTTCGCCAGTCTCCGGCAGAACGCGGTCGCATCCACCCGATCAGCCAGATCGTCGATGAGATCACCGCGATCTTCGCAGATATGGGCTTCTCCATCGCTGAAGGCCCGGATATCGAAACCGATTACTATAACTTTACAGCACTGAATTTCCCGGAGGGCCATCCGGCGCGCGAAATGCATGACACCTTCTTCTTCCAGCCGGATGAAAAGGGTGAGCGCAAGGTACTGCGCACGCATACTTCTCCGGTGCAGGTCCGCACCATGGAGAGCCAGAAGCCGCCGATCCGCATCGTCATTCCCGGCAAGACCTATCGTCAGGACTCGGATGCGACCCATTCGCCGATGTTCCATCAGGTCGAAGGCCTCGTCATCGACAAAAAGGCGCATGTCGGCAATCTGCGCTGGATTCTGGAAGAATTCTGCAAGACCTTCTTTGAGGTCGACAGCGTCGTCATGCGCTTCCGCCCGTCCTTCTTCCCCTTTACGGAGCCAAGCTTCGAAGTGGATATCCAGTGCGACCGCTCCGGCCCGATCGTGAAGTTCGGCGAAGGCAAGGACTGGATGGAAATCCTCGGCTGCGGCATGGTGCATCCCAACGTGCTGCGCGCCGGCGGGCTGGATCCGGATGAATATCAGGGCTTTGCCTGGGGCATGGGCCTCGACCGTATCGCCATGCTGAAATACGGCATGCCGGACCTGCGCGATTTCTTCAACGCCGATGTTCGCTGGATGAACCATTACGGCTTCCGCCCCCTCGACATGCCGACTTTGTTCGGCGGTCTGAGCGTCTGATCGGTCAAGTCGAGGAGTAAACTATTATGAAATTCACACTCTCCTGGCTGAAAGAGCATCTCGATACGGATGCGTCGCTGGACCAGATTTGCGAGCGCCTGACCGCGATTGGTCTCGAGGTCGAGGATGTCGATGACAAGGCGGCCTATAAGCCGTTCGTCATCGCCAAGGTTCTGTCGGCTGAAAAGCATCCAGAGGCTGACCGTCTGAAGGTTCTGTCGGTTGATGCGGGTGACGGCAAGCCGGTGCAGATCGTCTGCGGTGCGCCGAATGCCCGCGCTGGTCTCGTCGGTGCGCTTGCGCGTCCGGGCACCTATGTTCCGGGCATCGATGTCACGCTGTCGGTCGGCAAAATCCGCGGCGTCGAAAGCCACGGCATGATGTGCTCCGAGAAAGAGCTGCACATTTCTGATAGCCATGACGGCATCATCGACCTGCCGGAAGATGCGCCCGTCGGTACGTCCTTCGCGTCCTACGCCGGGCTGGACGATCCTGTCATCGAGATCAATCTGACGCCAAACCGTCCTGACTGCACCTCGATCTACGGCATCGCGCGCGATCTCGCTGCCTCCGGTCTCGGCAAGCTGAAGACCAAGGCAGCACCAAGCTTCAAGGTCGAAGGCGCAACGCCCGTCGATGTGAAGCTGGAACTGGACGACCCCGCGCTCTGCCCCGGCTTTTCGCTGCGCATCGTGCGCGGCGTGAAGAATGGCCCGAGCCCGAAGTGGATGCAGCAGCGCCTGATGGCCATCGGCCTTCGCCCTATCAATGCGCTGGTGGACATCACCAACTATATGACCTTCGATCAGGGTCGCCCGATGCACGTCTTCGACGCGGCAAAGGTCAAGGGCGATCTCACGGTGCGCCGCGCGCAGGACGGTGAAACCGTTCTGGCGCTCGATCAGCGGGAGTACAAGCTCGGCCCGAACAACGTTGTCATTTCCGACGACAACGGCGTCGAATCCATCGGCGGCGTCATGGGCGGCGAGCATTCCGGCTGCGATGAAAACACGGTTGATGTGCTGATCGAATCCGCTTTGTGGGACCCGATCAACATCGCCAAGACGGGCCGTTCGCTCGGCATCATTACCGATGCCCGCTATCGCTTCGAGCGTGGCGTCGATCCAGACTATATGGTGCCGGGTCTCGAGCGCACAACGGAACTGGTGCTGGAACTTTGCGGCGGCGTTGCCGGTGAGGCCAAAGTCGTTGGTTACAAGGGTTTTGAGCCGAAATGGATCGATTTCCCGCTGTCCGAAGTGAAGCGCCTGACGGGTCTTGAGGTTTCCGCAGAGGAAAGTCTCTCGATCCTAAAGGGGCTCGGATTTGGCGTGGAGGGTTCGGGCGAGCGCGTTTCCGTGTGCGCGCCGTCATGGCGTCCAGATGTAGATGGCAAGGCCGATCTGGTGGAAGAGGTCATGCGCATCCATGGCGTCGATAATATCAAGCCGGAACCGCTGGAAAGCTTCGGTGCCGTCAATGGCCGCATTCTGACGACGTTGCAAATCCGCACGCGCATTGCGCGCCGCGCGCTGGCAAGCCGTGGCATGCTGGAAGCGGTGACGTGGTCCTTCATCCCGGAAGCGCAGGCAAAGCTCTTCGGCGGTGGTTCTTCTGCGCTGAAGCTCGCCAATCCGATTGCGGCCGACATGTCCGATATGCGGCCTTCGCTGCTGCCCGGCCTTTTGACGGCAGCTCAGCGCAATGCCGACAAGGGTTACGGCGATGTCGCGATTTTCGAAGTCTCCGGCACTTATGAAAGTGACACGCCGGAAGGCCAGCGTCGTGTGGCTGGCGGCGTGCGTCGTGGAACGGCATCGCTTGCCGGTTCTGGTCGCATGTGGTCCAACGCTACAAAGGGCGGCGGCAAGGCTATCGATGTCTACGATGCCAAGGCCGATGCTCTGGCCGTGATCGAAGCCTGCGGGCTGCCGATGTCGAATGTGCAGATCGAAGCCGGTGCGCCTGGCTGGTACCATCCGGGCCGTTCTGGCACCATCAAGATGGGACCGAAAGTCATCCTGGGTTATTTCGGCGAATTTCATCCGAAGACGTTGGGTGAACTCGACGTTTCGGGTGCTTACTGCGGTTTCGAAATCTTTCTCGACGCCATGGCGGAGCCGAAGAAGAAAGCGACCCGCACCAAGCCAGCGCTTGAGCTTTCGCCTTTCCAGGCCGTCAAACGCGATTTCGCTTTTGTGGTGGACAGGTCGGTTGAAGCGGGCGCGATCATCAAGGCTGCAACAAGCGCCGATCGTAAGCTGGTCACCGGCGTCAACGTCTTCGACGTTTTCGAAGGTGCATCGGTTGGCGAAAACAAAAAATCCATCGCCATAGAAGTGCAGATTCAGCCGGTCGACAAGACCCTTACGGATGAGGACTTCGAAGCCCTCACCGCAAAAATCGTCGGTAACGTCGAGAAATCCACAGGTGGAGTTCTTAGAGGTTAACTTAAAAGTAAAGCCATCTTTCAAGCTTTTATGGCTTTTCTTAGCTAAGCTATTGATTTTTTTTGATTTTACACCCAAAATGGCAATATCGCGATTTTAGGTGTAAAAATGTTTGAAATCAATATGTTGAATGGAGATGATATTCGGACGTTTGTCGATGTTAGACAACGCTACGAAGCTTTGTTGCAACTTCAGCAGCACCATTGGCACAGTTTTCGCGGCACGATGCGCTATGGGGAGCGGTCCGGCAAGCAGTACTTGCTCCGCAGAATCGACAAGTCGGATCGTTCTCTGGGCGTTCGAACTGAGCAAACCGATAAATTGTTAGAAAAATTTCAGACTGAAAAGGCAGTCATCGATTCGCGGATTGCAGGCCTCAAAGCGGAAATCGAAGCGCGGGCGCCGTTGATGGTCGCGCGAGGTGTCGGCCGTCTACCATCTGTTCCGGCACGGATCATCCGTCGTCTGGATGCTGCCCGGTGGCTTGGCGAAGGTGTTGTCGTGGTCGGAACGAATGCCTTGTTTGCATATGAGGCTCTGGCCGGAGTGCGCATCGCCTCAGATGCGCTAGCAACAGAAGATGTCGATCTATTGCGAGATGCTCGCCGAAAGATCAGCTTGACTGCTAATGGCGTCAGTGAACGCGGATTGGTCGGACTGTTGCAAGATGTCGATTCGAGTTTCGCAGCAGTGCGCCAAGGAAGCTTTCGTGCCATCAACCGTAGCGGCTTTATGGTGGATTTGATCGAGCCACTTTCGAAATCGCCCTTTCAGCAAGCTATATCTGGCGTTTCCAACCATGAAGATGACCTCGTCAGCGTGGCGATTGAAGGAATGTCTTGGTTGGTCAGCGCGCCAAAAACGGAAGCGATACTTTTGGATGAAACGGGGTTGCCGTTGCGTATGGTGACGATAGATCCGAGGGTCTATGCACTTCACAAACTATGGCTTTCGGAAAAGGAAGACCGTGATCCGATTAAAAGACATCGTGATGAGCAGCAAAGTTCAATCGTGGCGCAAATTGCTCAAAACCATCTGGGTTTGAGCTTTGATGCAGATGATTTGAGCGCTCTTCCGGCTTCGCTGCGAGAGCTGAAAAACCGGCTGGAAATGTCACCAACCGCACGCTTGCAGTGGTGACATTTCCTGCTGTTGCCTACCGGCCCGCCATTTTCGCCATTTGCTCCGGGTACCGCCCGCCCGCTACCTTCGCTGGAGCCAGCAACTCACCGAGTTTCCTTGATTCTTCCGAACTGAGAGACACGTCCGCTGCTGCGACATTCTTTTCCAGGTTCGTTATCTTCGTGGTACCGGGAATAGGCACGATGAAGTCGCCTTGTGACATTACCCAGGCAAGTGCCAGTTGGCCAGCGGTCACACCCTTTTCCTCCGCCATCTGCTCGAGAAGACTGACAAGAGCTAGGTTTGCGTCGAAATTCTCAGCCTGAAAACGCGGCAGGGAGCGGCGAAAGTCTGTGTCGGATAGACCATCGAGATTTTTCAATGCACCGGTTAGAGCACCGCGGCCCAAGGGGCTGAATGGAACGAAGCCTATGCCGAGTTCCCGGCAGGTTTCCAGAACCCCGTTTTCTTCCGGGTCGCGGGTCCACAGTGAATATTCGCTCTGGATGGCAGCGATGGGATGCACTGAATGAGCTTTGCGAAGGGTTTCCGCGCTTGCCTCTGATAAGCCAAGATATCTGACTTTGCCCTGCTGAACCAGCTCTGCCATAGCGCCGACTGTCTCTTCGATGGGGACATCCGGGTCGACGCGATGCTGATAGAAGAGGTCGATGACATCAATACCAAGGCGGCGTAGCGAGGCTTCTGCAACGGCGTGGACGTTTTCAGGCCTGCCATCCGTTCCGACCATCATCTGCCCCGATGGTTTGGTGGCATCAATCTTGAAGCCGAATTTGGTGGCGATGGTTACCTTGTCCCGAAAGGGTTTCAGCCCCTTCCCCACAAGCATCTCATTCGTATAGGGACCATAAACCTCCGCTGTATCGAAAAAGGTTAGGCCGAGCTCTACGGCACGGTGAAGCGTTGCTATCGAGTTCGCTTCGTCTGAAGAGGGGCTGTAGGCGTGGCTCATGCCCATGCAGCCCAGACCAAGCGCTGAGACTGAAAGTTCGCTTCCAAGGGTTCGGTTGTCCATCATTCTCTCCATCCGTGGATTTATAAAGGTGATGCAGCCCACAATAATGCGGTTATCCGACGAAAATAATCACTGCAAATGTGAGCGGCTTGTTCTAAATCTTAGAACAATGAACCGTGTGCAGCTCTCCCAACTTGCCGTTCTGGCAGCCGTTTCCGAATGTCGCAGCTTTCGAAAGGCTGCGGCAGAATTGGGCATTGCCCCTTCAGCGGTTAGCCACGCTGTTTCCGCGCTTGAGGCAAGCCTCGGCCTGCGGCTGCTTCATCGCACAACGCGCAGTGTATCTCCGACGGAAGAGGGTAGCCAGCTTCTGCAGACGCTTGGCCCCGCTCTTTCTGATATCGATGCCGTTATTCAGACACTGGCAGAGACCACCGGAAAACCAGCGGGACCGTTGCGAGTTGCAATGCCGAGACTTGCTGCTGAAGATCTCATCGTACCAAGGCTGGGGGAGTTTCTAGCACTCTATCCCGATATTTCCTTGGAGGTCTCCACAGATGACCGGTTCGAAGACATCGTGGCCAAGGGCTTCGACGCCGGTTTGAGATTGGGAGAGCATCTCGATTCCGACATGATCGCGGTGCGGGCGAGCGGTTGGTGGCGCAGCAGGATCGTCGGATCGCCGGCATATTTCGAGCGCTATCCCAAGCCGCAGCACCCGCGCGACTTGATGCTGCACCGATGCATCAGACGCCGCTTCTCGAGCGGCAGCATCTATCGCTGGGAACTGGAGAAGGATGGCAAGCCTCTCGTCGTTGATGTGCAGGGTCCGCTGATTTTGACGGATCAAAGTTTGATCCGGCGCGCAGCGTTGGACGGTGCCGGACTAGCTTTTGTTTTCGAGCAGCGGATCAGCGAGGACGTGACTGAGGGTCGTCTCATTTCAGTTTTGGACGAATGGTGCGCGCCGTTCGATGGCTTTTACATTTACTACCCCTCGCGCCGACAGATGCGTCCGGCGCTGAGGGCTTTCGTGGATTTCTTTCGGTTCAAAGCCTGATGCGATAGCGGATATGGCCGTCACTTTCAGCGTAGCTGTCATATAGTTTGCGGGCCTGTACGTTGTCCTCGTTGGTATGCCAATAAAGACGGGACCAGCCTTTCTCATTGCAGATGGCGATGAGGTCATCGATCAGCGCGCGACCTATGCCCTTTCCGTGAACGTTGGCATCGATGAACAGGTCTTCCAGATAGCAATCCGGTGTCTTTACCCAAGTGGAATCATGGAAGTGATGAATGGCGAAGCCAGCCGTCTTTTCATCTAGAACCGCAGTTCGCATGGAAACACGGGATGCAGGATCGATGATCCTACCCCAGGTATGTTCGGTCACGTCTGGCGGCAAGTCGACTTCGTAAAAGGCAAGATAATCGTTCCACAGTTTCAACCAATCTTCCCGGTCTTCCGGGCGGGCGTAACGTATCGTCAGGCCCATTCATGCACCTGCCTTATCGAGAAGCGCGACCATCTCTTCGGTGAGTTTGAGGTCGACCGCACGTTTGAAGCTTTCAAGCTGGGAAAGGCTGGTGGCGCTGGCAATCGGGGCGGTGACTGTATTTTTCTGCAAAAGCCAGGCAAGCGCAATGTCGGCAAGCTTTGCGCCGGTTTCAGCGGCAATCGTGTCCATCGCGCCAAGAATGGCCAAGCCTTTGGCATCCAGATAGTCTGCGACACGGTAGGAGCGCGCAACCCCTTCTGTATCTGCCTTGCTACGATATTTGCCGGTTAGGAAGCCTGCGGCAAGCCCGTAATAATTGATGACACCGATCTCTTGATTGAGGCAAAGCTCAGCGAGCGCACCTTCAAATTTCTCGCGAGTATAAAGATTATACTCCGGCTGGATCACGTCATAGCGCGGCAAACCATTCTTCGCGGCGACATCCAGCGACGCTTGGAGTTGCGCGGCATCGTAGTTTGAGCAGCCGATCGCACGCACCTTGCCATCACGCCTTAATTTGTCGAATGCGCCAAGTGTCTCTTCCAACGGCACTTCCGCGTCCGGTTTATGGGCCAGGTAAAGATCGATATAGTCTGTCTGGAGGCGGCGCAGGGAATCTTCGACTGCCTGTGCGATCCATTTCGCACTGAGCCCGGTCTTGCGCTCATTGTTGTCGAAGCCGACCTTGGTTACGATGACTGCATCCTCGCGCTTCACGCTGCTCTGCTTCAGCCATTTGCCGATAATGGTTTCGGACTCGCCTCCCTGATGACCGTCCACCCATGCGGAATAGACATCTGCCGTGTCGATGGCATTGAAGCCTGCATCGAAGAAGGCATCCAGAAGCTGAAAAGAGGTCTTCTCATCCGCAGTCCAGCCGAAGACGTTGCCGCCGAATACAATCGGGGCAATGGAAAGACCGGTGCGGCCAAGTGCGCGTTTCTCCACGGGGGAACTCCTTCATTCTTTTTCTGATGTGTCTCGACGTTATCAACGGAAGTTAGGCATAACCATTCAATTTCCTTGATGGTATCGCCGAACGTATTGATGCAAACCCGGCGAGTCCGGAAAAGGTTCAGGAGGAGGGCGCGCGGTAAGAACCTGGAGGTTGCGGGTGGTGCTGCTGCCAGACGCGGCGAAGGTGCCGGGCAGACGAAAACCCCGCCCGTTCGGCCACGGTTTCCATATCCATACGGGAGTTTATCAAAATATCGCGCGCGAGATTGACCCGTATAAGATTGATATAGTCCACAACGCTCAAGCCAGAATGTTCGCGAAACAGTCGGGAAAGATGGCGTTCGCTGGTGTTGACGAGACGGGCCAATTGCCCAAGCGACCAGTCACGTGCCGGGTCCGCTACGATGGCATCCTGCGCCCTGTGTACGGCAGCATGGATGTGACTTCTGCCCGTAAACCACGGTGAGATTTGTGGATCTCTTGTTGTGCGGCGCAGATACACCACCATCGTCTGAGCAATCCGCGCGGCTATCACTGGACTGGTCAGGGAAGAAACGATGTGAAGCAGAAGATCGATTCCGGTCGAAATGCCGGCGCTGGAAAATCGTTTCCCATCTTCCACGAACAGCCGGTTGTCCAGCACTTGCGCCAATGGTGCCAGCCTGCGTAACTCATCCAGGCAATCGCTATGCGTCGTGCATTGTCGATAGTCGAAAACACCCGCTTCCGCCGCAATCAGGGCACCGGAACATATGGAAACGATAGTCGTATCCACTCTAGTCACTTTGCGTAACCAGTCGGAGAGCTGCCTCCGCTCCCCTGTTGATTCTGCGGCTGATGAACTTCCGGAAATCATTACCATCGCATTTTCAGGCAGCTTTTCTGGAAAAGGTTCCAGGCCGGAAAGAGTAAGCCCGATCGTCGTGGTCTGGGTTTCGCCAATGGCTATGTAGTGGCAGTCGAAACGAACTTGGCTCTGTTCCTGATTGGCATAACGCAGCACTTCCAGCGGTCCCGCAACATCAAGCAGCAGCGTTTGCGGTGGGAGAAGCACGAAAACCGGAATGACTTCGATGTCCGATCTGCCTCGTTCTCCCATCACGACACCCTTTTGTTGGCTCGAAGCACCTCTTCCACCGTGACGATGCGGGCAAACCGGCCAGCAAGAACAAGCTCGGTGCGGGTTGCGATCTGCTCTGGGGTAAAGGCTTCGCCGGTTGAGTGCGTCATTGTAAAAGTCAAAGTCGCTTCGGTTACGTAATCCACTTTGTAGCCCATATCGGCAGCATGCCGAGTCGTGGTTTCGCAGCATTGTTCAGTACGGATGCCGGAAACAATCAGACGGTTGATGCCTTTTTCCGTCAGCCAGATATCAAGCCCGGTTCCTACGAAGGCGGAATGTCGGTTCTTGTGAAAAGTGACGTCAGGTGAAATGTGGATGCCCTCAAGGGCGCACACAAAGCCGTTTTCCTGCGAAAACGCGTGGTCGTCATCCACATGGAATATTTGGATGACGGGAATGTCAGCCGCCTGCGCGCCGTCGATCAGCTTTTGCTGCCGTTCGATGTAAGCAGCCAAGCCACTGTCTTCGAAGTAAGGCGTGTGGCGAAAAGACTCTTGCACATCGATAACGAGCAGCGCTGTGTTGTGGTGGGACATTTTCTGCGTCTCCGATTTCTAGGATGCCGCAGCTTCGCTGCTATATCGCAAAGGTTAAATACAGGATAGCGCCGAAGAGAGGACATATCCAGCCACTGCTATTTTTTCCGCTCGGTCATTTCAATGAGGCGTTTTCATTTTGTGTCGCGGCCTCTAAATTAGGTCGCAGAGTAAGGGAGATCAGCATGTTACGTTTCGGAATTCTGTCGACGGCGAAGATTGGTCGAGATCTCGTAATCCCTGCCATTCAGGATGCGGAAAACGCCGTGGTAACGGCAATCGCCAGCCGCGATGTCCACAAGGCGCGCGCACTTGCGGATCGTTTTTCCGTCACGCATGCCTTCGGTTCTTACGAGGAGATGCTGGCATCCGATGTCATCGATGCTGTCTACATTCCGCTTCCCACGGCCCATCATGTCGAATGGTCGGAAAAGGCAGCAGATGCTGGCAAGCATGTGCTGTGTGAAAAACCGATAGCGCTTAAAGCAGAACAGATCGACAGGTTGATTGCCGCGCGTGACAGAAACGGGGTGATGATTTCTGAAGCCTATATGGTTACCTACGCCCCTGTTTGGCGAAAGGTGCGGGAGTTGCTGGCATCGAACGCCATTGGTACTCTTAAATATGTGCAGGGCGCCTTCAGCTATTTTAATCGTGATCCTGCAAACATGCGCAACATTCCGGAACTCGGCGGTGGGGCCTTGCCGGATATCGGCGTTTATCCAACAATCGCTACGCGCTTTGCTACAGGCAAGGAGCCGAAGCGGGTCTTTGCTACCGTGGAACGCGACCCAACCTTCGGTACGGATATTTACGCCAGCGTGAAAGCGGATTTCGGTGATTTCGAACTAAACTTCTATGTCGCCACTCAACTTGCCGCCCGACAGGTCATGGTTTTCCATGGCACTGAGGGTTACATCGAAGTGAAATCCCCTTTCAACGCAGATCGTTGGGGTGCAGAAGAAGTAGAGCTGACCAACCAGAATCACGCCCAGTCGCAAATCTTCCGCTTTCAGGACAGCAGGCAGTATCGTCGTCAGATCGAAGCTTTTGCCGTCTGTGCGGAAAGAGGGGATGCAGAAATTGTTTCACTGGAAAGCTCGAAGAGCAGCCAGCTCTTCATCGACGCGATATATCGGGCGGCGGAAAAGGGTGGTTGGGAAACGGTCTAAGGCGCCTTATCGATCTTCCTCAACCCACGGCGGTATCCAAAGCCGCCGAGGAAGAGCGCCGCAATCGATGTTACTAGAAACACAGCTGGCCATTGTAGCATTGGGTTACGCAGTAGGATGAGGAAGAAAAGCCCGTAATTCAAAAGAACGACTGTTCTGCTTATGCTTGCGGCAAGAAGGCCGAACCCCTTCGATACCAGCAATTTTCGCGAAATCTGTATTACCATAAGGGCTAAAGCCACGCCCACCAGACCGGCGACCGGAATACGAACGCTCTCTCCTAGGCCGACGGTAAAGGTGGTCAGTCCGCAGATCACTAGCAGCACAATATTGTAACTGAGGAATATGAGCGGCGACAAATGATACTCCACGACCCTGATAAATGAGGCGGAGCATAGCTGGGGCCGGGTTCAGAAATGGTTAGACGTTGCCACTCTTAATGCGGAACGTTCATCGAAACCCTGAATTTTTGAACTGTCATCATCGCGACAAAACCAGCGAATATACCGACATTGTAGCCACCGAGTGCAAACAACAACGGAGCGACATGCAGCACACCCAATAGGGCCGTTGCCAAGCCAAATGC
This sequence comes from Agrobacterium larrymoorei, assembly GCF_013322225.1. Classification (GTDB taxonomy): domain Bacteria; phylum Pseudomonadota; class Alphaproteobacteria; order Rhizobiales; family Rhizobiaceae; genus Agrobacterium; species Agrobacterium larrymoorei_A. The sequence continues at coordinate 48,586 of NZ_JAAMFB010000027.1, forward strand.
GGCGACAATTGCCAAGCCAACCCCTGCAATAATAGCGGGGGAGCGAAGCGTGAGCGCGGTTACGCCGAGCGAAATTCCAAGAATGAAGATCATGATGCCGCTCCTCCTCTGCGGGCTTGAGGCATGGCATCGTCGCCTCTAAAAACCCGTATTCTCCTCCATGCATGCACTTCCTAACGCCAAATATAGCAGCTTGTTGCACAACTGTTAAATTTAATCTCGTCAAGATTGCCAAAATAATGCGCAATCACGGCGATTTGCGAATCGCCGGATAATGGGTAAAATCGTGTGATGAGCGATATTTTCAGTCAGCCTGCACTCAGCAATCTCACCGAGTTTTCCGTTTCGGAGCTTTCCGGTTCCATCAAACGGACCGTCGAGAATGCTTTCGACCAGGTGCGGGTGAGGGGGGAGATTTCCGGATATCGCGGCCCCCACTCGTCCGGTCATGCCTATTTCTCACTGAAGGACGACCGTGCCCGTATCGATGCGGTCATCTGGAAGGGCAGCTTTTCCAAGCTGAAATTCCGGCCCGAAGAGGGTATGGAAGTCATCGCTACCGGCAAGATCACCACCTTCCCTGGCTCATCGAAATACCAGATCGTTATCGAAAGCCTGGAACCTGCGGGTGCGGGCGCGCTGATGGCGCTTTTGGAAGAACGCCGTCGCAAGCTGGCGGCGGAAGGTCTTTTCGATCAGGCGCGCAAGCGGCGTCTGCCTTTCATGCCGAAAGTCATCGGCGTCGTCACTTCGCCAACCGGTGCCGTCATCCGCGATATTCTGCACCGCATTTCGGATCGCTTCCCGGTGCATGTGTTGGTTTGGCCTGTCAAAGTGCAGGGCGAAGGCTCTGGCGAAGAGGTCGCAAACGCCATAAGAGGCTTCAACTCGCTCAAAACCGGCGGGGATATTCCGCGCCCGGACGTGCTGATCGTGGGGCGTGGCGGCGGTAGCCTCGAAGATCTTTGGAGCTTCAACGACGAAATCGTCGTCCGCGCTGCCGCAGAGAGCGAAATTCCGCTGATTTCCGCTGTCGGGCATGAAACCGATACGACGCTGATCGACCATGCAGCGGATGTGCGTGCCCCGACGCCAACGGGCGCTGCGGAGATGGCCGTGCCGGTGCGGGTCGATCTGCAAGCCCAGCTTTCCGGCCTGTCTGCACGCCTTTCCGGCTCCATGATGCGGCAAATGGACAATCGCAGCCAGAATTTGCGGGCGCTCGTGCGCGCCCTGCCGTCGCTGGACCAGTTGCTGGCCTTGCCCCGTCGCCGTTTCGATGAAGCGGCTAGCGGCCTGGGGCGGGGGCTGGAGTTGAACACGCTCAACAAACGCCGCAGCTTCGAGCGAACGGCTGCGCATTTACGCCCGGATGTTCTGACTCACGGCCTGAAACAGCATCGCCAGCGCATCGCAGAGCGTATGCAGCGCGCCGAAGGGCTGGTGGAGCGCCGACTGTTACAGGCGCAGGCACGTGTGTCGTCGTCTGATTCCTCCTTACGCTCGCTGCCTGCTCGTCTGATCGGACAGATCGAGCGACAGGGGGAGCGCATCTCCAGCGCTGCTCGCCGGGCGGATACGGCCGTTCTCAATCGCATGGCGCACCACCGCTCTGGCCTCGCCGCGCACGACCGTATTCTGCAATCTTTATCCTACAAAAACGTGCTGAAGCGCGGTTATGCCGTTATACGCGACGATGAGAACCGCCCGCTGACACGCGCCGCTGCCATTTCATCAGGCGCGGTCGTGTCTATGGAATTCGCCGATGGGGTCGTTTCGGCCATCGCAACCGCGGAAGGTGCGCCGCCAGCAGACACCGCATCTGCGGCACCTAAAAAGAAATCGGCAAAAACGCCATCGTCAGGTCCGATCGATCAGGGCAGCCTTTTTTAGAGCATTTCCGGGTTTCGGAGGTTATTCCTCGAATGCAGCGAGGAATTTTTTAAGCAGCCGGTCCAGTTCTTCTCTGTCCTTCGCATCAAGACTGGCGACCAGTCCATGCTGATTTTCCACGTGGGCGGTGACGGCCTGTTCTATCACGTCGAACCCCTTGTCGGTCAGCGCGATCAGCACGCTGCGCCGATCTTGGGGGTTGTTGACACGCTCTACAAAGCCTGCCTTTTCCAACTGGTCGATACGGTTTGTCATCGTGCCGGAACTGACCATCGTCATCTCAAGCAATTCCCCCGGTGACAACCGGTAAGGCGCACCCGCGCGCCGTAAGGTCGCCAGCACATCGAAGGCGGAAGTCGGTAGGTCGTGTTGCTGGAGAACCGTTTCGATTTCCCGGCTGAGGTGATTTCTCAAGCGGGTTAGACGCCCCAGAAGGCCCATGGGTGCGACATCGAGTTCCGGTCGTTCCCTGCGCCATTGTGCCAGAACTCTGTCGACATGATCGGTCGTCTTCTTTTCACTCATGGATCATGGATAACATGAAGTCTCTTGACGTCAAGACAAATGTCGCTATTTTGAATTTATCTTGATCTAGAGAATATTGATATGAAGAGAAATACGTATTACGCCGCCGATGTAGCGCTGACCGCGCTTGCGCCTGCCATTTGGGGCAGCACGTACATCATCACAACGTCATTCCTGCCACTTGGATATCCCATGCACGTGGCCATGCTCCGCGCCTTGCCCGCAGGCCTGCTTCTGCTGCTTTTCGTGCGCAAGCTTCCCTTCGGCATCTGGTGGAGCCGGGCTTTCATTCTAGGTGCGCTGAACTTTTCCTTTTTCTGGGCCATGCTGTTCGTATCGGCCTATCGCCTGCCGGGCGGCGTCGCCGCGACGGTGGGTGCCGTACAGCCTTTGATCGTCATCGCATTGTCGCGATTCATTCTCGGCAGGTCTATCCACCCGCTTGCCATTGTCGCCGGTGTTATCGGCATGACGGGGGTGGCTTTTCTCGTTTTGACGCCAAATGCGACGCTTGATCCGATCGGCATCGCCGCAGCTTTTGCGGGAGCGGTCTCCATGGCTTTCGGAACAGTTATGACGCGGCGCTGGCAGCCGCCGGTGTCGAGCCTGACATTCACCGCATGGCAATTGACCGCTGGCGGCCTGTTGCTGGTGCCAGTCGCGTTGTTTCTGGAGCCGGCCCTGCCTTCACTCACAACGCAAAACGTGCTCGGCCTTGCCTATCTCGGCATCATCGGCGCTGCATTGACCTATCTTTTGTGGTTTCGCGGTCTTTCCCGCATCGAGCCATCGGCAGCGGCGTCGCTCGGCTTTTTAAGCCCGCTCACCGCCACGCTGCTCGGCTGGTTGGCGCTCGGCCAAAGCCTCTCGCCAATCCAGATTGTTGGTTTTCTGATGGTGCTGTTCAGCGTCTGGCTTAGCCAGAAAGCACAGGCACCGAGATAGACATCAGGCCCACTCGCCCTTGCGCATCACCGGCATCTTCGAACCATCGGCTCTGACGCCATCGATATCAACCTTGTCGGAGCCGATCATCCAGTCGATATGGATCAGGCTGGAGTTTCCGCCCTGAGCCTTGATTTGATCCTGGCTGAGCGAAGCGCCATCGAGGAAGCATTTTGAATAGCACTGACCAAGCGCGATATGGCAGGAGGCATTCTCATCGAACAGCGTGTTGAAGAACAGGATGCCGCTTGCTGAAATCGGAGATGAATGCGGCACCAGTGCCACTTCTCCCAGACGTCGCGCACCTTCGTCGGTATCAAGCACCTTGTTCAGCACTGCCTCGCCCCTGGACGCCCTTGCCTCTACAATGCGACCGCCTTCGAACTTCACCTGAATATCGTCGATCAAGGTGCCCTGATGCGACAGCGGCTTGGTGCTGGAGACATAGCCATCCACCCGTAGCGCATGTGGTGTGGTGAAGACTTCTTCGGTCGGGATATTCGGATTGCAGGTCACGCCGTTCTTGGCCGTGGAAGCGCCGCCATGCCATTCATGCCCGTCAGCCAGCCCGATGGTTACATCCGTGCCGGGGCCGGTGAAGTGCAGCGAGGAGAAACGCTCGTCGTTCAGCCATTTGGAGCGCTTGGCCAGATTGGCATTATGCTGCTGCCAGGCCGCTACCGGATCGGCCACGTCGACGCGTGAGGCGGCGAAAATTGCGTCCGCAAGTTTCCGAACCGCTTCGTCTTCCGGCAGACCTGGGAATACCTGTTTCGCCCATGAGGGGTTGGGGTAGGAGATGATGTTCCAGTTGATGTCGAAGTTGGAAATCTTCTCCAGCGCCGGTTTGTAGGCCATGGAGTTCGCTTTGTTGGCGCGGGCCACTTTCGTCGCATCTTCGTTGGCCAGCAGCATCGGGTTGTCGCCGGAAATAGCCAGACGCGCAGCGCCGTTAGCGTAAGCCTTGGCCATGCCGTCATAAAGCCAGCCGGATGCGCGATCAAAATTCGCATCGCTTGCATGGCGATAACGGGCAAGTGTGGTTTCCTCGTCGGAATAGAAGGTGGTGACCAGACCGCTGCCCGCCAGATAAGCGTGCTTCGTCAAAAACCGCACTAGCGGCAGCGCTGCCAGCGGCGCGGTAATGACCAGATCCTGATCCTTCTGGAGCTGCAGGCCGACTTTGACCGCGACTTCGGCCAATTTTTGAAGCTTGACGGGATCGACCGATGGGGTGCCATTTGGGGAAGCTGTCATGGTGTGCCTTCATATGTACTTGTCATGAGCCGCGAAACATAGCCCATTCGCCGTGAAAGCCAACCGTGTTTCGATGCTACTCTGCCACCAGCGGCACGATGACCGCCTTTAATACGGCTTGCGCGTCCTCGGGAGAAAGCCGCAGTTGAAGGCCGCGCTGCCCACCATTGATGTAGACATATTCATGCGCCAAAGATCGGGCTTCCATGGCGGTTGGTACCAGCTTCTTCTGCCCGAACGGACTGATGCCGCCGACATGATATCCCGTCGCCCGCTCTGCATCGGCAGGCTTCATCATATTCGCCGACTTACCACTGAATGCCGCTGCCAGCTTCTTCATGCTGACTTCGCAGTCCGATGGCACGACAACGCACACCGCCTTGCCATCCACCTCTGCCATCAGCGTTTTCAGCACCAGATGCGGCGCAGCACCTATTGCTTCCGCCGCCTGAAGACCGATGCGATCCGCGTTCGGGTCGTATTCATAGGTCACGGTGCTGAAAGCAACGCTTGCCTTCGTCAACATCTGGGTGGCACGAGTGGTTTTCGACATGGGCTTACTCGAATAACCCGGCATAAGTCTCAGGCTTGAAACCCACAGTGATCTTGCCTTTAGCTTCCAGGACGGGACGCTTGATCATAGAGGGTTGCTCAAGCATCAGGCCAATCGCCTTCTCACGGGTCAGATCGGTTTTCTGCGTGTCGTCCAGCTTTTTGAATGTGGTGCCAGCCCGGTTTAAAACTGCTTCCCATCCGGCCGCGTCGCACCACCTATTGAGATGCGCTTCGTCGATCCCGGCACTCTTGTAATCATGGAATGCATAATCGACGCCCTGCGCCTCGAGCCACGTCCGCGCTTTCTTCATTGTATCGCAGTTCTTGATGCCGTAAATCGTGATCGTCATGGCTCAGCTTCTCCCTTTCCTTTTTCGCAATAGCAAAAAAGCTCGTCTAGTCAAACAGCAAGCAGCTATGCAGATTTTTCACGGCTGACACCCGAAAGAGTTGCAGCTCCGGCGCATGGCTCCCCCGCTGCATCATGCGTTGTGCAAATTCATATGAATGCTCATATTCTGGGCATCACAAAGGAGAGAATGACATGCGCACAGTTGCTAAGACCCGTAAGTTCTTCGGTGAAACTTTTGCTGTTTTCGGCGCTGCCGTCGCTGTTTCGGCTGCCGTCCGTTCGCACCGCAAGCCTGCTGGTGCTGACCTCGACGCACTCGGCATCGACCGCAAGGCTTTCGACAAGGTTCAGCTCTAAGATTTCATAGTCTGTCTGGCGAGGCGCCATTGCCTCGCCTTGGGTTGGAAGGGGAACTTAAGCCGAGACCCATGGCGATTGAGATCGCCACTGTAAGCTTTCAAATAATCGGAATAGTACTTCGCCCTGAATTTCATTGAAATTCGAAGAGGCGATATTTGCGTTTATGGTGCAGTTTTCATCTTGATGATGGAACGCAATTGTCGTTGCACCACATGCAAAAAGGACCGAAACAGCTTGTCGCCATCCCGGTCCCTTGATCACTCAGATCATTCCCACTCTAATATTTTTTCTGCCCTAAGCGTCTGATATACTTACGAAAAATAAAATCCTCGGGTGGGTATACCGCTGAAGATACCGTCAAAAACTTAACTTTTTGATTTTGCTTAGGTTTTTTCGGAATTTCAGGACGGTAAAATTCTGTGAACTATCGGTATCTATCGACCGTTTCGCGGTGAGGCGTAGACCTCAGACTTCGAATCTTTTGCTACCGATAAAGTACCCGCCAAAGTCGGCGAAATCAATACACCCATCTCTATCCTGGATCGCCGGGATGGTGGGCTTGGATCAAGCGCGACAGAGGTTGAGAGGGTGAAGACAGTTTCCCGGGAAGAGCTTCACGTATAGCAAACGTTCCCCAAAAACACCGTCACAACAAATCGTAGAGGCGAAGCACGAGCGTAGACGCCCCGCTGTAACGGCCCTCCTCCTATCCAATAGGAGGACAAATATCCTGACGAAAGCCATTCGCATAGGTGACAAACTCTCACTCAGATTGTTTGATCAGGAAGAGGGCAGCCGCTGCACTCGCTAAGAGACAGGGCGTCAAGACCAGAGACGACCGCGCAATGCTCAGCCCACGATCAAGCGGGCAAGCCGGTTAACCTCGACCATGTCCAGGCCCGATCCCGCCGTTTCCATGGTCTCGATCAGGACATCTCCCCCTGCCTGTTCATCGATCGGCCGGATGCCTGCTGCCAGGTACGCCATGCGCTTGATCTGCCATCGTGCCGCGTATTGCGGGTCCGACAGCATGCCCAGATGCTCCCAATAATAGGTGACCCCCGAGTCCTCATCGACGATCGTGAAATCAGGCCAGCGCGTCTTCCCATCGAGTTGCAGGGGCTGTTCGTAGACGTAGCCGATGCCCATCCCGTTCAATTTCTCTGCGATGGCCAATTCCGATTTGGACCGCACGAACTCGCCGCGGCTCGTCCGATGCAGAAGATGCTTGTCGAGAAAGCGTGGGCCCGAGACGGTTTTCACTTCAACGGGCCCGGGCGCCTCGAAGAGGTCCGTCATTCGCCGCGCGATCTCCGAGGCAGACGGGTCTGAGTATCGCCGCAGGGCGCCGATGTCATCTTCGTGGAGAAGAATGAGTTCTTGCTGATGTCGCGTGATCGCGGTGTAGAGCAGTTCTCGCGACAAGGGCCGACAATTGCGCGGCAGCACAATAAACGTTCGCTCGAACTGACTTCCCTGGGTCTTGTGGACCGTTAGGGCATACGCCAGTTCGAGCTCCGGCGTGCCCTCTTCGCCAGAGAACTCGCCCGCATAGTAGGTAAATTTCACGCCGGGCTGACTCGCGAATTCGACTTCGAGGTCTCGCGGGCGAAACTTCATCTTCCCGGTCTTGTAGCCGCCGACGACTATGCCGATGTCGCCGTTCGCGACGTAGGATCGTTCCTGGCGCGGATAGGTGCGACGTCGGCCGTTGTTGCGGAGATTGATCACCTTGTCGCCCCACAAAACGCCTTGAGGCCCGGCAGGCTTCGGGTATTTCGCATATGGGGTCAGCGCGCGATCTCGCACCTTGTCCCGAAACCGGCGCTGGATCGCGAGGTTGATCGCTTCCACACCGGGGGGGCCCGATCGCACAGGCGACAAGATTTGCCAGTCGTGAGCTGCCTCCGCAGCGCCGCCCTCGGTCTCACCGGCGCGTCGTGCCCAGAAAAGAACGTGCCCTTCCCATTCGCTTCCGCCGATGCTCAGTTCGAACCCGCGCTGATCGGAGTGGTCGGCAAGCGCCAGACCTCTGACAATCTCGTTCGTAAGTCGCGGCTCCAGATCGCTCGGGAGGGCCCAATGCGCAGTTCGCACGTGCGACAGCGTGCCGGACCTCAGCGCCTCCCACACCTCGTCCGCGCCGGCATCCAACGGCTCGCCGCTGAACTGCCGGGCCAGCAGTACGTCGCCCCGGTCTGTTCCCCGCTGGCGACCGATGATCGTGAGTTCGGCGTAACCTGGCGCGACCTTCGGAAACTGAGGAGTTTCCTCAGAGGGCGCGAGCTTCCGACAGATGTCCACGAACGGCCTGCCAGCGCCTATGGGCGGGAGCTGGCGAGGATCGCCAACCAGGATCAAACGATCAACGCCCTCGATCGCATCGATCAGCGCCGAAAGCTGATCCTCGGTGAGCATCGAACATTCGTCGACGATAACCGACCGATATCCCTTCTCTCGCGGCGCTTCGGGATTCCGGAAGTAGCGCCCACTCGCGCCGTTGTACCGCTCATAGCGTTGGAGAAATTGAGCCAGTGTCTGACCCTCCCCAAGACGTTCCGTCGCTTCCTCCAAGCGGACGCGCGCTTTGCCGGTCGGGGCCAGAAGAAGAATCCCGCCCGAGCTTATCTCTGGAAGGTCACACAACACTTTCAGAAGCGTGGTCTTGCCCGACCCTGCCGGACCGATGAGGACGGAGAAACGTCCACATGCGAGCTGCTCAAGCGCTCCCGATTTTTCCCTTCGTGCCAGTTCTTCGACCTCCGCCTCCGGTGCGGCTCCTATCGGAGGCAGCACCGCATCGACGAGCGCGCGCCATTTGTGGACAATCGAGTGGCGCTTGCCACCGACGCGTTTCCGGACCGCGTTTGTGATTACGGTCCGCGAGGTGCCATACCGCCTGAGCTTCAGCGCGAGTTCGTCATCTGAGGTTCGCGCTCTCTCCAAGGTGAGTGCGAGGTAGTCCGCGACCATGTCGATGACGTCCTCGTCGACCACGCAGAGAGGATCGAGGGGCGCTTCGATTGCTCGACTCACAATCCAGCTCCGAGGAAGAAGCGTGTGCCCCTCGTTCTGAACGGCATGCTCCAACATGTCGGTGATCAGCGCGCGGACACGACGTTTGTCGATCCCGTCGGTCATCATCGATTGAGCTGGCAGCGGTGCAACCTCGCGAATGACCTCCGCCGGGAATACGCCACGATCGACGACACCAAAGGCAATCCGTTGAGCCGCTGACTCATCCCGCTCGTAGAGCAGGTACGGATTGGCCAAGAGGTCCCCGTCGCTGGTCGCCTCAGTGAAGACGCCTCGCTGACTAGGCTGGTAAGCTCGCAGCGCCTGGTCGGCGGTCAGGCTGCAACGAGCGACAAGATCGAGCAATTGGCGGCGTGGCGATGCGAGGCTCTTCCATTTTTCGCGGTAAGTCGAGCCGAAGCCGAGCTTCTCGGCTTGCGGAAATGTAGATGGTTTCTTCACGATGCCGTCGATGAAGGCGAAGGCGTCGAACACCTCGCCTTCGCGGCTTCCGACACGCACGATCTCATGCGCGAGCAGCGATCCATGCTCCAGCCCGAAGGCGCTCAGAGCACTTCCGAGTCCCGGGTGAACGCCTCGCGCCGTCCAAAGGCGAGCAATCTCACGGTCGATCCACGCAAGCGAGCCGGAAACGTCGGTTTCGACAATCTTCGCGGTAGCTCGCAAAGCCGCGGCGCAGGAAAGCAGCGACGCTATCGCGCCATCGTGACCGAGATGCTCTGAGCCGTAGGAGAACGCGTCGAACTGGTCTTCCGGCGCGAAGGCCACGCAATCTTCGATGGGCACGCGCACGTCGGTCTGTGCAGCGGCTAACACGTCGTAATATGGCATCAGAAAGCCGTCGTCGCCCCCCGGCCGAAGGGAGTGCCTGACGCATCGCTCCCAGAGAACGCCCTTGAGGTCACCGGCCGATTCGTAGGCGTATTCAGTATGCCCTCCGACGCCGATCACCCTCGCGACGCCGACGATGACGCGGTTTGCGCTTTCCGAGAGCGGCGTCTTCTTCGCATAGAAAAAACAGAGTGATGTCTTTGGCTGGAGGGCACCGAAGAAAGTGTCCAGCATGATGAGCTGGTTCGTCTTGTCCTGAACCCAGCCCGTTTCGAACGACAGGTCCGGCTCGCGCTCGGGATCGTAGGCTAGCCGCAACGCTGTTGCCTTGCCGAGCTCACACTCGCTCTCGTCGCCCTCGACGTTTGCTTTCAACATCCATCCGAAGGGGATGCATGCTGCGGAATAGGCTTCGATCCGCAGCTTCGTCTCGCCAAAATGGCCGTGCGTCGTAGGGCTCGAAAGTTTGTAGGGGTGCTGCTTGGTCAGAACGAGGTCGTGATCGCACATGAAGCTGACGCGCTCATCGACACATGGCGGTAGCTCCGACGGCGCGAGCTCATCGAACAGCTTTCCCGCCACAGCATCCTGATTGTCGCGTTTTGCCGACGCGATGCGTCCGAGGACCAGACATGAGGTGTTCGCTGACGGGGCAGTGCAGACACGCCCATTCCAGCCACCATCATGCCAAGGCACACGTATCGTTATGTGCTGCCACGGCAGCTGTCCGGAACCTGCGATCATCTCTCCCCCTCAATAAACGTCGCCAAACCACCTTGCGGAAGCTTCTATCGATAATAGCCATTTTATCCCTCGCAAGATCCCGAGAACTATAACTCCGAATTATCTAATCAACAGGAGGAACTTGAGGGTGCAGTGCTCTCGGAGAGAGATGGATATAAATTGCCAATCTACTGGCAGGGTGAAGGCAGTGCTCGCGCAGCCAGCTATCGAAGCGTTGCCTCCAGCGCTTCTTTTCGCTCCTCCCAATCCGGCATCACCGTTCTGAGCAACTCGCGCCATCCATCACCATGATCGGGGTAGAACGCATGCGCCAGTTCATGACAGATCACGTAATCGATCAGCCGTGGGCTCGCTCTCACCAATTCAATATTTAGTACGACACGTCCACTTGGAGTATAGCTGCCCCATCTCTTCGCCATCGGACGAATGACGAGTGAAGGCCGCGTCAATCCTCTACGAACAAACGGCTTCAAAACGATGTCGAACCGTTGCCGGAACACCTCACGGGCTCTTAGACGATAAAACGCCTGAAGGAGACGCCTGCAATGTGGTGGGTCGTCCGGGGTTCTGGCCGCTATCACCATACGGCCGCCATCGATCCGCACATGAGGGTCGTCTGATTCCTCGACCGAAAGCCGATACTGCCGACCAAGCAGAAGATGGGTCTCACCCGAAATGTACCGACGTTCCGGCGTAACCTTGGGTCTTTGGGCAATGGTATCGATCTGAGCGAATATCCAACCGCCTTTCCGGTGCGCCCTGGTTCGAATCTCTTCAATGCCCTCGCCAACCGGGGCAAAGACAGTCACCTCTCCCGTCGGGCGAACATCGATGCGCAGTGCCCGCCTCACCGTGCGGATCAACTCCGCAGTGACCCTGCGCCCTCCCCAACATATCTCGATTTGCTCAGCTGTCGGCAAGGCCACGGCCATCCTCACTGTGCCAGGCGCACGCGTGCCGAAGCCAGAACATCGTCGACGATACCATCAAGAACACTGGGGTCGATCAGAACGCTCCGTTCTCCCCGCAACTCCTCGAAAAAGAAATCGTCGATATCGTTTCGAATGGAGTTCTCCACATCGCGGTCATATTGCCAGCCGACTTTGCGCCGACACTGGATGATCTGACTGATCTGTAGAGCAATGTCGGCAGCCAAGTCTGGGTCATTCATGCCGACTTTTTCCAGGTTGCGCTTTGTCAATCCCCAGAACGTCTGGGCATGGCTGTCATCGCGAAGGCAGGCTGGTGTCGGATCGGCTTCATCCTGCCGCGTAAGTACGTTATCTCGCAACGCCTTTATCTTCGAGAGATAGGTCAGGTCGCTGATCCGCCCTTTGTGGAAGTCTGCGATTGTGTCGCGCACAAGTTTTGAGAACTTCTCGAAGAAGATTGGATCTTCATCCCACTTCTCTTCAATCGAACGGGTCAATTGGTGGGCGATCGTATCCGCCACAGATGCATCGCTTTCGGTTTTTTCCTCCCGTCGCTCTTTAATCGCGAGGTCGTCGAATATATTCAGCGGCTCGACCAACCTTACGACGTCGCGTGCAATGACGTGGCGATCCAGCAACTGACGAATGCGCTTTTCATAATCACGCCAGTCAACACGCTCGGCGTAACGAAGGGTGACTGCGGCACGCAGGGAGACGAACCGCCCGAGATCATCCTTCCAGCGCTTCAGCAGTTCCGGCTTTGTCGTCTCAATAAAGGCCGGAGAGGCAAGCGCCACCGTGAAAGCCCGCGAAAACGCCGATAGCCGCTCATAGAACGTGGCTCTGATTTCCTCATCCGCCAGAAGACGCGCATAGGCTTCTGCATCAAAAGTGTTCGAAACGGATTTGAACACGTCGAGCAAAGCGGCGTGCGCACCTGGCACCTTGTTTGCCTCTTCCCGAATAGCCACGACACTCCTGGCTATGTCCTCCGCGCTGAAGCCTTGCAAGGCATCGTAGCTTGAAAGCGCATCTCCGAGGTCTTTCAGGACGCCGGTGTAGTCGATGATGAAGCCAAAGGGCTTGTCCGGCGCGCCGTCTTCGTCGAATACCCGATTGACGCGGGCGATGGCCTGCAAAAGTCCATGCTCCCGCAGCCGTCGGGCCACATAGAGCACCGTGTTGCGTGGCGCGTCGAAGCCCGTCAGGAGCTTATCGACAACAATGATGATATCTGGGTCGCCGGGGCCTTTGAATTGCTCGACGATGGTTCTGTTATAGGCTTCCTCGCCCCCATGCCGCTCCATCATCTTGCGCCAGAAGGTACGCACAAGATCGTCATCAGCTTCATCGACCTCGTCTTCGCTTTCGCGCATTTCCGGCGCAGAGATCACGACTTCCGTGGTGACAACCCCAAACTCGTCGAGGAGCTTCTTGAGCTGGATGGCGGCTCGCTTCGAGGGAGCCGCAAGCTGCCCCTTTAGCCCTGTCCCCTTGAAGTTGGTGGAAAAATGCTGGCCGATATCGAAGGCGATCGACTGAAGCCTGGAATCCACGCCTTCGATCTCACGGGCGCGGCTCATCTTGCGCTTCAGATCGGCGCGTTGATCGTCGGAAAGACCGCGCGTGTGGACCTCGAACCAACGGTCGATCTGCGCGTCATCGACGTCGGTGACGACTTCCCGCCCTTCATAAAGAAGCGGAACGACGGCCTTGTCATCGACGGCATCTCGCATCGAATAGGCAGGCTGAACCAGCTCACCAAATTTGGCGAACGTGCTCTTCTCCTTCTTGGCGATCGGCGTGCCTGTGAAGGCGATGAAGCAGGCATTGGGCAGCACCTCGCGCATGCGGGCGTGCAAGCTGTCGAGATTGCCGTACTGGCTACGATGGCTCTCATCGACCAGTACAAAAATGTCGGATGACGAATCGACGATCCGCCGCTTGTTGAGTCCCGCGCGAAATTTGTGAATGAGCGTGGTGACAACCGGGGTCTTGTCTTCGATCAGAGATAGCAGGTTCTCGCCCGTCGCCGCTCTCTTCGGCTCCTGACCGGTGGCGCGGAACGTCTTGGTGATTTGGTCGTCAAGATCGGTGCGATCCGTGACGATGACGATGCGCGCCGTCGCATGTGCCATCGCGATGGACTTCGCCAGCATCACCATCGTCAGGCTCTTGCCCGACCCTTGCGTGTGCCACACGACACCACCCTGGCGGCGGCCTGCGGCGTCACGCTCCTCGATGCGTTTCATCAACGTCTCGATGGTCGCCACCTGCTGATAACGCGCCACCTTCTTGTGGGGGCCGTCGAACAGCATATAGCGGCGTATCAGCCGCATGAAGCGCTCCGGCCGGCAGAGGCCGACGATCGTCTCATCCAAAGGCGTGACGAACCGATGCTCCTCCATCAGGCCGTCATGACGCTTCATATATTGGGGCGAAATCCAGGGCCACACGCTTACCCTCGACGGTGTCGAGCGGCCGATTGACCACGTCCACCGCGAAGCCGGGCGGGTCCTCTCGTTCCTTCCACACGCTCCAGAGCTTGCGCGGCGTTCCCATGGTGCCATAGCGAGGATCATAGCTGTTGGCCGACAGCAGCAGTTGGGCGGAATAGAACAGCGCCGGCACACCTTCGCCAGCCTTCTGATTGCGGATTTGCTGGCTGACGCCCTGGTCGGCGGAAACGTGTGAGGCCTTGACCTCGATCATCCCCAAAGGAATGCCATTCACGAAAAGAACGAGATCGACACGGATGGTCGGCCCGCCCGCTTCACTGACGGTGTACTCGCTTGCCACCTGAAATGTGTTGGCGCGCCAGTCGTTCCAGTCGATAAACTTGAAGGGCCACTCACGAGACGTGGCGCCGATGGATTGTGTAAGGGCAATGCCGAGCAGCAGGTCGTCGGTCATCCGTTCGTTGGCGCGCACGACGCCCTCGGGGATGCGCTCGGCGAGTCGACGAACCGCAGCATCGATATTCGCTTCGGAGAATGGATAAGCCCGTCCATCGACATGAATGCGGTTGATCCGCGCCAGATCATCCCGGATCTGGGTTTCGAGGAACGGCAGCGTGCGCCGGCCGTCGCGCCATTGATCGGTCTCCGCCCGGGTCACGTAGCGCCAGCCGCAATTGATCAGCGTGTGCAGCGCCTGAAGCTGCGCGCTACCCGCCTCTGACGTGGTGAACTCAGGCGGTCGAGTCAATTTTATCGCCCTCCAGCGGCAAGATTGGGAGTGTGAATTGTTCCGTTTTTTCAACGCTATGAGGCGCAGAGAGCGGAAAGCATGCCGCGAAAATAGGTGTGACCCATTCAACAAAATGTTGACTTTTGGCGATTAGAGTGCATATGAACACTACGAGTTCACTGCCCATCGGCTTTGAACCTATCGAGGCTTCGGGCGCTGAGCCAGCGTAGCAAATCAGCGCCCGCAAATCTTTTTTAGAGCGCATTCAGGCAATCCTCCTTGTTCCACAAAGGGGACTGCCGGATTTTGCCAATGCTGTTGTCTGCCTCGTAGCACGTCACGAAGTTGGCCTTCAGCGTACCGTCGGCCTTCTTGCTCAGGCGGATAGCCGACTGCTGGCTGCGCCGAGCAACAAGTCGCAGAGCTGGAGAAGCGCCACTTCCGGCGATGGCAGCGACTGAACATCAGCGATGGTCGCCGACTTATTGGCATAGTCGAGGCAGCGCTTTAATACCCTGAGCCGGGTGCGGTCGCGGTTGCTCTTTAGATCGCAGAAGACGCGGTATTCGTTGAAGTCGAGAATCCAGTGGTGCAGGAGCTGGTAATAGAACTTGTAGAAGCCAAGCTCGCCATCGCCATCATGGAGCGCCAGATTGACCTGGGTTCGATCCACAGCGATGCAGCGGAAGCGCATGTCCATGCCGTAGCTCATGAACAGATCGACAAGCTCGTGATAGAAATCGGCTTTGGCCGGCGAAATCTTGGTCCACTTCGCCTCACCCCATACGCCGTGGCGTTCGCGCAGGCGCCCGATCTTCTCCTTGGCATCCTCGCGCAGCTCCGCCGGCAGCCAAAGGCTGCCGATCATCAGATAGCGGGCGCGGGGCTTGGCTGACGTGAAAAGATCGGGTTGGGCTTCGTCGCAATAGACCTCGAACTTCATGAGCGCCCTCCGACATTCAGCGGGCGCGGGCTCAAGGCTTCAGCATCGAAGCGCTCGTCTAGGCGCCACTCACCCGTCAGCAGTTTTTGCATCAGGCCGCGTTTTTGATTCTCTAGCAGCGCCCGATAAGCTTCTGTTTTGCGAAGTTCGAATGCCACAGCGTTCAGGATGGTCGCGCGCTTTTCCTGCTCAGCTAGCGGCGGCACAGGGATTTCGCTTTCAAGAAAAAGCTCACGATTGAAATTCTTTCTTACAACGCTGGCTCGCTCAGTAGAGCATGAACTTAAAATCTCTCGAAAACCCGCGGTGCGAACAAGGTGCCTAAAGTACTCTGCGGAAGCAGTTGGCTTAAATCGAAAGACTTTGTAGTCTGGAGAAATGCATACATCGTGCTTCAAATGGCTTACTGCCACTGAGCCAAGCCAGAAATTCAAGCCACTAAGAGCGAATTCGTTCGGCTTGAGCAGTATAGAGAGGCAACGCCAATGCTGAGTATCGACTGGCGTTCTCCGGCGGCATATAAATTTGCCAAGAGCATTTCCGCCGCCGGTTTCGCTTGGGAGTATCTTCGCCGCGACGACGAGTATCGTGGCGAGTTTCAGGCCATCATCGCGTCGCCTGAGCCAGACCCGGAGCGGCTGGAAGCTTTTGCGCTGCGGTGGGGGCTGCGATTTTCCGACCGATCCTGAAACCCCATCGGATCGGCAGACTCTATTCTGGAGCCCACACCTCCAGCCGCAGGCCATACGGCTCATGCCGCTGGAGCACCATGATGGTGAAACCGAACCCATCGTCACGCTTGCGCATCTCGACGGTCTCGACCTCCGCCAGGCTGAGGATGGCTGGCACGGCATCTGGCAGGCTGACGGCGTCGCGCATCAATTCTGGCTGCCCCAGGCCGCTCCCGATGCGGCGGCCTTCTATGGCACGGTCTTGCCGGCGGACGCCTTCTACGATCTCCGCTCTCATGCGGCGCGTCGATTGGTTAAAGCAGTTCAGGGCCACGGGCCGGGGCGCGATTTCCGCGCATTGCCCGCGCAACTCAGGCAATGGCACATCCTATCTCTCCGGGCCCTCGACGCTCGGCTTCGCGGCGAAAGCTATCGTACTGTCGCCGAAGTTCTGCTAGGCTTTCGCGGCAATAAGGAGGATTTTGAGCTCGATCCGCGCAAGAACAAGGCCCGCCGTCTGATCGCGCACGGCATCAAAATGATGCGCGGCGGCTATCGACTGCTACTGCACTATCCCATCAAGCTCCCCAGTCGGAGATGGCGATAGAACATCACCTCTCCACGTCTTTGCCGCAACGTTTGCACTCTCTGCCGCAGGCAACGCCCGCCGGTTATTGTTGACTCGTTTGTGGTGCGTCAGCCTCGGACTTCGCCAGTGCCACTGCAGTGTCCTGCGTGTCCTCAAGTGTTGATTGAACGTCAGGGCGTACGCCGACACCCTCCCAGTTGCTTCGCGTGACTGGATTTTCAGCCCTGCCAGTCGGCACAACGACAAAGAGATCCGATCCGAGTTCATTAAGCCCGCCCGGATTCGCACCTCCGCGGGTGGCCGTGCCGACTACGATCGCCCGCCGAAGGGCTTGCAAGTCATATGCGAATTCCTCGCCAGCCGAATAGGTCTTCGGACCGACCAGAACGTAGACCGGTTTGCCGACGTAGCGCACTGGCGTCGGCGAACTCCAGAACGATTCCGTTCTGAACGTCAACGTCCCGCGATTGCGCCAGATGAGGTCGTTGATATGGACGCGCGCACCCTGGTCGAGGAAGAAGCTCACGAGGTAGGCAACGGATGCCGGATGCCCGCCGCCATTCTCCCGCATGTCAATGATCAGCGCGGCGGTGTCTGACAAGCTGCGCATGGCCTGGTCGGCGGCCGGATTGAAAACTTCAGGCGGAACGAACCGCGTCAAATGAATATAGCCGATATTGCCGTCTAGCCGCTTCACCTCGAAACCGGCATCCTGCGGGCTCGCTGGCGTAGGCTGATTGCCGAAGGGCGAACCGAATATCACCCGCACATGACCGTCCTTCGTGATCGCCCGGAGTTGCTCCGTTAGCTGCATCGCAAACTGCGCTGGATCGGTGACGCTGCCATAGGCGTTTTCCGCCAGTGCCTTCTCCAGCGCCTCCGCCGCCTGCGCGCCCCTTTCCGGGAACACGTAGCCCTCCCGCAACTCGGCGGCGATACCACCGATCGTTTTGGCGACCGTTGCCCGATCCAAGGTTACGCTTTGCGCGGAGGCGGGAGGCACATCGGCTCGCGCCGCAAGAGTGCTTGCCGACAGTGAAATCGCCACGAGGGAGACAGTAAGGAACGATGAGTAGTTATGGGACATTCAAACTCTACCTCACGAAAAGAGCGCATGACGCGGATTAGATCAAAATAAGACCACGAATACGATTCGTGTATCGCTACTGGCAACCCTCAAGCCAAACATCCGAAAAGCCCGCAGGCACACACGCTCCGGCTGCCAGACGCTGGATACGGGCAGCGCGTTCGTCGAGCTTGGTGTCGCTTCGAACGAGATCATAAGAGGCCGGCGCTATCAGCACCGCCGCCAACCGGACAAACTCGGTTTCGGTCAGCTCGGCTGGAGGCCGCCCGTAGATCGCTGAGCTTGCCGAATGGAAGCCGACCATCCAGCCATTTGGCCCCCTGCCCATTTCCAGCGTCTCCAGCCACAGGGCAAGGATCTGCTCCTTGGAAGACGCCTCTCCAGCCCTAACGCATAACCGGTCTGGCGGATCTTGCCGATGCCGGGATGAAATTCCTCAAAGGCGAGCCGCTTGGCAGCCGATTGAGTGATGGTGGTCAGTCCAGCGCCCGGGGTGGAGAAATCAACACCGGAATGCGTTGAGAAATTCGGGTCTTCGACCGCGAGCAGAATAGCCCTATGGGCTGCCCCCAGAGAGTCGCCGCCGCGGCCTTGAGCAATCACCGCGTCGGCACGAGCGCGCAAGCCCTCGGCATCGGATAGCGCATCCCAGTATCCCTTAGCGCCATAACCGAAAAGGCCGACCAGCAAGAGAGCAAATGCAACGCCCGCATATTTAAGTATCCGCATCATTCGATCTGCATGTCCCTCAGATTGGTCTTACGTTGATTCACTCATCGAGGCTTCAGCGATTTAGATGAGTGTTTTCGCTGCTACTCGGTATTCAGAGGCTGACGCCAAAATATGAGAGACCCGGCTGCTACCGCCGCCAAGAGCCATGCCAGTAGTGTGGCGAAACCCGTGATGCCGTTCGACCCTTCGGCACCCGCAAAAAGCCATGCTCGCGCGGCATCGGCAGCAAAGGACGGCATGGGAACGCTGGCTATGGCAGCGCCAAAATAAGCTTGCAGGATCGAGCACGTTATCCCTACCAGAAATACTGGAACGACTGCCGCGATCATGCTCCGGAATATAATCGTGAGCGTCGCGGTAACTGCAGCAAGGGTCGCCAGTTCGAGAAAGGCGATTACAAACGCCGCACAGAGCACGAGGATACTGCCCGCTTGGACTGGGGTTCTATTGCTGGTGCCGCCGCCGAGAAAGCTAAGCGCAGTGTTGAGGATCATGTCTCCGACGACTGTCAGAACAAGACCGATGACCATGCACAGGAGGCAAACAGCGAGTTTTGCGGCGGGGAGAGGAATGCGCCCTGTCCGTGGCACGAGGTTACGCCAAGCCGAGAAGCGGTATTCGACGTAGAAGACAGAGGAAACACCGATCGCATAGAGAAGCTGTGCAATCGGATTGCCTGCGATGCCCAATGATTGCGCGGCTGACAGAAGCGCATCGGCTTGTACTTGCGGGAGGTTTCCTGATCGTAGGACGAAAAAACTCTCCAGCGCGATCTTAAGGCCGAGTGCGGCGGCAGGAACCGACAGGAACCCCCAGAATAGAATGCCCGGCTGTCGTAGAAGCTTCAGAAGCTCGGCCGAGAGTAGAGCGCTCATTGTGGCTCTCTCCGCGTTTCCGACAGGAAGACCGACTCCAGATCGGGAGTGATCCATTTTGCTTCGAATATCCGGATGTTCGCGTTTACAAGCGCGCGTATGAGTTCAGGTGCATCGTCGCGCCCAATTCGAACATAAACTCCACCGTCACCTGCATCGGCCCGCGATGCCAAACGCTCCAGCACGGTTTGCGGTGAATCAACGTTTATCCAAAAGCGAGCTTGGCTGTCGAGCAGGTCAGCGACTTTCCCATGCGCCGCCATTCTCCCGCTCCGCAAGATCGCGACGCGCTCGCACACGCGCTCCACCTCGTCGAGGAGATGGCTCGAAAGCAGCACGGTGATGCCGTCCCTCTGGGCTAGATCAACGATCAGCGAACGCATTTCAAGGATGCCGTCCGGATCGAGACCGTTCGTCGGCTCATCGAGAACGATAGCGTCTGGCCGGCCGACGAGCGCGCAGCCGATCCCCAGGCGTTGTTTCATCCCCAACGAGAATGCAGCTACCTTTTTGTCCGCGGCGTAGCCGATGCCAACGCGCCGCAGAATAGGCTCTACCATTGTGGCGGACTCGTTCATCCGAGCGAACATTTCCAAGTGCTCGCGTGCGGTCAGGAATGGATAGAACGCCGGGGCCTCGATCAACATGCCAAGGCGGCGTCGCGATTCCCTGCCAGCATTTTCTCCAAATATGGAAACCGAGCCGCGATCAGGGCGCACGAGGCCAGCTATGATCCGTAGCAACGTGCTCTTGCCGGCACCGTTCGGACCCAGCAGGCCGTATACGCAGCCTTGCGGAACACCAAGAGAAAGCCCATCGAGCGCCCTAAAGGCACGGCCTCCCCATCCAAATCTTTTCTCGACGCCCGAGACTGTAATGGCGTCTTCCTTATCTCCAATGCTCAATAAATGATCCCGCCTCAAGCATCTCAATCCTCGTGCCGTCAATGGCGTACGGCACGAACTCATCTTCCGGTTAGCCTATAAGTGATTGTTGGCAATCTCTTGTTCGAGAATGCGTCGATAGCCTTTGTTTGCGATCCACCGGGCGCGTTCGAGGTGGCTTTCCCAGCATCGCCTCGTCTCTGCTTCATTACGGAGGGGATCGCGGTGCAGAACGATGCGCGCGACCTCCTGCCAGTCCGCGCCGTTTCGGCTGGCATCTAACAGCCGCAAATAAGTTACGTAGTGCTGTTCGTCATAGGTCGTGATATCGGGCCCCCTGGGGGCCTCATTTTCAACATCTGGATCAAGCAGAGGCCGTTCACGCATGAATTCTGCCCTTTTTTATCGAGAACGCGGACATAATGAAGCACTTCAGGACAACCCGATGAATAGCATGGCCTGATACGAATGGGAATGATCGTTCCTAGAAGGATCGTTCCTATGCTGGTTCCTCTTTTGTCATGGATCTCAAGGAGGTCATGGCGAGGAATCTGCGTCGGATCCGCCATGATCAAAATTTGACGCAGGAAGAGCTCGCCGACCGGGCAGGCTTGAGTATGCGTTACATCGGAGCCATCGAACGTGGCGACGTGTCCGCCAGTGTCACGGTTCTTGGCCAGATCGCCGAGGCACTTGGGATCGAGCCGGGCGAATTGCTGAAGAATACCAGCGCGCCAAAGTAGTCATCTAGTCATAACATGTAGCCAGACGCCCGCCGCTTCTGCCTCCTAACAGGGATTCCAGCCTGCATGCCCCGGGGTGCCGCCTGCGCATAAGTGCAAATGCGGCACGCTACCCGCCGCCGATCCCTCGCCATGGTTCGCCGTAGCCCGCTGCCACGAAGGCAGCGCGCATCACGACGAACCAGAGGTGTCTCCATGGCCAATCCATTGGCGGGCCTGCCGCCGCGTCTCCTGCGCACGCAGGAAGCCGCCCGCTTCCTCGGCATTTCCATCCGTACCCTTGAGAAGCACCGGACCTACGGTACCCGCCCGACCTATCGAAAAATCGGCGGCCGCGTCCTCTACACGGTCCACGATCTCGAAGCCTGGACTGAAATCGGCTCCCGCAAATCTACCCGCGACATCACCGGCAGCACGGTCTTCCCCGCGCGTCCGCTGACGCCCGAAGAGCGGGGTAAGTGCTGAATGCTGCACGACGATCACAGCCCAGCGCAGCCGGCCGACACGAGCGAGCGCAATCACCTGCCCCCGTTCGTGGTCGCGACGGGTGACGCTAGACGTTGTGCGGCTTGGAGCGCTTCATCCGCTCCTTCGGGATCGACCACACCGCATTCTCGAAGTCGACCTCATCCCACACCGCGTCCTGCAACTCGCTCTTGCGGACCATCGTAAGCAGGATCAGCTTCAAGCCGAGCCGGATGGTCGGCAGCGTCGCCACATGCTCTAGCTGGCCGAGCATCACCCGAATTTCGGCGGGCGAGAGCGAGCGGTCCTTGGGAACGAACGTCGCGATCGACGCCGGACCGACCTCTTCGGCGGGGTTCGACACCTTTTCCCCGTGCAGCTTCGCGAAGGCGAAAACCAGCTTCACGATGTCGCGGACATGGACCGCCGTGGCCGGCGCTCCTCGCTTCTTCACCTTGTCGCACATTGCCCGGAGATCTTCGGGTGTGATTTCCGTCAGCAGCCGATTGCGGAACGTCGGCAGGATGTCCCGCTCGTAGATCGAGCGGCGCATCGCGCGGGTGCTTTCGGCCATCCGGTGCTCTTGCAGCCAGCGTTCGCCAAACTCGCCAAAGCTCTTTGCTTCCTTGATGCGGCGCTTCTCGCGCTGCTTCTCCTGGGCGGGTGACCGCCCTTCCTGAATCGAACGCTGTGCGTCGATCAGCTTCTCCCGCGCACGGGCCAGAGAGAGGCCCGCCGGTCCGTATCGGCCGAGGGTCAAAGTCTCGCGTCGACCGTGCATACGGTAGTCATAGCGGAACACGACGGCACCCGACGGGGTCACGACGACATACATACCGTCACGGTCAGAGACCTTATATAATTTGTCCTTTGGTTTCAGTGCCTTGATTGCCGCATCAGTAAGCATCGGACCCTCCTAGATCGTTCAAAAAACGCCAGAGAGCCTTTGAAAATACCGTCAGGCCAAAATCGACCAATCGTGATGGCAAATTATCCTTTATTCTCAATGGAATAAGGTCGAAAAAAATACCGTCACAAGCTCTCTAAGCCATGACGGTATATGCAATTCTGCGATGTCACAAGACGGCCCATACCGTCAGCTCCGCCGTCGATCGCGAGGCTTGCCCGGCGATTGACGGCGAAAGATGGCGGAGAGAAAATTGTTTATTTTCAGCGTGTTATTGAGGGAAATCGGCGGCTATCGGCGGCGTCTGGGTAGGTCCGAATTATTCCCATTCGATCGTACCCGGTGGCTTAGACGTCACGTCGTAAACCACGCGGTTGATGCCCTTGACCTCGTTGATGATGCGGGTCGCCGCACGTCCGAGGAAATTCATGTCGTAGGGATAGAAATCGGCCGTCATGCCGTCGACGGACGTGACGGCGCGCAACGCGCAGACAAAGTCATAGGTGCGGTAATCGCCCATGACACCCACGGTTTGGACCGGAAGCAACACGGCGAAGGCTTGCCAGATCGTATCGTAAAGACCGGCCTTGCGAATTTCGTCCAGATAGATCGCATCTGCCTTGCGCAGGATATCCAGCTTCTCGCGCGTCACAGCGCCAGGGCAGCGGATCGCCAGGCCCGGACCGGGGAAGGGGTGGCGGCCGATGAAGCTCTCCGGCAGGCCAAGCTCACGACCGAGCGCGCGAACTTCATCCTTGAACAATTCGCGAAGCGGCTCAACCAGCTTCATGTTCATGCGCTCTGGAAGACCGCCGACATTGTGGTGGCTCTTGATGGTAACCGAAGGGCCTCCGGAGAAGGACACGCTTTCGATAACGTCTGGGTAAAGCGTACCCTGTGCGAGGAACGAAGGAGCGCCCTTTCCGTCTGCCGCGATTTTAGCGGCTTCCGCTTCGAAAGTCTCGATGAAGAGGCGACCGATGGTCTTGCGCTTCACTTCCGGGTCAGACACGCCAGCCAGTTCCGTCAGGAACAGATCGGAGGCATCCACATGGACGAGCGGAATGTTGTAATGATCGCGGAACATGCCGACGACCTGTTCGCTCTCGGCCTGACGCATCAGGCCGTGATCGACGTAGATACACGTAAGCTGATCGCCGATTGCCTCGTGAATAAGAACGGCCGCAACCGAAGAGTCCACGCCGCCGGACAGACCGCATATAACGCGCTCAGAGCCGACCTGCTCACGAATTTTACGGATCATTTCGGCGCGATACGCGGCCATCGTCCAGTCGGACTTGAGGCCAACGATCTTGTGGACGAAGTTGGAAAGCAGCTTCGCGCCGTCTGGCGTATGCACCACTTCAGGATGGAACATGGTGGTGTAATAACGGCGCTCTTCGTTGATTGCGATGGCGAAAGGCGCGTTCTCGGAAGTCGCGGCCACTTCGAAGCCTGCTGGAAGCTGTGTCACGCGGTCGCCGTGGCTCATCCAGACGGGGTAACGTCCGCCGAGTTCCCAGAACCCGTCGAACAGAGGGCTAGCCTTTTTGATCTCGATATCGGCGCGGCCGAACTCCGCCGCATGGCCACCTTCCACCGTGCCGCCGAGCTGCGTGCAAAGGGTCTGCTGGCCATAGCAGATGCCGAGGATCGGAATACCTGTATCAAATACTGCCTGAGGCGCGCGTGGGCTGCCTTCCGCCGTTACCGATGCCGGGCCGCCGGAGAAGATCACGCCCTTCGGCTGTAATTTCTCAAAGGCTTCCGCTGCGCTCTGGAACGGGTGGATTTCGCAATAGACTCCAGCTTCACGCACACGACGCGCAATGAGCTGCGTCACCTGGCTGCCGAAATCGATGATGAGGATGCTGTCGGGATGGGCTATCTGGGTCATGGCGAGCCTTTAAAGAAATCCTGGGCTTTAGGCAACCGGGTATATGGCCTGAAAAGCCAGAAAACGGGCTCCTTTGCAAGCCTTTACACCGCAATTGCTCCATCCTTCAAAGCGTCGCACAGCCTGTCCACCGCATCTGCCAACTTCTCATCGATCACATGCAGGTACTCCGTCCAATCACCAATGTGGTGAACATCCGCTTTGCCATCGGAAATTCCTCGAAGGCCGATTACCGGTACGTCGAAACGCTGGCTCGCGCGAAGGATCGCAAATGTTTCCATCTCGACCATGTCTGCGTTGATCAAATCATACATCGCGCCGGAGACAACATTCGCGCCCGTCGAGACCCGAGCTCCGGTAACACCGGGGATGAAAAAGGGAAGGGGTATTTCCGCAGGTAGATCGAGGAACGGCGTGCGGCCTTTCTCGAAGCCGAACGCGGAAGCATCCATGTCGCGGTAGGATACGGAGATCGCCTGATAGACTTCTGCCTGTTCCAGCGTGCGAGACCCGGCGGAACCGAGCGAAACGACGAGGTTGGGCAAGCGATCAGCCGCTTTGAGTTCGCTTAACGTTACCGCAAGCGACACGGCAGCCTCAACGGGGCCAACACCTGTCATCAATGGGTTGAACCGCGCTTTCAGATGCGGTCCATACTCCGCATCCGCCGCCATTACGAAGAGAAGGCGTTTGCTTGCGACGGTTAGAATTTCAAAGCTCATTTTCGTCGAAACCTTCGCGGCCTTTGAGCACCATCATCGTGCCTGTCATCGAGGCGATCAATTTGGCGGGGCCATCGGAAATTGCATAGGCGCGGCCATCGGCAACGATGATGTTGCTGCCCGGCTTGGTAATCTCCCCACGAAACAGGAAGCGGTCGCCGCGTCCCGGCGACATAAGGTTGACCTTAAATTCTATGGTCAACAAGGAGGCTTCCGGCTCGATGATCGTGTAGGCGGCATAGGTGCAAGCGGTATCGAGGGCTGCCGCAATGACGCCAGCGTGCAATATGCCATGCTGCTGTGTGAGCTTGGGATGAAACGGCAGCTCGATTTCCACTAGACGATGTTCAATTCGTGAAATCTCAGCCTTGATCGCCTGAACGACGCCCTGACGAGAGAAGCTCTTTTCTATGCGCTGGCGATAATCGCCAGGATCGGTAAATTCCATTCCCCTGCCTTTCATTTTTATTGAAAATGACATGGGGGTTAAGAGGCCGCAAGACAAGAAGGTTTCATCAGTTGAGGTAGGCGATGCTCCCGTTCAGGAGCGTAGCGAAGGAGACCCATGCTGCATAAGGAACGAATAGCCACATCGAGACACGATCCCGCCTCGAGGTTATGACGATAAAGGCGATGATGCAAATCAGCATCGGTATGATGACGATCAATGCCGCCTCCGGGCTCTGCATTCCAAAAAAGAGCGGTGACCAGAGAAAATTCAACAGCATCTGGCTAGCCCAAAGCTGCATGCGCCCGCCCATGCGACTGCTCAGCCATGTCCGGGCACCGGCGATGGCGATCATCACATAGAGAGTTGTCCAGACAGGGCCAAAAATCCAGTTCGGCGGATTGAAAAACGGCTTGTTAAGCGATTGATACCATTCACCAGGCACAGCGTTAACGCCAATCAGAGCACCGATGGCAACGACGGCAACGATGAAAACGATATAGACGGGGGCGCGCTTCATGCCTGAACAATGCGTTGCCCGGGCGTTGGTTCCCACGCTATTTCAATAATTTAGAGGTTCAAACGAACAATATGCTGGTCCCAGCTGACGTCGCTTGTTTCTGTACCGAAATGGCCGTCGTAGGAGGAGGCCACGATGCCCTTTCTTGCGGGCGCCACGCCTGCGGCTTCGTGTAATGTCACCTCTGACAGAACCCTTCCACTGTTCTCGTCTAGCGTCACAAGCGCATTGCCATTGGGCGATGTCAAACCCACTACGCCATCACGACGGTTGACTGCAATTGCGCCGACATAGTTTGCAAGTCGCATCGTTGTTTCCTGCGCCAGATCGATGAAGCGCAAGTCTTCGCCCCTGGAGAAACTGCCGACCAGCGGCGGAAGATCGTTGCGTGGTCCTTCATACTGACAGGCGAACCAGATACGTCCGTCGCGACCGAGGTCGACGTGGCGGGTAGAAAGCTGACGCAGCTTTTCTGGAAGGCCGTGCTTCTGGAGGAGCGAGCCGGTCGTGGCATCGAGCAGGACCAGCGATGGCTCCATAGCGTCTATGTTGAGCTTGGTGCGACCGAAATCAGGATGAGTCTCTATGCCGCCATTGGCAATCACGATCAGTTGCCCGTCTTCGCTGACAGTCATGTCGTGGGTGCCGATGCCGTGTGCATCGTATTCTCCAATGCGGCGAAAGCCGTTGCGGGCATCATAAAGACCGATGACGCCGCGATTTCCATCGA
Source organism: Agrobacterium larrymoorei (assembly GCF_013322225.1). GTDB lineage: Bacteria > Pseudomonadota > Alphaproteobacteria > Rhizobiales > Rhizobiaceae > Agrobacterium > Agrobacterium larrymoorei_A. The sequence continues at coordinate 75,418 of NZ_JAAMFB010000027.1, forward strand.
AGTCGTTTTCACTGGCATAGAGTATAGAGCCATCCAAGGAAAACTGCCCGTGGCCGTAAAAGTGCCGGTTCTCCGGTGTGTGCATGACGATGGGGTGCCGCCTGTTGTGCGGATGGAAAGCCATGAAGAAGGTGCCGGGCCTGCGGGCAAAGGCAACCGTCATTCCCGTCACACTGCTCGTCGTCATGCCGTGTGCCCGCTCAGGCAACGCCAGCCGGTGGATGATCTCGCCTTCTTCGCTCACCGTGGCCACGCCGTATGAGCCATCTCGAGCGCGGAAACCGGAAGCGAAAACTGCATCCGTTCTTTCCAGCGCATGGAGTGAGCGTGGCGCAAGCGAAGCCAGAAACGGCAAGCCCGCCGCCTTTATAAAGGTGCGACGATCGATCAGAAGCCGTTTATCGCGCACCACAGATCAGTCTCCATCCGCAAAGGAAAAGCCGGAACTGAGGCCAATCGCGCCGCCATACTGATCGTTGATGCGGTAGATCAGGTCCTTGCCGTTCAGGAGAAGGTAGTCGACCTTGGCACGCTCCTTTTCGTTGGATAGCGTTTTTTCGATGTCAGGGTCGATCGTAGTCGACACACGCACCATGGATTTGGCGATGAAGTCGATAGAGCCGATAATGGAGCGCTGATCCGGCGGCAGAAGCTCGGACATATTTGCAGTGTGCAGCAGCGTTTGGATCGCAGTAACATTGGCGCCGATGCTCGTCCACGTCAGGCCGGAGCGCCAGTAGATCGCCGTGCGGGGAAATTTCGCGTTGTCCGGGCCTTTATAGAAGGTTTCGATCCGCTGGTCGCGGATCGCTTCGGAGCCATGAACGAAAATGCCGAGGAGCGCTACCAGCGCTTCGCGCTCGTCACGAAAAACAGGGTTGTTTGGCCCGGGTTCCTTCCAGTTTTTTGCCGTCCCATCCGGTGCGTTCCAGATTGTTGCGAGTTCAGTGCCGAGATTGGCGACGTTGCCCGCAATCGCAGCACCGTATCGGCAACGGAAACTGTTCTTGTCCTTCAAAACGTCTTCAGAGTCGGTGCCGTAAAGCACATATTCCAAGGCACCTAACCCTTGCGCTGCAACGCTCTTGCCCTTCAGCCCATCTGCGGTCGCCACGCTCCCGTCCTTTTCGGCGAGATAGCGCTGCACCTGTTTAAGTCCGAGGCTCTTTTTATCTGGATAGTAGAGAATTCGTTCGAAGCGGCCTTGCTCGATCACCGGTCCGGTGCGCACGATCTCGATGCGTGACCATGCGTCGACCGTCTTCTCAAAGCTCGACTTCACCGCGTTTAGGCGTTCATTCGTCGGTTCAGCGCATAGCGCCTCCATGGTGTTCTCAAGTCCCCTGGCATTATCGCGAAACGCGTCATAACCGGGGCGGATAAAGCCATCGACCGCCTTTTGCAGCACGGCTCGCACCTTGACTGGATCGAGCGGGGGCGGGGGCATCAGCTCGACATCCTGCGCGAAAGCATTACTGAGGCTCAGCAGGAATGCCAACGGCACGAGGTTTTTGAGTTTTCGCATCGCGTTTTCCATCAAAGAGACTCCAGAAATGCCAGCAAAGCCTGACGGTCGGACTTTTGCAAGGTAGCGAAGGCGTCGCGTGCTTTCTGCGATTCTCCACCATGCCAGAGAATCGCTTCAGTCAGGCTGCGTGCCCGGCCATCATGCAGATAAAAGCCGTTGCCATTCACTGCCTCGGTTAGACCAATGCCCCAGAGCGGCTGTGTACGCCATTCCTGCCCGCTTGCCTCACCCACCTGTTGCCCATCCGCCAATCCTTCACCCATGTCATGCAATAGGAAATCCGAATAGGGCCAGATCAACTGGAAAGAATGCGAGGGGTCTTTTGCATCTCGCCGCGTCACGAATTTCGGTGTGTGACAGTCGGCGCAGCCGTTCTCGTAAAATATCTTCTTGCCGCGCAGGACGGCTGGATTGCCAACGTTTCGACGTACGGGAACTGCCAGGTTTTCCGTGTAGAAGGTAACGAGATCGAGAACCGTTGAGGGAGCTTCCGTATCGCCCAGCCGTTTCTGTACGCCGTTCGGTATGGCAAGACAGTGCGGTTGTTTTTTCGTGCAGTCGCCGGAGGCGTTCGGTAACTCCGGCGTCGAAATGCCGATATCCTGTGAGAAGGCGGCGGCGGCTTGATCCCGCACGGTGGCATTTTGCGCCTTCCAGCCGAACCGGCCAAGCAAAACGCTTTCAGTCTTGTGGCCGCGCACCCAGCCAGGTTTTCCGGAAATGCCATCGCCATTGCTGTCATCAGGGTCTGCAAGCGCAAGAATGTCTTCGGCGGCAATGGCTTGTATCAGCCCGAGGCCGAGCGTTGGTTGAGCGATACGGGCGGAGAGGACGGTGTCGTGCTCCAGTGGACCGTGGTTCAGGCCGTCGATGCCGTAAGTCGGCTTGCGCAGGGTCACGACTTCTCCGTCCGAAAGCGTCACCTTCTGTTCCTGATAGGAGACCGCCAGCTTTCCCTCTGCGTCCAGCCCTGCCACTGCGAGGTTCTGAAGCTGCTGGCCGTATGTCGCATCTGGAAAATTGACGATCTTGTGCTTCCGGATCGCGGCTTCTTCATTGGATGTGCGTGCCGGGCGCGCTAGCCGCAGCACCATGGAAACCGCATCCTCTCCAGTGAGCGGTGGTCGTCCGCGCCCATCCTTGATGTGACAGGTCTGGCAGGAGCGCGCATTGTAGAATGGCCCCAGACCGTCTGATGCTTGCGTCGAGGAAGGCGATGATACCCAAAGCTTCTGGAACAGAGCGTTGCCGAGTTTGAAATCCTGCTCACGCTCGAATGACATGTTGGCGGAGGGTTGGGAGAACGGGTCCGTTGCAGACCGCGTCGTCAAGGTTCCGGCGGGCATGGCCTCGGATGGTTCCGGCTTCGTGAAATCGGTGGCGTGTTTGACAACTTCCAGAACGCGCTTGTGGTCGCTGGCAGAGAGATCGGAGCGCGTGCCGAATTCTGCGGCAGATAGATGGGTGCTGCAGGCGGCAGCTAATGACGTGATGAGGAGCAAACGCCAGCGTCTCATGAAACCTCACCGGTCCGAGCTGGCCGAGCGAACAACTCTCCTCGATCGTACCGGCCTTGAGCGGGGATCAAGCAGAAACGCGTCTGCGTGGCGGGAAAGACCTCCGCGATCAAGGGCTTCGTCACACTTGACCCCGGCTCAAGGCCTGGGTGGCGGGGTGGGTGGCGCTTCGGTGCACAATAGCTCTACCTATTCATCTGAAATCAGTTATGGGCCGCGCGTTCCACGCAGCCCAACCTCATCTCACTTGAAAACCGCATTCGGGCTATCGAGGCTGTCGGAACCCTCCAGCTGAATCTTGCCGAGGTTGAGAGCGGCAATGACGCGTTCGATTGTCTTTGTCTGGTCCAGAAGTCCATCGATGGCGGCCTGCACGGTGGCGTTGCCTTCCTTGTTGCCCTCACCGATCATCTGGTCGTAAGCCTCAACCGTCTGGGCGCGCTTTTCCATGGCGTGCATGGCATCCAGCGTCTTGTTCAGCTTGCCCTGCATTTCCGTGTCCAGCGCCTTGTCGCTCTCGGCGACCAGCTGTGAAAGGGAAGGGCCGGTCATCTTGGTGCCGTCCGCGCGGGTATATTCACCGGTATAGGCAGAGGCGATGCCGATCGCGTCGTTGAGATGCGAGTTGTAGGTGTTGTCGGAGAAGCAATCATGCTCTTCTTCGGGATCGTGCAGCAGAAGGCCGAGCTTCATGCGCTCGCCTGCAAGTTCGCCATAGGAAAGAGACCCCATGCCGGTGAGGATCGCTGTCAGACCCTTCTTCGGATCGGCTTCAACCGTGGTCGCCGCTTCTCCATCCGGTGCCCAGTTCGCGACCATCTCCTTGAGGTCCGCGACCAGCAGCGTGGACGCAGATTTCAGGTAGTCGGCGCGACGGTCGCAATTGCCGCCACTGCAGTTCTTGATGTCGTAGTCCGTGTAGGGCCGGTTTCCGGCACCCAGACCGGTGCCGTTCAGATCCTGTCCCCACAGAAGGAATTCGATGGCGTGATAGCCCGTGGTGACGTTAGCCTCCACTTCGCCTGCCTCCGCCAGACTGCGGATCAGCTCCGGCGTGATCTTGGAAGCGTCTATGTCTTCGTCGCCGACCTTGATCTTTTTGTTGGCGATAATGTTGGCGGTGTAAAGCTCGTTCTCGTCGCTTTCCGTGCCGTAAGAGCCGTCGACGTAATCAATCAGCCCCTCGTCCAGCGGCCACGCGTTAACGCCGCCTTCCCATTCATCGACGATGGGGTTGCCGAAGCGATAGACTTCGGACTGCTGGTAGGGAACACGCGCCTTGATCCATGCCTCACGCGCAGCTTTCAGGTTTGCCTCGCTGGGTGCGGCGATCAGGGCGTCGATGGCTCTGTCTAAGGCTTCCGCAGTCGTCAGCGAGTCCTGATATTTCGCGTAAGCCAGTTCAGCATAATGTTTCACCACGGCTGCCGGATCGGTCGCAGCAGCAACGGGAAGGGCGGTGAAAGCGACTGATGCGGCAAGAAGCGCGCTACTGATGCCAATGGCGGTTTTGCGAAACATGAACTCTCCTCTGCGGCCTTCCAGTAACGAGGCCGTGAAGCAGAGTTCTGAACCTTTCACAAACTTGTGTCAAACATTCTAGTTTAGAAGCTTTCCAAGTGGAATGCTTCGTTATGCGCCACGCTTCATCACGCAAAAGAAGAAACCATCCGTATCGGTTGTAGCGGGCGTCAAAGTCACCGTCTCACCGTCGCCTGAGTGCGGTTTTGCAACTTGCGCGCCGAAAATGCCGTTCCAGCGGTCCAGCGCGGAGTGGATCGAAAATTCGGGATTTTCTGCGCAGAAGCGGCGTACCTGACGCTCGTTTTCTTCCGGCAGTACGGAGCAGGTGACATAAAGCAACTCGCCGCCGGGCCGAACGAAGGTCTTTGCCTGATCCAGCGCTTCCGCCTGCTGCCCCACGCGTTCTTCGAGATTGCGCTGCGTCAGCCGCCACTTGGTGTCCGGCCGGCGGCGCCATGTGCCGGTGCCGGTGCAGGGGGCATCTACCAGCACTCGGTCGAATTTTTCGCGGAATGGATTTAGGCCCGATGCGCGGTCATGAACCTGCACATTGCGGGTGCCTGCACGTTTCAACCGTTCGATGATCGGGGCCAACCGTTTGCGGTCGGCGTCGAAGGCGTGGACCTGCCCCTTGTTGTTCATGGTCGCAGACATGGCCAGCGTCTTGCCACCGCCGCCTGCGCAATAATCGAGGATTTGCTCGCCTTCCTGCGCACCAACCAAATCGGCCACGATTTGCGAGCCTTCATCCTGCACCTCGAACCAGCCCTTCTGAAAGGAAAGCTCGGCGGTGACATTCGGCAGACGCGATGGGCCTGCACCTGCGGGAATACGAACGCCCTGACGAGCAATGCGCGTGGCTTCGGCGCCAGCGTCGTCTAATGCCCTGAGCACCTTTTCGCGGCTTGCCTTCAGCGTGTTGGCGCGAAGGTCCAGCGTCGGGCGCTCGTTGAGAGCCTGCGCCTGGGCGAGCCAGCCCTCGCCAAAAGCAGCTTCGAACGATGCCTGAACCCAGTCGGGAATGTCGCCCTGCACATGTAGAGGCGCGTTTGAAATGTCGCGGGAGGAAAAAGCCTCGATAGCGCTTTCGGAAAGAGGTGCAGGCGCAAACTTGTCGCCGTCGAATTCGGCGGTCAACTGGTCGAGGGATTTTCCCCACTGACGTAGCATCACGGCGTATCCGAGAGCGTCGGCGCTGTCGTTATCCATCATCCAGGCGTGAGAAAGTTTCATGCGAAGGGCATCGTATACGATGTTGCCGATGGCGGCCCTGTCGCCGGAACCAGCGAAACGATGCGCCAGTCCCCAGTCTTTCAGTGCATCGGCAACCGGGCGTCGACGCGCCTCGATATCTGCCAACACTTCGATTGCCCCGGCCAAACGCCCGCCTAAACGCATTGTCTACCTCATTTTCTTGGTGCCCGGTTGGTAGACGCGAATGGCGGCGAGGGCAAGGCTTTGAGAAGAATTCCCGAATAGCCTGTTAGTTGGAGGCGAGAACCTCGTAGCAGACTTTTGCAGTGCCGGAGCTGATCATTCCGACTTCCCGGGCTGCTGCCTTGGACAAATCGAGCACGCGACCCTTGATGAAAGGACCACGGTCATTGATGCGAACCACGACGGCTTTGCCTGTGCGGGAGTTCGTAACCTTGACCTTGGTGCCAAAGCGCAAGGAACGGTGCGCAGCGGTAAGTTTCGAAGGATTCATGCGCTCGCCCGAAGCAGTCTTCGAGGTCAACGCATACCATGATGCGCCGCCACAGCCATTAGCGGCATTGGCGTTAAGTGGAGCCATGAGACAACAGACGGCAATAGTTGCAGCCGCGAAAGTCTTGCGTCGGATATTCGTCAAACTGTGCTTCCCTGATACTCGGCCAAACCCCGTTTTGAATTGCAGGCCGATTAATATGCTGAGTGTAGGGCGAGCGAAAAATGGCAAAAAATGGCCAAGAGCCAATCACGAAGTGTTACATTCTGTAATATTTGTGATCAGTCTTGGGAGACCAAATTTAGATAGCCTTCGATGTATGTCGAAAAAATTTCTTTAGAATCAATCGGCAAGAAGAAATTCGTTGCGGATGGCGTCCAGATTGAATCACTTCACAAAAGCACAGTGAAATAATTTTCCAATTGCTGAAAAAAATCGCTCAATTTGCACATTAACGAAAGGTTAAAAGCGAAAAAGGCGATGAGAAACTTTCTAAAAAGGCGTCTTGGATGAATTTTTCATTTTGGCAAGATGAACATCTATTCATCTTGCCAAGCATTATCCTGCCACAGCTGGCACATCGACTTTCGGTAATCTGGAAAGCGAAAATCGAAGCCGAGATCGCGAAGTTTACGGTTCGATACGCGCTTGTTCTCCCCGTAGAAGGAGCGCGCCATGGGCGAAAGCTCGGCGGTTTCGAACGTCTGTTCCGGTGGCGCTTCATTGCCCATGATATCTGCGGCGAAAGCGACGACATCCTGCGGTGGGGCGGGTTCGTTATCGGTCACGTTGAAAATGCCACCTGCATTCCTGCTAATCAGGAAAGTCGTTGCAGCACCAATATCCTCGACGCGAATGCGGTTGAAGACCTGGTCTTTCTTGACCAGTCGCCGCGCCGTGCCTTTTTGCAGATTGATGAAGCCGTTGCGACCGGGGCCGTAAATGCCGGAAAGTCTCAGGATGCAAAGGGGAATGTCAGCTCTCGTTGCCGCTGCCATCCAGGCATTCTCGGCGTCGACCCTTTCCAGGGAGCGGTCGGAAACCGGCTTGCATGGCGTCTCCTCGTCTACCCATTGTCCATCGTGGTTGCCGTAAACGCCGACGGTGGACAGGTAGGCGGCCCATTTCAGGTTCGGCATCAGTGATGTGATATCACCCTCGCAAAGCCGCAATAGCGGATCGCCAGAAGCGCCGGGTGCGATGGATTGTACGAGATGGGTGACGGTTACCAACTCGTCCCGCAGTTCCGCAGTGAGCATCGTACCGTCGAAAATGAACGGCTGAATATCGAGTGCCTGCAGCTTCGAAACATGGTCCGCGCTGCGGGTCGTTCCGCCGATCCGCGCCATGCTGCCCTGAAGATTTTTCGCGATTGCCTTGCCGGAATAACCAGCCCCGAAAATCATCAGATGCGACATTTTATCGTCCCGCCATTTTCCATTCATCCAGCACATCCGAATCGTCTTCGGGCGCGCGAGCGGCAGCGTAAGCATTGAAGCTGGCACTGTCCATCAATCTCGATAGCGCCCATATGGCCATGCCGCGCACGTCCGGCGACGCATCTTGCGCGAGCGCCCTGCATTGATCGACAAAGCTGCTATCGCCGGAATTTCCCGCCGCAATCAAGACGTTACGGACAAACCGGTTGCGCCCGATACGTTTGACCGGAGAGCCGCTAAAGAAGCTCCGAAACGCCGCATCGTCCAAAGTCAGCAGAAAACCAATCGACGGTTCCTTTAGATCATCCCGTGCCTGAAGCTTTATTTCCGAAGCGCTTGCTGCGAACTTGTTCCAGGGGCAGGCCGCCAGACAATCGTCACATCCATAGATCCGATTGCCGATCATTGGCCGGAATTCGCGCGGGATTGGCCCCTTGTGCTCGATGGTGAGATAGGAAATGCAACGGCGCGCATCGATCTTGTAAGGCGAGGGAAACGCGCCGGTAGGGCAGGCGTCGAGACACGCCCTGCAGGAGCCGCAATTGTCGCGCTCCGCTTTGTCCAGCAGCAATTCCGCCGTGGTGAACATGCTGCCCAGAAACAGCCATGAACCATGGCTGCGGCTGACGAGATTGGTGTGCTTGCCCTGCCAACCAAGACCAGCCGCCGCCGCCAGCGGCTTTTCCATCACCGGCGCGGTATCCACGAAGACCTTGACTTCCTCGCCAGCCCGCGCGGCAAAGCGCGTTGCGATTTCTTTCAAGCGTCCTTTTATGATGTCATGATAATCGCGGTTGCGGGCATAGACGGAAATAGCTGCCTTGTCTGGCTTTTCCAGAATGCCTCGCGGGTCTTCATCCGGACCATAGTTCAGCCCGAACATGACGACGGAGCGCACATCGCTCCATAAGGTCTTCGGACTTGCACGTCGCTCCTCTGTCTCTTCCATCCAGCCCATGGTGCCATGGAAGCCATGGTCGAGGAACTCCCGCAGACGTTCGGGGGCCAGCGGAATGGCGTCGGGCGAAGTGATGCGACATAGATCGAAGCCGAGCGCGGCCGCTTCCGAGCGGACGAAGTCCGTCAGTTTGGAAAGGCGCTTCTCTTGCTTCTCCAAAGTCGTGTAGATGGTGCTTCTCCGATACGGTTAGCCGCATCGCATATATAATGACGAAACGTCGGGATCAAAAATCGAGATCGGCGTAGTGAGACGAAGGCGCAAGGCGCGGCACGCGTTCCGCAAGAAGCGGCCGGAAAGACGGACGGGACTTGACGCGCTGGTACCATTCCTTGGCGATAGGCGCTTCCAACCAGTTGATCTCACCAAGGTAATCCAGAATGGAAACGGAAGCAGCCGCGGCAAGATCGGCGTAGCTCAGACGATCGCCGGCAAGCCATGTGCGAGAACCGGCCAACCATTCAAGGTACTTCATGTGTTGGCGAATATTTGCGCGGGCCGTACGCAGCAGCTTGGAGTCGGGTGGGCCGCCGCCCTGTGCCGTCGTCATTTGCAGTTTGTAGGCGCGCTCTCGCACCAGCGGGCGGGTAATATCGGTTTCCATTTTCTGGAGAAACCACTCCGTCAGGCGGCGTATTTCAGCACGCTGGAATGGTTCTTCCGCCAGTAGCCGCCTGTCGCGTTTCAGCACACCGTGGGTTTCGTCCAGAAATTCTGCCAGCACGTAGGGCCCACACAGAGACCGCATGTTGTCATCGACATAGACGGGCAGGGTACCCGCCGGATTTAGCGCCAGAAATTCACGCCGTTTCTCCCAAGGCTGCTCCTCAACCAGATCGGCCTGAAAACCGTATTCAGCGAGGATTAGCCGAACGAAACGAGAAGCAGTCGACATGGAGGAATGGTAGAGAGTTGGCATCGGCACTCTAAATTTTATGAAATGGGGGTGGGCTGTCTACTTGTGGCTAAAAAAAGCTCAAAATGCGGCGACGCCAATATTATTAGCTATGCGGGTTTAAGACAGCTTTAACATCAGGCGTAAAACGCTTGCGGAGTGTAACTCAATAAAAAAGCGCCGTTGCAAAAGCCGACGGCGCTCTGTGAAATAGTTTCAGCGCTAGAGCGCGGTGATCCGCTCAGTTGAGGCTGATCGAGCTGGTCGCGCAAGGATCGACGCCGTAAGCTGGAGAGCAACCCGTCTTGCCAGCTGCAACCGTACCTGGAGCCATGAACGAACCTGCCAGAACAACCAAAGCCGCACACGCAAAAAAGAGTGCGATAGACCTGCCCATTTTATACTTGCCTCTCAGACGATTAGACGGAGCGATCAACGTCGCCACGCGATGATTGTTAGGTTCGGAATATGTGACGGATGTGGCGTTTACCAATAAAGCAGCTTGCTGAACACGGGGTTAATGCGAACTCTTGTCCACAGTTGCCCTTGTGCCACGCTTTCGTTGGTTGACGACGCCATGCCCCTCAATGCCCCGGCGAAACGAATAGGGCAGCGAACATTGTCGCTGCCCTATATTGGCATAACTCATCAAAATGATTTTGGTTGCATGCCCAGTCTTTAGGCAGCTTTACCCGTATGGCTGAACTGTCCATTCGTTCTATAACTGACCATGTAGGACGGCAGCACGGAGGCAACGCGCACGGGCATAATACCGATTCCCGCCAAAGTCAGGCCGGATTTTTCTGCCTCGGAAGACACGATATTGTCGTGCCTCAGCATCGAAACCTGATCCACGGTCAACGGCGGGCTGATCAGCGGAATGAGCGAGGCGATCTTGCCGATCAGCGATGCGATGCCGAATGGCAGAGTAACCAAGGGGCGCTGGCGATAGGTGGCCGTCAATACAGCCTCGAGACAGTCGCGGAAGGTCATGACGTCCTGGCCACCAAGCTCATAAGTCGCTCCCGGCTTCAGCTTGCCATCGACGCTGCGGGCGACGGCTTCGGCAACGTCTTCGACATAAACCGGCTGGAACTTCGTCTGACCGCCGCCGATCAATGGCAGAAAAGGCATGCGCTGCGCCATGCCGGCAAATTTGTTGAAGAAATCGTCTTCGGGTCCAAACACGATGGAGGGCCGCAGAATGACGGCTTCGGGCAGAACCGAGCGGATCGCCGCTTCGGCGCGACCCTTGGTTTTGATGTAGCCAATGGAAGAATTTGCATCGGCACCGATGGCGGAAATATGCGTCAACGTGGCACCGGCATTCTTTGCTGCTTCCGCAACTGCGCGCGCGCCGAATTCCTGCACGGCGTCGAAGGTGTTTCGACCGCTTTCGAACAGGATACCGACGCAGTTAACGACGTGGTCGGCATCTTCGACGGCCTTGACGATCGAGTCCTTGTAACGAAGGTTTGCCTGCGCGAAGGATATCTGCCCGACATTGCCCAATGGCTGGAGGAATCCCGCGAGATCAGGACGTCTAACGGCGACGCGGATTCGATAGCCGCGCTTTGCAAGCGTGCGTACGATATGCCGCCCGACAAAACCCGAGCCGCCGAAAACCGTGACGAGAGGGGGAAGGTTGGCCAAGGGCATGGGAGGCTCCTGCGAAGCGTTGACTATTATGTTTTTTGTCTCTTAGCTCAAAGCCGCGGGGACGGGAAGAGAGAAGAGGGGCGCTTGCCAGCAAAGGTGCTTGCAAGAGTAAAAGAAGCTTTGACGCGGATCAGACGCCCTCGACGATAACAATCTCCGAATCGGCGACTTCCTGGCGGATTTTCTCCGCGGCCTGATATTCTGACGAGTTGTAGCAATCGACCGCGTGCTGCACCGACGGAAATTCGATGACGACGTTGCGCGCCCGCGCCTTGCCCTCAAGCTCAGTCATCGCGCCGCCACGCGCGAGAAAGTTCGCTTCGAAACGTTCGAAAGCGGGCTTTGCGGTGGACACGTAGTCCTTGTAGCGTTCCGCGTCATGTACATCGACACGCGCGATCCAGTACCCTTTAGCCATCATAAACCTCCTGATTATTGGTTTGCCGGAAAACTTGCCCGGAGCATTTCCTCCAGAATGGCGCGCGCTGCGGCCTTCGGGTCGTTGGCTTTGACGATCGGGCGGGCAACGACGAGGTGGCTGGAGCCGGATTTGATGGCGTCGAATGGCGTCACGACGCGCTTCTGGTCGCCAGCATCCGCGCCGGAAGGGCGAATGCCAGGTGTGACGACAGCCATTTCCGATCCGACAATCTCACGCGCGGCGGCAGACTCTTCAGCCGAACAGACGATACCACCCATCCCGGCTGCGCGTGCCTGCTCCGCCCGTTTCAAAACCAGTGAGCGCGCATCGCCCTGATAGCCCGCGTCAATGAGGTCGGCATCGTCCATGGAGGTCAGAACAGTTACGCCCAGCAACGTCAGGCCAGAACCTTCAGCGGCTTTCACGGCAGCGCGCATCGCTTTTGGATAGGCGTGCAGGGTAAGCATCGACATGCCCATCTTGGCGATGTTTTCGACACCGGAAGCAATCGTGTTATCGATGTCGAGCAGCTTCATGTCGAGGAAGATTTTCTTACCGCTCTCCGCAAGCTCTTTCGCAAAACCGAGCCCACCCGCAAAGGCAAGCTGATAGCCTATCTTGTAGAAAAGAACATCGTCGCCCAGCGTCTGGACGATTGTGTCCGCTTCCTTAACGGTTGGAACGTCCAGCCCTACGATCAGGCGCTCGCGTGCGGTCATGGTTTCACCCCTGCCAAGTTTCCATCGGCGTCCAGTCGCATGTCACCTTCATATCCGCAAGATTAAAACGGAAAAGATTGCCGCCACCGGGCGGTTGATCGCTGGAGCGTTTAATGGTGTCGCGGGTCAGGTGGGATTTCAAAAGCGTGCCGACGGCTCCATGACCGACAAAGGCAATCGGCTGTGAAGGGTCGTGATTGGCAAGAACAGTCGTTACGGCTTTGACGATTCGTGCCTGCGCGTCTACCGCCGGTTCCCACCCCTTATAGCTGGCGTGGGGGTGAGCAAAAAACCAGTCGGCTGCCCGTTCGAACTGGTCTGGCGGTAAAAAATCGGTGGCACTGCGGTCATTCTCGTGCATGTCTTCGGCTGTTTCGACCGCGATGCCGCCAACGGATGCAAGAATGCGGGCTGTTTCCAGCGCCTTGTTCTCAGTGCTGGAAACAACACGGCGTAACTGCTTCGGCCAGCTTCGCGAAGTGGCCAGCCGTGTCCGCTGGATGCCGATATCGGACAGTCCCCATTCCGGAACAGGAATGGTGGGGTCGATGCGAACCTGCGGGTGAGTGATATAGAGCGCATACATGCGCGAAGGCTAACTCAGCTGCGGGTATAGGTCCACAGCTGCGCGGGCGGAATATTGCGCACGATGAAGTCGTAATGGCGGATATGATAAAGGTGCGGCTGCGCGACGATGGGTGAGACGGCGCCGTATGAAATCTGCATTACCGGACGTCCATGCGGAACGCGCTTCAAAAGGTCATCAAGCAGCTTGATGCGGGCGGCCATTGGAAAATTCAGCATCGGTACGGCTGAAATGACGCAGTCGAACATCTGGTCTTTCTGCTCGCCGAGCGTCTTGTCAAGATCGAAGGCATCACCATTGATGAAATTGACGCCGGGATAATTGTTCTGGAGTTGCAAGTAAAAATCGGTGGAATATTCGATGGCGGTGACATCATGAGGTTTCAGGCCGCGAGCCAGAATGGCTTTGGTAATGACGCCGGTACCAGGCCCAAGCTCCAGAACCGGGAGGCCGGAGTGCGGATTGACGATGCTGGCCATCCGTCTCGCGGTTATGCCAGAAGTGGGGACGATTGCGCCAACTTTCTTCGGCTGGCTGACCATTCCCTTGAAGAAACGTATCTCCTCATCGAACTTCTTGCCGAAGCGCTGTTTCAAACTCAATCCCATCCGATTCCCCTCTTCTCCGTTTCGTGAACATTTGTGGAAACTGTGGCGATATCTTGTCTTGATGTGACGCAAACACAAAGGAAAATGTCGCAATAGGGAAATTAAATGGGTGAAGTTGTTCCTGAAACGAAAAAAGCCAGAGACGGTGGCGTCTCTGGCTCCTCATGCGGAATATGCTATTATTCTGCTATACTCTCATTGGCATCAGCACATAGAGCGCGTCATCGCCTGCCGTGTCGCGTACCAGCGTCGGGGAGCCGGCGTCAGCGAGAAGGAAGATCGCGTCTTCTCCGGACAGTTGGGCTGTGATGTCGAGCAGATACTTGGCGTTGAAGCCGATTTCCATCGCATCGTTTTCATAGCCGACCGCGACTTCTTCCGTCGCGCTACCGGAATCCGGGTTGTTGACTGTCAGCGTCAACTGGCCATCGGTCAGCGCGAGCTTGACGGCGCGGCCGCGCTCCGAAGAAATGGTCGATACGCGGTCCACGGCCTTTGCGAAGCTCTGGCAATCGACGCGCATTTCCTTGTCGTTGCCGGTCGGGATAACGCGCTGATAATCCGGGAACGTGCCATCGATCAGCTTTGAGGTCATGACGATGTCGCCAATGGTGAGGCGAATCTTGGCGTCCGAGACTTCGATGGACACTTCCAGTTCCGGGTTGTCGACCAGCTTCTGCAACTCGCCAACGGTCTTGCGCGGAATGATGATACCGGGCATTCCTTCAGAACCGGACGGCGCGTCCACATCGGCGCGGGCCAGACGGTGACCGTCTGTGGCAACCGCACGCAGCTTGAGGTCGCCGCCGCTTTCGATGGTGTGGAAGAAAATGCCGTTGAGATAATAACGGGTTTCCTCTGTGGAAATCGCAAACTGCGTGCGGTCGATCAGCATCTTGAGATCGGTCGCCTTCAGTTTGAAGCTGTGGCTGAAGGTGCCAGCTGTCAGATCCGGAAAGTCTGTTTCCGGCAGGCACTGCAGCGAGAATTTTGAACGACCAGATGCAACGGTCATCGAGGAACCGTCCGGGTTTGTCGCCAACAGGACCTCTGAGCCATCCGGCAGCTTCCGGACGATTTCATAAAGCAGATGTGCGGGCACAGTAGTTGCACCAGCTTGCTCTACCATGGCCGGTGTTGCTTCGGTGATTTCCAGATCGAGGTCGGTCGCCTTCATGTCCAGATTGGCGCCGGATGCGCGCAGCAGGACGTTGGAAAGGATCGGAATCGTGTTGCGCCGTTCCACCACGCGATGAACGTGGTTCAGCGATTTCAGAAGGTTGGACCGCTCAAGAGTAATACGCATGGACACTACCGCTTTCAACCGTTGCAATCCGGGGGAGGCCGGATCGGCAAGATAGTTTCCCGGCAACTGCCGGATAATGGGACAGGCAAAATGGCAGAGTTATAAGGACAAATGCAAGAGGCGAGCAGCCGGTAGTTTCTCGAATCCGACCCAATACAGCTTGATCCACAGATAAGAATAAGAATGCGACCTTGTTCAGCCGGGCTGGATTGCCCATAAAGACGCGAACAAAATGACGGAAATGATGGGACCAGTCGTTGACCGATGAAATGTTGAATAGTGCAGAACAGGCCGCCACGGGCAAGACCTTTCGCGTCGCAGGCGTTGCGGTGCCTGCAAGGCCGCTGGAAAACTCGCTCTATCTGGTGGCAACGCCTATCGGTAATCTCGGCGATATCACTTTGCGCGCACTGGATACGCTCGCCGCCGCCGATGTCCTGGCATGCGAGGATACCCGCGTCACACGTATTTTGCTGGAGCGTTACGGCATTCGTAACCGCCCTTTCGCCTATCACGAACACAATGCGCAGGAAGCAGGGCCAAAGCTGATCGCAGCATTGGAGGCAGGTAAATCCGTCGCCCTTGTTTCCGATGCCGGAACGCCGCTCGTCTCCGATCCGGGTTATCGCTTAGGGCAGATGGCGCTCGAGGCAGGGTACCGGGTGGTGCCGATTCCGGGCGCATCCGCGCCACTGGCAGCGCTGGTGGGCTCCGGCATGCCGAGTGATTCTTTTCTCTTCGCAGGTTTTCTCCCCGTGAAGGATCGCGGCAAAAGGGATCGGTTGTCCGAACTCGCCAAGATTCCTGCAACGCTCATTTTTTTTGAATCTCCGCATCGCATTGGGGCATCTGTGCGGGTGGCGGCGGAAGTGCTGGGCCATGAGCGCCGTGCCGTCGTTTGCCGCGAGCTGACCAAGACGTTCGAGGAATTCCGTCGGGGCACGCTGGGCGAGTTGGCCGCTTACTACGATGAGGATCGTGTCGTCAAAGGTGAGATCGTGCTTCTGATCGAGCCGCCATCCTATGACGAAATTCCGGATATCGAAGATGTAGAGAAGCTGTTGAAGGATTTGGTTTCGACCATGCCCGCAGCGAAGGCGGCGGCGGAAGCGTCCAAATTGACCGGTTTGCCACGAAAAGAGCTTTACCAGCGGCTGCTGGATATAAAGAACGCCGATGGTGGCTGAGCGGCCGGGTAAAAGCAGGCGTCGTGCAGAAAGACGTGGCCATGCCGCCGAATATTGGGCGGCACTTTATCTCATGGTCAAAGGCTACCGGATTTTGGCGCTACGCTACCGCACGCCGTTAGGCGAAATCGATCTGATCGCCCGGCGAAAAGACGTTATTGTTTTCATCGAAGTGAAGGCTCGTCGCACTGAAACCGGTGCCGTCGATGCCGTTACCTTCGCTTCCCAGCAGCGAATTCGTGCTTCTGCCGATATGTGGTTGTCGCGACGCAGGGACGCGTCGAGATTATCTTTGCGCTTCGATATTGTGGCCGTCGTGCCCCGACGCATACCGAAACATTTCATCGACGCTTTTTGAGCAAACAGCTGAGCGCACGCATTTCGCGTGGATAATTTCTTTGATGCTCTTTATGAGATCAGACTGTAACAAATCTGACATCAAACTGTAAAAGCCGCGTCACGGAACGCGCCTATTCGCATCCTCACCCAAACACAGGGCGGTAAAGGATCGAAAAGATGATCAAGAAAATTTCCATGGCCGTGATGGCCGTCAGCGTTTCCGCAACATCTTCCATGGCGGCGACCAACATCACCTGGTGGCATGGCATGGGTGGCCGTAACGGCGAAGTCATCAACGAAGTTTCGCAGAAGTTCAACGCAGCGCAGACCAATTGCGCGCTGACACCTGTTTCCAAGGGCTCCTACGAAGAAGCGCTTGCCAGCGGTATTGCTGCTTTCCGCTCCGGCGAACAGCCGAACATTCTTCAGGTATTTGATGCCGGTGCCGCTACCATCATCAATGCCAAGGGCGCTGTCATTCCCGCTGAAGACATCATCACTAAGGCTGGTTACAAGTTCGACCGCGAAGCCTTCATTCCCGGCGTGCGCTATTTCTACGCCGCTGCCGATGGCAAGTTCGTCGGCATGCCGTTCAACTCTTCCGCCCCGATCATGTATTTCAATACGGAAGCCTTGAAGAAGGCCGGTGTTGAAGCGCCGAAGACATGGGAAGAGTTTGAAGCCGCTGCTCCGAAGCTGAAAGAAGCCGGCTTCATTCCGCTCGTTCAGTCGCAGTTGACATGGCAGTTCACCGAAAACTTCTTCTCGCGCAACAACATCCAGTTCGCCACCAACAATAACGGTTACGACAGCGTTGTTGATACGCAGTTGAAGGTCACCGACCCGAACCTCGTCATGATGTTCGAAAAGCTGAAGTCCTGGAAGGATCAGGGCTATTTCGCTTACTACGGTGCTGGCTGGAACGATAACCAGAAGCCGTTCGAAGAAAACAAGGTTGCTTTGTGGATCGGTTCTTCCGGTTCCTTCGGCGGTCTGCAAAAGACGGCGCAGATGCCTTTCTCGGCAACTTTCCTGCCATACTGGGGCTCGATCAAGGGCGCTGGCACCAACTCCTTTATCGGTGGCGCGGCTCTCTTCGCAATGTCCGGCAAGTCCGAAGCCGAAAACAAGTGCGTGGCTGACTTCTTCCAGTTCCTGACCTCACCGGAAATTCAGAAGTTCTACCACGAAGCGACCGGTTACGTTGCCATCACGCAGGCCGCTTACGAACTGGCCAAGAAGGAAGGCTTCTACGAAAAGCAGCCTGTTGCCGAAGTGGGAATCCAGCAGCTTTCGCTTCAGAGCGGCGAATGGTCCAAGGGTTATCGCCTCGGCTTCTACCCGCAGATCCGCTCCATCATGGAACGCGAGTACGGTCGCATTTTCTCCGGTGAAGTCTCCGTCAAGGATGCTTTCGACATCATCGAGAAGGAAGGCAACGAGTTGCTTGCCCGCTTCGCCAAGACCGCTGGTTGATTGATCGGCATCTGAAAAGTGGACCTCCCTTCTGACGAGGGGAGGCTTTCTCTCCTTCAGTCATTAAGGCTCTAGGCCGAAATGACGGTGAGTAGAAGCAGTGCCGTCATGCTCGCGCTTGTCCTGAGCATCTACCTACGTTGCGGCTGTTGCAACGGGCGTGGATCCTCGGGTCAAGCCCGAGGATGACGTCGAGAATGGGCGGGAGTTCCTGCCTCAATCCGAAGGCCCCTTCCTCTACGAAGGCAAGTCTACAACAAAAAAAGGTTAGCGAGCGTGGCCTATACGTCTTCACAACCGCGTCCCGTCCGCTTCCTGCCGGGCTTCATCACCAGGGCGAAAAAGCCTGTGGCAACATCAGAACCCGCCAAGCGCGTGCAGTTTTCATCGTCCCTGCTGCCCTATCTGTTCCTCGCCCCGCAGCTTCTGGTGATTTTCGTGTTTTTCTACTGGCCGTCCGTGCAGGCGGTTCAGTCGTCCTTCTATCTGGAAGACCCGTTCGGCTTTGGCTCCACCTTCGTCGGCATGTCGAATTATTCTGATGCACTGTTTAGCTCGGAATATCTCAGCATCGCCAAGTTCACCGCTGTCTTCACGGTGCTCGTCACCGTATTTTCGCTGGGTATAGGTCTTCTTCTTGCCGTGAAAGCAGATGCGATCATTCGGGGAGCGTCGGCCTACAAGACATTGCTGATCTCGGTCTACGCCATTGCTCCGCCCGTTGCGGGCCTCATCGGCATGATGTTTTTCGATCAGCACATCGGACCCTTCGTGAAGATCGCGTCCTTCTTGGGCTGGCACATGCAGGTCGGCGTCAACTATTTCGACACGGCCTTCGCGATGGTCTTTGTGTCGGTGTGGAAGCAAATTCCCTACAACTTCATCTTCTTCCTCTCCGGTCTGCAAAGCGTGCCGGTTTCGGTGCGCGAGGCTGCCTATCTCGACTGTCGCTCTGGCCTGCGCCGGTTTTGGACGGTCATCATGCCGCTGCTGGCGCCAACAGCGTTCTTTCTACTCATCATCAACATCACCTACGCCCTCTTCGATACCTTCGGAATCATCGACGTGATGGTGAAGGACAAGGCCGCCAACAACCCGATCACCCTTGTTTACAAGGTGTTTCTGGACGGTTTTCGCGGCAACGATATTGGCGGGTCTTCGGCACAGTCGGTCATTCTCATGGTCGTGGTTTTCGTGCTGACGATCATCCAGTTCCGCTTCCTCGAAAAACGCATCCATTACGGTTGAGGGATTTTCAATGTACAAAACCAAACCCCTCGACCATCTGGTGCTCATCCTTGGATCGCTGTTTCTAATGCTGCCGGTCGTCGTCGCTTTCATGACGTCAACGCACACGGCTGCCGAAATCCACATGAACGGCCTGGCCCTCGTTCCCGGCAACAATTTCGTCGGCACCTATGAGAAAGTGCTCACTCAGAAGGGTGGATTTACGGGCCAGGTCACCGGCCTCAACATGGTCATGAACTCGCTCATCCTTGGCATCGGATTTGCGGTGGGCAAGATCGTACTGTCGATGATGGCGGCCTACGCCATCGTCTATTTCCGCTTTCGCTTCGCCACGCTTGCGTTCTGGATCATCTTCACAACACTGCTTCTGCCGCTCGAAGTGCGTATCATGCCGTCCTATGAGGTTATGAGCAAACTGGGGCTCTTGAATTCTTATACCGGTCTTATCGTACCGCTTCTGGCATCAGCCACGGGCACATTCTACTTTCGGCAGTTTTTCAAATCTATCCCCGATGAGCTGCTGGAAGCAGCCCGCATCGATGGGGCAGGGCCTATCAAGTTCTTTATAGACGTCATTATTCCGCTATCGCGGACCATGATGGCCGCTATCTTCATCATCATGTTCGTCTATGGCTGGAACCAGTATCTCTGGCCCATGCTGATGACGACCGATGAGAGTTTCTTCACGTTGATGCGCGGCATCAAACAGATCCTGCAGGTCTGGGTCGGTTCGCAAATTCCCGATTACAACGAAGCTCTCGCGCTTGCAGTGCTCGCCATGCTGCCGCCGGTGATGATCGTCGTCATCTTCCAGCGCTGGTTCATCAAGGGCCTCACCGAAAGCGATAAGTAAGGACAACGACAATGGCCGAGATCGAAATCAGTCAGGTTTGCAAGGATTACACGAACGGCATCCGCGCCGTGCACGATGTGGACATCTCCATCAGGGACGGCGAATTCATCGTGCTCGTCGGCCCGTCCGGCTGTGGCAAGTCCACGCTGCTGCGCATGGTGGCGGGCTTAGAGGAAATTTCAGATGGAAAGGTCAGGATAGGTAACCGCGTCGTCAATGACGTAGAACCCGCTGACCGCGACATCGCTATGGTGTTCCAGAACTATGCCCTCTATCCACATATGTCGGTGCGCGAAAATCTGGAATACGGCCTGAAAAACCGCAAGACGCCGAAAGCGGAAATCGATGCGCGTGTGGCCGAAGCTGCCCGCATGTTGCAGCTCGAACCCTATCTGGAGCGAAAGCCGCGTGCCTTGTCCGGTGGGCAGCGCCAGCGTGTCGCTATGGGGCGTGCCATCGTGCGCAAGCCCGCTGCCTTCCTCTTTGACGAGCCGTTGTCGAACCTGGATGCCAAGCTCCGCGTCTCCATGCGTGGCGAAATCAAGCGACTGCAACGCCGTCTCGGTACGACATCGATCTATGTCACGCATGACCAGCTAGAGGCCATGACGCTGGCGGACAGGCTGGTTGTGCTGAATGCCGGCCGGATCGAGCAGATCGGCGCGCCGCTCGAGGTTTATCACAAGCCAGCCTCGACCTTTGTTGCCAGCTTCATAGGCTCTCCAGCCATGAACCTGCTGGCTGGAGAGTTGCACGTAGATCGCCTCGCCGTCGGTCCAGCGATCCTTTCTCTGAACGGCGTTGCTCCTGCATCCGGACAGGTCACGGTCGGCATGCGTCCCGAGGATTTGCGCATAGCGAAGGCGGATGAACAGAGCATCGATTTCCGGGTCGATTACATCGAAGAGCTCGGCTCCCAGCGCCTGGTGCATGGAATGATTGGCGATCAAATGCTGACCGTTTCCCTTTCTGCGGAAATTGAGGTTTCGCAGAAGCTTTCGCTCGCCATTTCGCCGGAGAAGCTGCATTTTTTCGAAAGCGACAGTGGAAAGCGTATCGAAGGTGCGGCTGGTTCTGTTCCCGTGCAGGCCGCTCAGCCGAAGGCCATGGCTCACTAAAAGGTACAAGCAAGCCATTCCATTAAAATTGATCCAATTTATGGAAGAGCTTTCTTACTCCGTTTGTGGTATGGCGTTCCCATTGCAAGGTTGGGGACGCAATATGGTTCTGAAGATGATGATCGCGAGTGCAGCCGCCATGGCCGCTCGCTCCGTGCCGCTAATGCCGCTATCGTCGAGTGGTGGAAAAACGGATGCCGTGGTGTCCGCAGCTTCTCATGCGCTGGATATGCAGTCCTCGCCAATTAACCCGGACTGGATACTTGAAGGCGATCCGCAAGCGCGCATGGCAAATCATTCCCGCAGCAATGACCGTGCTTCCTATACGGCCCTGTGGGATTGCACGGCAGGCAAGTTTCGCTGGTTCTTCGGTTGGGACGAAACTGTTCACATTCTCGAAGGCGAAGTCCATGTTACGGCTGAGGACGGCTCTATACATGTCTTGCGCGCAGGCGATGTTGCCTATTTCAAGGCGGGGACATGGGCTACCTGGCGAGTGGACCACTACGTACGAAAGGTCGCCTTCCTGCGCCGTCCATTCCCTTGGCCTATTGCCATTGCCTATCGCATCAAGAACAAACTCATCCCAGCAAAATCACCTTCTTTCTAGGTGGTGTTGACGCCTAAGGTTTTTGAGCTTGTTAAGTTTGCTGCGAGTTTGACCGGGCCCGTTAAGTCAGCCAGTGGCGCTTCATATCGACACACGAAACGCTAAAACTGTTATGTTTGTCGAAGAAACGCTCGACATCGTTACGCTCCTGTAAAGTTCGATGTTTTGGGAGCGTTGGGGGATGCTACGTTAAGTTTCTTCGGAATGACCACGTATGTTCCGGCATAGGAAACAAATGTCGCACAGATGATCAGCACCGTAGCCTCGTCGGTGCGAGCGGACCCCGGCTTTCTGGCATATACACGGCGCTTTTCATCGACATTTTAAAGACTGACAAAGTCTCCGCTAAACTCTCTATAAGATTTAACGATTCTTCGCCGGTTGAAGGTTTGGGCGAGTTGACAGTTGCTGCCTCATACCCAAACAGTAGCTTGCAACCAAGGTTCGTGCTTTTCAAACTACTCCGTTTTTACCCTGCACGATGCCTGCATTCTGCTCCCGGTAGGACCGCAGACAACCGACGACTTTATGTGGAATTCAAAAGATTTGAGGGGGAACGGCGGGGGCGAGTTCAATATGGCGGAGAGGGTGGGATTCGAACCCACGATACCCTTGCAGGTATGCCGCATTTCGAGTGCGGTGCATTCGACCACTCTGCCACCTCTCCGGCACGCTTTGCAGCGCGGGCCGTTCTTATCGGTGCGGCCCTGTTCGCGCAAGTGCAAAAATCATTTAAAGTGCAGATTGATGAGCAGTGCGCAGGGGGCTGGCAGAAATAGAGTTTTTGAAAACAGATATGTTTTGCGTTTTGGCCGGGTTCTTTGGGGAAAATGTGAATTCTAGTGCGCGGCAGGTGCGTTGCGGAAACCGATGCCTTGCACTTTTTTTCACTGGCGACGTTACTTACCGAAGCGATGTCATATAAAGCGCAGGAAATGAGTTTCGAGTGTGGGGTCAAAATTTCATTTATCAGCGATAATTATGTCAATCAGTCTCTCAGACCGAAAAGCGCTATTAAGAAAGGTATTAGAAGCGCTGCCAGTTGCGAGATAACGTCTAACTGGATTGATACACTTGAAAACTGGAGCGGGCGAAGGGATTTGAACCCTCGACCCCAACCTTGGCAAGGTTGTGCTCTACCCCTGAGCTACACCCGCTCATAATCCGCTGGTTCGGGGTAGATCGCTGAACCGCGGGTCGCTGCGTTGCGGCGACGGGCGCTATATCGCTCAACACGCCGCTAAATGCAAGAGGGGAAATGCAGTTGTTCAACATATCTTTGCAAGGGAACAATGGCTGGCTGAGGGTGTGACAGATCAACGCAGACCACCACGTTGACGGCGTTCTCAGTAATAAAATTATGGAGGTTTTTGTGCTTTGTTAAATTGGAGCGGGCGAAGGGATTTGAACCCTCGACCCCAACCTTGGCAAGGTTGTGCTCTACCCCTGAGCTACACCCGCTCATAATCCGCTGGTTCGGGGTAGATCGCTGAACCGCGGGTCGCTGCGTTGCGGCGACGGGCGCTATATCGCTCAATGGGTTTTCAAATGCAACAAGGAAATGACGAAAAACCGAAGAAAAATTTGCAGATCGCGACAAGTCTAGGAAAAGACTAGCTTTTTATGCTCTTGTATTCTGGTTTGGATTGCGAATCCCGCGCACTTTGCCTATGCAGGATAGCGAAGAAATTGAATACGGCAAAGGCGAGATATGACGACAGCAGAGCGCGCGCCCAAGACAGCGGATGATCTTTTTGCGTTTCTCGATGGCTTGGCCATAGAGCACAAGACCACCTTGCATGAGCCAGTGTTTACCGTTGCCGAGTCGGAATCGCTGCGCGACCACATTCCCGGTGGCCACACGAAGAACCTCTTCGTCAAGGACAAGAAGGATCAGTATTTCGTCCTTACAGTCGAGGAGAATGCGGTTGTCGACCTTAAGGTAGTTCACAAGGTGGTAGGAGCGACCAGCAAGTTTTCGTTCGGAAAGCCTGAAAAAATGCTCGAATATCTCGGCGTCATTCCCGGTTCAGTCACAGTTTTCGGCGCGATAAATGATCAGGATCGGCAGGTCACCTTCGTGCTCGACAGTGAGTTGATGGAGCACGATCTCATCAACGGACACCCCCTGACCAATGATGCGACCACGACGATTGGCCGTGGCGATCTCGTTCGCTTTCTGCAGGCAACCGGTCACGAACCGCTCATCTTGAAAGTCACCGAATAAACCACGATCTTTGCGTCACGGCACAAACCTGAAATTTCGATGTTGGAGAGCTAGAAAATGAGCGGCACGGACAATCCATACGGTGGCTCGATGGGCGGACAGATGACCGCTACGGCAAATTTCGGAGCCGCTGCGGCGGGCTCGGACTCTTCCCATATCAAAGACACGACCACCGCAAATTTTTCCAAAGACGTAATGGACGAATCCCGTCGTCAGCCAGTGTTGGTCGATTTTTGGGCTCCATGGTGTGGTCCTTGCAAGCAATTGACGCCTGCTCTTGAAAAAGTTGTCAACGAGGCGGGGGGGCGTGTGAAGCTGGTCAAGCTGAACATCGACGATCATCCTTCCATTCCCGGCCAGTTGGGTATTCAGTCGATTCCGGCCATCGTCGCCTTCGTGGATGGCAGGCCCGTTGATGGCTTCATGGGTGCTGTGCCTGAAAGACAGATTCGCGAGTTCATCGAAAAGGTTGCCGGACCCGCAGTCGACAACCAGCAAGCGGAAATCGAGGCGGCGATGGCGGAGGCGAAGCAGCTGTTCGAAGCCGGCGACTATCAGAATGCCGCGCAACTCTTCGATGCCGTTCTGCACGCCGATCCGCACAATGCTGCGGCAATTGCAGGTATTGCAGAATGCATGGTTGCCGTTGGTCAATATGAAGGCGCGCACGAACTCATCTCGTCGCAGCCGGAAGATGTGACGTCGGATGCAGCCGTTCAGGCGGTTTCGAAAAAACTGACTCAGTATGAGGAAGCACGGAAGCTTGGCGATCCCGCCAGCTTGCAACAGGCGCTCGCGGCCAACCCGGACGATCATGCGTCACGTCTTAATCTTGCGAAAATCCTGAATGCTCAGGGCAATCGCGATGAGGCTGCCGAACAGTTGTTGACGATCATGCGCAAGGACCGCACATTCGAAGACGATGGCGCGCGAAAACAGCTCGTCGAGTTTTTCGAAACGTGGGGCTTCAAGGATCCAGCCACGATTTCTGCGCGTAGGAAGCTCTCGTCCATATTGTTTTCCTGATGTCGTTGCCGAGTGCGCGCCAGCACCACAATTAAAGTTTATAATGGGAGCTTAAAAAGGATATCGTGGTTTGTCGCGGTGACATGCCATCAAAAGCCAGAAGCGTAATGCGCATCAGAGCGGGTGAGGAATCGATCCCATGCATATCGGAAATGCAAGATATGTGAAGAACAGCGACCTTCCAGACGCGGTACCCGTTTTTCCGCTGCCCGGTGTCCTTCTTCTTCCTGAAGGACACCTTCCCCTGAATATTTTTGAACCGCGTTACCTCGCCATGTTCGATGTAGCGCTTGCATCGCATCGGTTGATCGGAATGGTTCAACCGGCTTTGCATGCGCCGGATGCCGGCAGCGATGGCGGGCCACTCAGCCCCGTCGGCTGCATTGGTCGCATTACGTCTTTTTCCGAAACAGGAGACGGGCGTTACGTCGTGTCCTTGACTGGCGTCTGTCGATTCCGGTTGCTTGAAGAGGTTGCGGGCGGGAAGCCTTTCAGGACGTTTAAACAGGCCCCATTCATGTCTGACCTGACCGGCGAAGATGATGACGGATCCATTGATCGCGACAAACTGCTGCGTGTCTTCCGGGGGTTCCTCGACGCCAATCAACTGGAGGCGGATTGGGAAAGTGTGGAACGTGCCGGAAACAGGCTTCTGGTCAATTCTCTTTCCATGATGTCGCCGTTTGGTTCTGCCGAAAAACAAGCATTGCTGGAAGCTCCGGATCTCAAAGCGCGCGCCGACGCGCTGATCGCCATCATGGAAATCGTTCTTGCCCAAGGTGGCTCCGACAACGGAACCCTGTTGCAATGAGGCTGGCATGGACGAAAAGCTGAGCAATGTCGATCCGAAGCTCCTTGATCTTCTGGTCTGCCCCCTGACCAAAGGCCGTCTCTCTTATGACCGCGCTAATCACGAACTGATCTCGGAAGGCGCGAAACTTGCCTATCCAATCCGCGATGGCGTGCCAATTATGCTGATTTCCGAGGCTCGCAAGATCAAGACTTGATGAAGTCTGGCAAAGACCCTTCAACGCAAAAAGGGAGGCCCTCTGCAAAGAAGGCCTCCCTTTCATGATTTCAAGATTGTGCTGACTTACAGGAACTCCGGCCTGTGTGGTGTGAAGGTGTCGATGAGACGGCCCTTTTCCAGCGCCTTGACCCCGTGGACCAAGTCCGGCTTGACGATGAACGTACCGCCCTGCGCCAACTCCTGCTTCACGCCATCGATCGTCACCTCGAAACGGCCTTCGGCAACATAGCTTGCCTGAATGTGAGGGTGCGAATGGAGGGAGCCGACGGCCCCCGCTTCGAATGCGACCTCAACCATCATCAGTTCAGGCAGGTAGGCCATGATCCGGCGCGAAACGCCCGGCTCGGTCGGCGTCCAGTTGCCATCTTCGGCACCCACAAAAGCTCCGCTCTCGCTCATCTTCAACTCCTTACTTCAGGTCGTCCATGGTGACAGGGTCGACATCGGTATAATCGACATTGTCACCGGCCATGGCCCAGATGAAGGAATAGTTCGCAGTGCCTGCACCGGAATGGATCGACCAACCAGGGGAAAGAGCGGCCTCTTCGTTCTTCATGACCAGATGGCGGGTTTCGCTTGGCTCTCCGAGAAAGTGGAAGACGCGTGCGCTCTCGGGCAGATCGAAATAAAGATAGGCTTCCATTCGACGGTCATGGATGTGGCACGGCATGGTGTTCCATACAGATCCCGGTGCAAGGCTCGTCATGCCTACAACCAGCTGGCAGGTCTTTACGCCTTCCGGATGAATGAACTGGAAGATGGAGCGCTCGTTGCTGGTGGCCTGCGATCCAAGGTCGACACGCTTGGCATCGTTGATGCTGATGTGTTTTGCAGGATAGGCGGCATGCGCGGGGGCGCTGAGCAGGTAGAATTTAGCCGGAGCTTCGGAAGATGCGGACGCAAAGGATACCTTCGATCCCATTCCGGCATAAACCATGTCGCGCGTGCCAGCTTCAAACGCCGTCCCATCGACAGTGACAGTGCCTGCACCGCCAATGTTGACGACGATCAGTTCGCGGCGGTCCAGGAACGACTTGGTGCCCGTAGGCTTGATCGCTTCGAGTTCCAGCGAGCCCGAAACCGGCACGGCACCACCGACAATCATGCGGTCGTAGTTGGTGTAGTGCAGTTGAACCGTGTCGTTTACGAACAATGGAGGCAGCAGGAAGTTTTCTCTCAACTCGTCCGTACCGAATTTCGCTGCGGTTTTCGGATCGATGGCGAAGCGGTTCGTGTAGTGTGTCTGGCTCATTTCCTGCCCAATCATATTTGTATCGAAGTCATCATACATATATGACGTGACAGAAAGGTGTCAATCGACTGGTAAGGGCGATTTATGGAGTGGCCAACTGAGGTCATCCCCGCAAATTCGATAATATACTATTCACAACCTTGTCTCGGTCGTCGAATTAGGGCGAGCTTCCTTAACTTATAAGATGACTTGAGCCAGGTGCATCTCGGCGTTGACAATGACTGCAGAATAAGACCAGAGTTGCGCCGATCATTGCGTTTTGGGGGAGAGCCGATGTCCATACGCGCTGTTGTGAAAGCCTCGATTTTCATTCTTGCAGCGCTAAACGGTTCTCCGCTGGCGGCACAGGATGCTGCCCGAAAGGTCGTGACGACCCAGAACGGTGATTATTTCGGCTTTGATCTCCGCACG
Source organism: Agrobacterium larrymoorei (assembly GCF_013322225.1). Lineage (GTDB taxonomy): Bacteria > Pseudomonadota > Alphaproteobacteria > Rhizobiales > Rhizobiaceae > Agrobacterium > Agrobacterium larrymoorei_A. The sequence continues at coordinate 103,063 of NZ_JAAMFB010000027.1, forward strand.
GAACAGAATGTTTCTCTGCAGCAATGCGAAACGATATGCATCGATGACAAGAACTGTAAGGCATTTACCTATAATCCGAAGGTGAAATGGTGTTTTCTGAAGTCCGATTACAACCAACTCAATGCTTTCCCCGGTGCTGTCGCGGGCAAGGTTGTCGAGGCGGAAGTGGAGCAGGACATTGGGGCACCCCAGCGCCTCGCCTTTGTGGACGACAGTCTCTACCAGCAGGCGCGAAGGTTGAAGTCCGCTCTTCCTGAGCCCGATGAAACGCAAGACATTCAGGTTCTTCTCTCGGCAGCACGGCGGCAGGCGGTGTCGGATATTCCGCAGGCGGTCGAAAGTTATAAGGCCGCCCTTGCTTTGAGCCCGGATGATGGAGCGCTCTGGGCGGAACTTTCATCCGTCGAGGCCCGCGTCGAAAACAATTACGAAATTCTGGGTGAATCTCCTGCCGCAGCCATCAATGCCTATCAGATGAGCCGCACCGTTAGCGCCAGAACAGAAGCCTTGAACCGGTTGGCGGAGGCTTTCTCCAAGGGGCAAAATTATCGTGCGGCGCTTAATGCCTATAAGGCCAGTCTTGCCCTTTCGGACGTAGCGGCGACCAGAGCCATTTACGAAGACCTGAAAACACGGCAAGGCTTCCGTGTCGTCAATAACACCGTCGATACCGACAGCTTGACACCCCGCGCCTGCGTTCAGTTTTCCGAACCACTGGTCAAGAATGGTGTCGATTATTCGTCCTTCATCACGCTGGATGGCGCAGCACCCAAGGCGATCGAGGCCAAAGGCAGCGAGATTTGTGTCGAAGGTCTGACGCATGGCCAGAGATACAAGATCGCTCTGCGCGCCGGCTTACCGTCTTCGGTCGAAGAACCTTTGGCGAAGCAGGTCGATCTCGATATCTATGTGCGTGACAGATCCGGCTCCGTTCGGTTCACCGGTGACAATTTTGTACTTCCGGGTACTGCACGCCGCGGCATTCCGCTCGTTTCCGTCAACATAGAGCGCGCCGATCTCAAGCTTTATCGCGTCGGCGATCGCAACATAACTTCGCTTCTGGCAAATTCGCAGTTCCTAACGCAAATGGATGGGTACAATGCTGAGCGGATCGAAAACGAGATCGGCGAACTCGTCTGGCAGGGCGGCATCGATATCCAGACCGAACTGAACAAGGATGTCGTTACCAGCTTCCCAGTGGATGAAGCACTTCCGGATCGCAAACCCGGCATCTACATGCTGACCGCAGTTCCGCCCGGCACGCCGCTGGAAAACTGGGGTTCACGAGCGACCCAATGGTTTCTCGTTTCCGACACCGGCATCACGACTTATGCCGGGACCGATGGCCTGAATGTGTTCGTACGGGCGCTGAGCAATGCCAGACCATTAAAAGGCGTTGCGTTGCAACTCCTTGCCAAGAACAATGAAGTCCTTGGCACCGCTACGACGGATGGAGATGGGCGTGCAACTTTTTCCGCAGGCCTGATGCGAGGCTCTGCGGGCCAGTCTCCCGCCATCATAACCGCCCGTAACGGCGATAGCGACTATGTCTTCCTTGATATGACGAGGGCCGGTTTCGATCTTTCCGACCGTGGCGTGACCGGTCGCCCCGCGCCGGGCGCCATCGACGTGTTCAGCTGGACCGAACGCGGCATTTATCGCGCTGGTGAAACCGTTCACACTGCGGCACTTGCGCGCAATATCGAGGGCAACGCCATCGAAAACCTGCCGCTTACCTTCATCTTCTCCCGGCCTGATGGCGTCGAAGATCGCCGTTTTGTCAGTGACGGCAAGGCGCTTGGCGGCCACGCAATCGATCTTGTGCTTCAGGAGAACGCAATGCGCGGGACCTGGACAATGCGGGTTTACACAGACCTCAAAGCCAGTGCGATCAGCGAAAAGTCTTTCCTTGTTGATGATTTCGTGCCTGACCGAACCGAGTTCGATCTCGCTAGCGACGAAAAGGAAATAGACCCGGCAGCGGAAACTGCGATCAAAGTCGATGGTCGTTATCTCTATGGCGCACCGGCGGCTGGGTTGGAGCTCGAGGGCGAGGTTGCGCTGAAGCCAACTCGGACAAATGCAGGATTTGACGGCTACTTTTTCGGGTTGGCCGATGAAGAGACCGAAGAAGAAAGCCGCACGACGCTCGATAACCTCCCTGCGCTGGACGAAAACGGTAAAGCGACTTTCGATGTCGAGCTTGGAGATTTGCCATCCACTACGCAATTCCTTTCCGCCAACATCACCGTTCGGATGCGGGAAGCAGGCGGACGCGCCGTGGAGCGCACATTGTCACTCCCCGTCAAATCGCAAGGCAGTATGATTGGAATAAAGCCGGAATTTTCCGGCGATCTCGCGGAAAACTCTGTTGGACGTTTCCACGTCATCGGCCTTGCATCTGATGGATCGCGACAGGCAATGAGTGGCCTGAACTGGAAGCTGATCAAGGTGGAGCGGAATTACCAGTGGTATCGCCAGGGAAATTCCTGGCGTTACGAGCCGATCGTCTACACGAAACAGGTGGAAACCGGCAGTCTCTCCGTCAATACCAGCGGCGGCGAAATTTCTGCTCCCGTTAGCTGGGGTCGTTACCGCCTGGAAGTCGAGTCTGCAGGCAATGGCGGTGCGATTTCCAGTGTTGAGTTCGATGCTGGCTGGTTTGTTTCGGCAAGCTCCACTGAAACTCCGGATGCACTGGAAATTGCGCTCGACAAGCAAAGCTACAAAATCGGCGAAACCGCAAAACTACAGATTACCTCCCGCTTTGCGGGGCAATTGATGGTAGCGGCAGGTTCGGAAAAGCTGATTTCGGTTCAGAACGTCGACATTGGTGAGAATGGCGGCGAGGTCGATATTGCAGTGACGGAAGAGTGGGGCGCCGGTTCCTATGTCACCGCTACTCTCTTTCGCCCCGGAGACGCACAGGAAAGCCGAATGCCGATGCGCGCCATCGGCGTAAAGTGGCTGGCCGTCGATCCCGGCGAACGTAAGCTTTCCGTTGCCCTCGATCTGCCGAAACAGACGTTGCCGCGTCAGAAGATAAATATTCCGGTGCAGGTTACGGGGGCAAGTGCCGGTGAGAAAGCCTATGTCACCGTCGCTGCCGTCGATGTCGGCATTCTCAATCTTACACGCTACGAACCTCCAAAGCCGGATGAATGGTACTTTGGCCAGCGAAGGCTGGGACTTGAAATTCGGGATATCTATGGCCGCCTGATCGATGGCTCACTGGGCACGACCGGACGTCTCAGAACGGGTGGGGACGGTGGGCAGGTTGCCCTTCAGGGAAGTCCGCCGAAGGAAAAACTGGTGGCTTTTTTTGCTGGACCGGTCGAACTGGACGCACAAGGAAAGGCGACCGTCAGTTTCGATATTCCGCAGTTCAACGGAACTGCGCGTGTCATGGCAGTGGCATGGACGAAGACGGGCGTCGGTCATGCTGTCTCTGATGTCGTCATCCGTGACCCTCTGGTGGTCACTGCCAGCGCTCCGAAATTCCTCAGCCCTTCCGATGTTTCACAGTTGCGTCTCGATATCGTCAATACGGACGGCGAGACAGGAGATTATAAGATCGACGTGACCAGCAACATGGCGGTGACGGTTGATCAGGGTGAGTTCTCGCGGACCGAAGCGCTCCAAGTCGGCGGCAAAGCTTCCTTTGCCGTTCCGCTTACCGGCGAATATCCGGGCGACGGGCTGGTCACCATTCGGTTGAGTAATGCCAGCGGATTGTCGCTGGAACAGGTGCTGACCATACCCGTGCGCCCCTCGGTTCTGCCCGTCACGACCCGGCGCAATATCAGGATCGCGCCAAACAGCAGCCTGACCATCGACGGAAATCTTCTGGCGGAAAGCATGTTGGTGGGCTCCTCCGTCGCAGTCAACGTCACCCGCTCTCCGGCCTTTGATATTCCGGCACTCGTGATGATGCTCGACAAGTACCCTTACGGCTGCGCCGAGCAGACGACCAGCCGAGCACTGCCTTTGCTTTACACATCCGAGTTGATGAAGGAAGGCGGTGGCGCGGATGATCCCGATATCCGCAAGCGTGTTCAAGACGCAATCTACCGTGTCCTGTCATTTCAATCCACCGCTGGTAGCTTTGGCCTTTGGTCTCCGGGCGAAGGCGATCTGTGGCTGGATGCCTATATCACCGATTTCTTGACGCGGGCGCGCGAACAGTCCTTCGATGTACCAGAAGCCGCCATGGTACAGGCTCTGACCAATCTGCAAAATGGTCTGGCCTACGACAGCAATGTCAAGGATCGCGGCAACGAGATCGCCTATTCGCTTTATGTGCTGGCGCGTAACAGAAAGGCCGCGATCAACGATCTGCGCTATTATGCCGATACTGCGTTGAACGATTTCCCCACACCACTTGCCAAGGCGCAGGTTGCCGCTGCCCTATCGCTTTATGGCGATGCGGCACGGTCGAAATCGGCCTTCGCCGCATCGCTCAGCATGGCGGTATCATCTTCTTCCGCCACGCTTGCCCGCGCAGATTATGGTTCGGCGCTGCGTGACGGCGCAGCCTCTCTGGCACTTGCCGCAGAAAGCCGCCCGGCCCCGGCTGTTGTGCCTCAGCTTATCGGCACCGTCGCCAAGGCATGGGAGGCCAAGCCTTACACAAGCACGCAGGAACAGGCCTGGATGCTTCTGGCAGCGCGCGCCGTCAAAGGCGAGGATAATGACATCCGATTGGATGTAAACGGCGAGTTGCAACAGGGTGGTTTCAGCAAAGGCATGAGTGGCGATGAACTTCTCCAGTCGCCAGTTAAAATCACCAATGCCTCAAGCGATGCCGTCACGGCGGTCGTGACCACCGTAGCACCTCCGTCGAAACCTTTGCCTGCAGGTGGCGAAGGCTTCACCATCGAAAAGACCTATTATTCGCTGGAAGGCGAGGAAGTGAATATCTCTGATGTGGAGCAGAACCAGCGCTATGTCGTGGTCATCACCGCCACGCCGCAAAACGACTGGCAAGCGCGTATCCTGCTGACAGACCTGCTGCCTGCCGGTTTCGAGATCGACAATCCGAGCCTCGTCAACAGCGCTGAACTCGCCAATTTCGACTGGCTGCCGGAGACCGAAACGGCACACACCGAATTTCGTTACGACCGCTTTGTTGCCGCCTTCGATCGTACCGCAGGCGATAGTTCGGAAATAACGCTGGCCTATGTCGTTCGCGCCGTCACCCTCGGCACCTACGACAATCCCGCGGCAACGGTAGAGGACATGTATCGTCCACAATTTTCGGCCCGCACGGCGGCAAGCCGCATGGAGGTGCGCCCGGCGCAGAAATGAGTGGTTGGCGCAGCTTTTCACTTGGTTTTCTGCTGGCGGCATCGCTAACCGGTGCGGGCGTCTACTGCATCGATTATCTGGATCGTGCCTATCCGCCGCCACTTGGAAACGCGAGGATCGTTTCACAGGAACTGGTCGATGTGGATGGTAATCTCCTGCGCGCCTTTGCTACGCCGGACGGCCGATGGCGGTTGAAGGTGACAGCGGATGGGGTTGATCCTCGATTTATCCAAATGCTTATCGCCTACGAAGATCAGCGATGCTACGACCATCATGGCGTCGATGCTTGGGCCTTGGGGCGTTCAGCATGGCAGTTGATGACTAACGGTCGCATCGTCTCCGGTGCGTCAACGCTTTCCATGCAGGTGGCGCGGCTAATCGAGCCGCGCGCGGACAGATCGTTCTCCGCAAAATTCCTGCAAATGCTGCGCGCCCTGCAGATTGAACGACGATTGAGCAAGACCGAAATTCTTGATCTTTATCTCAATATTGCGCCCTATGGCGGCAATATCGAAGGCGTTCGGGCCGCAAGTCTCGCCTGGTTCGGCAAGGAGCCCCGGCGACTTGAAACGGCCGAAGCCGCTCTTCTCGTTTCTCTGCCGCAGCTGCCCGAAAAACGTCGCCCGGATCGCTTTCCGCAAGCAGCCAAACAGGCCCGCGAACGGGTGCTGACCCGTCTTGCGGTCTCCAGTGTGGTTGGTGATGGAGAAGCAGAGCGAGCGTCGGTTGCTGCAATTCCACAAAGACGACTGGAGCTTCCGGCCTACGCTCCGCATCTGGCCGAGGCAGCCCGCGCCAAATTTCCCCGTCAGGTGACAGTTGCCTCGACACTTCGTCGCGGCATCCAGAGCGAACTCGAAGCGTTGGCGCATAGCGCTGCTGATCAGATCGGGGACAAGGTTTCTGTGGCTGTCGTCATGGCCGATAGCCACACGGGAGACATTCTCGCCGATGTCGGCTCCTCCGACTTTCTCGATACGTCCCGGCGCGGCTGGGTGGAAATGAGCCACGCCATACGTTCGCCGGGCTCCACTCTGAAGCCGTTCATTTATGGGCTCGCCTTCGAAAACGGTCTGGTCTCGCAGGAAACCATCATCGAGGATCGTCCGGCGGATTTTTCCGGCTACAGACCACGAAATTTCGATATGCAGTATCAGGGCGATGTTAGCATTCGGCAGGCCTTGCAACTATCCCTGAATGTGCCTGCCGTAAAACTGCTCGATGCTGTCAGCCCTGCTGCTCTCATGGTGCGCTTCAGACGCGCTGGCGTACATATGACGCTACCGAAGGCAGAGCCGCCGGGCCTTGCCATCGCGCTCGGCGGAGCAGGTTTTTCGCTGGTCGATCTCGTTCAGCTTTATGCGAGCCTAGCTAATCAGGGGCAACCGGTGAGGCTGGGCGACGGCATACGTAACGTTCCCGCAATGCTGGATGTCGATCCTCTGCTGTCCAAATCCGCTATCTGGAATGTCAGGGATATATTGTCAGGCGTTCTGCCTCCTCTGGGCATGAAGCAACGCGGCATCGCCTACAAGACCGGCACGAGTTACGGCTATCGCGACGCATGGTCGGTCGGGTTCGATGGCAGATACGTCATCGGGGTATGGGTGGGACGTGCGGATAACGGTGCTGTGCCGGGTATTGCGGGCTACGCGACAGCGGCACCCATTTTATTCGACGCCTTTGCGAAATCGGGCGTTCCCATCACACCGCTTCCGTCTGCACCAAGCGGAACCGTGCGCTTGGCCTATAACGACCTGCCAGCAAACCAGCGCCGTTTCAGTACCACCTCCACCGGTCTCCTATCGGCATCCCGGCGAGAAACTTCACCGTTGATCGTCTATCCACCAGAGGGCGCGCGGGTGGAACTTTCCGACCGCAACGGATCGATTTCGCCGCTCGTATTGAAATTGCAGGGAGGTCGCGCGCCGTTTCGCTGGCTTGCGAATGGAAAGCCATTGTCGGATTTGTCTCGTCGCCGTAGCAATGAGTGGACGCCAGACGGTCAGGGGTTTTCAACGCTGACCGTCATCGATGCCGATGGCAGGGCATCCAGCGTGCGGATTTTCGTGCAGTGAAAAATGTGCCGAAGCACGGCGAGCAAACGGGCGAAGCGGCTTTGCGTTCGTGCTTCCATTCATTGGTACAGAAATCGAAATCGATTTTGTAGAGCGAGACATGAAATCGGAAAGCCGGGACCGCACCTGCGGGGCGATCCCGATTATTAAGACAAGGCGGGATCGGAGACGTCAGGCTCACCTCCCCAATCCGGCTCCTAGCTTAAGAAAACGCTTCCACGCACATGGCGACACCCATGCCGCCACCTATGCAGAGTGTGGCCAGACCCTTGCTCGCGTTGCGGCGCTTGAGCTCGAACAAAAGCGTGTTGAGAATGCGCGCGCCCGATGCGCCGATGGGATGGCCGATCGCAATCGCGCCGCCGTTGACGTTGACGATCTCGGGATCGAGCCCCAGATCTCGGACGACAGCGCAGGATTGGGCTGCAAACGCTTCGTTGGCTTCCACCAGATCGAGTTCGTTGATAGACCAGCCCGCCTTGGTAAGCGCTCTACGTGATGCGGGGATGGGGCCTGTGCCCATGATTTGCGGATCGACGCCAGCCGTTGCCCAAGAGGCAATCCGTGCCAGCGGCTCGATACCGCGTCTTGCCGCTTCCTCTTCGGTCATCAAAAGCACGGCTGCGGCACCATCGTTAAGACCAGAGGCGTTGCCGGCCGTCACGCTGCCCTCCTTGTCGAAGGCAGGCCGCAGTCTGGACATGCTTTCGAGGGTGGCACCAGTGCGAATATATTCATCCATATCCACCGTGAGGTCACCCTTGCGACCATTGATGACAAAGGGGACGATCTCATCCCGGAAGCGCCCCTCGACTTGTGCGGCTTCGGCGCGGTTTTGCGAGCGCACGGCATATTGATCCTGCTCTTCGCGTGTCAAATGCCATTGCCGGACGATGTTTTCCGCAGTGATGCCCATGGGGTAGCCATAAAAGGCATCGGTCAGGCCATCCGTTACCATGGTGTCGACCATTTTCAAGTCGCCCATTTTCACACCCCCGCGAAGATGAGCGCAGTGCGGTGCCATGGACATGGATTCCTGCCCACCCGCAACCACGATCTCTGCGTCACCTGTTGCGATCTGCTGCATGCCCAGCGCCACTGCTCGAAGCCCCGAACCGCAAAGCTGGTTGATGCCGAAGGCGGTAGCTTCCTGAGGGATGCCGGCTTTCATCGCTGCTTGCCGCGCCGGGTTCTGCCCCTGCCCAGCAGTCAGTACCTGTCCGAGAATGACTTCATCTACTTCCGATGCACCGATACCGGCCCGCTCTAGAACAGACTTGATAACGGTTGCTCCAAGCTCATGGGCAGGCGTATTGGCAAAACTGCCGTTGAACGAGCCGACAGCAGTACGCGCGGCGGATGCAATGACGATCGATGGTCGTTTTGTCACGATAGTTTTCCTCCGGTGCCGGAAATCCGCACCTCGTATTGCGCCGCGGTTTTGGCGGCGACTTCGTCTAAAGAAACCTTGTCGGCAAGCTCAATCAGGGTCATCTTCGCCGGACCTTGGCGCGCAACGTCGAAAACAGCGAGGTCCGTTATTACGAGATCGGCGACCCGTTTACCCGTCAACGGGAGGGTGCACTCGGAAAGAAGTTTCGACTCGCCTTTCGCTTCATGCTCCATCACGACGACGACACGCTTCACACCCACCACGAGATCCATGGCTCCTCCCATGCCCTTGACCATCTTGCCCGGGATCATCCAGTTGGCCAGATCGCCGCTTTCGGAAACCTGCATAGCACCCAGGATCGACAGATCGATGTGGCCGCCACGGATCATGCCAAAGCTGTCGGCGGAGGAGAAATAGCTCGTTTTTCGCAGTTGAGTGATCGTCTGTTTGCCTGCGTTGATAAGGTCCGCATCCTCTTCGCCTTCGAAAGGGAAGGGGCCCATTCCCAACATTCCATTTTCGCTCTGAAGCGTAACCTCGATACCCTCGGGGATGTAATTTGCGACAAGTGTCGGGATGCCGATTCCGAGGTTAACGTAATAGCCATCTTGCAACTCTCGGGCAGCCCGTGCGGCCATCTGTTCGCGCGTCCAAGCCATCAGGCAACCTCCCGCTTTCTCACCGTGCGCTGCTCGATCCTTTTTTCCGTGTTTGGTACATGTACGATTTTTTGCACGAATATCCCCGGCGTATGGATCGCGTCAGGGTCAATTTCTCCAGCTGGAACAAGGTGTTCAACTTCGGCAACGGTCAGTCTGGCCGCTGTCGCCATCATCGGATTGAAGTTCCGCGCAGTTTTGCGATAGACGAGGTTTCCCTCTGTGTCGCCTTTCCAGGCGTGCACCAGCGAAATGTCGGCTATGAGGGCTGTTTCCATGACATACTCATCGTCACCGAACCGACGGACCTCTTTACCTTCGGCGACCAGGGTGCCGACACCGGTCTTCGTGTAAAATGCCGGTATTCCGGCGCCGCCGGCGCGGATGCGCTCTGCAAGTGTTCCCTGTGGATTGAATTCCAACTCTAGAGCGCCGGAGAGATATTGTTCGGCAAAAAGTTTGTTTTCACCGACATAAGACGAGATCATTTTTTTGATCTGCTTACTTTCAAGCAATATCCCGAGCCCGTAGCCGTCTACGCCAGCATTGTTCGAGATGGCAGTGAGGCCCGTTACCCCGGAAAGACGGATCGCTTCGATCAACGTCATCGGTATCCCGCAAAGTCCGAACCCGCCTGACATGATTGTCATGCCATTGACCAATGCCCCGGACAGGGCCTGTACTGCGTCAGTGCTAACCTTTCGCATGTCTCCTCCTCAACCACTCCGCTTCCCAAATCGAAGTTGCAGATATGGTAACCGTTGCCTGGGCGTTCGGTTAGCAGTATTTATACTGCATAATGTCGGTGAAAATCATGCCCGTCGAGACATCCACGCTTCGTTTTTCCTTGGCTGACCTGCCTGTACCCATGGTCTTTGCGACCCACCGCATCATTCGGGATTGCAATGAAGAGTTCTTGGCTCTGTTCGGGTACGCTCGAGAAGAGTTGGTCAATAAGAGCTTTGCGCGGCTATATCCGAAACACGATGATTTTATTCGAACAGGGCTGATGTGGAGTGCTCACCTGCCAGAAGGACGGGTCTATTATGACGAACGGATCATGACGAATGGGAGCGGTCATTCGTTCTGGTGTCAGGTTCATGGCCGCAGTAGAAACCTGGCCGATCCATTCGCAGAGGCTCTTTACTGCTTTCAGCCCATCGCACGCTCCGTTTCGGGGGAGCGGCTGCAACTCACTGATCGTCAGAGGCAAATCTTGGCACTCGTGGCACAAGGCAAGACAAATGCGGTGATCGCCGAAGAACTGGCGCTGTCCGTCAGAACCGTCGAGAGCCATCGCGCCAGGGTGATGAAGGCGGCTGGTATCAAGAATGCAGCGGAGTTGATCGCTCGGTTCAATAGCCTCTAGCCGAGGCAATGTTAAAAACCAGATCTTCCCTGATTAATGATTTGGTTCTCATGATTTTACATATCGGGATCTCGACTGTAACGTGAAGTCACGGACAGGGAGGAGAACCGATGTCTGGCCTGGATTTCGCTTTGACCGACATGGCGGATCAAATCCGCGAAACGACGTCCCGTTTTGCGCGGGACCGCATTGCGCCAATCGCATCGGAGATAGACGATAAAGATCGGTTCCCGGTTGAGCTATGGCCTGAAATGGGTGCGCTCGGTCTTCATGGCATCACGGCGCAGGAGGAATTTGGTGGGCTTGCCCTCGGCTATCTGGAACATGTGGTCGCCTGCGAGGAAATCAGCCGGGCCTCAGCCTCTGTCGGTTTGTCCTATGGTGCCCATTCCAATCTTTGCGTCAACCAGATCGTGCGGTGGGGGTCTGCCGAACAAAAGCAAAAGTTTCTGCCCGGTCTGATCTCCGGCCGACATGTCGGCAGTCTCGCCATGTCGGAGGCAGGTTCCGGCTCGGATGTCGTGTCGATGAAGCTGCGTGCCGACAAGGTAGAAGGTGGCTATCGCTTGAACGGCACAAAGTTCTGGATCACCAACGCGCCCTATGCGCAGACACTGGTGGTCTATGCCAAGACGGTTCCGGATGGCGGATCGAAGGGTATTACCGCCTTTTTGATCGAAAAGGATTTCGAAGGGTTTTCCATAGGCCAGAAGATCGACAAGGTCGGTATGCGGGGCTCGCCTACTGCCGAACTGGTTTTCAACGATTGCTTCGTGCGTGAGGAAAACGTCATGGGCCCGCTGAATGGCGGGGTGAAGGTTTTGATGTCGGGTCTGGATTACGAGCGCGTCGTACTCTCCGGCATTCAGCTTGGCATCATGCAAGCTTGTCTCGATGTGGTGCTGCCATATGTGCGGGAACGCAAGCAGTTCGGGACGCGTATCGGCAGCTTCCAACTAATCCAGGCGAAGATCGCAGACATGGTGGTCGCGCTGAATTCTGCCCGCTCCTATGTCTATACCGTCGCCAAAGCCTGCGATGCGGGGCGCACCACGCGAGAGGATGCCGCAGGCGCAATTCTGTATGCGTCTGAATCCGCAGTGAAGGTTGCCGAGCAGGCGGTGCAGGCACTTGGCGGTGCAGGTTACACCAAGGACTGGCCGGTGGCGCGTTACTGGCGGGATGCCAAACTTCTAGACATTGGTGCGGGTACCAACGAAGTGCGACGGATTCTGATTGGCCGAGAGGTGATCGGCAATGAAGGGCAAAAAGTATGACCCTGCTGCAAACCATGCTCGATACCGCGTCTGAAAGCTTTGCTGTCAACGCTGCCCATAATCGCGCATTGGCTCAAGAATTGCGCGGCAAGGTGGCTACGGCAGCGCTGGGTGGCCCCGAAAAACACCGTGAGCGTCATGTTTCGCGCGGTAAGCTGTTGCCGCGCGACCGTGTGCAGGGTCTTCTCGATGCTGGCGCGCCGTTTCTGGAAATAGGACAGCTCGCCGCGGGCGGCATGTATGGCGATGAGGCTCCCGGCGCTGGCATGATCGCCGGTATCGGTCGCGTTTCTGGCCGCGAATGCATGATCGTCGCGCATGATCCGACTGTCAAAGGCGGCGCCTATTATCCGATGACGGTGAAGAAGCATTTGCGGGCGCAGGAAATAGCTTTCGAAAACCGGCTACCCTGTATCTACCTCGTTGATTCCGGCGGCGCGAACTTGCCGCATCAGGCTGAAGTATTTCCGGATCGGGATCATTTCGGGCGTATCTTTTATAATCAGGCGCAAATGTCGGCGGCGGGAATTCCGCAAATCGCCTGCGTCATGGGAAGCTGTACTGCGGGCGGGGCCTATGTGCCTGCCATGTCCGATGAAACTGTCATCGTGCGTAATCAGGGCACGATCTTTCTCGCCGGCCCGCCGCTGGTCAAGGCAGCAACGGGGGAGGTGATTTCGGCGGAAGAACTTGGCGGCGCTGAAACGCATGGCCGAAAATCCGGCGTAGTCGATCATGTTGCCGAAAACGACGAGCACGCGCTTTTCATCGTGCGGGACATCGTGGCGACGCTCAATCGTCCAAAACATATCGATATCGAAATCACGGAACCAAAGCCTCCTAAGCTTGATCCAAAAGAACTCTATGGCATCGTGCCGAAGGATGTGCGTACGCCTTATGATGTACGGGAAGTCATCGCCCGTATTGTAGACGGGTCCGAAATGCAGGAGTTCAAGCCGCTCTATGGGTCCAGCCTTGTGTGCGGTTTCGCTCGAATATGGGGGATGCCAGTCGCGATTTTGGCCAATAATGGCGTTCTGTTTTCAGAAAGTGCGCTGAAGGGAGCGCACTTCATCGAACTTGCCTGCCAGCGGCGTATTCCACTGCTTTTCCTGCAAAATATCTCCGGCTTCATGGTCGGCGGAAAATATGAGGCCGAAGGCATTGCAAAGAACGGCGCAAAGCTGGTGACGGCGGTAGCAACCGCCTCGGTCCCGAAAATCACGGTGCTAATAGGCGGCAGTTTCGGGGCGGGAAATTATGGCATGTGCGGGCGGGCTTATCAGCCGCGCTTTCTCTTCACCTGGCCCAATGCGCGCATTTCCGTGATGGGGGGCGAGCAAGCTGCGTCAGTGCTTGCAACCGTCCACCGGGACGCGGAACGTTGGACACCGGATCAGGCAGAGGCGTTCAAGGCACCGGTCCGGCAGAAATATGAGGACGAGGGCAACCCCTATTATGCCACGGCGCGAATGTGGGACGATGGTGTCATCGATCCCATTCAAAGCCGCGACGTGTTGGGCCTCGCGCTTTCGGCGACGTTGAATGCGCCGATACCGGAACGCGCGCAATTCGGCATATTCCGCATGTGATGATCGGGAGGATTAAACGGTGATTGAAAGCCTCTTGATTGCCAATCGTGGCGAAATCGCACGGCGTATCATTAAAACGGCGCGCAGGCTCGGTATCCGCACCATCGCCGTTCATTCCGATGCCGATCGCGACATGCCTTTTGTGCGTGAGGCGGACGAGGCGGTGCTGATAGGCCCTGCTGCCGCGCGCGAAAGCTATCTTCGGCAGGACCGTATCCTGGAGGCGGCTAAATCCACAGGAGCGCAGGCTATTCACCCCGGCTATGGTTTTCTTTCCGAAAATGCCGGGTTTGCTGAGGCTGTTATGAAAGCGGAACTGGTCTGGGTGGGTGCACCACCTGAATCCATTCGCGCCATGGGGCTGAAGGATGCCGCCAAGGAAAGGATGATTGCGGCAGGTGTGCCCGTCACGCCCGGATATCTCGGTGAAGATCAGAATGCGGATCGCCTGCAAAGAGAGGCCGCGGCCATCGGGTATCCGGTGCTGATCAAGGCTGTCGCAGGCGGCGGCGGCAAGGGTATGCGGCGGGTCGATGAGCGGGGGGATTTTCAGTCGGCCCTGGCGAGTTGCAGACGTGAGGCTGCGTCTTCTTTCGGAGATGACCGGGTTCTGATCGAAAAATACATCCTTTCCCCTCGGCACATCGAAGTTCAGGTTTTTGGCGATACATTCGGTAACGTGGTCCACCTGTTCGAGCGCGATTGCTCGCTCCAGCGCCGTCATCAGAAAGTCATCGAGGAGGCACCGGCACCCGGCATGGATACGACGACCCGCGAAGCCGTTTGCCTGTCAGCCGTCACGGCGGCGCGCGCGGTTGACTATGTGGGTGCTGGCACCATCGAATTCATTGCAGATGCATCGGAAGGTCTTCGCGCCGACCGCATCTGGTTCATGGAAATGAACACCCGGCTTCAGGTGGAGCATCCCGTCACCGAAGCGATTACCGGTCAGGATTTGGTCGAGTGGCAGTTGCGGGTTGCATCGGGCGAGCCCTTGCCGCTGCGTCAGGACGAGTTGTTCATTAACGGTTGGGCAATGGAGGCACGGCTTTATGCGGAAAATCCGGCCACCGGTTTCCTGCCGTCCATCGGTCGGCTCGAACATTTTCGTCTGCCGAGTGATCTGCGCGTTGACAGCGGTGTTGAACAGGGCGGCGAAGTCACCTCCTATTACGATCCGATGATTGCCAAGTTGATCAGCCATGCACCGACCCGCCGCGAGGCGGCGCAACGACTGGCAACCGCTGCGGCAAACGTCGAGATATGGCCAGTGAAAACAAATGCCGCATTTCTGGCAAAGACGTTACGACAATCGGACTTCCTGAAAGGCGCAGTGGATACCGGCTTCATAGAGCGCCATTCCGCAGAGCTTGTGCCTGCATCCGAGCCTGATGATCATGTGCTGCAAGCCGCCGCAGCCGCGCTCCTGCCTCGTAACAATCGCGATCCGTGGACCGCTCTTCATGGGTTTCGGATGAATGCCGATGTTTCATCCCGTATCAGCGTTGAAGTCGATGACAGGCCTTATCAGGTCGATTTGCGGGACACCAAAATTGCGGCCCGCACTGAAAATGGCGTTCTGTTCGTGGAGGGAGCGGCCTGGTCCTCTGGGCCTCGGCGGGCAGGCCATGCAAGTAGTGCATCCGGTGCCGCAGATGGCGCGATCATTGCGCCCATGCCAGGCAACGTGATTGCGGTTTCGGTAGAGGAGGGGGCGAGCGTCAAGAAAGGTCAGCCGCTTGTGGTGATAGAAGCCATGAAGATGGAACAAACCTTTAGCGCTCCGTTTGACGGTGTCGTCAGAGACCTCAAGGCAATTATGGGAACCCAGGTTGTTGAAGGCAGTCTTCTGGTTAGCATCGAGGGAGCTACATAATGGCCGGTCGTTACTTTGAAGACTGGAATGAGGGAGACCGGATCGTCCATGACATAAGACGCACAGTAACCGAGACCGATAATCTTCTTTTCTCGACGATGACCCACAATCCGCAGCCGCTTCACATCGATATCGAGGCCGCCAAGGCCAGCGAGTTCGGACAAATCCTTGTCAACGGCACCTTCACCTTTTCGCTCATGGTTGGCCTTTCGGTGGGGGACACGACGCTAGGTACGCTGGTTGCCAATCTTGGATATGACAAACTCGTTATGCCGAAACCCGTTTTCATCGGCGATACGATGCGTGCGGAAACCGAAGTCGCTGAGGTCAGAGAGAGCCGCTCGCGTCCCGCAGCGGGCATCGTAACCTTCCGACATGAGTTGTTGAACCAACGCAACGAGATCGTCTGTCATTGCCTTCGCGCAGCCCTTATCCACCGGAGGCCTCGATGAGATTGCGTTCGCTGCTGTTCGTCCCCGGTGACAGGCCAGACCGAATGGAAAAGGCGCTGGCGAGCGGTGCCGACGCCCTTATTCTCGACCTGGAGGACGCTGTGGCTCCAGAGGCGAAGGCGGCGGCGAGAGTAGCGACGGCGGCGTTTCTTTATTCTGCACCGCGCTCGCCAAAACTGTTCGTTCGCGTCAACCAGCTCGACAGTGGGTTGATCGAGGGCGATCTTTCCGCTGTTCTGGAGGCGCGGCCAGATGCGCTGGTTTTACCCAAGGCGGAGGGCGCGAAGAGCGTCGAAGCGTTGGCCGCCATGGCAAAAGACCTGCCAATTCTGCCAATCGCCACAGAAACGCCAGCAGCGATCTTTGAACTAGGCAGCTACCGAGAGGTAGGAGGGCGTCTGATCGGTCTAACGTGGGGAGCGGAGGATCTACCAGCAGCCATCGGCGCATCGAGTGCACGAGAAGAGGACGGTCGCTACACTCCGCCTTATGAACTGGCACGGTCGCTCACCCTGTTTGGAGCACACGCCGCAGACGTCGTTGCTATCGAAACAGTCTATCCTGCGTTTCGTGATCTGGAGGGTCTGTCGCTATATGCCAGCCGTGCTCGCCGTGATGGCTTTACCGGCATGATGGCAATCCACCCTTCGCAGGTTCCTATCATCAACGAGGCATTCACCCCCAGCGAAGAAGAACTTGCCCATGCTCACGCCATCGTTGCGGCATTCGCCTTAAATCCGGGTCAAGGCGTTTTACAGATCAATGGCCGCATGGTCGATACGCCCCATCTTAAGAAGGCGAAGCGATTGATTGAACAGGCGAACGCCAGCTCCAGCGTTGCCAGTGCGGTGGATTGATGATGACCGTAGTTGCACCGACGCCATCGATATCCGCGAACTTCTATAAGTTGCCTATTATTTATTTTATCTCTTAGGTTGTATTTTGTTGTTGCTACGCTGACCGTTATCGAATAGGTCTATCGGTAGACGCTCATTTACGGCAGGTGCTCGATGAAAAGCATTCAAGGTGAATGGAATTTGGTGGGTTGGGAGCGCAAGACGCCCGGTCAGGATGTTGTTCTTCCCTTCGGAAAAAAGCCCAAGGGGCTTTTGATCTACGCGCCGGACAAGAGCATGGCCGTGCAGATGATTGCAGCGGATCGCGCGCAAATCGGAACTGGAGACCCTCTAGGCGGCACCGATGCACAAAAAGCGGCGGCCTATTCGAGCAATCTTTCCTATTTCGGTCGTTACGAGGTGGAAGGTGATGTTATCGTTCACGCCGTTACCGGAAGTGCCTATCCTGATTGGTCGGGAACGGTTCAAAGGCGTTCCTTCGTTCTCGACGGAGATCGGCTGGTCTTAAAAACAATACCGGCTGCCGACGATGAGACCAGAGTTGTAAATTCTATGTTTTGGGTTCGATCCAGCGCCGAAGCCAGATGACGACCCGCGTTCAAGTGTAATCCTATTGCCGTATCCCTCATCAAGGGGGCGGATTGTTCCATCGTGACCATGATTACGGGCGGTAACGCTTAGAGATACCCGCCGGATACCCGTCCGGCTAGCCAGACATAAAAGAAGACGGGCCTTTTCGGTGTGTAGACCGATATTGGTGGTGCGTTCGCGCCTTGGATATCCGTGCGCAGCTGGGGACGCCATAACTTTCGGAGCCTGCCATGACCCACTCGGATCCGGCCTATCTCGGCCCGGCTCTTGGCGCTGCCGCGCCTGCCAGAACACCAGTATCCGCATTCTCACAAACAGATTTGTCGGTTCTGTCGCAATATTTCTTTTTGCTGATGATGCGTAACGTTACGAGTGCCGGTTTTGTCATCGAACACCCACCGGCATCCGGTAATTTTTCGGCTCCGGGCTGCATCATCGCTGCGCCGTCCTATCCGGCCAACACTCCGGGGGTGGATCAGGACTACATCTTCAACTGGGTGCGCGACGGAGCGATCACTGCGATAGAGATTGCGCTGGCTGAGCTCCCTCCTGCTCCCGGAGGTGGTGTTCCAAGCCTGATCGACTACGTGAATTTTGCGGCACTGTGTCAAACCAATGCGAAGAATTCTTCGTCTGTGACGTTGGGTCACGCCTGCTTCACCGTCAGCGGCGAAGTCCGCCCGTGGTCGGAGCAGAACGACGGCCCCGCCATCCAGTCCCTTGCGATCCTCAATGCCTTCGATCAGCTGGACACTGCGACCCAGGCTCTCGGCAAGCAGATCATAGAAACAAACCTCTCCTATCTCCTGGGTGTCTACAAAGACAAGACCACCAATCTATGGGAGGAGTATGAGGGGTACTCATTTTTCTCGAGAGCGGTACAGCTGCGTTTCTTCCGGGAGATTTCCCAAAACACTATAGGCATTACCGTGCCGACCGGCGTTGCGGAGGCGACGACTTGGCTTGAAGCCCAGCTTGCCACTCACTGGAACGGTCAGCTTTACGTCAGCGTCATGGATGCGCCAACGCAGCCCGGGTACGATGCCAATATCGATATCATCTCCTCGGTCTGTTACGGCGCTATCGATCCGACCGACACAAAGGTCATCGCCACCGCCGCCATCCTGAAACAGCAATGGGCCGATCCATCGGTATCGACCTATTTTCCCGTCAATGGCGCGGATGCACAGCAAGGACTTGGGCCGCTGTTTGGCCGGTATCCGGGCGATCACTATGATGGCGATGTGGCGCATCCCGTTCTCGGCGGACACCCATGGGCCTTGTGTACGGCCAATTTTGCGGAGTTCCAGTATCGCCTCGCCAGTGCAATAGAGGTAGGCGGCAAGGTTCCGCTGGACCAATTCTCAAACGGGTTCTTCGAGGACTTGGGGATTAATTCTACCAGCTCGGCAAGCGATGCGGCCGCCGCACTTCGCAGTTCCTCAGACGCAATGCTGCGGGCCATCGTCTATCACAGCGACCACTACGAATTGAGCGAACAATTCGACGGCACCAGCGGCTATGAAAAGAGCGTCAGGAACCTGACCTGGAGTTATGCATCATTCATGTCTGCGGTCAGACACCGTTCGCTGGGCAGCAATCTTTCACGGCCCCCGGCAACCGCCAAGGCTGCGACCAAAGGTGCCGCATGACCAAATCTCTTCAAGCATTCATCAAAATTTCGTCTGTGCTGACCGGATATTCCGAGCTTCAGCTGGGTGCCGCAGATGTTGCGGTGACCTACCAAAGTCTGTTGGAAAGCCTTCTCCAGGCTAACATCTACGAACGGCTGATGAGCCAGGCAGAAGCGCTGCCCGATGATGATTACGACGCTGAACGGGAGGTTGTTGCTCTCCTGATCGACCCTGTGCTTGGGCCGGTACTGCGGAACATCATTCTGGTCTGGTACACAGGCACCTGGAACACTCTTCCCGATGATTGGCGTCAGACATTTGGAATGTCTGCGCTGGACAGGACGCACGTCGTGTCTTCAAGCGCCTATAAGGGCGGTTTGCAATGGCTGGCCTCAGGCGGGCATGCCTCTGGCGCCAATCATCAAGGCTTTGGCGCATGGTCTTTCGAGCCACGGGAGGCTCGGCTATGAGCGAACATCCAGAGCATGATGTCGTCATCGTTGGCGCGGGCATTGCGGGGGCACTGATAAGCAAGCGCCTGACGAACAAGGGGCTAAGAGTTTTGCTGCTTGAGGCAGGGGAGGGAACGGCACTCGATGCAGCTGGATACCAGCACCACCTCGACACCTTTTATAGAGCCAGCGGTAAAGGCCCGGAATCGCCATGGCCTCCATCGAAGGCCGCTCCGCAGCCGGACACTGCCGACCTGAAGAATAATGATGGCTACTTCGTGCAGCGCGGCCCTCAACTTTATGGCAGCAGTTATACACGGCTGGCAGGCGGTTCGACCCTGCATTTCCTTGGCGTTTCGCTCCGTATGCTGCCGGAAGACTTCAGAATGAGGAGCCTGCATCACGTCGCCCGCGACTGGCCACTCAGCTATGATGATCTGGAGCCGTACTACTCCATGGCGGAGCATGAAATCGGGGTTTCTGCGGATGTGGAGGAGCAAGGCTATCTCGGGATCGGCTTTCGTGAGGGCTATGATTACCCGATGAGGAAGGTGCCGCTGAGCTATTCGGATGAATTTCTGGCAAAATCCGTCAATGGCATGGACGTGAAACTGCAGGGTCAGGACTTCAGGGTCAAAATCAGGAGCTATCCGGCCGCGCGAAACTCCATTCCCCGGGGTGATTACAAGCCGGTTGGAATGACGGCATCTGGTTTTGCCGGAATGGCTGGTGAGAGCTATCTGGGGCAACGCTGCGAGGGCAACACGGCGTGTATTCCGATCTGTCCCGTGCAGGCGAAATATAATGCGGGAAAGACGCTCGCCCAATGTCGCCCGGAAGGTCTGTCGCTGAAACTTCGAAGCGTCGTATCGCGGGTGTTGTTCGATCCTGCTCGCGGGGGCGTTCAAGGTATCGAGTACAAGCATTATGACGGACATATATCGTCCAGTTACACCACCCATGTCGCGCGGGGTCGCTATTATATCCTTGCCGCCCATGCGGTGGAAAATGCGAAGCTGATGCTTGCTTCAGGTATCAACGGACCCGCCGATAGCATGGGACGGACGCTGATGGACCACCCGACGCTCTATGCATGGGGACTGGCACCGAAGGAGATCGGGGCTTATCGTGGCCCGCAATCCACTTCTGGTATCGAGGATTTGCGAGGCGGGCGCTTCCGCTCAAGACATGCCGCATTTCGCTTCGATGTCGGCAATGACGGTTGGCGCGCCGCGACAGGTGCGCCGGATAGCTTGGTCGTTCAGGCGGTGAATGGCGAAAATCGCCATGGGCGTGGCCTGCGCCAGCACTTGGAGGGCTTGCTAAGGCGGCAGTTGCGGTTTTCGATTGCTGTGGAGCAACTTCCCTTGCCGGAAAACCGCGTTAGCATCGATCCCCGCTATCTCGATGCTCTCGGCAATCCACGGCCTGTGATCGACTATCGGATCGATGACTATACGCTGAAGGGCATGGAAGCAGCATCCAAGGTGGCGCAGAAGATATTCCGCAAGGCCGGTGTGGAAGACTGTACCGAAAAGACTGCGAGCAACTGGTTTCCGAGTGTCGTCCATAATGAACGAACCTTTCATTACCACGGAATGGGCCACTTTGCTGGAACGCATGCCATGGGAAGTGATCCTTCAAATTCGATTGTGGATAGGGACCAGCGGTGTTGGGAGCATCCCAACCTTTTCATGCTGGGCTCCGGCAGTTTCCCGACCATGGGCACCTCCAACCCGACACTGACATTGGCGGCACTTGCGCTGAGGACCGCCGATAATTTGCTGCAGGCCTTTCAACAGGCGGCTTGAGCCGGCCAGAAACGCCGATCCAGGACAGATTCAGATCGAATTTTTTCGAGGCCGGGCTTTTCTAGCTCGCCTGGACATAAGGGAGAATTGCATGCTTTTTCCAAAATCCTCCGTGCTGGAGATGACGCCTGAAAGGGCCGCATCGGAAGATTATGACATCGTGATCGTCGGCACCGGCATATCCGGCGCGATCATCGCAAAACAGGCGGCAGAGGCGGGAAAGCGTGTTCTCGTTCTGGAAGCGGGAAAGGGCTCCAACCGAACACTCGAAGGTTACGACGACCTGCTGACGACATTTTATTCCGCCGCTACCCGGGATAACCAGTCGCCTTTTCCCGTTAACGCCAATGCCGACATGCCGCGCAGCCCGCGACTGCGGAAGCTCCAGCCGGGGGAAACGGATGCCTCGACCTACATCGTTCAATCCGGCCCCTATGTCAGTGACACAACCTACACCCGGATATTCGGCGGCACCACGATGCACTGGGAGGCGAAGGTTCCCCGTATGCTGCGGAGCGATTTCACGTCGCGCACGACCTATGGGCAGGGGCTGGACTGGCCACTGACACTTGAGGAGCTGGAGCCCGATTACGTCCGTGCGGAAGAGGAAATCGGCGTCTCTGCCGATGTGGAGGCTCAGGAATATCTGGGGCAGACCTTCAGCAATGATTATGTCTTTCCCATGCGCGGCCTGCCGCTTTCCTATCTCGACCAGCAGGTCAACAATGGGATCGAAGGCACGATGGTCGAGCTTCAGGGCGAAACCTATCCCTTAAAGGTGCGCCCCTACCCCCAGGGGCGCAACGGCATACCAAATCCTGACTACGCAGGCGGAAAAGGGTTTCGCCCCGTCGGTGCCGTCGATACGCATCAGGTGGAGGAGGGAGAGCGCTGTCAGGGTAACACCAACTGCGTTCCTCTCTGTCCGGTGCAGGCGCGCTACCACTCGGGAAAAACACTTGCCAAGGCCTTTGCGGTGGAGGCGCAGAGTGGAGAGCGCCGGGTCGAACTGCTGTCGCAGGCGGTCGCTTCCCGTGTGATCCTCGATAAAGACAGCGGCCGGATCAGCGCCATCGAGGTCAAGGTTTACAAGGATGCGTCATCCGGCGTTCACGAGACGATAACCGTCAAGGGCAAGGTCTTCGTACTCGGCGCTGGCGCAATCGAGACCGCACGGCTGATGCTGGCGTCTGGCCTGCGCAGCACGAGCGGCCTTGTCGGACGCAACCTGATGGACCACGCCTATCTGCTCAACTGGGGTCTGATGCCACAGATTTGCGGCACCATGCGGGGTACCAGTTCGACGGGCGGCATCGTTGATCTGAGAGACGGCTCCTTCCGCCAGAAGCAGGCGGCTTTCGCCATCGATATTCACAATGACGGCTGGGGCTGGGCGACGGGTTCGCCGATGTCGGATCTCGTGGAACTCGTGGACGAGGGCAATCTCTTCGGGGCCGATTTGCGACGCGGCATGATCGATCGCGTCTCGCGCCAATTGCTTCTGGCCTTCATGATCGAGGTCATGCCGGTCGAAAGCAACCGTATCACGGTCGATCCGCAATATACCGATCCCCTCGGCAATATGAGACCCATCCTTTCCTTCACGGTGCCCGAATACACGATGCGCGGCGCAGCCTATGGACGTCAGTTCGCCAGAACGGTGTTTTCACGTCTGGGTGTGGAGGACCACACCAACTACGATCCGGGCGATTTCGGCTACACGACCTATGAGGGCGAGGGTTACGCGATCCGTGGTGGCAACCATCTCGCCGGTACGCACATCATGGGGACCGACAAGTTCAATTCGGTTGTCGACAAGAACCAGCGCAGTTGGGACCACGAGAACCTTTATCTGGTGGGCGGCGGCAGCATGCCCACCATCGGCACCGCCAATGTGACCCTGACGCTTGCGGCCATGTGTTTCCGCAGCGGCCGCGACATCCTGAAACAACTGAACTGAAACAACCCGGGGCTGTCGCGCGACGATAGCCTTGCCGCGCACTCGAATTTCCTGAGTGACGATTTCTTGAGTGACAAGGAGCCAACATGTCATCCCACGCAATTACGACGCTCGATGCGTTGAAGGAATTTCTCTACAAGGCCATGCAGCTCGAGCATGCGACGATTCCGCCTTATCTGACGGCGCTCTATTCCATCAAACCCGGTTTCAACCAGGCCGCGACGCAGGTCTTGCGGGTCATTGCCGTGGAAGAGATGCTGCATTTGACGCTTGCTGCAAATCTACTGAACGCCATCGGGGGAACACCCGATCTCACCAGAGCGGATTTCGTGCCGGATTATCCGGCCTATCTGCCAGATGGCGAGGAGGATTTCCAGGTGGGCATCGGCGCGTTCAGCCGCGAAACGCTTGAGACCTTCCTCAAGATCGAGCGACCGGCGATACGGTCCGAGAACGCCAAAATGAAAGACGGTCTGATCCTGCGAAACTATGCGGCGGATCAAACGGTGCTGGCCAGCCATCCCACCCACCCGGACCTGCACTATTACAGCATCGGAGAATTCTACGAGGCCATCGCGCAGGGCATACGGGACCTCGAAGAGGAGGCACGGAAAAACGGCGGCACCATTTTCGTTGGAGACCCCGCCCGTCAGATCACCTCGGAATACTACTACTCCGGTGGCGGCGAGCTTCATGCGGTGCACGATCTGGATAGCGCCATCGATGCGATCAACCTTGTCATCGAGCAGGGCGAAGGCGAGGGCGGGGGCATCTATGATGGTGGAAGCGACGAGCTCGCCCATTATTACCGCTTCGAGGAGCTGGCGAAAGGCCGATATTACCAGAGGGGCGACGAGCCGGGAAAACCGACCGGGCCGCAATTGACGGTGGAATGGGATGCCGCATACCCCATCAAACCCGATGTCAAACTTGCCGACATTCCCGAGCATTCGGAGCTTCATGCAGCCGCTGCCGCGTTCAACACGCGGTATGGTGAGTTTTTGGCGCTGTTGACGCAGGCCTATAACGGCAAGCCCGAGCTTCTGCTTAAAGCCGTTCCGATCATGTTCGAGTTTCGCAACTTAATGTTCGATCTCATCAGAAACCCGCTGCCTGGCCATCCCGGTCTGCACGGTGGACCGACCTTCGAAGTTGCCACGTCTGATCATGAGACGGCGCGACAGGTGGCGGAGGTGGTCGCATGAGCAACCGTTCCGATGCGTTTTTAAGCCTGTCCAGCGCCCTTACGGCATTCTCGGAATTTCACCTGCTGGGGACCGGGCTGGTAAATCGCTATCTTCAGACGCTCGATGATGTCGTCGGCGTCGATATTTCCGACCGATTGCTGGACGCATACACAGCCATACCGGAAGGCGACGAGACGCGACGTCTTCACGCCCTGCGCGTGACGATTATGGGTGACGAGTTGCTCGGCGATGTCGCGCGGGCGCTCACCAAGCTCTGGTATTCCGGCACCTGGTTCGAATTGCCGAGCAGTTGGACCGAGCGTTTCGGCCCCATGCCGAACGACACCACCTTCGTGGTCTCTCCCGATGCCTATGTCGAAGGCCTTCTGTGGAAGGCAATCGGTGCGCACCCCGCAGGCGCAAAGGCTCCCGGTTACGGTTCGTGGGCCTATCCCCCGCAAATCCCGGCGTTTCCGGGCTTTACGCAGACCAACTGACCCTTTTCACAAAGCACAGGCATTGGAAATCAGCCATGGTAAACCCTTTGAAAAATCTGTCTCCCGATAAGGTCTGGTTGGGTGTGATCCCCACATTGTGGTGGAACGACGACTTTATCAATATCGATATCGGCATCCCCTACGAGCAGGCCTTGAGCGAGATGGCGCTGGCCGGATATGTCGGCTGCGGCGTGGGGCACAAATATCCGACCGATTCCAAGGTGCTGCGTCCGGCGCTCGAACTCAGAGGCCTCAGGATTTCCGAACCTTGGGTCAGCACCTATTTCACCATCAAGGCCATGAAAGACCACACCCTGGCCAACGTGGATACGCAGCTCGATTTTCTCCAGGAAATGGAGAAGGATAGTTCGGACCCGCGCAGGGCCGATCTCGTTGTTTCCGAATTTGGTGGCGCGGTGAACCCGCTACCTGTCGCTCTGTTTCCCAATTGCCCGGAATTTACCGACGACCAGTGGACACGCCTGATCGAGGGTTTGCACGAAGCGGGCCGGAAAGCAAAAGCCCGTAACCGGCGCCTGTGCTACCATCCGCATTTGGGAACCGGGGTGATGAAAACGGAAGCGATCCATCGGCTGATGGACAACACCGACCCCGATCTCGTTCACATGCTCCTAGATACGGCGCATCAGGCTGCCGCCGGTGTAGATGTTCTGGCGCTTGCCAGAAAATATGCACATCGCATCAAGCATGTTCATCTGAAAGATATCCGCTCCAAGGTCGTGGACGACATTCACGCCAAGGGTCTTTCCTTTCAGCAGGGTATCGAAGCAGGCATCTTCACGGTGCCGGGCAATGGCGACATAAAGGTTTTTCCGCAGGTTTTGGAAGCGCTGGCCGAAGTCGGCTTCGCGGGCTGGATATGCGTGGAGGCGGAACAGGACCCGGCAAAAGCAAATCCGCTTGAATACGCCAAGATGGGCCGGGAATATCTGCGCCAGTTGCTGGGATGGTGACAATGGCGAACGATATATTTTTCAGCCTGTTCATGTTCACCGCCAATGTGCAGCCAGGGGATGTGGCCTATGGCGAGCGACTTTTCCAACACATGCGAAAGATCGCCGAGCTGGGCTACAACGGCTTCGATATTCCGGTTGCCGCACAGGAAACGGCTGACCATGCCGCGGAAATCGAGCTTTACAGGGGCTTCAGGAGCAGGCTTGAACAGGCCGGGCTTGCACATCTCGGCTTTACCACCAATGTCGGCGCGACGCGAAGCTTCGATCCCACATCACCCTATAAGGAGCAGCGGGAGAGCGCGCTGGCCTATCTGAAGTCCCGCGTGGAGATTACGGCGATATTAGGCGGGAAAACCGTCATGGCTGGTCCGATCGTGTTCCCCTATGGCGTGTTTCCTGTGCTTGACGATGGAACGCCGCTTTGGTCCGACGCTTTGCAGGATTGGCTCAAGGCCAGATATGAGGCCGCAGAACCCGTCATTTCCGAACTGGCCACATATGCGGACAAGAAAGATGTCAAGCTCGCCATCGAACCCGTCGACCATTGGGAAACACCTGCTCCCAACATGGTCTCCGACGTTCTGGATTTCCTCGTCGGGATCAAGAACCCTACCGCCGGACTGACCGTCGATAGCGCGCATGTCGTGCTGGGAAGCAACGGGCCGCTGGTTTTCAAACGGAATATCACCGATCTGCTTGTCGAGAAGCGGTTGCATTACGTCCATGTATCCGCGCCGGACCGCGGGGAATTGAAGGATAGCTGGATACCATGGGAGACGTTTCTGCCGCCGATCCAGAAGCAATATACCGGCCCCTATCTCATCGAAGTCTTCAACGCAGTGCCGCCCTTTCTCCAGGGGCTTCGCATCACCCGCAGAAAATTCTGGATACCGGGAGAAGACACGCCGGTTCCAGGCGCTCCCAGCGCATATGACGTGGCCATAGACGGTTTGAGCGCGCTCCGACAGGCCTTGGGTGACGTCACATGACGATCTTTCAAAACTGAACATTGGCTATTTCCCGCCGCCTGCACGGCTGAACCTTAAAGGATGACCATTATGGATGTGACAGTAACGCCGACACCGTTGCGTGCAGTTGCCCCTCAATCGATCACGGGAGACCGGCTTGGGGCGCTGGAGGATTTGCCTGGCTTTTGGGAAGGAACAGGCTTCAGCCTGATCGCGCGACCGGACCGAAAGAGCCTGACCGGTTTCTTTCTCCAGCTCGACCTGTTGCGGGAGACCATCGAATTTACCAGCATTGGTTCGCCCGTGTTCAACAGGGGCAGCGTTCAGGACGACATTTCGATTTACGGCGTGACCTATCTTCACCGTGTGACCGACGCGGTTTCGGGTGGGGCGCTGCATATCGAGCCGGGCATGTGGCTTAACATTCCCGCCACGACGGACCCCAAGGCGGACGCCAGCATAGCGCGGCTTGCGACCATTCCCCACGGCGATGCGTTTTCCACCATCGGTTTCGTCCAGTATGCGGTTTACGACCGGATTCCGGAGATTCCGCCGGCTAATACCGTTCCCTTCAAGATAGGCGAGCAGCCACCCCCGTCGGGAACTGCCAACCCTTACGAACAATATCGGCTGGATATTCCTTCCCAGTTCAGAAGCTGCCCGCTGGTAAGCGACATAAGTCAGGCCATCGTAACGGACCCCAACCAGATGTTGCGGGATACCCTCAACCGTCAGGTTTTGACGGAACAAAAGACGCTGAAATCCATCACGCGTCTGATTACGTCTACCCAAAATCTCGGTGGCATCGAAAACATTCCCTTTATCAAGGCCAATGCAAACGCAGCGACGTTAGACTCGGTGTTTGCCATAGAGACGGTTATCGACGCCAGTGGTCGGGAGTTCCTGCAACTGCAATACTCACAAACCAGCCTTCTGAACTTCGGCGGCATGAGCTTTCCCCATGTCACGGTAGGGACGCTGGTCAAATCGTTTTGAGCGGGCTTCAGGCTGTCCGTCGAATATCAGCTTATGATTAGTTGCTGAATTGCAACGTCATGCCTGTTTGCTTGTCGAACAAGTCTGGTGAAGCATGCCGATGATGGACACGACGCGCGAATAAGGTCACGGTGATGCGTCGGCGGGGGCTGACCTTTGAAAGGCTTTTTCTATGAACCGCACCATCAAGCTGGCAAGCGCTCTTGCCTTGTTCGCTTCCTCTGCCATGGCGGCTGATCTTACGGTTCAGAACGAACCTGTAGCTGTTGCCGATCCGGGTGGTTTTTATCTCGGTACCCTGAGCAGCCTTAATTTTCTGGACGACACGGGCTTTTCAGACGGCACGTCCGATTTTTCCAGCGATTACGATGTTGGTTTCTACAGCGCGCTTCGTGCAGGTTACAGCTTCGGCTCCTACGGCTTTGTTTCCCCGCGTCTTGAACTCGAAGTCGGCTACGGAAGTGCCGATGTCGATGAGCACACGGTCAACGGCGTTAACGCAGGTGGCGGTTCGTTCGGCTCGGCACGCAGCATTCAGGGCTACGTCAACGCCTATCTCGATGTTCCGACAGGTACGGCCTTCACGCCTTACTTCGGCGGTGGCGTGGGCGCCATGAATCTCGAGTTGCGCCGTCAGGGCAGTTCCGCAACGGGCGTCGTTATGGATGATGACGACACCAAGTTCGCCTACCACCTCGACGCCGGTCTCGGCATCGAACTGAATACGATTTCGCTCTTCCGCGACAGCAGCCTGTTCAACAATACGACGTTCGATATCGGCTATCGTTATACCGCTGCCGACGACTTCCATTTTACAGCAAATGATGGAACGACATCCAGCACCGACTTCAGCAACCATGCCATCACGGCCGGTTTCCGTCGTCAGTTCTAAAAATAAGATTTCAGAACTCGATCGGGCCGCCTTGAGCGGCCCTTTTCTTTGGTTGCAAGCCAATCTTTCGACGTCAGGCCGTGAACACAGCTTCGCCGGAGATCCATGTGGATATGATGTCGTAACCCCCGGTCAGCATGACGAAATCGGCATCGTAGCCTTCCAGCAGACGTCCTTTGCGGTCTGACACGCGGGCGACCTGTGCAGGATACAGGGATGCCATGCGCACCGCCTCCTCGATGCCGAAGCCAAGTTGCCTGTGAACGAAGAGGACGGATGAGAGCATATCGATGTCGGCACCTGCCAGCGTTCCATCCGCCAGCGTCAGACGGCCATCCTTGCGATAGATCTGCCTGCCGTTCAGCGTCAGTCCGTCGATATCGGTCCCGATGGTCGACATTGCGTCCGTTACGATAAAGATTTTTCCGGGACCGCGTTTTGCGCGAAGCGCCGCCCCCATCGAGGCTGGATGGACGTGAAAGCCGTCCGCGATGATGCCGCTCGAGAGCGTACCGAGATCGAGAGCCGCGCCGACCAGGCCGGGCGAGCGGTTTTCCAGTGGGCTCATGGCGTTGAAGAGATGCGTAACAGTGCTTGCGCCAGCCTCGGCATAGCTCTTTGCCGTTTCATAAGAGGCGTTGGTGTGACCGAGGCTGACGATAAAACCTGCATCCGCAAGCCTGGCGACCTGATCGACCGTCACGTTCTCCGGAGCGATAGTGATCATTAGTGCGTCGAAGCTGCGCCCGATGGTGAGAAGCTCTTCCAGATCGCTGTCTTCCATGGGCCGGATAAGCTCTGGGTGATGGGTGCCCTTGCGCGCGACCGAGAGATGTGGACCTTCCAGATGCAGGCCCAGAAACCCCGGTACGCCTGCTTGCTTCGCCTCCAGTCCGGCTGTGATGGCTCTGGTCGTGATCTCACGTTTATCGGTGATCAGGGTCGGCAACAGCGCAGTCGTGCCGAATTTGGCGTGAGCGGCGCAAATGCCCTGAATGGCGGCCACGGACTGGTCATCGTTCAGCATGACGCCGCCGCCGCCATTGACCTGGAGATCAATGAAGCCGGGAACGATGATTGCGCCTTTCGCATCGACGCACGTCATGTCAGGGTGCGATTCTTCAGGGGAGGCGAACCCTGCGATTTTTCCTGCTTCAAGGATCAGCGTCCGGTTCTCGGTCCACTCAACTCCATCGAAAATACGCGCATTGGTGATAGCAGTCGCCATGATCAGCGTGTCTCCGTAACCTTTTTCAGTGCAGCCGGCGCGTCGGGATTGAACCCGCGCGATCGCGACCATGCTTCCACGAAGCCGTAGAACGGAACGATCGAGGCGAGAGCGTCGGTGAACGGATGGCCGGTCTTGACGACAGGCAGTGGGCGGGCCTTCAATGCGCCTTCGGCCGTTATGAAGGCGAGGGCGCCTCTCTGCGCAAGATCGTCAGCAGTCGAAATTACTGACGAGAGAGCTTCATCCTCCACGGCGAACGCAATGACCGGAAAACGGCGTTCGACCAGTGCGACCGGCCCATGCAGCACTTCGGCGCTGGAATAGGCCTCGGCGTGAAGTTCAGACGTCTCCTTGAACTTCAAGGCTGCTTCATTTGCGATGGCAAGAGCAGGACCTCTGCCCAAAACATAAAGCGATTCCGCCTCGGCCAGTTCCGCTGCCAGTTCATTCCACTCCAGCTCTACCGCTCCACGAAGCTTTTCTGGAAGCTCCCGAACTGCGTCCTGAAGGCTGCTATCCTGCGTCCATTCGCCAAGGATCGCGAGCCCGGCGAGAATGGAGTTGAAGAAGGACTTCGTAGCTGCAACTGCAAGCTCCGGTCCGGCATTGATATCGATTGCGTGTTCGGACGCTTCTGCAAGCGGCGACGGGTGGGTATTCGTGAGAGAAATCGTCAGCGCTCCCGATCCGGCCGCAGATCTTGCCAGCGCAACGATATCGGGGCTTTTGCCGGATTGGGAAATGGAGATCGCCGCAGCGTTATCCAGCTTTAGCGATTTTCCATAAATCGAGGCAAGGGATGGGCCGACGGAGGCAACCGCGCGTCCCGCTTTCTGCTCAATCGCATATTTCAGAAACTGCGCCGCGTGATCGGACGATCCGCGTGCGATGGTGACGAGGAAGGCAGGGTCGCGTTCACGAAGCGCCGCTCCGGCTGCCTTTAGGGTAGTGTGCGATTGGCCCAGAAGACGGGCCGCCGCTTCTGGTATTTCGCTGATTTCCTGTCGCATATGCGTTGGCATGGCAATCTTTCGTGTTGTTTGTCTTGAAGTCGTCAGGCGTCCGTAAGCGTCATCTCGGCGACGAAATCGTAAGCGTCACCCCTGTAGAGAGAGCGGGTCAACTCCACCACGCGTCCGGATTCGAGATAGGAAATGCGTTCGATTGCCAGACCGGCCGAACCTTCTGGAACGGCGAGCAGGCTCGCTTCCTCCCGCGTGACGTTGCGCGATGAAATGCGCTGCACGGCGCGAACAGGCGTGTGGCCGTTACGGCGAAGCTCGGCGTAAAGCGATGTTGCGACCAGCTTCGGATCGGGCAGGATATCGGATGCCAGACTGGCGTTCTCGATGGCGAGCGGGAGTTCATTGGCGATGCGAAGGCGCTCGAGGCGGGCGACCATCATCCCGGTCTTCAGCCCTAGCATCATCATTTCGTCCGGCGATGCATGAAAAAGTCCGCGCCGCAGCCATTCGGACCGGGTGACATATCCGCGATGCGCCATGTCCTCCGTAAAGGAGGTCAGGCGCGACAAAGGTTGCTGCAAGCGCGAGACCGGCTTGATCACGAAGGTGCCCGATCCGTGCTTTCTGGCCAGCAGCCCGTCTTTCACCAGATCATCGACGGCCTTGCGCACCGTCACGCGGCTGATATTGGCGAATTCGGCAAGGTCGCGTTCGGGAGGGAGAGCCTGCCCGTGATTGAGCCTGCCGGAGAGGATTGCCTGCTCCAGCGACTTGCGCAATTTGATATAGAGAGGCCCGGTGGACGTTTTCTGCCACTCTTCGGACGACAGGAATTCCGATATCGCCTCTGTCATGCTGCACCCGATGCATGGGACCGCAGGCGCAGAGCACAGGCAGCATCAGTGAACGCCTGCCTGCCTGCGGCACACGCAGTCGCGCGCAGATCTCCCGCGCCGCTGACTTCTCCTGCCTCATTTCGCCACATGATTGGTCTCCTCAATGCACCATACCAAAAAGCTACCAATTATCCAGTGGGAGGCATCATTTTTTAACAGAGGTAAATAAAATGCTTTATATACAATGTTTTGTGAGAGGAATTTCGGATTTTCGCAGCAAAAATAAACGAAATCCTAAAAGGGTGCTAGACAATTGGTATTTTTTTGGCATTAGATTGCGCGAGGAGTTTTCGAGATGAATGTGAGCGCAACGGAAGAACTGAATGGCGAGGCTGCGGGGCTGGATGTTATGGCTCCGCTCGACATTCTGTCTCTTCTGAGCTCAGGCCAGCAGCGCGCTGCTGCGGTGGTCGAAAAGGCGCATCGCGCAATTGCGCAGGCGTCGGCACTGGCGGCCAAATCGATCGAGTCCGGCGGGAAACTCATTTATGCGGGGGCTGGCAGCTCAGGCCTGATGGCCATGGCCGATGCGCTGGAGTTGCCGGGCACCTATGGCCTTCTGCCCGAGCAGGTCGTGATTCTGTTTGCGGGCGGAATGCGTGATCTGTCCGGGATGCCCGGTGGCCCCGAAGATGACGTGGACCGTGCAAAGGCCGATGCCGAGGCTGTCATAAAGCCAGGCGACTGTGTGATCGTGCTGTCGGCAAGTGGATCGACACCCTATGCTCTTGCGGTATCGGAGGTTGCTCAGAGCAAAAAGGCACATGTGATCGCCATTGCCAACAATGCGGGTGCCACGCTTTTTACCGACGCGGATGTTGCCATCTTGCTCCAGACCCCGCCGGAATTCGTTTCGGGTTCCACGCGCATGGGGGCGGCAACGGCCCAGAAAATCGCTCTCAACATGTTTTCGACATTGATGGCGATCCAGCTCGGTCATGTCCATGACGGCTACATGGTCAACTTCCAGGCAGACAACAAGAAGCTTGTGGAGCGAGCAGCCCGCACCGTTGCGGACATAACGGGCGTAGAAAAGGATGAGGCTGGGCGTTTGGTGGAAAAGGCGTCTGGCTCCGTCAAGGTCGCGATCCTGCTCGGGGCAGGGGCGCGGGATAAGAAATCAGCCGAGGATTTGCTTCAGAAAAGCGGCCAGAACGTTCGGCGCGCACTGGAGCTCATCGGCAGATCGGAATGAAAAACCATAGTTGCTGGACGCCGCAATGGCGTCACATCAAGAGGGAGAACAGATAATGACCCGTAATATCACTAGGGCTTTGCTGCTCGGCGTAAGCCTGTTCGGCACTGCCAATCTCGCCGCCGCGCAAGACGTGACGCTGACCATCGAAAGCTGGCGCAACGACGATCTCGCCATCTGGAAGGACAAGTTCATTCCGGCATTCGAAGCGAAAAACCCCGGCATCAAGGTGGTTTTCCAGCCCATGGCGCCGACGGAATATAATGCCGCGCTCAATGCCAAGCTGGAATCCGGCTCTGCGGGCGACCTCATAACCTGCCGCCCTTTCGATGCTTCGCTCGAACTTTTCAAGAAGGGTTATCTCAAGGATCTGACGAAGAACGCCGGCATGGAGAACTTCTCCGACGTGGCGAAGGCGGCATGGTCGACCGATGACGGGAGCCAGACCTTCTGCGTGCCGATGGCATCTGTCATTCACGGCTTCATCTATAACAAGGATGCATTCGAACAGTTGAAGATCGAGGTGCCGAAGACGGAAGCCGAATTCTTCGCCGCTCTCGACAAGATCAAAGCGGACGGCACTTACGTCCCGATGGCGATGGGCACGAAGGATCTCTGGGAAGCTGCGACCATGGGCTATCAGAACATCGGTCCGAACTACTGGAAGGGTGAGGAAGGCCGTCTGGCGCTGATCAAGGGCGAGCAGAAACTGACCGATGCCGACTGGGTCAAGCCCTATGAAGTCCTTGCCAAGTGGAAGGATTATCTTGGCGATGGTTTCGAGGCGCAGACCTACCCTGACAGCCAGAACATGTTCACACTCGGCCGGGCTGCGATCTATCCGGCAGGCTCTTGGGAAATCTCCGGCTTCAACACGCAAGCCCAGTTCAAGATGGGTGCATTCCCGCCACCAGTCGCAAAGGAAGGTGATGCTTGCTACATTTCCGACCATACTGACATTGGTATCGGTCTCAACGCGAAGTCGGCGCATGCCGCAGAAGCCACGAAATTTCTTGAATGGGTCGCTTCGCCGGAATTTGCAGACCTCTATGCAAACGCGCTTCCGGGCTTTTTCAGCCTGAACAATACTGCCGTCAAGATGGCCGATCCTTTGGCGCAAGAATTCGTGTCCTGGCGTGAAAAGTGCAAGCCGACCATCCGCTCGACCTACCAGATCCTGTCACGCGGAACACCCAACCTCGAAAACGAGACCTGGGTTGAATCCGCCAACGTGATCAACGGCACCGATACGCCGGCCGTCGCTGCCGAGAAGCTGCAAAAGGGCCTCGACAGCTGGTACAAACCGGCAAAGTAAGGCTGAATGCTCAATACCCAAGGTGCTTTTCGGCGCCTTGGGTTTTTGCGCTATCGTCACCGCGAAAATCTCGCTGTACCATCGTCGCACCTGCGTTGTGCTTCGATCTGTTTTCCCTGATCCGAGGCCGGGCTGATCAATGAGCACCGACATCACTTCCATCGATGAAACACCGGCACGGCGCCCGGTCCGCTGGCACATCATGCTGTTCATGCTGCCTGCCTTTCTGGTCTACACGGCGGTGATGATCGTGCCGCTCGGCAGCACACTGTGGCTCTCGTTCTTCACGGAAGTGGACGGTCAACGGGTCTTCGTCGGTTTGCAGAATTTCAGGACACTGTTCGGAGAGCCTCGCTGGTCCGAGAGCTTCTGGAACGCGCTGAAAAACAATACGATCTTCTTCATCATTCACATGTTGATGCAAAACCCTATCGGCATCGCGCTTGCTGCCCTGCTCTCGGTGCCGAAACTGCGTTTTTCAGCTTTCTATCGAACCGCGATTTTCCTTCCGACACTTTTGTCCTTCGTCATAGTCGGCTTTATCTGGAAGCTCATCCTGTCTCCGCTCTGGGGCATCGCTCCGATGCTGCTCGATCTTGTGTATCTAAAGAGCCTTTTCGCGCCATGGCTGGGCCGTCCGAACTCGGCGCTGATCACGGTGTCGCTCATCTCGGTCTGGCAATATGTCGGCATTCCCATGATGCTGATCTACGCCGCCCTCCTGAATATTCCCGATGAAGTCATCGAGGCTGCCGAAATCGATGGGATCACGGGGTGGAGCCAGTTCTGGAAGATCAAGCTGCCGCTCATCCTTCCTGCTATCGGTATTATCTCGATCCTGACATTCGTAGGCAATTTCAACGCTTTCGACCTGATCTATACGGTGCAGGGTGCCTTGGCGGGGCCGGATGGATCGACCGATATCTTGGGAACGCTGCTTTACCGCACCTTCTTCGGCTTCCAGCTACAGCTGGGGGATCGTTCCATGGGCGCGACAATCGCAACCGTGATGTTCCTCATCATTCTTGCGGGCGTCGGCTTCTATCTCTTTGCCATCCAGCGCCGCATGCGTCGCTACCAGTTTTGAGGAGATGAGAATGTCCAAGGCACGCTCCTCTTTCGCCCGAACGGCATCTGCCCACGCGATCCTCATCGCCTACACTGCGATCTCGCTGTTTCCGGTGGTGCTGACGATCATAAACTCGTTCAAGTCCCGAAACGCTATATTCCGTAATCCCATGCAGCCGCCGACCCCAGGCACCTTCGATCTGGTGGGTTACACCACGGTGCTGGGGCAGGGGGATTTTGTGCACTACATGCAGAATTCGCTGATCGTGACGGTTGGATCGATTGCGCTGGTTCTGCTGTTCGGAGCCATGGCCGCGTTCGCGCTGTCCGAATATCGCTTTCGGGGCAATACCCTGCTTGGCCTTTATATGGCACTCGGTATCATGATCCCGATCCGTCTCGGCACCATCGGCATTTTGCAGGGAATGGTCGCAACCGGTCTCGTCAATACCAGGACGGCGCTGATCCTCGTTTACACCGCGCAAGGGTTGCCGCTGGCCATCTTCATCCTGTCCGAGTTTATGCGCACGGTTTCCGACGATCTCAAGAATGCCGGGCGCATCGACGGACTTTCGGAATACAAGATATTCTTCAGGCTCGTTCTGCCGCTCATCCGCCCGGCCATGGCAACCGTTGCCGTCTTCACGATGATCCCGATCTGGAACGATCTGTGGTTTCCGCTGATCCTTGCGCCCAGTGAGGCAACCAAGACGATTACGCTCGGCGCACAAATCTTCATCGGGCAATTCGTGACCAACTGGAACGCCGTGCTGGCGGCGCTTTCGCTGGCGATCGCGCCCGTTCTCGTCCTCTACACGATCTTCTCGCGGCAGCTGATCCGCGGCATCACGGCGGGAGCGGTAAAATGAATACGAAACCACTCAGGGTTCTGGTCGCGGGCCTCGGCAATATGGGTTTGAGCCATGCGCTTGCCTATTCTGCCAATCCCGGTTTCGAGATCGTCGGTCTCGTCAACCGCTCCAGGCCCGATTTACCTGCTCCCCTTGCGGGCTACGACATCCAGCAGTCTTTCGAGGACGCGCTGGCCACCCTCAAACCGGATATCTGTTCGATCAACACCTATTCTGACAGCCATGCGGACTACGCGATCAAGGCGATGGAAGCGGGTTCGCACGTCTTTGTGGAAAAGCCATTAGCGACCACGGTCGCGGATGCCGAAAGGGTCGTTGCCTGTGCGCGTGCGAATGGGCGGAAGCTGGTGGTCGGCTATATCCTTCGCCATCACCCCTCCTGGGTGAAGCTCATTTCGCTCGCACGGGAGCTCGGTGGTCCTTATGTTTTCCGCATGAACCTCAATCAGCAATCCTCCGGGAAAACCTGGGCGACGCACAAGGCCTTGATGCAGACGACACCGCCCATCGTTGATTGCGGAGTCCACTACGTCGATGTGATGTGCCAGATAACCGATGCCAAGCCCGTATCGGTGCGTGGCATGGGCTTGCGGCTATCGGATGAGATTGCGCCTGACATGTATAATTATGGGCATCTCCAGGTGATTTTCGACGATGGCTCTATCGGTTGGTACGAGGCCGGATGGGGGCCGATGATCTCGGAAACGGCGTTCTTCGTGAAAGATGTGATCTCGCCCAAAGGCTGCGTGTCCATCGTCATGGACCAGAACGCGAAATCCGATGATATCGATACGCACACCAAGACCTCGACCATACGCCTGCATCGCGCAGAAACGGCTAAAGACGGCCAGTTCGCAAACCCCGACCAGCTTCTTCAGATGGCCGGAGAACCTGGACATCAGGAGCTGTGCGATCTGGAACAAGCCTATGTGCTGAAAGCGATCCGTGAAGATCTCGATCTCGAGCGCCACATGACCGATGCCGTCCAATCGCTGCGCATCTGCCTTGCAGCAGATGAGAGCGTGCGAACCGGCCGCATGGTCGACCTTTGAAATCTGGAGTATTGTTTTGGGTAATCTGACACTCAAATCCGTTGCGAAGTCCTTTGGCACGGTCGATGTGCTCAAAGGCATCGATCTGGAGGTAAAGGACGGCGAGTTCGTGATTTTCGTCGGTCCATCCGGCTGCGGCAAGTCCACGCTGTTGCGCAGTATCGCGGGTCTGGAAGACATCACCTCCGGCCAGATCGTCATCGACGGGCGCGAGGTTTCCACCGTGCCACCCGCCAAGCGCGGCATTGCCATGGTCTTTCAATCCTATGCGCTCTACCCGCATCTGACGGTCAAGGACAATATGGGGCTTGGCCTGAAACAGGCTGGAACGCCGAAGGCCGAAATCGAGGCGCGTGTCGGCATGGCCTCGTCGCTTCTGTCGCTTGGTCCTTATCTCGAGCGCCGTCCGGCAGAGCTTTCGGGCGGCCAACGCCAGCGTGTCGCCATCGGTCGTGCCATCGTGCGTGAGCCGACACTGTTTCTGTTCGATGAGCCGCTGTCCAACCTCGACGCTGCATTGCGCGTACAGACCCGCCTGGAAATCGCGCGTCTGCACAGGCGCCTGAAAGCGACGATGATCTACGTCACCCACGATCAGGTCGAGGCGATGACGTTGGCCGACAAGATCGTGGTGCTCAATGCCGGGCGCATCGAGCAGGTCGGTTCTCCCATGGAGCTCTACAATTCCCCCGCCAATCTCTTCGTAGCAGGCTTCATCGGTTCGCCGCAGATGAATTTCATCGATGCCGAACGGTTGGGAGAAAGCGGGTACAAAACTCTCGGCATCAGGCCGGAGCACATGTCATTGTCCCGTGAAAGCGGAACCTGGACCGGCAAGGTCATTCATGTCGAACATCTGGGCGCCGACACGATCGTCTATCTCGAAAGCGAGGCTGCTGGTCTTTTGACGGTGAGGCTGTTTGGAGAACATGCCTACGCCCCTGACGATGTGGTTCACGCATCGCCCAATGGCGGTTCTACGCATCGTTTCGATTCCGATGGCATTATTATTCGTTGAGGCCATGCCTGATATGATTCTCGAAGTTTGCGTGGACGATATAGAAGGTCTGAATGCTGCGATCACGGGCGGCGCGGACAGGATCGAACTTTGCAGTGCGCTTGCCCTCGGCGGATTGACACCCTCGGCAGCGCTGATGCGCAAGGGTGCGGCATCTTCCTTGCCGTGTTACGCCATGATCAGGCCGCGCTCCGGTGACTTCGTCTATACAGCGAATGAGCTGTCGCTGATGCGTGACGAGATAGAATTTGCAAAATCGTGCGGCGTTGCGGGCGTGGTGTTCGGTGCAAATCTGAATGACGGCAGTCTCGACCTTGAGGCTCTGGCTAAGCTCTCACGAGCTTGCGGTCCGTTGCCAAAAACGCTGCATCGCTGTTTCGATCTCGTTCCCGATTTGCAGGCGGCGATAGAAATTGCAATTGAGTGCGGCTTTGAACGCATTCTGACATCCGGCCGTGCCCCATCCGCAAATCAGGGGATTGCCGATATCAAGGTGGCTACGGAGATTGCCGCTGGGCGGATTTCAATCATGCCGGGGGCGGGGGTCAATCTGCAAACACTGGATAATCTTTTGCAGCTGGATGTATTGGAGTTACACTCCTCCTGTTCGACATCCCGTTTCTCGGAATCTGCGGCGAAATCTTTCGGATTTGCCAAAGAGGATGAAAAACGCACCGACGCTGCCATTGTAGCGGCCATGAAAAAACGCCTGTCTGATTTCAAAGGCAAAGGTATTCGACTGTCGTGATATCTTCGGCGTGCAGCTCCAACGATTTCGAACTGTCTGGGCGATAGTGCGAATGGCAATAAGCGCAAAAGCGTAAAAAAAATCGCCGTCAAGCAGGCCAATCTCACCAGGTTGGCTATGTCGCTCATCAACTCCCGTCGTTTCCGAAGGATGTGTCACAAGGACACTAGCGCGGTTAACGCGATATTTCGTCAGGGACTTATCGCAATACGAAAAGTTGCTATCCGAGCTTATAATTGCTTCTTATAATCAAGGAGTGTTTTATATGTTGGATTTCGGAAACTTGTTGCCGCTGCTCATCGTGGCATTGGCTCTTTTCGGCTTCTTTAAATGGGTAGGGCGCGACATGAGCGGTCCGTCCGAAAAGCGCAAAAGAGGACGGTAGTTCCTCTTTCTTTTGCCAAGCAAGTCTAATGCGGTTTCGAGATCGAAAACGGGGCTCGTGCAAACACGCGCTCCGTTTTGTTTTTCACACGCTTTTGGCAGCCTTAGCGAACCAAAACCGCTGCAGTCACGGCTGACGTCTGCGCGTCTGGGCCGAACTCGTTTTCGTTTTCAATACCCAGCAGTTCCTGGAGCCTCAAGCGAGCGCGGCTGACGCGGCTCTTGATAGTGCCAACAGGGCAACCGCAGATTTCGGCGGCTTCCTCGTACGCGAAACCTGATGCACCGATCAGCAGGATGGCCTCTCGCTGATCGTCCGGCAGTTTGTTTAGCGCCTGTCTGAAATCTTGGAGATCAACAGACCCATGCTGCTCAGGTGGCACCGACAATCGAGACGTATACGCGCCGTCAGTGTCTTGTACTTCCCGCCCTGATTTTCTGATCTGGCTATAGAATTCATTACGCAGGATGGTCACAAGCCATGCCCGCATGTTGGTTCCGGGCTGATAGCTCTCCTGCTTGGCCCACGCCTTCATGATGGTGTCTTGAACAAGGTCGTCTGCCCTGTCGCGGGATCTGATCAATGAGATTGCGAATGCGCGGAGGTTGGGGAGTGCTGCAAGCATTTCGCGCTTGAAATTATTGCTGTTCGCGTCAATGTCTTTGGTCATCATCCCCCCGAAGCTTTCGATTTGCTTTCGGCCTCGTCCAGCTTTTCCAGGAGATCGAGAAATTTGTCCGGGATGCCCTCGTCCTGAACGGCGTCGTAAAGCTCTCTCAGCTTGCGAGAAATGACAGCGCGTCCGGAATCGGGAACAGTCGGACTCGTCCCATTATCAGATGGATCCTGATCTGATTGAAATATACTCATGAGTTCCGGTATTCCTTGTGTGACGTCGCTATAATGCGGGCGACGAAAAATCGTTCCTGACGCGTGGAACTTTTTTTAGACGCTTGCGTTTATCTCGCGGGCTTGCCTTGCAGGCCGCATGAACAGGGGAGAATTCCATGTCAGTTTCTACTCGCATCGCACCGCATCTGCCATACTTGCGCAGGTTCGCTCGTGCCGTTTGCGGTTCTCAATCCACAGGCGATGCGTATGTTGCAGCCAGCCTGGAAGCGCTGATCGCAGATGTCAGCATTTTTCCGCAGGCAAGTAGCGATCGCGTTGCACTCTACCAATTGTTTGTTTCCATCTTTAGTTCCGTCACCATCAATATTAAGAGCGATGAAAACCTGACAGGTTGGGAAAAGCGCGCTTCTGCCAATCTCTCCGCCGTGCCCGCAGTGCCGAGGCAGGCGTTTCTTTTGACCACCGTTGAAGAATTTTCCCCTGCGGAAGCTGCTGAAGTTCTGAAGGTTCCTGAAACTGAGATCGGCAGGCTTATCGATGAAGCCGCTTCCGAGATTGCACGCCAGGTCGCGACCGATATCATGATCATTGAAGATGAGCCGTTGATCGCGATGGACATCGAGCAGATGGTGACCGACCTTGGTCACAATGTCACGGGTATCGCGCGTACGCACAAGGAAGCACTTGAGCTGTTCCATCGCACCAGCCCCAAGATGATCCTTGCGGACATTCAGCTCGCGGACGGAAGCTCGGGTCTCGATGCGATGAAGGAAATTCTCCAGATGACCACTCTGCCGGTTATCTTCATCACCGCGTTCCCGGAACGGCTTTTGACCGGCGAGCGGCCAGAGCCTACCTTCCTTGTCACGAAGCCGTTCAACCCGGATATGGTGAAGGCGCTGATAAGCCAGGCCCTCTTCTTCAACGAGAGTTCACGAGTCGCTGCTTAAACCGCAGACTATTGAAGTGTTCGACAATCGGTATTTTAACCGGTGCCGGCAACGGAATGTTCGCTCGAGCATTTCCGTCTTCAGAACTGTTTCTCGTTAGGAGAGTGAATTTTGCATCGGCTGGCGTGGCACAATGCGGACCGTAATGAGAGTGAGCTGCACGATTCGCTCGTGCTTGCTCTGCTCGACTCCGGCGAAACCGTGATGCTGCAAGATCGCGATAGGGATTACATCTTCATCGCGAACCTTCCTGACGTGTGGTGCTTGCCCCGCAGTGCAGGCGAAGACCCGACGGACGACAATATCTTCGGAAAAGATCTGGCCTCGCGGCTGTTCGAGCTGAAGAAGGATCTGACATCGGCTGGCAGTCGCGGCATGCTGGAGGTGGTGGCCGGTAAGGATCGCGTCTTCCAGTTTCATGTCTATTCGACCGTCAACATGTCCGGGCAGCGGGTCTTGAAGACCACGATCCGGGAGGTAACAGTCGATCGCAGGCGTGAGCAATTGTTGCGGTCTCTACTGCGCGAGGTAAGCCACCGCTCCAAAAACCTCCTGGCAATCATACAGAGCCTTTCGGCGCAGACAGCCCGCTTCAGTCTTACGAAAGACGACTTCCTTCGAAAGTTCAGAGGGAGGCTGCACGCGCTTGCTCAGTCTCAGGATTTGATTACGGATTCAGATTGGCGTGGAGCCGAGATTTTCGACTTGCTTAAACAGCAGTCCGATTTATATTTGCCTGAGTACCCTCATATGATCCAGATGAAGGGTGAGAATCTCCTGCTCAATCCGAATGGCGCGCTTTACGTAGGTCTGGCGTTCCATGAACTTGTCGTGAATACTGTCAGTCACAGCGGTAATCTATCCAACCATCTGCCCATAACGCTTGAATGTAGCTCGGATGATGAGTTCTTCGACGTCCATTGGAAAGAGCCGTTGGCGTTGAACCGTGCGGATTTACCAAACGAAGATACAAAAAGAAGTAATTTTGGAAGCGTCGTCCTCGAGAAGGTTGTTCCGGCAGCACTCGCGGGAACCGCAGAGTATCAGGTTACGGGAGACGAAGTGACGTATTCACTCCGCTTTCCATCCCCATTGTCGGCTTGAACCGCACATCATCTGAAGATTGCGGACTTGCGCTGAATATTCGCGGTCGAAATGGAAACTCCCAAGCTGATCGCCTGACCAAACGAGAAAAGCACGGCTCTGGGGGAGCCGTGCTATTCATGGCAGACCTTCAGGGGCAAAGTCTGCATCGCCAAGCCGCAGGCGGGGACGGGGGAATGGCTTGGCTTGCTTGAAAAACGCATTGGTCGGAGCTTTGTTCCTGTAGAAATGATTTTTATTGAAAAGATTGCTCGGACGGCGGTTTAATGAAATGGCGCGCGGGTGCCGACATTTGCCAAATGAAGCCAGATACCGCGTAGCTTATTGTAATATCGGCAGAAAATGCGCTCTCAGCATGCCGCTT
The DNA here is from genome assembly GCF_013322225.1 of Agrobacterium larrymoorei. GTDB lineage: Bacteria > Pseudomonadota > Alphaproteobacteria > Rhizobiales > Rhizobiaceae > Agrobacterium > Agrobacterium larrymoorei_A. Next base: position 145,903 of record NZ_JAAMFB010000027.1, read on the forward strand.
TATAATCGTATTTCCAAAACCCTTACGGGCCGGCGGCTCTGCGGCAGGTCCATCTGCTTCTTTCCATTCGATGTTCAACAGATCGTGATCATCGACAATCACGCGATCCCACCGGACAAACACCTTGCCTTGGCGCTCGGAAAGTGCGCCGTATTTAATGGAATTCGTCGCCAATTCATGAAGGATGAGGCCGAAGTTTTGCGCTGCCTCGGGAGACAGTATAAAGTCATCGCCTTGAAGCTGGATTTGTTGTGCTACGCTTCCAAAAACGTCCAGATGAGACTTTACAAGTCTGCTCATCGGCAAGCCTTCCCATTGCACTTCTGACAGTGCGGAGATCGACATGGCGAGACCCCGCAGCCGATGATCGACTGCTTTTTGAAAATCCGTGATCGATGTGTTTTCCTTAGCCAGCTGCCGCATCATTGCCTGAACAAGTGTCAGCATGTTTTTCGACCGGTGAACCATTTCATGCAAAATGAGATGCGTGCGGTCCTCCGCCTGGCTTCGATCGAATGACGCATTCGACAAGGCTACGGATACCTGGTTCATCTCCTTGATCTTCGTGTTGATGGGAGAGACGATATCCCCTTCTCCGATACGCTCGGCGACGGCGGTGAGCTGGCGAACGGAGCCGCGCAACTGTCTTCCCACCACATAGGCACCGAGTATTGCGCATGACACAAGAACAAGGCTTCCGATCATCATCTGACGCCAGATGCTGGTGAGTGCGGATTCGCTTCTCGCAGTCTGCCCCCAAACCACGGTTTTCCAAGACCAACCGGGTAACTGCGCATATCCGTGTATTTCATCATGCTCATCGGTGAAGCTGCCGCTAAAGGACGCCATCTGCTCTATGACGGCAGGCACAGCATAAAGCTGACCCGTCTTGGCGCTGTTGCTATCGCTTGAGATGATGATGTGGCCAGTGCTGTCCAGCACGGCGGCATGCCACCCTTCGGGTATTCCCTCTGCCGAAATCAATGACGATAAATCGCGGGCATTTTGCGTAATGATCAACACGTCGCCTGCGGCAGAGAGCTGTCGAGGTAGCGGCAGGGTAACGTTAAAGACCCATTCTTTGCTTGTGCTGCCATAAAATATGTTGGAGACGGTTACCCTGTTCGCCGCAATTGCAGCCTGGATATTTGCTTCCGCTGGTACCTTTTGAAGAGGCGAGCCGTAGGCAAGCCGACTGTTCAACCGCTGGGTTCCGTCCCGAGTTGCAATAATGACATATAGCCCACGTTCTCTCAGGCTGTCGCTAACGCGTTTGTGAAAGCTCTCTAGATCGCCGTTTTCAAGTTCTGGAAACTGTGACAACAAGCTCAGCGTCGTCGCCATTTCCTGAAGGCGGCGTTCAATGTTGCGGCTGATGACGCGTGCGTCATCCACCGCTTCACGCTGCAAGTCATCGCGTTCATTTGCTTCCAGCCGGAGCATGAGATAACCGGCGAAGACAATTAGCGGCAACGTGACAACCGCTGTCATTACAACAAGATAAGCCCCGATTGAGGCTGTTGGAAAGAAACCCGCCAGAGCTTTTTTAAACGAAGAAATCTTACTCTTCCGCATGCGTTCGCCGAATTCAGCTTAGGCTGATATTAGTGCCTGATAATACGTGTCTTCATTGCCTGCACAATGTTAAAGAGGGCATTCCTGACCTAATTGCTGTGTCACTGCTGGAATATTTTTCCATAATCCGCGCTCGAATCCCGTCTCGTTACCGCGGAACCAATTTCTCAGTAGCGTCGTTTGCTAATCGAACAGGCTGAAGGGAGGAACGGATAAACCGGCTCCAGCCGTTTATACGACGATGAAAGGAAGGTACGATATGAAAAAGACACTCACCCTAATCGCTACTGCCGCCCTCATGGGTACGACAGCGTTCGCACCGTTGGCCATCGCTCAGGAGGCAACTCAGACAGCCCCTGCTAATCCAGGTGCGGCTGCACCGGCAACGCCAGACGCAACACCGGCTCAGCCGATGATACCTGCGACCCCCGGCACCTCTGCGGATGCAGGCGCTGCATCGGGCACTTATTTGACAGAGCAGTCCCCAACTCAGATTAGCGCCAACGATTATATCGGTAGCGCAGTCTACACCGGTGCATCCGGTGACGAGAACATCGGTAACGTCACAAACCTTATCCTTGAGGAAAACGGCGGCATCACCGCAGCTGTCGTCGGCGTCGGCGGCTTCCTTGGTATCGGTACCAAGGACGTGGCTGTCCCGATGGACAAGATCACCATGACGCGTGATACCGACAACGGTTCCATCCGTCTGACAACGACAGAGACAGCTGAGTCTCTTAAGGCTGCCCCGGAATTCAAGACGATGGAAGACAAGGCGAGCGAAAGTGCTTCGACACCAGCTCCGGCAACCCCGGACAACACTACCACGTCTTCGACCAATCCCTGATAACTCTGGGAGAGGAGAGAGCCATGATGGCTTTCGGAACACCGGCCTTCTGGCCGGTGTTTTTTTATTCGGATGCCAGAAGAGGATAAAGAACCTGTCCATCCTCTTCGCCGCGCGGAAAAGCACCTTCTCGGTGTCGTCGCTCAGCCTCCTTATAGCCCGCTGGACTCACACCAATATATCGCTTGAACATCCGTGAGAAATAATAGGAATCGTTATAGCCGGAACGTTCCGCGGTCTGTTTGACATTGCACCCGCTGGCCAACAGCCCCATCGCCCGTTCCATGCGCTTGAATTCCTGAAACTTGGCCGGTGTCCAGCCGATCTGCCGCTTGAACTCCCTTTTGAAATAATCTGCATTGTACGGCGCGTTCTGCACCACGGTCTCAGCTACCGTTTCGCTCAAAGGCTCCGCCACGATCTGGCTTGCCGCCACCATGATTGCGAATGACAAGGCATCAGGATTGTTGATATTGCCAACGGACTGGTCCCGCCAGTCGATAAATGCCGCGCCGATAAACTCCATCAACAACACCATGAAGAGGTGGTGTTGAAGCAAAGTCGTCGAAGAGGGGGCGGCGATCTCGTGATAACGGCGGACCATGCCTTCGAAGACGGCCCAGTTCGGAAAACGGACACTGCGCCGGAAATCCATCTGCTTCAGCAGGTCCAAGCTGCCAAAAAGATCCAGAGAGAAATGCTGGGCGACGCCAGTGTATAACTCTTTTGATGTCGAGTGACCTAAGAAACGCGTGTGTGCGGGAATGAGCAGCGCGTCCCCCGCCCCGATTTCGATTGTATTGCCCTCGATTTCGTACAGGGCCTTACCGCTGAGGCAAATAATCAGGTCATGAACCGAGTTCGTCTTGTCGATACTCCATGTCGGAGAATGCCACATCTTGATGGTTGATCGCGTTAGCGTCAAAGCCAGCGCATTAGGCGGAATTTCAGCAAAAATGGCACCTTCATTTTTATCCATCTTTTCTTCCGGAAATGTCGATTTCGTCATGCGAGTATGGAAGTCATATTATCTCTCATGCTTGCAGAGGAAGCAAGGTTTCGATGAATTGGGAGGAGTTGGGGGTTTGAGACTGTAGTTCGCCGATATTGGCGGGCAATGTCGAATGTCCTCAAAACGCAGCCATGTATAATATAGAACATCTCTGCGATGGCTTTGATGCTATCGCTGCGCCTATTGGCGCGCTCGTAATCTGGTCAAGAACACCGCAACACGACGTGTCGAGTGAGGCATGGCGATGAGCGGCGATAATCGCTTTCTGGGGCTGTTTTACCTGACGCCCTATATCATTGGCCTGCTGGTCTTCACCGCACTGCCTTTCTTCGCATCGCTTTACCTGAGCTTCACGAATTACAACCTGCTTGATCAGCCGGTTTTCAACGGTCTCGCGAACTACATTAAGCTTTTCACCAGCGACCGCACCTTCCGCAAGTCGTTATGGGTGACGCTGATCTATGTGTTTACGACCGTCCCGCTTAAACTGGCCTTCGCTCTCTTCATTGCGGTCATTCTGAATTATAAGCTGAAATTCATCAATTTCTTCCGCACGGCCTATTATGTTCCATCGATCCTCGGTGGCTCCATCGCCATTGCGGTTCTGTGGCGTTACATTTTCGCCGATACAGGCCTCGTCAATATGGGCCTGAGTTTCTTGGGCCTCGAAGGCGTCAACTGGTTCGGTGACCCGACCAATGCGCTGTTCACCATCACGATATTGCGGATATGGCAGTTCGGCTCTGCCATGGTCATCTTCCTTGCGGCGCTGCAAAGCGTGGACAAGTCTCTTTACGAGGCCGCCTCCATCGATGGTGCAGGTAAGTGGAAAACCTTCGTCCACATTACTTTGCCGCTGATCACCCCGGTCATTTTCTTCAACCTTATCATGCAGATGGTTCAGGCATTCCAGGAGTTCAACGGCCCTTACATCATTACGCAGGGTGGCCCGTTGAAATCGACTTACCTGCTTCCGCTCTACATCTATGACGAAGCCTTCAAGCGGTTCGATATGGGATATGCCTCGGCAATCGCGTGGGTTCTCTTCGTCATCATCATGATACTGACCGTCGTTGCCTTCTGGTCTTCGCGCCACTGGGTCTACTACGCCGGCGACAAGAGGAGCTGATCATGGTCGATCAAACTATCTCCAATATGGACCTGGTGGCTGCAAACGCTGAAAAGGCCCGCAACCGCGAAGTCGTCCGTGCTCGTTTCAGCGCCGGGTTCCGCTACTTCCTTCTTGCCGCCGTCGGTTTGCTGATGCTCTATCCGCTGATCTGGCTGATAGGTGCTTCCTTCAAGACGAATGCGGAAATCTTCAACAATCCCGGTTTCTGGCCGGAAAATCCGACGCTGGACGGCTATATCAAAGGCTGGCAGACCTCGACGCCTTACACGTTTGGTACGTTCTTCCTGAACACGCTCTGGATCGTCGTACCGAAAATGATCGGTACTGCAATTTCCTGCACGGCGGTCGCTTATGGCTTTGCACGCTTCGAATTTCCCTACAAGAAAATCCTGTTTGCATCCCTTATCGCAACGCTTCTCTTGCCGAACGTCGTAACCCGCATCCCGCAGTATCTGCTGTTCCGCGATCTCGGCTGGCTGGATACTTATCTGCCGCTTTGGGTGCCGTCGGCTTTCGCAGGCGATGCATTCTTCGTTTTCATGCTGGTGCAGTTCCTGCGTGCCATTCCGCGTGACATGGAAGAAGCAGCCCGCGTCGATGGCGCGTCAACCATGCAGACCTTGATTTTCATCGTCGTGCCGCTTTTGATGCCTGCGCTGATTTCGGTGTGCCTGTTCCAGTTCATGTGGACCATGAACGACTTCCTTGGTCCGCTGATCTACCTCTCCTCCGTTGAAAAATATCCGGTTTCGCTCGCGCTCAAACTTTCGATCGATACCACCGAAGCATTCGACTGGAACCGCATTCTCGCCATGTCCGTCCTCGCGCTCGCACCTGCTCTGGCAGTGTTCTTCATCGCGCAGAAATACTTCATCGACGGCATCTCGTCTGGCGGCATCAAAGGATAAATGACATGGCACGTCTCCAACTCAGAAATCTCGAAAAAGACTACTCATCCTTCCGTGCCGTGCATGGGATCAACCTCGATATCGAGGACGGTGAATTCATGGTTCTGGTCGGTCCTTCCGGCTGTGCCAAATCCACCACTCTGCGCATGATCGCGGGCCTGGAGCGCATAACCGGCGGCGAAATTCTGATCGGTGGTGAGCTTGTCAACGACAAGCCGCCGGGTGAGCGCGGCATCTCCATGGTGTTCCAGAACTACGCGCTTTATCCGCATATGAAGGTGCGCAAGAACCTGTCTTTCAGCATGCGCCTGAAGCGCCGCTCGAAGGCGGAGATCGAAAACGCCACGCAGGACGTTTCCGAAACGCTTGAAATTCAGGCGCTCCTTGACCGTCTGCCAAAACAGCTTTCCGGTGGTCAGGCGCAGCGCGTTGCCGTTGGTCGCGCGCTCATCAAGAAGCCGCAGGTATTTCTGTTCGATGAGCCGCTGTCCAACCTCGATGCCAAGCTGCGCGCCTCCATGCGCGTCCGCATCACCGATCTTCACAAACGGCTCAAGGCGGAAGGCCAGCAGGCGACTGTGGTTTACGTCACCCACGACCAGACGGAAGCCATGACGATGGGCGACCGCATCTGTGTGATGAAGGAGGGTCACATCATGCAGGTGGCTGATCCGGTCACACTTTACACCAAGCCTGCCAATACTTTCGTGGCCGGTTTCATCGGCAGCCCGGAAATGAACCTGATCGATGCCACCTTGGAAAGCGATGGAGCGATCAACGTCGCAGGACAGAGGCTTGCACTTGGGCCTGAACTGACGGATCGGCTGGCGGCCAACGCGCCGAAAGATATCGTCTTCGGCGTCCGCCCGCAGCATTTCAGCCTCGTTGCACCAGATTCGACCAATGCGATCTCGGGAAAAATCAGCCATGTCGAGTTCATGGGGCACGAGGTCTATCTGCATCTGAGAGCCGGGCAGAACAAACTGATCGCGGTCGTTCCTTCTCATGCCTATGACCGCAAAGCACTGCGCGACGATCAGGTCTGGCTTAGCGCCGACGCGAAATCCGTTCATGTCTTTAACCGCCAGACCGGCGAAAATATCAGCCTGGTCTGACATCCGTCTTCACACGTCGATTTATCGGGAGGAAATATAATGAAACGTGCAATCATTCTCGCAGCCCTTTTTGCTGCAACAAGTATCGGCAGCGCGAGCGCCGCCAATCTTCGCATGTCCTGGTGGGGCAGCGATGATCGCCACCTTGCCACGCAGGAGGCATTGAAGGTCTGCGGCGCGAAGTTCGGCCATATGATTTCGCCGGAATTCACCGGTTGGGGCGGTCATCAGGAAAAGATCGCGACTCAGCTCGCTGGTCGCACCGAGCCGGATATCATGCAGATCAACTGGCCATGGCTGCCGCTTTTCTCCAAGAGTGGAGAGGGCTTTGCCGACCTGAACCAGTTTAAGGACGTCATCGACTTCAGCCAGTGGTCCGATTCAGAGCTGCAAAGCGGCGTTGTGAAGGGCAAGATGAACGGCGTTCCGGTCTCCACGACCGGGCGAATTTTCATGTTCAACAAGACGATTTATGAAAAGGCTGGCATTGCCGTTCCCAAGACATGGGACGAAATGTTCGCAGCGGCTCCGGTTCTAAAAGCCAAACTGGGCAACGACTATTACCCCTTCGAAGCGGCACCTTCCGAAGGCAACGGCCTGAATGCGCGCATCGTAGTCATTCTGCGCGCCACGCAGATGACGGGCAAGACCTTCATCGACCCGGAAACCAACAAGGTCGCCTGGACGGAAGAAGAGCTGGCAGCTGCTCTCAATTTCTACCAGTCGATGGTGGACAAAGGCGTCATCGAATCCTGGAAGAATTCATCAGCGGGAGGCAATCGCCCGCTTTTCGAAAACCAGAAGTGGTCGGATGGCCGTTACGCCAGCTCTTACCAGTGGGATAGCACCTACGGCAAAATTGCCGCTCCGCTCCAGAAAGGTCTCGAACTCGTTCCAACCATGAACCTGACGTCGGAAGGCGGCAAGACGGAAGGCATCTACCGCAAACCGTCCATGCTGTTCGCCATTTCGAAAAACAGCAAGGAACCCAAGGCAGCTGCCGAGATCATCAATTGCCTGCTCAACGATCCTGAGGCCGTGACCATTCTCGGTGCAACGCGTGGCATTCCCTCCAGCAAGATCGCCATCAAGACGTTGACGGATGCCGGCAAGATCAAGCCCGTCCAGATAGACGCCTACAAGATCGTCACGGAATCGGAAGGTCCGAAGGTTTCTCCTCTTATCGAACATCCCCGCATCACGGATGCGTTCGATACCAATCTTGAGGCCTTCGCCTACGGTCAGCAGTCCGCAGAGGATACCGCAGCGGAAATCATCGCCAGCGTCGATGAAGCGCTGACGGGTATCTAAGGGGCAATTTCCATGACAGGTACCGTCATCCAGGTCGTCGCAACAACCTCCCGCACGGCAACGTTCAGCGTGGATTCTCACAGGCATCTTTACGCGCTGAACAGGGCGGCGGGCTGGAGCATTGCGGGGGAGGATGGCGGTGTCGTCCTGCGCGGTGAAACATCCTCTGTCGTTTTTACCGTGACCGGACTCGAGCCCTCTCTATCCTATAATCTTTCCGTGAGTGGTGAGGTTGCGAATTTCTCAACAAAGCCCGAAACCGCTTTGCTCGATATTCGCGACTTCGGCGCGGATACGGATCAGGCCGATAATGCCAGTGCCATCAATCGCGCCATCAAAGCTTTGCCGAAAGGTGGAACGCTTACAATTCCGTCGGGTCTGTGGAAAAGCGGCCCAATCTTCCTGAAGAGCCATATGACGTTGCTGCTTGAGGGTGGCGCTGAGCTTTCGTCTTTGTCGGACTGGAACGATCTACAGATTTTCCCTCACCGGCATGAAGACGGTCGTGTCTTCGGAACCTGGGAAGGTGTGGCGGAGCCGATATTTGCCAGCATCATCAATGCCATCGACTGTGAAAACCTGACGATCACGGGAGCAGGCATTATCGATGGCGGCGGAGATCGTGGCGACTGGTGGACGTGGCCCAAGGAAACGCGGCGGGGTGCGCGGCGTCCGCGCACTCTGTTTCTCTCCGGCTGCCGCGACCTGACGCTGACGGGCTTCACCGTCCGCAACTCACCCTCATGGACCGTGCATCCGGTTCTATGCGACCGTGTGCTGGCGGCCGATCTGAAAATTCACAACGAGCCGAACTCCCCAAACACGGACGGATTGAACCCAGAGTGTTGCCAGGATGTGCGGCTGGTCGGCCTGTTCATTTCCGTAGGCGATGACTGCATCGCCATCAAGGCGGGCAAAAAACATCCTTTTGGCGGGCCGAATCGTCCAACCGAACGTATCGATATCGTCAACTGCCTGATGGAACGCGGCCATGGCGCGGTCGTCATGGGCAGCGAAATGAGTGCTGGAGTCCACGACATCAATATCAGCCACTGCCATTTCGTCGGCACGGATCGCGGCTTGCGCATCAAGACCCGGCGAGGACGAGGCGGGGGCGTTTCCAATGTTCAGGTTCTCGATTGCCGTATGGAGAACGTCTCGACGCCGATTGCCGTCAACGCCTTCTATTTCTGCGATGCAGATGGCCGTTCGGACTACGTGCAGTCGCGTGAGGCTTTGCCAGTGACAGCTGAGACCCCGAGCCTATCGAGCTTTACGATCCGAAATGTTGACGTCATCGACGCATCGATCTGCGCGGCCGCATTTTATGGCCTGCCGGAATCCCAAATCCGTGACGTGACCATAGACAATTACAACGTGACCTATCGAGAGGACGCCGAGCCTGAGGTGGCCGAAATGGCCTGTTATCTACCGGCACTCAGACACGCAGGCATCGTTGCCGAGAACACGCAGTTCAAGAAACTGGCAGGGCTCAGCCCCGCATCCATAGACCCAAGAGAGAATGACAAAGCCGATGCTGAACAGCTATTTTGACGATTACGCCCGCGACTATGATTACTACAAGGGTGGCGCGTGGTGTTATGAGGATGGCTGCCTCTATCGCGGTTTGATCTCGCTCTACGAAGCGAGCGGCGACCAGCGCTGGCTCGACCATCTTCTACGTCTCGTCAATGGGCAGGTGGATGCCGAAAACCGGCTGCGCGAATACCGGATCGATGAGTTCAACATCGACAATGTCCTGGCGGGTCGTGCGCTGATCTATCTTTATCGCAAGACGGGCGATCAGAAATGGTTGGAGACGGCAAAGCCTTTAGCCGAGCAGTTGCGTTTCCACCCGCGCACAAATGCCGGGCCATACTGGCATAAACTCCGTTACCCGCATCAGGTCTGGCTTGACGGGCTATACATGGCCCTGCCGTTCAAGATCGAATATGCCCTTGCCGAAGGTGCGCCGGAGTTACTTTCCGATACCGCAGAGCAGTTTTTGACATCCCTCGATCTTACCCATGATAAGGCATCTGGCCTTTATAAACACGGTTACGACGAGGCCCGGATTCAGGAATGGGCGGACAAGGAAACGGGCCTGTCGCCGTCGCTCTGGGCGCGCGCGCTCGGCTGGCTCGCCATGGCCTTCGTGGATATTCTGGAGTTTCTGCCGCAGGGTTCGCAGAAAAAGGAAATCGAGAAGCGGGCGAGTGCATTTGCAGAGCAAATCTCACGGCTTCAACAGGAAGACGGACGCTGGTTGCAGGTTATCGACAGACCCGATGTCTCGGGCAATTATCCGGAGAGCTCGGCAACGGCGATGTTCGCCTATTTCTTCCTTAAGGGCGCGCGCCTCGGTGTAACGGGTATTATGGCGGGTCCGGGTCAGAGGGCGTTGGACGCTCTTGTTTCCACGGAACTCAAAGCCCAGGCGGGTGAACGCCTGAAGCTGCAAAACATCTGCTGTGTCGCCGGGCTTGGTGGTTTTGGCGGAGTTTACCGGGACGGGACGGTGGAATATTATCTTTCGGAAATCATTCGTGCCGATGACATCAAAGGCGTCGGCCCACTGATGATGGCGCATAGCGAAAGTCTGCTCGCGTCAAAGCAAAAGCCGGTGTTGGCAGCGGCGGGATAACCCGCCGCTTCGAGCGTCTCGTCTCAGACGCTGGCGTTCCGCGAAGAATGCCAGCGCCATGCTGAGCGGATGATGTCAGTCAACGTATATTTCGGCTCCCAGCCCAACACGTCTCGGGCCTTGTCATTATTGGCGACAAGCGTGGTCGAGTCGCCTTCGCGGCGTTCCGCAAACTCTACGGGGAACGGTCTGCCCGAGACTTCCGAAATCGCGTCGAGCAGTTCCTTGACGGTGGTTCCGGTGCCGGTGCCCAGGTTCAGTTCAACTGTTTCACCGCCTGCCAGCAGATAATCCACGGCGCGTACATGCGCGTCGGCAAGATCGAGAATATGGATGTAGTCGCGAACGCAGGTTCCGTCGCGCGTCTCGTAATCCGTGCCGAATACCTTGAAGCCCTCTCGACGCCCGAGCGCGGCCTCTATGGCGAGCGGGATGGCGTGGGTTTCCGGCTTATGCCATTCGCCAATTCGGCCTTCGAAATCAGCACCGGCTGCGTTGAAGTAGCGCAGCATCACTGATTTCAAACCCTTGTATGTGCTGAAATCCTTCAATGCCTGTTCTACAATCCACTTGGTGCGACCGTAAGGATTGATCGGTGCCTGCGGATGCGTTTCATCCAACGGTACGCGTTCCGGCAGGCCATAGGTGGCGCAAGTGGAGGAGAAAACGAAGGCCTCAACGCCCGCATCCATCGTCGCGGTCAACAGGGTCAGCGCGCCTGTGACGTTGTTATCGTAGAAAGCGACGGGGTTTTTGACGGATTCACCGACCTCGATCAGCGCTGCAAAATGCAAAACCGCGTCGGGCTTGTGCTTGGCAAAGACCTCGTCCAGCCTTGCCTTGTCGCGGATGTCGCCCTGTTCGAAGGGTCCCCAGCGGACGAATTCCTCGTGGCCATTCGAGAGATTGTCGAAAACGACGGGTTCATACCCGCGTTCGGCAAGCAACAGGCACGTGTGCGATCCGATATATCCGGCTCCGCCAACCACAAGAACTTTCTTCCGCATTCAGCATCCTCTTGTTGAAACGATGTGTCGGAAGACTGCGTAACATTTTGTCGTGAGAAGGGCAGGGGGAATTTATCGCGAATGAAAGTGCATAGATGAAAACGCGCACTCCCGGTCTCGAGAGTGCGCGGAGATATCATTATTTCTTTTTGACCGTCACACGGGTGGTAATGAAGCCGAGGGCAACCGCGATCAGAAGTGTCGTGAAAGGCCGCTTGACTAGCGCCCCGGCCGCAAGTGCCTCTGCCGCAAGCGGGGCTGCGGTTAGAGGCGTTGCAACGGGTGTACGATAGACTGTGGGCCGCCGAACGATAGCAAGGATCACCAGCATTATGACGCCGAGCAGGAACGCGACGGCAGCGATGACAAGTGCTGCCGGACCAGCACCGAGTTCCTTCGCCAGATAGATAGAGCCGCCGATCCCGGCGGCAATCACGGCAATCAAAAAGAACAAGCCCGCCAGCATTCTGAGAATGATTGCGGACTTGATGCGACGCGTGACAAAGGTTCCTTCGCGCTGCGTGTCGCCGAGATAAAGCAGGAATGCCTGAAGCATGTTGCTGCCTTAACGGCGGGTGACGAGTGCGAGAAGGAAGCCGGTTGCAACCGCGATACCGAGAGACTGAAGGGGGTTTTTCTGAACCTGATAGGTGAGGTTGTCGTTGATCGTCTGGATTTCGCTGCGAACATAGTCCAGCTTTTCTTCACCAGCGGAAATGGCGTCGTCAGCCACGCGCGCAGCCTGTGCCTTCACCTCATGCGAAACGCCCAGGCCTAGCGCCTTCACGCTGCCGGCAAGGTTCGCAAGGTCTTCACGCAGCTGCGAAAGTTGGGCTGCCACATCGGCTGCATCGCCGTTTTCTATGGATTGACGTACCTTGTCTTCTACGTTGCGAACGGTTGCCATGACATATCCTTTTAGTGGTGATGTTAGAACGCGGCTGATCTACAAACGCTGACACTCTGTTTTGGTTCCGCGACGGATGCTTCGTGTAGAAAATTGTCCTTTTAACTCGAATTCCAGCAACGGGTTTGTTTTCCTGTCACAAGCATCATATAAGGCCGGTCAAAACGATCCGTATGTGATCTCAATCAATCGAATGATGTAACCGACTGATGCTGCAAACGCCTTATTACCTGATCGACAAAACGAAACTTCTCCGCAACATGGAAAAGATTGCCTATGTGCGCGAAAAATCCGGCGCCAAGGCGCTTCTTGCGCTTAAATGTTTTGCAACATGGTCGGTGTTCGATTTCATGGCGCAGTATATGGACGGAACAACCTCATCGTCCCTCTATGAAGTTCGTCTCGGCCACGAGAAGTTCGGGGGTGAAACCCATGCCTATTCGGTGGCTTATGCCGATTACGAGATCGATGAAGTCGTGTCGTACGCAGACAAGATCATCTTCAACTCCATCGGTCAGCTGGAGCGCTTCGGCGAAAAGGCTTCGGGCATCGTGCGTGGCCTGCGCTTAAATCCACAGGTCAGCTCTTCTACCTTCGATCTTGCTGATCCGGCCCGCCCCTTCAGCCGTCTGGGAGAATGGGACGTTGCCAAGGTGGAGAAGGTGATGGACCGCGTCTCCGGCTTCATGATCCACAACAACTGCGAAAATAACGATTTCGGCTTGTTCGATCGTATGCTGAACCAGATTGAGGAAAAATTCGGCTCGCTGCTGTCGCAAGCGGAGTGGGTCAGCCTTGGTGGCGGGATTCACTTCACCGGCGAAGACTATCCGCTCGACCAGTTCTGTGATCGCCTGAAGGCGTTCTCCGAAAAATACGGCGTTCAGGTTTATCTCGAGCCGGGAGAAGCATCGATCACCAAGAGCACCACGCTGGAGGTGACGGTTCTCGATACGCTGTTCAACGGCAAAAACCTGGCCATTGTCGACAGCTCCATCGAAGCCCATATGCTTGACCTTCTGATCTATCGCGAAAGCGCAAAGGTTGCGCCGAACGAGGGTGAGTACCCATATATGGTCTGTGGCAAGTCCTGCCTAGCGGGCGATGTTTTCGGCGAATTCAAATTCGAGCAGGAACTGAAAGTCGGCGATCGCGTGTCTTTCCAGGACGCTGCCGGTTACACGATGGTCAAGAAGAACTGGTTCAATGGCGTGAAGATGCCTGCGATTGCCATCAGGGAACTGGACGGAAGCATTCGTACCGTTCGTGAGTTCGACTTTGCAGATTACGAGAAGAGCCTTTCGTAACGACGCTTTTGATTGAAAGCGTCTAAACCTCAACCAAATCAAGCTCATCCCTGCGGGGATAAAGGGGGCATCACCTGAAATGAAGAAGAACGTTCTCATCATCGGCGCCGGTGGCGTAGCACAAGTGGTAGCCCACAAGTGCGCCCAGAATAGCGATGTATTGGGAGACATTCATATTGCGTCACGCACAGTTGAAAAGTGCCGCACGATTGTCGAATCCGTACGTGAAAAGAAGAGCCTCAAGACAGAGGTGAAACTTGAAGCCCATGCGCTGGATGCCATGGATATCGAGGCAACAAAGGCCTTGATCGAAAAAACGGGTGTCCAGATTGTCATCAACGTCGGTTCGGCCTTCGTCAATATGTCCGTTCTTCAGGCCTGCATGGACACAGGTGTTGCCTATATGGATACGGCAATCCACGAGGATCCTACGAAAATCTGTGAAACGCCGCCTTGGTACGGGAACTACGAGTGGAAGCGTGCCGCCGAATGCAAGGAAAAGGGCGTAACCGCCATTCTCGGCGTCGGCTTCGATCCGGGTGTCGTCAATGCCTATGCGCGTCTGGCCAAGGATGAGTATTTCGACAAGGTGAGCGCGGTCGATATCGTCGATATCAATGCGGGCAGCCATGGTCGCTGGTTCTCCACCAACTTCGACCCGGAAATCAACTTCCGCGAATTCACGGGCGTCGTCTATTCCTGGCAGAACGGCCAGTGGCAGACGAACCAGATGTTCGAAGTCGGCCAGGAATTCGATCTGCCGGTTGTTGGCAAGCAGAAGGCCTATATGACTGGCCACGACGAAGTTCATTCGCTATCCAGAAACATGGATGGCGCAGATGTTCGCTTCTGGATGGGCTTCGGCGATCACTACATCAACGTTTTCACCGTTCTGAAAAACCTCGGCCTTCTCTCTGAAAAGCCGGTAAAGACTGCCGAAGGTCTGGAAGTCGTTCCGCTGAAAGTGGTCAAAGCCGTGCTGCCCGACCCGTCTTCGCTGGCACCTGATTACGTCGGCAAGACCTGCATTGGCGATATCGTCAAGGGCACAAAAGACGGCAAGGAAAAGGAAGTCTTCATCTACAACGTGGCGGACCACAAGGAAGCCTACGAAGAGGTAGGCTCTCAAGGCATTTCCTACACTGCCGGCGTGCCGCCGGTTGCCGCTGCGATGCTGATCGCCACCGGCGAGTGGGACGTCAAGCAGATGGCCAATGTTGAGGAACTTCCGCCGCAGCCATTCCTCAACATCCTGAACAGAATCGGCCTTCCAAGCCGTATCAAGGACGAGGATGGCGACCGCGCCCTGACGTTCTGATAAGGATAACAGACAATCCCCGAATGCCATACGGCTTCGGGGGTTTTGTTTGCGGGCTTTTCTGAAGCGTTCCATTGGAAATGAAATGCTCCGAATTTCTGTCTTGATGCAATTTCCAGAAGCAGAAGCGCTTTATAATTCTGCCGGAAATTCTTTAGCTAGGCATTCGCCTTGCGGGCGCGCGACTTTGGCTTTCCGGTCGCCTCGGTAAGAGTTGCAACCTTGACTTCTGACTTTTTTCGATGCGCAGGCTTCGTTGCTTTGGATGTTTCCAGCAGTGAAAATTCCTTTTTTGCCTGAGCCCAGTGCTCGGCGTCGCGCCCGTGCGGATGCCCTTCGCTTTCCCAGAGGGTGTATGCGCGCTTGCTGATCCACTCGTATTCTGAAACCTGCATGTCTGTCTCCTGTTGATGATTCATCGCCCTTGGAGGGCTTTCCGAATGGTCCGGCCGGGAACGCTGGACAGGAATATGCGCCGGTATTTTCGAAATCTATTAGATGCCACGATTCGACTAAGGGTCAAGTGAATTTGCTGCACTGCAATAACCCTATGGTTGTTGGTTTCATGACACATGCAACGTGGCACGCCCCAATCCCATTCACTTCCGGTCGATAAACGTTGCGTGATGCCGTCATGACATCCAAACTGCCGAGCAACGGTTCGGGAGGCACGGCGTGGAAAATAATTTGGTCGACAGAGAGATCATTGCGGAGAGACGGGGCAAGGCAGGAATTATCTGGCTGAACAGGCCAAAGGCAATAAACAGTCTCAATGAAACCATGGTTCACGAGATGAAGGCAGCTCTGGATGCGTTTGCGTTCGATCCTGATATTGCCTGTCTTATTCTCTTGGGAAATGGGGAGCGTGGTCTATGCGCGGGCGGCGATGTGAAAGCGATTTATGATGCGCGCAACGCCACTGAACAGGAACGGACCCGGTTCTGGCGGGAAGAGTTTCCGCTCAATTACAGCATTTCACGCTATCCCAAACCCTATGTGGCCGTGATGGATGGCATCGTCATGGGCGGTGGCGTGGGGATCGCTGCGCATGGTAGGCACCGCATCGTAACCGAGCGGACGCGACTTGCGATGCCTGAGACGGCAATCGGCTATTTTCCCGATGTTGGTACGACCTGGCTGTTGCCGAAGTCCCCCGGGGAAACGGGCACATGGTTGGGCCTGACCGGTCGGGAAATCGGTGCGGCGGACGCGATTTATGTTGGGTTGGCGGATCACCATGTTCTGTCGAACTCTCTGCCTGAACTTATGGATGCCCTGGCCGATGTCGTGAGTGCAGAAGACGTCCGTGCAACAATCGACAAGTTTTCAAGCGAACCCGCACAGGGCTTCCTGGCCGCCGATCGTAGCTTGATCGACCGCACATTCGGATTCGATACCGTGGAGGAAATGCTGGCGGCGCTCGAAGCGGAGGACAATCCTTTTGCCGCTGAAACGATTGCCACATTGAACCTGCGTTCTCCGACGAGCCTGAAACTTGCCTTACGCCTCTTGCGGAAAGGCCGTGAGAGTTCGGGGCTGGTGGAGTGTCTGGAGCGAGAATTCGTCGCGGGTTGCGAGGTTCTACGAGGTCATGATTTTTATGAGGGCGTGCGTGCCGCGCTTGTCGACAAGGACCGCAATCCGCGCTGGAAGCCTAATGGGCTTGCAGACGTGTCAAAACAGGATGTCGACCGTTACTTCGTTCCGACGAGCGCGCCGCTTTTCCCCGATCACCGACTTTGATTTGACAGTGAAATTTTCATTCGATTGAAGCGGTTCATCGAGTAAAAATTTCTTCCCCCCAGCGCCTGAGCGAGGGTGGGATTTCTCGCAGAGGATCAATCCTTTCTTTATTTTCGTGCCAGCTGAAATTCCTGGGGGTTACATGAAACGGATTGTCCTTATTGGTGCTGCACTTGCGGCGCTGGTCTCAACAGCAGCCTATGCTCAGGAGCCCAAGACGCTCCTCAACGCATCTTACGATGTCGCGCGCGAAGTTTTTGCTGCCGAAAACGAAGCCTTCATCAAGTCGCATCCGGGCGTGACCATTGGTCAATCTCATGCCGGGACGTCAAAGCAGGCACGAGCTATCGTAGAAGGCCTGGAAGCTGACGTTGTGACCTTTAATCAGGTCACGGATATCGATTTCCTCGTGAAACAGGGCTTTGTTTCGGTCGATTGGCAGAAGGATTTCGCCAATGATGCCTCGCCGTTTTATTCTTTCCCGTCTTTCCTCGTTCGCGCTGGGAACCCGAAAAACATCAAGAACTGGGACGATCTCGTTCGTGACGATGTAAAGATCGTTTTCCCGAATCCAAAAACCTCCGGCAACGCCCGCTACACCTATCTGGCCGCGACCGCTTTCGCCAAGGAGAAGTTCAATGGCGACGACGCGAAAGTGCAGGAATTCATCAAGAAGGTCTTCGACAACACGCCTGTTTTCGATACCGGAGGCCGTGCCGCGACCACGACATTCGTCGAGCGTGAAATTGGTGACGTGCTGATTACCTTCGAAGCTGAAACGCGCGGCATCGCCAAGCAATACGGCACGGATAAATTTGAACTCGTTGTCCCCACCGTCAGTCTTCTGGCTGAATTCCCGGTTGCCATCGTGGACAAGGTTGTCGACAAGCGCGGCTCCCGTGACCTCGCCAAGAGCTACCTGGATTTCCTCTACGCCGAAGAAGGCCAGCGTATTGCGGCGCAGTTCGGTCATCGCGTTCACGATGCCAAAGTCGTAGGCGAGTTCAAGGACCAGTTCCCTGAAATTCGCCTCGTCAACGTCAACGATGTTTTCGGTGGCTGGGAAAAAATCCAGAAGGAGCATTTTGCATCCGGCGCCGTGCTTGATACGCTTTACGGCAGCCGCTAATCGCTGATTATCGGATATGTTTTCGACCCGGTGGGTTTTCTGCCGGGTCGATTGTTTGCATCAAGCTGTATGGTGCGACGTGCTTCGGGGGATGGATTTGAGACGGAATGTTTTGCCGGGGCTGCGGTTGTCGCTCGGCGTGACGCTGCTTTATGTCGGCATTATCGTCGTGCTGCCGCTTGCAGCGCTTGTTTTCAAGGCAGCGAGCTTGGGGCCAGCAGAATATTGGGCCATCATCTCGTCACCCCGTGCAGTCGCAAGCTACCGGGTAACAGTGCTCTGTGCGCTGGCAGCAACCCTCTTCAACGTCGTCTTCGGCTTGGCACTCGCCTGGGTGCTGACACGGTATCGCTTCCCAGGCTGGCGCATCGTAGATGCAATCGTGGACCTGCCCTTTGCCTTGCCCACGGCAGTTGCCGGCATCGCGCTGACCGCGCTGTTTGCAGGCAATGGCTGGTTCGGCTCCGTTCTTGCCCAGTTCGGCATCAAAGTCGCATACACGCCGCTCGGTATCATGGTGGCGATGGCCTTCACCAGCCTGCCCTTCATCGTGCGCACCGTGCAGCCGGTGCTCGAGGATCTCGATCCGGCACTGGAAGAGGCGGCACAGTCTCTCGGCGGGTCGGACTTCGAAATCTTCCGCAAGGTCATCCTGCCGCTGCTGACACCAGCAATTCTGGCAGGCCTTTCGCTGTCCTTCGCTCGCAGCCTTGGCGAGTTCGGCGCAATCATCTTCATTGCGGGCAACCAGCCCATGTCGACGGAAATCACGGCGTTGCTGATCTTCATCCGGCTTGAGGAATACGATTATCAAGCCGCCGCCGCCGTTGCCTCGGTACTGCTCATCACTGCTTTCGTCATGTTGGCAGTGACGAATTATCTACAGTCCCGCGCCTTGCGCTACACGGTCAGGAGCTGATCGATGGTTGCCGTTTCTTCTCATCGCAAGCCGCCTCGCGTAGGTGACGCGCCGTTGGTGCGCCGCAGCCTGATCGCATTCGTACTTGCTGTCGGTGCCTTTCTGGTCGTCGCGCCGCTGGTTGTCATCGCGGTAGAGGCGTTTTCGCAAGGTATAAAAACGTATGCCGCGACGATCAATCACCCGGATACGCGCCACGCGATCATGTTGACGGTGATAACTGCGCTTATAGCCGTGCCGGTCAATACTATCTTCGGGGTCGCAGCTGCGTGGTCTATCACAAAGTTCGATTTCCGGGGCAAACGCTTGCTGTTGGTGTTGGTGGAGATTCCGTTTTCCATCTCGCCCATTGTCGCCGGTGTCGCCTATCTCTTCGTATATGGCTTGCAGGGCCTTTTCGGCCCACTTCTCGATGCTTACGACATCAAAATACTCTTTGCGTTGCCGGGCATCGTCATCGCTTCGATGTTTGTGACCGCGCCATTCGTAGCGCGTGAGTTGATCCCACTGATGCAGGCACAGGGACGCGATCTTGAAGAGGCGGCCACATCGCTCGGCGCATCCGGTTGGCGTACTTTCTTTTCGGTGACTTTGCCTAATATCAAGTGGGCGCTGCTATATGGCGTCGTGCTTTGTAATGCGCGCGTCATGGGCGAGTTCGGCGCGGTGTCTATCGTTTCCGGCAATATTCGCGGCCAGACGAACACACTGCCGCTGCATATCGAACTTTTGTATCACGATTATCAGGCGGCCGGTGCTTTCGCCTCGGCGTCCATCCTCGCCGCACTCGCTGTCGTGACCATCCTTGCCAAGGTTGCGTTGGAACGGCGCGGTGCAGGGCGGGGCGCCAGAAAGAAAAACGTCGATGCAGCCGTCGCCACGGAGAACAGCCTATGAAAATCCGCCTCGAAAATGTGGTGAAGACCTTCGACAGCTTCCGTGCCGTGCGGGATGTATCGCTGGATATTGAAAGCGGAGAATTGCTGGCGCTTCTTGGCCCCTCCGGTTCCGGCAAGACCACGATCCTGCGGATGGTGGCCGGGCTGGAATATACCGATGGTGGTCAAATCTATTTCGGTGACGAAGACGCGACCAACATTCCGGTGCGGGATCGTGGCGTCGGTTTCGTTTTCCAGCACTATGCGCTTTTCCCGCATATGACGCTGTACGAAAATATCGCCTTCGGCATGAAGGTTTCAAAGATCAAGCGCAGTAAATCGGAGATCGACGCCCGCGTTCACGAACTGCTGCGTCTGGTGAGGCTTGAAGGGCTGGGCGAACGGTTTCCAGCGCAGATTTCGGGCGGGCAGCGGCAACGTGTGGCGCTTGCGCGTGCGCTTTCTGTCGACCCGAAGGTCTTGCTGCTGGACGAGCCATTCGGCGCGCTGGATGCCAATGTGCGTCGCGATCTTCGTCGCTGGCTGCGCGAAATCCACGACGAGCTCGGTATCACCACCATTTTCGTGACGCACGATCAGGAAGAAGCACTCGATCTGGCCGACCGCGTGATCATTCTCAACAAGGGCGAAATCGTTCAGCAGGGAACGCCAAAGGAGGTCTGCCGCCAGCCGAATAGCGCTTTCGTGATGAAATTCCTGGGCGATGCGAACAAGGTCTCAGGCGTCGCGCGAAGCGGTAAGGTTTTCGTAGGCGATGCGGAAGTTCCGTTTGCTTACGCAAATGCCGATGGCCCGGTGGAAATCTATGCCCGCCCAGCGGATCTGGAGTGGGAAGACCTGCATGACGGTATTCCGGCGCAGGTATCACGCGTGCTGGATAGAGCAGGGGAGCGGAGGGTGATTGCGACGACGAAAGAGGGCGATCTGCTTGAGTTCGACGTGCCACCGGAATCATCCGTCGAGGCAGGAGACCACGGCCGTGTCGTCATTCGCCGTGCCAAGATTTTTCCAGCTTAAGCCGTATGAAAAGAGCATAACCCGGCATCTTTCGACGCCGGGTTTGGTGGTCGTTACTCTCAGCTCATCTGGCTGACAAAGCGGGTTTCAAGATAGGCCTCAACCGCTTCCGAACCGCCTTCGGTTCCGTAGCCCGAATCCTTGATGCCGCCGAATGGCACTTCAGGGATGGCAAGACCATTGTGATTTATGCTCAACATGCCCGCCTCGACGCGCTGGCCGAGTGCATGCGCCGTCTTGACCGAGCCGGTGAACGCGTAGGACGCCAGGCCAAACGGCAAGCGGTTTGCCTCTTCAAGTCCTTCCTCCAGAGTGGAGAAACGATTGACGATGGCGATTGGGCCAAAAGGCTCGTCGTTCATGATCTTGGCCGTTGTTGGAACGTCGGTCAGAACAGTGGGCTCGAAGAAATTGCCCTTGTTGCCGATGCGCTTGCCGCCGGTTTTCAGCGTTGCGCCGTGGGAAACTGCGTCCTGGATGAGGTCTTCCATGGCCGGGATGCGACGCTCGTTTGCGAGCGGACCCATTGTCGAATCCGCATCGAAGCCGTTACCAACCTTGATGTTTTGCGCATACTTCACGATACCGTCGATGAAGCGGTCGGCAACGTTGTCCTGAATGAGGAAGCGGGTGGGGGCCACGCAGACCTGCCCCGCATTGCGGAACTTTGCGGTGGCCGAGACTTCGATGGCCTTATCCAGATCCGCATCGTCAAAGACCAGCACCGGAGCATGGCCACCAAGCTCCATGGTTGCACGCTTCATATACTTGCCAGCAAGGGCCGCCAGATGCTTGCCGACTGGCGTGGAACCGGTGAAGGAAATTTTACGAATGACCGGATGCGGAATGAGGTATTCCGAGATTTCCGCAGGCACGCCGTAAACGAGGTTGACGACGCCGGCAGGCGCGCCTGCATCCACAAAAGCGCGGATGAGTTCTGCAGGCGACGCCGGGGTTTCTTCAGGCGCCTTGACGATGATGGAGCAGCCCGTGGCAACAGCGGCGGAAAGCTTGCGCACGACCTGGTTAATCGGGAAGTTCCATGGCGTGAAGGCTGCGACGGGACCGACCGGCAACTTGATGGCAAGGTTGGAAACGCCACTGAAGCGGGCAGGGATGATCTGACCGTACGTGCGGCGCGCTTCTTCGGCGAACCAGTCGATGGTGTCTGCGCCGTTGTTGATTTCGGCCTTGGACTGCGCGAGCGGCTTGCCCTGTTCGCGGGTCATCAGCCACGCGATATAGTCGATGCGTTCCCGAACGATATCGGCGGCCCGGCGCATGATCTTCGAGCGCTCGAACGCAGGGGTGTCGCGCCAGATCTTGAAACCTTTGTCAGCGGCTGCGAGCGCCAGATCTAGATCGGCTTGCTCCGCATGTGCGATAGAGCCGATAATTTCGTCCGTCGCGGGATCGGAAACGGCAATCGTCTTGCCGGAGAGCGCATCGCGCCATTCGCCGTTAATGAGAAGTTTGACGTCGGGATAGCTGTGCATGTGTAAATACCTTCGTGACTTTAACTGACCGGCAGGGCACCGGTATATTTCGCTCGATCAGCAAACTCAATTGCCGCGCGGAGCGGACGGAGTGTTTTCGAAGCGAGCCGAAAACTGACGAGGTCTTTATATTTAATTCCCTGAGCGCCGGATTCAACCGTAGCAGACGCCAAAAAGTATGATTTATTTTGCGCTGCACAAAGCCCGGAGTGATGCCGGGCCTCGGTGAGATTGACTGCTAGAAAAACGCCTGGAGGCCGGTTTGAGCTCTTCCGAGGATCAGCGCATGTACATCATGCGTGCCCTCATAGGTGTTCACCGTTTCCAGATTCTGTGCGTGGCGCATGACGTGATATTCGATCTGGATGCCGTTGCCGCCATGCATGTCGCGGGCTTGACGGGCAATATCCAGCGCCTTGCCGCAATTGTTTCGCTTGACGATGGAGATCATTTCCGGCGCCATCTTGTGATCGTCGAACAGGCGACCGACACGCAGCGATCCTTGAAGGCCGAGCGTGATTTCAGTCTGCATATCGGCCAGCTTCTTTTGGTAAAGCTGCATGGCTGCCAAAGGCTTGCCAAACTGCTTGCGATCCATGCCGTATTGATGGGCCCGGAACCAGCAGTCTTCAGCCGCACCCATCACGCCCCAGGAAATGCCGTAGCGGGCGCGGTTGAGGCAGCCGAACGGACCCTTGAGGCCCGAAACATTCGGCAGAAGCGCGTCTTCGCCGACCTCCACGCCGTCCATGACGATCTCGCCGGTGATAGATGCGCGCAGCGAAAGCTTGCCGCCGATCTTGGGTGCGGACAGACCCTTCATGCCTTTTTCCAGCACGAAGCCACGGATCTGATTGTCATGCGCTTCGGATTTGGCCCAGACGACGAAGACGTCGGCAATTGGTGCGTTGGAAATCCACATCTTGGAACCACGCAAGCGATATCCGCCCTCGATCTTTTCGGCACGCGTCTTCATGCCGTTGGGATCGGAACCTGCATCCGGTTCGGTCAGGCCGAAGCAGCCAATCAACTCGCCGGAGACAAGACCAGGCAGATATTTGTCCTTTTGCTCTTCGGAGCCGTAGGCATAGATGGGGTAGATGACGAGCGAGGACAGTACGCTCATCATCGAGCGATATCCGCTGTCGATGCGCTCGACTTCACGGGCAACAAGGCCGTAGGCGACGTAACTGGCTTCAGCCGCACCATATTTTTCAGGAAGCGTGACACCCAGAAGGCCGGTCTGGCCCATCAGGCGAAACAGTCCAGGTTCGGATGTTTCGCCGAGATAAGCGTCGTTGATGCGTGGCAGAAGCTCCGATTGGGCAAAGGCAGCGGCCGTATCGCGGATCATCCGCTCGTCTTCGGTCAGTTGGTCCTCGAGAAGAAACGGGTCCTGCCAATTGAATGCTGTGCGTTCGCTCACGATAAATCTCCAAAAAATACTGACGTCATTATTGGCCTTGGGTAGCATCGCGGCAAGCCATGTTTACTCATTTTGCTATTACAGATAGGAATGCGGCATGACCTCGCTCAGTCGCAAACTACTGCCCTCCACCAGCGCTCTCGCCGCGTTCGATTCCGTTGCGCGATTGGGAAGTTTTTCTCTTGCGGCAGACGAACTTTCGCTGAC
Organism: Agrobacterium larrymoorei; assembly: GCF_013322225.1. Lineage (GTDB taxonomy): Bacteria > Pseudomonadota > Alphaproteobacteria > Rhizobiales > Rhizobiaceae > Agrobacterium > Agrobacterium larrymoorei_A. The sequence goes on from NZ_JAAMFB010000027.1 coordinate 169,822, forward strand.
CCAAGGGGCGATAAGCAGGCAGGTTATGTCGCTCGAAGAGCAGCTTGGCGTCAAGCTTTTCCAGCGCGGCGCGCGTGGAGTTTCGTTGACGGACGAAGGTCAAACCTACGCCAAGGCAATCGGCGTTGCGCTTGGTGATATACGCTCCGCCTCGCTTCAGGTCATGACCAAAACGCATGCGAACACGCTTAACCTCGCCATGCTTCCGACATTCGGCACGCGCTGGCTCCTGCCGCGTATTCCCCAGTTCGTTGCAGCCCATCCCGAGATCACGCTGAATTTCGCCACCCGCATCGGCCAATTCGACTTCGAAAAGGAAGGGCTCGATATGGCCATCCACATCGGTCAACCGGATTGGCCTGCGGCAGAGAGTATTTTCCTGATGGACGAGATGGTGGCACCGGTGTGCAGCCCCGCATTCCTCGAGAAAAATCCTATTCGTCAGGCCGAGGATATCTGCGGCCAGCCGCTTTTGCACATGGCGTCCCGTCCCGGTGCATGGGACCATTGGTTCAAGAGCCTAGGGATTGCAGCTCACCATGCCCCTGCCATGCGGTTCGAGCAGTTTTCGAGTGTCGCCCAGGCTTGCACGGCCGGGCTTGGCGTTGCCTTGATGCCGCTTTTCCTTATCGAGATCGAACTGAAAGCGGGGCAACTGGTGCAGGCGTTCGATCATCAGGTGAAAAGTCCCAGTTCCTACTATGCGGTGGCGCCGCTATCACGCATCAACCACGCACCGGTCGCGCTTTTCAGGCGCTGGTTACTGGGAGAAAGCGAAAATTTCCGTGCGCAAGCCAGCGGTTAATCAACCTATAATTTTGAAGATTTTTGACGAACGCCAAGCGTTTTGGTCATTATTTCATCCTGCTTAATTTTTGACTCGCGCAGTTTCGATTTATCATCCTAGGATCGCGCCGACAGAAAGAACGGCTTGGAGCTTGTGGCCCACCAGGCCGCGCGCGGTGGCATTCCGGCGTCTGCCAAGCTTATGGTTTCAAACGTAAAAGTCTCGCTCTCGCCTTGGAATATCCCCACATGCAATTGGTTTTCGATGGTCATAATGATGTGCTGCTTCGGCTGTGGCGCACAGCCAAAACGGGCGGGAATCCATTAAAGGAATTCGTGCTGGGCACGACAGAAGGCCATATCGATGCGCCTCGCGCCAGGGCAGGCGGATTGGCCGGTGGTATCTGCGCCATCTATATTCCCTCGGGCGATCTCATCTTGCAGGAGCCGGATGAGAACGGCCACTACGTAACGCCGCTTGCCGCCCCATTGGAACGCCAGCCGTCACTCGATATTGCGATGGAAAAGGCGTCCATCGCGTTGCAGCTGGAGCGCGCTGGCGGATGGAGGCTTTGCCGCTCCACCGCGGGTATCCGCAAAGCCATGGAAGATAACGTTTTTGCCGCCGTGCTACACATGGAGGGCTGCGAGCCTATTGCCGAAGATCTGGATGCGCTGGACGTGTTTTACGCCGCGGGTCTGCGCTCGCTCGGCCCAGTCTGGAGTCGCCATAACGTCTTCGGCCATGGCGTTCCCTTCGCTTTTCCAATGTCGCCGGACACGGCGCCGGGCTTGACCGATGCGGGTTTCGAACTGGTCAAACGCTGTAATCAGCTCGGCATCCTTGTCGATCTGGCGCATATTACCGAAAAGGGCTTCTGGGACGTTGCAAAGACGACCGATCAGCCTTTGATTGCCAGCCACTCCAATGCCCATGCCCTGACCGGCGTTGCCCGCAACCTGACCGACCGTCAGATGGATGCGATCAGGGAAACCCGCGGGCTCGTCGGGCTCAATTACGCCGTCACGATGCTGCGCCCGGATGCCCGCGACGATGCCAATGCGCCGCTTTCCGACATGGTTCGCCATATCGATTATATGGTGGAGCGGATGGGGATCGACTGCGTGGCGCTCGGCTCCGACTTCGACGGCGCGACCATTCCGGCGGAAATCAGAGACGCCAGCGGCAATCAAAATCTGGTTGCCGCACTGAAATCAGCAGGATACGCTGATGAAGAACTTGCTAAAATTTGCCGGGAAAACTGGCTGCGTGTTCTGGCTCAGGCATGGCATGAGCCGAACTGAAACGAGTGATATCAACCTGCTATAAAAAGGGGAGAACAATGACCAAATCGCTCAATAAAATGGCCCGCATCCTTGCCACAAGCGCTGCGCTGTCCCTGATCGCACTTTCCGCGCCGCAGGCTTTTGCGGCGACACCAGCCGATACGCTGGTCGAAGGCTTTGCGATAGATGACATTATTTCTCTCGATCCGGGCGAAGCGTTCGAAATCTCGACCGCCGAAGTCACCGGCAACACCTATAGCAAGCTGGTTTCCATCGACATTTCCGATACGTCCAAGGTGAAAGGCGACCTTGCCGAGAGTTGGACGACGTCTGAAGATGGCCTCACCTATACGTTCAAACTCAAGCAAGGACTCAAATTCGCCTCCGGCAATCCCGTGACGGCTGAAGACGTGGCTTTTTCAATCGAACGCGCCGTCAAGCTTGACAAGAACCCCGCCTTCCTTCTCAACCAGTTCGGTCTTAAGGGCGACAACGTCACTGAAAAGGCCAAGGCGACAGATGCCAATACCTTTGTTCTGACGGTCGACAAAGCCTACGCACCAAGCTTCGTTCTGAACGTTCTGACCGCCACTGTCGCCTCTGTGGTGGACAAGAAGCTTGTGATGGAAAAGGCTAAGGCCGTCACGCCAAGCGCGGATTACAAATATGAGACCGATTTCGGAAATGAATTCCTGAAAACCGGTTTTGCGGGCTCCGGTCCCTTCAAGATTCTTGGCTGGAAGGCCAACGAAGCTGTCATCCTCGAAGCGAATCCGAACTATTACGGTGACAAGCCGAAGCTCAAGCGTGTCATCTATCGCCACATGAAGGAAAGCGCCGGTCAGCGTCTGGCGCTGGAAAATGGCGATATCGATGTGGCGCGCAACCTGGAGCCCGGCGACATGGAAGCGGTTTCCAAGAAGGAAGGCTTCACCGTCATCTCCGCACCCAAAGGCACCGTCTATTATCTCGGCCTCAACCAGAAAAACGAAAATCTGAAGAAGCCGGAAGTGGTCGAAGCCTTCAAATATCTGGTCGATTATGAAGGCATCGGCGCGACCATCATCAAGGGCATCGGCGAGATACACCAGACCTTCCTGCCGAAGGGGCAGTTGGGCGCGCTGGACGAAAATCCTTACAAGCTGGATGTCGCCAAAGCCAAGGAATTGCTGGCCAAGGCTGGCCTGAAGGATGGCTTCAGCGTCACCATGGATGTGCGCAACACGCAGCCGGTGACGGGCATTGCCGAGAACATCCAGCAGACCCTGGCCCAGGCTGGCATCAAGCTCAGCATCATTCCCGGTGACGGCAAGCAGACCTTGACCAAGTATCGCGCCCGCCAGCACGATATCTACATCGGCGACTGGGGCTCGGACTATTTCGACCCGAATTCCAACGCTGAAACCTTCACCATCAACTACGACAATTCCGATGAGGGCAAGAACAAGACACTGGCTTGGCGCAATGCCTGGGATGTGCCTGAGCTGACCAAGGTAACGCAGGCTGCCCTTCTGGAAAAGGACAACGCCAAGCGCGCCGCCATGTATCAGGACCTTCAGAAGAAGGTGCTGGAAAGCGGTCCTTTCGTCGTCATCGAGCAGAAGACGGAAATTGCCGGCTTCTCCAATAAGGTCAAGGGCCTGAAGCTCGGACCGAGCTTCGACACGAACTATGTCTATCCGGTCTCCAAGGAGTAATCCGGCAGGATTGGTCCATTGAGCATCGCTGACACATCGCCAAGGCCAAGGCGCGGCAAGAGCCGCGCCAACAAGCGCCTGTTTGCCGTTCTGGGCTTCGTCGTTACCGTCGTCACGACTTTTTTGGGTCTGCTAGCGGTAACTTTTTTTATCGGTCGCGTTATCCCAATCGATCCTGCGCTTGCCATCGTGGGGGACCGCGCGCCTGCCCATGTGGTGGAGCGCGTGCGGGAGGAACTCGGCCTAAACCTGCCGCTGTGGCAGCAGTTTTTCATCTATCTCAAGCAGGCGCTTTCCGGTGAGTTCGGCACGTCGGTGCTGACCACCAATCCGGTGATGCAGGATATCAAGCGCGTCTTCCCGGCCACCATCGAGCTAGCGACGCTAGGAACGTTGATCGGTGCGATTTTCGGTATTCCGCTCGGCGTGCTGGCTGCGGTGAAGCGCGGCAGCATCATCGACCAGATCGTGCGCGTCATCGGTCTTGTCGGTTATTCGGTGCCGATCTTCTGGCTCGGTCTTCTGGCGCTTCTGGCATTTTATGCCAAGCTGAACTGGGTGGCCTATCCTGGTCGTATCGATATCGTTTACGAATTCACGTTCCAGCCGGTTACGGGTTTTTACCTGTTCGATGCCCTGTGGCAGCGGCAATGGGATGTGGTCTGGGATCTGTTCCGCCACATCATTCTGCCCGCCGGGCTGCTGGGCTATTTTTCGCTGGCCTATATCAGCCGCATGACGCGCTCCTTCATGCTTAATGAGCTGGCGCAGGAATATGTCGTGGCGGCGCGGGCCAAAGGCCTGTCGGAAACGCGCATCATCTGGTTTCACGCGCTGCGCAACGCCGCCGTGCCGTTGCTGACCGTCATCGTGCTGTCCTATGCCGGGCTGCTCGAAGGTTCGGTTCTAACGGAAACGATCTTCTCCTGGCCGGGGCTTGGCCTTTACATCACCAATTCCTTGCAGAATGCGGATATGAATGCCGTTCTCGGCGGCACCATTGTCATTGGCGCCGTCTTCATCGGCATCAATCTCCTGTCCGATCTGCTCTACCGGACGCTCGATCCAAGGACGCGCAGCCGATGACCGATACAGTTTCCATCGTCAAACGCTATAGCCGCGAATGGCTGCTGTCCGACCGACCGACCTCGCGCAAGCAGGCGCGGCTTGGGCGTGCCTATGTCATCTGGCGGCGTTTTTCCGAAAACCGGTTGGCGCTGGCCGGTCTCGGAATCATCCTTGCGCTCATTCTGGTCGCGATCTTTGCCGATGTGCTGGCACCGCACTCCGCTGTTCAGGGCGATTTGCGCAACGCCCGCCTGCTATCACCCGGAAGCGAAGGATATTGGCTCGGCACGGATGATCAAGGCCGCGATATTCTCTCGCGCCTCATCCACGGCTCTCGCCTGACCCTCTTCGTGGTGGTGCTGGTGGCCATCATCGCAGCACCCATCGGGCTCATCGTCGGCACGGTTTCCGGCTATGCCGGGGGCTGGATCGATGCGGTGCTGATGCGCATTACCGATATCTTTCTTGCCTTTCCGAAGTTGGTTCTGGCGCTGGCGCTGGTGGCGGCACTCGGGCCGGGTATCGAGAATGCGGTGCTTGCCATCGCCATCACCTCATGGCCGCCTTATGCCCGCATCGCGCGCGCCGAAACTATGACCTTCCGCAATTCCGATTTCATCGCGGCGGTCAAGCTCATGGGCGCTTCGCCGTGGCGCATCGTGCTAAAACACGTCATGCCGCTGTGCCTTTCGTCGCTCATCGTGCGCGTGACGCTGGATATGGCGGGCATCATCCTCACTGCGGCAGGTCTCGGCTTCCTCGGCCTCGGTGCCCAGCCGCCTCTGCCGGAATGGGGCGCGATGATTGCCTCCGGTCGCCGTTTCATTCTCGATCAATGGTGGGTTGCTGCCATGCCGGGTATCGCCATTCTCATCGTCAGCCTTGGCTTCAACCTGTTGGGCGATGGCCTTCGCGATGCGCTCGATCCGAAGGAGGCTGGCCAGTGACGACACCTCTTTTGACGGTCGATAATCTGCGCGTCAGCTTTCCCACCCGCACCGGGCTTGTGGAAGCGGTGCGCGGCGTTTCCTTCTCGCTGGGTAAGGAGCGGCTTGGCATCGTCGGTGAATCTGGCTCCGGCAAGTCGCAGACCGGCCGCGCTATCATGGGGCTGACGCCGGGACACGCGAAGATCGAAGCGGATGCGCTCCGTTTCGGCGATATCGATCTCCTGAAAGCCTCGGCGAAGCAGCGCCGCGCCATTCGCGGCAAGCGCATCGCCATGATTTTGCAGGACCCGAAATACTCCCTCAACCCGGTCATGACCATCGGTCGCCAGATCGTAGAAACGCTGAAGACCCATGAACGCGTCGGCTCGGCCGAGGCGAGGAAGCGCGCGCTCGACATGCTGGAAGCGGTGCAGATCCGCGGTCCCGAACGCGTTTTCAATCTCTATCCGCATGAAGTATCCGGCGGTATGGGCCAGCGCGTCATGATTGCCATGATGCTGGTCTGTGGCCCCGAGCTTCTGATCGCCGACGAACCGACCTCGGCGCTTGATGTGACCGTGCAGTTGGAAGTGCTGGATATTCTCGACAGACTGGTACGGGATCGTGGCATGGGCCTCATCTTCATCTCGCATGATCTGCGCCTCGTCTCCTCCTTCTGCGACCGCGTCATTGTTATGTATGCAGGCAAAGTGGTGGAGGAGCTGCCATCGGCCAACCTCCAGAATGCGCAGCATCCCTACACGAAGGGACTGTTGAACTGCCTGCCGAAAATCGGTGAGGACAGGCATCCGCTGCCGGTTCTCGAGCGCAAGGCGGAGTGGCGCCTATGACGACGGTTCTCTCCGCCCGCGATATGGTCGTGGATTTCGAAGGCTATCTGGCGCTGGATCGCGTCAGCATAGACGTCGCAAAGGGCGAATCCTTCGGCCTTGTCGGTGAATCCGGTTCGGGCAAATCCACGCTTCTAAGAGCCATTGCAGGCCTCAACCATTTCGATGAAGGCTCCCTCATGGTGGAGGGGCGGACTTACGACCGCAAATTCCGCGACAAGTCCTTCTACCGCGATGTGCAGATGGTGTTTCAGGATCCTTATGGATCGCTTCACCCGCGCCAAACGGTGGATTCGCTGCTACTGGAGCCGCTGGTCATTCACGGTCTGGATGACAGGGAAGGGCGTATCACCCGCGCCCTGGATGAGGTGGGCCTCGGCTCCGGCTTCCGCTTCCGCTACTCCCATCAGCTTTCCGGCGGGCAACGCCAGCGCATCGCCATTGCGCGCGCCTTGATCCTTGAGCCGAAAATCCTGCTTCTGGACGAACCGACCTCGGCGCTCGATGCCTCCATTCAGGCGGAAATTCTCAATCTGCTCGAACAGGCCCGTAAGGGCCGCGGCCTCACCTTCCTCATGGTCAGCCATGATCTTGGTGTTATAAGTCATATGTGCGACCGTCTAGCCGTGATGAAGAGCGGGAAGATCGTCGAGACGCTGGATGTAAAGGCGTTGGAAAGGCGGGATTTCGGGGCGGATTATACGCGCCAGTTGATGGTGGCGAGCGAAGGTTTTCGTCGCGATTGATGGATGGCTTTGAGCTTTGCCCACCCACCGCCGTCATTCTCAGGCTTGACCCGAGGATCCACAGAGGGGTACGGCATTTTCTCGTTTGCCGACAATGCGATGCACCGGCGGCAGATCCTCGGGACAAGCCGAAGGATGACGGCAGTGGAGTAGGTGTGGTCTACGATTCTTCCGAGACGCAGGCTGAGAGAAGGACGAAACATGCACCTGCGCGCATTGATGTATTTCGATGAACTTGTCCACACCAATTCCATGCGTGCAGCGGCGGAGAATCTCGGTGTGGCACCAACCGCCATCAGCCGCCAGATCGAAAGTCTGGAAGAACATTTCGGCACGCAGCTGGTGGAGCGTTCCAGTCGCGGCGTGAAACTGACGGCGGCGGGGGAGCTTTTGGCGGCCCGCGCGGGCAAGACTTTGCGCGAGCTGAACCTCGTACAGCAGCTGATGGACGACCTGAAGGGGCTGGAGCGAGGCGAGGTCACCATATTCGCCAATGGCGCGGCGGTGAACCTGCTGGCACCGGTACTGTCAGGCTTCAGCATCAAATATCCAAAACTGCGTTTCAATGTGCAGATTACCAGCGCGCGGCAGGCCATAGATGCCCTCAACTCGGCTGAAGCCGATGTGGCGCTGATACTTTTCGGCCCCAATGTTTCGGAGGTGGAAATCCGCGCGCGCAAGGACATCGTCTATGATGTGATCCTGCCTGCCGACCATCCCTTAGCGAGTGCGAAAAGCGTTACTCTGAAGGAGATCGCAGGCTATCCGCTGGCGCTTCCCGAAAAAGGTTTCGCTGCGCGGCAGGCTTTTGAAGAGATTTTTGCCTCTGCCAAAGTCGCACTCGACCCGGTCTTCACTGTCAGCTCGCTGGAGCTTTTACGGGAGCTGGTGCTGGATAAAGCGGCGATTACGCTCCTGCCGTCGCTCTCGGTATCACGCGACATCCGGGCCGGGCAGATGGTGGCGGTGCCGCTTGCGGGCACGAAGGGCGTGCGCACCGAGATCCAGCTCTGCACCGCGCCGGATCGCGATCTTTCTTTTGCTGCATCCACCTTCATTTCCTTCGTGCAAGAGGTGATGAAGACGGATGGCCAAAAATAGCGGCTTGCTTTTGCCACTCTATTTCGTGTAGCGATTTTCGCAACACGGTGGACACATAATGAGTTCACTGCTGGAACTTCTTCGCTTCCACGCGGTTCTGGCCACTCAGGCGCCGCCGCATCACAGGGGACAGGGATGGCAGCTTTTTCGACTTCGCAGACTTTGAGCATCACGCGCCGGCTGTTGATGGGAGCAGCATTTGGCGCGGGTCTTGCGCTTTCGCTGGGTTCGACCGCAGCTTTAGCTGCACAAAAGACCAGTGTCGTCCTTGGGATGGGCATCGAGCCTGCTGGTCTTGATCCCACCGTTGCGGCCCCGGTCGCTATCGGACAGGTGACTTGGCAGAACATCTTCGAAGGCCTTACCACCATCGATAAGGACGGCAAGGTGCAGCCTCAACTGGCGGCAAGCTGGAATGTGTCCGAGGATGGCAAGAGCTACACGTTTCATCTGCAGCAAGGGGTGAAGTTCCACGATGGGGAGGCGTTCAATTCCGCGGTCGCCAAGGCGTCTTTGGAGCGTGCGCGGGGAGATGGGTCCGTCAATCCGCAGAAGCGCTTCTTCGCGTCCATCGATACAATCGAGACACCCGATGCAAACACGCTTTTGCTGAAGCTCAAGCAGCCTGCGGGCAGTCTGCTTTACTGGCTCGGCTGGCCCGCCTCGGTCATGGTGGGCACGAAGTCGGCTGAAAACAACAAGACGACGCCCATTGGCACAGGGCCATTTAAATTCGTCAGTTGGGCAAAAGGCGACAAGGTCGAACTGACGCGAAACCCGGATTACTGGAACAAGGACGCCAACGTCGCTCTGGAAAAGGCCACCTTCCGCTTCATCACCGACCCGCAGGCTCAGGCTGCGGCCTTGAAGGCGGGGGATGTGGATGCGTTTCCGGAATTCGGCGCGCCGGAATTGATGAGCTCTTTCGACGGCGATTCACGTCTTGGCACTGCCGTTGGCAACACCGAATTGAAGGTGGTTGCGGGTATGAATAACGCCCGAAAGCCCTTCGATGACAAGCGTGTCCGCCGGGCTTTGATGAAGGCCGTCGACCGATCAATGGTCATCGAGGGTGCCTGGTCCGGCTTCGGCACGCCCATCGGCAGCCATTACACCCCGAATGATCGCGGCTACATTGATACGACCGGCGTGCTGCCTTACGATGCCGAGAAGGCAAAAGCACTCCTGGCGGAAGCGGGCTACCCCAACGGTTTCACCTTCACCATGAAGGCACCGCAGATGGCCTATGCCCAGCGCACCTCACAAATCCTGCAGGCCATGTTCGCTGAAATCGGCGTCACGATGAATATTAAGACCACGGAGTTCCCGGCAAAATGGGTTTCCGAGGTGCTGAAGGGCGCGGATTACGACATGACGATCGTGGCGCATGCAGAGCCCATGGATATCGACATCTATTCACGCGATCCATACTACTTCAACTATAGAAACCCGACCTTTAACGAGATCGTCCGCAACGTGGAACTGACATCCGATACCGTCGTGCAGGATAAGCTTTATGGTGATGCACAGAGGGTTTTGGCGGATGATGCTCCGGCACTGTTCCTGTTCGTCATGCCGAAGCTTGGCGTATGGGACAAGAAGCTGCAGGGCCTGTGGGTAAACGAGCCTATTCCGTCCAACGTTTTGACGGATGTTCATTGGGACGAGTAAGGGCCACACCCACCCTCATTCCTGTGCTTGTCACAGGAATCCAGTCAGCCCAGTCTTGGGCTGAAAAGAGTTCTTCCGCCGCGCAGACGCGCGGCGACTGGATTCCTGTCACAAGGACAGGAATGAGGGTGGATAGGCTCGCAAATGTTGTGCGCCATCACGCAGGATTGCATCTGACATGACAGCTCTCATTTCGAAACGCCTCCTCAGCCTCATCGCAACCCTTCTCGTCGTCTCATTCCTCATCATGGGCCTGCTGCCGGGTGATCCCGCAGCCATCATGCTCGGCACCTCCGCAAGCCCCGATACGCTCGCAGCATTGCAAAAACAGATGGGCCTCGATCAGCCTCTTTTACTGCGTTATATCGGCTGGCTTACCGGCGTCGTTTCGGGAAATTTGGGGCAGTCCTATACCTACGGCGTTCCGGTCATGGGCCTCATTCTGGAGCGCTTGAGCGTTACGCTACCGCTGGCGATGATGGCAGTCACTCTTTCCATCCTCATCGCATTGCCGCTCGGCGTCTGGGCCGCGCAGCATCGCAACGGACCGCTTGATTTCGTCGTGGGTCTCTTTGCCCAATCGAGCATTGCCGTTCCCGGTTTTGGGGTCGGTTTGTTGTTGATCATGCTATTCTCGACGGCTCTCGGCTGGATGCCAGCCGGTGGTTTTCCAGGTTGGGGTGTGGGGTTTGGACCGTCACTCAAGGCGCTCGTGCTTCCGGCGATTGCCTTGTCATTATCGCAGGCGGGTGTGTTGACGCGGGTGTGTCGCTCTGCCGTCTTGGAGGTTTTGAACGAGGATTTCGTTCGCACTGTTCGCGCCAAGGGCATCAGCGATGCGGCCATTCTCTGGAAACATGTGTTGCCAAATGCCCTGATCCCGGTCGTCACCATGGTTGGCCTGCAATTCACCTTCCTGATTGCGGGTGCGGTGCTGGTGGAAAACGTCTTCAACCTGCCAGGCCTAGGAAGGCTTGCCTATCAGGCGCTGACACAGCGCGATATCGTGGTGATGCAATCCGTCGTGCTGTTTTTCTGCTCACTTGTCATTGTGATGAATTTCCTTGTCGACATAGCATATCTCTTCATCGACCCGCGTTTGCGGGTGAAGGTACGAAGATGAGACTGCTTTCCCGCCAGCCAGCCTTCTTCGCCGGTGCTGTCATCGTTAGCATTCTGCTTGCCATGGCGCTGCTTTCACTCGTGTGGACCCCCGCGCCGCCTACGAAAATCCAGATTCTTGCCAAGCTGAAACCGCCGTTTGAGGCTGGGCTGCTGGGCACGGATCATTTCGGGCGGGACGTCCTGTCCATGCTCATGGTTGGAGCGTGGAATTCTCTGTTCACATCGGTCATTGCCGTTGCGATTGGCGCGTCGATTGGAAGTCTTGTCGGCATTATCGCGGCCGCGCAACGCGGTATCTTGGAAGCTGCACTGATGCGGCTCTGCGATATCATCTTTGCACTGCCGCCCATTCTGTCTGCGATGATGCTCGGTGCCTTTATCGGCTCCGGTCGCTTTACCGCCATCATCGCCATCGGCACATTCATGGTGCCAGTCTTTGCGCGGCTGACCTGTGGGGCGGCGCTGCAGATGTGGGCGCGGGATTTCGTGCTGGCGGCGGAAAGCATCGGGCGTAGCAAGATGGGTATCACCTTTTCTCACATCCTGCCGAACCTCGCCAATCTCATCATCGTGCAGATCAGCATTCAGCTGGGACTGGCGATCCTGACGGAGGCGGGACTGAGCTTCCTCGGCCTAGGCATGCCGCCGCCGACTCCCACCTGGGGCCGTATGCTGTGGGAAGCGCAGACATATCTCGGCACTGCACCTTGGCTGGCGATCCTGCCGGGCCTCATGATCGCGCTTGCCGTTATGGGCTTCAATCTAATGGGTGACGGGTTGCGTGACATGCTCGACCCTCGGTCAAGGCGCTAGTTAAAGCCGATCAAGCTCCTCGCGGTGGCGATACATTGCCAGAAACCGCTGGTAGTCGCGCTCATAAGCGCCACGGCGCGCGGGGTTGGCGGTGAGCTCCCGATATCCGGAATACATTGCGCTCCCTGCTGCAACCAGTCCCTCATGGATACCGCCTGCCGATGCTGCTGTCATCGCTGTGCCAAGCAGAACCGCATCGGTGGTGCCTGGGACGATGATGCGTTTGCCCGTGATATCGGCATAAAGCTCCATCAACAGGGGGTTATGGATATGTCCACCTGCGACGTGAAGGGTTTCGACGCGGTAGCCGAAGCCCTCCATCGCATCCAGAACATGTCGAGTGCTAAGCGCAATCGACACGGCGGTACGCCAGTAGAGCGCGCATAGGCTGTCGAACGATGTGTCGAGCGTCAACCCGCTGATAACGCCGCGCGCATGCGGATCGGCAAGGGGAGAACGGTTGCCATGAAAGTCCGGCAGAACATGCAGGCGCTCGGCGAATTTATCTCCCTCGTGCGACCGCAATTCCTGAACCCGTCTTACGATACGGGCATGGAGAGTTGTCGTGGGCTCTCCACCCGCAGAATGTAGCCGCACGATGTGGTCGAGCAAAGCACCGGTTGCCGATTGGCCACCTTCCACCAGCCAATGGCCGGGAAGGGCGGCCTGCCAATATGGCCCCCAAAGGCTACGACCCGGCATGGATTTACCGGTGAGCGTAACAAGGCAACTGGAGGTTCCAGCAATCAGCGCGACGCTGCTCTCGACATTCGATTCTAGGCTACCGCCAAGGGCGCCCAAGGCACCCGCATAGGCATCGATCATGCCTGCTGCCACATGGCAGCCAGTATCTAGACCGAGTTCTTTTGCTGCCTGCGTGGACAGGGTGCCGAGGCTTGCGCCAGGCAAGATTGTATCCTTGGGGAGCCCGCCACGCTCAAGCAGATCGCCAACTCCTGCATGTTCCAGATAATCCTGCTGCCAGCCTTGTTCTTCATGTGCCAGGAAATTCCACTTGGCGGTCAACGTGCAGTTGGAACGTTTGGTAGTACCGCTCGCCCTCCACGTCAGGAAATCCGCGAGATCGAAGAAATAGCCTGCCTTCGACCAGCTTTGCGGCAGGTGCTTTTTCAGCCACATCAGCTTGGGCATCTGCATTTCGGGCGAAATCGAGCCGCCTGCGAAATCCAGCACCCGATGGCCGGATGCCGTCAGGAAATCGGCCTCGGTAATCGCGCGGTGGTCGAGCCAGACGATGGTGTCGAAACGGGCTTCGCCGGTTGTGGAGACCGAAATCGGTTCACCGGATTTGCCGCGCATGACGAGAGAGCAGGTGGCATCGAAACCGATGGCGGCGACTTCATCCGCTGGAATGGCCGCTTCCACCATCGCAGCGCGCACGGAAAGGCATACGGCGTTCCAGATATCTTCGGAATCATGCTCTGCATGATTTTCCTTCGGCCTGTTCATGATTATGGGATGGGTCGCGCGAGACTGCAAATTGCCCTTGGCATCGAAAACGCCCGCTCGCGCGCTGCCTGTTCCGACATCGACCGCAACAAGATATTGACGCATTCCCCTCATTCCTGTCCTTGTGACAGGAAACTAGTCGACGCGCGTCTGCGCGGCGGGAAAAGTTCTTTCAGCCCAAGGACTTGGGCTGACTGGATTCCTGTGACAAGCACAGGAATGAGGGAGGAGTAGGTGTCGATGGTCACGTTAGCCAGCCTTCATTCTGGAGCCCTAAGGTTCCTCGTGCCGACAAGTTGAACCAAATCCGGCATGGCGTCAAACAACAGATCGGGCTCCAGACCGGCAATCTGCTCCCGGAATGCGGGAAAGCGCGCGTGAGAACCACCTGTAAAAGCGAAAACGCACATACCGGCAGCCTTCGCCGCCAGAATGCCCGCCGGGCTGTCTTCGATAACGATACAGTTGGCGGGATCGACGCCCATCTGGCTTGCCGCGTAAAGGAAGAGATCGGGTGCTGGCTTGCCGTTCTTGACCATGGTCGCACTGAAAATATGTGGCTCGAATTTTTCAAGCAGCCCTGTCAGTCCGAGCGAGTAACGAATGCGCTCCGGCTGACTTGAGGATGCCACGCAACGCGGCATTTCAAGGCGGTCCAGCGTTTCTGCCATGCCTTCGATTGCTTTGAGTTCCAGCCGAAAACGCTCAAACAGGGCACTGCGCATGTGATCGAGAAAATCGATATCGGTTTCGATACCGTATTCTTCCCAGAGCGTTGCGGTCATGCTGGCAAGGCTGCGACCAAGGAAGCGCTGATAGGCCTCTTCCTCGGTCAGTTCGACGCCCAGATGGGCGAGCATATCGATTAGGACGGCGACTGAAACCGGCTCGCTATCGACGAGAACACCGTCGCAGTCGAAGATCAGCAGGGGGCCGGTTTCGCTTGGCATAAGATCAGCTTTCGGTGAGTTTATTGTCCAGATAGAGTTGCAGGGTATTGGCGGTGCCTTCGCTCCACAGCGTCTTTAGAGCATGAGCGAAGCGCTTGCGGAAGAGATCGGAATTGGCGACGTCTCCGAAAATATCGGACAAGGCCAGAAACGCCATCGGGTCGTCCTTCGCCTTGATTGCCGCTGCCTTCAAACGTTCGGCACTGGCATCGTTGAAGACGATCTCCTTGCCGCTGTCCGACGTGCCGTAGAAATAGCGGCACCACAGCGCCGATACCAGCGAGAGACCAACGATATCGTCACCCTTTGCCAGACGATCCGCTGTCGATGGCAGGATGAATTTCGGCTGGCGGTTGGAGCCATCCTGCGCCAGACGCGGAATGGTGTCGCCGATCTTCGGATTGAGGAAGCGGCGCTCGATCAGGTCGAAATATTCGTTGAGATTGGTGTCCGGTACCGGCGGGATGATCGGGATGATCTCTTCCTTTTCGAGTTTGGCCAGAAAAGCGCGGATCAGCGGATGCTCCATCGCCTCATGCACGAAATGGATATCGAGCAGTGCTGCCGGATAGGCAATAGCCGCATGGCCACCATTGAGGATGCGGATCTTCATATGCTCATAAGGCGCAACGTCAGGCACGAACTGCACACCGACCTTTTCCAGCGCCGGGCGACCGGCGGGGAACTTGTCCTCCATCACCCACTGCTTGAACTCTTCGCAGAAGACCGGCCAATTGTCCTCAATGCCGAAATCATCGCGTGCGATGCTTTTTTCGCGATCACCCGTTGCGGGCGTGATGCGGTCCACCATGGAATTGGGGAAGGACACGTTTTCGCCGATCCAGTTGGCGAAGGCAGGGTCGGACAGGGCCGCTAGACCAACGACCGCGTTTTTGGTGACCTTGCCATTATGCGGAATGTTATCGCAGGACATGACGGTGAAGGGCTGCAAGCCCTTGTCGCGGCGGGCGCGCAAACCGGCGACGATGAGGCCGAAAACCGTTTTTGGCGAAGCTGGGTTTTTGCCATCCTCGGCAATGGCGGGATGCTGCGGGTTGAACGAGCCTGATGCATCTATGAAATATCCGCCTTCCGTGATCGTCATTGAGACGATGCGAATATTCGGGTCTGAAAGCGCTTCGATGATCGCCTTAGTGTCGCCAACCGGAAGAATATCGATCATCGGTCCCGTCACGCGGGCGGCGGTGCGGTTGTTGTCCTGCTCGACAACAGTCGTCAGAAAATCCTGTGCCGCGAGTTTCTCACGCATGGCCGTATCGGACGGCAGAACGCCTGCGCCGATGATCGCCCAGTCATGGTCCGCGCCGGTGTTGAACAGATCGTCTAGATAGATCCCCTGATGTGCGCGGTGGAAATTGCCGACACCGAAATGGACGATGCCTGGGGATAGATCGTTGCGGGAGTAGGACGGAACCGCCGCTGTGGCCTTTGCCTGATCAAGCGTTGCAAGGGATAGTTTGCACGTCATGAGACAATCCTCGAATAAATGTCGGTCATGGCCCGGCGCATCGGGTGCGCCCGGTCCTTCGCGTTAATGACTGGTCAAAAAGGGATCGAGGTTAGATCGCCAATCCCTTGTCGTTGAACTTGTGAACCTTGCTCTCATCAGGCGTGATGAAGACCGTATCGCCGTGCTGGCAAGCAAACTCGCCACCGGCGCGGGCGGTTATCATGCCGATGCCATCGACATCGATATGCAGGAAGGTGTCGGAGCCGAGATGCTCGGCCACCGAGACCGTACCGCGCCACAACCCGCTCTCTTTGGACAGCAGCAGATGTTCCGGGCGAACGCCTGCCGTATGCGCGCCCTTGCCTTGCGCATATTCGCCCTTGACGAGGTTCATGCGCGGCGAGCCGATGAAGCCCGCAACGAAGAGATTGGCGGGGTTGCGATAAAGATCAAGAGGCGAGCCGACCTGCTCGATATTGCCGCGATTGAGCACCACGATCTTGTCGGCCATGGTCATGGCTTCCACTTGATCGTGGGTGACGTAGATCATCGTGGTCTTGAGTTGATTGTGAAGATCGCTGATCTCAAGCCGCATCGTGCCGCGAAGGGCAGCATCGAGGTTCGACAAGGGTTCATCGAACAGGAAGGCGGAAGGTTCGCGCACGATTGCGCGACCAATGGCGACGCGCTGGCGCTGGCCGCCCGAAAGCTGCGACGGACGGCGGTCCAGATAATCCGTCAGGTTGAGGATAGCCGCAGCATCATTGACCTTCTTGTCGATGGCGGATTTTTCCATCTTTGCCATCTTCAGCGGAAAGCCGATATTGTTGCGGACCGACATATGCGGATAAAGCGCGTAAGACTGGAACACCATGGCAAGTCCGCGTTCGGCGGGTGCCCTTTCGGTCACGTCCTTGCCATCGATGACGATCTGGCCGCCGCTGACATCTTCAAGCCCCGCGATCAAGCGCAGTAGCGTGGACTTGCCGCAACCGGATGGCCCGACGAAGACCACGAACTCGCCATCCTCGATATCGAGATTGATGGAGGGAATGACCTTGGCGTCACCGAAAACCTTGGAAACGTTTTTAAGCGAAATGCTGCCCATTGTTGTTTTCCTTATTTCACCGCGCCAAAGGTCAGGCCGCGAACGAGTTGTTTCTGACTGAACCAGCCAAGCACGAGGATCGGAGCAATCGCCATCATCGAGGCTGCGGAAAGCTTTGCCCAGAACAGGCCTTGAGGCGACGAGAAGGAGGCGATGAAGGCCGTCAGCGGTGCTGCATTTGTGGTCGTCAGGCGAATGGTCCAGAAGGATTCGTTCCACGCCAGAATGATATTGAGAAGAAGCGTAGACGCTATGCCGGGAACAGCCATCGGCGTCAGAACGTATATGATCTCGTTCCATAGCGACGCGCCGTCCATGCGGGCCGCTTCAAGAATTTCACCCGGAATTTCCCGGAAGTAAGTGTAGAGCATCCACACCACGATCGGCAGGTTGATCATGGTCAGCATGATCGTGAGGCCGATGCGCGTATCGAGCAGCCCTGCATTGCGGAACATCAGATAGATCGGCACCAGCACTGCAACTGCCGGCATCATTTTGGTGGAGAGCATCCACATCAGAATGTCCTTGGTGCGTTTGGTCGGCGAGAACGCCATAGCCCATGCTGCCGGAATGGCGATGATCAGTGCCAGAATGGTGGAGCCGACCGACAGGACGACCGAATTCATGAAGGGCTTGAAGTAATCGCGTTGCGTATTGACCGTGATGTAGTTTTCCAGCGTGCCCGATGGCCAGAGGCTAAAGCCCGCAATGGCTTCCGGCTCCGTCTTGATGGAGGTGAGGAAGGCATAGAGGATCGGGAAGAAGAGGATGAGCGCGACCACCCACGCGGCAATGGAAAAGCCGATCTTTGAGCGGGTAGAGACTTTACGAGCCATGATACGTCTCCTAGCGATCGAGGTTCTTGCCGACGGCGCGCATCAGGAAGATGGCGACGATGTTGGCGAGTACGATGGCGATGATGCCGCCAGCCGATGCGCCACCCACGTCATATCCAAGAAGCGCGGTGCGGTAGATCAGGAACGGCAGGTTGGTCGAGGCATAGCCCGGTCCGCCATTGGTGGTGACGAGAATTTCGGCATAGACGCCCAGAAGGAAGATCGTCTGGATAAGGATGACGACGGTGATCGCCCGCGCCAGATGCGGCAGCGTCAGATAGATGAAGCGGTTGAAGAAATTCGCGCCATCCATTTCGGCTGCTTCCTTCTGCTCTCCGTCCAGGGACTGAAGGGCGGTCAGAATGATCAGCGTTGCAAAGGGCAGCCACTGCCATGCCACGATGATGACGATGGACAGAAGCGGAAATTGCGAGAACCAGTCTATGGGTTGGAAACCGAAGAACCTGTTCAGGTCCGCAAGCACGCCGTATCCGGGGTGCATGATCATGTTCTTCCAGATCAATGCAGCGACTGGTGGCATGACGAAGAAAGGCGAGATCACCAGAATGCGCACGACGCCCTGTCCGAAGATCGGCTGGTCCAAGAGAAGCGCAATGGCGGTGCCGCCGATGATGGTGATGAGCAAGACACCGCCGACGATGACGAGCGTGTTCCAGATGGACTGGAAGAAGGCCGGATCGGTGTAGAAGAATTTATAGTTGAACAGGCCAGCAAAGCTGACATTGGTCGGGTTCAGAAGATTGTAGTTCTGGAAGGAGAACCACAGCGTCATCGCCAGCGGCACGATCATCCAGATCAGAAGCAGGAAGACGGAGGGCGCCATCATCACGCGCGCCAGATTTCTGGTATTTTGCGTCGCCATAAGCTGCCCTCCCAATGTCGCGCGCGGTTGAACCCGCAGGCGGTGTCGTTCTTCTTTTATTGGTGACTGTCTGTCCAAGTGGCCGCCGCCCGGCGGATTGCCGGACGACGGTCTTCGGGAGGATTACTTGATGTAACCGGCGCGCGTCATTTCACGCGTTGCGGTGGACTGGGCGCCTGCAAGCGCATCGTCGACCGAGGACTGGCCTGCAACGACCGCGGAGAAGAGCTGACCGACCGTGGTGCCGAGCGACTGGAACTCGGGGATCGCCACGAACTGACCACCCGTGTAAGGCACGGGCTTGACGGTCGGCTTGGTGATGTCGGCTGCGTTCATTGCCGCAAGCGTCGTCTTGGCGAATGGCGCTGCCTTCTCGTAGTCCGCATTCTTGTAGAGCGAGGTGCGCGTGCCCGGAGGAACGTTTGCCCAGCCTTCCTTGGAAGCGACGAGTGCGGAATAGTCCTTGCTGGTTGCCCAGGAAATGAACTTTTCAGCCGCATCGGCCTTTTTCGAGCTCTTCGGGATGGCAAGGTTCCAAGACCACAGCCAGTTGCCATGGTTCTTCAGCTCGCCATGCGTCGGGAACAGCGCATAGCCGACCTTGTCCGCAACCGTCGAATCCTTGGGGTTGGACACGAAGGACGCAGCGACGGTCGCATCGATCCACATACCGCACTTGCCCTGCTGGAACAGCGTCAGGTTTTCGTTGAAGCCGTTGGAAGCTGCACCGGACGGACCGGCATCCTTCATCAGATCCACGTAGAACTGGAGAGAGCTCTTCCATTCAGGCTGATCGAACTGAGGCTTCCAGTTTTCATCGAACCAGCGACCGCCAAACGAGTTGTTCAGCGCGGTGATGAAGGCCATGTTCTCACCCCAGCCCGCCTTGCCGCGCAGGCAGATGCCGTTGATATCGGTATTGCGGTCGGTGATCTTGCGGGCCGCATCGCCGATGAATTCCCATGTCGGGTTTTCCGGCATCTTCAGACCCGCTTTTTCAAACAGGTCCTTGCGGTACATGATCATTGCGGATTCGCCGTAGAACGGTGCCGCATAGAGTTTGCCGTCAACCGTCAGGCCGCCCTTGATGGACGGCAGCATGTCGTTGACGTCATAGTTGTCGCCGAGCTTTTCGAGCGGCAGAAGCCAGCCCTGTTTTGCCCAGATCGGAACTTCATAGTTGCCGATGGTCATGATGTCGTACTGGCCGCCATTGGTGGCGATATCCGTCGTCACGCGTTCGCGCAGGACGTTTTCTTCCAGCGTGACCCATTCAACCTGAATGTCCGGGTTCTTGTCGGTAAATTCCTTCGTCAGGCCCTGCATGCGGATCATATCACCGTTGTTGACGGTGGCGATGGTCAGCGTTTCTGCGGAAGCGAGGCCCGAAAAGGCGAGAGCCGAGCACGCGCCCAGCAGAAGTGTCTTCAATGTCATGATCTTCCTCCCAGAAGAAAATTATGAGCATTCGCTTTGCTCGAGGGCAATTACTCACTTTTGGGCATCAAAAGTCAAGCATCATCCTGCGCTGCGATGCACAAGTAATAGCTAAAATACTGATTTTATTTGCAAATTATTGCTCAATTGGCGAGCAAATACTCGGCGGAGTGCTCATCCGTAATGATGCCATTCAGCAATCCGCCCCGCAGCGCAGCAAGGATTGCGGGTGATTTTCTCTTGCCTTGAGCAATGCCGATGACGGTGCAGGTTTCCCGGGACGGCACCGGAACGGAGGCGACCCGATCATTGATCGGATTGTTCATGATCCTGCCGTCGCCATCATAGAACCAGCCGCAGATTTCTCCGGCAGCCCCCTCAGCGATCAGGCGCTTCATCTCGTCTACGGCAATGAAGCCATCGAGACAAAGCGGTGCGTTTTCGCCCAATTCGCCGACGCCGACGAAAGTGACGTTCGCCGCCGCCCCAAGTGCCAGATTGGAGCGAACCAAAGACTGCTCATGCAGCAATTCCCGCTCTTCCGCCGAAGGGCAGAGTACCGGCAGCGGCATGGGAAAATGCCGGGCCTTAATGGCATCCGCCATGGAGAAGATGACATTGTAATAGGCCGCAGAACCATCGGGTCCGATATTGCCGGTCAGGGAGACGATGCGGTGCTGTGGACATTCCATGGGCGGCAACTGATCGACGGCAGCCCTCAGCGTTCGCCCCGTGCCGATTGCAAGTACGATGGGCTCGGGCGTGCGGAGCCATCGCTCGATTTCTGCAGCACCCGCTTCGGCGATACCGACGGTGGATGAAATCCCTGTCGGATCGCTAGGCACGACTTCGACATGCTTCAGAGAAAAGCGTTGCCGCAGAGCCTGCGCTTTTTCCAAACACGCGGCGATGGGGTGATCGAGCCTGACCTTGATCAGGCGTTCGGCAACCGCGAGAGAGACGAGCCTTTGTGCTGACTGGCGGGAAATTCCCATTGCGGCGGCAATCTCATCCTGTGTTCGACCCGCGACATAATACAGCCAGCCAGCCCTTGCCGCATCGTCTAACCGCCCACCGCTATCGGATCGCCTGGCCATGCACCTGCCTTTACGTCAAATTTTATAATTGCTGACATTTTTCGCAGGGATATGTCAAACGTCTTGGCCGCCTGGCGACATGTTCGGCGGCGGCGTTCGGATGGCGTCGGCGCCATGCATTTTAAGGCAGCGCAGACGCTCTCAAGGATTTGGGCGACACGTTTCAGATTTGTATGCCGCGAGATATTAGCATCGTGCGAATGTTGACTGCCGATCCTGTTTCGATCGAAGCGTTTGCCGCGATACCGGTCAGGATCGACCAAGCGCCTGATACGTGGTCGGAAGCGCGGTTGAACCTGTCTGGCTCCATGCCGGTGGGGTCGAAGATGTAGCCGAGCATAACGGGATCTGCGCCGCCGTGGCTGCCTTTGACCTTCGGTACGTCAACGGCTTTTGGAGCCTCTCCGGCAAGATGAATTGAAGTCGTGACTGCCTCTTCATCGGCATGGTCACGCACCCCGCCAAACACCCCGTGAACCTCGATGTGCTTGTGGACGATTTCTCCCTTGGTCCCCTGGAAGCGAATCTCCAGACCTTCCCAAGGTGAGTAGGCCGTCAAGGTATAGTTTGCGGTAGCGCCGGAGGCGTAACGTATATGTGCCTGCATAGTGTCTTCGATGCCGATATCTGCGTCGAAAACGCATCTGTCACGGAAGTAACCGTCTTCGCCCTCGGCGTCGAGATAAAGCGCTTTCAGCTGCTCATCGGCAGACAAATCCAGCCTAAAAGCGCAGCGCTGCGCGACGGGACAGTCTGTGCAACGCGGCCCATGATCCGCAAGGCCAAGCTCGACTGCAGTTTCCGGTCTGTAGAACGCACGCTGGCCGGACGCGAAAACCTCCGTAGGAACGGAGGCCAGCCACCAGTTCAAAAGGTCGAAATGGTGGGTGGATTTATGAACCAGCAAGCCGCCGGAATTCTCCTTGTGCCGATGCCAGCGCCGGAAATAATCGGCGCCATGAACGCGGTCGAGATGCCAGCGGAAATCGACTGCGGTTATCTGACCTATCATGCCTGACGCCAGCATTTCCTTTATCTGCGTGCGCGCGGGCGAATAACGATAGTTGAAGGTCACCATGACCCTCTGCCCTGTGCGCGCTTGTGCATCCACGATTTGCTTCAATCGGGAAAGATCGATCGTCAACGGCTTTTCGCAAATGACATCACAACCGGCTTCGAACGCTTTTATGATGTATTCGGAATGCAGAAAATCGGGCGTTGCGACAACGACCGTATCCGGCCTCTGTTCGGCAATCAGTTGGTCGAAGTTATCTGCGAGATAAGTGGCAACACCGTTTGTTCCGGGTTTTGAAATCGCGCGTGCCGCTTCGCCTAGCCGATGGGCGTTCGTATCGCACAAGGCAACGATCTCATGTTTGTCGGAATAATCTTCCGTAACGGAAGCGCGGAACATCTTATGTCGGGAACCGCAGCCGACTATTGCTATTTTCACGTCTCTTCCCTTTGCATTGTCATGTCAGAAGCCAGCCGTCGAAGGTGCGCACAATCCTCCACACACCATAAGCACTCATTTTAGGTCTGGCTAACTGATAATACGCTTAGATTAGATTCATAATATCATTTCTGGCAAGGCAAATGCGATGGAAGCGTTATGAAAATTATGCGGGTTTTGCCCGACGAACGCGCCCGAATTTGCCGATTATTTATCATTTTCGATAATAATATTGTAGAGAACAAATAGGGGTCCCGTTCATGGGAAGTATATTCAGATCAGTTCAGGCAAACTCGTATTGGCAACAGGGACCGCTATTACCTGTATCCTCATTGCCTACACCGCATTTAATGTCGCTGCCGTCAAGGAGCGGACGGAGCGTGACGTCATGGCGCTTGCGGCGGAAAAAGCCAGTGTCGTCAGCCAGGATCTGGCAGCCGGTATTACAGAAGCGACATCTGCAAGTGCCGCACTTGCCGCCACTTTGACCGGATTCCTGAACGACGGTACGCGCAGCCGCTCCGACATAATTGCCATGATCAAGGCCGTTGCTCCGCAGTATCCGAGCGTTTTCGGCGCATGGATGTGTGAACTGATTGACGGCAAAACGCCGAAGCCAAGCCTTGGGCCTGAGGGATTGAACAAGGAGGGCATTTTTACGCCCTATTGGACGAAGGGCGATAATGGGCAAATGGAGTTCTCCACTTGGACCATCAAGCCTGCTGACGAATATTACGACCGTGTGCTGAAAACCGGACAGCCGATCATCACATCACCCTATCTTACTGGCATGAAGAAGCTGGTGACGTCTGTCTCTGTGCCAATGAAGATCGATGGAAACATCGTCGGCCTTGCTGGCGTCGATATCAAGCTTGATGACCTCACGGCGTCGCTTGCAACGATGAAGCCGTTCGAAGGCGGTCGGGTCATGCTGCTAGCGAATAACGGCAAATGGCTTGCGCATCCCGATGCAGGCCACCTGATGACGGATTATACGGAAACCGGTGCAGATGCAGTTAAGGCTGCGCTGGCAGACGGGAAGATGAAGGTCATCTCGGATATGCCGGACGGCTCGGTCCGTCTTATCTATCCCTTCACAGCCACTGGAATGAATACGACCTGGGCGGCGGTTCTCGATATTCCGCCAGCTGTTTTCTCCGCACCGGTCTGGCAGCAGGTTTACAGCACCCTCATCGGTGGCCTGCTCATTCTTTTTGTGACGCTCGGCGTAATACTGCTGGCCACACAAATGCTTATCAAAAAGCCGTTGACGGGCGTGCTTGGAGCGGTTCGCAAGATGGCGGACGGTAATTACACGCATGAGGTCAAACAGACCGGCCGTCAGGATGAACTGGGAAGCCTGACCTCGGCACTTGAAAAATTCAGAACGGCGCTGTCCCGTGGCGAGCAGATGCAGGCGGAGCAGGAAATGCTTCAGCAGCAGATCGAAGTCGACCGCAAGCGCCAGGGCGAGCTCGATAATGCTAAAGCGGAAGACCTGCGCCATTTCGTGGAACTGGTGCAGAGCCGGTTCGATATTCTCGCTTCCGGCGACCTGACGGTTCGCATGAGCGAACGCGTCGCACCGGAATTCGATAGCATCCGCCAGAATTTCAATGCGTCCGTCTCCACTCTGGAAGAAACGATCAGTGGCGTCGTTCATGCGGTTTACACCATCCGCTCCGGCCTCGGTGAGATATCGACGGCTTCGAATGATCTGGCGCGGCGCACCGAACAGCAGGCTGCTGCTCTGGAGGAGACCGTCGCCGCACTTGGTGAAGTTACGCGTGGCGTCAACGAAACTGCAGACGGTGCCAACAGCGCGCAGCAGACCGTGAATGTCGCACGCGGGGATGCCGAAAAGGGCGGCCAGGTCGTCGCCCGTGCGATTGCCGCAATGACTGAAATCCAGGGATCTTCCAGCAAGATCGGCAATATCATCAGCGTTATCGACGAGATCGCTTTCCAGACCAACCTGCTTGCGCTCAATGCCGGTGTCGAAGCGGCCCGTGCGGGTGAGGCGGGCAAGGGTTTTGCCGTCGTTGCACAGGAAGTCCGCGAACTCGCGCAGCGTTCCGCTCAGGCCGCCAAGGAAATCAAGGAATTGATTTCCACGTCGTCCTCGCAGGTCGAATCCGGTGTCAATCTGGTTGAGGAAACCGGTTCCTCGCTGGGCAAAATCGTTGAGCAGGTTCTGGGCATGAGCCAGACCGTGAACCAGATTGCATCTAACGCACGCGAACAGGCGATCAGCCTCCGCGAAGTGTCATCGGCAGCCGACCAGATGGACAAGGTCACTCAGCAAAATGCTGCGATGGTTGAGGAAACCACGGCCGCCGCACAGAGCCTATCACAGGAAACCGAAAGCCTTGCTACGATGATTGGTCGGTTCAAGGTCGGGCAGTCACAGGCTCAGCGTCCGCAAGGAGACTATCAGCGCTACGCCATGGCAAGCTGATCTCCCCGACCAAACGGGATCGTTAAACAGCACCCCAGGCGCGGAACCGTCCGCGCCCGGTTACTTCACGAAGCTCAAGCTGGTTTGCAAGGCCGACAGCGCCCTGCGGCGTCGTTCCCAAGGCTTTGACGATCATCGCAGTCGAAACCACCGGGCGCGCCAATACGAGCTCGGCAAGTTCCGGTAGCCGTGAATTGGAGCGTCGGCCGGAAAGCCGCCGGTCCATCCGCTTCTTGGCGTTTAGCAGGCGGTCGTGCTCCTTAAGACCCAGCATGGCGGTTTCAATAAAGCCATCGAGTATGGCACTCAGCCGCTCAACTTCACTTTTTGCGCGTCTACGCTCTCGGGAAATTGACCGTAACCCGGTGTTTACAGCGGGAAGGTGAGATAGCCCCTGTTGCCGAAGCAGAACCGCAGCCAACTGACGGCCAAGCCATGGGCTGCGCTGCAATACCTCCATCTCATTCCACGCGTCCAGCATGACCGCAGCGAGCGGGGCAGGGGGGAGTCCGTGCCACTGTTTGAGGCGTTGCTGCCACTGTTTCAGTCTCCTATCTTTGTCCCAATCAGAGTCGTCGTACAGAGATTGATCTACAGCAGTGGTAAGCACGGGCTTCTGTTCTAATATCGCGTCCAGGGTTGCGGAACTGCGGGCGAGCAGGGCATCCATTTCCACAAGTTCGTCCGTTAGCAATGCATCGCCCTCCGTCGAAGATCGTGGCGCCACGTCTGCAATGTCGTTGGAACTCGACGACATTTGGCCTTTGCCGCGCAGCTGTGAGATCCCTGCGTCACTCAGCGCCCAGTCAGGTTCCTGCCCGAAGATCAACCGTCGCATACGAAGAATGCGATGAGCATTGATCATTTCGTGGGTGGGCGCACGCACGTCCATCTGAGCATCGTGAAGCGCTAGATCCTCGATGTGAACAAGCTCGCCGTCCAGCCACAAGGAGGATACCGCGTCGAAAAAATCCTGCCGTTCCAGAAACCCTGTCCTAATCGGCGAACGAGCCACGCGTTCGTCCAGGCGGGCGAGGGCTTCGGTCGCTTTAACCAATGGATTGAGCAGTTCCGAAAGCGAAAGCTGTGTCGTGTGATCGGCCATCTGCCGTTTTTAATACAGAGTTGCTTGTGAAAGCAATCTCGCCATTCACTTTCAAATTCTTATCCAGCGATATGTTGTTTATACATTGAAGACCGAAATTCAGACCTTCGGTATATCGATCCGGGCTTCAAAGCCCTGCTTTCTGCCGCTGGCGGGAGACGAGAGCGTAAGAGAGCCGTTCATTCTGTCGGCGAGGTTCTTGACGATGGCGAGCCCCAGACCGGAGCCGCTGGCCTGCGTCGGTCCGCGTGTGAAACGCGTTGTCAGGCGTGGCATAAGTGTATTGTCGAGCGTTGGACCATCATTGACAACGCGAATGCAATTTTCAGTATCGATATAGACATCGACCGCACTTCCCTCGGGGCTGTGAACAAGTGCGTTTTCCAGAAGATTGCGAACAGCAATACCGAAAGCGTCCGGGTTGATCATGCCTTGCAGATTGACGTCCGGCGATTGGTGAAGGTGAATGCGGCCTGCACCCAGTTCCGACCGGCTGAGGTCTTCGACAAGTAGTTCCACGACAGGAAAGAGGTCTGCGATGGTCTCCGAGGCACCGATACCCGCTTCTGCCCGCGACATCTGGAGAAGCTTTTCGGAAAGCTGGGCGAGGTGAGACAGGGAACGTTCGATCTGAGAGAGACGCGGCGCGAACTCTGGCGTAATATCTGCTTGCAGGCGCTGGGCCTGCGCGAGAGCTCCAGCAATGGGTGTACGCAATTCATGTGCGCTGTTGGATGCGAAAGAGCGTTCCGATTCCAGCGCGGATCGCAACCGCTCTAGCAAAAGATTTACGGAGCGTGCAATCGGGTGAAGTTCCGAAGGGAGTTGTGCGGAATCGACCGGCGCAAGGTTGCCGCTGTCCTTGGTCCCGATTTCGTCTCGCAGAACCTGAATAGGTGCCAGCGTTTTGCGAATGACGAGAATGACGGCGACGATGCTGGCGGGAATGAGAATCAGGACCGGCAATATCAGCGCTGTCCCGGCCTCGACAATTGCCTCACGCCGGTTTGCAAAAGCATCTGCCACTTGAAGATAGAGTTCGCCGTCTGGAGTGGAGACGGTATAGATACGCTGCGATTGCGTATCGGCGAAGCCGGGTGTCAGCGGCACATCGAAAGGTTCTGCCGCACTTTCATGGGAACGAAGGATCACCTCTCCCTCCCGGTCTCGAACCTGATAGGTCAGATATTCCGTGTCCTGCTCGGACTGGAGAAGGCGGCGTTGGGCTATGGGACTACGGTCGCGGAAACCCTCGGTGATGAGAGGCAGAAGCCGATCCGCTGTCTCCTGCACGCTGCTGTCGAAAATCTCCGCAAACTCATCCTGCATCACCATGATGCCGAGCCCGGACGCAACGAGCCAGGATAGGGATAATACACTCATCAATGCGACGACCATTCGGCGGGTCATGCTTTCGCGGCGCTTCATTGTTTCACCTGATCGTGTAGCCAAGTCCGCGAACCGTTTCGACGCGGTCTGAACCGATTTTCTTGCGCAGCCGACTGATGTAGACTTCGACCGTATTGCTTTCGATCTCTGCGCCAAACTCGTAAAGCGTTTCATGCAACTGGTTCTTGGATACGACCGCGCCGGGTCTTTCCACCAGCTTTTCCAGCACCGCCCATTCGCGCGCACTGAGCGTCAGCGCCTTGCCGTCGACGACGATGTTACGAGCGACCTGATCGATCTCGATACCCGGCAGGCGAACGACGGGAGCGGATCGCCCCTCGTATCGGCGTGAGACGGCCAGCATGCGCGCCGTCAATTCCCCGAGATTGAACGGTTTGACGAGATAGTCGTCAGCACCCGCGTTCAGTCCCTCTATCCTGTCCGTGACCTGATCGTGGGCGGTGAGAATGATGACGGGCGTCGGGTCGTTGCTACGGCGTAAACCCCGCAGTAGTGTCAACCCTTCTCCGTCGGGCAAGCGCAAGTCCAGGAGGACCAGGCCGTAACTGACTGTCTGTGTTGCGGCCGTAGCGTCATTCAGCGTCTTGAACCAGTCGACGGCGTGGCCTGCGGCAGCCACGTGGTCGCGCAACGCTTCTCCCAGCACATAATCGTCTTCGACCAGTAGAACCCGCAAGTTCGCTCCGCTCCTGCCACCCGAAATGGGTATCGCTTCGGGGGCATTTGCGCAAGCACCTCGCTATCAGGCATTGGGTCTGGAGACGCAGCCGCTAAACACATCGAGCGACGGATCGTAGACCGAGGTGGAGATGTTCATCATGCCAAGAATACTGTGGAAGAAGTTATCGTGAGATTTGCCGCCGGCTTTCGCCTGATTGGCAAGACATGCCTTGTCCAACCCCATCGATTTGGCAAAATCGTTATCGAACCATACGAGAAATGGCACGTGCGTCTGTTCAGCAGGAGCCAGCATGTAAGGCGCGCCATGCAAGTAGAGCCCATTTTCACCAAGCGACTCGCCGTGGTCTGAAGCATAGATCATGCCGGTCGCCAGCTTGTCCTTGCGCGCCTTCAGCTTGTCTATGATGCTGGACAGGAAGTGGTCGGTATAGAGGATTGTATTGTCGTAGGAGTTGACGATTTCCGCATCCTTGCAGTTGGCGAGTTCGGCGGTCCGGCAGTCCGGTGTGAATTTGCGGAAGGCATCGGTGTAGCGGTCGTGATAGGTCGGACCGTGACTTCCGAGCTGGTGCAGCACGATAACGCTGTCTTTGGTGACCTGATTAAGCCAGCTGTCCAGCCGGTCCAGGAATATGTCGTCGCGGCATTCGCCGGAGGGGCAAAACTGTGGATCGCGCGTAGAGGTCAGATCGAAATAGGGGATACGGTCGGCGACGTTCTTGCTGCCGGTATTGTTATCCCACCAGCGGGCATCAACGCCCGCATGTACGAGCACATCCAGCACGTTTTCATTGGAGAGCGCCTTGCTGTGGCTATATTCGGTACGCGGAAAACGGGAGAACATGCAGGGAATGGAAATAGCCGTTGCGGTGCCGCAGCTGACGGTGCTTGGGAAATAGACGACATCGCGCGTCTTCAGCTCAGGATTGGTTTCGCGCTGATAGCCGTTCAGGGAGAAATTGGCTGCACGCGCGGTCTCGCCCGCAACGATAATAGTCACGCGTGGCTTCGTCACCCCACCCAGCGCAGGTAGAATCTTCGCATCCTGCCCTGTCGGCGTCACGGTCAGCTTCGCTTCCTTGTCCACCTGAGAGAAGTAGTGAATCGTGGAAGAGATCGGGGTGACGGGGTTCAGGCTCTTGACGATATCCTTGTGCTGGCGAACGGCAGTGGTGAAAGTCTTGGAGTTTGCCGCACCGATAGCGCCGACGACTACGAGGCAGGCCAAAACGCTGACTGTATTCCAAAAGAGCTTGCCGAGGATATTATGATGGCGAACACGGACGACCATCAACACGATCATTGGCAACAATCCATAAAGCACCAGGTGCAACAGGAACGCTGGCGTTATGAGGTTGCCCGCTTCATTGGTTGTAGTTTCGAAGGCATTGCGCACCATGTCGCTGTCGATGACAGCGCCGAATCGATCCATGAACCATGAGGACACCGCCGCGATGCCGATGAGAATCATGAAGACCGGCTTCATGACGTACTTGGCGGAAAAGAAGATCAGAACCGCCGAGAACAGTGCGATCATTGCAATGTAAAGAGCGTAGATCGCGACAGGGTAAGGCGACAGATAGGAATCTACCTTTGCCCAGAACGTATGATTGGTGAAGAATACCAGATAAAGCGCAGTCATGATGCTGAGCGAAATGCTGCCAATTTCCGGTCTTTTGAAAAGACTGCGATCAATATTCGTTACCAAAATCGTCAAGTGCATGCTCCCGCGCCGTGAATTCATGCTCGTGCTTGGGTTCTGGATATATCGCAGCGAGCATTCATGGACCTTTGAAGGCGAATTCTGACACGAAGCTGAACGCGCAAGCGGCGGCTGGCACATACGGTAATCGTTGCCCAATTGTTAAAATAAACCACTAAAAATGCGTGGGTTTTCCTTTTCTTCGTTATCTGCAAATCTGCTTTTGTCGCAGTGCAGCGATAGTTTCTCTAGCCCCCGGCCTTCTGCCCTTCTGTCAGGTTACGTTCCCAAACCTGGATCGCTGAAACGAAATGGATGTCCTGATGACGATGCTGACCTTGTCAAAAACGTTGCTGCTGACTTCTTTCCTTCTTCCGGCAACGGCATATGCAGTCGAAGATTTTCCCGCGCTGGATCAGGTTGCGTTGATGAGCGTTGCGAAGAAAAGCGATCTTGTTGGCACCGCAACAAAAACCAAGGAGGTCGATGCCCGCCCGGCCTTGCCGGGTGAGATCGTCATTACCTTTATCAAGGGACAGGGAGTGGAGAAACGGTCGAAACCTGCGGAAGAAGGTGATTGGGTCGTTCGAAACCGCTGCGAGGAAACCGGTAACGAAGAGGTTCTCGTCAAAGCCAGGTACTTCCCAAAGAGTTATGGAGAACCGGTTTCGCCGTCCACTGTTTCTGGCTACATGGCGTTCAAGCCAAAAAGCGGAGAAATGAACTATTTTATCGTGCCGGAAGAATGGGGCGCCTTCAACTTCAAGGCTCCGACCGGGGATACGATGCTGGCCATGCCAGGCGATGCCATCGTACAGGTTTCATCCGATGAGGCGGAAACATACAGAGTTGCTGGCCCCGCGTTCGAATGCACTTACGATGTCGTCGTACCGGCGAAGATGGTAACGGCACTCCGATAGTCAGGGCAGAAATGCCAGAAGCCGCCGCTCATCCGCCCGCAGACCCGAAATAGCTTTCACATCGGATTGCAAGATCTTGCGAAGTTTCCGGATCGATTTTTCTTCCGTAGCGAGATCAAGCACAGCAGGGTGAACGTAGCTCTTGCGGCAGATCGCGGGCGTATTCGAAAGCTCCTGAGCTGCGGCCTCGCACATGCTTTTTATGGTTGGCTCTTCCTGTTCTGAAACACGCTTGGCGGCGTGGCAGAAGGCAGCCAGCGTTCCGCCCCAGGTTCGAAATGTTTTCGCGGAAATGCCTTCGCCTGCTGTTTCTGACAGGTAGGCGTTTAGCGCGCTGGAATCGATCGGGTGGACGATGTGGTTCTCGTCCTGCCATACAAACAACTGCTTTCCCGGCAGATCCGATATCTCTTCCAGAATCTGTTGAAGACGTGGATGCTTAAGTTGACGGCGTACCTTCTGTCTACCCTTGGCCGCGAAACGCAACTCGATCGTTTCGCCCAGAGTGACATGACGCTTGAGCAGTGTGGTTGCGCCGTAGGTTCCGTTGCTTTCCAGATATGCTTTGTTGCCGACCCTTAAGTAAGCCGCATCAAGCAGAAGAACGAGTGCCGCAAGGGTTACATATTGGCTATGCACCTGCTTTTCGATGTCGGATATTGCGCGTCTGCGAATGGCAGGTAGCGCCTCCCCGAATGCTTTCAACTGATAGAATTTCGTTTCGCCGCGGAAGGAATGCCATTCCGGGTGGTAGCGATACTGCTTGCGTCCGCGCGCATCATATCCCGTTGCCTGAAGGTGACCGGTAGGGTCAAGGCAAATCCAGACTTTTTCATAAGCGGGAGGAATGCTGAGCGTTCTGATCCTCGTTATTTCCAGCGCGTCCGCCAGCCGGGTGCCATCCGGCAAGCGGTAGGAGAACCCCTTGCCTCGTCGTTCGCGGGAGATGCCCGGTTCCTGATCGTTGACATAGGTTAGTCCGATCTTTTGCAGAAGGCGTGTGGGATGCTGGTTCATGGTCACTCGAACTCACTGAAGGACTGTCCGAATTAACTCCATGGGCCAAATGTCAGTTCCCAGCAAAATGGGAGCGGAATGAACCGCTCCCAAACAATTTTTATCAACGGCAGATGTTACGCACCGGGTGCAAGCCGCAGGATTTGCGAACCGCCACCGCCTCGTGTCTCGGTCACCGCGTAAACCGCGCCATCGCTGCCGACCTTCACGTCCCGGATACGGGCCTCCAATGGCAGGCGTCCTTCTGTGACTACTTTCTCTCCGTCCACCTTCAAGACGACTATGCCTTGGCTGACCAGCCCACCAATGAGAAAGGTGCCCTTCCATTCGGGGATCGCATCGCTATCGTAATAGGCCATGCCAGAAGGGCCGATAACTGGGTCCCAGTAGTAGACAGGCTGCTCCATGCCTTCCTTCGCTGTCACGCCTTCTCCGACCTTGCCGCCGCTGTACTCGATGCCATAGGTGATGACCGGCCAGCCGTAGTTCAGGCCAGCTTTCGGAAGGTTCAGTTCGTCTCCACCCTTGGGGCCGTGTTCCACGGTCCACAAGCGTCCTTCTGCGTCGACTGCGGCAGACTGGATGTTGCGGTGGCCATAGCTCCAGATTTCCGGCAGGGCATTTTCGCGACCGATGAACGGATTGCCTTCGATGGCCTTTCCGTCTGTATCGATACGAAAGACCTTGCCAAGGCCGCTGGCGATGTCCTGAGCCTGAACGCGAGGTTCTCTATCCGAGCGCTCGCCGACAGTGACGTATAGTTCCTTGTTCGTCCCGAAGGCCAATCTCGAACCATAGTGCTTGTCGCCATCATAGGTTGGGGTCTGTCTGAAGATGACTTTCGTGTCTTCCAGCGCGGCCTTCCCACTGTTTTCCACCAGCTTTGCCGATGCGACCGATGTGCCGTTGCCGCCATCGTGCGGTTCGGAGAATGAGAAGTAGATCATGCCGGACGTTTCGAAATCTGGCGCGAGTGCGATATCGAGAAGGCCGCCCTGTCCTGATGCATCCACTTCCGGCACGCCTTCCAGCGGCTCGCTCGCCTTGCCGTCAGCAACGATATGCATCGTGCCTTCCTTAGCCGACACCAGCATACGACCATCAGGCAGGAGTTCCAGCGCCCAAAGGTTCGGCAGGCCTTCCGCAACGACAGTTTTCTGAAGCGACGGCATTTTTTCCGGTTGCGGTGCCCTCGTCTGCCCTTCAAAAGCTGGTTTCTGATTTGGGGCATTGGGCGCGCCGGTTTCCACAGCCGTGCCCGTTTGGGCTATCGCGGGAAATGCAAGGCACGCCGATAGAAATGTGGTTGTGAGCAACTGCAGTGCGCGGTTCATATGTCTCCCTTCCGTCCAAATAATAAACCAATGAGCCGGGAACATGTGGGGCGAGATTTCGTTCACGCTATGGCTCTCAACAAAACTTGAACGTGCCGTGTACGTGGCTGAATACTAGTTCTTGCCCCTCTAATTTTAGCGGGAACTGAAAACTCCCTCCGGCGTTTCATGTCGTCGGATAGGAGACGTCATGCAAATTTTGGATAATACCGAGCTTGAGGCAACTGAAATCAAGCCTGTACTCAGTGTCGTGGAATTTTGCCGCAGATACCGGCTGGATGAAGCGGAGGAGATTCGATTGCGCAAGCTTTTCGGAGAATTTGCCTCCCGTCATGAACTCTTGATGAATGCTCAGCGCAAGGCAGTCTTTCGCTAATCTTCTGGGAGATCGTCCTTGAAAATCATGAACACGTCATAGCGCGTGTTCTTGCCAATGATCTGGTGCGAGGGGCTGCGAATTCCCGCCATAGGCGCAGCCCTCAGAGGCCACTTCAGAATGACGCGTTTGCTGGCGCTGGCAAGCGCGATTTCCATAAGTTCGGTCTGGTCAGGATCGGAACCGACGACATCCCGTAAAACCCTCATTTCCTTTTTCACCAGTGCCGTATTTTGCCTTGGCGGATGCATGGGGTCGACAACGATCACCTCCGGCTGCAGGGATTTTAGAAGTTCGCGAGAATCGCCGTGAAGCAGCGTCATGCGCGAAACGATTTCCTTGTAAATTTCGCCTTCGTTTTTTGCCCGTTCGATACCTTCGGCAAGATGTGCATGCATTTCCGGCGAGCGTTCGATGAGCGTTACCTCGGCACCCAGTGACGCCAGAAGGAAGGCGTCGCGGCCTAATCCTGCCGTTGCATCCACGATCTTAGGCGTACGGCCTTTGCTGAACCCCGCCGCTTTCGGCAGAGCCTGCCCGCGCCCTTCGCCAGAACGAAGCCGATGGCCGACTGCTCCACCAACGAAATCGACAATGAAGCTTTCGTCTTTTCTTTCCATGGTCGCCTCAGAACGGACAGGGGATATGGAAGGTCAGGTCGCGCCCGTCGGGATGGCGCAAGCCTAGTTCTTCCGCATGCAGCAGAAGTCGATCTGCTGCTGCCAATGCTTCGCCTTCCGCGTAAAATTCATCTCCCAATATTGGATGACCCATTGCTTTCATATGGACACGAAGCTGGTGTGTGCGCCCCGTTAGAGGATGAAGCCGCAGCCGTGTCGCATTTGCGGCGCGATCCAGCACCTGCCATTCCGTCTGAGAAGGTCTGCCATTCTCATGATCGACACGATGGCGTGGTTTGTTCTCGATGTCGCTACCTAAGGGAAGATCGATGAGACCTTCCTCACCTTCGACTGTGCCCCACACCACGGCAATATAGGATTTTCTGGTGGTGCGATTTTCGAATTGGGATGCAATTGCCGCATGGGCTTTGCGGTTCAGGGACATCAAAACGATGCCGGACGTATCCTTATCCAGCCGGTTGATCATCAATGCTTTCGTAAACTGTTTCTGCACCCGGGTCATCAGGCTATCGTGCAGCGCCGGGTCGCGCCCCGGAACTGACAGCAGGCCGCTCGGTTTGTCGAGCACGATAAGATCGTCATCGCGATGGATGATCGAAATATAGGGCTCCATCGGCGGATTGTAGATAAGGTTTGCAAGCTCGGACGACATGATGCCTCTTACCAATGTTTTTACGCGCTCGCCAGCGTCACGGATTTCATTGGTCCGGCAGCGCCATCGTCACACGTCCGCTGGTAATGTCGCTGATCATCTGCGCTGCCCGCTCCACCTCTATGCTGGGAAGAGAAAGCTGGAGGTCGGCCCCGGAGGCGGTGAAATTTTCACTATCGATGGAAAGGTGTGGAATGGCAAGCAACCTCGCCTTTACCAGCGCAAGATCGGAAAATCCGCATGCGATACTCGTTGCGAACATCGCAATAACTTCGGCTTTTTCCGCATTTCTGAGACAGGTGGCCGCCGTACCGCCATAGGCGCGCATAAGCCCACCGCTTCCAAGTAGAATGCCACCGAACCAGCGAATGACCACGACCGCAACCGAATCCAGGGACTGGCCGTCGATCGCCTGCAAGATAGGCTTTCCCGCTGTGCCGGAAGGCTCTCCATCATCGCTGAAGCGA
Organism: Agrobacterium larrymoorei; assembly: GCF_013322225.1. Lineage (GTDB taxonomy): Bacteria > Pseudomonadota > Alphaproteobacteria > Rhizobiales > Rhizobiaceae > Agrobacterium > Agrobacterium larrymoorei_A. The sequence continues at coordinate 205,364 of NZ_JAAMFB010000027.1, forward strand.
TAGGTCTGCCCTGTGCGCCACGCCCAGCAATTATGATTTGCCGAAAGGTCCGAATTCTCGGCAATGAAACGCTTTGCGGCGTCTTCGTTGGCCGCGGGGGAGGCGAAGGCAACGAAGCGGCTTTTCTTGATGTCCTGCGAGAAGGTTTCGGTGCGGGTAAGCGTGAACATGTTGCTTCAATATCGCATATACCGGGCAAGGCAATCTCTATAAGAGGGCCTGTAAAAAGATAGGGAGTTTTCGCGTATGCAGTACGGCCAAGTGGCAATCATCGGCGGTGGACCAGCCGGGCTCATGGCTGCAGAAACGCTGGCTCAGGCTGGTGTCGCAGTAACGCTTTACGAGGCGATGCCAACGGTTGCGCGCAAATTTCTGATGGCGGGAAAATCGGGGCTCAACATCACCCATGCGGAAGATTACGCTCGTTTCACCTCCCGTTTCGGACGCGCTAAGGAGCGTCTGGACAACACACTCGATAATTTTACGCCCACAATGCTTCGGGCTTGGGTCGCGGATCTCGGGCAGGAAACATTCATCGGCACCTCTGGACGTGTCTTTCCGACGGTCATGAAGGCATCACCCCTCCTGCGAGCCTGGCTTCACCGGCTGGAAGCGCTGGGTGTGGAGATCAGAACCAGACATCAGTGGCTTGGCTATGATAGTGATGCGCTGGTTTTCCAGACACCGGATGGTCGGCAACGGATTGAAGCCGATGCAATAATTCTGGCTCTTGGCGGGGCAAGCTGGCCACGCTTGGGCTCAACGGCGGCATGGGTGCCATGGCTCCGCGAGAGGCAAGTTGAGATCGATGATTTCCAGCCTGCCAATTGCGGGTTCAACGTTGCATGGAGCGATTATTTTCGCGAGCGCTTTGCGGGCGAGCCATTGAAATCCGTGGCAACGACCTCTGCTGCCGGTCGCTTCGAAGGAGAATTCGTTGTTACGAAACATGGCGTAGAGGGCAGTGTCGTCTACGCGCATTCCGCCGTTCTGCGAGACCAGATTGCTATCGAAGGAAGCACAACGATTACTATCGATCTCGCTCCTGACAGGTCAGTAGATCGGCTTTCCAGAGATATGAACCGTCAGTCTCGAAAGGAGAGCCTGTCCAACCGCCTGCGAAAAGGGGCAGGTCTGTCGCCGGTAAAAAGCGCCTTGCTGCGGGAATGTGAACCAAATTTGGTGGGAAAATCTGCCGAAGAGATCGCGGCACTCATAAAGACGCTTCCGCTTCGATTGCAGTCACCACGCCCAATCGACGAAGCCATCTCCAGTGCGGGAGGCATTACATGGAGCGCACTTGACGAGAACTACATGCTGAAAGTGCTGCCCGGCACATTTGCAGCAGGGGAGATGCTGGATTGGGAAGCACCGACCGGCGGCTATCTGCTGACTGCATGTTTTGCGACGGGAAAAGCGGCTGCCAAGGGCATTATCAAGTGGTTTGAAAGTTATCCTTCATGACAAACCCGTTATGCCTCTTGCGCAATAACACAAAAAAAGCTTGATAAGCCTATTCGAATGAATGGGCATTCAAACGATGCTGCTGTGGACAGGGCCCTGCTCTTGTTGGTGATTCTTGCATGACTGATATGGACGTTTCTTCCCACTGGCCAATCGGTGGTGGCCAAACCGGTGCCCTGGTGCGTGCCTTCGACTGGTCGAAAACCTCGTTGGGATGCAGATCCACATGGTCCAACATTCTGCGCCTGAAGGTGAATTCCGTCGTTAATTCGCCCATTCCACAGGTGTTGATGTGGGGCGAAGACCACGTCATGATCTATAATGACGGTTACGTGGAGATCGCTGGAAATTATCACCCCGCAGCCCTTGGCGGCACTGTCCCAGGGACCTGGCCGGAAATCTGGGACTGGAACAAGAAAGTTCTCGAGGCAGGTTTTCGTGGCGAAGTGCAAGCCTTCCGCGATCAGAAAATGGTTCTTCGTCGCCACGGCGAACCCGAGGAAGTAGTCTTCGACCTCTTCTACACGCCCATTTACAACGACCACGCTATCGTTGAAGGCGTTCTTTGCACGGTGCTGGAAAACACCGAGAAGGAAAAGGCCATTCAGGCTCTGGCGGAAAGCCGCGAGGAATTGAGCCGCCTGACGGCTGCGCTGCCGATACTGGTCGGCTTCATCGACCGCGATCATGTGTACCGGTTCGCCAATCAAGGTTACATCGAATGGTTTGGTCATGCGCCCGAAGATGTAATTGGCCGTCGCGTCCTCGATATCGTTGGCGAGGAGTTCTATCGTCAGCGCCTACCATTCATAGAGAAGGCCTTGGCGGGCGAAAGCGTGATCACCGACACGCAGATAAAGCGTCCCGACGGCAATCTACGGGCCGCTGAAATCCGCTATGTTCCGCGCAGGACGCAGAGTGGCGAAATCGATGGCAGCTATATTCTCGTCATCGATATCGAGACACGCAAACGCGCCGAGCTTGATCTTATCCTCAGCAACAATCGGTTCCGGGCCGCCGTTGAGGCCGTTCACGGTGTTCTCTGGACCAACAGCCCGGATGGCCGGATGCTGGGAGAACAGCCGGGCTGGTCTGCTCTCACCGGGCAGAGTGCCGATCAATATCAGGGCTTCGGCTGGTCCGAGGCAGTCCACCCGGAAGATCGCGAAGGTTCCATCAACAGCTGGAACAAGGCGGTCGCGGCCAAGGCGACCTACGTGTGGGAGCACCGGGTGCGCCGGGGTGACGGCATCTACCGGACATTCGCCATCCGCGCCGTGCCCATCATCGATGGTGCTGGCACCATCGTCGAGTGGGTCGGTATCCACACCGACATCACCGAGCATCGAACGGCGGAAGCATCGCTCAAGGAACATGCGGCCAATCTGGAACGCGAAATCCGTCATCGCATTCGTGCGGAAGAACAGCTTCGCCAGTTGAATGAAGGGCTTGAGGCCCGCGTCGAAAAGGAAATCGCCGAGCGCCGCCAGACGGAAAAGGCGCTGCAACAGGCGCAGAAGATGGAATCCATCGGTCAGTTGACCGGCGGCGTGGCGCACGATTTCAACAACCTGCTTCAGGTCATCGCGGGTAATCTCCAGCTTCTGTCCAAAGATGTGGCCGGAAACGAACGGGCCGAGCGGCGCGTCAGCAATGCATTGGCGGGTGTGAGCCGTGGTGCGAAACTCGCCAGCCAGCTTCTTGCGTTCGGGCGTCGTCAGGCACTGGAGCCACGGGTCATCAATGTCGGTCGTTTCGTCGCAGGCATGGACGATCTCTTGCGGCGCTCGCTGGGAGAGGCGGTGGAGGTCGAGGTCATCACGGCTGGCGGTCTGTGGAACACATATGCCGACCCGAACCAGGTCGAAAATGCCTTGTTGAACCTCGCCATCAATGCCCGCGATGCGATGGACGGATCAGGCAAGCTCACCATCGAGGTCGGCAACGCCTCGCTGGATATGGACTATGCGCGCAGCCATGCAGAGGTCGAACCGGGACAGTATGTCATGCTGGCGGTAACGGATACCGGCTCCGGCATGGCACCGGAAATTCTCGACAAGGTGTTCGAGCCATTCTTCTCCACCAAGCCAGAAGGCAAGGGGACCGGGCTTGGCCTCTCCATGGTCTACGGCTTCGTCAAGCAGTCCGGTGGTCACGTTAAAATCTACAGCGAGCTCGGGCAGGGCACGACCGTCAAGGTCTATCTGCCGCGTTCCATGTCCGACGAGGATCGGGAAATCGTCATCCATAATGGCCCTGTCGTCGGCGGTTCGGAAACGATTCTGGTGGTGGAAGACGACGATGAAGTCCGCGGTACCGTCGTGGAAGTCCTGACCGATCTAGGCTATCGCGTGCTGACGGCACGTGATGCGCAGGCTGGGTTGACCGTTGCGGAAAGCGGTATTCCCATCGACGTCATCTTCACGGATGTGGTCATGCCCGGCCCTCTGAAAAGCAGTGAAATGGCGCGGCGTGCCAAGGAGCGGTTGCCGCATCTCGCCATCCTCTTCACTTCCGGTTATACGGAAAACTCCATCGTCCATGGCGGCAAGCTGGATGCGGGCGTGGAGCTGCTTTCCAAGCCTTACACCCGTGAAGCCCTGGCAAGACGGCTTCGCCACGTTATCGCAAACCAGAAACAGAGAGCAGAGTCTGGTCGAGACCGCTCTAACGAGCCACCTTCGGTCAACGAAACGATCGCAAGAATGCGCAACCAGAATGCCGTTCGTGTTATGCTGGTCGAAGACGATGAGCTGATCCGGATGAACACGACCGATATCCTGCTTGAAGTTGGACACTCTGTTCTCGAGGCTGCCAACGCCACCCAGGCAATCGACCTTCTGGAGCGGGAAGAGGTCGATGTTCTCGTGACCGATGTCGGTCTGCCGGACATGAGCGGGGCCGACCTGGCGGTGCTTATCAAGCAGCGAATGCCGGAAATCGGCATCGTTTTCGCGACGGGCGATAATTTCCTGCCTAACAACGCGCCAGCCGGTTCTGTGCTCTTGTGCAAGCCTTACAACGAAAGCGACGTGCGCTTTGCGATAGAGCAGGCGACCAGGGCCTGACGCAGGATGCGTAATGCGCATCCTGCGAATTCGTTGTTATGAAGAATGATTTCAGTATCCGAGGGTCATGTCCACGGTTGCTGGTAATTCTCCAGTATTGCGCCAATTCTCAATATTCTGCGCCACGATGCCTGCGGACGTCTTCCGGTTCGTCGGAGCGGAAATGTGCGGAAGCACGGTCACTTTCGGGTGCTGCCAGAAGGGGGAGGCAGCATCGAGCGGTTCCTGCTCGAACACATCGAGCACGGCGTGGGAGATGCGCCCTTCATCCAATGCTGCCATGAGATCCTTCGCGACGATTACGGCGCCACGCGCGAAATTTATGATCGCCGCACCCTGTTTCACATGAGTCAACCGCTTGGCGTCGATCAGTCCACGCGTTTCAGCCGTCAATGGAACCAGGCAAACCGAGATATCGCTTTTTCCCAGAAGATCATTCAGACCACCATCGCCATGTGTCGTCTCGACACCTTCAATCGTCTTCGGCGAGCGGCTCCAGCCGATGACGTTGAAGCCCGCATCGCGCAGTCTCCGTGCTGAGGCTGTGCCCAGCGTGCCGAGACCGATCAGGCCCACGGTTACGTCCTGCGGGTGCCTGTACTCCAGTTCTTTCCAGAGAGCTTTCTGTTGATGCTCCCGATAGGCAGGCATGTCGCGGTGAAGATAATAGGTCCATGCAAGCACAGCCTCCGCCATCACCCGGGTCAATTCTGGGTCGGTCAGGCGCACGATGGGCGGCGCCTGCGTGCCGAGTTCAGCAACCAGACGCTCGACGCCTGCCCAAAGGCTGTGAATCCATTTCAGGTTCGTCAACTTCGCAAGATGTGCGGGATCGGGGTTGGCGACGATGGCGATTTCTGTGGTTGAGCGCTGCCCATCCGTCATCGCCTTGATGGAGATGATCGTCTCGCTTGGCATGGCTGCCGACAACACCTCGATCCATTCTGCTTCGTTGGCTTCGGTCGTACGAGAAACGAATGCGATGGGGGAGGGCATGAACGAGTTTCCTGTTTTGATATCTTTCGAGTGGATATCAATGCGGAAAACGACTTCGAAATCTACCCTTGATTTGGCGAAGTCATTGAAAAGAAATGCCCGCTCAAGGCGGGCATCTCGATTACGTGGATCAGGCCGTTTCCGGCACAGGCTTTTTGGCATCTCCGTAATAGGCGGAGAACTGCTCGTGATAGTGCTCGGAGCCGCCTGGACCGGCATAGCGCTGCAATTCCGTCATGTCGGTCTTGTTGAGCACGATGCCAAGCGTCTTGCGCGCAATCTCCGGTTCGTGGTTCATCAGGTTCTGCACCATCTGGATCGGGGTCTTGCCCCATTCCGTCACAAATACGAAACCATCAACCTGCGAGGCGAAAGCCTTCGCATCGATAACCGGCACGACCGGCGCAAGGTCGACAATAATATAATCGCAGGCCTCGCGCGCAGAATCCATGAATTTGCGCATGCCGGACGAAGCGAGAAGCTCACTGGAATGGGCGAACTGGTTGCTGGTCGAAACCGGCAGGATGCCCATTTTTGTGCGGCTGTCGACTTTCACAGCCTTGGTCCACGGAACCTCATCCAGTACCACCTCGACCAGACCTGCCGACTGGCGCGTCGTCAACATGCGGCTGAGGCCCGGATTGCGGATGTCGGCATCAACGACAAGCGTTCGCTTGCCCGTCGTGGCAATGAGCCCTGCGAGGTTCAGTGCGACCACCGATTTACCTTCATTCGGCAGGCAGGAGATGACACCGATCACCCGGCACTGGCGTTCCTGTATCACCACATCCGCCGTCAGCTTCACGTTGCGCAACGTCTCAGTGAAGCTGGAGCGCGGGCTGTCCACGGCAAGCCGCAACATTTTCTGGAACGAGACCTGACCGTTATCCTCAATGTTGGTGTCAGGAATTTCGGGCGTTGCGGCACCGGTTTCCGCCTTCGCGGTCTCCACGCCCTTTTCACCGATGAAGGGAAGGTAGCCGAGGAAGCGCATGCGAAGATTGTCGCGCACGTCGTTGCCCGTGTGGAAATAACGGTCACGGAATTCCAGAACTGCCGCTACACCACCGCCGAGCATCAGGCCGAGTACGATGGAAAGCGCCATCGTCATGGTCTTCTTCGGGCTGGAAGGTGAGGTTGGCAGACCAGCTTCCGAGATCACGCGAGCCTTGGCGATCGGGAAGGATTGCTTCTGTGATGCTTCTTCGAAACGGCCAAGGTAGGATTCGTATAGCGTCTTCAAAGCCGCAGCCTGTTGCTCAAGCTCCCTCAGCTTGACCATCGTCATATTGGCTTCGGAGTTGCGTCCGGCCACTCGGTCGATGTTTTGGCGCAGCGATTCCACGCGGGACTGCGTGACGTCGAACTCGTTCTTGAAGCTGCCGGTGAGCTGTTGCAGTTCCTGATAAATCTGGCGTGCAACGTCACTCTTTTCGCTTGCCAGCGCGACGGCCTGCGGATGGTCTTTGCCAAACTGCTGTATAACCCCGCGCTCACGGTCGGAGATCGTGATGTAGCGTTTGCGAAGATCCTGAATGACGGTGTTATCCGTATCGCGGGCTGAGACGACGGCGTTGTTCACCGCATTGTCCGGACCCTGATCGATGATCGATTTGTACTGGCTGTAACGGGCCTGTGCTGTCGCGGCATCCGCTTGGGCAGCAATCAGCTGACCGTTCAGGTCAGCAAGCTGACCTTCGGACATCAACTCGCCACGGGACGAGACGATGTTGTTCTCCGCTTTGTATTTTTCCACGGCGAGGGAGGCTGCTTGCGAACGTTGGTTGAGATCGGTCAAGCGTTCCTGAAGCCAGACAGAAGCGCGCTCCGAGGCATTGAAATTAGCATCAAGCTGTTCCGTCAGGTACGAATTAGCATAGGTCTTGGCGATGTTGGTCGCTAGCTGACGATCCGTTGAGCGGATCGAAATCGCGATTACGGAGCTTCGTCCGACGCGCTCCACCTCCAAAGCCTGCTGAATGACGGCGGCGGCTTTTTCGCGGCGACCATTGCGCATGGCCTCTTCGGAGGCAGGCGGCGAATTTGGCGTCAGCAGATCGACGACACCCTTAACGGAAGACTTGACCAGATCGATCGGCGACATCGGCGGATTGACGATGGTGTCGTTTTCATCGAGCTTCGCCTTGTCTACGACATTCAGGGCCATCTCCTTCGATTTCAGGATTTCGACAGCGCTGGCGATGCGGTTGTCTATAACCTGAGCGGCGGGTACTGGGCTTTCCTCTTCCGCATAACGGGACAGGCTCTCATCTAGCAGAACCTGCGTCATCGCCGTATAGACGGGCGTCGCAAGAACGAGGTAGAGCCCTGCCAGCACCATGCTTGCAACAACGCAGGCGGCGATGACATTGGCACGGCGCACCACGGCGGCCCAAAGGCGGTCGAGGTCGATAAATGTATCGGAATCCTTATCGGAGCCCGGGAAATTTACATTCGATCTAAAGGTCTTTTGGTGCATGGACCACCTTGTGATTTTTAAACGGCGCGCGGGAAGGCAGTCATCTACCGCCTTCCCGCCTCCCGCTGTTTCTAGTTTCAGGCCGCTTTCACACGGCTTTCATGGGTCAGAACCAGTTCCTTGATGGAGGCCAGAACCTGAGCCTCCATGTCCGAGCGCATGAGCGAAAATGCGACGTTGGCGGCGATAAAGCCCTGCTTGCTACCGCAATCGAACGTGCGCCCTGTATACTTCTGTGCATGGAACGGCTGGGTTTCGGCTAGGCGCTTCATGCCATCTGTTAGCTGAATTTCATTGCCTGCACCGCGTTCCTGTTTGGCGAGAATGTCGAAGATTTCTGGCTGCAGAATATAGCGGCCATTCAGGTAATAATTGGACGGGGCAGCAGATGGTTCCGGCTTCTCGACCATTTCTGTCACCTGGAAGCCGTGGCTGACGCGATTGCCGACGCCAACGACACCATAGGAAGACGTTTCCTCAGGGAGGCATTCTTCGACGCCGAGGATATTGCCGCCGACCTCCTCATAAAGCTCCATCAGCCCTGCGATGCAGCCGCGTGCACCGTAGGAAACCATGTCCGGCAGCAGAAGGGCAAACGGCTCCTTGCCGACGAGCTCGCGCGCGCACCATACCGCGTGACCAAGGCCAAGGGGGACTTGCTGGCGGGTGTAGCTCACGGTTCCGGCGACAGGCAGCATTTTTTCAAGCTGGAGAATCTGCACCGTCTTGCCGGATTTGGTCAACGTATTGACGAGTTCCGGCGCGCTGTCGAAATAGTCCTCGATAGCGGTCTTGTTGCGGCTGGTCACGAAAATGATGTGTTCGATGCCGGCCTGCATCGCTTCGTCGACGGCGTATTGCACGACGGGCCGGTCGACGATTGTCAGCATTTCCTTCGGCATGGCCTTGGTGGCGGGCAGGAAGCGTGTTCCGTTACCTGCAACAGGGATAACTGCTTTTCTAACGGTGTTCTTTAGGTCCACGGCGTTCTCCTTGATTTGAAATACGGAAAATCAGTCCTTATGAAATTCACGAAGTTTGTCTTTTCGCACCCGTCTGCACGCCCGATGTGAAAACCGCATCGCGCATCTTTTTCAGCCTGACGGCGATGGGCATACGCAAATGCCGCAATGCCACCGGATCTCGCAAAGCAGTGCGCATCACACCGGAAATGGAGCGGCGCTTGATACTGTCCACGAGCATGAGAAAATGCCTGGCTTCGATCAGGCTTCGGCTGCGCTCCCTTTGTGCGTCCATTGCGGCAGGCAGAAGCGTGTAGTTTGCGAGAAATTCGGCATCGGCGGCGATCATGGCGTCCACATGCTTCAATTCCAGCACGCGGGAGATCGAACCCTCGCGTATATTGTATACGTAGCCGGGGGAGGGCTCGATAGCGCAAAGGCCGCCAACAGCAAGGGCAGAAGCCAGGAGAAGGTAGTCTTCACCGATACGTAGGTCCGGGCGGAAACGCAGAGCATGCGCTTCCAAAAAATCCCGGCGGAACATCGGCTTCATGTAGCCGAAATTGAAAGTGGATTTGAACAGGATGTTCGACCGTATGAATTGTTCGAGTGAGAGCGTTGCCGTGTCCGCCAGAAACTTCGGGCAGAACATCGTGTCTTTGGCGCGTCCGTCCATGTAAACGACGTCGAGATTATCGACCGCTATCTCCGCGCCCGCACTCTCTGCTCGCGCAATCATTTGTGCGCTCCGCGGTGCGTAGATCATGTCGTCGGAATCGAGTACCGCAATCCAGCGACCGGATGCAGCGTCGATTCCTGCGTTTCGAGCGCCGCCGGGCCCCAGGTTATTCTCCAAAGCGATTAGGCGCACACGGGGTTCGCGCTCGCTGAGCGCCGTGACGATCTCGCGTGTGTTATCAACCGAGCGATCATCCACGACGATCACTTCCAGCGTCACGCCTTCCTGCGCAAGCGCGCTTTCAACCGCCAGGACAATCGTTTCTGCGGAATTATATGCGGCGATGACGAAGCTGACGTCCGGTTGCGCGATGGGTGGGGTCATGCGGCCTCCACGGTGCCGTATTGGCGGATTTCGCGTACCCCGAAGGCACCACTGAGCGAGCCGATGTGCAGTGCCGCCCGCAATGCCGAGCGATTTCGGCGAACCGGATTGAATGCTGCAAGCACTATCGCCAATCCGCAATAAGCTATCTTGGCCATTGCCGCCGCAATCTGGGGCAGGCGGCGAAGCCCGGGCTTTCTTTCGGCAAGAAGACGTCCATGGGTTTGGCCCGAGCGAAAACGACGCTTGGCGAGCCACATGAAGCTGGCGCGAGTTTCCGGTACGGGTTCAGAAAGCATTGCCCTTTCCGCAAAGGCAATGCGACCGCCCGCGGCGTGCATGTGCGAGAAGAAATGCGTATCTTCTCCGCCGCTCTGACCAAGCGAGAGTGCAAATCGACGTCCCTCTATCGAGGGCGCGTCCATGCGTAGCAGCGTATTGCAGGTGTAGCCAGTGATGATTTCGCCGTTTACCCAAACGGGGGATGTCGAATGAAAGTCGCCCTTCTTCATCCACCCGGGGGTGCTGTCCTTGTAAATCGCGGTCACTGGACCGAGCACAGCTTCCGCCCCGGTCTCCTGTGCAACCTTCAAAAGCTCTGCCAGCCATTCACGCGACGCGGTCTCATCATCATCGATGAAAGCCAGATAATCGGCCTCGCAGGCAGAAAGGCAGGCGTTGCGCGCAATCGAAATGTTCGATTTCGGGCAATGAATGTAGTTAATCTCGAAGGGTGAAGTCTCGCGCAGGCGGTCTATGCTGTCCTTCGCAGATGGTTCAGCGTCGTTATCCGCGACGATCAGCCGGACATGGACGCCTTCTGGGACATCCAGTTCGAACAGTGAAAGCAACGTCGCCACCACCGCCGGGCGGCGGTAGGTGCAGATGCCGATATCGACTCGGATGGGGTGCGAGGCAAAAGTCATGAAACAGCCTTTCTCGTAAATGGCGCAGGCGTGCCGAGAGAACTGAAAAGCTCCAGCCAAAATCCAGTGGACCATGCCAGATGCATGATCATGGCGGAGACTGCCGCCAACGGGCCGTATGAATTCTTCTGGCCAATAGCCATCCACATGCCGTAGCCGAGACATGCGGCGATCCAGAGGCAAAGCGGCACGAGCGCTACCCAGTGGAACACACCGAAAAGCGCAAGCACTGCGACTGGTAACACGCTGAGCGGTATCATCTGGCGAATTTTGGGTACGGTATGGTGCTTCAGCAGGTTCTTTGCACGACCGCGGCCATAGGCGAGGTACTGCTTGAACAATGGCGTGACGCTGGCGCGAGGATAATAGGTCATGCGCGTTTTGTCAGTCATCCAGATACGGAAACCGGACTTGCGTAGACGATGATCAAGTTCGGCATCTTCATTATGGCTGAAGCTTTCGTCATAACCCCCAACAGCGGTAAAAGCGGCGACGCGCATCAACGCATGATGGCCATGATCGATCCAATGGCCTTTGGCACCAGCACGGTGTTTAGATCCGCCATTGCCAAGCTTCGAGTTCTGGGCGATGGCAGTCGCCTTCTGGAAAGTGCTATGGCCGACGGTGTCCATGGCGACGACCACCGAATCCGCCCCGGTTTTCACCGCGTCTTCCAACAGACAATGACAATAATCGTTCGGATAATCGCCATGTGCATCAATGCGTATGAAATAATCATAATCCTTGCCGAACATCTCGACGGCGAGATTGATGCCCGCGCTCTGAATGCGCTTGGGGTTCGCAAGAAGAATGACGCGCGGGTCCTGCCGGGAGAAATTCGCGACGATATCGCGTGTGCCATCGGTGCTGCCGCCATCTGCGACCACGATGCGATCTGCAGTGCTGTTCAGCGTGCCCGAAAATTTTAGCAAAAGGTCGTCAATGGTCTTGGCCTCGTTGAGGCACGGTATGACGATCAGCGTCTTTACATCGGGAATTGGCTGCAATTTCATCTCGTTCCCCTGTCAAACCGTCGAAAGCGCTGCTTCCACTGCACGCGTGTTGCGCGGTGCGGCGAGCGAGTGCAGTTTGCGAACAAGTTCGTCGCAATCGTTCTGGTCGGTAATCCACTGATGGCGATCTATCGCAATCAGTGAAGCGAAAGACTCAAGATAGACCTGTTCAGTCATGCCATGGAAAAGGGCCTCCAATGTTTCAGCATTGGCGACCGGCAGAACGTGATCGATGTCACGTTTTTGCAGGAAGCGGGCTGTCTCCGTTCCTTCGAGCGCAATCGGCAAGGTGCCATAGAGGCAACCCTCGTATAGCCGGTTTGGAAGCAGCCAGCTGGAATTCTGGCCCTCTTCGAAAAAGTCGATTGCCCAGGTGAATTGAACCTCGTTGTAAATCGAGGCCAGATCCTCCGGGTTCTTGTAGGGGCCGTGAAAGGTTACATGCGGAGCCCTGGCAACAAAACTGTCAAAGTCATCGAATTCGGAATAGGCAGGACGTCCACGAAGAATGATCTCGACTCTACCATCCATACGCCGGGCGAAATCGGCAAGAATGCTAAGGGATTTTCGGCAGCGAAGAGCACCGAACCAGCCGATTTTCCATGGCTCGTCAGCTTCTGGCACGCGAGGCGCGGGCATTGCCGCGTCGATGCCATCAAGCATCAACACCTTGTTCTCCTGCAACATCACTGGAAGATCGAGATTGGAGCGCGGGGTGAAATAATTCTCCACGAAGGCAGGCGAACTGGTGATGAGCAGTCGTGCACCTCTTGCGAAATAACGTTGCGCCGAATTCAGAAGGTTGCCTGGAAGTCCATCGTTTAAAAGCAGACGGTGAATATCGAGGCATTCATAGACGACCGGAACGTCTCCGCCATAAATTGCGTTCGCCCGACGCGCCAGCGCCAGCATCTCTAAATTTCGGGCGATGATCACATCGGGTCTGGGAACGGCCGCAAGTAGGCCACTAAGCGCGATACTCGACTTCACGACAGACATGACTCGTTGTGCGAAACGACCATCTGCCGTTTCGCCGAGAATGACAGGTGTCAGACCCTCCACGCTCGCCAATGCGTTTTCGCCCCGCTTGAAGCCTGCAAGGCTGATGATCGCGCCGCCGGTTTGCAACGTCATGACGCGCCGGCGGATGGCCGGATCGGCTAGGTCATGTGCGAGGTAGAGAATGTGGGTCATGACGTTTTGTTTTCCACCTCAGTTCGAAACGCAGGCGACGGATTCCGGAAACTGGCACTTGTCGCCAAGTGCGGTGAAGGCAAACCTGTCGACCAACATCGTGGTTGGGCCGCTGTAATCAAACTTGCCCATCCAGCTTTTCAGTGTGTCCGTGCCCCAGAGGCTGAAGAAAATCTTCTGCGCATTCTGCGGAATTTTTGATGGGTCGGTCACGTCGTGAACCATCTTGCCGTTCACGTAATATCGCAGCCTTTGTGGTTCCCAAACGAAGGCATAGTCGTTAAAGCCCTTATCGGCCCCACCGTGAACATCCACCAGCTGCTCGTTGCCGCCTTTAGCGGAAATATACTGGTTGAGTTGCACCTGGCTGCTGTTCTTGCCCAGAACTTCCATGTCGATTTCGTCATGCGGCTTCTTGTCGGTGGGGCCGATATAGGTGAAGAAGGCGGAGTTCAGGCCAGAACCGGGTGCCGTCTTGATCCGCGCCTCGTAGGTGCCGTAGCGATAGCGGCCCTTGGTTTGGATTTCACCGCAGGAATAATTGCGGTCGCCCGCCTTACCCTCCTGAAAACCGAGCTGAAGATTGCCGTCTTCAAATTTCACGAGCTTCTTTGACCATGTGCAGTTTTGATGCGGGCCGTTGTTCCAGCCATCGGACACGTACCAGAAGGAACGGTCCATGCTGTCAAACTTCTCAATGAAGGATTTGCCATTGCTTTCCTGCGCAATCGCAGAGGATGCGCCGAGGCTTAAAGCGAGAATTGCAGTGGTCAGGAAGCGCGACTGAACGCGGGTGAAACAGGTCATAAGGTCACCTCTGTCGTTGCGAATAAATGGCGTCGGCGGAGGGCTTTCGAGAGGCCTGCCCAGCCGGTACGCTTTGATGAACTGGTGTCGGTTTGCCGTTGCGACTGCCCGTCAATACCGCGTAGACTGTGGGCATTCTGGCGCGAACCTGAGCGTTGCTGAAAATCAGGATGCCGAAAGTCAGCAGAACGGCACCAAGATAAAACGCAGGATAAAAATCAGGGCCGCCCCTGTTCCAAATCATCCACATGATGACAAGCAAGGGGTAATGGGCGCAGAAAATCCAGAAGCTAAGGCTGCCGGTTTTCGAAAGGCGCTGACCGAGCCGGTTTTCCACCATAATGGAGGAGGCGACCCAGAAGCCGACTGCTCCGAATACGGCCAGCAGGTTCCGCAGCATGTTCAGCTCGAAGGTGAATTCGGGGCCAGTAAAGTAGAGACCCGTCGCCAGCATCGCTGCGGTAGCGAGTGTCATGATCGCGAGCTTCCCGGCGTGCGGATCAAGTTTCTTCAGGTCAACGTGATGCAAAGCTAGCGCGATGCCCAGAGTGAAGCTGAAGAGAATGGATTTTTTCTGCACGATGAAGATCGTGAGGTCCGGCACGGCGGTAATCACCAGCAGCGCGGCAAGCGTCGGCAGAGCGAAGCGCTTTACGCAGAAGGCCAGCAATGGCGACAGCAAAATGCAAACGAAAAGATCGCGTAGAAAATAAAGCGGTACGTTGACCGGCAGCTCTTCTATAGCAGCACCGTGGCTGATCATCTCGCGAGGGCTGGCATTCCAAAGATCGGGAAAATACCCAACCCCTAGGCCAACGCGCTGAATAAGCAGGACAGCCAGAAACAGCGCTCCATTCCAAAGAAGGAATGGAAGCAGCACCGTTTTCGTCTTGGACTTGATCGTGGCTGTGTAGTCGAACGCTTTCATGCCCCTGCGGAACAGCAGATAGCCGGAAATAGCACTCAGACATGGCACGCCGATGCGAAATAGCGCATCGCCGAGAAACACACGAAGCCAGTCGAAGAAACCATAGACACCCAGAAATGGGCTGGTTTCAGGATTGTGTGGCACGTGAACAAACACAATGCCGGATATCAAAAGTATGCGCATCAAATTGATACGGGAAGATAGGTTCTGATCAACAGTCACACCAGTTACCCTAGTTGGGCGGTGTCTCCCCTACACCGCGTTTCACACAGAGCGAACTTGAGCCCGTGACCGAAAGTCTGGTTTTGAGTTGAGGGTAAAATGTGGCGACGCAGAAAAAATGGCTCTCGAAATGTGAGGGGTAAATGTCTGGAGAGGAGCCTTACGTAACGATCGATGCCGATTAAAGATTTGATTTTAAATCGGTTTGTAGAATGGTCGTCACATGGGCCTTGCGGGAAATTTTACACCACCGCATCGGTGAATATGTTGCAGTGCAAAATATTCATGCGATTTCGCCACTGAATTTTTAGTGGCGATGTCAAAAACCGGTCGAAGTCGTGTCAAAAGTAAGGCGAAGCTTCTATGCTGGCTCTGTGACGGTCGCGTTTTCGGATTTCCTGTTCTTCACGAGGCCCAGAATTTTCTCCAAGAGTGTGCGTTCCGTTAGGAGAATGAGCACGCCGTAAATCACGCCACCCGCAACGCCGCCGACCAGAACCTGCATGTAGGCGTGGGGCAGGCTCGGTTCTGCGAGAGTAAGGATGTAACGTACCACCAGAGCCATCACGAAGGCAGCGATCATAGGGCGGCTGCTGGTGTAGAGACCGCGGAAAAATGGCGTTTCGCTCGCTTTAAACACCGCCCAAGAATAGGCAATCAACGTCGCGGCATTTACGATACACAGCCAGACCATGGCTTCGATCAACGTTCCATAGATCGCCGCCAGCCAGACCGCGACGGTTGTAACAATGGCGCGAATCGTTGCGGACCAGAAGAGTACGCGTCCGTAGCCTGCACCCTTCAGATAGGGGATGAAGGTGCTGCATGGCGTCAGGATCGCCTTGGAAAGAGCAAGCAGCCCCAGCACCGGCCACGCATAGGCCCAGTTCGGACCGAAGATCACCAGCATCGCCGGTTCTGCGACGGCCCAAAGCCCGAACATCATCGGCGCGAGGATTACCGTCAAAACCTGCGTGCTGAACATCAGCGCGTCTCGACGTCGCTGCTTATCGTCCATCATTCGGCTGAAGGCGGGAAAAAGCACACCCATGACGGCAGACAGCACGACCTGATTCGGAATGCTGGCGAAACGGTTCGATGCCGAATAGGCACCGGCATCCGCAAGGCCAAGATAGCGGGCAATGATGACCATGGGCGACTGGAAGGTAACGAAGTTGGCAATTTCCGAACCCATCAGTCCCGAGCTGAAGCCGAGCAAAGGTACCAACCGCTTTGGTTTCATGACCAAACGGGGCATGTAACGTGAGACTGCGTACAGGCCGACGAGCCTGATCAGCGCTGCGGCGAACAACTGGATGATAAGCGCCCAGACACCAAATCCTGCAAAAGCCAGCACGACCGCAATAATCGCCGCCGCACTTTCGGACGCCATGCTCCATATTGCGTCCTTGCTAAAATTCATGCGTCGCGCCAGGAGCGAGTATGCGACGTCCCCCGCCAGCTGCAGCGGAATGAGGAAGGCCATGATTCGTAGCAAATAAGCGCTCTCGACAGCGCCCAACAGGCCACCGAAGAACTCCGCACCGAAGTAGAGAATAGCGGCCATGGTGCAGGAAATCGCAAGATTGGCCCAGAAGACGGTATGGATCGTGTCCATATCCTCTTCCTTCTCCACGATCAGCGCGGAGGTGAGGCCGGCACCGGCGATCATCGTCAAAAACTGCACGACCGTCAGGCCAACGGCTACAACGCCGAATTCTTCTGGCGTCAGCAAACGCGCGAGAATCGGCACCGTGACAAATTTAAGCCCGAATGTGCCTGTCTTTGATAGCACGCTCCAGCCGACATTGGCCGTAATTGTCTTGACGCTCGGGGCTGGAGGCATAAGTGCTTCCTATATTTGGAGGCCAGCGAATGGTATCGCTGGCGGGGAGAATTGCCACTCATCGGGGCCGCGTCATTTAGCGGGCCCGACACTTCTTGATCAGAACAAGGGGCGAAACAATGGCGAAATTTACAGTCGTTATTCCATACTATCAAAAACAGCACGGCGTACTTGGCCGAGCACTGGTATCCGTTTTCTCCCAGACCTGCCAGGATTTCGACCTCGTCATCGTGGATGACGAGTCGCCTTATCCTATTGAAAATGAACTGAATGAGCTGGACGAAGCACAGCGGAACCGCATCAAGGTCATTAGCCAAGCGAATGGTGGGCCGGGTGGTGCGCGTAACACCGGGCTTGATAATGTGCCAGCGGAAACGACCTATGTCGCCTTCCTCGATTCAGACGACATCTGGACACCAGATCATCTAAAGAATGCCGAGCACAGTCTCGATAGCTTCGGAGGTGAGTGCTATTGGGCGTCGATGCAGGCAAGCGACGAATTCTATTATCACTTCGCCATGTCCGAACTGGAGAAAAACGAAGGTGCCACCCGGCTCTCCGAATCTCCAAAGGTGATCGAGCTACCGGATCTGGCCAGCGTCATGCTGCGCAACTGGAGCTTCCTGCATCTTTCCTGCATGGTCATCGCCAGGCCACTGTTTGAAAAAGTTCGATTCGATCCGGCACTGAGACTGGCAGCGGAAGACGTATTGTTCTTTTGCGACTGCATCCTTGCATCCAAACGTTCACTGCTTTGCGACGATGCGGGCGCTGCGCGTGGCATGGGTGTCAACATCTTCCATAGTATCGACAACACCTCACCAGAGTTTCTGCGCCAGCAATTCAATACCTGGGTGGCGCTGGATACGTTGCAGGGACGTTTTGCCAAACGCCCGGCGGATGTAGCGTCCATTGCATCTTACAAAAACACGGCGCGCAAGCAGGCTTTGTGGAGCCAGGCGGGTAATCTGAAACGGCGGAAGCCGCCGGAATTCGGGCTACTGTTTAAATGGATGATGCGCGATCCGGCGATTTTAAGAGCGGCTTTCGAGCTGGGTGCCGGAAAATTTGCACGGCCGAAGTGAGCTGCCTTGCGGTCTTAAACTTTATTCAGGAGTGATCCATGAAACCATATCACTGGGAATCGCATCACGGTAACTTCGGCGATGACCTCAATCTCTGGCTCTGGGACTTTCTGTTGCCGGGCCTTCGCGATGTGCATCACGACGTTCTGCTCGTTGGCGTCGGCACGGTGTTGAATGACGTTCTCTTCCCGCCCGGTCAGCGAAAACTCGTCGTTGGTAGCGGCTATGGTTACGGTGCAGTGCCAAACACGTCCGATACGTCGCTGTGGGATATCCGTTGCGTGCGCGGTGAAATGACTGCGGCAAAGCTTGGATTACCCGCCGAAATGGGCATCGTTGACCCCGCAGTGATGGTCACGGAAATGCCGGAGTTTCGCAACCTGACGAAAATCCACAAGAAGACCTTCGTTCCGCATTGGGAATCGGCGGAGTTCGGCATGTGGGAAACGGTTTGCGAGCCATCCGGTCTGACTTATCTCGATCCTCGTGGTGAGGCCAAATCAGTAATCAAGCACATTGCTCAGTCGGAATTCATCGTCGCCGAATCCATGCATGGCGCGATTCTGGCAGACGCTTTCCGCGTGCCGTGGGTCGCTGTCAGCACGTCTACGTCTATCAACAGCTTCAAATGGAGCGACTGGGCCGGTAGCGTCGGCGTGAAATACGAACCGCGCTACGTACCCGTTTCAACCCGTGCCGAGGCGGCGAAGAAAGGTTCGAAGTTCTGGGGCATGAGCTTCCCACCACCTGCACCAGCGGAAATCGTGGATCGCCCGGCCATTGAGCATCATGACGACGGGGACGTTCTGGTTCGTGCTGAGCCTCAGCGCCCGCTACGAAAGCTTGCCAAGCAAGTGCTTGCCGCTCCGTCCAGTCTTGCCTTGTGGCAGGCGAGCCGCGCAGAACCACGCCTCAGCCCAGACGGCCGCCTCGAGGAGCGCAAGGAACGCTTCCAGACAGTGATCGAAACGATCAGGCGTGATTATCTTTAAGCTAAACCATATCTTTATCGCAAACCGCTGTGCAGATTTGCGACATGCTTAGGATAGCCGCTACCTTATGACGGTAGCGGCGTTCCCTTCAGCAGATAACGAATATCGGCGGGCTGTTGTGGCTTCTTGCGAAGCCGGGCGGTTTTGTCGAACCATATGCCGCTTGTGATGGCTGGCACAGCCGGTAGCCGTGCAAGTGCGTGGCTCACCGCGCCGCCCAGGCCACCTTTAGCCTTCGCGTCCAGAAAGTCTCTTAATTCGAATTTTTGGCGGATGTGCCGTTCGTGCTCTTCCAGAATGGCTATCTCCGGTGCGGTAAGTGAGTAGTCCTCCAGTATTTTTCGGTCTGCCTCGTAAAGGAGCCGCAAGTCTTCAGTCCTGTGTCGTCCGCTAAGCGAATCACCGCGGATGATCGCCCCGTAACCGCAATTGCGGATAACTTTGTAGCGTGCTCCGCATGCAAGCGCGCGGACATAGAGTTCATAGTCCTCACCTAACCGGAGGGGCTCGTCATACCGCAAATTATGCTGTTCCAAAAAAGAACGTCGAATAACGGGCTTGAGAAACCCTGTTTCTCCACGCTCTAATCCGCGCTTTGAAATGTTGCCTTCAACGAATTCGGTGAGGTTTAGAAACTGATGGTCGGGTGCGAAACGATCCGGCGTGATGGAGGATGCTCGCTGGACACCTTGCTGAATGAAAGCGATATTATCTGCAACGAGATCCCAGTCGTCATCCGCCAGCATTGCGGTGAAGCGCCCTTTGAAGAAGAAATCATCGGCATCCAGAATACTGATCAGCGGAGCCGACGAAATCGCAATAGCGTGGTTACGGGCAGCCGAAGGTCCACGGTTGACATCGAAACGTTCGACCTTAAGGCGACCGCTCCCGTCATCGCAGGCTTGGGCTATCGCGGAAGTCGCGTCGGTCGAACCGTCATCGATCACGACGACTTCGCTGACCTCAGTCTCCGCCAAAGCCGATGATATAGCCGTTGAAATCGTGTCGGAGGCGTTCTTTGCAGCGATGATCACGCAAATGGAATTCGAACCGAATGTCATGCCTGCTCCCTTGCTTCGTTGCCGAAGTGACTTTTGGAAACAGAAAATGTCAGGGATAAGGAACGATCAATTTTATTTCGCACCTGCAAAAAATCAGGAAGCGAGATGGCGTCGATCAGATATCGGTAAGCTTGGGATGATGTCGCGGAACGGACGAAATATTTTCCGCTGCTGAATGTTCTGGCGCTGGCGATACTTCACGCTGGAACTCCAGCGTCTTGCGCATAAGCTTCTTTTCGCGCGAAACCAGAAAGAGCACTCCAACAAAATATCCGATCTGGATAATCACAAGACAGATCAGGGTCTGGATAAATGCGGTGTAAAACGAGCCGTGAATAAAATATGTCGCAACCGCAAACACCATCAGGGCACAGATCATGCTGATGAAGACGCGCGGCGCGTGCATGTCACTTTCCTCCCCTGACTGAGTTCTCCCTATGGAGATATCATTTTTCATTGGTTCTTTTTCGCGCGAATATATTATGAAACAGATGTCGTTTCAACTGAGTTATACTTCCATTAGCGTGCGCGGAATGAAATTTCGGTAAGGTTTAATGGTAAAGTTTACGCGAATTCGCGTGATTGTTCGAAATATTTTCCTGAAACGTTTTAGGGAGCCGAAGCGCAGGGTTGTATGTCGTCGGCGTCTTTTAAAAACTAGGAGCAGTCTACCGATGGGGCATATTGGTACGTACGTTGCAAACTTCATTAACCATGTACGCCTTAAAAATGGGAAATCGATTCCCAACCACCAAGGTGTGCGTGTGACAAAGCGTTCTGAAGTAATTGCGTTTCCTGCCAAAAATCGACTTCGCGACATTCAGCGTTGCGTGCAGATGCTCGGCAACCTCCACGGCATCGAAGCAAACAGCTTCTGGCGCGACGAATGCCGCGCGCTCGCTGCGCACCTCACCAACCTTGGTTATGACGACGCGGCAATGCGTCACGAAGTCATGGAATTCCAGGATGCGGTTCAGATGCAGCTCTGGTCCTTGTCTCAGCCGGAAGAAGCTATTCGAGTTTAAGCTCGCACTCAGGCGAAACGGCTGGCGCGAAATGGATCGATCCAAATCGACGTATCCTCGCCATTGACCAATTCCGTGACAAGTCGGGCAGTGGCCGCAGACTGCGTCAGGCCCAGATGACCATGGCCGAAGGCGTAAATCACCGACGATGTTGCGCGAGACGGCCCGATGACTGGCAGGCTATCGGGCAGCGATGGCCTGAAACCCATCCATTGCTTGCCGTCCTCAATCTTCAAGCCGGGCAGGAAGCGGCTCGCCTTTTTCAGTATTGCTTCCGACCTTTTGAAATTTGGTGGAAGATCAAGTCCGCCCAGCTCTACCGCACCACCAACGCGAACTCCGGACGAGAGCGGCGTGACGACGAATGCATGGTCGTTGAAATACAATTGCCGCTTCAGATCGAATGCGCCTTTGGGCAGGGTGGTGTTGTAACCGCGTTCAGTTTCCAGCGGCACGATGTTGCCAAGTGTTGCCGCAAGCGATTTGGACCACGCGCCGCCAGCAACGATGACCCTATCCGCATCGATCTTGTCGCCATTTGCCAACGTGACGATGGTGCTTTCACCCACCGGCTCTATTCGGATCGCTTCGCCCTTTCTGAGTGTAGCGCCTCTGGAGATCACCAGATCGGCAATCCCTCGCGTAAACTCGTAAGGATCGCTGACCTGCAAACCGGCTGGCGTGAAGATGGCATGTGCAAATTGCGGTGCGAGACCTGGTTGCAGTTCGTCGATCTCGGCCCTGCCTATTCGGGAGAAGGTGAAGCCCGCTTTGGCCTTTTCCTCCCAGTGTGCTGCAGATCCGTCGAAGGATGACCGAGAGCCATAAAGATCAAGGGTTCCCGTGTTGGAAATGAAGCGCGACAGCTCCGGTATTGCCGCGACATGCTGCATCTCCGCAGCTGCCAGCGCCATCATCTTTGTCTGCACTTTCAGTCCGTGCTCAAACATACGCGGCGAGCTGGATTTCCAGAAGCGCCAAAGCCACGGAGCGATTTTATGCGCATAGGCAGGCGGAACGCTGAGGGGACCCAAGGGATCGACCAGCCACTTCGGCGCTTTCTTCATGATGCCGGGGGCGGGAATCGGAATGATTTCCGGGAAGGCGAGTATCCCGGCATTTCCTGCGCTGGCCCCACGCGCAACCTCGCCTCGTTCAAGCAATGTGACTGATTTTCCTGCATTTTGCAGGTACAGCGCTGACATGACGCCGATGATGCCCGTGCCAACGACGAGCACTTCGCACTTACCAGAGTTTCCGTCCATGGCTTGCCTCATTCACACTGCGCACTTAGACGCCACTCGCGTCTGGCCCGTTTCGTACCATTGTTGAATACAGTTTGTCGACTAGCGCGGTGGGGAGGCTGCTTCGAAGTTATCCGGCGTTATGACGGCATAGCTGAACACCTGCATCTTTCCTCCGACTGGAAAATACATGGGTGTTTTAAACTGCTGGATCGTTACGCTCTTGAGCTTGACGCTGATCTGTTCTTCCAGCCAGTGCGATAATCTGTCCGTTGCGTCACCATCACCGTTCCAGACAAAGAGAATTGGATGATCGAAGGACGGCTGAAACTTGGGATCGAAATCATCATAGATGATCGTAGCGACTGGCGTCTTGTTGAACACGAACCGAAGATTTCCTCCCGTATGCCAGTCCGGTGTGATGATGACGGAGGGGGAGATACCTTTATCGTTATGAATGTAACGCTGGAAACTTTCGTAGTCATAGTTCGATCTGGAGGCTTTACCCGTCCATGCTTGCAAAGGAACGCTCAGGATCAGCGCAACAGGCAGTAATGCCATGATTGCGAGTGCGGTAGGCAGAACTCTCTTTTGGAACCCGACCTCATCGAGTGACCGCTGCTCAAGCCAAAGCGCAGCAAGAATGGGAAACGGCATCATTAACGGCAAAAGCCACCGATCGCGCACTTCGGTCATGGTCGTGGAAACAATGACGACGAAGAGGACCACGGTGAGGGCAAAGAAATAATGCACGAAGAAACGCAGCCAGTCGGATTTGGCGGCACGGCTTGTTTTGCCGGCAGTTTGTTTTTGAGCCGACCACCAGATGAGCAAAGAAGGCAGTGCGATGATGACGAGCGAACCGAACGCGACGCGCGCCAGCCCGAGCAGGATTTGCAGTGGCCTGCTGTCCGGTGCCTCTTCTGCCATACGCCGCATCGTCACATCGGATGCAAAGGTAAAGTTTTCGAAGAGCCAGAAAGCATGAGGCAGAAAGACGATAAGGCTGATGCCGATGGTAAGCAGAAAGCGACGGTCGAGAATGCGCTCGCGCCCCTGCGGATGAAACCACACGGCGGCAAGCACCGCTGGCAGGACAAGCACAAAATTGTACTTCGACAACATTCCGAGGCCGACAGCGAGGCCAACGAGCGCATAACCCACCGTCGTCGGCTTCTGAATGAGGCGAATGCTGAGATAAACGACCCATGTGCAGGTCAGCATCAGCATCGTGGTATGGGTGAGATCCCGCTGCGCCTGCCAGAATACCTGCGGACTGAAGAATAGCGCCATGGCTGCAATCAGAACCAGTCGCTTGTCTTTTAATACAAGAGCGGCGCTCTTGATGTAGATGGCGAAGGTAAGGAAAAGGATGAGGTTCTTGGCGATGGCAATGGTGGCCAGAGATGTGCCAAATAGCTGGAAGACTGCCTGCTGAAACCAGTTGTAGAGCGGCGGCTGCGCATCGTAACCAAGTGCGAGCCACTGTGCGAACAACACCTGTTGCGCTTCATCGATACGCAATGCGGGTGGCATGGCGAGCCGGGTGAATATCTGGAGAAGATAATATAAGCCGAATAGAGCGATAACTGCGTTCGGATTGCCGATGAGACTTTCCGAAATACGCCTGTAAAAACCTTCAGTGGTTTCACCGGACGTTCTCATCGTCGGGCATTTCAACATCGTGTTTCCGTATCCCAGCCACTACCTGCGCTTCTCAGGCAGCACAGATGCCCCCTAATTGCGAAGGGACGCAATCCGAATTATGTGGCTGAAACGTGTTCTCCAGAAAATACAGAGAAACTTCCTGTGAATTATGAAATTGTAGTACCGCCCGGAGTTCTGGGCGGTACTGATTTTTCCTTACCGACCGGCGTTATAGGCCGCAATCGCTGCCATGTTAACGATGTCGCTGTCCTTTGCACCCATCGATGTGATCTGTACGGATTTGTCGAGACCGACGAGTAAAGGGCCGATGACGGTCGCGCCACCGAGTTCCTGAAGCATCTTGGTCGATATTGAGGCCGAATGGATGGCAGGCATCACCAGAACGTTGGCCGCGCCGGAAAGGCGGGCGAAGGGATACTGGCTCTGCATCTTCTGGTGATTAAGCGCGATATCCGCCGACATTTCGCCGTCGACTTCAAAGGCGACATTGCGTTTGTCGAGTATACGCACCGCTTCACGAACCTTGTCGGAACGCTCGCCGGTCGGGTGACCGAAGGTTGAGTAGGCCAGCATGGCCACGCGAGGCTCATAGCCAAACCGACGGGCAAGCCCCGCAGCTTCTTCAGCGATATCCGCCAGATCTTCGGCGGAAGGCATGTCGTGAACGGCCGTATCGGCCACGAACACCGTCCGGTTACGAGAAACAACCAGCGAAACGCCAATGACGCGGTGACCGGGTTTCACATCGATGCAGCGGCGAACGTCTTCCAAGGCGGTGGAATAGTTGCGCGTTGTTCCCGTCACCATGGCATCGGCATCGCCCATTGCCACCATGCAGGATGCAAAGTGGTTGCGGTCATTATGTATCAGGCGCTGAACGTCCCGCAACAACAGGCCTTTGCGCTGAAGCCGAGCATAGAGATAATCGATGTACGCATCGACGCGTCCTGAAAGGCGAGCATTGGTGATTTCGATGTTCGGCCGGTCGAGGTCGATGCCTGCGCTCTCGGCATTTGCCTTGATGATATCGTCGCGGCCCAGAAGAATGGCGGTGCCGAGACCCTGCGCTGTGAACGAGATTGCAGCGCGCATGACCTGTTCTTCTTCCGCTTCCGCGAAAACGACGCGCTTGGGCGAACGACGAACGCGTTCATAGAGCCTTTGCGTCGTGGACGCCATCGGATCGCGTCGAGCGGAAAGCTCACGCGCATAGGCATCCAGGTCAGGCAAAACGCGACGTGCCACTCCTGTCTCGATAGCCGCCTTGGCAACGGCCACCGGAATTGCTGAGATCAGACGGGGATCGAACGGGACTGGGATGATATATTGCGGTCCGAAGCGCGGCCGGTTGCCCTGATAGGCCGCAGCGACATCATCCGGCACATCTTCGCGTGCCAGATCGGCGAGTGCCTGTGCGGCGGCGATTTTCATTTCGTCATTGATCTGGCTTGCACGCACATCCAACGCGCCACGGAAGATATAAGGGAAGCCGAGAACGTTGTTCACCTGATTGGCGTAGTCGGAGCGGCCCGTCGCCATGATTGCATCGTCACGAATGCGTGCAACTTCTTCCGGCGTGATTTCCGGGTCGGGGTTGGCCATGGCGAAGATGATCGGCTTCGGTGCCATGGAGCGGATCATATCTTCGGTGAACGCGCCCTTCTGCGAAAGACCGAATACGACATCCGCGCCCTTCATAGCTTCCGCCAGCGTGCGGTCATCGGTCTTTACCGCATGGGCAGACTTCCACTGGTTCATGCCTTCGGTGCGACCCTGATAGATCACGCCCTTCGTATCGCAAAGCGTGATGTTTTCCGGGTTGAAACCCATCGCCTTGATCAGGTCCATACAGGCAATCGCCGCAGCACCGGCACCGTTGCAGACAAGCTTGGTGGTCTTGAAATCGCGGCCGGTCAGCTCGATGGCGTTGATGAGACCCGCAGCCGCGATGATCGCTGTTCCATGCTGGTCATCATGAAATACCGGAATATCCATGATTTCGCGCAGGCGGCTTTCGATGATGAAACATTCCGGCGCCTTGATGTCTTCAAGGTTGATGCCGCCGAAGGAAGGGCCGAGATAACGCACGCAGTTGACGAATTCGTCCGCATCTTCGGTATCGACCTCTAGATCGATGGAATCGACATCCGCGAAACGCTTGAACAGAACGGACTTGCCTTCCATCACCGGCTTGGATGCAAGCGCGCCGAGATTGCCAAGGCCGAGAATGGCCGTACCGTTGGAAATGACGGCAACCATGTTGCCGCGAGTGGTATAATCATAGGCGGTGGCCGGGTCTTCTGCGATGGCCTTTACCGGCACGGCTACCCCTGGTGAATAGGCCAGTGAAAGATCCCGCTGCGTCGCCATCGGCTTGGTGGGGGTGATTTCCAACTTTCCGGGACGGCCTTCAGCGTGAAAGTCCAGCGCTTCCTGATCCGTCACAGATGTCCTGCCCGTTGCCGATTTCGCTTTGTCTGACATTCGCCCCGCCTTCTTTTTTCAATAGCTATGCCGGCGTTGTTATTTTATTTTTCAGCGTGCTGCCAAGCTTTCAATGTTGTTCACTGCAACAAATCCACTCATCTGCGGGCGGAGCGAACGCTTCAATCGATTAGGTGTTCCGAATAAGACGATGCTCATCGCTTTTGATTTCTTTCACCGCGTCTACGAGAATCGGAACCGGGTCGGCTGGTAGCCGTTTCAACGTATGCTGCAACGCAAACTTGGCATTTATTGTCATACATGATTTGTTGGATGCGGTGTAAGTTGAGCGTCCTGAAAGTGAAGAGGTGAAGTGTGAGTGAGCAGGTTCGAAAGATTACCCCGGTACTTCTGGCAGGTGGTGCGGGTTCGAGACTTTGGCCTGTGTCGCGTGATCAACTTCCAAAGCAGTTTCAACCTCTCGTCGGCGAGTTTTCCACCTATCAGCAGACATTGAAACGTGTCGGCGATAAAAGCCTTTATGCCGAGCCGCTTGTCATCACAAATGAGGACTTCCGCTTTTTTGCCCGTCGTCAGGCCGAGGAAGTCGACCTCCCGGCGACGGTCGTTCTCGAACCCGCTCGCCGGGACAGTGCAGCTGCCATGGCAGCCGCAGCTGTTCTCGCCGAAAAGCGCGAAAAAGGCTCGCTAGTGCTGGCGCTCGCCGCCGACCATGTCGTGCTGGACGACGAGCTCTTCGCGAATGCGGTGAAGCTTGGCGCAGAAGCGGCGGAACAGGGCAACATCGTCGTGTTCGGCCTGACGCCCACCGAACCCCGCACCGCCTACGGCTACATAAATCCGGGCGCGCCCATAAACGGCAGTGACGATCTCTGCGTCGTGGAGGCATTTGTTGAAAAGCCGGATGAAGAGCGCGCCATTACCTATGTTGAAAATGGCTATCTCTGGAATTCCGGCAACTTCCTGTTCCGCTCCGATGTGATGATCGGAGAGCTGGAGAAATATGCACCTGAAATTCTGAAGGCAGTGACAGCGGCCGTCGAGAATTACGAAAGCGACCTGGGCTTCGTTCGTCTGCATAAGGAAAGTTTCGAGGAATCGCCCAAAAACTCCATCGACTATGCCGTGATCGAGAATACTCAACGGATGGCGGTCGTACGCGGTCATTTCCGCTGGTCTGATATTGGTAGCTGGGATGCTATCTGGGAAATTGCTGACAAGCAGGGGAACCAGAACGCGGTGGAAGGACAGGGTCTATTGCTGGATTCCGAAGGGTGCCTGATCCACTCCAACAGCATTCTGACGACCGTCGTAGGAGCAAAAGACCTTGTAGTTGTTGCCACCAAAGACGCCGTGCTGGTCACTCCCAAGGACCGCGTGCAGGACGTAAAGGGGCTCGTAGAAACGCTGAAAAGCGGCGATCACTCCACCAAGACGGAAAAGCACAAGCGAGTCTATCGTCCCTGGGGGCATATCGAGCAGACTGATTCAGGCCCTCGTTTCCGGGTCAGCCACCTCAAGGTGGAGCCGGGTCAACGCATATCCCTGCAGCAGCATTATCATCGCTCCGAACACTGGATCATCGTCCGCGGTACTGCGACTGTGACGATAGAGGGCGAAAAGCGCTTGCTGACCGAAAATGAATCCATCTACATCCCTATCGGTAAGCAGCATCGGCTGGCCAATGAAGGGAAAATTCCGCTGGAGTTGATCGAAGTTCAGACCGGATCGTATTTTGGCGAAGATGACATCCTTCGTCTGGAGGACGACTACAAGCGCAACTGATCTGGCTCAGGCCGCCGAAGAAAGGCGGCCAGCACCCTGTTGCGGGAGGAGTTTCAGAACCTCGTCGGCAAACGCCATGCTGTTCTGAAGCGCCTTGTCGAGATTGCTCACCTGCGATGGGCTCATCATGTGCAGGTAGCCGCAAAATTCGAACATATCGCGGAAAGCTGCGCGCTCAATGATAGGCACATCGAGAACGTGAACGTCACGTTTGGCGAGCAGCGCTTTTGCTGCCAGGAGTGCGCGTGTCGTCACCATCGAGTTGACCCGGGAAAGCACGACGGAGTGCGGAATCTTGATCGAAGCGCGATCGTCCAGATAGCGAAGCAATTCCAGAACCTGTGCACCACCTTGCGCATCCATCGTGCTGCCCTGCACGGGAATGAGGACGTGGTTTGACAAGCCCACGGCAGTCGCGAGCAGGGGAGACTGCGCACCGGGCAGGTCGATGATGACATGGTCGAATTTCTTGCGATTATCCAGCACGTGTTGCTGAAGACTGGACGCGGAAACGTAGGTGATGACCGAAAGATCGACACGATAATCGGAATTTTCGCGCCATTTGGAAAGCCAGCGCTGTGGATCGGTATCGATGACGCAGATCTGCAGGCCACGACGGGCAAACTCGGACGCGAGAAGCAGCACGGCGGTCGTCTTGCCGGCCCCGCCCTTGGTGTTTGCAAAAGTTATGACTGCCATGATCGCCCCGACGACAAGAGGAATGGTGGGCGATCATCGCGCGTTGCACTGCGCCTACTTCATGGCGCATCGCAATCATTCAGCATTATGGTTAACAGGAACTGAAGACATGAGGCGAATTAAAGCATTCCAGCGAAAGTGTGGAACGGGTTTATGCCCTAGGAACGTCTGAAAACAGGGAGCTATCGCCGTCTGTCCTCTGCCAAAATTTCCTGGGCGATCCGATCCAGCGATACAATCTTGTCGACGCCGCCATAAGCAATTGCTTCCTTCGGCATGCCGAACACAATGGAGGATGCCTCGTCCTGCGCCACCGTATAAGCACCGGCCTGATGCATCTCCAGCATCCCGCGCGCTCCATCATCTCCCATGCCTGTCATGATGACACCCATGGCGTTCGACCCGGCAGAGCGGGCGGCGGAGCGGAATAGCACATCGACGGACGGACGATGACGTGAAACCAGCGGGCCGTTTCGGACGGAAACGTGATAGCGTGCGCCCTGACGCTCCAGCAGCATGTGCTTGTCTCCGGGAGCGATCAGAACATGGCCGCGCAGCACCGGATCGCCGTCCACCGCTTCTTTGATCTCCACATCGCAAAGTGTGTTGAGCCGCTTGGCAAATGCGGCAGTGAATTTCTCCGGCATGTGCTGGACGATGACGATGCCCGGTGAGTTCGAGGGCAGTCTCTCCAGCATCTCGCGCAAAGCTTCAGTTCCGCCTGTCGATGCGCCAACACAAACCACCATTTCGGTGGTGCGTGCCATCGCCTTGCCAGATGGCGGAGGCAGAACGGCATCCGCAGTCAGCTTCGCCTGCGGGCCACGCGCGGCAGCGGAGCGGGCTGGCAGCTTTATTTCCTTGACGCGTGCTTGTGCAGCACTTTTCACGACTTCGCAAATCCGCATGCCGGATTCCGCAAGATGGTCGGCAGCGCCGATGCGCGGCTTGAGGATGACATCCACGGCACCGGCTTCCAGCGCCTGTAGAAGCGTTTCCGAGCCCGCTTCCGTTAAGGAGGAACACATGACCACCGGTATCGGGTGCTGCGACATGATCTTGCGCAGGAATGTGATGCCATCCATGCGGGGCATTTCCACGTCCAGCGTGATCACGTCCGGTACGTCTTCCTGAAGCTTCTTCGCTGCCATGAACGGATCGGAAGCAACGCCGATGACCTCAATGGCGGGGTCGGCCTCAAGCACCGCCGTCAGCGTCTGCCTAACGCTTGCGGAATCATCGACAATCAGAACTCGGGTCTTTTTCACCATGGCGCGCTACTGTTTCATGAAAACGGTATTGGAAACCTGTTTGATCGGCAGGTTGATCCCCGTCACCGTTTCGGAGTGGCCGATCATCAGATAGCCGCCCGGCATCAGGCATTTGCATAGCTGTGTCAAAACGTGGGTCTGTGTCTTCTTGTCGAAGTAGATCAGCACATTGCGGCAGAAGATGATGTGGTAGCCATCCCCGACCTCGTAAGTCGGGTTCATCAGGTTCATCCGCGCAAAGCCGACTTTAGAGCGAAGTTTGGGTACGATGCGCACGTCGTTGCGCTGTCTGTCCTTCGCCTGCATCACGTATTTGCGCATCATTTCCGTCGGCACAGGATCGACGAGTTCCCTTTGATAGATGCCGCTATGCGCTTTCTTCAAAACGTCAGTCGAGAGGTCTGTTGCAAGAATACTGAAATCAGAGATCACACCCTTAGCCACAGAATCCGCCATGACCATGGCCATCGTATAGGGCTCCGCACCTGTCGAGCAGGCAGAACTCCAGGCGCGAATGCGCCCATGCCCTTTTTTTGCCAGTGTCGGCAGGGCTGATTTTTCCATGTAATCGAAATGATTTGGCTCACGGAAAAAGTCCGTCTTGTTCGTCGTTACCACGTCGATCAGGAAGATCGCCTCTTCTTCCATTCCACCATGACGAAACAGGAAGTCGCAATATGCGCTGAACGTTGAAAGGCCTGTTGCCCGCAGCCGCTTGCGCAGGCGACCTTCCAGCATGGACCGTTTGGTTTCCGGCATCTTGATGCCGCAGTAGTTGTAGATGAAATTGGAAAGCTCACGAAAATCACGCGTGCTCAGGCTGTCGTCGAAATTGACGGTGGCTGCTGCAGTCAACGTTCATATTCCTTTCAGGCGGCGCGCATGGGGCCGCTATTCACCTTGGCAAGATCTGTTGCCTCCCCGGAAAACAGCTGCGCCAGATCGATGATGACAACGAAATCGCCATCGCGGCGCACGACACCGGCGATGTAACTTGAATTCCAGCGTATGCCGATATCCGGTGCGGTTTCGATCTGGTCGTGTCGGAACGGCGTCACCTCGAAGACCTTGTCGGCAACGAGACCCAAAGCCAGCAACTTTTCGCCAATCGGAATATCGAGAACCAATATGCGCGTATGCGGCGTCTTGATTGTCCTGCTCATACCGAGACGCAGGCGCAGGTCGATGACCGGCACACCCTGTCCACGCACATCCCTTAGGCCCAGGAGATAATCGGGACCGTGGGGTATCTTGAACGCTTCCTCGTGATCGAGAATTTCGCGCACGACGTCTACGGGAACGGCGAAGACCTCTTCTCCGAGGCTGAACGTCACGAACTGAGTGTCAGATGATGTGCTTGCCATGTTTACAGCGCCTTCTCGAGGTCTTCATTCTTTGTTGTTCCGGTTCATCGATACGGGCCAGATGCGCCCGTATTGATGCCGATCAGCCATCAGGCCGAGTGGCGGAAGTCTTCGTCATGGGCGTCCGGTCCGCCCATGGACATGTCGAGAGCAAAGCCCTTTGCGCGCGCCTGTTGGGATGTGACGGAGTGATCATGCACGTTACGCTGCTGACCAGCGATTGCCTTTGCAGCGGGGCGGGATGGTGCTTCCGAGCGAATATTAGCCGGTTTTGGTGTCGCCGCACGAGCGGAACGCTCCACGCGGAAGAAGGCGATGCTTGCCTGAAGTTCTTCGGCCTGCGCCGCCAGTTCCTCGGAGGTTGCAGACATCTCTTCGGACGCGCTTGTATTCTGCTGTGTTACGCGGTCAAGCTGCTGGATTGCCTCGTTGATCTGGCTTGCGCCGATGTCCTGTTCGCGGCATGCCGCCGAGATTTCAGAAACGAGTTCGGCAGTTTTACGGATGTCTGGTACAAGGCGGTTTAGCATCTCGCCTGCATCGGCAGCTGCCTTGACGGTATCGCTCGACATTGCTCCGATTTCAGCGGCGGCAGCCTGACTGCGCTCTGCAAGCTTGCGTACTTCGGATGCGACGACGGCAAAGCCCTTGCCGTGTTCGCCTGCACGGGCTGCTTCGACAGCTGCGTTGAGTGCGAGAAGATCGGTCTGACGAGCGATTTCCTGCACAATGGAGATTTTTTCTGCGATGGTGCGCATAGCGACGACCGCACGGCCAACCGCTTCGCCACTCGTTTCCGCATCCTTGGATGACTGGCGAGCAATCTTTTCCGTCTGTGCAGCATTTTCTGCATTTTGACGGATGTTAGCGGCCATCTGCTCCATGGAAGCCGATGCTTCTTCAGTGGATGAAGCCTGTTCGGTTGCTCCCTGTGATACCTGCTCGGAGCTTGCGGAAAGTTCCTGGCTTCCGGTGGAAACATTCTCAGCGGCATTTGCGGAATCTGCGACGACCAATCGAAGACGCTCGATCATGAGATTGACCTGTTCAAGAAGCTCGCCAATCTCGTCGCGGGCTTTAACTTCGGCCATCTTTGTCAGATCACCATCGGCAACATCGCGAACCGCAGTGATCGCCTTCGACAGACCGCGATTGATACCGACGGCAATAAGCGTAGCTGCGAGTAGAGCAATGACCACAACGACAGCTGCAATACCGGTGAGCATACCCCACGTGCTGGTGTAAAGCTGGTTAGTTTCCTTATCTGCCTGGCTCATCAGACTTCTGTTAGCTTCAACACGCTCGTCGATAATTGCACCGATCTTGTCCGTGACTGCACGGGAATCGCGCTTGGCCTTCTCGAGCGCAAGGGCGTAGTTTCCTGAATTAACGAGTTGTCGAATCTGATCGTCGACGAGGAACAGCTCATCAGTCAGCTTGCGCGCTTCCAGCCATTGGGCGCGTCGATCTTCACTACCGGCCTGCTCCTGAAGCCATGTCAACCGTTCAAGAAACACGGTGCGAAGACGTTCGCTGTTCTGCATCGACTGTACTGCATCAGCCTGATTATCGGCAGTGGCCGCATTCATCTGAGAGCGCGTGATACTTAGCTGCAGACGGCTCAATTCTCGCGTCGCGTCCAAGCGTGCAGCCGGACCAGCGATGACCTGCGTAATCGCAGAGTTAAGGGTATTCAGACTATTCAATGCATACATCACAGTGCCTGCAAGCATGATTAGAATGAGGCCAAACGTCATAGCCAGTTTGAGTTTGATCGTCATGCGCATAAGTATGTCCTATTGCTTTTAGATTTTTGTCGAGCCCAGAAACCGGCTAGGCTGATGGGCACTTAAGATCGGCATTTGCTAGCTCCGGCTTAAAATGACCGGAGCCCTTGGTCTTGCGACTGTTCTATGCGCTTTCGCGAAAGTCCGCGTCATCCGCATCTGGGCCGCCCATCGACATATCCAGCGTAAAGCCCTTGGCGCGTGCCTGCTGGCCATGGATGGAATGGTCGGCCGTTGGCCGGCGTACCGGTGCAGAGGCCTTCAGGGGTTGGCGCGGTGCAGGGGCAGCACTGCGAGCTGGTGCGTGACCCCGGGCAACGGGCGCTCCGGTAGAACGGTCAACCTTGAAGAAGGCGATGCTGGCCTGAAGTTCTTCGGCCTGTGCGGCAAGCTCTTCGGAGGTTGCGGACATTTCTTCCGAAGCACCGGAATTCTGCTGCGTCACCTTGTCCAGCTGCTGAATTGCTTCGTTGATCTGGCTTGCACCGATGTCTTGCTCGCGGCATGCGGCAGAAATTTCGGAGACCAGCTCGGCGGTTTTGCGGATGTCGGGTACGAGACGATTGAGCATTTCGCCGGCTTCGGTCGCGACCTGCACCGTTTCGCCGGAGAGCGAAGAGATTTCAGCCGCTGCCGCCTGGCTGCGTTCGGCCAGCTTGCGAACTTCGGATGCGACGACTGCAAAGCCCTTGCCGTGTTCACCTGCGCGGGCCGCTTCGACGGCAGCGTTGAGTGCGAGAAGGTCGGTCTGGCGAGCGATTTCCTGAACGATGGAAATTTTCTCGGCAATGGTGCGCATTGCGGACACAGCGCGGCCTACGGCCTCGCCGCTTGCTTCTGCATCCTTGGAGGACTGGCGCGCAATCTTTTCGGTCTGCGCTGCGTTGTCAGCGTTCTGCTTGATGTTGGCAGCCATTTCTTCCATCGAGGCGGAAGCCTCTTCCGCAGAGGATGCCTGTTCTGTCGCGCCCTGCGACAACTGTTCCGAGCTTGCGGAGAGTTCCTGGCTACCGGACGAAACGTTGTCGGCTGCGGCAAGCGCATCGGCGACGACTCCACGCAGGCGCTCGACCATACGCTGCAGCGAGACGCCCAGCGTGTCCTTGTCGGAAAGCGGCTTCGGCGTGATCGTCAGGTTGCCGTCGGCGATCTCGTTTGCAACGCTTGCGGTGTTGCGCAGATTTCCGGTCATCACATTGATACGGTCAACCAGATCCTTGATCTCATCGTTCGACTTGATTTCGACATCCTGATCGAGATCGCCAACAGCGACGGCTTCTGCGACGATCATGATTTTACGCAGTCCACTGCTGATGCCGAGCGCGATCCAGATGGCGGTGATGACTGCGATGACGACTGCCGCAATCGATATCGCGATCAACAGCATTCTGGTGTTTTCGTACTCGGCAGCGGCCGCCTTCTTTGCCGCATCCAGTCGAGCGCGATTGAATTTCACGGTTTCATCGAGCTTCTGCGTCAACTCGTTCGCCGCCACGCGACCTTCACCGGAGGAGTAAGCTGCCGCGGCCGAGGTGTTGCCTTGAGCGACCAACTCACGAATGCGATCATCTGTCGCCTCGAACTTCTGGTTCGCAGCCAGAATGGAGGACCACGTCGCCTGCATCTCCGGGGAGGCAGTGGATGCCATCTCGTTGGCCAGCTTATCCAGTTGAGCGCGGCTCTCGTTGCCGGTTTCCTTGTGGCGCTGAACTTCTTCCGGCGAGGTCGCAAGGATGAGGTTTTTCTGTGAGCGCACCGTTACAAGTGAAAGAGCGTTGATCTGATGAACTTTATCGAGGCGTACAACCGTACCTTCTACGACCTCATTCATGGAATCTCTGGCTAGACTGAGACTGTAGATGCCATAGCCTGCTGTACCTGCGAGCATTGCGATCAGAAATCCGAACGCGACTGCCAGCTTCATCTTGATCGTGAAACGCATGTCAAAAATCCTTCGAAAGCTCGATGACATTGCTTCGCTGGCTGCTTTTGGCAGTGTTGGCGTCGCGTTGTGCAGTGAAGATTGCTATGAGGTTGGGCATGATTACGAATTGCGAACCACGCTTGATGAGGCAGTTGATGTAGTCAGGGCGCCAGCGCATGCCGACACTTGGCGGAGGCTCGCTTGCGGATTGGGAAAAGGTCGTGACTTCGTACACCTTGTCGGTCCGCAGGCCGATTAGCGTCAGTTCGCCTTCGAGCGATAGTTCGATGACGATGATGCGGCTGTCGATTGTTTTTTCCGCCGCATCCATGCCGAAAGCGAGGCGGATATCCGCCAGTGGAATGACCTTGCCGCGGAAGTTGATGACGCTGGAGACGAACGGTTTGGCACCGGGAACCGCCGTTTCCGGTAGAAGATCGAGGATTTCCTGCACCTGTATCGCTTCGATTGCGAAGGTCTCGCCTTCTATGGAGAAGGTGAGCACTTCCAGATCTTCCCGACCCGCCCAGAAATCGTGTGGCTGTTTCAAAAGAGGATGATTCATCCGGCAATGCGCATCTGCGCCTCCTGCTGCTGCCCTGCCGTCACCAGATGCGCGACATCGAGAATGAGGGCGACACTGCCATCGCCCAGAATGGTGGCGCCAGAGAACGTCGCGACATCATGATGCAGCTTTGACATTGCCTTGATCACTGTCTGGTGGTCACCGATGATCTGGTCGACGACGAGACCAACGCGTTCCGACCCAGTGGAGATGACCACGACCTTCTGGAACTGATCAGGTTTCGTACCCGTTTGGAAAAGCTCGCGGAGACGAATGAAGGGGACGAGGCTTTCGCGAAGCGATATGAAGGAACGTCCGCGGGACTTCACATCGTCCTCAGGGGAAAGTTCGAGGCACTCTTCCACGGCTGAAAGCGGAATGACGTAGCAGCCTCCGCCAACGCGTACGAGCAGGCCATCTATGATCGCCAGCGTCAGTGGAATAGCGAGCGAGATTTCCGAGCCTGCGCCGGGTGTTGAGGTGACACTGATCGAGCCGCGCAGGGTTTCGATTGTTTTCTTGACCACATCCATGCCAACGCCACGGCCTGACAGGTTGGTGACCTGTGCAGCGGTGGAGAAGCCCGGCTCGAAGATCATCTGCAAAAGTTCCTGATCCGCAAGCGTTGCGCCGGGGGCGACAAGGCCCACCGATTCCGCCTTTGCGCGTACGCGCTGACGGTCGATCCCGCGTCCGTCGTCGCGTATGGTGATCGTGACATCGCCACCGGACTGCCGCGCGACGAGCGTGACGCGACCTGTCGGGTTTTTTCCTACCGCGATGCGTTCTTCCGGCTGCTCAAGACCGTGGTCACAGGAATTGCGAACGAGATGCACAAGCGGATCGGCAAGACGTTCGATAACGGCCTTGTCGACCTCTGTGCTTTCGCCTTCGGTGACAAGTTCGATCTGTTTGCCGGTTTCGCGTGCCAGATCGTGCGTCAGGCGGCGGAAACGGCTGAAAAGTTGGGCGATGGGCACCATCCGCAGAACCATCATCGTATCGCGCAACTCGCCCGACAGGCGCTCCACGTCCTCGGAAACCGAGCGAAGCTGAATGTCGACGCTGGTGTTGGCGAGCTGTGAGAGGCGGGACTGTGCAATAACCAGTTCTCCGACACGGTCCATCAGTTCATCCAGCCGTTCGGCGGGAACGCGCACGTTCTCAGTAGCCTTTGACTGCTTGGCATCAGCCGGGGACTGTGCTGCTGCCGGATTAGTTTTCGCTGCCTCTTCGACGGGCGAGGGCAGGGGCACAATCTCGTGCTGGGGAGCCTCGTCTTCCAGCTTTGTGACCTTTAGGTCCATGTCGTCCATCACGAAGATGAAGACATCATCGATGGCTTCACGGGACTGTTCGGTGGTAAGCGTCGTGGACCAGGAAACGTAGAGATTGGCGGGATCGAACTCATCCAGCGACGGGATGGTGGATGTATCTGCAACGATCTCGCACTCACCCATTTCTGCCAGTTCATCCAGCAAGCCAAGCGGGTTTGTGCCATTCGCCATGGCATTGGCGGGCAGGCGGAAGTCTATCTTCCATGTTGTTTTTGCCGGGCCCTGTTGCTTTGCCGGTGCCGCCTTTTGTGGCTGTGGTGTTTCAGCACCGGTTTCACCGCCGACCGCAGCTTGCAGCTTGGCGAGCAGGCGGTCGCCAGTTTCTGGAAACGCGGTAGCTGGGTTGTCTACAAGGCGACGCATATGGTCCTGCGCTTCCAGAACCGCCGCGATCAATTCGCTGCTCGCGGGGACTTCGCCCTTGCGAACGCGATCGAACGCCGTCTCGCAATGGTGTGTAAACGCAGCCAATGCCTCGAAGCCGAACATTGCTCCGGACCCCTTTAGGGTATGCAGGCCGCGAAACACGGCATCGATCTGACTCTGGTTGGAAAGATCATGCAACAGATCCAGAAGGCCGCTTTCGATCTGCTCGAAAAGCTCTCCTGCTTCCGTTCTGAAAACCTGAATGGGGTCCAGTATCGTCATCTACCAAGAACCTTTCTGGCGATCTTCACGAGGCTTTCAGGATCGAATGGCTTGGTGATCCAGCCGGTCGCGCCCGCGGCCTTTGCACGCGCCTTCATGTCGGCGTCGGACTCCGTCGTCAGGAAGATGATCGGAATACCGGTGTGAGCTGGCGACTGGCGAAGCGCCTCGATCATTTCGAGACCGTTCATGTTCGGCATGTTCAGATCGGTAACGATAAGGTCGAATGATGCGCCCTTGGCCTTCGCCAGACCGTCAGCGCCATCGACCGCCTCGGTGACCTGGTAGCCTGCATTGGTGAGGGCGATTTTCGTCGTCATCCGTATGCTGGCAGAATCGTCGACGGTAAGAATGTTGGCGCTCATTGAATATCCTTTCCATGCAGCCAGAAGAGGCGAGACGCCTCGTCCATTTTCGTGAGGAAGCCGCCACGCTGGAGCGTATCCACTACGCCGGGTGTTGCGGGCTTCTTGAGGGTGATGAATTTGCCGTGCTTGCGGGCGTAACCGCGTGATGCCTCCACCAGCTGGATAAAGCTGAGGTCAACCGTCACGTCTTCGGGAATATCCAGCACGATGGCATCGTTCATCTGAAACGCGGACAAAAGCTTTTCGTGAACAGCACCTATCCCCCGGATAGACAGGGAGGATGGGAGAGCAAGTATTTCCGGCGTCATAGACTTGTCCTGGGTTCAGCGGTGTTTTGAAGTCGGTTTGTTGTGAGCGAAGCGTAATTATCTGCGGTGGCAATCAGCGGAGGGGCTGCCTGGATCGCATTTTGATAAATTTATCAGTGGTCTTGCTGGAGCCATTGCCTGTCGGATGACGAGAGATACTCTGAATGGAATAGACTGTCGCTTTGGCGGCATGTTTATCGACGCGCGGCACAAAGACTGCGGCCTCGCTATCGTCTATAAGCACAACTCTCACGTTTGAACTCCGGGCGGGCAGGAAATGGGCAAGTCATCTACTCCAGCGGTTGCGGGGGTAGGATTTCTCGCGACTAAACATCTTTTGAGTTTAAGGCCTGCTTCATGCGCCCATGGCAAATATCGATCATTTTTAGAGGGTTGCCCCAGAAATCGTCTTGGTCACCATATTAGCGTATTAGATATTGCAATGGTTAAGGTGAGATTAAGGGGGGTTGAATTAATTGGATTTTGTTAAACGAAAGGGTTGTACAACATTCAATTTAGAATTGACCAATTCAATCCTTCCAGTTTGCTTAAATTTGTCTCTTCTATTTAAGATTCGGCTGAAAATTTATGCGACAAAATTAATGTTTGTGCGTTCCGATCTTGCGTTCATCTTTTTGATGGTTGTTGAATTACTGCATTTTACCTTTAGAAGATGGACGTGAAGAAATTTTCGTCGGCGTTTCTGAACTTCGCATATTTTTCTGCCGCCATAGGTTTGATATTTAGCTTAAAATATTGAAAAATAATGACTTTTATTGAAACGTAAAATTTACTCGCGCAACTGTTGCACATCGTAAATCTTTCGCATACGGTTTTACGGCAACGTTTCAGTGAGGGAGGAGACTCATGCGCATTCGTTCTATTCTGGCTGCTTTGGCTGCCGGTGTTATGCTTCCGGCGGGTATTGCCAATGCCGCGGATCTAGAGGTGACACATTGGTGGACATCGGGAGGAGAGGCCGCAGCCGTAGCGGAACTTGCCAAGGCGTTCGATGCAACCGGTAACAAATGGGTCGATGGTGCGATTGCGGGAGGTGGAAGCACGGCTCGTCCCATCATGGTCAGCCGCATCACCGGCGGCGATCCCATGGGCGCCACGCAGTTCAATCATGGTCGGCAGGCAGAAGAGCTCGTTCAATCCGGCTTGATGCGAGATCTCAGCGATGTCGCTGAAAAAGGCAAATGGAAAGACGTCATCAAGCCGTCCAGCCTGCTTGATAGCTGCACCATCGACGGCAAAATTTATTGCGCGCCCGTCAACATTCACTCATGGCAGTGGTTGTGGCTTTCCAACGAAGCTTTTAAAACGGCCGGTGTCCCGGTCCCTAAAAACTGGGCGGAGTTTGTGGCTGCGGGACCTGCGCTTCAGAAGGCAGGAATTCAGGCGCTTGCACTTGGCGGTCAGGCCTGGCAGTCGAACGGTCTGTTCGATACGTTGACACTCTCGCTT
The DNA here is from genome assembly GCF_013322225.1 of Agrobacterium larrymoorei. Lineage (GTDB taxonomy): Bacteria > Pseudomonadota > Alphaproteobacteria > Rhizobiales > Rhizobiaceae > Agrobacterium > Agrobacterium larrymoorei_A. Next base: position 245,378 of record NZ_JAAMFB010000027.1, read on the forward strand.
GGCGGCAAGGAACTTTACGAGAAGGTCTACAAGGACAAGGATGCAGATGTAGCAGCGGGACCAGAAATGGCGAAAATCTTCGCTGCTGCTGACGAAGCGCGCAAGCTCTCCAAGGGGTCCAACGTTCAGGATTGGAACCAGGCAACCAACATGGTCATCACTGGCAAGGCTGGCGGTCAGGTCATGGGCGATTGGGCGCAGGGTGAATTCCAGATCGCCAACAAGAAAGCCGGCACTGACTACACTTGCCTGCCTGGTCTCGGAATGAACGAGTATCTTACCACCGGGGGCGATGCTTTCTATTTCCCGCTTCTGGATAATGAAGAGAAATCGAAGGCACAGGATGTTCTTGCGGAAACCATCGTCGATCAAAAAGTGCAGGTCGCCTTCAACCTGAAAAAAGGCTCGCTCCCAATTCGCGGCGACGTCGATCTGGCAGCTGCCAACGACTGCATGAAGAAGGGGCTTGAAATAATCGGGAAAGGCAATGCGCTCACCAGCACGGACCAGCTCGTCTCCGCTGACACGCAGAAGCAGAAGGAAGATCTCATGGCGGAATTCTTCGCCAATGCTTCCCTGACGCCTGAAGCTGCGCAAAAGCGCTTTGCCGAGATCATTTCCTCAGCGGATTGATTGCAATCGCTGGCATCGGTGGGTTTCACCGGTGCCGATGACGTCTCTCCAAGGCGTCCCCCGTAATGGGGGACGTCATGGATAAGGCATGCCAACGGCAACGATTGACAGGAGAGGTGCATGGCGGGGAGAACCCACGCTGGTCGTCCAAACCAGTTATTCCGCAATCTCAATTCGAAGATTGCATCAATACCCATGATTTTGGTCTCTATGGTCATTTTTCTAGGGGGAACGATCTGGACCGTCGTTTATTCCTTTACGAACTCCAAACTACTGCCGCGCGCCAGTTTCATCGGTTTCGACCAGTATGAACGCCTTTGGGACGCACCACGCTGGATCGTTTCAATTCAGAATCTGGCAATATACGGCGTTCTGTCTCTGATATTCAGCCTTGTTATCGGCTTCGTTCTTGCGGCTCTGATGGATCAGAAAATCCGTTTCGAGAATACCTTCAGAACGATCTTTCTTTATCCCTTTGCTCTGTCTTTCATCGTGACCGGTCTCGTATGGCAGTGGTTGCTCAATCCGGAATTCGGCATTCAGTCCGTCGTACGGTCGATGGGTTGGGAAAGCTTCACCTTCGACCCTCTCTATAATTCTCAAATCGTCATCTACGGCATTCTGATCGCAGCGCTATGGCAGGGTACGGGGCTCGTAATGTGTCTGATGCTGGCCGGTTTGCGCGGCATCGATGAGGATATTTGGAAAGCCTCGCGGGTCGATGGCATCCCGATGTGGAAGACCTATCTGCTGATCGTCATTCCCATGATGCGCCCGGTCTTCATCACCACACTGGTCATCATCGCCAGCGGCATCGTCAAGGTTTACGATCTTGTGGTTGCGCAAACCAGCGGTGGTCCCGGCATCGCTTCGGAAGTGCCAGCGAAATACGTCTACGATTACATGTTTCAGGCGCAGAATCTCGGGCAGGGATTTGCGGCGTCGACGATGATGCTGATCACTGTCGCAATCATCATCATTCCATGGGCTTACCTCGAATTCGGAGGGCGCAAACGTGGCTAATATCAGTACATTGAATACGGTCGCAGCGGGGGCGGATGCCGTCTCGAAAAACCTCGCCGGTCCGCGTGGTCGCAAGCCTCGCAAACGCCTTTCCCGGCGCAACATCATGCTCTACGGCACTCTTTTTGTCGCTGCGGTTTATTACTTGTTGCCTCTCTATGTCATGGTCGTGACGTCGTTGAAAGGCATGCCTGAAATCCGCCTTGGCAATATTTTCGCGCCGCCGGTCGAAATTACCTTCGAGCCCTGGGTCAAGGCCTGGGCAAATGCCTGCACGGGCCTGAATTGTGATGGCCTCTCGCGCGGCTTCTGGAACTCCGTAAGGATCATGGTGCCGTCGACAATCGTTTCGATCCTTGTCGCGTCCGTCAGCGGTTACGCACTGGCAAACTGGAAGTTCAAAGGGTCGGAGCTTTTCTTTTCGATCCTCATCATCGGAGCGTTCATTCCCTATCAGGTGATGATCTACCCAATCGTGATCGTCCTGCGTGAAATGGGCGTCTACGGCACGCTGACCGGCCTCGTCATCGTCCATACGATTTTTGGAATGCCGATCCTGACACTTCTCTTCCGCAACTACTTTGCGGGTTTGCCGGAAGAGTTGTTCAAGGCGGCACGTATCGACGGCGCGAATTTCTGGCAGATCTATTTCCGGATCATGTTGCCCATGTCGCTGCCTATCTTCGTGGTGGCGATGATTTTGCAGGTCACAGGTATCTGGAACGACTTCCTCTTCGGTGTCGTGTTCACGCGACCTGAATATTACCCGATGACGGTGCAGCTCAACAACATCGTCAACTCGGTTCAGGGCGTCAAGGAATACAACGTCAACATGGCGGCTACCCTGCTGACCGGTGCCGTTCCGCTGTTCGTTTACTTCGTTTCAGGCAGACTTTTTGTCCGCGGCATCGCCGCAGGCGCAGTCAAAGGTTAAGCTTCATGAACAAAAGCGTTTCAATCCAAGACCTTTCCCTGTCGTTCGGCGCCGTCAACGTGCTGACCGACCTCAATCTGGATATTTACGACGGCGAGTTTCTGGTGCTGCTGGGATCGTCCGGTTGCGGAAAATCGACCCTGCTTAATTGTATCGCAGGACTTCTGGAACCCACCGACGGGCAGATTTTCATCAAGGATCGCAACGTCACATGGGAAGAGCCTAAAGACCGTGGCATCGGCATGGTGTTCCAGTCCTACGCGCTTTATCCGCAGATGACAGTTGAAAAAAACCTGTCGTTCGGCCTTCAGGTGGCAAAGGTGCCGAAAGATGAAATCGATAGGAGGGTGAAACGGGCGGCTGGCATTCTCCAGATCGAACCGCTGCTTAAACGCAAACCGGCCGAGCTTTCAGGCGGACAGCGACAGCGCGTTGCCATTGGCCGGGCGCTGGTGCGCGACGTCGACGTATTCCTGTTCGATGAACCTCTGTCCAACCTCGATGCCAAGCTGCGCTCGGAGCTTCGCGTCGAAATCAAGAGGCTTCACCAGTCACTCAAAAATACGATGATCTATGTCACGCACGACCAGATTGAGGCGCTGACACTGGCAGACCGCATCGCCATCATGAAAAGCGGCGTCATTCAGCAGCTGGACGACCCGGTCTCGATTTACAACAAACCCAAAAACCTCTTCGTGGCGGGCTTCATCGGTTCCCCGTCAATGAACTTCCTGCGCGGCGAGTTGCAGGAGAAAGACGGCAAAGTCGTCTTCGTCACCAACGGCGTCAGCTTCACGCTCGACGGTTATGCAGCATCCGCGCCGCTCGTGGCGGGTAGTTCTGCCGTGCTCGGCGTGAGACCGGAACATGTTCGCGTCGATGCGGACATCACCGGAGGAGAAGTCCACGAGGCCGTGGTCGATATCGAAGAGCCGATGGGTGCCGATAATCTTATCTGGCTTAAGCATGCCGGGCATACCCTGTCCGTGCGTGTGGGCGGGCACCGGCGGTTCGCTCCCGGCACCAAGGTCAAGCTGTCTTTCGATATGAGCATGGCCTCCCTTTTCGATGCGACGACGGAAGATCGCATCTGACCATAGCAATCCACCCCAGATAGTCCCAATGTCAGGAGAGACATATGACGAAACTTGGCTTTCAACTTTACAGCGCGCGCAATTTTCCACCGCTTTCAGACATTTTCAAAAAGCTCTCGGCAGCCGGGTATTCCCATGTCGAAGGCTTTGGCGGCATTTACGGCACCATGGACGATGCGGCCTTGCAGGCGTTGAAGAATGATCTGGATGCCAATGGTCTGACGATGCCGACTGGTCATTTCGGTCTGGACATGCTGGAAAGCGATCCGCAGCGGGCGCTCAAGATCGCCAAGACGCTTGGCATCGAGGCCATCTATTGCCCTTATCTTCTTCCCGATCAGCGCCCACGCGATGCCGCAGGATGGTTCGCATTCGGCAAACGTCTTCAGGAAGCTGGAAAGCCGTTCCGCGATGCTGGCCATTCCTTCGGCTGGCATAACCACGATTTCGAGTTTGTGTCCCTCGAGGACGGCTCCACGCCGCAAGAGCAGATCTTTGCTGGCGGCCCAGAATTGGATTGGGAAGCCGATATAGCTTGGATCATTCGCGGCAGTGCCGATCCGTTCGCCTGGATCGAGGGGTACGGGAAGCGCATTACTGCGGTTCATGTGAAGGATATCGCGCCGCTGGGTGAAAACACCGATGAAGATGGCTGGGCGGATGTTGGCCACGGTAAGGTAGACTGGAAGGGTCTGGTTGCTGCGCTCAAAGACACGTCCGTAAAATATTACGTCGTCGAGCATGATAATCCGAGCGATGTGGATCGCCTGATCACGCGCTCCATCTCTTCTTTCAACACCTATTAATCCCCCACGTATCTGGAGTTAGATCATGGCCAAGGAACTTGGCGTCGGCATCATTGGATGCGGCAATATTTCTACCACCTATTTTTCCCTATCCCCTTTGTTCAAGGGCCTGAAGGTTTTGGCATGCGCCGACCTCAACAGAAGCGCTGCGGAACTGCGAGCCGAAGAATTCGGTGTAAAGGCGCAGTCCATCGAAGAATTGCTGGCCAATGACGAGATCGACGTCGTCGTCAACCTTACCATTCCGGCGGCGCATTTCGAGGTTTCGAAAGAAATTCTCGAAGCGGGCAAGCACGTCTATTCGGAAAAGCCTCTGGTTCTGAGCCTTGAGGAAGGCGAAGAACTTCGGCGCATCGCCACTGAAAAGAATCTTGCTGTCGACTGTGCGCCCGACACATTCCTTGGCGGCGCACATCAGCTTGCGCGAAAACATATCGATGAAGGCGGCATTGGTCGCGTCACATCGGGAACCTGCCATGTCATGAGCCCCGGTATGGAAATGTGGCATCCCAACCCGGGCTTTTTCTTTTTGAAGGGTGGCGGTCCGATCCTTGACCTCGGTCCATACTACATAGCCAACCTTATCAACCTGATCGGGCCTGTGAAACGCGTCGGGGCCTTGACCACCATGGCGAACCCGACGCGTACCGTTACCAGCCAACCGCTCAATGGTCAGATTATTCCGGTCGAAACGCCGACCAATATTCATGCGCTTCTGGAATTCGTGAACGGCGCAACAATTACACTCTCGGCAAGCTGGGATGTATGGTCGCATCGTCATGCCAATATGGAACTTTACGGCACCGAAGGTTCTATTTACGTGCCGGACCCCAACTTCTTCGGCGGAGTGGTGGAAGCCAGCGGACGAGACAAGGATATCAAGCCGCTGAATGACTGGAACCACCCGTTCGGAATTTCAAATCAGGAGAGCCCGCACGGTCCGCGCGCCAATTATCGAACGGCTGGCCTTGCCGATATGGCGATGGCGCTCATTGAAGGGCGTGATGCACGTTGCTCCTTGGATCGCTCCCTGCACGGCATCGACATCATGACATCCATTTTGAAATCCGGTGAGGAAGGCCGTTTCATCGAATTGACGACAACCTGCACGCAACCGGAAGCGTTGGGTGTCGAAGAGGCAAAGTCACTGCTTTGTTGATTGCAAAAATGGGCGGCAAAGAACTCTTGCCGCCTTTCACGCGAGGGAAAGCAACACATGATCCGTAACCCCATTTTGCCGGGCTTCAACCCCGACCCTTCGATTTGCCGTGTGGGGGAAGATTACTATATCGCAACTTCAACGTTCGAATGGTATCCGGGCGTTCAGATCCACCACTCCCGCGATCTTGTGAACTGGAAGCTGGTACGTCGTCCGCTGGAACGTGCCAGCCAGTTGGATATGCGCGGGAACCCTGACAGCTGCGGTATCTGGGCACCCTGCCTTTCCTATGCGGATGGTCGTTTCTGGTTGGTCTATACGGATGTCAAACGCTACGACGGCAACTTCAAAGACGCGCATAATTACATCGTCACATCTGAGACGATCGAGGGTGAGTGGTCGGATCCGGTCTATGTGAATTCTTCAGGCTTCGATCCTTCACTGTTTCATGACGACGATGGTCGAAAGTGGTTCATGAATATGCAGTGGAACCACCGCACCGAAAGCTACGGAGGTGCGCCAAAGCATCCGGCCTTCGATGGCATTCTTTTACAGGAATGGGATGCAGAGACCGGACATCTCGTTGGCCCCATCAAAAATATCTTTCCTGGTAGTCCGCTTGGACTTGTCGAAGGTCCTCACATTTTCAAACGCAATGGCTGGTATTATCTGACGACAGCGGAGGGTGGCACGGGATACGACCATGCGGTGACGATGGCCCGATCGCGCCAGATCGACGGGCCTTACGAGATGCACCCCGATACCCACCTCATCACATCCAAGGACCACCCGGATGCGCCCCTGCAACGAGCGGGCCACGGGCAATATGTCGAAACGTCGGATGGGCAGTTTTATCACACGCATCTGTGCGGGCGGCCTATCGGTTCCGAGCGGCGCTGTACGCTCGGTCGAGAAACGGGTTTGCAAAAATGTATCTGGAAGGATGACGACTGGCTGTATCTGGAACATGGAAGCGTCGTGCCGGCCGTCGACGTGCCCGCCCCAACCGGTGCGGAGCATTTGTCGCAGGCACAGGAAACCGAAACTCGTTTCGATAGCGACAAGCTTCCATCGGAGTTTCAATGGCTGCGCTCTCCTCACCCGGAAACTCTGTTCAGCCTGAAGGAATTTCCGGGAAACCTCCGCCTATACGGCAGGGAGAGTATAGGGTCATGGTTCGATCAGGCGCTGGTAGCGCGAAGACAGGAACATCATAGTTTCCGTGCGGAAACCACGGTGGTTTTCTCCCCGGAAACCTACCAGCAGGTTGCGGGCCTTACGCACTATTATAATCGTCAGAAGTTTCATGCCATCGCTGTCACTCTTCACGAGAAAATGGGCCGCGTCGTCACCGCGTTTTCCTGCCTGGGAGATTTTCCCAATGGCCGGTTGACCTTTCATGAGGGTAGTGTGGCTGTTCCCGAAGGCGCAATCGAGCTCGCGCTTGAGGTCGAAGAAGCGGATCTGCAGTTTTTCTGGCGCTCAGCTGGTGCGAATGACTGGAATTCGCTCGCTCCTAAACTGGACGCCAGTATCGTTTCGGATGAGGCTGGACGAGGTGAGCATGGTTCGTTCACCGGCGCATTCGTCGGCATGTTCGCTTTCGACACATCCGGTCGCCGCAAGCCTGCGGATTTCTCGCGGTTTCTCTATTCGAGTCTGAAAACCTAAAAGGACTTCACATGTGCGCGGCTTTGCTCTAAAAGCCGCGCCTTGAATCCGGTCGCAGCCCACCCGGTCAAAACAAGGGATCCTGAATTATGAAAACCATCGTCATCTGCTCCGGCGGATTGGACTCCGTTTCGCTTGCGCATAGAATTGCTGCGGAACACGAGCTTGTTGCTCTTCTTTCTTTCGATTACGGCCAGCGCCACAAAAAGGAACTGGACTTCGCCGCAGCCTGCGCCACACGGCTCGGCGTGCCGCATCATGTCATCGATATTCGCACCATTGGCGCCCATCTGACGGGCTCTGCGCTTACGGATGATGTGGAGGTGCCGGACGGACATTATGCCGAGGAGACCATGCGTTCCACCGTGGTTCCGAACCGAAATGCGATCATGCTGACTATTGCGTTCGGGCTGGCTGCTGCACAGCAGGCGGATGCGGTGGCTATTGCCGTCCACGGCGGCGATCACTTCATATACCCGGATTGTCGCCCTGGCTTTATCGACAGCTTTAATTCGATGCAAAAGCACGCGCTGGAGGGATATGCGGATGTAAAGCTGTTTGCACCCTATGTCACTGTCTCCAAAGCGGATATCGTCACCGACGGGGCGAAACATCATACGCCCTTTGTCGAAACATGGTCTTGTTACAAAGGCGGGTTGCGCCACTGCGGACGCTGCGGAACCTGCGTGGAGCGCCGCGAGGCCTTCCACCTCGCAGGCGTGGCCGACCCGACTGACTACGAAGATCCGGATTTCTGGGTCGCGGCAACGCAAGGCTATGCGGCGCAGGAGGTGCGCTGATGTTTCGCATCACCAAAGAGTTTCACTTCTCCGCTTCTCATCAACTCAAGAACCTTCCAGCGGATCATCAATGCGCGCGTCTGCATGGCCATAATTATGTCGTGGAAGTCGAGCTTTCCGGCGAGGAGTTAAACGAACATGGCTTCGTGCGTGATTATCACGAGCTTGCACCGCTGAAGCGCTACATCGATGACAGCTTCGATCATCGCCATTTGAACGAGGTGCTTGGCCACGACATGGTGACGGCTGAGCGGTTGGCGAAGCATTTTTATGAGTGGTGCAAGGAACGGCTGCCCGAAACGAGCGCGGTTCGCGTCAGTGAAACGGCAAAAACCTGGGCGGAATATCGACCCTCGGTTCGGTCATGAGTGGTACGAAAGAAACCATGATACGCATCAGCGAAATCTTTGGCCCAACCATTCAGGGCGAAGGTTTGTTGATAGGCTTGCCGACCATTTTTGTGCGCACCGGTGGCTGCGATTATCGCTGCTTGTGGTGCGATACGCTCCATGCCGTGGATAGCGAGTATCGCGAAGACTGGAAACCGTTGACCGTGGATGCGATCTGGTCGGAAGTGACGCGGCTTTCGAATGGTAAACCCGTGACGATCTCTCTTTCCGGCGGCAACCCTGCCATCCAGCCACTCGGCGAACTCATCGAAAAAGGTCATCATGAGGGCTATCGTTTCGCGCTGGAAACGCAAGGTAGCGTTGACAAAGATTGGTTTGCAGAACTCGACTATCTGGTGCTTAGCCCAAAACCACCTTCCAGCGGAATGAAGACCGACTGGGAAGCCTTCGAACGCTGTCTGGTCGCGGCTGGGCCAAAGCCGCAGATCGCGCTGAAAGTTGTCGTCTTCGATGATGAGGACTTTGCCTACGCGAGGCAAACGGCCTCCCGTTTCCCGCATTTGGCCGTTTATCTCCAGCCAGGAAACCACACGCCACCGCCGCCTGATGACGATGATGCGCGCGTGGATATCGACGGCATCATGGACCGGATGTTGTGGCTGGTGGACAAGGTATGCGCGGAGGGCTGGTTTGATGCACGCGTTCTGCCGCAACTGCATGTTCTACTGTGGGGCAACAAGCGCGGTGTCTGAGTTTTTTGCGCTGCTCATTCGATAGCGACAAGTTGCATGTCCCATATAACGAATTGTCAAATAGGCGTGTTATAAGATTGTATTCAGGCGCATCGTTACGAACGCTATGAGGAGGGAACGTAGCGTAAGGTGATGCGTTTAGGATATCAAATGGGAGGTTGCGATGTTCGACTTTTTAAAATCCACTCAGCCTATTGTCGACAACGACGAGGAAACCGGCACCTACGCAGATGCACTTCTGCAGGTTCCTGAAGTGCAGCTGACCCGCACGACTGCGCGCGAGCAGGGTCACGAAGCTCACACTCGTGATTACGGACACCAGCGAGAAGTAGCCCGTGGCGCGCTCGGTTTCGCATAAACTCGATTTTTGACGAAACCAGATCACTCTCTTGGCGTTTGACTCATGCGCCAAGAATGGCGGGCAACGCCTGAATGTCGCTTGGATCAAGCTGGCGAACTCCAGTGGACCGGCTGACGATTTCGATGTCGGAGTTGCCCGCACAAATCTGAAAGACCGTTTTTCATGACGATTATACCGACCGAGACGCCACCAGGCGAGCCGAAGCCTATCGTGCCTCATCCGGATTTGCCGCCGGTCAAAGAGCCGGAGCCAGACGGGCTTCCGGATGAAATTCCAACACCAAACCCGGATGAGAACGACGAGCCGCCAAAGGTTCTTTAGCTCCCCGGAAACCGCTTGCTCAAATGCTTCGACCCTTCAAGCCCGAAGCGCCAAGCCAAATCTACGGCTTTTGTAATACCGATCCGCGGCCCGGCGACTATGTTTGCCTTGCGATTGTGCCTCAGCAATATGGGCTCTTGAAATAGCGACATACCATCGTTCTGCCCGCTGATCCCCAGCGCTTGACACAGTTTTCCGGGGCCGGAGCAAAGGTTTCTTTCGTTCGTCGTTCCTCGCCTTATCGCCATCATCTCGATACCTGTCGTGGGCTCGAGCGCTCGTATCAAAACGGCAGAACCCGATGTGCAAACGAAGTTTGCGCACCAGTGGATTCCATAGGACCGGTAGACGTAGAGATGCCCCGGCTCCCCAAACATTGTGCGATTTCGTGCTGTCGGTCCGTTAAAACTGTGGGAGGCAGCATCATCGGGGCGATACGCTTCAGTCTCTACAATGATTCCGCCGGTGTTGTGGAAACGGAACTCTGCGCCGATCAAATCTTTCGCAACGATGACGGCGTCCCGTGAAAAATAAGCTTCATCCATTCGTGTAACTTATCCGCTGGTAAAGCCGGAACAAGCTGATTTGTTTGAGGTTAACGATAGGATCGCTTCAAAAAGAGGGAGTGTTTTGACGATGAGCCGATGGAGACATAACGATGACGGTTGAAAAGGTCGCTCTGGTGACGGGGGCGGGATCAGGCATCGGACGGGCTGCGGCTCTCGCACTTGCCAGGCGAGGCTACGCAATAGGTGCGTTGGGAAGAACAGCATCGGAACTCGATCAAGTAGTGGCAGAAATCCGGAATGCCGGAGGGTCGGCGAAGACATTGCTGGCCGATGTGTCGGATGAGAAGACGATGGGGGAAGCGGTCGATCTTCTGATCGAAACTTTCGGTAGACTTGACGTCGTCGTCGCGAATGCCGGTATCAATGGTGTTTGGGCTCCCATAGATGATCTAAAACCTGAGGAGTGGGACCAGACGATAGCGGTCAATCTTCGTGGCACCTATCTCACTATGCACAAGACAGTGCCGCATATGAAGGCTGGCAGAAGCGGATCGATCATCATTATATCATCTATCAATGGAACGCGCACTTTTACTTCGCCGGGAGCAACCGCATACTCCGCGACCAAGGCTGCGCAGCTTGCGATGGCGCAGCAATTGGCGCTGGAGCTTGGGCAACATGGTATCCGGGTCAACGCCATATGTCCGGGAGCTATCGATACCGAAATAGACGACAACACCGATATTCGCGCCAGACATGAAACTGAAATTCCGGTAAACTGGCCAAATGGTGAAATTCCGATAAGTGGTGGGAAAGCGGGTTCAAGCGAGGACGTGGCTGATCTGGTGGTTTTTCTCGCCAGTGACGCGTCGCGTCATATTACCGGCACTCCGATATGGATCGATGGCGGGCAGGGCCTGCTGCGGTAATGCAGCTCACTTCCTTGTGTTCGTATGATTAACGAACTCGTAACGTAAATTCACGACTCTTTGTCCAGAAGGGTGGTTGCCGTCATGCGGCCACCTTCTTTATTTACAAAACCGCATAGAGAGACGGGCAAAGACATTCCATGAGCAGTTCCATATTTTCCGGTTTCGTTTCCGCGAGGCTTCGGGGCATCTTGAGCTTATCGTTGAAAGCCGCTGCGACCATCGTGGTGTGCGCAAGCCTTGCCGCGTGTACATCCATGGGTCTGGACAGCGTGACGAAAGAGGCCCCCAAGCTTTCTTCGAAGATGGTCGCGTCCATGTCGGCTAAAGGCATGAAGCCGGAGAGCCCGGTTCTGGTACGGATTTTCAAGCAGGAAAGTGAACTGGAAGTCTGGAAGGTAGACAAGAGTGGCGCGTACGCTCTGTTCAAGACCTATCCCATGTGCCGCTGGTCCGGAAAGCTAGGTCCTAAAACCAAGAGTGGTGACAGACAGGCACCGGAAGGCTTTTATCACGTCTCGGCAGGGATGCTGAACCCGAACTCTCAATATTACGTGTCTTTCAATCTCGGTTATCCCAACAGGCTCGAGTCAGCGCTGGGTTACACCGGCGAGGCGTTGATGGTGCATGGCGCCTGTTCGTCCTCCGGCTGTTATGCCATGACCGACCAGCAGGTCGGCGAAATCTATGCCATCGTGGAGCGGGCATTAAAGGGCGGGCAGGATCGTTTCCAAGTCCAGGCCTATCCCTTCCGCATGACGGCGAAGAACATGGCGCGCTATAAGGATGATCCGAATTTCGGCTATTGGCGCACTCTGAAGGAAGGCTACGACTATTTCGAAGTGACAAAGCGCCAGCCGAAGGTTTCCGTCTGCGGTCGCCGCTACGTGTTCAATTCGGAGTTCGCAGGTGGCGAGCCTGCTGATCCACTTGCAGCCTGCCCGCCGGTGGTAAACCAGCCCGACCCGCTTATTGCCGCGAAGCTCACGGCTGAAAAACAAAAGCTTGATGTCGCCGTGATCGAGGGAACTTCGAGTGCCTTGAGCGCTTATGTCGATGGCGGAATGCACCCAAGCTTCCGCGCTATTCTAAAGAGCAATGGCGCAGAGAGCATGGCGAAGAAAGTTTCAGGTACGAAATACCCGATCAGCCGCCCTGACGCGGCCCTTGCCGACCCCTTCGCGGGCGCAAGATAAGCATGTGAAATGAGGAAAACATTGAGTAACTACGACACCACGCGCCGGGGTTTTCTACTCGGTACGGGCGGCCTCGCAGTGACGGCGCTGGCCAGTTGCACTGCGACCTCGAGAGAAGTCGCGGTCAACGCGCCACCGAAGGCTGATCCGTTTTATGCCGAAATTTATGGTCCCAAGCCGAACGAACAGTTTCCTCTGCCCGCAATCCCCTATGAAAAGATAGATAGGCGTCTCTACCGTCAGATGGTTGAGAATCCGACTGGCGAGCGACCCGGCACCATCGTCGTGGATACCGCCAATCATTTTCTTTATCTGACTTACGAGAACAATCAGGCCATGCGTTATGGCGTTGGTCTAGGTCGTCAGGGATTTGAGTGGTCCGGGCGCGGTGTTATTCAGTATAAACGACAGTGGCCGCGCTGGACGCCGCCAGATGAAATGATCGCGCGTCAACCGGAATTGGCTCCCTATAGCGCGGCCAATGGCGGTATGGAGCCCGGTCTGATGAACCCGCTCGGTGCCCGCGCGCTCTACATCTTCAAGGACGGAAAGGACACGATTTTTCGTCTGCACGGAAACCCTGAATGGTGGACCATCGGCAAGTCGGTGTCGTCCGGCTGCGTGCGCTTGATCAACCAGGACATCATTGACCTTTACAATCGCGTGCCGGACGGAACGCCAATTGTGGTGACGTCGCTTGCTCCATCGCAGCCGGTCATTGCCAATGCCGCACTTCCGGGCGCTATGCCTTATTGATCTTTCGGCAGTGCCTCACGCCAGAGGCGCTTCCCACTGCACGCAGATGCGTGTGCCGCCATCGATAGTGGTCGAGCCTTGTTCGATATTCGCCTTCAGGCTTTGGGCCATGGCGGATATGAGCTTCGTGCCGAGACCGGTGCCGGTAGGCTTCGCTCCCGCCTTCATTCCCACGCCATCATCCTCGACGGTGAGTGTGAATTTCTCGCCCATTTTGTTCAGGCGGATACGGATATCGCCGCGATGTACGGGATATGCGTATTTCAGCGCATTCGTCGTCAGTTCCGTCACGATGACGCCGAGAGCGACCGCCTGATCGGGCGCTGCCTTGATGGTTTCCATGTCCGTCGAAATGCGGATTTTTTCGCTGTCAGGAACGGATTTGGCAAGTTCGTTGATGATGGAAGAGAGGTAGGCGTCGAGATCGACGACGCCCATATTGTCCGCCGTGTAGAGACTGCGATGCACTCCCGCAATAGCAGAAATACGGCTTTGCGTTTCCAAAAGCGCGGTGCGTGCCTCGTCCGTTGAGGCGGCATTCATCTGCATGCGGATCATGGCCGAAACGAGCGAAAGACTATTGGCGATGCGGTGGTTCATCTCCTTTGCCATCAGTTCCGCCCGTTCTTTCGCCTGGATGAGCAGCCGTTCCGTCTCTTCTTTTTCTTTTCTCAGCTGAAAATTCGCGCACGCCTGCTGTATCGATGTCAGCAGCAGTGGAAAGAAATCGTCCGTGACGGTTTTGATAACGTAATCAGCCGCCCCAGCCTTAAGCGCATCAATGGCGATTTGCGCTTCGCTTGCGCCGGTGACGTAGAGTACCGGTACGTTGCGGCTTTCCTCACCAATGGCATTCAGGAACTGGAGCCCAGTGCCGCTTTGAAAATAGTGATCGAGAACGACCGCGTCGAAGCGGCCTGCCTTGAATTTCTCCAGACCGAGTGAAACGGATGGCGCATGTTCCACATGTACGTCATGCCGACCGAGCACGCGAATGGCGAGCTTTGCAAGCGCAGGGTCGTCATCGACATAAAGTACCTGTAACGCCATCACGTCTTCATGGAACCTGTATCACGGAAAAGAAAAGACCGAGGTTTTTGATCGCGGTTGCGAATCCCTCATAATCTACAGGCTTCGTGATATACACATTTGCGCCAAGGTCATAACACTTTTGTATTTCCGTTTCGTCGTCGGTTGTCGTCAGCACGACGACTGGAAGGCGCCTTGTGTGTTCGTTGCTCTTGATTTGCTCCAGAATCCGGATGCCGGACATATCCGGCAGGTTCAGGTCGAGCAGCACGAGAATATATCGGTCCTTGCTGACGAGGCCGTTTCGCTCTGGCCCCAAAATGTAGTCCAGCGCTTTGTTGCCGAGCGTGAACGGTACGATTTCGTTATTGACGCCTGCGCGCCGAACGTTTTTTTCGATGAGACGCGCATGCCCCTCGTCATCCTCTATCATGACGATGGTGACTTCCTGGCCCGTGGTTTTCATACTTCACTACCTCGCGTGATTTTTCGCAGATCCGTTGGCAAGGTCAGGTGGAACGTGCTTCCCTTGCCAAGTTCAGACGCGACCGTAATGTCTCCACCTAAATTTCTTATTAGCGACCTTACGTGAGCAAGCCCGATCCCTTCTCCGGGCTGATCCTGATCGCCCGCGCGACGGAAGAGTTCGAAAATACGCTCCAGATCGTCGTCCGCGATGCCGCGTCCGTTGTCACTGATATCCACGCGCACGATGCCGCGTCCCTGCGGGAGGATTCGCGCGGAAAGCTTCAGCGGTCTACCGGGCATCTGGTATTTGACCGCGTTATCGAAAAGGTTGCCGAGAACCTGATCGAGCGAAATTCTGTCCGTGATGACAGTAAAGGACTGCACATCGACATTGATTTCGCCATCGACGGCGGAAACCTGATGCTGCACACTGGCCGCCGCGGTCGTCAGCAAGTCCTTCAGATCGACCTTTTCTGCCTGCAATTTACGGCGTCCATCTCGGGAAATCTTGAGGATGGCATTGATCAGCTGATCCATCTTGCGCGTAGACGAGCGAATGAAGCCGATAGCCTCAGGCAAGTCCTGCTCTACGGCAAGCCGCGCTTCCTTGATTTGTCCTTCGGAGAGCGCTTTTCCATCAGCAAGCACGTAAGCTTCAATCGGTTTCAAAGAAGCCTCGAACTCCGAGAGGAAGCCCATGATGTTGACTAGGGGCGCTCGCAAGTCATGTGTTACGATGTAAGCGAAACGCTGGATTTCCTGATTGGCGCGTATCAGGTCTGTCGTGCGTTCGTTGACGCGTTCTTCCAGCCCCTGGTTCAGCGCGTCTACTTCCTCACGCGAGCGCATGAGTTCGCCGACATATTTAAAGATCAGAGTAATGGCACCGCCGACAACCGCGATAATGGCTACCGATCCGCCAATCGTCACCCAGCGAAGATTGCTCGCGGCGGCAAGCTGGTCGGCAACGATAATGCGCAGGCGATTATCTGTGAGCGTCTGGTATTCATCCAGTGTGCTACGGATTTGCTGCATGTAAAGAAGGCCGGTATCGTCCCGGACTATTGCAACAGCTTCGTCCGTGGCGCCGGATTTAACCAGTTCGATGGTTCTGCCGATCTCGGCCATTTTAGCCCTGATCGCCGTTTGCAAATTTGACAGGCTTGCGGTGTATTCCGGGCCGTTGTCCATGCGCTGTGAAAGTCGGGCGAGCTTCTCGTTAAGCGCGGTTTCTGCCTCTCGGTACGGGGTAAGGTACTTCTCTTCTCCGGTCAGGAGAAAGCCACGCTGGCCGGTTTCAGCATCCTGAACCGTCGTCAAAACGTCCAGAATAGATGCACGCACGCGACGGAGTTCAGCGGTTTCCTGGGAGTAGCGATCATTCGCCTGCACGAGCCATAACGATGCGCCCACCATGCCGATGAGAAGCGCCACGCCCAGTCCCAGCATGATCAACGTTCGGCGAACGAAGGGAGACAATTTTACCAACGAATTCCTCAGCGATTTTAAAATGAATGTGGAAGAGCGTATGTAGACCTGTTTATGCAAGTTTCCGAATATTTTCCACTGCCCGCGCGGGTTTTACACGATAAGTATCTCTTGTTGTTGCCATAGGTTCGCTGGAACTAATTTCACAGTCATATGTTGTTTCTCCAACGATTTAGCCCGATGGAGAGAATGATGAACCGGTTCGCCTGGAGTGCTGCCGCCTGCTTACTTTTGACTGGCACCACGATAGCGATGGCGCAAAATTTTGAGGTTAGTAGCTTGGAAAGCAAACGCCCAGCCGAGCTTGGCGCCAGCCTTAAGAAAGCCGAGTCGCATACCTCGCAGGCGCAGTATATCATCGATGTTTCAGGCAGGCGTGTTCGAATGGTGGGACCACGTTTCTATCCTGAAAGCAACAAGGACATTGAGCTTATCGGTCGAGCTGATGCATTGCAGAGAGAGGCCGTGCGACTGGAAGCATCGCTTCCGCCCGACAATAACTAATATTTGCCGCATATCAGGGGTAACGGCGGGATGGACACCAAGGATACGCGCGTCGCGGGGAGACACGACCTTATTCGCCGTGAGGATGAAGACACCGGGAAGGCAACGTTTCCAGAGCTTTTCTTCGACCTCGTATTCGTGTTCGCACTCATCCAGCTTTCCGAGACACTAACAAAGGATTTCGGACCTACAGCCTTGTTAGAGGCTGGCATACTCGTGCTCGCGTTATGGTGGCTGTGGGTGCACACCACCTGGCTTACCAACCTCCTCGATACCGAGCGCGGTCCGGTCAGGATGTTGCTTTTTGCGATGATGTTCGGTGGCGTTTTGCTGGCCATTGCGTTGCCAAAGGCGTTTTCTGAACAGGGGCTGATTTTCGCTGCGATCTATAGCGTCATGCAGCTGTGCCGCTCTATGTTTGGGCTTTACGTTTTCAAAGGCGTGGATCACGCAAACTCCCAGACGTTCGGACGCATCAGCATTTGGCTGGCTATTTCAGCCATTTTCTGGATCGCAGGCGGGCTGGCCGAGCAGCTTGAGTGGCGGATCGCTCTCTGGCTTGCCGCCATTGCCATCGAATACATCGCGCCGTCGCTGCGCTATCCCGTGCCGGGAATGCATGCCGCTAAAGATGAGAAGCTACATCTTTCCGGTGAGCATCTGGCAGAACGATGCGCCCTCTTCGTTATCATCTGCCTTGGCGAAACCATTCTCACGACAGGCAAGACTGCGGCTGAATATATGAATTCCAGCCTGACGTTCGCGGTCTTCTGTTCGGCTTTCTCAAGCACGGTTTTCATGTGGTGGATTTATTTCCATCACGGGCAGGAAAAAGTTTCGGAAAAGGTGGAGGACTCAGCTGAGCCCGAGCGCATCGTGCAGTCACTCTTCAATTACGGTCATCTGCCGATCGTCGCAGGTGTCATCCTGACTGCGGTGGGTGAGGATTTTAGCCTGTCGCACAGTCAGGATTATTCGACGCTGAGAGAGGCCGCCGCAATCGTCGGCGGGCCTATCCTTTTTCTCGCTGGCAATATATGGGTTAAGGTGGCGGCTTCTTACGTACGGCCGGTCTCCCATATTGCCGGGATCGTCGTCCTGACCGTGCTGCTTCTCTTTCCGGCGATGCCGCTTTACGTGCTGCAGATAACCAGTGCTGCGACATTGTTCCTCGTAGCGCTATGGGAATATATCGCGCTCAAGAAAAGGTCGCCCGAGGTGGCATAACTTTAACTAGCAAGCCGTTCTGAAGCGTTCGATCACTGTCGACAAAACCTCATCAATGGGTTTGGCATTCCACGTGTGAGAAAAGATTTCTACTTCCTGCGGGCCGGTGAAGCCAGCATTTTCGATCATTCGCCGAAATGCCCTTAGATCGATTACGCCATCGCCCATCATTCCCCGGTCGTTCAACGGGTCGGTCGTGGGCACCAGCCAATCACAGATATGATGCGCCAGGATTTGGCCGTTGCGTCCAGCTCGGGCAACCTGCTCCTCCAGTTCGGGGTCCCACCACACATGGTAGACGTCAATTGCGACACCCGTTCCTTCGCCCAGCTTGTCGCAAAGATCGAGCGACTGCTTCAGAGTGTTGATGCACGCGCGATCAGCCGCATAGAAGGGGTGCAGAGGTTCGATTGCCAGGGGAACGCCCGCCTGTTTCGCGTAAGGCAAAAGCTCTGCGATACCGTCTTCCACCATTTGGCGTGCGCCGAAAATATCCTTCGATCCATGCGGAAGACCGCCCACCACCAGCACAAGGCAATCGGCGTTCAAGGCGGCGGCTTCATCGACGGCGCGCCTGTTGTCTTCTATGGCGTTGCGGCGGCCTTCTGCATCAATAGCGGGAAAGAAACCACCTCGACAATGGCCAGTCAGGCGAATGCCGTTACTGGCAACGATCCGAGCCGCCTCATCGAGCCCAATGGCGTGAACATGTTCGCGCCAGGGGGAAATCGTCGTGATGCCATGCGCAAGACACGCATCCACAAGCGCGCCGAAGGTGCCTCCTTGCTTGATGGTGGCGAAGTTGATCGAAAGACCTTCGAGGCTCATGCGACATCCTTCCCTTTTTGAAGTGCCTGAAATGTTGCCGCCGCCGCATGTTCAGCGACGCCGAGACCGGTAGCGGTCAGCACCGTTTGAAGCGAAAGCGTACCATCGGTTATTTTTAGGCGGGCGCACCCTTGTGCATCGCGATAAAGATCACTGTGGTCCCGCAACCATTCAGCATTCTCATGTCGAGATGCACCCTGCATCCCGTCGACATAGTGATGGCCGTTACGCTCTATGTGTTCGAGGCCGAGTAACGCGGCCAGCGCCAGATCCTGCTGCACGGCGATGCCCGCCTGCGTGGTCAGGTCTTCGGCAGACATGAAGTAGCCGCCTGAGGTTTCGGTGTTCCATTTTTCCACGCGCATGCGGTTGAGCAGCGAGCGATAGAAACCCTTGCAGGATTTGGATGAAACGCCACAATAGCCTTGGGATTTCGCCTTAAGGAAGGCATCTGGCGTGCCATCCGACTCATCGATTTCCAGCGCAATACGCTTAGCCAATCTTTCCACCGGCTGAGAAAGTGCGACTGCGCGGGAGATCGGCTGCTCCACGAACAAAAGTGATCGGCGCAAACGGGCAAGAGCGGGTTCTGCCTCGATCCGATCCATTAATTCAATGACGGCGGCCTCGTCTTCAGACTGCTCGTTGCCGTCCAGCGTCGCCCTGTATTCCGGCAATTGATCCAAAACGGTAGCGATTGCTTTCAGCCGCTGCGTATCTTCCTGCGGTCTGCCCGAAACTTTCAGCTTGAAATATTTGACGCCGTAACTGTCGATCTCTTCCTGCAGGCATTCCGGCAAACCGTCATTGCGGCGGGCACCGGAAATCTCTTCTGGCATCAGCGGGTCGATGTAGCCCACCGTATGACGGAGTTGAATGTTTTGCCGCGGTTTGAGCGCTTGCAGGAAGTCATTGACGTTAAAGCCTGCAAGATCCGGTGTGGTGGAACTGTCGATGGCGGGAAGATTATGGCGGATCGCCTCGACCGCCGGCAAATCGTGCAGCCTGCAAAGAGCGTCGAGAATCGCTCGGTCCACCAGCGCAAGGCCGAAGGAGGCGATAAGTCCGTTTAGTTCTTCAGACGCTGCCCGCTCATGTTGCTCCGGCTCCAGCAAAGCATGTATGCCGAACGCCGTCGCAGCTTTGGACTTCTTTGCAAGGTCGACAGCGATGTGCACTGAGCGGCGCAATTGCTGTTCGTTATCGGCGTTGCTGAGCGCCGGGTTCTTGTCGAACCATTTCGGCACCATCAGCTCTGCCGCGTAACCCTTGCTCGTCCGTCCTGGCGCATCTTCGACGGTCAGCGACACGAAGATTTGTGCCGCTTCGGTAACGGTCGCGGCACCGAAACGGAACGGCATGCGCATCGTCAGACGCCGCTCGAAAATGGCGGCATCCACGACTTTCAGGTTTGGTGCGTCGGCCATCTCAATGAACGCCTCTTACGGCGAGAAACGCTCTCATGCGCCCCATTGCGTCATCGGGATCGGCCAAGACATTTGCCTTGTCGGCGAGGCGAAACAGTTCGGCAAAATGCAGGGTGGAACGCGCGCTTTCCTGGCCGCCGATCATGGTGAAATGGTCCTGCAAGCCGTTCAGATAGGCAAGAAAAACGACGCCCGTCTTGTAAAAGCGGGTAGGCGCCTTGAAGATATGCCGCGACAGCGCGACGGTCGGCTCCAGAATATCGAAGAACTCGTTGTTCGCTCCACTCTTCAGGCTCGCAAGAGCCTTGGAGGCCGCGGGCGCGATGGCATCGAAAATGCCGAGCAGCGCATCCGAATGCCCCTGTTCGTCACCCGCAATCAGCTCCGCATAATTGAAGTCATCGCCCGTATACATGCGCACGCCCGCAGGCAGCTTACGGCGCATTGTGATTTCCTTTTCCTTGGAGAGAAGCGAAATCTTGATGCCGTCGATCTTGTCGGCATTCGCTTTAATCATCTCAAGGCATGTATCCATCGCAGCCATGTGGTCGCTGGAACCCCAATAACCCTCCAGCGCGGGATCGAACATTTCGCCGAGCCAGTGGATGATAACCTTGTCATTGGCGCCAGCCAGAACCCTGGAATAGGTTTCGAGATAATCATCTTGTGATTTGGCGCTGGCGGCCAGTGCGCGGCTTGCCATCAGAATGACGCGCCCGCCTTGCCCCTGAACGAAATCCAGTTGCTCGTGATAGGCATCGACAATCTGGTTCAACGTATAGTCGGTCCCGGTCAGATGCTCGGTGCCGACGCCGCAGGCAATCAACGCATCGCCGCGTGTCGATGCTTCCTTCAAAGCGCGGGGAATCAGTTCCTGCGCCTGCGGCCAAGCCAATCCCATACCCCGTTGCGCTGTGTCCATGGCCTCGGCAACGCCAAGCCCTAGATCCCAGAGCCGGTGGCGGAAGCGCAAGGTTCCTTCCCAGTCGATTGCGGGTGTTAGCCATGGATCGTTTTCAGCAAAAGGATCGGCCACCACATGGGCTGCGGCAAAAGCTATGCGGTTGAAATCGGCGGCACTGCGTTTTTCAAGCGCGATCGGCGTGCCGGTCAGCTTGTAGAGCGCGATGGAGCGGTCTTCGTTCGGCAACTTGAGCTCGGTCATCCGTCGTCTCCTCAGACGATTGCCGGAACGTCGAGCCAGCGGCGTTCCTTCCATGACTGGATACCGAGTTCGGCAAGTTGAACGCCCTTCACGCCTTCCATCAGCCCGTAAGGCCATGGCTCGTCATTCACCAGATGGCGCACGAACATTTCCCATTGCGCCTTGAAGCCATTGTCGTAGACCACATTGTCCGGCACTTCCTGCCATGTCTTGTAGAAATCGATTGTCTGCGGCTGGTCCGGGTTCCAGACGGGCTTGGGCGTGTTGGTGCGGTGCTGGGTGAAGCATTTCGTCAGCCCGGCAACTGCCGAACCATGTGTGCCATCCACCTGGAACGTCACGAGATCATCACGGCGCACGCGCACCGCCCATGAAGAATTGATGTGCGCAATCACGCCGCCCTCGAGTTCGAACGTGGCATAGACCGCATCATCGGCATCCGCTACATAAGCGCGACCCTGCTCATCGAAACGTTGCGGAATATGCGTTGTGCCAAGGCAGCTGACCGATTTTACTTCGCCAAAAAGGTTGTCCAGCACATACCGCCAGTGGCACAGCATATCGAGAATGATGCCGCCGCCGTCTTTTAGACGATAGTTCCAGGAAGGACGCTGGGCAGGCTGCCAGTCACCCTCGAAAACCCAATAGCCAAATTCGCCCCGCACCGACAGAATCTTGCCGAAGAAACCGCTGTCCCGCAGCATCGCCAGCTTGCGCAAGCCGGGCAGGAACAGCTTGTCCTGAACCACGCCGTGCTTCACGCCCGAGCTTTCCGCCAGTTTTGCTACGGCGATCGCCTCCGGCGTGTTGTCGGAAATCGGCTTCTCACAATAAACGTTCTTGCCCGCCCTGATCGCCTTTTCCAAAAGGCTACCGCGCATCTGCGTCGTTCCGGCATCGAAAAACAGCGTGTCGTCCGGGTTTGCGAGCGCCGCGTCCAGATCGGTCGCCCAGCGGGCAACATTGTGCTTTTTGGCGATTTCCTCGATCTTTTCGGCGTTGCGACCGACGAGAATCGGATCGAGCATGACTTTTTCGCCGCTTTTGAGCGTTACGCCGCCTTGATCGCGAATGGCCAGAACCGAGCGGACCAGATGCTGATTATAGCCCATGCGTCCGGTGATGCCGTGCATGATGACGCCGATACGTTTCATGAAACTTCCTCCCAAACCGGCCCGCTCCCGACGGGTCGTAGCAATTCCACTTGGTCACTTGTAACCATTTGGTTATTTGTGGTCGCGAATTCACACCGATGTCAAGAGGCTTTGAGCCACGATAGGATTGATGAGGTGGTGATTTCTAATCGGTGAAAATCGGGTAAGCAGCAAAGATTCATACACATTTCGCAGTTGCACAAAACTGAGGTCTTGTTCCTGCTCGATAATTTTAGGCCGAGCAGTCAGATCGGCCGCAGTGCAGCAATAACCGTATTGACGATATGCTGCCCCCAGCGTTCCAGCTCTGCCGGTGCCGCGAGATCGCGCTGGAAGATCGTCGACAGGGTGAACCGGTTCGACAGGTAGAAGAAACCGAGCGACGCAATCGTCAGATAGACGTCCACCGGATCCAGCCCCGCACGGAAATCTCCAGAAACTTCGCCGCGCTTCAGCACGCCTTCAAGTTCAGAAATGAAATTCGAGTGCATTTCGGCAATATTGCTGGACTGCCGCAAATATCTGGCCTGATTGAGGTTTTCCGTAGCAAGAATGCTGAGAAATTCGGGATGGTCGAGAAAATAGTGCCAGGTAAACAGGGCAAGTTCGCGCAGGCCTTCCACCGGCTGCTTGCGCGCCAGATCAAGCCTGTGTTCGGCGTTGCGGATATGCCGATAGGCGTCCTCAAGAACCGCCAGATACAGCGCGTCCTTGTCTCCGAAATAGTGATAGATCATCCGTTTGTTGGTGCCGGCGCGTCTTGCGACCACATCGATCCGCGCACCTGCGAGACCTTTGGCAGCAACTTCCCGGCGTGCCGCTTCAAGAATGGCAGCGCGCGTGCGCTCCGGGTTTCGCGGCTGAGTACTCACACGTTTCCCGCCAGCCGCCGACGTTTTTGTCGTCGCAGGCTTTTCGTCGGGCAGGACCGATTTGCTTTCATCATTCATTGCTAAAGGCCGCTTGACAATGGTGTCGATCAATGATCCCATGTAACCAATTAGTTATAAAACGGCAAGTGTCGTTTACTTTCATCATCAATTTGGCAGTCAATTTGGGAGGAGTTGCCAATGTCCGTGATGCTTCAAAGGCGTACTGTATTGTCCGCCGGTCTGGCCGCGTTGTCTCTTGCAACGGTGGGGGGAGGCTCGGCTTTCGCGCAAGCGGCCCGTCTTCGCCTCTTGTGGTGGGGCTCGCAAGAACGCGCAGATCGCACCAACAAAGCGCTGGCCGCCTTCAAGCAGGTCAAGCCGGATATCGATATTGCCGGGGAATTTGCGGGATGGTCGGATTACTGGCCGCGTCTCGCCACGCAGGTTGCGGGCCGCAATGCGCCTGACCTGATCCAGATGGATTACCGCTATATCTTCGAATATGCCCGCCGTGGTGCCTTGGCGCCGATGGATGAATATCTCGGAAAATCCCTGAAAATCGACGATTTCGGTGCGCCAAATATCGATTCCGGTCGCGTCGACGGCAAGCTTTACGGCATCAATCTGGGTGTGAACTCGAGCGCGGTGTTCTACGATGCTGCGGGTTGGGAAAAGACCGGTGTGGCGGCACCGAAAGCTGGCCAGACCTGGGAAGAGTTTGCCAAGAATGCAGCCGAGTTCGGTAAGAACAAGCCAAAGCCTGGCTACTATGCGACAGCGGACGCCAGCGGCGTGGAGCCAAGCTTTGAAAACTGGCTGCGTCAGCAGAAGAAGGCTTTGTTCAGTGAAGAAGGTGGCCTGGGCTATAATGCCAAGGACGCGACCGATTGGTTCACCATGTGGCATGAGATGCGCGAGGCCGGGGCCTGCGTTCCGGCAGACATTCAGGCTCTCGACCAACTCAACATCGAAAGCAACGCACTGACCACCGGCAAGGCTGCGACGGCCTTCGCCCATTCCAACCAGTTCGTCGGCTACCAGGCCGTCAACAAAGCCAAGCTTTCGATTACCTCCTACCCGAAAATTTCGGCGGATTCGCCATCCGGCCATTATCTCAAGCCGTCGATGTTGATGAGTGTTGCGGCGGGCAGTGCGAATGTGGCGGCGGCAGTCGATTTCATCAATTTCCTGGTCGCCGTTCCCGAGGGTGTAGATATTCTCGGCGTCGAGCGCGGTGTTCCGGCCTCAGAATCGATGCGCAACCAGCTTAGCCCCAAGCTCAACGATGTCAGCAAGGCGATGGTGGAATACATCGCGGAAGTCACGCCGAATGTCGGTCCGCTGCCGCCAGCGCCGCCTCCGGGTGCTGGCGAGTTCGCCTTCGTGCTGAAACGGACAGCAGAGGAAGTCGCCTTCAAACGCATCACGCCAGCAGAGGGTGGGGAGCGTCTCGTCAAGGAGTCGGAAACCGTCATCAAGCGGAAGTAATGATCAATGGCGCTTGGATCTGATGCGATACAGGGGGAGGGTCGCTCAGCGGCTCTCCAGAAACAGGGCGGCTTCCGCCGCATGTTCGACCGAAATTTCCATGCCTACATGTTCCTGCTGCCCTGGCTGATCGGCTTCTTCGGCCTGACGCTCGGACCGGCGCTCGTTTCGCTTTATCTGTCTTTCACGAATTACGACCTGTTGCAGTCTCCAGACTGGGTGGGTGCCGCAAACTATGTTCGCATCGCCACTGCCGATCCGAAATTCGCGGCCTCGATGCATGTCACATTCACCTATGTGCTGCTGTCCGTACCACTAAAACTCATCTTCGCGCTGATGGTCGCCATGGCCTTCAATCGCGGCATCAAGGGGCTGACACTCTATCGCGCGATCTTCTATTTGCCATCGCTGCTGGGTTCGAGCGTCGCCATTGCCGTTCTGTGGCGACAGCTTTTCGCCTCGGATGGCCTCATCAACATGCTGCTCTGGCAGGCTTTCGGCTATGAAGGCCCAAGCTGGGTTTCAAACCCGGATTATTCGATCTACACGCTCGTCATTCTGTCGATCTGGCAGTTCGGCTCTCCAATGATCATCTTTCTGGCGGGCCTGCGGCAAATCCCTCAGGATATGTATGAGGCAGCCGAAATGGATGGTGCGGGTAAAGCGCGGCAGTTCTTCCGCATTACGCTGCCGCTCCTGACCCCGGTCATCTTCTTCAACGCGGTGATCCAGACAATCGAGGCGTTCAAGGCATTCACGCCCGCCTTCATCATTTCTGAAGGGACCGGCGGGCCGATCAACTCGACGCTGTTCTACACGCTCTATCTCTATCAGGAAGCATTCGGCTTCTTCCGCATGGGTTATGCGTCTGCGCTGGCGTGGATACTGGTGGTCATCATCGCAGTCTTTACCGCCTTCTCCTTTCTCAGCGCGCGTTATTGGGTGCATTACGATGACTGATGTTACCGCTCCACGCCCCGGTCAGGATGTTCAGCGCCCGCTTTGGAAATCCGTTGGCCTTCATGCAATTTTGATCGCCGCGTCCATAGCCATGATGTACCCGATCCTCTGGATGATATCGGGTTCCGTCAGGCCGCAGGAAGAGCTGTTCGGCTCGTCTTCGCTCATTCCCTCGGCTATTGATTTCGGCGGATATATTCGCGGCTGGACTGGGCTTCAGGTCAGCTTCGGGCAGTTCTTCTGGAATTCCTTCTTCATCGCGGTGCTGGCAACCATTGGCAATGTCGTCGGCTGCTCGCTCGCGGCCTTCGCCTTTGCGCGGCTGCGGTTTGGCGGGCGAAATTTCTGGTTCGCATTGATGCTCGGCACTTTGATGCTGCCCTATCACGTCGTGCTCATCCCGCAATATATCCTGTTCCTGGAAATGGGCTGGGTGAACACCTCACTGCCGCTGATCGTGCCGAAATACCTGGCGACGGACGCCTTCTTCATCTTCCTGATGGTGCAGTTCTTCCGCGGCATTCCGCGTGAGCTGGACGAGGCGGCGGTGATGGATGGGTGCAGCCCGTTCCGCATCTACTGGAAGATCATGCTACCGCTGTCGTCGCCCGTGCTCGCAACAGCTGCTATCTTCTCCTTCATATGGACATGGGATGATTTCTTCGGGCCCCTAATTTACCTCAACGATATCAATACCTACACGGTACAGCTGGGCCTTAGATCCTTCGTGGACTCCACGGGCGCTTCGGACTGGACGTCACTTTTTGCCATGTCCAACCTCTCGCTGGTGCCGGTCTTCCTGTTCTTCCTCTTCTTCCAGCGTCTTCTCATCGAGGGCATCGCCACCACGGGCATGAAGCGCTGACATATCAAGGCATGAAATAATGAAACCCATTCGATTTGCGACAATCGGCGTCAACCACAACCACATCTACGGGCAGACGAACTGCCTTCTGAATGCAGGAGCCGAACTCGTCGGTTTTTATGCGGTGGAAGATGATCTGGCGAAAGAGTATTCGGAAAAATACCCTGACGCGCCGCGCGTTGATGATCAGCGCCGCTTGATCGAGGACGGCAGTATCGACCTCATCATCAGCGCCGCCATTCCGGCAGATCGCGCCGATATCGCCATCCGCGCCATGCAAGCAGGCAAGGATGTTATGGTCGACAAGCCCGGGATGGTGACGCTAGAAGAGCTTGCCGAAGTAAAGCGTGTCCAAGCAGAAACCGGCCGCATCTTCTCCGTGCTTTATTCCGAACATTTCGAAAATCGTGCGACCGTAAAGGCAGGTGATCTGATCGCTGCGGGCGCTATCGGCAAGGTCGTCTCGACTGCAGGTTTCGGCCCGCATCGCCTGCGTGCGTCAACCCGGCCCGAATGGTTCTTCAAACGAGAGAGCTATGGCGGCATCCTGGTCGATATTGCTTCGCACCAATGCGAACAGTTCCTGTTCTTCACAGGTTCGGAAACTGCGACGATCCGCTCCGCCACCGTCTCCAATCGCGCAAATGCTCAATGGCCGGGCTTACAGGATAGCGGCGATATCCACCTGTCGACTGACACGGCAGATGGCTTCATCCGCGTCGACTGGTTTACGCCGGATGGCCTGCCGAGCTGGGGTGATGGCCGCCTTTTCATCACTGGTACGGATGGTGCCATCGAAATCCGCAAAAATGTCGATGTTGCGGGACGCGATGGCGGCAATCATCTTTTCCTGACGGATAAAAATGGCGTGCAGTATATCAACTGTTCGGACGTAGCCTTGCCTTACGGCCCGCAGCTACTGAACGATATCCGTAACCGCACCGAGACGGCCATGCCGCAGGCGCGTTGCTTTGCCGCTATGGAAATTGCGCTGCGTGCCCAAGAGATTGCGGAGGGCAAGAATGCCTAAGCGTTACAGGGTTGGCATCATCGGTTGCGGCATCGGCAGATCACACATTCAGGAAGGTTATTCGGCCCATCCGGACAAGTATGAGGTGGCCGTGCTGTGCGACCTCAACACAGAGAGATTGAACGCAGTTGCTGATGAATTCGGCGTCGAAGGCCGTGTTACGTCCTCTGACGAATTGATCGCAATCCCCGATATCGACATTATCGACATTTGCACCCCGCCCGCCATCCATACCCAGCTCATTCTTCAGGCGCTTGCTGCTGGCAAGCATGTCGTATGCGAAAAACCGCTGACGGGTTCGCTTTCGGAAATCGATGAGGTCAAGGCAGCGGAGAAGATCGCCAAGGGCAAGCTGATGCCGATCTTTCAGTATCGCTATGGCGAAGGGGTGCAGCAGGCCCGTCGCATCATCGAAAGCGGCCTTGCAGGTAAGCCGTATGTCGGAACCGCCGAGACGTTGTGGAGGCGCGGCGCGGATTATTATGAAAATCCATGGCGCGGGCGCTGGGCAACGGAACTCGGCGGCGTCTTGATGACACATGCCATCCATCTCCATGACATGGTGACCTATCTCATGGGGCCGGTGGATCGGGTTTTTGCCCGGACGGCGACGCGGGTCAACGCAATCGAAGTGGAGGACTGCGTTTCCGCAAGCCTTCTGATGAAGAACGGCGCGCTGGTTTCCGCAACAGCCACGCTCGGGTCGCAGGAGGAAATAAGCCGCCTGCGTCTCGCATTCGAGAACGTCACGTTCGAGAGCAACAATTCCGCCTATGCTCCGGGGGATGGCCCATGGAAGATCATTCCGGCCAATGAGGAGATAGGCCAAGCGATCGATGAGCTATTGAAGAGCATGCCGCCCGTCCACAGGCGCTTTAACGGGCAGATGAAGGCCTTCTATCAAGCGCTCGAGAATGGCGAACGGCCACCCGTCAACACGGATGACGCCCAGCGCTCTCTGGAGTTACTGGCAGCGATCTATCATTCGAACGATACCAATTCCGATGTTGCCCTTCCTATTGGCCGAGGGCATCCGAAATATATGACCTGGCGGCCTTGAGTACAGGGTGGGAGCATCAGCATGGCAAGTAGCATCACTCTGGAAAAAATCGTCAAGCGTTACGGCGCGCTGCCGGTCGTTCATGGGATTGATCTGAAAATCGAGCCCGGCGAGTTCACGGTTTTCGTCGGGCCTTCCGGCTGCGGAAAATCGACGCTGCTGCGCATGATCGCGGGTCTTGAGGAGATCTCTGGCGGTGAGTTGAAGATCGATGGCGAAAGGGTCAATGAGACCGCAGCGTCCAAGCGCGGTATCGCCATGGTGTTCCAGTCCTACGCGCTTTACCCCCACATGAGTGTTTACAAGAACCTCGCCTTCGGCCTTGAAACTGCTGGATACAAGAAAGCAGAAATCGAGGCTCGCGTTCAAAAGGCGGCAGACATTTTGCAAATTGGCCCCTTGCTTCAGCGCAAGCCAAAGGCACTCTCCGGCGGTCAACGCCAGCGCGTCGCGATTGGTCGTGCCATCGTCCGCGAGCCGAAAATCTTCCTCTTCGATGAGCCGCTCTCCAACCTCGATGCGGAACTGCGCGTGCAGATGCGCGTCGAAATCGCCAAGCTTCACCAAAGCCTCGGCAGCACGATGATTTACGTGACGCACGATCAGGTGGAAGCCATGACCATGGCCGACAAGATCGTGGTGCTACGCGATGGCCGCATTATGCAGGTCGGTCGCCCGCTCGATCTTTACAACAACCCGGCCAACCAGTTCGTCGCCGGTTTCATCGGCTCTCCGAAGATGAACTTTCTGGAGGCAAGGCTTTCGCCATCCGACAGTTCGCGCCGCACTGTCGATGTGGCGGGCAGGCAGATTGTTCTCGACCGGCCGCTAGAGACAAGGGACGGCGAGAGGCTTACTCTCGGCGTTCGCCCGGAACATATCCAGCCGACTTCGCAATCGGCAAGCCTTGGCGATGGAAGCATTCAACTTGTGGAGCATCTGGGCGGCTCGACCGTCATCTATACCAATACGGCGGACGGGCAGCCGGTCACGGTCCTGCTTGAAGGCCAGAAGCAGCTGCGCATGGGAGAAACAGTTCCGCTCGCCTTTGATCTCGCGAATGCCCACATTTTCGGAGAGGATGGACGCCGCGTGTGATGGCGTCTCATACTTCAGAGAGACGCCCCGCCGCACACGAGAATTTCCTGACCTGTGATCGAAGCGGCATCGTCCGATAATAGGAATGAAACCAGCGCTGCGACCTCCCGCGGTTTCACCAATCGACCGATGGGCGGCATTTTGGGCGCGACACCCGCGCGTTTGGGGTCCTTCAGCATCGGTGTGTCCGTTGCTCCAGGGGAGACGATATTCACAGTGATGCCGCGAGGCGCGAGCTCGATGGCGCAGGATCTTCCGAGCCCCACCATCGCCGCCTTGCTCGCCGCATATTGCGCTCGTGAAGCCGAGCCACGAGCCGTCCGGCTTCCAAGCAGCACTATCCTTCCGCCATCTGAAAGACGCGGCGCGAGGCGGTCTATCAGTTGTGTGGAAGCTTCCACATGCAGACGCCACATGTCCTGACCGTCATCGAGGTTGATCGAACCGACGGCGCCGACGCGCAGAACACCTGCGGCGTGGACGAGAGCATCAAGGTCGGCGATCTGCGAAAGTGCGTCTTCCAGAGCCGCCCTGCTACTGAGATCGACCGGCAGAAAGGAGAAGCGTTTGTGTTCGATCTCAGGCTTTGATCGGCTCATGCCGATCACGTTCCATCCCGTGGAGAGTAGTTTCTGCGCGATCTCTGCTCCGATCCCCGAACTTGCCCCGGTAACAAGAACTCGTTTCGGGTTCGACGTAGACATGGGCTCCAACATGGCTTCCTCCATTTTCGATCGTCCTGTGATGCAAATACTGGACAGGTTCTTTTAATCGAGATGGAGAGGGAACTGGAAGCTTTTTGTCGTTGGCGTCAGGTTAACCCAGCCGTATCAAGGCTCTTGAAATCACCAATATCGATAAAAGTTTCCAGCATGGCGCGGTAGGGAGCTATATCGATGCCATTCTTGTCGAGCCAGTCTGGATTGTAATAGGTGGCGGCATAGCGGTCGCCGCTGTCGCAGATCAATGAAACGAGCGAACCCTCACGGCCTTCCTTCATCATGGTGGCGGCGATCCAGCACAGGCCGAAGAAGTTGGTGCCGGTGGAGCCGCCGACACGACGGAACAGTCGTTCCGAAAGCACATGCATGGCCGCGATGGAAGCGGCATCCGGTATCTTGATCATGTGGTCGATGACGCCGGGAATGAAGGACGGTTCCACACGTGGACGTCCGACACCTTCGATGCGGGAGGGAGTAGGGCAGGTCACGTCGCGATCACCGGACATGTAAGATGTGTAGAAAGCGGAATGTTCGACATCCACCACGCAAAGGCGAGTGGTCAGATTTCGGTAGCGGATGTAGCGGCCGATAGTGGCGGATGTTCCGCCGGTCCCGGCGTTCATCACAACCCATTCCGGTTCGGGATGCTCTTCACTCTTCATCTGATCGAAAATGGATTCGGCTATATTGTTGTTGCCGCGCCAGTCAGTTGCTCTTTCCGCATAGGTGAACTGGTCGAGATAATGGCCGCCTGCCTCGGCGGCCAGCCGTTCGGCAACGGTGTAGACCTCGGCTGGGCTATTGACGAAATGGCATTTCCCACCAAATCGCTCAATGGCTTCCACCTTCTGGCGGCTGGTGGAATGCGGCATGACGGCTATGAAAGGCAAATCCAGCAGATGAGCAAAATAGGCTTCACTGACGGCGGTTGATCCAGAGGAGGCCTCAACGAGCGTCGTGCCCTCACGAATTTTGCCATTGCAGATGCCGTACAGGAACAGTGAACGGGCCAGTCGGTGCTTCAAGCTGCCCGTCGGATGGGTCGACTCGTCCTTCAGATATATGGAAATGCCCCGCAGGCCCTTGAATACAGGTTTCACGAGATGCGTATCTGCCGAACGGCGTCCGTCACCTTGAAGAACGCCGATGGCGCGGCGCGCCCACTCGCGATCCTCACATGCTGGAAGCGGTGTCATGGGTGGAGCCGAGAGACAGTCGGACATGGTATTGCTAAACTCCCGCACGCCTTCATACAGCTACGCCTTCGGGCATAAATTCCATGTATGCAAAGCTTCATATAAAATTTTACTCCATGGACAAAATATCCAAGAAGAATGTTCTATTCAGAATAGATACTTTGGAAAATATGATTTGAAAAGACGGCAGGCTCGGCGCGCTTTGATTTGCAAGCGAAAAAGGCGGCGCTGAAATCAACGCCGCCTTCGCCTTCTGGCATTTCAGGCCGTCCCGTCGACCAGCACGAAGGGTTGCCCTCGCGAACAGGTCTCGATCCTCGCATCCACGCGGTAGATGTCGCGCAACATATCCGGCGTTATCACATTGCTGGTCTCGCCGCTGACTACCATTTCACCGCCGGAAATGACGATCGTGTTCTCGCAGTAGCGCAATGCGTGGTTCAGGTCGTGTAGGGCGATCAGAACGATCATGCCTTCGCGACGTGCCAGGTTGGAGATGAAATCCAGAACCTCGACCTGACGATGCAAATCCAGCGCGGACGTGGGCTCATCCATGAGCAAAACTTCCGGCTTGCGAACGAGCGCCTGCGCCAGCGATACGAGCTGGCGTTGCCCACCGGAAAGCTCGCCAAGGCCTCTGAAGGCGAGGTTGTCGATGTTGAGCGCCTTGAGGATCGCGTCGATATCGGCCAGTTCGTCGTCATGAACTTTCCAGCCGCTGCCTTGCTTTGCCGATAGCAGGATGGATTCGTAGACGGTCAGGACGGCGTTCGCCCCGGTATCCTGCGGCATGTAGCAAATGGTTCGCGGGCCCTGTTCGGTCTGCGAAAGCGTCACGACGCCAGGGCCTTTAATCAGTCCGGCAATGCGCTTGAACAGGGTGGATTTTCCGGCAGCGTTCGGGCCGATGACGGCCGTCATGCTTCCTGCCTTCAGCATGTCTATGCTGACGTTGGAAAGAACGGTGAGACGGCCATATTTCGCGCCGACATCCTGTAGAGCCAAGGCTACCATGCGCGTCTCCTGTTGGAAAAGATCAGCACGAAGAAGAAGGGAACGCCGACGAGCGCAGTGATGACGCCAATCGGCAAAACTGCGCCGGGGATCAGCATCTTGCTGACGACTGAGGTCACGGAAAGCAGTAGCGCGCCGCAAATGACCGAGCCGGGCAGGAAGAAACGCTGGTCTTCGCCCACCACCATGCGCGCAATGTGTGGTCCAACGAGACCGACGAAACCGATGGTGCCTACGAAGGACACGGGGATTGCGGCCAAAAGGCTGACGGTCAACATAGTGTGGAGGCGCAGGCGACGAACATTGACGCCCATGCTGGCGGCCTTGTCATCGCCAAGACGAAGCGCGGTCAAGGCCCAGGCATTCTTCATGAAAAGCGGTACGGTCAGCACCAGTATCGCCGCCGTTACATAGACCTTTGCCCATGTGGCTTTCGTCAGGCTGCCCATGGTCCAGAACACCACGGCGGCAAGCGCCTGTTCGGAAGCAAGATATTCGAGAAGCGAGAGCGCGGCATTGAAGGTGAAAACCAGAGCGATCCCGAGAAGAACGATCGTTTCAACGGTCACGCCACGCATTGTCGAAGCAAAGTGAATGAAAAGAGCCGCTAGCATGGCCATCAGGAAGGCGTTGATCGGCACCATATATTCGACAGCGCCGGGAAAAATCGCGATGCCACCGACGAGCGCCATAGCCGCGCCAAAACTGGCAGCTGCTGAGATTCCGAGCGTAAACGGGCTTGCCAGAGGGTTGGAAAGGATCGTCTGCATCTGCGCCCCAGCCACGGAAAGCGATGCGCCAACCGTGACCGCCATCAGCGCAATCGGCATGCGAATGTCCCAGATCACGACGCGCAATTGATTTCCGACAGCGGCGGGATCGAATATCGCGCCCACGACCTCCGAGAGCGTGTAACGCGCCGGGCCAAGCGCCATGTCTGTCGCCACACTGATGCAGAGCGCAAGCACGAGGCCGACCAGGATCATGATGCGTCGACCGGCAAGGGCGCGATATTGATGCCCCCCAGTCGTCTCCACGCGTGTTTCACCAATGGAAGCCATTTTTAGTTCACGCCTTTTTCGAGTGAGACGAAGTAGCCGGGTTTATAAGTGACCGGCAGGAATTTTTTGTGGAAGTCCTCGAAGTTCTTTTCCGGATCGAGCTCTGCAAAGAGTTCCGGGTGGAACCACTTGGCAAACTGCTGAATCGGGAAGAACTCGTAAGGCGCGCCATAAAACTGGTGCCAGACGGCATGAACATTGCCGTTCTTGACGGCATTCAGTTCGGGAAACGGCGTGCGCGTCATCAGCTTCGCCAGACGTTCGCGCGACAATGTCATATCTGCGCCGCGACCAACGGGAACGAACTGGTTGATGTCCGATTCTGCCGCCCAGTTGGAGCCGGTGACGATGACATGCTGAGGATCGGAAACGACCAGCTGCTCCGGGTTCAGGTCGCCGAATGTCGTCGTGATCACGTCTGCCGCGATGTTGTGACCACCCGCCTGCTCGATCATTGCACCGAAATTGACAGGGCCGAAGGTGCGGCAGCAATTGTTCTCGCCGGAAATGCCCGGAGCGCGCTCGATGAAAACGCCTGGGCGCTTGAGGTTCTTGACGCTTGCAAGCTTTTCGGTAACGAGCGCAATTTGTTCGCGGCGGTAAGCCATGAACTCCTCGGCGCGCTTTTCTGCCCCAAAGATCTGGCCAAGCGCGCGAATGGAGCGCTCGGTGTTCTTTTCCGGGTCCAACCGGAAATCGAGATAGACGACTTTAATCCCAGCTGCCGCAGCCTTTTCTTCAAAGCCGCTTTCCTTGGCGCTGTTTTCTGCTTCCAGGTTGAGCGTGATGACATCGGGAGCCAAGGCAATCGCAGCTTCAAGACTGAAACCACCCTGCGGCAGATAGCCGAACTGTGGCAGATCGTTGATTTGGGGAAAACGCTCGACGTAGGCCGTGTAGCTGTCTGGGTCTTTCTTGATCAGATCATCACGCCAGCCAACGATGGTATCGAATGTCTGGTCGCCCTTCAGCGCTGCGATGATGTGAACCTGACGCGCTTCGCCAATAATGATGCGCTTTGCAGGGAGGTCCATTTCCACGGTGCGTCCGGCAGCGTCGATGATCTCGGCAGAGAAGGCTGGCATGGAAAACATCGCCAACGCGAGGGTGGCAATAGCGCCAAGGGCTCTGAAATTCATGGGATAATCCCTTCTTTATAAATAGCAGTGCGAGGCGACTTTCGCCGCCTCGCTTTGGTCATTATCTGGCACCGCAATGCCATCTGCATTTCCTTACTTGTCGTCCTTCAGGGACACGAAGTAGCCGGGCTTGTAATCCAGTGGCAGGAAGCGGGCGTGCAGTTCCTTGAACGTCGCTTCAGGATCGAGATCCTTGAAGAGATCCGGATGCAGCCACTTGGCAATTTCCTGAATGGCGACGAACTGGTACGGGTTGTTGTAGAACTGGTGCCAGATGGCGTGAACGTTGCCGTCCTCTACAGCCTTGACGCCAGTAAAGGCCGGGCGCTTCGTCAGGTTCTCCAGTTTGCGACGGGCTTCTTTCAAATCCGCGCCGTAGCCGACACCGACCCAGTTGCCGCCGGGAACATAAGCGTCCCACTTTCCGCCAGTAACGATGATCTGTTCGGGGTTGGAGGCGATGACCTGCTCGGGATTGACCGTGCCGAAAGTGCCCGGAATGATATCCTTGGCCATGTTGATGCCACCGGCCAGTTCCACCATCTTGCCGAAGTTTTCGTTTCCGAAGGACATGCAGCAATCGTCGGAATAGCCGCCCGCGCGCTCAATGAACACGACCGGCTTCTTCGGGTTTTCCTTTTCCAGAACGTCCGTTACGCGGGCGATGCTGTCAGAGCGGAACTTGATGAAATCTTCCGCCACATCTTCCTTGCCCATCAGCTTGCCCATGATGCGCATGCTCGGCTCGGTGTTTTCCATCGGCTTTTCACGGAAATCGACGTAGACGAGAGGAATACCGACCTTGCCAAGTTTCTCGATATAACCCGCCTCTTCCGTCGCCGTCTTGGCGTCGACGTTCATCAGAATAACGTCTGGTTTAAGCGCAACGGCCTGCTCGATATCGAAAGTGCCATCCTTCATGCCGCCGAATGTCGGCAGCTTGGCGATATCGGGGTATTTCGCCAGGTAGGCTTCGTATGATTCAGGATCGGCCTTGGGCAGATCATCGCGCCAGCCGACGACGTGCTCGAACGGATTATTCTTGTCCAGAGCGGCGAGGAAATAGATTTGGCGGCCCTCACCGAGAATGACGTGCTTTACCGGCACGTTCACTTCGACATCACGCCCCGTAACGTCTTTAAGTGTAACTTTTTCGGCAAAGGCGGGCCAGACAGTGGAAACGAGAAGGCCCATTGCAAGAACGGCGGATTTGCCTGTAATGCGCATTGAAATAGTTCTCCAGTAAAACTTATGGCCGCATTAAGATTTTATGATTAGTGAATTCAAGTTTTATGTTTTAGAGCGATTCTTAAGTGGCAGGCGTGAGGGTTGGATCCGATGGATGACGTAAACGGATACGGGCGTAACTTTGGGCTTCGAGACGAAATCAAGGCCTACTGGTCTGCGCGGGCTGCGACTTTTGATTTATCTCCGGGGCATGAAATCTTTTCCGAAGAGGAGCGAGCAGCCTGGCATCGTCTGGTGACGAAACATCTGGGCCTCGGTGATGACCGGGCAGCGCTTGATCTTGCAAGCGGGACCGGGGTGATTTCTCATTTGATGGACGACCTCGGTTATCGAGTCACCGGCCTCGACTGGGCGGAGCCGATGCTTGAGCGCGCCAAAGCCAAAGCAAAAAAGCGTAATCGTTCCATCAGCTTCCGTATGGGCGATGCCGAAAACACGATGGAGCCGGATGGCGCCTATGATGCCGTTATCAACCGCCATCTGGTGTGGACCTTGGTGGACCCGAAGTCGGCATTTTCAGAATGGTTTCGCGTATTGAAACCGGGCGGTAAGCTGCTGATCGTCGATGGCGATTTCGTTAATGTCAGCCTGACTGAAAAGCTGTTGAAGAATCTGGCGAACCTGCTGCAGAAGCGCGGTCTGCTGAAGCCGGATCCGCTGCACGCACCGGCTGAAATGATGGCTGTGCACAACAGCATCCTGTCACGGGTGTATTTTTCGAAAGGGGCGCGTGCGGACGCTATCGCGGCCTTGCTGAAAGATGCTGGTTTCGTGGATATCGTCATCGATACCGACCTTCGGGAAGTCCACAAGACGCAGGCCAAAAACTGGAATTTTCTCAAGGCCGCGGCCCGAGGCATTCAACATCGCTTCGCAATCTGCGCATCTCGACCGCCTGAAGCCTGAGTTGATATAACGGCATATCGTTGCCGCCGCGGCGAAAGATACGGAGGTCCAAGTCATGAAGATCGATAGAAATGGTACCCCGCCCTCGGGTAAGGGGTCTGCTGACTGGTTTACTGGAACTGTCCGTATCGATTCCCTGTTTTCTGCCAATGAAGCAAGGCGCGGCGCGGCCGCCAGCGTGACCTTCGAGCCGGGTGCTCGAACCGCATGGCACACACATCCACTCGGACAGACGCTGATCGTGACCGCTGGGTCCGGTCTTGTTCAACGTGAAGGAGGACCTGTCGAAGAAATTAGACCGGGCGACGTGATCTGGTTCGAACCCGACGAGAAACATTGGCATGGCGCGTCCGCGACCACAGCGATGACACATATTGCGATCCAGGAAACTCTCAACGGCAAGGTGGTGGACTGGATGGAACAGGTGACAGATGTCCAGTATCAGGGCGGCTGATTGACGCAATAACTGGCATTCAAGATCGCTGACAGGCTCTCGCCCCGCTGCCGCAACGTGGTATATGATCTGCCCTTCTCGGAATTGGCCGTATTCGAGTAGAAAATCATTTCGCTTGGGAGAGCTATGAGATAGCTTTCAATCCAACATGAAGCAGCACTCCTTGCTGAAAGAAACCTGGCATAATCGATGCGAGGTTTTGCTTGCATCAAACAACACTCAGGCGCCCGATCCTCAACGCCCATGAAGATAGACCGGAAGACGACACTCAAAGATGTGGCGCGGGAGGCTGGTGTTTCACTCAGTACCGCTTCCCACGCGATCAATGGTACGGCCAAGCTGACGGTCGATGTCCGCGACCGGGTGATAGAGGTTGCCCGGACCCTCGGTTATCTTGAAACGCGCAGGCAAAAGGCATCCATCGCAACCCTGCGCGTCGTGCTTCTTGCCATGACCAATGATGCCGCGCCGCAAAGCGACCTCAACATGGTTAGCTGGACGATGCTGAACGGGTTCAGGCGGGAATGTGAAAGACGCGCCATCCGCATCGTTCCGCTGGTAAGCGCCACAAGTCGGGTAGACCCTCAGCAGGTGGTTGCGGCAGCGCAACAGGAGAGTGTCGATGGGATCGTCGTATTAAACGATGACAGGGCGGAACTCGTTCAAACGCTTTCATCGCTTAACCTGCCGGTGGTTATCATCAATGGTGAAGATCCGGCGATGGTCGTTGATACCGTGACGGCAGAAAATAGATTTGGAGCACGCCTCGGCATCGAAAATCTGCTTTCCCTTGGACATAAGAAGATACTGCATATCACATGGAAGGGGCGCACGACCATTCGACGCCGCTTCGACGGCTACAGTGACGCGTTTCTGGCCGCAGGATTGCCGGTAGAAACCAATATGGTGGTCGAGGTCGAAAGCTACGAACCTGCCTGCGGTGAGCGTGTCGTCAGGGATTTGCTAGAGCAGCCGGTGCCGCTTAGGGGGGCAACGGCGATCTTCTGCGCGGCTGACAACCTCGCGCTTGGTTGTCTCAAGGCCCTCGGCGAGGCTGGCATCAGGGTACCGGAAGACATCTCGGTCCTAGGTTTCGATGACATTATGCCGGCGGCTTTCACCACGCCACCGCTTAGCACCATTCAGCTTCCTGCTGATAGGCTGGGTGCAGCAGCGCTTTCCTTGCTGGAGCAGAGATTGGTCGCCGCCGATCCCACGCGGCCTGCACATAGACTGGAGCTCGGCTGTCGCCTCGTTCTAAGGGGCAGCATCGCGCCGCCCCCAAAATAAGCAATGTCTTATTATTTCATCCCTGTGCCAGCGATACCCGTCGTGATGTAGCGCTGGAGGAAAAGAAACACGACGGTTACGGGCGCAAGGCTGAGGAACGTCATGGCAAGGATATAATGCCACTGGACGGAAAACTCTCCCTGGAATGCATTCAACCCCACCTGAAGCGTGAAATTTTCCCTGCTGCTAAGGACGATCAGCGGCCATAGAAAGTCATTCCAGCGCCACAGCACGGAGAATATCGCAAGCACCGCAAGGGCAGGGGCCGTTAGTGGCAGGATAATGCGCCAGAATATGCGGAACTCGCTGGCTGCATCGACCCGCGCAGCTTCGATAAGCTCGTCCGGTATGGTGAGCATGTACTGCCGCAGAAGAAATACGCCGGTCGGCGTTGCGACCGTGGGAATAATGACGCCCCAGAGATTGTCGACAAGACCGACGCCGACGATAACGAGATATGCCGGAACCATCACAACTGTCAGAGGGATCATCAGGGTGGAAATGATAAGCACGAAAATCGCCTTGTCGCCCCTGAAACGATATTTCGACAACGCAAATGCCGCCATCGCATTAACGATCAAGGTCAGGATTGTGGCGACGAACGTCACGAATACGGAATTCTTCAAAAAGGTGAAGAAGCTGAACTGGGTCAATGGATCGGTGAAGTTTTGTGTCGCCACGGTCAGTTTCTGAACGGGTGCCATCTCCCTCGTATCGACATTGATCGGAGGACCCGGATTGACGGGATCGACCATCTGCGCACGCAGGCCGACCCTGCGGACCATCGCCATTTCGCGAGTAGAGCCGTCGACGTTTACCGTCCACAAGCTCAAGGGCCGTTCGTATCCGGGAACCACGGTCTGAACGGCGGCACGCGGCAGGAGGCTTGGCGGAAAGCGTGTGATTTCGGCCTCCGGTTTCAGTGATGACATCGCGGCCCAGACCACGGGGATCAGCACGGCAAGCGTTCCGCCGATCAGCCAGACCCATGACAGTATATCTGTCAGCCCGATGCGTCCGGGTCGGCGAGTGCGGGTTAGAAATGCGACTGCATTGATGCTGCTGGACATGATCAGGACTCCATCTTCTTGCCGAGACGCAATTGCAGCAGTGTAAGAACCAGAAGGACCAGTCCCATCAGGACGGAAGCTGCCGATGCCAGTCCGAATAGCCTCAGGTCGCTGCCGAATGCCATCTGGTAGATGTATTGGACGACGAAAGTATTGGCGGTGCCTGGACCGCCACCATTGGTAAGAACCCAGGCTTCATCGAAGATTTGTACCGAGCGGATCATCAATAGGATCAGCACGACGAGCAGGTTTGGCCCAAGCAGGGGCAATGTTATACGAAACAGGACGCGCCTAGGCGATGCGGCATCGATGGCGGCTGCTTCATATAGGTCTTTCGGGATTGCCTGAAGGCCCGCAAGCAGAATGAGGGTGTAAAAGCCCATATGAAACCAGATTGACACCACAACGACGAAGAAGCGTGACCAGCCGACATCGAGCAGGAATATTTCCGGCGGCACACCGAGCATCTGTAGGAAAGCGTTCAGGAGGCCGTTCCGGTCCAGAAACCATTTCCAGATAAGCCCGATGACGACGGGTGAAAGCAGGACTGGATAAAAGAACATGGCGCGGAAAAAACCGCGCGCCGCCATCGCCCGGTTCAGGATCAGCGCTGTGATGAGGGCCACCAGCAGCGTTGCTATAACGTTGAAAGCCACGAACCAAAGTGTATTCCAGATCGCCGTCCAGAAAAGCGATTCCTGACAACTGCCGGGCTCCATGTAGCTTCGGCAATCCAGAAGCTTCGTGAAATTTTCAAACCCGACGAAAGGCCGGTTGGTTATGAGAAGTTCGGTGCCTCCGGTGAAGGCGTAACCCACGGCAATTGCAATAGGAAGGAACGTAAAAATGCCGAATAAAACGAGGTTCGGCGCGAGAAAAACATAGGGCATGCCCCTGTTCCCGATCAGGCTCTCGATGAAATTGATCGGACGCTCGACCACGGCCATAAGGCCGTCGAGCAGTCGATCTGAAAGCTGGCTAAGTTTCGGATCGGCCATCGCTACTGTCTCCCCGCATCGCTCATGCGTGGAATCGCCAGCTCAGTCGCAGGATCGAACATATGTACGCGTCCGTGGGCCGGCGTTATTTTCAGAATTGACCCGGGATGCGGAGCGAAATGACCTGCCTGATGCACGATGATCGGCTCTTTTTGCCCTTCGAGATTTCCATAAATATACGTCTCCGTTCCTAGGCTTTCATGATACTGGACTTCGAATGGCAAACCCCGATCGGTCGAAATTTCGAAGTGGGACGGTCGCACGCCCGCAAGAACCTGCTGTCCCGCTTTTACGGCAGCAGGATCCGCATCGCAGGCGATAGGGATGCCGTAGCCTGCATCTATCGTCAGGCTTCCATCGCCAGCGGTTGCTATTGTGCCTTTCAGGATATTCATGCGTGGGGAACCAAGGAACCCGGCGACAAAGAGATTGCGGGGATTGTCGAACAGCTCGAGCGGCGTGCCGACCTGCTCCACCCGACCGGCCCGCAATACGACGATCTTGTCAGCCATCGTCATGGCCTCCACCTGATCATGCGTGACATAGATCATCGTCGTCTTGATGTCGCGGTGAAGCCGGGTGATTTCCGCGCGGGTCTGGACACGCAGCGCAGCATCGAGGTTGGAGAGTGGTTCGTCGAACAGGAAGATATCGGGTTCACGCACGATGGCGCGGCCAATCGCAACCCGCTGACGCTGGCCACCGGATAGCTGTTTTGGCTTTCGGTCCAGATAGGGTTCCAAGGCAAGCATCCTTGCTGCCTCGTTGATACGGCTTTCAATCTCCGCCCGTTTGAACCGCAGGTTCTCAAGGCCGAACGCAAGGTTCTTCCTCACGCTCATGTGCGGATAAAGAGCATAGGATTGGAAAACCATAGCGATCTTGCGCTCGGCGGGCGATAATGCGCTTACGTCCTTGTCGCCAATGGCTATGATGCCGGATGAAACATCCTCCAGCCCTGCGATAATTCGTAGAAGTGTCGACTTTCCACATCCGGAAGGGCCGACAAAAACGACGAATTCCCCGTCTTTGATATCGAGGTCGATCTCGTGCAATACATGAACGGCACCGAACGCCTTGTTGACGTTCTCTAGTTTAAGGCTTCCCATTACCTGCTCCCTTCAGGCAAGGTCGTCATCGCGACGATCTCCTGCTCATTCCATCCCTTCGCCAGGGGGTTAATTCTTTCGATGATGACATCGCGAGCCGAAAAGCCATCGACACCGGCCAGAAAAATTGCAGGCATTCCGCCGGGATAGTCATGCAGACCCACGATTTTGCCCGCACTGTCACAGGTCCAAGCATTGGCTCTACCAGCACTCGTCGAACTCGGAGCGATGTCGGCATTGGTTGGCCGCATGTCGAATTGCTGGCCCGTGCCGAGTTGGCCCTCACGTTGCTCCAGTGAAATACGCTCGAGTGCGATATTGTGAATGCCAGCTTGAGAGGCGGAGATAAGGTTGATCGCGCCCTCCATAGAGCC
Organism: Agrobacterium larrymoorei; assembly: GCF_013322225.1. Taxonomy (GTDB): domain Bacteria; phylum Pseudomonadota; class Alphaproteobacteria; order Rhizobiales; family Rhizobiaceae; genus Agrobacterium; species Agrobacterium larrymoorei_A. The sequence continues at coordinate 287,916 of NZ_JAAMFB010000027.1, forward strand.
GGTCAGGCCTTCAACGATGAGATTCTCAATTCGCTGAGCCGGTCGCTCGGGCCGCCGGTCCACTTGCGTCACCGTCAAGGCCTCACCTGATCCCCAAAAGCCGCCAGGAGTTTCGCGGCAACGGACGTCGATGCGGGAAAATCGGATATTCCGCATTACCCCTCCGTCTCGCGAAAAGAGGCCAAGTCCGCGGTTGGATTCGTAAATGGTACAATCTTCGAAAGCGATATTGGTGAAATCTCCAAAAGATTCAGTGCCAAGTTTTAGCGCGCAGCTCAAGCTAGAGACATGGCAGCCGCGAACCATGATGTCCTGGCACGCCCCGACCGCTTGCTGATCTGGTCCCGCGCTCGTCTTCAGGCAAATCCCGTCATCCGCCGTCGATATGTGGCATTCTTCGATACGTGCACGGCGACAAGCGTCGAGGACGATGCCGTCGGTATTGGGCAGAAGCCTGTCGTTGGATATGCGAACCCTGCTGACGATCACGTCTTCACAGTTCACAAGGTGAAGTGTCCACATTGGGGAATCGTCTACGGTGAAGTCCTCGAGCTTCACATTTTGGCAAGCTTCCAGCACCACGACGCGCGGACGCCGCGCTGCGGGAACGTATGTGCCCATGACCTCATCATTTCCGTCGATGAAATATTTTCCGCCAGCCTCGATTTTGCCTGTACCGGTAATGGCGATCTGGTCGGCATTTCGGGCGATAATCATGGCGCGATCAGAGTTCTCGGCGATCACCGAAACGCGATTATCGTCATAGGCCATGTAGTCGGGAACAGGGGCAATCGTTGAGCCCTGCGCGAGATGAAGTTCGACGTGACTCGCAAGCCGCAATCCCCTGCAAAGATGGCGACCGTTCCGTAACGACACCCTGCCGCCACCCATAGCGGTAAGACTGTCTATCGCTGCCTGTATCTCAAGCGTCGCGTCTCTTCCCGTTGCAGAAATTTGGATATCATGAGCCTGCCTCATGCCGTTTTCTGTCCTTCAAGCAGAAGGTCTGTAAGGAGCAACATCGTCAATGCTTGGCCGTATGGGGTCGGGAGATTTGGTATTTTCCTGTAAAAATCAAGGTCATGACCCATCGGTGTGCCGTCTGAAACACCATGGACGACGCCCTCGGCATCGATGTTGGACATAACCGCCCTAAACGCGCTCTCGGCATGGTTTCGGTCATCAGGAGCAAGCACTCCAGCCTTGATGCCACGCAAGATGCCATAGGCTATGCCCGATGTTGCTGACGTTTCGACAGGGGACGCGGGGTCATCCAGCAGCGTATGAAACATGCCGTCATCTCGCTGGTAGCGCTTGAGTGAACTGACCTGGCTCGCAAGAACATTCGCGAGGAAACGCTTGTCCTTGACCTCGATATCTGGAACCAGTTCGAATAGCTCGGGGATAGCAACCGTGATCCAGGAATTTCCACGCGCCCAAAAAGCGTTGGCAAAGTTGTGCCGTCCATTGAATGTCCAGCCATGATACCAAAGACCAGTCACCGGATCCGAAAGGTAGCGGGCGTGAACCATGAACTGATAGACAGCTTCATCGATCCAGTCCTTCCGGTCGCAAACCACCCCCGCACGCGCAAGAAACAGGCAGGCCATAAAAAGGGTATCATCCCACAACTCGCCGTCATTCAGTCTCTCTTTAACGACATGTTGAAAGCCGCCATCTTCCGTCTTCGGTAATTTGTGAACGAGCCAGTCCGCCCAGTCCTCGACGAGAGCCCGAAAATCGGGCCGGCCGACATGCTCCGTCAAGATCACAAGCGGCAGCATCGGCGCAGAGCTGTTGATCTGGCGAGGCGGCAGGCCGCGCTCGATTTGCCAGGCATACCAGTCCACCAGACTGTTCAGCGCTTTTTTGTCGTTTGCCGCCAGTGCACGGCGCAGGAAGCCGTAAAGACCGACACCGACTTCCCAGTCCCATTCATCGAACTGAATTTGTCCCTCAAGATTTTCGTGCGCAAGCCCTTCCTGTATGCCTTTGAGGCGACTGAAGGCGGCCGCAACGCGATCTATCGTCTCGCGGAGGGCGTCGTGGTCTACAGCTATCTGGTTCATGCGATATTCCATTCACGAGTAAAAGAGTTGAAAAGCTGCGCTCTCGCCAGAGGCAGCGCCGCTATTGAATGTGATTTCAGGAGCCGGTTGGTCGTGGTCGAAAACCAGAAGCTCTCCGCCTACGAGAAAATCGCCGTCCCACGAGAGGCTGAGGGTCGGACGTGATGGCGGCTTGACTGTCAGAACCAGATTTTCTGCATCGAAGGATATTTCGGTCGCGACGATTTTCTTACGAAAACGCTGGAATGCATCCTCGTCGCCACAGCTCACAGCGCTAATCCAGCCGCATCTTTGCCCAGGCGATCTGATTTCCCGTCCTGCCGTTGGACCCGCCAAGACCGGCTGAAGACCGTTCGTCGCATAAAGGGCAGCAAATCCTGCGCCGGAACGGGTGATTACCCAATTCTGGTCGATGGTGACTTCGTCCAGTCCGTCGCGCCCGAGATAGGCATGGGTCCAGTCGTTGCGATGGTTTTGCGTGTCGAAGATCAACATTGCCAGATCGCGATGTTGGGCCACGCGGGGAAGAATTCCACTTCCAGCCCAATAGGAGGGACGCTGGGTGCCCCATGGATCGTCTTCACCGGGGTGGTTGATCCAAAGTCGAGCCATGGGATGACCTGCCAGTTTGACGTCGAGCACATGCTGCTGATGACCCTTGCGCCCCGTCTTATGATCGACAACGGTCGAGAGTTGAGCAGCTTCGTTCTTGAAGAGGATCAGCTTTCCCGGCTCCAGACCTTGGCCGTATCGGGCCTCGATTGCCCTTCCCGGCCCAAGCTGGGAGAAGCCCGTCAAGCGGGTTGGCGGCACGTAATCGCTGCAGCAGAACATGGGTAGGGAAGCGACACCATTATTGAGCCAGCCTGTACCAAAAGCGACCTGCGCAAAGGGAGCGAGTTCGGTAAGCGGTCCTGCGCGTAGTTCCTTATCGTAAGCTCTGCCTTGCGAGCCTGATGGCACACCGCCCAGACTGTGAAGCGCGATCATTTCGAAAATCAGGTCAAGCTGATGGCGTGCGCGCGATGCCAATGACGGCTGGGCAAAATGTTCAATCGCCAGCAGGCCTATGAAATCGACTGGATAATAAGCAGCGGAGTTCCATTCCGCCAGTCCATGGGCCTCAACACTGTCGAACCATTTTTCGAGCCGCTTCTCGGCCAGTTCAGCTTGCTGTCTTCCAGTGCGGCCAGACGCGGTGAAAATCGTGTCTGGTAGATAGGCACCAGCCAGCAACTGGCTAGTATGAAAGCACAGGACATGGTTTTCGCTCCAGAACCACATTACGTCATTTCCGGGTTCGTCCACCCAGTAGCGATAGTTGACGATGGAGTTCTTTATGCGGTCCACCAGCTCTTCCGGGAGCCGATGCTCGTAACTGCTTACGAGCCAAAGCAGCGGAACGAGAACGAAGTCGGAGCAATCTTCCCGCCGGTCTATGGATTGCAGTGTTGTTTCGATGATCGCCTTTATCGTTTGCGCGTCATCGCTATTGGTGGCAACCAGAGCAAGTGCGCGTCCTATCCGCCAGGCACCGAAACGCGCGCTGAACGAGAGGGCTGCTTTTTTCCTTTCGAGAATATTCTCCGAAATTTGGGACGGTTGCAGGTTGCGCATGAAAGCGGCATCTACAACCCCGGTTACGGTTGTGTTTCCTGACCCTATGGCGACGCTGATGCCGTGATATCCGTCAGGGATTTCCTCTGTTTCTGGCACGCTCAACGAAATCTCGCCGGTATGCAGAACGCAGGACACGTCTGTCAGGACAGTGTGGTCATGTCCGTGGCTTTTTACGGTGACACGGACCGGCAAATCTTCTTCGGGGGGCGTATCGAAAAGAAGCTCTAGGCGCTCACCGACGAATACATCCCGGGCTGGCCTGATATCTCTAACAAGTGCGGCAAGCCGTTGCGTTTCCTCCTGATCCAGCGGGACAGGCAGGACAATCGTCAACGGTTGGTCATCAACAACTTCAAGTTCGAAGAACCAGATGATGTCTCGCTCGGCAAGGTCTTCGCACAAAAGCACGATGTCGTTGTCGCCAGCCTGAAGAGAAATCGTGATGTCTGCGCTGCTCTCAACGTTGCGGATGAAGGGTTCGAACCTGCATTGTTCAACTCCGTTCACCCAGATCCTGACGCCGCCGCATGTGCTTAATCGTAGTTGAAGCTGACGCGGTGCTTCGCACCAGAACGTGCTTTTCAGCCAACGCTGCACATGCGTCGGGATATGCCAAAATCCGGTGAACTCCACGCGGCGGTTCGAACCTGGCAGATTGAGATGCGTTGTGCTCCACTGCCGCAGCGGTTCGATTTTCCGCCCGACCATCTCGTTTTGAAACGCCTTGCGGCAGGGCAAGTCGCCGACATCGACGAAGCCGTTGATAAACCTGTAATTCACTCTGTCTTCCGCTGGGGACGGAATTCCTGGAAAATGTGAAGAGACAAGTTCCGAAACGAACCAGGCCGTTACAGTCTGCCCCTTGGCCACGCTATAAGTCGGACGTGCCGCAATCGGCGTGGTTAGCACATCTGTCATACTGCCCGCCTCCCGTCGGGTTTATGAAAATATTTGCATAAATCGTAAGCCTGCAAATCAGGCTCAATGTGATCTCTGCCGCGAACAAACAGCTTGACCTTTGCTGTGTCAAGTCGCAAAACAATGAAAGTCGGATTAAGACGAGGAGCTTCAATCCGGTTTATGAAAATAATTTCATTTGGAGGACATTATGCTGAAATTGTTTTCGGGCGTTGGCGCCCTGATGTTCGCTTCCGTGGCCGGTCTGACCATCGCTCATGCTGAAACACGGACCATTACTTTTCTTTTCACGGATGATGATCAGGGATATGTTCAGCGAATGGCTGAACTCAGCAAGGAATTCGAGGCAGCCAATCCCGGGGTTAAAATCAATTTTGTCTCGTCGGGTTACGACGCCGTTTCCAAGCAATTGCCCGTTCAACTTGCTGTAGGCGAAGGTCCAGACGTCGCCAAGATAACGGACTGGCAGCTCGCGCCCTATTTTCTTGATATGCGGCCGCTGATGAAAGACCCGGATGCTTTTGCCAAGCTTCACGGAACGAGCCTCGGACAGCTTCGCTTGCCCGGCGTCAATGATCCGAACTCTATAAACGGCTATATGGCTTCGCAGACGCTGAACCTGCCTTTCGTCAATAAAACGCTGTTCGAACAGGCGGGTGAACCTTTGCCTGGCCCGACGGCAAAATTCGGTGAGATCGTCGAGGCTTCAGCCAGGGTTGCGAAAGCGACCGGCGTTCAAATTCCCTTCACAATGGACCGTTCCGGCCACAGGTTTTCCGGTGGTGCGTTTTCCTATGGTTCGACCTATGTAAAAGATGGAAAGTTCAACTTCCCTGACGATGCGGCCCAGAAGTACATCGCAGATGTTTATGCGTGGACGCAGAACGGTAGCTTCCCCAAAGAAATGTGGGGCGCAGCTGGTGGTTCGCAATACAAGAACATGGGCGATGAGTTCGTCAACGGAAACGTCGTCACCTATCTTGCCGGCAATTGGATGGTTAATCCCTTCCAGAACAAGATCGGCGACGCTTTTGACTGGACCGCGATCAATGCGCCATGCGGCGACGCAGGTTGTTACGCGATGCCGGGCGGTACAGCTGTGGTGGGCTTCAAGCGCACGAAGCATCCAGAGGATGTGGCGCACTTCATCGAGTTTCTAGGATCGGAAAAAGTTCAGCGCGAAATCGCTGAAACCTACGTCGTTTTGACGGGCGCCGAAATCCAGAACCCGCAATACAAGCTGAAGAGCGAAAACGCCAAGGCTGCAATGCAGGTCTTTCTCGACAACAGGAAAAATGTGCCCGAAGCTGCGAGAGAGTTCGAGCACTCGAAGGGCGGTACGGCAATGTACCAGCAAATCGTCCAGCGCATGAGCCAGTTGATCGTTGGAGAATTGACCCTGGAGCAGACCTATAAGGTTCTGGCGGACGATGTTGCCAAGATCAATGAAGCTGTGGCTGTGAAGAAGTAGTTCTCGCTTCGCTATGGGGTTGGTCATGCTTCTGGTATCGGGAGTGGCCAACCCTCCCTCGATTTTGTCCTTCAAAAAACAAAACATAAAAAGTGTAGATCCGCACTGTGAGCAGGGGGCGGCGCAACTGTCTCCCGCCATGCGCGCATGCGCTTTAAAATGACGGGAATTTATCATGACCCATTTCAACGCTTCCTCTCGTTTGTTCATCAGGGTCGTCTTGCTCGGCTCCGCTGCGCTTTCGATTGCGATTCCTCAACTTCATGCATCCGAACCATATGCGCCTCATGGTGTCGGTTATTCCGTCGATGTGCCTGCGCCCAAAGTTCGTTTCCCGCTTCCTGTTGTAGAGAACTACCGGAACCAGACGGGCAAGAATGCCAAGGGAGAAAATGTCCGCGCCTATGACGCTCGGGATAATCCTGTCATTCAAATCCTGTCCGGCTTCAATCGCATCTGGACAGTTGGTGACGAGGTATGGGCCAATGGGGGCGCCAATGGCGATGGGCCGACGAATTTTGATCACGTAAAGATCGTTGACCCGCAGATATGGCGTGAAAACATGCGTTATGTTCTGTCAGTAACGGGGCCTAACCGCACGAAGGAGGCTGCTTTTCAAGCCTACCTGAATGATCGCCGTTCGCAGGGATACAGCGTTATTGACGGGATGGGACCGCTTGCGCCGTGGTATCGGCAAGGTGCTGGTGCAACGACAACGATTAACCACACCCTTGCGGATTTCGATCCAAACGCAGTCATCGAGCGAAAGGAGGACGACAAGGGAACCGAAGCGGGGTCACCGGATTCGGAACTCAAGAATTTCGTGGCTTTCATGAAGATCATGCGCGGACCCGAAGGTACGACATCACCCTCGAAGTATTTTTATTCCTCGCCCCGACCCTGGCGCATAAACGATCAGGGCGAGGTTATCGAAACCGGCAAGGAAACCATCGCAGACAAGACTTTCGAAACCTATGAATCTAATCCCGGCGTCATCGTTCCGGCTCTGAAATACGTCCGTGAAACGCGTGGCCGACAAAAGGATGGCGGATTTCCCAGCGGCCACACCAATGCGGCCTATCTGGCCGCCATCGCCTACGCCTATGCGGTTCCGGAACGCTTTTCTGAACTGCTGACGAGTGCGTCAGAGCTTGGTGAGAGCCGCATCGTTGCCGGTATGCATTCCCCGCTTGACGTCATCGGTGGTCGTATCAGCGCAACTGCCATGGCAGCGTCGATCCTGAGCGACCGCAAGAACCAGGATGCTAAAAAGGCAGCCTATGTCGAGCTTCAGGACTACTTCACAAAGCGATTGCCGCAGGGGCAGACACTGCAGGAATTTGCGCATGGCGAGGACAAGGACGTTGATCGTTTCGCGGATGACGCTGCCAACAAAGCAAATTACCGAAAGCGAATGACTTATTCATTTGCCCGTAAATCCATCAGCGATGCGCCGATGGTCGTACCGGTCGGCGCCGAGGTTCTGCTCGAAACCAGGCTGCCTTACCTCGATGCAGCACAGCGACGCGCTGTACTGTTTTCCACGGGCATCCAGTCCGGTTACCCACTTCTCGATGACAGCAATGGCTGGGGGCGGATCAACCTTGTGGCAGCCGCTGCGGGATATGCTTCGTTCGACGGCGATGTCGCGGTGACGATGGATGCTTCGGCTGGCGGGTTTAGTGTGGCTGATCGCTGGACGAACGATATTTCCGGGGCCGGCCGGCTGGCGAAATCCGGAACGGGCGCGCTCACTTTGAGCGGTAGCAATAGCTACAGCGGCGGCACACTCCTAACGCAAGGCAACTTGAAGGCTGCCAGCTCGAAAGCGCTGGGGACAGGCGATGTGCTGGTCTCCGGAGGCGTGCTGGATATTGAGGCCTCTGGCGGCTTGTTACTCAATGGTAGTTTTCGCCAATCTGGCGGTGAGCTTGCGATAAGACCTGAAGTCGGCGGGGTTCAGGTGGGCAAGGATGTGACGTTGGAAGGCGGTGTCCTAAGGCTTGTTTTTGAGACAGCACCTGTCGAGGGCAGTCGGTTTGATATTGTATCAGGCAGTTCCCTGACTGGTGAGTTCTCCAGAATAGATGCGGGGAGCGTGAAGGTGAAACCTCTTTACACAGGCACGACTCTCACAGTTGTTGTTCAATAATCTAAAAAATGCTCGCAGAAGCACGGCGCGACAGCAATCGCGCCGTGCTTGCGCTTGTTGTGTCCGTGAAAAATTTCACGGACGGAAAAATGCAACTCAAGTTATTCATTCTGCAACATATTATAAGTTTTAAAATCTGTTGTGATGACCGTGTAATGGCATCACATCTTCACTTGTGAATAACGCCTTTACGGACAATTCGAGACAGTTTCCGAACGCGGTAACTCGCTGCGTTTGTCGTGTTCATGGAAAATTTGGCGCAACAATTGACTTGTAATACGAGTCATCATATGAATTCTTCACCATAAGTTTGGAGGGGGACTTGATATCGCGGTCGGATAGCCGTGTTTCGGGTCTTCCTCAAATTCATGTTTCGCAAAAGCGAGCCAGATCTCGAACAGCAACGACGGTATCGGTCCGGCGGTTAATCCCGCTGTGGAGCGAACATGTTTGGAATTTAGTCTTGAGTGCCTCGCATTGGGTACTCAGTCTTCAGAGAAATATCTGGGTTGGTCGAATTTGGAAGTATTTCCAAATCACCAGACCAAGAGCGGCAAATTCACTTGGGAGGAGTGTCAATGAAATCGATATCTTTAATTGCGGGCGCTTTGGCTATGCTGGGATCGACAAGTCATGTAGCTGCGCAGAACACATCCGAAATTCGGATCGTCCTGCCAGAGCAACCCGCAAACCTTGAGCCTTGCGGAACCATCATCACCAATGTCGGGCAGATTTTGAGCCGCAATGTGGTAGAGCCGTTGACCGTCATCGATGCCGCAACGGGTCAGCCGACGCCTGTGCTTGCAACCGAATGGACACAGAAAGATCCGAATACCTGGCAGCTGAAAATCCGTGAAGGCGTGAAGTTTCAGGATGGTGAAGCGTTGAACGCCGAGGCTGTGAAATACTCCATCGAACGCATGACGGGCGGCAAGGTCACATGCAGCAACATCGCCAAGTTCGGTAGCGCGAAGCTGACCGTTTCTGTGGTTGATGATCACACGGTAGAGATCAAATCCGATACCCCGCAGCCGATCTTACCGACACTCTTGAGCGTCGTGATGGTTGTCTCTCCAAAAACGCCTGCTGATAAGGCGGTCAATGATCCTGTCGGTACCGGTCCTTTCAAGTTGAACACCTTCAACCAGCAGACAGTCGTTCTGGACGCTTTCGACGGATATTGGGGCGACAAGCCAGCCTTCACCAAAGCCACCTATGTCTGGCGTCCAGAATCCTCGATCCGTGCAGCGATGGTCGAAACGGGCGAGGCCGATCTGACGCCGTCCATTGCCATCCAGGATGCTACCAATCAGGACACCGATTTTGCCTATTTGAATTCGGAAACTACAGCTATCCGTATCGATACGGGCTTTGCGCCACTGGATGATGTTCGCGTTCGCAAGGCGCTCAATCTTGCCATCGATTGGGATGGTTTGGCCCAACTCTTTGGGGATGACATCAAGCGTGCGTCGCAGATGGTGGTCACGGGTATCAACGGGCACGACGATCAACTTGCGCCGTGGTCTTACGATGCCGAGCAAGCGAAGGTACTCGTTGAAGAAGCAAAGGCTGCGGGCGTGCGGGTCGATACGGAAATCGAGATGATCGGTCGTAACGGCATCTATCCGAACGGCTCCGAGGCAATGGAGGCCATGACTGCCATGTGGCAGGAAGCAGGTCTCAACGTAAAGCTGACCATGCTCGATGTGAACGACTGGCTCCGTTACCTGCAAAAGCCATTTCCGGAAGGCCGTGGTCCGAACATGCTGCAGATGATGCATGACAACAATAAGGGCGACGCCGCTTTCACGATCCCGATTTTCTACACCTCCGCGGGTAGCTATTCGACAGTGAACGATCCTGCGCTCGACAAGGAAATCGCAGACGCTCTTGCAGCGACTGGCGAAGACCGCACGGCGAAATTCAAGGCGATTTTCGGTAAGGCTCGCAACGAAAAAGTTCTGGATATCCCGATGTTCCACATGATCGGCTACACCCGTGTCGGCCCGCGTCTCGACTGGAAGCCGGACATCACAACAAATAGCGAGATTCCGCTCGCCAATATCAGCCTGAAGAACTGACGTTTCATTTCAGGAAGCTGCAGGTGCCGGGGCTTTGTCCAGGCACCTGCCTGCCACTCAAGACCAGAGGTTCTGCATGATGTTCGGCTATATCGGCCGGCGGGCCTATCACAGTATCATTTCGGTGCTAGGCCTGCTGACGCTCGTCTTCTTTCTCACGCGCATGACGGGCGATCCGTCGGCGCTCTATCTGCCTCTCGACTCCAGCCTCGAAGCCCGTCAGGATTTTGCGCGGCTGAATGGTTTGGATCAGCCGATCTATGTGCAGTTTGTCCAATATCTGCAAAGCCTCATGTCGCTGGATTTCGGCCAGTCGCTACGCCAGAATCGCTCCGCAATCGAGGTTGCACTGGAGGCATTTCCGGCAACGCTGAAGCTCGCGTTCGTCGCTATGTCGCTTGCGATTACGCTTGCGATCATCGTCGGCGCGCTGGCTGCTGCCCGTCCCGGCAGTCTGTTCGATCGTATCGCAGGCGTCGTTTCGCTTGCAGGCGCAAGTACGCCGGATTTCTGGATTGCAATCGTCGGCATTCTCGTTTTTGCCGTGGGCTTCGGAATGCTGCCAACATCGGGAACCGGGACTGCGCTGCATTGGATCATGCCGATAACCGTCCTGATGCTACGCCCTTTCGGATTGCTGGTGCAGGTGGTACGTGGCACGATGATTTCGGCGCTCGCCTCACCCTATATCAAGACCGCTCATGCCAAGGGTATGAAGCGGCGCAAGATCATCTTCGGTCATGCGTTGCGCAACTCACTCCTGCCAGTCATCACGGTCGCGGGCGATCTGATGACGGGTCTTATCAACGGTGCCGTAGTGGTTGAAACCATCTTTGGCTGGCCGGGCATCGGTAAACTGATGATCGACAGTATCATCCAGCGAGACTTTGCCGTGGTGCAATCCACCATCCTCGTAACGGCAATCGCCATTTTCATCGTCAACATCGCAATCGACCTGCTCTACGTAGCGCTCGATCCGCGTATCCGGTATTGAGGAGATGACAATGGCCGTCGTAACATCGCCATCCGTAAAATCTCCCGGCAACGTCAAACAGTTGTTGATCTATCTCACCCGCGACAAGCTTGCGCTTTGTGCGGCGATCTTCCTGCTTATCCTCATCGGCTGTGTGCTTCTCGGGCCGTTGCTGGTGGGAGATCTGGCGGGAAAGCTCGGTCTTCGACAGCGCAATCTGGCACCATTCTCGTTTGACAACGGGTTTATCTATTTCCTCGGGGCCGACACCTTGGGTCGTCCCATTCTGGCTCGTTTGATAGTTGGCGCGCAGACTACGCTTGGCATCGCTGCGGCAGCCGTCTGCACGTCCATGATCGTCGGCGGAACGCTGGGTTTGGTGGCGGGATATTCCGAGCGCTGGTATAGCCATGCGATCCTGCGCTTTGCAGACATTATCATGAGCTTTCCGTCACTGCTTCTGGCGCTGATCGTGCTCTACACGCTTGGTCCCAGCGTCATGAATCTCGTGATCGTTCTCGCAATCACGCGCCTGCCGGTGTTCATCCGTACTGCACGTGCAGAAGTGCTGGAACTGCGCGAACGCATGTTCGTCAGCGCCGCTCTTTCCATGGGAGCGAGCACGGGGCGTATTCTGTTCAAGCACATCGCACCGCTCGTTGTCCCGACGCTCGTTACCATTGCAGCCATCGATTTCGCGACGGTCATTCTGGCGGAGTCTGCGCTCAGCTTCCTTGGTCTCGGCATCCAGCCCCCGGACTTTACGTGGGGGGCAATGGTCGCCAATGGCAGAGGCTACCTCGCATCCGCATGGTGGATCGCGTTCTGGCCGGGCTTGGCGATCCTCCTCACCACCCTGTCGCTTAATATCATTGCGAGCTGGGCGCGAACGGTTGCCGATCCGTTGCAGCGCTGGCGTTTGCAGTCTCTCAGAAAGGCGGCTCGATGACCCAGTCGAACACTCCTATCCTGTCGATCAATAACCTGACAGTGGACTTTCTGTCCGAAGGCGATCCTGTGCGTGCGGTGGACAATGTCTCCTTCAACGTTTGCCCCGGTGAAACGCTGGTTATTCTGGGCGAAAGCGGTTCCGGCAAAAGCGTCAGCACCGGCACGGTGATGAGCCTGATCGATTGCCCGCCAGGCGATATTGTTTCCGGTTCACTCGTCTTCGATGGCTCGGATCTTCTCGGGCTGGATGCCGAGCGCCGACGCGAGCTGAACGGTCGGCGCATTGCGATGATCTTTCAGGACCCGCTTGCCTATCTAAACCCCGTGTACACAGTCGGGCGGCAGATCGCCGAGGTGTTCGAAAGTCACGGCGATACCACCGATGGGCCGGTCAAGGACAAGGTCATCAAGCTTTTGGAGCGCGTGGGCATTCCCGAAGCTGCAAGCCGCGTCGACTATTACCCGCATCAGTTCTCTGGCGGACAGCGCCAGCGCGTTATGATCGCCATGGCGATTGCCTTGAAGCCCGATATCCTGATTGCGGATGAACCGACGACGGCGCTCGACGTCAGTGTGCAGGCGCAAATCCTTGAGCTTCTCAGCGACTTGCAGCGGGAAACCGGCATGGCGCTGATCATGATCACCCACGATCTGGAAGTGGCTGCGGCCATGGCAGACCGGATCATCGTCATGAACGGTGGCAAGGTTGTTGAGAGCGGCAACGCGCAGGAGGTGTTTACAAATCCGGCGCATGCCTACACACGCAAACTGATGTCTGCCGTACCTCATGCTGGAGCTGAAGGAAAGCGGGTGCGAGATCCGGTTACCAGCGAGATTTTGCTGAAGGTGGAGAACCTTTCCAAGCATTATTCACTAGGGTCTGGACCTTTTGCCGCAAAACAGGAATTCCGCGCTGTCGATGATGTCAGTTTTGATGTTCGCCGCGGGGAGACCGTCGGTATCGTGGGCGAGTCGGGCTCTGGAAAGTCCAGTATTGCCAGAATGCTGTTGAGGCTCAACGAACCGACTTTGGGACGTGCGCTGTTTGCGGGCGATGATATCTTCAAGCTCGAAGGCAAAGGGCTGAATGGGTTTCGCCGCCGAGTGCAAATGGTGTTTCAAGACCCGTTCGGCTCCATGAATCCGCGCATGAATGTTCGCCAGATCGTTTCCGAACCCTGGGATATCCATAAGGATATATTGCCCAAAGCGAAGTGGAATGACCGTGTTGTCGAGCTTCTCGAAATGGTTGGGCTCAAGGCTGAGCATGCGGAGCGCCATCCGCACCAGTTTTCCGGCGGTCAGCGTCAGCGTATTGCCATCGCGCGGGCACTGGCGAGCGAACCGGAACTGATCGTCTGCGACGAGGCTGTGTCCGCACTGGATGTTTCGATCCAGATGCAGGTGATAGCGCTTTTGGCTGAGCTTCGCCGTTCACTAGGGCTCTCCTACATCTTCATCACCCATGATCTGCCAATCGTCCGGGAGTTCGCAGACCGTATTCTGGTCATGCAGCGCGGCAAGGTGGTAGAAGAGAATGAGACGGAAAAGCTGTTCTCCGAACCGCAGCACGACTATACGCGCTCGCTGCTGAACGCCGTACCCCAGCCAAAGTGGATGGTTGCTTGATGGATTGGCCGAAGGCCCGCAATTGGCCTTCGGCTTAATTTGTTACACCGGCTACTCGAACTCAAGAATGACTTCATCGACGGCAAGGCTCTGGCCTTGGCTGACCGCAATTCTGCTCACCGTCCCTTTCCGCTCCGCGCGCAGAATATTCTCCATCTTCATCGCCTCGACTGTTGCCAGTGCTTGTCCGGCTTCCACCTGATCACCTTCGGAAACCGAGACGGAAGTGATGACGCCGGGCATGGGGCAGAGCAACATTTTCGATGTGTCGGGCGCCTGTTTCTCCGGCATCAGGCGAGCGAGTTCGGCCATGCGGGGGGAGCGAACCCGCGCCGTCACATCTGCTCCACGCCATCTCAGGCGAATGGCTGATGGTGAGAGATCGATCTTGATCGCCAGAGTTTCGTCGCCGATTGTGAAGAGCCCCAGCGTCTGGCCCGGCGTCCAGTTCGTCTTGACGGGCACGGTTTCTCCGCTTTCAAAGCGTATCGCACCATTACCGTTTTCCAGCTCAACGGTAACTTTTTGCTCTGTCTTTCCAAAGGAAACGACCCAATCCCTGCCGACAATACGACGGTGATTGCCTATCGTTCCGGAAATTTCCGCTGCACGGTTCTGGGCACGAAAGTTCACGAACGCGGCGATAGCGGAAAGCTTCATTCCGGCCTCTTCGTCCAGCGTAACGCCAGAAAACCCATCTGGAAATTCTTCCGCAATGAAGCCCGTCGTCAGGTTTCCGTCTCGAAACCGCGAATGCTGCATGACGGCTGAGAGGAAGGGCAGGTTGTGGCCGATACCCTCGACCTCGAAGCGATCCAGTGCTTCTCCCATCGCGCCTATTGCTTTGGCCCTATCCTTGCCCCAGGTGCAGAGTTTGGCGATCATTGGGTCGTAATACATCGAGATTTCGCCGCCCTCGTATACGCCGGTGTCATTGCGGACGATTGCCCCATCCGCTTGTCGGCCCTCAGCTGGCGGGCGATAGCGTGTCAGGCGACCGATAGACGGCAGGAAATTACGGTATGGGTCTTCGGCGTAGAGGCGGCTCTCTATAGCCCAGCCGTTGAGCATTATGTCATCCTGTCCGAAAGTGAGGCTCTCACCCGCGGCAACACGGATCATCTGTTCTACAAGATCGATGCCGGTGACGAATTCGGTAACCGGATGCTCGACCTGAAGCCTCGTATTCATTTCAAGGAAATAGAAGTTGCGGTCTCCATCGACGATGAACTCAACCGTTCCGGCGGAAAAATACCCAACTGCCCTAGCCAGCGCGACGGCCTGCTCGCCCATCGCCTTGCGTGTCGCCTCATCCAGAAAGGGGGAGGGCGCTTCTTCTATCACCTTCTGGTTTCGGCGCTGGATGGAGCATTCGCGCTCACCCAGATAGAGGATGGTGCCGTGACGATCCCCCAGAACCTGAATCTCAATATGGCGCGGCTGATCCACGAATTTTTCTATAAAGATGCGGTCGTCACCGAATGAAGCTTTGGCTTCGTTGCGGGAGGACTTGAAGCCTTCGCGTGCCTCGGTGTCGTTCCACGCGATCCGCATACCCTTGCCGCCGCCGCCCGCTGATGCCTTGATCATCACCGGATAACCGATGGATGAGGCGATGCGCACCGCTTCATCTGCCGTCTCGATCAATTCCATATGTCCCGGAACGGTGGATACGCCTGCCTGCGCCGCCAGCTTCTTCGACGTTATCTTGTCACCCATCGCTTCGATGGCGTTTACCGGTGGGCCGATAAAAGTCACGCCTTCCTTTTCCAGCGCTGCGGCGAAGGCGGGATTTTCCGAAAGAAAGCCGTAACCGGGATGCACTGCATCCGCACCCGTTTGACGGATTGCGTCAAGGATTTTCTCGATGACGATATAGGACTGGCTTGAGGGGGCAGGGCCGATGTGAACGGCTTCATCCGCTTCGCGCACATGCAGCGCATTGGCATCGGCGTCGGAATAGACGGCAACCGTCTTGATACCCATTTTCTTTGCCGTGCGAATGACGCGGCAGGCAATTTCACCCCGGTTGGCAATGAGGATTTTCTTGAACATGGCTTTTACCCTCAAAGCGGAATCGTATCGTGCTTTTTCCAATGCGTCGTCACCTGCTTGTTGCGAAGCGAAGCAAACGCGCGGGCGATGCGGCGGCGGGAGGAATGCGGCATGATTACTTCATCGATGAAACCGCGTTCGGCTGCGACGAAAGGATTGGCGAAGCGCTCTTCATATTCCCGCGTTCGTTCCGCGATCTTGTCCGGGTCTGAAAGCTCTGAGCGATAGAGGATTTCAGATGCACCCTTGGCTCCCATCACCGCAATTTCCGCCGTTGGCCAGGCATAGTTCACGTCGGCGCCGATGTGTTTCGAGGCCATCACGTCATAGGCCCCGCCGTAAGCTTTGCGGGTAATGAGCGTGACCATAGGGACCGTTGCCTCGGAATAAGCAAAAAGCAGCTTTGCGCCATGCTTGATGACACCGCCATATTCCTGCGCCACACCCGGCAGAAACCCTGGCACATCCACCAGCGTCAAAATCGGTATGTTGAAAGCGTCACAGAAACGCACGAAGCGCGCGGCTTTTCTGGAACTGTCGATATCCAGGCACCCCGCCAGCACCATGGGCTGGTTTGCAACCACGCCCACCGTTTCTCCTTCGATACGAAGGAAACCGGTTATGATGTTCCTGGCAAAAGCCTCCTGCAACTCAAAGAAGTCGCCCTCGTCGGCAAGCGCCAGTATCAGCTCCTTCATGTCGTAAGGCTTGTTGGAGCTATCCGGGATCAGCGTGTCGAGCCGGGCCTCAAGTCGCGCTGGATCGTCATGAAACTTGCGGGTAGGAAGCTTGCTGCGGTTATTGAGCGGCAGAAAATCGAACAGCGCTCGCACCGCCTCCAGCGCCTCTATGTCGTTTTCGAAAGCGCCGTCAGCGACTGAGGATTTTTTTGTGTGGGTTACAGCCCCGCCCAATTCCTCTGCCGTGACGATCTCGTTTGTGACGGTCTTTACCACGTCCGGGCCGGTCACGAACATATAGGAACTATCGCGCACCATGAAGATGAAGTCGGTCATGGCGGGGGAATAGACCGCGCCGCCTGCGCATGGTCCCATGATGACAGAGATTTGCGGGATGACGCCGGATACCTCGGCATTGCGGCGAAATACCTCGGCATAGCCAGCGAGCGAGGCAACGCCTTCCTGAATGCGCGCGCCGCCTGAATCATTCAGACCGATCACTGGCGCACCGACGCGCACCGCCATATCCATGATCTTGCAGATTTTCTGCGCATGGGTTTCAGAGAGTGAGCCGCCGAGTACGGTGAAGTCCTGGCTGAAAACGTAGACCTGTCGTCCGTTGATCGTGCCCCAGCCGGTCACGACGCCATCACCTGCGATCTTCTGGCCCGCCATGCCGAAATCCACCGCGCGGTGGGTGACATACATGTCGTATTCTTCGAAGGAGCCTTCATCCAGAAGAACGTCTATGCGTTCCCGCGCCGTAAGCTTACCCTTGGCGTGCTGTGCATCGATACGCTTTTGCCCGCCACCAAGGCGGGCCTCGGTGCGCCGGCTTTCGAGTTCATTCAGGACTGAGCGCATAAGACCTCCCTACTCGCAATCGGGATCAAGTCTTAGCAGACGGAGTGAGTTCATAAAACCATCATTACTGGTAGTGGTATGAAATCAATGAAGAACTTTGGGTGGCACCCATCGCCGGTGCGGCTGCGCCTCGCTGGCAAGCAACATGGCAGAAGGTTCTGTCTCGCTGCTGGACGCCGTGGCTCTGAGCCTCGCGAGTGCATTTCTCGCCTTTTCCGCATATTCCATGTTGACCCCATCGTCGGAGTGGTAGCCCTGAAGCTTCTCGAAAATGGCGGCAGCTTCCGCGCGTCTGCCTGCCGCCACCATGGCAATCCCACACTTGTAAAGTCCTTCACGATGGAACGGTGCGCGGTGAGAAACCTCCTGAAATGCCCGAACGGCACCATTGTAATTCTGCTGCGCCAGCCGGGTTTCGCCAAGACGAAGCAATATGGGTAGCGGGTCTTCGACAGTGCGGCTCAATGCGGCATATGCGTCTTCAGCCTCCTTGAATGCGCCTTTCTCGAACATGAGGTTGGCAAGTCCGAAGGCTGCGCCGCTATGTTCCGGCGCTGTTTCCAGCACCTGCCGGAACGCGATCTCGGACTGCGCCTTCGCTCCGCGTTTGTAGAGTTTCAGCGCCTCGTCATAGACGAAGCGAATGCTACACGGGTGTAGTTTGCCCTCCAGGTTCTCGCCGCTGCGCGTTCTGAAAAGCGTACAAGTAATGGGGCGCTCGACAGGGCCGAACATGTATTTGTAAGGCTCGTTGCCGCGCAGAAAATCGTAATGCGTGAAGCCCATTTCAATGGCACGGCGGATGCAATATCCATGCAGCACGAGACCGGGCGACGGTGTGGTCCAGGTTTCGTCGCGTCCGGTAATATAAAAGAGTACGGCCTTCTTCTGCCGGTCCAGGATGTTGGCGAGAGCGCCCAGCGGACGGTCTTCGTGCCACAGAACCGGAACGTCCATATTCCCATCGATAAAGCTGTCCATCAGCATTTCGCGGGTGGCGAATATAAGTTTTTCCGTTTTTTCCTTGCCCTTGTATGGCGTCCATTTGATGCGCCAGAGATCGAACAGAATGTCGAGGTCGCGATCAATCGTGTCGGGGGTGGCAAATGTAATGCGATATGCGTCGTCGCCTTCGACCTTGCGTAAGAAACGGCGAAGCTTCTGCCGGGTCTGGCTGCTCATTGACGTGTCCAGATATTGATCGAAAGTTTCCGGAAGCGTTACGACCGGGCAGACGCAGTTGTTGATGTTGTTGAGCGCTGGCGGCGTGCTGTCGCGAAACATCACCAGGGGCCCTTGCAGTGCTTGGATCATGGCGTCGCGGCGTGTTGGTGGGCCGGAGAGGTAATCCATCTTGAAATGAGTCCAGCGCTGTTCTTTTATAAACGTGCAGAAACCGGCAACGGCGTGATCTTCATACTCCGGTAGCGTGATAAAGCCCGTATAGTCGGCGGCAAAATTGCCGGCCATGATAATCTCATCGTAAAATCGACCAGTCTTTTGATCCTGCTGCGTTACGACGCGTAGCGCGAAGAAGGCAACGTAGGGCGATCCTGCGGGCTTTTCCCGCAGCGCCAGTATGAACCAGCGTCCGCGCCGCCACAGATAGGCTCTTAGCCAAACCCATGAGAGAAAATGCTGGGCGTGCGGATCGGCCATGAAGACTTGATCCCAACGGTCTTTCAAGGCGTCGTATCCCGCCCGCGTGTCGATGACGTCGATGCGCATGTCCCCTCCCAATACGATTTACTGCTTCTTGGGAGGTGTCATTCTAGGCAGAAACTGTTCGCCTGATATTCTCCGTTTGGGTGAGCCTGGCGTATCAAATGGAGTTAGATCACCCGCGATAGGCAACCAGAACCGCACCGCAGGCGATGAGAATCACACCGAACCAGTTCGGAAGCGACAGCTTTTCTCCGAGAAACAGCACGGCGAAAACCGCTACGAACACCACGCTCAGCTTATCGATGGGAGCGACGCGTGCGGCATCGCCGATCTTCAGGGCACGGAAATAGCATATCCAGGATGCGCCCGTGGCGAGGCCCGAGAGCGTAAGGAAAATCCACGTTCGACCGGAAATGGACGATGGCTGCTGCCAGTGTCCGGTAATGTAAACCATGAAGCCGGCGGCCAACAGAATAACGATGGTTCGGATGAAGGTTGCGAAGTCGGAGTTGACGTTTTCCACACCGATTTTTGCGAAGATCGCGGTCAGCGCGGCAAAAGCGGCAGAAAGCAAAGCCCAGAATTGCCAGGAAATGAGAAGATTTTTCATGGTGGGACCACCAGTTCAACGTGAAAGGATGAATGCTGTTCGAATTTGTATCCCGTTGACCCAATGATGAAAAGATTTCGGATGAGACAAGGCCCGCGCCGGGGGACGACACGGACCTTGCTCATCAGGTCTTCCTTGGGAGGACTTATTCTGCTGGCTGCGGCATCGGTGTCGCCGCTGGTTCGCCAATGCTTACGGGTTGCTCACCCTTCAGCACGGCTGCCAGTTGTTCCTGGTCCAGTTCGCCTTCCCAGCGGGCGACGACAATGGTTGCGACCGCGTTGCCAACGAAGTTGGTCAGCGCGCGGCACTCGGACATGAAGCGGTCAATGCCGAGGATCAATGCCATACCGGCAACCGGCACGGACGGCACGACGGAGAGCGTCGCTGCCAGCGTGATGAAGCCAGCGCCGGTGATGCCTGCGGCGCCCTTTGAACTCAGCATTGCAACGAGAAGCAGCAGGATCTGTTCACCGAAGGACAAATGAATGCCGGTTGCCTGCGCGATGAAGAGGGCTGCCAGCGTCATGTAGATGTTGGTACCGTCGAGATTGAACGAATAACCGGTCGGAATGACGAGACCAACGACAGAGCGCTTGCATCCAGCCTTTTCCATCTTGCTCATCAGACCCGGAAGCGCTGCTTCGGAAGAAGATGTGCCGAGAACCAGCAACAGTTCTTCCTTGATGTAACGGATCAGCGCCAGAATGGAGAAGCCGTTATAGCGGCAGACGGCGCCCAGTATGACGAGCACGAAGAAGATCGACGTGAAGTAAAATGTGCCAATCAACATTGCGAGATTGGTGACGGACGAAATGCCATATTTACCGATGGTGAACGCCATTGCACCGAAAGCGCCGATAGGGGCGGCCTTCATCAGAATAGCGACCAGCTTGAAGATCGGATACATCAGCGCGTGCATGAAATCGACGACTGGCTTGCCGCGTTCACCAACTATGCCCAGCGAAATGCCGAACAGTACGGAGAAGAACAGGACCTGAAGGATATCGCCTTCCGCGAACGCACCGACAATGGTCGTCGGAATGATGTTCATCAGGAAGCCCGTGATGGACTGCTCATGCGCCTTGGCGGCGTAGGTCGCGACTGCCTTGCCGTCCAGCGAGGCCGGGTCGATGTTCATGCCAGCGCCGGGCTGAACGACGTTAGCGACGATCATGCCCACGAGCAGCGCCAACGTGGAGAAGGTCAAAAAGTAGATCATCGCCTTGCCGGCAACGCGGCCAACCTTCTTCATGTCGTTCATACCGGCGATGCCGGTCGCGACAGTCAGGAAGATTACAGGTGCGATGATCATCTTGACGAGGCGGATGAAGCCGTCACCAAGCGGCTTCAATTGTTCGCCGAGTGCAGGGTAGAAGTGACCGAGCGCAATACCTGCGACAATGGCCACAATGACCTGGAAATAGAGGTGCCGGTAGAACGGCAGTTTAGCATGGCTTTCGGCCACGGCAGTGCTGTCAATCATGTTAGTTCCTCCTCGGTCCAAACCCTGCCCTGAATGGCCTCCCGGGTTCGCCGTAACATTTTCGCGGTCCTCAAACCGTTCGTTGGCAGCTTTTGCAAGCGCTGTGCCAGATTGTGAAGAGAATATTAAGTAAATGAAATCGTTTGTTTAATTAGATTATTAGGTTTTCGAAGGTTGGAGTTTGTGCGGATTTTCGCCCTCCTTACCTTGCGAATTGTGTAGAAATCCGCACAATAATCGCGGGAGTTTCGTGAGAGTTCGATGGCAGGTTTTCTTGACAGTAGCCGTTTCCGCTGGATGGCATTTGTCGTCACGTGGATCATTATTGCCGCCGGGACTTTCTTTGCCGCTGATAAGCTGGGGCGCATTCAGGCGATGCGGACTTTGCTTGCCGACGCGTCGACCGATGCTGAACTGAAGTCGGCTTTGTTGAATGTCGCGCTGGAACGACCTCGCGTCTTACCGCTCGTTCTATCTCGTGACCGCGATCTCATAGACGCTCTCGAAGGTGGTGCGCCCGCAGTAGAGCGCCTCAACGCAAAGCTGGAGGGCCTTATCGAAGGCACGCAAGCGTCAGTCATCTACGTCACAAACATGTCGGGCGTGACAGTCGCTTCCAGTAACTGGCGCACACCCGAAAGCTTCGTCGGTTCGAACTACGCCTTCCGCGATTATTTCAGGCGCGCATTGGGAACCGGCAGCGCCGAACATTATGCGCTTGGCAATGTCAGTCGCAGACCGGGGCTTTATATTTCTCGCCGTATCGACGGGCTGAATGGAAGCCCTTTGGGTGTGGTGATTGCGAAGGTCGAGTTCAATCGCCTCGAAGCGGATTGGAATATTGGTGGACGACCTGTCTACATCGTTGACAAGAACGGTGTGGTGTTGATGACCAGCATTCCCGAATGGCGGTTCAAGACGGTTGCGCCGATTGATGATGCGCGTCGCAAGACGATTGCCGAAAGCCTTCAGTTCGGGGACGAAACGCTTGATCCAATGCCGGTAAAAGAGCTTGCCACGCCCGGGACGCAGGTCGCGATCGTGGAAGTCGATGCTCCTGCAGCGCTGCGTGGGGAGTATCTACGACTGGAATTATCAGTTTCGATGACGGAGTGGTCGCTACATTATCTCCAGCCGGTGGCGGCGACGATGAATTCGGCAATTCGAGAAAGCAGGACCATCGCGGCGGCCGGCCTCATGCCATTACTGGCGATCTCCGGCATTTGGCTTCGGCGTCGGCAAAAGGCAGACCAGGTACGGGCCGCGGCCGAACGGGATCGCGCCGAGCTTGAACGGCGCGTGCAGGAGCGTACGCGCGACCTCACGATGGCACGGGACCGGCTCGAGGCTGAAATTCTGCTTCACGAGCAGACCGGCAAGGAACTGCAAAGCGTTCAGCACGAACTGGTGCAGGCAAACCGCCTGTCGATTCTCGGTCAGGTGGCGGCAGGGGTCGCACACGAGATCAACCAGCCGGTAGCGACAATCCGCGCTTTTGCGGACAACGCTCGTGTCTTCCTTAAGCGTAAACGCACGAGTGAGGCGGATGAGAACCTTGAGAGCATCGCCGCGCTCACCGAGCGTATCGGTGTTATCACCAGCGACCTCAAAATATTGGCGCGTAAAGGGCGCACGGCGGCGGAGCCTGTCAGTATCCGGTTCGTGATCGAAGGTGGCGTGGTGCTTTTGCGCAGCCGCTTTGCGGGCCGCATGGACATGCTGGATATCGAGCTTCCAGATGAAAGTTGGAAGGTTTTGGGAAGCCGCATCAGGCTCGAGCAGATTGTCATCAACCTGTTGCAGAACGCACTGGAAGCAGTGGAGGAAAAGCCAGATGGGCGTGTCGAGGTTCGCGTGATTGAGGTTGGCGAAGACGTGATGTTGACTGTCAAGGACAACGGACCCGGCATCGCACCGGATATCCATGAACAGCTTTTCTCACCGTTCAATACCTCAAAGGAGGGCGGGTTGGGACTTGGTCTCGTCATCTCCAGCGATATCGCGTCCGATTATGGCGGTCGCATCGAGGTCGATACAGGTGAAAGCGGCACCTGCTTTTCTGTTTATTTGAAACGGGCATGACTATGAGTGGAACGATCTTTCTGGTGGATGACGACACCCAATTGCGCAAGGCCATGCGGCAAACGCTGGAGTTGGAGGGAATGACCGTGACGCCGTTCCCAAAGGCAGAGCTGGCGCTTGAGGCGCTTACTAGCGATTTCGAAGGCATCGTCATTACCGATGTGCGCATGCCTGGCATGGACGGTCTCCAGTTTTTCGAGCGGGTGCGCAGGATCGATACCGATCTGCCTGTCATCCTCATCACCGGCCACGGCGACGTGCCGATGGCGGTCGCGGCGCTTCAGAATGGCGCCTATGACTTTATCGCCAAACCTTTCCCTGCGGAACGAATGGTGGAAAGCGCGCGTCGCGCCCTGGAAAAACGGCAACTTATTATGGAAAATCGTGCCCTGCGGCGTGCCGCGGAGCAGGCGCAGGACGATTTACCCTTGCTTGGTCAAACCCCGGCAATGGAGCGGCTGCGCAACACCCTGCGCCACATTGCCGATACCGATGTGGACGTGTTGGTGGCTGGTGAAACCGGCAGCGGTAAGGAAGTGGTGGCGACCGCATTGCATAGATGGAGCAAGCGCCGGTCCAAGGGTAATTTCGTGGCTCTGAATTGCGGCGCGCTTCCAGAGACGGTGATTGAGAGCGAGTTGTTCGGGCATGAGGCAGGAGCCTTCACCGGCGCACAGAAAAAGCGCATCGGACGCATCGAGCATTCGAGCGGCGGTACTCTGTTTCTGGATGAGATCGAAAGCATGCCGCCTGCCGTACAGGTGAAAATGCTGCGTGTTCTCGAGATGCGGGAGGTGTCTCCTGTTGGTTCGAACGAGGAGCGCCCGGTCGATATCCGTGTGGTGGCAGCGGCAAAGGTGGACCTTGGCGATCCAGAGCAGCGCAAGGATTTTCGTGAAGATCTCTATTACCGACTGAATGTCGTGACGCTCTCCATCCCTCCTTTGCGCGAGCGGCGAGCGGATATTCCGATGCTATTTTCTCACTTCGTCAGCAAAGCGTCGGGGCGTTTCGGCCTGCCGGTGCCACAGATTAGCGCTGCCGTTTCACGCCATCTCAACGACCATGAATGGCCAGGCAACGTGCGCGAGCTTGGACATTTCGCCGAAAGGGTTGTCCTCGGACTTGAGGGAGCGCCGTCATCATCGATCACCGCTGCCGAAAGCAATAATCCGTCGGGCACGCTCGCAGAGCGAATTGACCGTCAGGAAGCGGAAATCATTCGGGAAACGCTTGAGAAATGTGAGGGAGATGTGGGCGCGACGATTGCCGCACTCGGTATTGCCCGCAAGACCTTTTACGACAAGCTGCAACGCCACAATATCAACCGCTCGGACTATGTTTCTAAGCTGACATAATCCGAGCGATTTGTTTCAAGCTCAGCCTGCGACGCAGAAGTGGGTCTGGCCATCATAGCCCATGTAGGTGCCGGAGCGTGGGTTGAAGCTGCCATAACGCTGCGAGCAGTAATCATACCAGGCTTCGGACCAGGGCTCGATGGTGCGGTAGGTGGCACGCTGCTGATAGACAGGGCGAGCTTCGTAGACTGGCTGGGCGCGATAGACCGGGCGCGGTGCCGGGCGGTAATCGCGATAGTCCTGATCGTCGTAGCTGTAGCTTGGCTGGTAGGCCGGGTAGCGGCGAACTGGTGGCTCATCATAGACGCGCTCGTCGGAATAGCTCGGCTGCGAAAGGGCTGAGCCGACTGCAACGCCTGCTGCGAGGCCTAGCACACCACCGATCAGCGCTGCATCGCGATTGCGGTGACGCCAGTCACCCGCAGATGCGGAAAATGGGACGAGGACGGTTGCAGAGACTGCAAGAGCCAGAAGAGATTTTGCTGCAATCGAAGCCATGTTCGTAATCCATCAAAAACGGCAGGTCGCTGCCAGTTGTTATTCGATGGTTAAGAAAATAGTTGGCCTTGGCTGAACCGCCGCTGAATGAATTGTGGCAGGCCTTCGCCTCAATTGAGCAGAATATTCGACGGCGAAAAGGCCTCCATCGAACCCAGATAGGGTTTATGAATTGGAGAGGCATAAGCCCCACGCTTTGCAGTGGAAAGGCCGAGTGTCACCAGCGTCTCGGCATGCTTGACCGCCGCCGAGACACCATCGATCACCGGCACGCCGAACTCTTTCGAAAGCTCGGCAGCAAGGTCCGCCATGCCGGCGCAGCCAAGAACGATGGCTTCCGCCTTATCCTGCGATATAGCTGCGGCAATCTCGCTGCGCAAACGCGGCAGAGCATCGGAAGATGGGTCTTCCAGCGAAAGAACGGGAATATCGGCAGCGCGGACCTTGGCCCGCGCGCCCATGCCATAGCGGTGAACCAGATGCTCCAGCGGCAGGCGGGAGCGCTCCATGGTCGTGATAACGGTAAACCGTTGCGCGATGAAAGACGCGGTAGCGACCGCCGCTTCACAAATGCCGATGACGGGAATGTTTGCGAGCGCGCGTGCAGCATCCAGCCCTGTATCGTCGAAGCAGGCGATGACGGCAGCCTGCGCTCCAGCCTTTTCGCCTTTTGCGATTTCCACCAGCAACCCCGGAACGGCAAATACCTCATCGTAATAACCTTCGATGGACACCGGGCCCATGGCGGAGGTGACGGCAATCACTTCAGTCTCACGCCCTGCAACGCTTCTTGCTGCGGCTTCGATGGTCTCCGTCATGGATCGAGTGGTGTTCGGATTGACGACGAGAATGCGCATGATTTCACTCAGTCCTTCAAACGACGGCGATTGAGATAGACGATTATGCCAAGGGTGCCAGCGATAACTAGGAAGGAGAACAGCGTCGTCACTGCGCCCAAGGCGTAAAGCACTGGCGTCGTGACATTCGTGGTCATGCCGTAGATTTCCAGCGGCAGCGTGTTGTATGTACCGGAGGTCATCAGGGTACGGGCAAATTCGTCGTAAGAAAGCGTAAAGCCGAACAGGCCAACACCGATGAGGCTGGGTGCGATCATCGGCAGCACGACATTGCTGAAGGTCTGCCAGGAGCTTGCCCCCAGATCTCGTGCCGCTTCTTCGTAAGAGGGAGAGAAACGGTTGAAAATTGCAAGCATGATGAGGACGCCGAAGGGCAGGGTCCATGTCAGATGGGCACCAAAGGCCGATGTGTTCCAGGCTGGTTCCAGGCCAAGCTGCTGGAACAGCACTCCGATACCCAGCGAAATGATGATGGACGGCACGACGAGGCTCGCGACAGACAGATAGAAAAGCGGTGTCGCGCCGATGAACTTCCGCCGGAATGCCAGACCGGCCAGCAGCGAAACCAGCACCGTAACCACCATTACCATAATGCCGAGCCCGAGTGAGCGGCGGAACGCGCCGCCGAAGTCACCAACAGCCTGCTGTTCGAAGAGATTGCCGAACCAGTGTAGAGACAAGCCGTTCAGCGGGAAGGTAAGTCCGCCATTCGGCCCCTGAAAGGCGAGGATCAGAATGGCCGAGAGCGGGCCGTAGAGGAATAGGACGAACAGGGCGAAGAAGATGGCAAGAAGGTAGAATTCGCGGCCGCGTTTTTCCGAGTGCATGGCTCAAAGCTCCTTACGGATATCGACGACACGCAGGATGCCCGCGACCATCAGAAGAACGAGTGCCAGAAGGATCACGGCATTCGCGGCGGCAGCGGGATATTGCAGAAGTGACATCTGGTTCTTCATCATCAGCGCGACAGAGGCGCTTTGCCCGCCGGACATGACCTGCACCGTCGAAAAATCAGCCATCACCAGCGTCACCACGAATATGGTGCCGATGGCAATTCCCGGTTTCGCCAGCGGAATGATCACGTTCCACAGCACCTGCCAGCTGGATGCCCCAGCATCTCGTGCAGCCTCCACCAGTGATTTGTCGATCCGCATCAGTGTGTTGAAGATCGGAGTGACCATGAACAGCGTGTAAAGATGCACCATGGCGAGTACCACCGCGAAATCGGAATAGAGCAGCCACTCGATGGGCGCGGGAATAATGCCCATATTGACCAGCGCGCTGTTCACCAGCCCGTTTCGCCCAAGCACGGGTATCCACGAAATCATGCGAATGATGTTGGACGTCAGGAATGGCACGGTGCAGACAAGGAAGAGAACCATCTGCATCGTGGTGGTGCGGATGTGAAAGGCCAGGAAGTAAGCAACCCAAAAGCCGAAGAACAGGGTGATCGCCCAGACGATGAAGGCAAATTTCAGAGTATTGAGATAGGTCTGCCACGTCACCCAAGAGCCGAGCGTTTCGGTATAGTTGAATGTGACGAAGTCCGGGTACATCTGGGCGAAATCGTAGTCCCAGAAGCTCACGACTGCGATCATCAGGATCGGCAGCAGCAGAAAAAAGCCGAGGATGAGCGCCAGCGGCGCTGCCTGGATGTAGCTGACGAGTTTCTGCGGCAACGCGAAAGACTTGCGCGTCTTTTCCTTTTTATCGCTTACGCCGATGAACCTGACTGTCGCCATCATGGGGCCTTTCAATGACTTTTTGGAGCAACCGGCAACGGAGGTTGCCGGTTGGGATGTCGAACGTTCCATTTACTCCGTCATCCTCGCCCTTGAGGCGAGGATCCAGGCTCCGCCGCAGTGGTGGAACCTCGGGTCAAGCCCGAGGATGACGTCGAGAGTGAGGGCAGTTCATCATGGAACCGGCGGCAAGCGCCGCCGGTCCTTACGAACTCATCAAGCGGCGATGAACTCGTTCCAGCGACGAACCATGTAGCGGTCTTCGTCCATGACGGAGTTCCAGCAGGCGACCTTGCCCATGCGCTCCTCGAAGGAGCCACCATCACGGACAGCGCCCGCCTTTTCCATGATCTTGCCGTCTGGAGCGATGATATCGCCCTGGGCTGCCTTGCCCTCGACCCAGTAACCCCACTCGTCCGCGGACATGTGCTCTTTCGCCGTTTCCATGGCGGCGGAGTAGTAGCCCTGACGGTTTAGGTACGCGCCGACCCAGCCAGAGGTATACCAGTTGATATACTCATAGGCTGCATCGAGCTTCGCGCCGTTGAGGTGCTTGGCAAGGCCGAGACCGCCGCCCCACGAACGATATCCTTCCTTGAGCGGCTGGTATTTGCAGGCGATGCCCTTTGAGCGGACGGCTGCAACGGCAGGCGACCACATGGACTGGATGACCACTTCGCCGGACGACATCAGGTTGACGCTTTCATCGAAGCTCTTCCAGAAGGCACGGAACTGACCGTCTTTCTTGGCCTTGATGAGGAAGTCGATCGTCTTGTCGATCTCCTCCTTCGTCATGTTGCCCTTGTCGGCATATTTGAGGTTGCCCATGGCTTCCATGATCATGGCCGCATCCATGATGCCGATGGAAGGAATGTTGATGATTGACGTCTTGCCCTTGAAGGCTGGGTCCATGATGTCGGCCCAGGTGGTGATCTCGCGACCTACGAGATCCGGGCGGATGCCGAGCGTATCAGCGTTGTAGATGGTCGGAACCATGGTGAAAAGTTCGGTTTCGCCCTTTGCGAACGTCTTGTCGCCGGCCTTTTCAACGAAGCCGACCGTGTGGGGTGCGGTGCCCTGCGCAATGACGCTGTCAGGCGTAAGCTTGCCGGTTTTGAACAGCGGCACAATCTTGTCGTAATATTTCAGCTTCTTGATTTCCATCGGCTGGATCACGCCTGCCGGATACACCTTCTTCAAAATCCAGTATTCGATATCGGCGATATCGTAGGAATTCGGCTGGGTCACGGCGCGCTGTGCGGCAGCATCCGAGTCCGTTGCCGTCATTTCAAGGGTGATGCCAAGGTCCGCCTTGCACTTTTCGGCAATCGCATTGAGATTGGAAACGCCCGTGCCGAACTGGCGAAGCGTGATCGGGTTTTGCGCCCAGATGGTGGGGAAGCCGGTGATCAGGCCGGAGCCGACTGCGGCACCCGTCGCTGCTGCACCCGCCTTCAGGAGACCGCGGCGGGTCAGACCCTTTTTCGTCTTGGAAGTATCGCTCATTTCAAAGTTCTCCTCTGGTTATTTTTGTCGTCATTTCTCTACCCGGCCGAGCACGATGGCATCGGCCGCATTCCAGGAAAGCGGCACGGCATCGCCAACCCTGATCGGGTTTTCGAAGAAAGCCGCGTCGCTCAAAATCATGTTGAAATCCTCGATGCCCGCGCCGGTGACGGCGAGCTTCACGCTGGCGCCCCTATATTCGACATTCGAGACGATGCCTGTGAAACCGAGCCCGGCTCCTGTGGCTTCGCCTATTCGTACGCGGTCCGTGCGTACCGCAATATCGACGGCACCGTCATCCGGTGCCGTTCCGCTGGCCTTGAAAGTACCGCCACCGGCGATCTCCATCGTGACGACACTGCCATCCGCGTCTTTCAGGCGACCGGAAATGACATTGTGATCGCCCATGAAACGGGCGACGAAGGCCGTCGCCGGTCGCTCGAACACTTCGCGCGGCGTTGCCGCCTGCTCGATGCGCCCATCATTCATGACCACGATGATATCGGCCAGGGCCATAGCCTCTTCCTGGCTGTGGGTGACGTGGACAAATGTGATGCCGAGCGAGGTCTGAAGCTTTTTCAATTCGGCGCGCATACGGATTTTCAGGAACGGATCGAGCGCCGATAGCGGCTCGTCCAGTAGGAGCGCTTCAGGGTCGGTAATGAGCGCGCGGGCCAGTGCAACTCGCTGCTGCTGGCCGCCGGAGAGCTGTGCCGGGCGGCGGCTGGCATAGGGCTCCAACTGCATCAGCTTCAGCATTTCGAGCGCTTTTGCGCGACGGGTTTCCTTGGTTGTGCCTTTCATCTTCAGGCTGAAGGCAACATTGTCAACAAGGTCGAGATGTGGAAACAGCGCGTAGGACTGGAACATCATGGCCGTTCCGCGTTGTGCTGGCGGCAGATCGGTCACGACCGTATTGCCTAGCCGCACATCCCCGCTTGAAATCGTCTCATGGCCTGCGATCATGCGCAAAGTAGAAGTCTTGCCGCAGCCGGAGGGACCAAGCAGGCAGCAATAGCTTCCAGCCGGTATCTTCAGGCTGATGGCGTGAACCGCAGTGGTGCTCCCATAGACTTTGGTAACGGAGGCAATATCTATTTCAGCGGCTTTGCTCATGCATGTCCCCTCAGGTTCGGAACTTCTCTTGCATGTGCCGTGCCAGTTCCACATTCGCGCCGTTAAGCTTTTGAATGGGCAAAGATTTATTTGCAGGTGATCTCTTTAAAGGCAGGTAATTTTATTCGCATGCACAAAAAACATGCGATTGTTTATGATTCTGCGGAAAATTGTATACGATTATTTGCGCAGAAGAATGCGATTGGCTCTTCAACGCCATTGATTATCCGGTTAGAAACGAATGACACTTGGATACAGCAATGACTCTCGCCCATCTCACCCCGCAGGATATTGTTCAGGAGGACCGCGCTCTTGCGATCCGCGATACTTTGCGTGATGCGATTGCAGACCGGCGGTTGATACCGGGTACCAAGCTTTCCGAGGCGGAGGTCGGCACACTTTTCGATGTCAGCCGGACGGTAGTGCGAGCCGCATTGCAGATGCTGGCATTCGAGGGCCTTGTAAAGATGGAGCGAAATCGGGGTGCTTTTGTATCCAGTCCAACGCCCGACGAGGCACGGCAGGTCTTTGCATCGCGCCGGTTGATAGAACAAGGGATCGTTGCTGCCGTCATCGAACGGTTGACGCCGGAGGGTGTTGCGAGCCTTCGCGCGCATCTGGAGGACGAGGCGCGCCATCAGCACGAAAGGGGGCCATCTGCCCGCCGCGCAGAAATAAAGGCTTCGGGCGACTTTCACCTCATGTTGGCGGGACTTGCCGGAAATGCGATCCTTGAGAAATTCATGAGTGAACTCGTCGCACGTTCATCGCTCGTCATTGCGCTTTACGGTCGCTCAGGTGTTTCCAGCTGCGGTCACGGCGACCATGCGGATATTCTGGATGCACTGGAGGCGGGCAATGTCGAAAAGGCCAATCATCTGATGATGCACCACCTCGGCCATATAGAAGCCGATCTCGATCTGCGTGTTAAGGAAGGCCTGGCCCTAAAGGATGCTTTGGCGCTCTGAGGGTAACGGGCTGTTGCAGGCCAACACGTCTCAAGATGAATAGCGACTGATGGCCAGATCGGACGTTTCGATGTCTGGCTTGTTGCCGGAAACCATATCAGCCAGCACCTTTGCTGAACCGCAAGCCATCGTCCAGCCAAGTGTGCCGTGGCCTGTGTTCAGATAAAGGTTGCTGTATCGTGTTGCGCCGATAACCGGCGTGCCATCCGGCGTCATCGGGCGCAAACCGCACCAGAACTTCGCCTGTGACTGGTCGCCCGCGCCACCGAAAAGATCTTCGACGGTGTGCGTCAATGTCGCCTGCCGTTTTGCCGGTAAGTCCTTGTTGAAGCCAGCGATTTCCGCCATGCCGCCGACGCGGATACGATCTCCCAGCCGCGTGATGGCGACTTTGTGCGCTTCGTCCATAACAGTCGACACCGGAGCTTTACTTGCGTCGACGATGGGGACGGTGATGGAATAGCCTTTTACGGGATAAACCGGCAGATCGATGCCGAGGCGCTTCAAAAATTGCGGTGTGTAGCTGCCAAGCGCGCCTACGAAGATATCTGCTTCCACCAAACCCCCGCTTGTCTCGATTGCCTTGATGCGGTTGCCTTCAGTGACAGGGCGCATGATGCCGGTGTCGTAGACAAACTTCACGCCCGCCTTCTCGGCAAGGTTTGCCAGCTCCGAGGTGAACATGAAGCAATCGCCTGTCTCGTCACCAGGCAGGCGCAGACCGCCCACGATCTTGTCGCGGGAGGCTGCAAGGCCCGGTTCCGCGGCCACGCATCCATCTCTATCCAGAATCTCATAGCGGACGCCACCGGCTTTCAGCACTTCGACATCCTTGCCGATGCCATCGAACTGCTTTTGCGTGCGAAACACTTCCAGCGTGCCCTGCGTGCGCTGGTCGTACTGGATGCCTGTTTCATCACGCAGCGCGATCAGGCAATCGCGGCTATATTCGGCTACACGCACCATTCGGCTCTTGTTGACATTGTAGCGAGCGGCGGTGCAGTTGCGCAGCATTTGCGCCATCCAGCGCCATGCGGCGGGATCGGCTGTCGGTCGAATGATGAGAGGCGCGTGCTGCATGAAAAGCCACTTCATCGCCTTCACCGGAATGCCCGGCGCAGCCCATGGAGATGCATAGCCGGGAGAAACTTCCCCCGCATTGGCGAAGCTGGTCTCCAGTGCTGCGGCTGGTTGCCGGTCTATAACCGTTACATTGTGGCCAGCTTTGGCGAGGTACCACGCCGAGGTAACGCCAACGACACCTGCCCCGAGAATTGTAATATTCATGCTGGTTCTACCTGTCTGAATTGGCAGTGTGCTGCGCTGACTTGATATAGGTACGTCGATAGCGATGTCCGAGGCCGGTCAGGATTTCATAGGCAATGGTGCCCGCATCCGCTGCAATGTCCTCAAGCGACTGTTGGCAACCGATGAGCTGAACAAGGCTGCCGTGCTTTAATGTGCCTTCCGGCAAGGCTGAAATATCAAGGCACATACTGTCCATCGAAACTCGCCCGGCGATAGGCAGGCGAACGCCTTCGTAATAAGCTGCTCCACGGTTGCTTAATGAGCGAGGTAATCCGTCAGCATATCCGGCAGCTATCGTCGCAAGTCTTGTCTCTATAGTGGTGCGAAGCGTTCCACCGTAACCTACGATGCTGCCCGCAGGTATAGTTCTTGTTTGGATGACGGCTACATCCAGGCGAATGACGGATTTCATCTGTTTCATGTGACCGGCGGATGGTTCACCGCCATAGAGCGCGATTCCAGGCCGCATCAATGCATTGTGGTAGTCAGCGCCAAGGAAAATCCCTCCGGAATTGGCGAAGGAAACCGGCACGTCTGGAAACATCTCTGCCGCGTGGCGCATGGCCGCAAGCTGCAAGCCGTTGACCTCGTGTTCCGCCTCATCTGCGCAGGCGAGGTGGCTCATGATGAATTTTAGCTCGATGCCACTCAACAGATCCGGTGTGGCTCTCAATTCCTGCACTTCAGACGGGGAAAGTCCAAGCCGCGACATGCCGGTATCGATCTGCAAGGCGGCAGGCAGTGCTTTGCCCTGTGCTGCTGCTTGTGCCGACCATTGGGCGACTTGGTCGAGCGAGTTGAGAACGGGAATGATATTGAGCGCCGCGCAGGAGGTTTCGTTGCCTGGCTGAAGTCCGTTCAAGACAAAAATATCCGCGTCAGACGCTACATTAAAGCGGAGCGCGATGGCTTCATCGATGTGCGCAACAAAAAAGTGACGGCAACCGGCGTTGTAAAGAACGGGCGCGACTGCGTCCACTCCGAGACCGTAGGCATCTGCCTTCACCACCGCGCCGGTGATCGCACTTGGTGCCATGCCCCGCAGCATTAGATAGTTATACCGCAACGCGCCGAGGTCTATCGTCAGATAGCCGCTTGCGCCGCCCGTCGCCTTCTGATGGCTGATCGTCATGTCCATCGCAGTTCCCTTATTCTTATTCGAACAGAGTATTGCAACGATCCTTGAATTTTCGCAGATTGAGCAGATGATCGTGCGATCTTATATGAATTGGCGCAATAATGTTCGAAGAAATGGAATGATTTGATGTCGGCATTGGATGCGACGGACCGCCATATCATAAGGCAACTCAGGCTGAATGCTCGTATCAGCAATGCGAGGCTTGCGGCGGAGGTTGGGCTGTCGCCATCCGCCTGTCTGCGGCGCGTCGAAATTCTGGAGCGGGAAGGGGTCATTCGCGGCTACACAGCCATCGTTGCGAGCGCCGCTGGCGGCGAAGTTATCTCGGTCATCGTGCAGATTACGCTTGAGAGACAGACCGAAGATTTCCTCAACCGTTTCGAAAGCGCGGTTCGCAGATACCCCGAAGTGCGTGAATGCTATCTCATGACCGGCGGCTCGGATTATCACCTCCGTGTCGAGGTCGAAAGCGCCGGTGATTTCGAACGGGTGCATAAGGACATCTTGTCGAAACTGCCCGGTGTTTCGCGCATTCACTCCAGTTTCGCGATCCGCAATGCCCTTTCTGGGCCAAAGCCGAGGTCTTGATGGATCAGGCGCTCCACCATCGATAAAAATGGTGAACAGGCCCGTGTCCCTGTCCGACCTGTAAATTCCGCCCGGCGGCAAGTGCGCCATGCAGGTAATCTTTCGCAAGGCCGATTGCATCTGATAGCGGAAAGCCGAGCGCAAGATTTGCGGTGATTGCGGCAGCAAGCGTGCAACCGGTGCCATGATCATTGCTGGTGTCGATGCGCTGCATCGCAAACTCCTGAAGCGTCTCGCCATCCAGCAGTAGATCCACGCTTTCCGGTCCCGATCCGTGACCGCCTTTGATGAGGACGCAGCGAGCGCCTAGCGCGAGAATTTTCTCCGCTTGCATGATTATTTCCCCTCTGTGGGTAGCAACTGCGCTTCCAGCCAAGAGGGCTGCCTCAGGTAGATTCGGGGTTGCAAGATATGCCAATGGTAAAAGCTCGGAGCGCAATGTTTCCACCGCATCCTCCCGCAACAGCCGGTCGCCTGACGTCGCCACCATCACTGGGTCGAGAACGACGGGCTGTTGCTGGTTGCGCAAACGGTTTGCAATGGTCTGAATGGTGTCGATGCGTGACACCATCCCGATTTTGACAGCCTTGATATCGAGATCGGAAAACACTGCATCCATCTGCGCTGCAATCATACTCGAAGAAATATCCTCGACTGCTGTAACGCCCTTGGTGTTTTGTGCGGTAATCGCCGTAATGACGCTCGACGCATAGACGCCGAGCGCCGAGAATGTTTTGATGTCGGCCTGTATCCCGGCGCCGCCGCTGCTGTCTGAACCTGCGATTGTCAACGCGATGGCCGTCATGAGCGCGCCTCCAGGCTTACGTTCACTGCCTGCCGGAACTGCTGGGTTGCTGCTGCAATATCCACCGCGCGGAAAAGCGCGGAAATGAGCGCAACGCCATCGGCACCGGCGGCAATAATCTCTGGAACGCGTTCCAGAGTAATCCCGGCGATAGCGCCGACCGGCATATTCGGACGCTCCTGCCAGAGAAAATTTCTCAATTCTTTCAGGCCTGCCAATCCCACTGGAGCGTCGGGATTGACCTTCGAAACCGTCTCGAAAACACCGCCAATGCAGGCGTAGTCGGCAGCGGCTTGCGCAACGCGCTTCGCATCGGTCATCGATTTCACCGTAAGGCCAATGATCGCGCTCGACCCTAAAAGCTGCCGCGCAGTCTCGGCATCCATATCGTCAGCGCCAAGATGAACGCCGTCGGCACCGGAGGCCAGCGCGACATCGACGCGATCATTAATGACCAGTGGCACGCCGGTTCCCTGTAATGCTTCAATGATCAGCCTCGCCTGCTCAATCATGTGCCTTGTGGGCGAATGCTTGTCACGGTACTGGATGATCGTCGCGCCATGGCGTGCTGCAACCGCCGCCAGTTCGGGCAAAGGGGCAATATCGCTTAGAGAGGAGTCGACAATAGCATTGAGCCGGTAATCAATCTTCGTCATGTTCGATCCTCGCATGGGAGATAACGTCGCTGCCGTTGATGTTGAACAAGGCGTCAAGGAAAGCGGCCTCGAAAGTGCCCGGTCCTTTTGCATGTCTCGCTGCGATCTCAGCCGAGACCCCTGTAACGGAAAGCGCTGCAGCAGCAGCGAGCATTGGGTCCGGCTCGACCGCCATGAACGCGGCGATCACTCCGCCAGACAGGCAACCGGTCCCTGTTACCTTCGCCATCAGAGAATGACCGTTGACGATGCGGACTTTGCGAGTGTCGTCTTTAAGCCTGTCGACCGGTCCTGTCTGAATTCGTAAAGCCGCGCCGGTATCATTAATAACGGCCATTTCCGCATCATTGCCCCGCAAGATGGAAGGCCGAAGCTGGCTGAGTTCGTAAGCAAACTCCAGGCGCGAGGGAGAGTAGTCGCAATGGACTGGGTCAACGATCCAAGGCTTACCTTCGCGGTTGGCGATTTCGACAGCGATGCGAATGACATTGCGGCGAGTTGCATCCAGCGTGCCGAGATTAATGGTCAGTGCGTCAGTCTTGGCAACGAAGCTTTCGATCTCCTCTTCCGAAGAGGTCATGGAGGGTATGCCACCCACAGCCGTTATGCCATCCGCTGTGAATTTCTGCACAACCGTATTCATCAAGCAGTGCACACGCGGTCTTCGCTCTCGCACCCGAGCCAGAATTTCTGCTGCGTTATGCGCGGTGGGAAAGCTCGACATGCTGCCAATCTCCAGATTCGATCATAGCGGAGATCCGGGCATGGAAGAGCGGAGAAGAGAAAAGCGTGCGTTAACGACTGTTCCGTTCCTACGCCGGCATGACCCGGATCAGGTAAATAAGGGTTTGACCAAGTCATCTCAGCGCTGGAAAGCGCACCCCTCGAACTAACTGATTTCGTAGGAGAATTCGAAACTCATGTCAATAATCACTCAGCTGAATGCTGCTTCTGTAGTCCAAAATGTCATAATTGCTAGTAGATTTGCTAATAAGTCACTTAATCCAGCAATGGACGCCTTTAGTCTATTTTCATGTTGGTATAAGTTGTTTTCAAAACAATCCGAAAGTAATAACTTATTTTTGAAGCGAAATAACATAAAAATTCTATGTTTAAGCAAAAATATATTTACCAATACGCGAGTAATGATTTACGTTGCTGGAAATTACGCGGAATTTTTTTAGCAAACTTATTACAAAGGAGATTTTAAATGCAGGGTCAACAAAACCTCATGAAGCGCGGGAACGGGATCTATTACTTTGTCCTCAACGTTCCCGCGCGGCTAAAGTCGGGAAGCAAAAGCAAGCAAATCTGGCGCTCACTTAGAATGAGAGACGAAGCCACAGCGCGGAAGAGGCTGCCAATCGAACAGGTGAAATTTGCTGTTCCAATGGACAACGATACTCTTCCTGATGAAATCCGTATTGATTACGACGAGGTGAGGACCAAGGCAGCAAGTCTGAACGTGACCTACACGCAGCATTCGGATTTGGTCAGTCGAGAAGTGCCTAAGTTGATCGAACTCTACGCTGACATAAAGAACGTCAAAACCATCAAGCCCAAGCTAACCTCTCTTGAGGTTGCCGCGATAGCTGGAGCAATAGAGACGCCAGCCCTATCATGGAAAAAAGCATTCGAAATCTTCAAAGACTTATCGCCTGAGAAGGTGACTGGTTTGGGGGAAGTTGAGACGAAGCGGAAGTGGCGTCGCTTTGAACAAGCTACGGAAGATTTTATGCGTCGTATGCCAACCCATAAAGATGTGCTGAAAATTGAAAAGCGTCACGTCGCTGAGTATCGCGTAAAGCTGATTAAAGCATCGAATGACGGTGAATTCAAAAGCGATGAAGCCAACAAAAAGCTTATGTGGCTTCGGATAATCTTGGATGTTGTGATTGGTT
The DNA here is from genome assembly GCF_013322225.1 of Agrobacterium larrymoorei. Classification (GTDB taxonomy): domain Bacteria; phylum Pseudomonadota; class Alphaproteobacteria; order Rhizobiales; family Rhizobiaceae; genus Agrobacterium; species Agrobacterium larrymoorei_A. Next base: position 325,663 of record NZ_JAAMFB010000027.1, read on the forward strand.
CTCATTATCCAGAGCGCACCAACGTTTTTGAAAACTTCAAGCCAATCAATCTTGAGGATGCCGCTAAACGTAAGCCTTTCACTGAAGCTGAAGTGAAAGTTGTAAGAGCTGCGCTAGAGAAGTCTACGATGAAGGAAGAGGGCAAGGCTATTGCAATCCTCGGTGAGATGACCGGCTGCGGAGTGAGAGAGTTGATTTGGATGGCACCAGAAGACATCCATCTTGACGGTCCCGTTCAGTACATCAGCATTCGCCCTAATTCCCTACGCAAGAAAGTTAAAAAGGGCGGGGTGCGGCATAGGGACATTGTTCTGACAAGTGATGCACTAGAAGTCATGAAGAGGTTTCCGAAGGGATTTCGATCATTCCATGACGGGCAGGGGCCCACCCGCATGAACGCCTGCATGTCTGATTTCTTCAAGACAGTAATTCCGGGCAAAGGTCACTACTCCTACCGCCACAGACTGGACGATTTATTGAAAAGGTCAGGCTGCGATCTTGGTTTGAAGTCCGCCATCATGGGGCATTCTCTCAAAGGTCATGCTGGATATTACGGGGAGGGGTACTCTCTTCAGAACCAAAAGGAAGCGCTGGAGAAAGCATTCGAATACGCACGGAAAATTTGAATTACCAAACCTGATAATCAACCAATATGCTGCGAAGTGAAAATGAACTTTTATATTATGGATACCGGCATGTTCCTACAACGGAATGTGGAAATTGGACTACACACTCGAAAATCTTGCAAGGAGCGAGACACTTAGGACGGAATTTTTTGAAGTCATCAATTGGGTGATCACCAGCGCAAAAGAAAAAGGATTCACGGAGGCTGCGATCAGCCATGCGAAGGCGAAAAAGCGCATCCAAGACGAACTAGACCTCATTATCAACTACTAAGGGAGAATACATCGACCGAAACGCACTGAAAGTCGTGATGGAAATAGCAGTCACTATGATCCAACATAAAACAAATTGAGAAACTACTTGATGGGCGGTTTTGCCGTCCATAATCAGAACGGATTGAGAACAAACAGAGGTGGCTCAGTTTGTTTGAACAGTTTCGGGCGTTTCGCTAAGTGGATTTCCGCCTCGATTATGCCGCCACCATCATTGGCGTCAGCGCGTTGAAGT
>NZ_JAAMFB010000044.1 GCF_013322225.1 Agrobacterium larrymoorei
GATCGCTACGTCGCAGCGCTCTGTCCACCGAATTGGGGCGAAAAACCCCTGAAAATCGCCGGAAATGTGGGGAATCCGCCGAATTCGGACGGCCGACATCTCTGATTTAGGGCTTCAAATCAACTACCATCGATAAGGGTTACTTATCGATGGTGAGAAGCTCAGCCAGCAATCATACCATGGGAGGAACTATAACATTTCGATAGAGTTCTTTTAGCAAATCGTTTACCATGATTTCAATGGCTTATGATCTCGCGAAAATCAGCATGACAGCCCTGATGCGGCCGGCTTTCGACGCCGGTCTTGCTCTCACGCGTCTGGATGAGCGTATCACCCGTTCGCCGGTCGGCGCGGGTTTCCTCGAGCGTACCCAGTTCACCGACGCCTGCGCATCGCTGTGGATCGACGGGGAACTCGTCCATCTCGAAGACCTCGTGCTCCATGACGCCACGCGGGATATTCGCACACCGACCCACGAGCTGACCATCGCCCGCGATGTGTTGCGAACTCGTCGGCGTATTGCCGCGCAGCCGCCCGGCTGGGCGTTGTCGCCTGACGGAATCCGCACGCTGCGGAAAACCTCGGAGATCGGGTCGGGCGGCGGGGACGAGGCGACGACGGCCGGCGTCATTCGGCCCGCGGCCGCGATCAATCCGGAAGGGGAGGGGGATGATGGTGACGACGTCGAAAGTCTCCCCGGCGTCGACTATGCCGCGATCGATGCGATCCTCGCGCGCTCTGACGCCGCGATCGAACGAGCAAAAAAGCCCGGCCGGGCTCCGGCCGATCCGCTGGTCTATGATCTCGACTGGGACGAGGACGAGCGGCTCGACGAATGGCGCAGCGTCCTGCGCCAGGCCGGAAACTTGCCGGCGGTGCTGCAGGCGATCGTTGTCCTCGACGCCTGGAACGAACTCTCTGTCCTGCAGCATGCGCCCTGGCTCGGCCGGCTGTTCGCCGCCTCCATCCTGCGCCAGGCGGGCATCACGTCAGGTGCTCATCTCGCTGCCATCAACCTTGGCCTCAAAACCATTCCCGTCGATCGGCGCCGGCATCGCGATCGGGAAACCCGGCTGCTGGCCATCGCCCACGGATTTTTGGCGGCCGCCGAGATCGGCATGAAAGAGCATGACCGGCTGACTCTGGCGAAGACGATGATGGACCGAAAACTTGAAGGACGGCGAACCTCCTCGAAATTGCCTGAGCTGGTCGAGCTGGTGATCGCGAAACCGCTCGTGTCGGCCGGAATGGTGGCGAAGGCGCTCGAGGTCACGCCGCAGGCGGCGCGGCGGATCGTTTCGGAGCTCGGGCTTAGGGAGATGACGGGGAGGGGGAGGTTTCGGGCGTGGGGAATTCTGTAAGCGTCGAGGCGGAAGCCTACGAATCCAGAAGAACGGTAGGCGGGCCTACTTGATTTATACGTCGAGCAACGGCTATCGCGACCAGGCCTTCGGTAGAAATCATTTTCTCGCACCTTACAACTGGTTGCAATCGTTACAACTAAGGAATAGTGCGGAGAGGAACCTTTAATTTCGAGAATTGGGCTGGCGTTAGCCTGTTGGGGGAAGAGACCTTGCTTGATTACCTTAAAGCAGGGCTGAACGTCACGCTTGTCGTGGGCGAGAACGGCGCGGGGAAAAGCCGTCTTCTTCGCGAAATCGCGACGAGGGAGCGTTGGCAACGAAAGGTGTTCGCAATAAGCAACACCGTCTACGATCGTTTCTCTAACCTCCGTGGCGTAGAGCGCATTTCGGCTAGTTCCGGCAAAAACCTTCCTCAGAGAATTTTGAAACGGGCTATCGTCAACGCGATGACGGAGGGGCCAATTCGTCTCCGCGCACTGGCAGAGACATTGAGCTACTGTACCTACGAGCCGAGAATTGGACTAAAGGTCACCTTCAAGACTGCAAAAAAAGCCATGGACGATGGTGTCAGTGAACGCACTACGTCGCCGGACGAGATCGTCTCAGTGATTGCAGCCGATCCTACTTTATCGTTGGAGGACAATCTCTCAATCGATGATCTGCGCTACCTGCTGCCGCTTCTGATGAACAGAGATAACCTCGGGCGTGACGGTCTCTGGTGGCTGGACTTCGACGATTCCTACAGTAGCTCTCGTAGTAATCAGGCTGCTCAGATTCTTGTCTGGGAACCTCACCTCCGAGCTGCAGGCTATCTGTCTCGTGTCGAGTTGTTCCTCTCAAAGAAAGAATGGGGTACCGTCCCGCTTCATGAAGCCAGCTCGGGCCAGCTTACGCTGATCGCTTGCTTGGCGTTCCTGAACGCATCAGTCACGGACGAATCGATTGTCCTGATCGACGAACCCGAGAACAGCCTGCATCCGCGATGGCAGCGCGAGTACGTCGAGCGACTCCTGGCCGTCCTTTCTTATCGACAGCCGAACATAGTCATCGCGACGCATGCGCCTATTATCGTTTCCGGGGCGCAGCTTCTAGATGACGTGAGACCTGAGGTGCTCCGCCTGACGAATGACGGTCTAAACGATGTTACCCCGAATCTTCGACCCGGGGAGAAGGCAAGTTTAGAGGAAACGTTATTCGAGTCTTTTCGCACGGTCACGCCAGCCAATAGGTTCGTCAGCGAAAGCCTTTCTCGCGAATTTTCGAAGCTCAGGGCAGGGACCACCACAGCAGTGGATGTCGCCGAATTGGTCGACCTCCTTCGCGATGGCAGTTTCGACCCACAGCAAATCTCTTTCCTGGACCGCGTCGTACAACTCGCAAGAACTGTCGAAGCCGAACGCATCAACTTCGGGGTAGATGGTGCCTGACGCTTATTTGCCCGCGCTCGCCGACTTTGAATTAAGTGACGACGAGATATCCGCGATCGAAACAGCCCTGCAACACGCCGATCCATGGGCCCATGATGATGCGGCGCTTGCTGCGGTTCGCACTCACCTTCAGAGCGCGAAGCAGAAGCTTGTCGACTACCATATGGCGCGGCATCATGAAACTTGCTGCTATTGCCGTACTCTGATGGGCGGTGGCGGGCGATTTGTCCGAGATCGCGAGCATATCTTGCCAAAGGGGCGATATCGAGCGTTGAGCTATCGGTCGAGCAACCTTTCGGCATCGTGCAAGCGTTGCAACATGGAGTACAAGGGCGAGAAGATTGACTTCGTGGTCGACCCTAACACCATCTTGGACGATCATGAAAACCCTGACCGATACCTAATCGTCCATCCAAATTTCGACCGGTACGAGAGCCATATTCGGCGCAGGTCGGTCCAGGATGGCATGAATTATATCGTATCGTACATGCTCAAACCCGGCGACGCCAAGGCACAGTACACTTTCGAGTTCTTCGGCCTAGCCGCGCTCGAAAAGGAGTCTTTCGACGAGGCACAGGGACTTTTTTGGTCATCAGAGTCGGAAGACAACATCGAGGGCGAGTTCCCCGACCGCATCTAATGCCTTGAGGCGTCGACATTTGATTTCCGGTTATACTTGATCTGATCGTCGAGTCTCGCTTTCTAATGGTTGGCAAGCATCGACATGAGACCGTCTGGAAGCTAGGTAAAGAAATTGCATGCGGTATAGGTCGGCATACCCGCGGAAGGCTTAAATCAATGGCCCGAAGATGTTGCAATCCTCTTCTCTGTTCCTCCAGAACGTGTAATCTGGCCGTGAAGAGGCAGGCGTTTGATGCCTGGCTCGAAGGGGCAACGCGCAACTAGATACCGGGAGCAGAGCTTATGAAAAGCGTTGTGGTCTGTTGCGATGGCACGTCAAACCAATTCGCGGCAGACAAAACAAACGTCGTTCGGCTGTTCTCCGTGCTGGCAAGAGACGACAATCAGCAGACATTCTATCATCCCGGTCTCGGGACGATGGAGCCGCCTGGAGCAATAACCGACGTCGGTCGGAAGCTACGACGGACACTTGGCATGGCGGTCGGCTGGGGCCTCGAACGGGACCTCGTCGAGGCCTATGCGTATATCATGAATACATATCAGCCCGGGGATCAAGTCTATCTTTTCGGCTTCAGTCGAGGGGCGTACACGGTCAGAGCGCTGGCGGCCTTGATCTACATGTACGGGCTGTTTCCACCCGGCAACGAGCCGTTGATACCTTATGCAATCAGGCAAATGACCGGGTTCAACGAGGACGATGGTGACGTACATGAGAAATTCAAGCTCGCCGACGGTTTCAAGTCCACCTTTAGCTCGATCGATTGCCCGATCCATTTCATGGGTATCTGGGACACGGTAAGTTCTGTTGGCTGGATCGCCAACCCTTTGAGCATTCCCTATGCCTCCAAGCTTCCGAACGTCCAACACATCCGGCACGCGGTGGCGATCGACGAGCGGAGGGCGTTTTTCAGGACAAACCTTCTTACTCAGCCGCAGCCGGGTCAGCTGCCGCGCGATATACAAGAGGTCTGGTTTCCAGGATGCCATGGAGACGTGGGCGGAGGATACAAGGAAGCGGAGAACGGTCTGGCGAAGCTTTCTCTCGAATGGATGCTCTACGAAGCGGAACTGCTCGGGCTGCGTGTCGATCATCAAAGGGCGAGGGCGATCTTGAGGGCACCCGAGGAAATCGGCGAGGGTGCGAAAATACATGAATCACTGTGCGGTTGCTGGTGGCTTGCGGAAGTCGTGCCGAAAAAACGGAGACAGACCGGAGAGTGGAAGCCGAACTTTGCGCACCGGCGGGTTATACCTGAGGGAGCGAAGATCCACAGATCAACGCTTTCTCGGAAGGGATACAAAATCCAGCTTCCGATGAACTACACGGTGGTGGAGCGTCCGCAGGACTTCATTTGACAAGTCTCAAGCAACCCTTCAACCAGTTGAGGCGGATCGCAAGTATACCTTACTCGTCGGTGGCTTCTTTGAGCGCAGAGCTTTCAAGAACCCTATCGAGAACAAGTTCTTTCCAGGCTTCGGCAAGCCGCCGGTCGATTTTCGCGCGAGCTTTATTCAACTCTTCCTTCTCGAACCATTTCTCCATCATGTCCGCAATTTCGTTTCGATAGCCCGAGCCTTGTCCCCAGCGGCGCTTGAGTTCCTTCCAAAACTCGACGTCGGCATCAAGGAATTGCTTGAAGGCGTTTTTGCCGATTGTCACAGCCCGAACGAGGAAGTCTTGGTGCCAATCCGCGAGGTCTTCAGCTAAGGTGTCCACGAGAGCAAGTGCCTCGCTTGTCGAATTGAACTGGTCACGCAGGGCATCAAGACGGCCTTGAATTTTTCGGACAAGACCGGATGTCCGCAGATTTGCGTCTGAGCGTACCCCTGTTCCGATGAAGTGGTGGATGTCGAGGTTGTACCACGCTCCTTTTCGGACAACCGCCGCAGCAATTGTACTGGGATGACTGCGCTTCAGTTCTGAAATTAATCCCTGCTGAGCTGGCCTGACGGCGGTCGGAATATCCTGGTATGCGTTCCAGATATTCTGGCCTTCCCTCGCCAACGTGTTTCGTGCCTGCTGGATCTTATGGGCGTCTGCGCTGTTCTGGAAATCAAGCGCCAGTGCCGTGAAGCGCGATAGTCTCTCCAGCTGCCGTTGGCGAAGGACGTCGATGTTCTCGCTGATCTCGCGCCATGTGGTAGCTGATCCGTCCTCAACGGCATTGAAGTATAAGATCGGCACAGAAGGGATGTTTTCTGCCGCCAAGGAATCGAGGATTTGTGAGGTCCTGTAAGCGTAGCCTTCGGCCACGCTTTCGACCGGCTCGCCCATGCCGTTGATGACCTTCAATGCTTCGTCTGCACGCGGGAGCACCAATAGCATTACGCGCTGACGCTCAATCGCGTCCGACCCCATGTCGACGAGGCCCTTCAAGATATCAAGCGTTTCCTGACCAGGAGCGTCGTTGAAGGCGCAGCAAAGGATGCTGAGCGTCCTTGGGTTGCTATACATTGACTGCAGATCAGGCCTATCGGTCGCGCCATGGATGCCCTTAGTGTCGATGATCGTCAAATCGAAATCCGACTTCCTCATCGCCCGCTTCGGCACGAACACCGTCACTCTCTGGGGAAGAGAGAACCGAGCGTGGCGTCCGAAATTGATTTCGGTCACGACTTTTGAAAGCCATTCCAGGCCGCCCGCGTTATCTTCGGACAAAAGAAGTTGCGTCTCTGTTCGCTGCTCCAACTTCATCCGCGCCACGATGGCGTGGACAATATCTTCTCGCGATTCGGGATAGTCTCTAGTCAGTTCCCTGATCGGGTCGATCAGAATTTTTGGATCATTTGGGTCTCTTGCCTTTGGGAGATCAGCCATATTTCTGATGGCGCGATCGATCTCGGTGGAAACCCCGCCCTTGCCGTCGAGTGCAGCATCAACAATCTCAGTGACGAGTATCCTGATCTCATCCTCAGTCTTCGGCTCGACGGCCACACCAAAGGCCGGTCCCAGCCGAACAACAACCTCGCTGGTGGTCGTTCGACCACCAGATGCCGGGAATATCGGCTTGGGCCGTCCATCCGTGCCTGGAAGAATGAGGTTCGTCAGGTGGGACAGGGCAGTAGTCTTCCCGATCCCTACAACTCCAATCCATGCCAGAGCGTGATCTGTTTGCCAAACGTAATCAGCAGTCGAGATCAGGTTGCTTCGCAGGAATTTCAGAGGCTCGGCGAGAAGGGCATCGAACTCACCTGCCTCGGATGCCTCCAAGCTCTGCAAGGCGGTCTCAGCTTGCCACAAGACGTCGCGGTTCGGATGTTTAAAATCGGGGCGCTTCGAAATCTTCCATTCGCGCGAATAGTAATCGAGCATCGCCAAGCTTTGCTCTGTCCCAATCGCCTTGAGGTACCGCTCCGCCATAGCCTGGTCGGTCGTTTCGGTTTTCTCAAGTCGCGAAACCACGCTGTTGCTACTCACGCCCAGGCGTTGAGCCATCTCAGTCTGATTGATATTGGCGGCCTCGCGAGCCTTTTTCAACGCTGCTGTGGGAACTGTCATGTGCATCTCCTGACGATAGACGTCATATATCGCATCGAATTGTTGAGTGCAATATGGATTTGCAAACTTGCATTTTCGGTTTGCATGTGTCTTCTTAGGCGCAGACACCAAACCACAGTTGCAAGTGTTCGCAGTCCAGCGATCCACAAGACTCCCTGCAAATATTGGTGTCCTCGTAGGTAATAGTTATGCACGAGCAAAACCATTGCTTGTGAGATAATGCTAGTTTATCGAATATAAGCATGGGCTTAAGCAAGCGCTGGTGGCAGTAAAATGAGCAAAGTCAAATTCGAGATTTTTGTCGATGATACGCTTTCGAATGTGACTTCTATTGCTCAGTTGAAGGCTGCGTTGAACAAGCGGCTCCTGAGTTACGTTAACGACTTCGAGGACGGAAAGTGGTGCCACCAGGATTTCCAGAACTTCATCTGGGACAATATCGCTCAAACCGCCCTCTCGGAGCGAGAACGAGCAGCGCTTACTGACCAGAGCTTCACTGCTCTGTTGGCCGCAGCGAAGAATCTGCGACTGACTGACAATGACAAGATCGGCGAAGGTAGCGAGGTCGCCGAGATTTTCCTTTACGGCTTGATGCGCGAGCACTTCAAAGCTCTTCCTGTCGTTCCAAAGATTTTCTACAAACAGAACAGCCAAGACAACGCGAAAGGGGCGGATAGCGTCCACATCGTCGTAGACGGCAACGACTTCACCCTTTGGTTTGGCGAAGCAAAATTTTACAACTCAATAGCCGATGCTCGGCTCGATACTGTTGTGAACTCGGTCTACGAGGCCCTCACCACGGCGAAATTGAAGAAGGAAAACTCGATCATCACTAATGTGAATGATCTCGATCTTCTTCCGATCGACGCGGCATTGAAAGAAGCTATCAAAGCGGCCTTGTCGCCTCACCACTCGATTGACAGGCTAAAGCCTAGGATTCATGTTCCGATCCTGCTCATCCACGAGTGCAAGATCACGTCTGCAGCTACAGATCTGACACCTAAATATCGACAGTCGATCATCGATTACCATCGCGATCGGGCTGAGGCATATTTCGCCAAGCAGATGGCGAAGGCCAGCACGGTTCACAAGTACACGGACATCACCTTCCATGTGATCTTGGTGCCAGTCCCCGACAAAAAGGCGATTGTCAAAGCGTTCACGAAGCAAGTTAAGCAGTTCAAGGGCGATTGATATGGATGTCTTCGACACTTGCCATGAAATCAACGACCACTTGAACCGAGGGGACGAAGTCGCCGCCAGGAATACCCTGATCAAGCTTCTGAGCAATATGAAAGAGAACGGGGAGCCGTACCCGCAGGTCCTGAACCACCTTATCCGGACCACGGGTCTTTATCCCTATATGGAACTCGATTCCGGGTCATGGGAGCAGAGATATGTTCATTCTGCCTTCGAGGTGGATGTCGGTGACCGTCGCGCAACCTTGCATCGTGAGCAGTCCCTGGTTCTAGGCAAGCTTATGCGTGGCACAAATCTTGCGGTGAGCGCACCCACGAGCTTTGGAAAAAGCTTCATCGTCGATGCTTTCATCGCCTTAAATGACCCCGATACGGTCGTCATCATCGTGCCGACAATCGCGCTGATGGACGAGACGCGGCGCAGGATTTTCAAGAAGTTTTCCCGAAAATATCGAATTATCACCGCGCCGGACACCCAGTTGGGTGAAAGGAATATCTTCATTTTTCCGCAAGAGCGGGTGTTCGGCTACCTTAGCAAGATTGAGAAGATCGATCTTCTCGTCATCGACGAATTCTACAAGGCCAGCAAGGTCCATGACAAGGACAGGGCGCCTTCGCTGATCAAAGCGATAATCAAGCTCTCAAAGAAATCTGTTCAACGCTACTACCTTGCGCCGAACATCAAAAAGCTGACGAGCAACGTCTTTACCGACGACATGGAATTCCTTGAGCTGCTCGACTTCAATACGGTTTTCCTTGAAAAGCACGAGCTTTTTAGAGAGATCGCGGGTGATGAGGATCGGAAGGCGGACAAGCTCGTCGAGCTTATAAAGCCCAGAACTGCAAAGGCTTTGATCTACGCGGGTACCTACACAGACATCAACCGAGTGGCGAAAATCGTCAAACGGAGCATGGATATCGTCGACAGGCCGCACACAAACCACTTTGCGAAGTGGCTTCGAGAAAATTATTTGCAGGACTGGGATTTGGCCGACCTAGTCGAGCGCGGCACAGGCATTCACAACGGCAGCATGCACCGGTGTCTCAGTCAAATCCAGATCAGGTTGTTTGAAAACGACCGTGGACTCGACAACATCGTTTCGACCTCCTCGATCATCGAGGGCGTCAACACTTCTGCGCAAAATGTCATCATTTGGCGCAGCAAGATCGGCAGCTCGAAGCTGAAAAACTTTTCCTACAAGAATATCATTGGCCGAGGCGGCCGTATGTTCAAACACTTTGTAGGGAATATTTACCTTCTGGACGAGCCGCCAAAGGACGAGGACGCGCAGCTAGAAATCGAGTTTCCGGAGCAGATCCTTGGTGATCTTGATGAGCAGCAGGATGGTGATAGGCTCACGCCGGAGCAGCTGGAACATGTCGTCGAATATCGGCAATCAATGTCGGGCATCATTGGGGAAGATGAGTTCGCTCGATTGCGGCGGGACAACGTCTTGCACGACAGCGACTCCGAATTCTTGCTGCGCCTGGCGAGCGACATGCATAACCATCCTGAAGAGTGGAATGGCTTCGCATTTCTGAATTCCGACAACCCTCAGCATTGGGAGCGGATGCTCTACAAGCTGCTCAATTTCAAGAGTACGGGCTGGGACGGCCGCTTCACAGACATCGTAGTTGCCACAAAAGCGATGTCACAGAACTGGAACTCGCATCTGTCGCGGATACTCGACCGGCTGGATGACGACGGTATAGGCATCGATCAATTTTTCAAACTCGAACGCACCATCACCTATAAGCTGTCGGCGTTGGTCAGTGACGCCAACGAGCTATATAAGATCATTATAAATTCGGAGGTGGATGTCTCTCGCTTTGTCGGCAGCCTAAGTCGTGCCTTTCTACCCGGGCCGGTATACTCGCTTGAAGAATATGGGCTCCCTCGGATGATTTCGAAGAAGATTCATCGAAGCAGGCTCATCGACTTCACGACGGCAAACTTCGGGCTGAACGATGCCATCCAGAAATTCCAGGATATCGGGCTGGAACGGATGTTGAAGATTGATTCACTTACGCCCTTCGATAGATATGTGATGAAGTTCTTCTATGATGGGATCACACCTATCGAAAACGATGCGTAATCGTCGGCGTGACGTCCGACTCGCTATCGATCTTCGCCCTGGTTTCGCAGGCTTTTCTGGGCCTATTGGGCCGCAGTCGTGATTTCCTCGTCGACCTCATCAAGCACGTCGTCGATGGCGTCGCTTGTTCGCTCCGCTCCAGGATCTACGTTGGTGATGCCAAGCTTCTTAAAGAAAATGCTGTTTCGCATCTTCGCATCAGCCAGGAGCTTCGGGTAGGAGATAATTTCAACGTAGGCGTCAGGGTTCGTCAGGTAGCCCACCAGCCCCATTCCGTCGGGCGTCTTCTCAAAGCGATATCCTCCCAGCTCATCCATGAGCGAGTTGGTCAGATCGGCGACGATATAGCAGTGGAAGGCCGCGTTCTGCATATGAGGCGACAAGATGCGCCCCTTCGAGTCCTTCAGAGATGTAGAGGTTTTGAACTTCTTTATGTAGCTGATAACCTGACGGAGCGGGTTGTCATCACCGTCGTAATTGTCTCTGGCCGGACGTTTAAATTCCACCAACACCACTGTATTCGGCGTCTCCTGCTCCCGCCAGGCAAAGCAGGTGTCATAGAAGAAGGCGACGTCTGGTCGGTCGAGAGAAGGGTTGTCGGTGTAGCTTTTGAAGGGGCGGTCGGACGAGAAGTGAGCGAAAAACGCCAATCGGTCGTCAATTAGCCAGAGGTTATGGTCGCCGATTTCCATTGCTGCGGAATCGGTTCTCATTGGAACGATGAGCTTATGTACGGCCTCTTCGAGATGGTGTTTCTCTGTCCCTTCCTGATATTCCGAGTATCGGTCAAGGATATCTATCACCGCCTTGCGAAGCAGGACATATTCAGCAAGGACCCCGCGCTGCTGTTCCTGCACGAATTTTTGGTACTCAGTCACCCGAGCCTCAAGCTCTTTTTTTAAAGCAGATCCAGGCTTGGATGCTTCTTCAAGCTTGTTGTGCTCCTGGTTCATTCGCCGGTAGCGGTGGCGGCACATCTCGACATAGACGGCTTCTCGGGAAGTAACGCCAGGTGCGAGCTTCGTGATAAATGCTTCCATCTCGCTTTGAAGATAAAGGAACTGAGGGTACTCAGCGATAACTTGCTGAACTAGGCGGCGCTTCTTCTCACGCTGCTGCGACACATAGGAACTTAGATAGGACATGACGGACGCTTGTAGCGCCCGGCGGATTTCACGGCTCTCGCTCGCGTCAAAGCTGAAGCCGGTTCGCTCCTGGTTGACGTGCCGATCTAGATGAGAGCCCGACACGCAGCCAATATAGACGTCGCCGCCATCAAGAGCCTTAAGGCCAATCTGGTCGTCAATAACCGTTTCCTCGACGGCGCGGTCATTTGCGGAGAGGAACAGCCAGTTATATGCCTTCTTGTTTACGTCAGGTCGTATCGCCTTCGCTGCGCGGATGTGGCGGATTGTAAGGTCGAACTTCTCGTCGTCTGAGAGCGTGACAGAAACTGTTTCCTCCGACGTATTCTGAATAAGGTCCTTGAAGGCTTCCCTTAGATCGATGCTCTCTAAGCCGTCTTGCATCATGATGGAGGGAGCTGCATTGGCCGCGAAGAGTTGCATGAAGTGCCCGATGACGCGTTGGCGCAGCGTCGCTGCCTCCACTGGGCACTTTGAGCCGTACAGCGTATCAAAGACCTTCAGAGAGACGCGGGTACCTGGACCAGTAGGCGAAGGCTTCGCGTCAGGCTTCCAACGAACTTGCTCATCGTCGCTCAAAACGAAATCAAATGAACGAACGGCCGCGTCTCCTTGAGCATCTTGATATGTGCTGTCTACGCGGATTTCCTTGAATACCTTCAGCCAGCCAAGGCGGCCCACACCTTTGCCACCACGGTCAAACTTGTGCTGAGAGTCTGGTTTCAAAAACGAATTGTAGTTGTCATCATCTAAGCCGATGCCGTTGTCTGTGACCACAAACCCAACCACTGGCGACGCCGCTTCTTTGGGGTCGTGGCGAAGAACTTCAATTACTATCTTGCCTTGCACGCGAGCGTTAGCTTTGTGACGATCATCTATGGCATGCAGTCCGTTTGAAACTGCTTCGAAAACAGGCATAAGAGCTGACGTCGCCGAGGGCTTGAGTGGCAAGCGCCTCACGCGGCCGATGAGATCGGTATTAAGTGTAGGCATCAGCGCTCCCGTATGGCAAACAAAGCCATGATCTGCGATACAGTCGGTGGTAGAATATCGCGTTTGCCGCGTCTAGGTAGTTCGTTTGATCGTTCGCACGATTCACACCTAAAAAATAATCAAAATCCTTCTCCTAAACCGCGATGAAATTTGCTCTGAATATCGATCAGCTCGGCTGGAACCGTCTTGCCAATGTTGCAGAGCTGATCAATACTCGCCTTATACTTGTCGAGGGGATGCGGCATGCGTAGTTTTTTCTTTCCATATTTCTCGTCATCATCGGACCGATCAGTGCGCTTGCCTGGGGGCAGGAGGGCCATTCGATCGTCGCCGAAATCGCCCAGCGGAGACTGTCACCACAGGCCGCCACGATGGTCTCGACCCTGCTTGGGCCTGGCGTATCGCTGGGGTCAATCGCGAGCTGGGCTGACGATGCCCGCGACGCCAGACCGACTACCTATAACTGGCACTTCGTTTCCATTCCGATCGGCCGGGCGACCTATGATCCGACGATCGACTGCAAGCCTGATGCCGCAAAAGTCGACTGCGTTGTGGCCGAGGTTGAAAGGGCACGCAAGGAGATGAACTGCGCGACCGACCAAGCGGCCCGTGCGGAGGCCCTCAAGTTCCTCGTTCACTTCGTGGGCGATCTCCATCAGCCTTTTCATACAGTCCTGGAAGAGATCGGCATGAACAACCACTCGGTAACAACGAGGATCGGGGGTGAGACCTGCGGGAAGAGCTGCGCGTTCTACCAATTGAAATCCACCGACGAGAACCTTCACACCGTTTGGGACAGTAGCCTAATCAAGAAGGAAGTTTATGGGTGGGGCGCATATGTCGATCGCTTGGAAAGCGGCTGGCTGGAAACGGCGAACGTAGTGACCGTTCAGGCTGGTGATCCGGCCTCGTGGGCAGTCGAAACCCACGTTGTTGCGATGAAAGTCTATGCCGACACCCCTACCGACAACTTCCTTGATGATGCCTACTTCGACAAAGAGATTGGGGTCGTTGATCAGCAGCTCGGCCGCGCTGGGCTTCGCCTCGCGAAGCTGCTGAGCGATCCTGTTTCCTGCCAGTAGAGTCGATCAAGGGGGATGCGGTCGATGGCGAAACGAACCACACCGGGCAAGCTGAGTAAGGAAACAAGGATACGCCTATACGCGACCCGGCGCACGCTGCCGCTTTCGGTCCAAAGTGACGTTGGCCTGCGTTTCAACGTGAACGTCTATTTCAAGGACCCGCTCGTCGCCAAGAACAATCCGGGTGCGGATATCGACAAGGATTTCGAAGTACCTTGGGAGCCGGGCATCACACACGGGCCGACCAGTGCCAGGTTCGCGGTTGTCGACTACGACTCCAGCTCCGGGACGCTTGAGGAACCTGCGCAGTGGGACGAAACGACCAATGCTTTCCTTGGTCCAAAAGGTGTTGATCTGAATACTGCCAGGGGAAGGAGCTTGGCTCAGTTCCGGCAGGTCAGCGTCTGGGCGACTGTGCAGCATACCTTGGATTTTTTCGAGGGCGGTCGAGGCCTTGGAAGACGGATCGAATGGGGCTTTGAAGGCAATCGACTGCTCCTGGTCCCGACAGCCGGATATGGTGAGAATGCCTATTACGACCGTATGAGCAAATCCCTGCAGTTCTATTGGTTCGTGGCAGACGCTGGCAGGGTGAACACATGCGAATCCAGCGACATCGTGAACCACGAATTCGGACATGCTGTGCTGGATGGGCTGCGACCATACTATTTCGAGAGCATCCTCACCGAGACAGGTGCCTTCCATGAATTCATGGGCGATCTTACGGCACTGTTGATGGCCTTTCGAAACAATGTTTTCCGCAAAAAGATCGTCGAACAGAGTAAGGGTGATCTCGCGGACGCGAGCCTCTTGGCCTCATTGGCCCAGCAATTCGGGGAGGCGGTAACCGCTCAACCCTATCTCCGTACTGCGCTTAATCAGATGAAAATGTCAGACGCGGCGACCGCCAACTCTCACACCATGTCGCAGGTCTTGACGGGTGCGGTCTTCGACGTGATGATCTCCCTGCTGAATATAAGAAAAGCCCGAGAGTTAGATCGGCAGGCGGCCAATCCGGCGTACAAGCTTGCCTCGCTCGAACGCTTGTTCTGGTACACCATCGATCACATGCAGATGTGCGCTATCCAGCCACTGGACTTCTTACCGCCATGTGATGTGACCTTCCGTGACTATGCTCTGGCAGTGCTCCGCGCCGAAAAAATCACGAACCCGATCGATCCAGACGGGTTTCGGAAGGCAATCTTCGAGGCGTTCCTTCACAGGGAGATACTGACGGAGGGGGATCGAAGCGTCCTTGATCCAACACCGGTCTTTACGCGCCCCGGATTGGCGGTATTCCACAGCATCGACGATATCTCCGCGTCGCGGGGCAGCGCCTATCGCTTCCTTGATGACAATCGCCGCGAGCTATTGATACCCCCGACGGTCGATCTCAAGGTCGCTGATATCGCGCGGGCTCGCAAACTCACGACAGAGGGGCGGCAACAGTCTGACCAGATCGTCCTGCAGTACATCTGGAAGGAAGAGATTTCCCTGAATGGTGCCCAGTTTGGGAAATTCGATGGAGAGCGCACTGCTATGTTGTGTGGCGGGACGATCGTACTCGACCAAAACGGCAACCTCATCCATTGGTCACGCAAGCCAGGGACAGAGGTGCTGGGAACGGATGACGCCCGGAAGAATGAGAGGGCTGACGGCTTGGCCCGTCGCTCAAAGTTCCTGGAAGACCTGGCCAAGCGAATCAAGCTTGGCATGATCGGGGACACGCAGTTCAGTCCGCTCGGCGTTCTTGCTCGCGCCATTCCACCTTATGAAGCTGGCCGTCAGGATGGTCTTCTGACCTTCGGCATGTCTCCGCATTTCAATCTCAACCACGACGATGACCAGGAAGTTGGAGGACGCCAGTGGCAGATCAGCTCCTGATCCGGATGTTTTACGTCGGCCTTGGCGACTTCATCTACTGCCGCATTCCCGGAGCCCATGAAAATGGGGGCGACTTCCACATTGTCATCGACTGCGGAACGTTGAGCGGCGAGGGGTACCTGCGGGATGCGGTTCCCCTCTTGAAAAAGGAGTTGCCGGAAGAAAATGGCAAAAAGCGCCTCGATCTTCTCATCGTAACGCACAAGCACAAAGACCATATGGCTGGCTTCGGGCTGCCCTTATGGGACGACGTGGCAATCAAGGCCATGTGGATGAGCGCGGCGATGAAGCCCGGGAACCCCCAGGCAAAACGCGCCAGCAAGCTCCACGAACTGGCCGGACAGGCATTGACGCAAGCCGTAACGCTCAATCTCGGTCCAGAATTCGACGCGCTTTTCGGTGCCTATGCAGCCGACAACGATACGGCCGTTCAAAATCTGACGAAGAACCTTCCGAACTCGAATGGGATCGAGCCCGTCTATGTCCATGCAGGTCAGTCGACCGGCGGAGATCTCAAACTACCGATAGCTGGCGCGACTTTCCACATCCTGGGTCCGGAAGAGGATATCGACCATTGGTATCTCGGAAAGCCGGAGGATTCCTCGATCAGCAAGCTAGTTCAACTCGCCGATGACGGTGAGGTAGAGCGCTTCATATCTGTGCCGCGCGGGTCGGAGGCATTGCCTAGAAATGTGGCTCCCATCGATTTCCGCAACCTTCAGAGCAGGATGCTGTCGAGTGCTTTAGCCTTCTCTGAGGGCGATGGGGCACTTGTGAACAACACCAGCGTCGTCTTGCTCATCGAATGGAACGGCAAACGACTGCTTTTCGTCGGGGATGCTGAATGGCAGCCGAAGTTCAAGGAAGGCAAGGGCAACAGCTCCTGGAACACGATTTGGAATCGACACAGGGCGCTTCTCGATAAACCGGTCGATTTCTTGAAAGTCGGGCATCACGGCAGCATTAACGCGACGCCGTGGGGCGAGGGGATCGACCGAGCGCCTGGCACTTCCTATGAACCGGTCGACATACTGAACGCGATATTGCCTCCGGGATCCAAGGCACAGGCTGCAGCTTCGACGGAGCGAGGTCGGTATAAGACGATTCCAGAGGCCAAGCTTCTCGTAGACCTTGGCGGACGCATCGGCAATTCGAAGAAGTATGCTCCAGCTTTCAAGGCGGCCGATATTAAGCCAGAGACCATCAAGCTTTACAAAGAGTACGAGGTGCTGTCTTTCTCGTCGCCACAGCCGCCTCGGACTGATTTCGAGAAGTTGGCCGCGCACGCTCCCTGGGTGGACATAATGATCTGAGGTAGAATGGAAAGAGGCTTTGTAAATTACATTGTTCTAGAGCTTTAATCAGTCAATCGGCAGGCTACAGACGAAACAGCAACTTGTGAAAAATGTAGTCGACTTGCGGCTCTTCGACCAGAGTGACGCTATACCGCCGATCTGACAATTTTTATGCGGATATCCAGGATTTGCCGGGATTGTTTCCCGTTAAAGCTTGAGCACATATCAGCACGATTGCTCTGATGGTGAACCTAGATCCTTACGGGCTGCTCCAAAAGCTGAGTTTGATATTATACGTTTGATGTAGATAGGCCTGCACCGAACCGAGGATTGGCAAATGGTCAGGGGCAGTCCTAGCCTTGGAATAGCCCGGCTGAACAAGGGTCATACTAAACCGCGTTACGAGGTCTCTGCGGTGCGTCAACCAGTCATCCAGAATTGGGCGATCGCCACTGATGAATCGAGTTTGTTGGCAAGACTTCTGCCTGTTCTCCTCCTGTCGGCGAAGCCTCTGCAGGAACTTACTCCGCGGGTCAGCCCATCGAACGGCCTTCATTGCCTGTCCGCAGATCTCGTAGAGATCGTCAACGCGAGCGCCTGGTTTATCCTTCGACGAGAACTTGCAATGATAAAGCTCGACATCGAGGAACCGTCCTTGCCTACGAATGGCAACGATGTCCGCCACCTCGCCGGAAGCGTCACAATCGAAAATCACGTTATAAGCCGGCTCCGCCGCGAGCAGCCTGGCTATCGTCGCATGCTGAATCGTCCCCGACTTTCGTAACGGGCCTTGCGACTCTTGCGTGATATCGACGCCCTCCCATGAAAACGCTTCCATCGTCGTCACATCGAAAAGGGGTCAGACCAAGAGCAGTCCGAAATCGTACGCTAAGGCCGAACGAAGCATGAACAATGCCATAGCTGTGTTTAAGCATGGAATGTTGACCCCTCTGGTGGGGTGAATGTTCGGTGCTGATTGACAGGCGAGGCCGCCCATAAGATGAAACGGGCTGTGTTCTTCCACGAGCGGGGCGAGATCCGCGACCGGTCGTTCGAGAGCCAAGCATTCCGCGCCTCAGGGCTCAATCTCGTCGTCAGTGCAATCGTGCACTGGAATACGGTCTATCTTGATCGCGCGGTCACACAGCTGAAACGAGCCGGACGAGACATTCCTGATACTCTGTTGAAGCACATCTCGCCGCTGAGTTGGGAACATATCAACCTTACAGGCATCTACACCTGGGATGCCGAACATCAGATGCCCAACGGATTTCTACCGCTCCGTCTGCCAGTCGGCCTACGGCGGGTCGCATAAGTTCTCATTCCGTTCGCCCTTAGCGTACGATTTTGCACTGCTCTTGTTCCGACCCCAACTTCAGCGCATGCAATCACTACTGGCACTGCGCTAAGACGGCTATCGTGGTAACTTTAAAGATATGACGGCTGTCCGCCAAAACCCGACGGCGGAGGGTGCCTCTATTTGGTTCGGTTCTTGGCAAGTCAACTCTAGTCGACATGGCTGATCGGTCTTGGACGACCATCTAACCCTTTGACAGAGTAGTTATAGGCCAGAAGCCATGGACGAGTACAATTCTATGCTCGGTACCATTTTGCTGGTGCTCGCTTTCTCGGACAATGTCTAATTTCCATCTAGGAGCGGCACGCAGGCCTTGGTCAGACCCGTAGCGTCGACGTAGCCGATCATCGACATTGGCAATTGTTCGGGTCATGGGTCCAACTCGTTCCAAACCTGCCATAATCGCAAAACCATGACCTAGCGCGTAGGCGCCGGTCACAATCCGATCCACGCCTTCCGCGACATATTCATCATCCGAACTTCGGTTATTCGCATCGAGATACTTACACTCAATACAGAGGTAATCACCGCGCCTTCCGACTTGCTGACTGAATAAAATACGAATGTCGAGCCGACGAAATGCTATCACTCTACCGTCTTGGTCCACTATCGGCAGTTCGCCCTGATGCTCGATGTGATAACGTCCTCCGCCCGCCGCATCGCGTGCATCCTCGAAGCATGATGCAAGTTGACGAGTAAAACGCGGCTCCAGATGACGGACATCGCCGATGAGACCGACTGTAGTCAAAATAGCGTCATTAAACGTGAACAGAATTTTTCGAAGAACCTGCGGCTGTATCCGGTGGAAGTTATTCGGTAGTATGGTGGACCCGACTGCCCCCAGATGATCGTTAAGAGCACTCATGTAGCTGCACCGCTATCCACAGTGGTCTGCATAGGTTGCATTAAATCTGCAAGAATTCGGTCTCCGTCAGAGAAGGCTGCCGCGGGAGTGAAGCATCGATACCTTGCGGGCTTCGCAATGATGAGCGCGTCTTGCACGTACAACCTCAAGCTTCGGAGGGGCTTTAGGTAGGGAAGTTCAGAGCCTCCCAAAGCGGATGAAAAATCCTGGGGAGCCACATCCGCAAGCTTTGCTTGTCTTATGTCTCCTCCTTTTGCAGCTCCCTTCCGCCCCAAGCTGAATCTCATCACGACAAGATCATTTGCGGCAGCAGCATAGCATTCGGGTGTGAGAACCTGATCGTCGTCGTCGTCCGCGTACTCATTCAAAGCGCTACAGAGGTTTGTAGCATAGGTGAGGACCTCGTCGGCGGAGGGCTCCATGTCCATCGATGATCTGTCGCTAGGGGTCTCGAACATTACTGCTCGCGCTCGTCGGACCGCGTCACTGAGAATTGCCTTTTCCGGGGCGATCAGTCCGCATGCGTCGTAAACAAGCTCATCGAGTTTTTGGAGGATCGGCTTGGTCTCAAGGCTGTTTGCAAGTCTGTTTTCAAGTTCGGCGAGGTCCTCAATAACCTGAGGATTAAGTTGTTCGAGCCTCGGAAGCCAGATATTGTCGAGATCTACCCGCTCCACTTTCGTCTGTTTGATTCCTAATGTGCAGCCAATTAAGGCAAGCTGGTAGGCTACGAAAGACGAATTCATAACGGCGGTAAGCGCACGGGCCATTAGATTGCTCGATGCGGCGAACGAAATGCCAATGAAAGATTCGTTAAAGGCTAGATCGCGCTCGTCAAAAGCTGCTGTGTAGCGGCCCCGTTCGAGTGCTGCCGTTAAACCACCTTCCGGTAGGAGGACCAAGGGGCCTCTATAGCGATCAAGGCCATACGCGCGATTTGCATGCGGCGCGTCAAAAATTGAAAGATTGCGAGCGACCCGCATGGCACTGAACTGCCGAGTGGTTAGAATAGGCAAGCCTTGAAGGTGTGTGGCTGGGTATTTTTTCCCCGGCTGGTAGCCTTGGCCAGCGGGCAGGCTCAGTTCCGCCAACAATGCCGCGAATGTGGTGACGTGTTTATTACGTGCAAGGCGCTCAACAAACCAGACGTCGCGTTCTTCACCATAGGCGGCAGTCTTCAACAGCTCAGGACGAAGAGCCAGCAGATCTAAAGGAACGCCCTTGGCGGGATCCGCGGGAAGCTCAAAGATTCCGGTGCTTTCAAATGTCGACGTCCACGGAAGGTTAATAACTGTGGCTGTGTCTGGATCCACAGGCAGGCAATTCGAGAAGAACAGAAGGGCTGGTCCAGCCGCAGCCTTCGCTTCTCCCTGTTCTGCCTCGTATTCTTGAAACAGTCGCGATAATCGAAGCTGCGCCATGTTGACCAAACTAACGTTCGGAAAGGCCCGAAGCAGTCGATTTCGGCGCTCGGCTGCACCTCGCTCAAGGCTGAAAAACGGTGTCGCTTTCATCACCAAAGCCAAGCGGGTCTTTGAGTGGGAGAAATCGCGGCACCTCCAGAGAAAGGCCCAATCGTTGGATCTTTGCGGCAGAGGAACACCGGACAAGCGAGCGTAGGTGATTCCTGATCGCCGCTCCGGTTCCTGCTCGAGTTCCTCCGGATCGTCTCCACGTCCTTTCGCGTCGCGCTCTAGTTTTACGAGCGCGCGATCGGCTTCTTTGGCTTTTGGATCATGAGTCCAGGGCGGATTTCCAATAATGGCGTCAAACTGCGGTTGGCCTAAGACCTCACCCTCGGTCATGCGCGCGGCTAGCCTCGGGTCGAATGTACTTGTTGAGAACAAGACTTTTTCGTGCAAGGGATCGAATTTCAGGCAGTCCAGGGCGTCGATTCCACGTGGGGGATTTGGATCGAGCTCGAGAAGCGCAAGATAAAGACTGAATGCCGCTACTGATAACGCAGCTGGACTTATATCGACTCCTCGAATTTGCCACATAAGCGTATCGCGCACCAGCTCGCGGGTGACCGGTTGTTTACGAGAATGAAGCCAGACAAGGCGCCGCAGGCTCTCTACAAGAAAAACGCCAGAACCGCAGGCAGGGTCCAGCACTCGTGCCGTAGGCTCAAGCCCTTCAAATACAGGGTCAAGTACAAGATCGACGAGATTGATGGGCGTATAGTGTACGCCGAGCTTTTGTTCGCCGTCCGTGTCCGCCATGTGCACGAATTTTTCGTAGATCGAACTAATTAACTCAACCGGGATCGCGTCGAAGCGGAATGGAAACAGACGGCCTTGCTTGTCCGAAACGTTGAAATGGCCGAAGAAATCGCTCAGTGGTTCCAGCCAGGCGGCACTATGGCCGAGTTGATCACGCTCCGCGGCCTCGTTTTCAATCGGAAAAAGGTCACCATTGAATGTCGCACGGATCCACCGAAACAAGCCATAGGTGCTGTCGAGATCTCCCAGAATACTATGTAGTTCACCTCTACCAAATCGTGCCTCGAGTTCACCTTCAGTCACATACCCCCGATGGACTAGATACTGAAAGAAGATGCATCGTCCGACAAGCTTTTGTGCTAGAGCAGGTCGTATGCCGCGGCTGACAAGGTTACGGAGAAGCGCGGTGAGTTCACGTAATAGGACATTATCGATCCGTGTACGCCGATCTATACGACGTGCGAACTCCGAGCGCCAGAAGCCGCCCATAGCGACATGTCGGCGCCCGCACACTTGCCGCAGCTGAGTAAGGGCCTGATCAAGTCCATTGGAGAGCGTGAATTCACCTAGAAGCGGAGACTCGTGCCCAAAGGCCTCTGGCGGCTGGTAGGCATTATAAATTCTGACATATTGGGGAGTTGTTACCCAAAGCAATGGTGCCACGCCGAAGTTCCAGGCGAGCCGATGCCATTCGGTCTCACTGTCGGCTTGTGTCTCTGACGACTTGAAGACAATAACCGGAGCAGTACCCACCTTGAAGACAGCATCGGCAGACAAACCATGGTCGGCCGACATCAATGGGGCCACACGAGCCCCATCCCCCGCTGATAAACGCTCGCTACCAGGTAGAACCATACCCTCTGACGGTATCCCGTCGGGCCTAAAATAGCCCGCCCCTTCCAGGATACGTTGGGCGAGCGGCGTCATCTCGTTCATTTTACCCGCCTAGTCGCAAACAGTGGCAGTTTGTGTAGACGATTCTTGTGGCCAGTCGGCATTATCGACGTCTCTCGTTGCTGGCGATGACCGCTGGTGGGAATTGCAGATGTCCCTGCGCATTTTCCGGTTCTGCCGCAAGGAGACTTTCCCGTAGGCGACCTATAATTGGAGAACAGGGGACAACCAAAATCGGGTCAGACTCGTTTTGAAGTGTAAGAGATTCCAGTATGCAAATTTTTGCGAAATCCCGACCGACCACAATACAACATGGGTCTAGCTCCAACCAAGAAAGGTCATGGCAGGCATTTACAACCTTATCCATACGGTCCTCGACGGCGCTAATCCGGACGCCGTAGTCCCGTACAAGCTCGGCGATAACAGCAATTGCAACCACGTCTCCGGGAGTGAAGGTAGGACCGTGGCCGCGATGCTGTGTAAGAGCTTGTATTGCGCCTCGCCACGTTCGAAATGTTTCGACTGGAATGGAGAGAAGCTCTCGAATTTGTCCTTGTGTGAACCGCATGCCACAGGATAACATCGGTTTGACCCCGTGACAACCTGTTGTATACCACGTTACTGTTCCTATTGCATACAGACATTTTCCTTGCGTCGGACGTAGCGCCGCTGGTTAAGGACAAAACGCGGAGTTTTGCAGCTTTTAGATGCTGTTTTGCCGACTATCTAGTTCGTATTTGCCCTTGAGCTATGCACAGACCTTTGTCACAATAATAAGATATGAGCTTTCTCGGCCTATCACTCGATCGGCTCAACCTGTTTACGACCTCTATTAAGTCGCTCATATTTCTGTTTGCTGTTTACGATCGCCTCGTCGAGTTTTCGATCCAGTGGAATAATGCTGGTATCGATGCCGTCCGTAAGCGACAAAGTTTGGCGAAGATTCCGAGAGGTCTTCAGCGTCATAACTGAAATGTTTGCTACAGCTTCAAGTAAGCTATGGAATAATCTTCGATATTTCAAGCTTACGTTTAGTATTGATCCCATTTCCATATTATGGAATGGTGAAAAAGAAAATTCACTTGACCGTTCGCTATTTTCTTGAACATCGATCATCCAGATCAGGCTATGAGCCGACGGGTGTGTATAGTTGCAAAGTATTTGGTACGCTTCGTAATTGTCTGGCGATCCGGTCTCGTTTAACGTGTTTATATAGTCACGAGCAGAACGAGGTGTATGGCCAACCTGCTTTTGCTCTCCGGTAGTTTGGATGCGGGCGTGAGTGAAGTGTATTAGCTCGTCCTCAAGCTTTTTCGTTACCACCAACGTCCAGCCAACATCCCCGGCAAGGCAAGCTTGGATCGTACGATGGTTTTCTGCCAGCGTGGTTGCTGCATAGCGCAAGACAAAATAAGAGTCTGCGACAGCCTCTATCAAGCCGCGTGCGGCGGCGGCCCAGGCGAGTAAATTTTTACTTCTGTAAGCTTCGATAGCGCCTTCTGCCCAGCGCTGAGATCGAAGTAACGAGGTGAGGGTGCACAACTCCGTGCGCTGCAGTATCTCATCCCACATTATCCTATTCATTTCTGCCGTGTCTTGCACGTTGAGACTGGACATGTTTTGGATGCTATATTCAGAACCAAAGCCCCTATTTATGAGAGCCTCCGCAATTTTGCCGAAGTATGGAGCTGAGGCCCCAAAAATATCAATTGCACTTTTTTCAGAGAATAGTCCGTAATTCACATTAAATCTCCATCCAACATCAGCCTTAAAATACTAAAAGTCTTAAGCTAGAGTTGCTGAGAGGATACAGGCCGGGTTTCCACAAACTAAATATGGAACAGACCTTCCATTATACCGGAACCTTCGACGAGGTTGCCAGCGATTAGTATACGCAAGGCGTATTGCAGCCGTTCGCAGTTGCGACCGGCCCTATTCAATGAGGCCGGTTTCGCTTCTGTCGTTTCCCACTCCAAAGCCACTCATCGCGGTGACAAGCGGAAAGCGGTCACGATCAACCCCTACATGTGAAAATCGCTTACGTGCAGGGTATTGATAGCAAACGACTACGATGGATCTGTTTTCCTGTCTGGTAACACGTCATACTGAGCATACGCGTCCAGCATCATTTGCGTATAATCGCTCGTGCTCGAGGTTGTCACGCCGATACCCGGCCAGTGAAAAGGTGGAGTGGACCACATCGTTTCAACTTCAATCTCGATACCCAGTTGCGCCGCTACAATCAAAGCCTGAACCGGCTCCTTGTCCTGCGGCCACAAATCTTCATCAAGCGCGATACAAGCGTCATTTTCATCATCGACACTAACCTGCGCCTGAAGAGCGCCGAGCCTCTCGCTGATATTTGTGGCGTCATCAAGCAGAGCGCTTCGGAGGAGAAGAATGATCTTCTCGCCATTCAAGTCGAGTTTGGGACTGTCATCGACAACCCGAAAATCAGGCGCGCCTCTGTCAACGCCTCCATCAGCTCTCACGTGCTGGAGAGATCTCCCATCATCTCCACACCAGAACGCTTTCTCATATATGTCGAGAGGAGATGCCCCGCACTCCGGACAATGCCAAAGATTCTTGGCGATTTGAGTGCCGGTAATTTTTCCATCGCAATGCATGCAAAACCATACATCCGACTCGCCGCCCCACAGCGGATGGCGGACTATCCCGTCTACGTCTGGCTTTGTGGAACGGCGTGCCCAATCTGTCGAGATTTCGCCTCGAACCTGGAGAGCGAGATCATTCGCCACACCAAGTGCTTTCTGAAGGAATTTCTGTTCAAACACCGGATAGTTCCTGTCATTTTCAGGCGATGTCTGGACGATTGGTGCGGCGCCAGGGTTTTCGGAAACCTTGATGCTCCATCCGTCTCCGGCCATAATGACGTCGTGGGAAACCACTTGAAGGCGGTATGAATGACCTTCAATTACACCATGTCCGGCCTGTTCGAGGTATGCGAAGCGGCGTGCCATCGCTTCAGCGTTTCCAAGCTGAAAATCTGCCGTCGGAAGGGCTTGGTGAACGAATTCTTTGATGATCGCTATTTGGTCGGGATTGGGGGTCCAATCCTTTTTGCTCGCGGAGACGAGTTTCGTCCAATTCGCAAAACCCAGTTTCTCCGCGACAAAATCTAGGGCCTGGACTTGTGTGAGCCCGCTAGCCCGGGCGTATCGCTTTGCAAGATGCTTGATGCTGCTCAGTTTTTTTTCGGTCATATCCATATCCTGAAATGATCCGACCATGTGCCCGCTAATGACCAGACCATGCCGATGGGCAGGGAGTGACACCTTGAAAATAAAACGCTGAACTAGCTTTGCGTGGCGGGCACACCGGCCCGCGTGTAGGGCCACCCTTTGTAT
Source organism: Agrobacterium larrymoorei (assembly GCF_013322225.1). Taxonomy (GTDB): domain Bacteria; phylum Pseudomonadota; class Alphaproteobacteria; order Rhizobiales; family Rhizobiaceae; genus Agrobacterium; species Agrobacterium larrymoorei_A. The sequence goes on from NZ_JAAMFB010000044.1 coordinate 25,333, forward strand.
GCAAAAATGGAGATGACCGTCAAGTCGATCCGTATTCATACTTGCGGATCTGCGAACGCATGCCGATTACATAACGACATTCGCCAACTCAACGCGCTAAGGCACCGCGATCAATGTAGAGTTCATCGCTTTTACTCTTCCACCAACCGCAGCATGGGCGACGCACCTAAAGCACGGAATGTCCTCAGGTCAACCTGGATCATCGGGCCACGCGGTGTGTGCATGGTGAGCGTGCTGATGTCGACATCAAGGCCCGATTTATGAACGTCTCGAATGGCGTCGTTCAGCTGTCGAAGCGCTGCGTCCGTTCTCGTGGGCCGAGTTCAACACCCAACCGTGAACTGGAACACCAACTGCCGGAATTTTTGTGCTTCTACTTAGCCTGATCCTTGTTGGTGATAGTAAAACTGGTGATTATTATCCATGAGCCCAAACAGCGAATCAAATTGCCAAGAAATCTTTGGACGATACGTGGATCTGCAGCGTACTTTCCACGAACTCTCCCAGTCGGGCGGAGAGGACGAGGAGATCGTGCGAAGCTTCCAGATCGGACAGCGTATGATTTGGCAATCGCTGCTCGAACACCCGCGTGTCGTGATCCTGTCGGAAGCCGGTTCAGGCAAAACCCGTGAGATCCGTCAGGCCGCGCAGACACTCAGAGGCCAAGGCAAGGCAGCATTCTTCCTGCGTCTGGAAAACGTGGCAAACTGGTTTGAGGATGCTTTCGAAGCCGAAACGGGTACGTTCGACCAGTTTGAAGACTGGCTTGCGTCTAATGATGAGGGTTGGTTGCTGCTGGACTCCGTTGATGAAGCGCGCCTGCGAGACCCCGGAGATTTTGACCGCGCCATCCGCACACTTGGCCGTAAGACAAACACCGCAAAGGATCGCGTCCACATCATAATCACCGGACGCACGAGTGCGTGGCGCGCACGATCCGATCTGGACATCTGCCTGAAGGCCTTCCCGCCCCCGCAAACGCGGACACAGGAAAAGGCGCCTCCACCGAATGATCTGGCTGACGAGATCGAGGAAACGTTCAACACCGGAATTGCCAAGAAAGCTGAGAAACCGAGCTTTATGGTGGTCTCCCTGGACGATCTGAACAGAGAGCAGATCGGGGAATTCGCGCGCGCCAAAGGGATTGACGACACGCAGGCATTTCTAGCCGCGATCGAACGCGCCGACGCCTTCACGTTTTCCGCCCGGCCGGAAGATCTCTCAGAGCTTGTCCAGTTCTGGATCGACAAGGGCAAGATCGGCGGCCGGCTCGAATTGATGCAAAACAGCCTAGACCGCCGTTTGGAAGAGCGTGACCAGGCACGGCGCGACTATCGTCCTCTCTCCCTGGATCGAGCGCGGGAGGGCGCGATGCTGATCGCAGTCGCCGCAACGCTTTCGAAAACCCAGACTTTGCGTATCCCTGATGGGTCCGCGCATACCGAAGGCCTCGACGTCCGCCAGGTCCTCAGCGACTGGGATGACCGGGACCAGGCGACACTGCTTGCGCGGCCGATTTTCGATGAAGCCATCTACGGAACTGTGCGCTTTCATCATCGATCCGTCCGCGAATATCTGACCGCTGCGTGGTTCGCACGGTTGCTGCAGGCACAGACCTCCCGCCGTCGGATCGAGGGCCTGTTCTTTCGCGAACAATACGGCATGGATATCATCGTCCCAGCGCTGAGGCCCATTCTGCCCTGGCTTGTTCTGCTGGACGAAAAGATCCTTAATCGCGTGCGCCGGGTTGCTCCGGAAATATTCTTTGAGGGCGGCGATCCTGCGCGCCTGCCGGTGGATGTCAGGCGCTATGTGCTGGCGGAGGTTTGCGAACAAATCGTCTCGGGAAATTCGGGGCGAAGCATGCAAGATATCTCGGCCGTGCAGCGGTTTGCAAACCCTGACATGGCCGCGGATATCGAAGCGCTGCTGCAGAAATATTCCGAGAATAACGAGATCATCGCATTTCTGATGCGGATGATCTGGGTCGGCGAACTGGTCGCGCTGCGGCCTATAGCACTCAAATTCGCCCTAAATCCCGACGGTGAGCACTACGTCCGCGTCACAGCAATTCGGGCGCTGGCAGCGATCGGCGATGCTGCGGATCTGGCACGCTTGCGCGAGAGCTTCCTGAGCGAGGCGAGCGAACTCGACCGTGACTGGTTTGGGGAGATCCTAGGAGGGACCAAGCCAACGGCCGAGACCGTTGAATGGACCCTTGCCTGCATCGAAAAACTAGCCGAGCAACAGCGCTTCTCAGTCGATCAGGCAGCAATCAACCTCGATTCCTTCTTCGCGGCGGCAGAGATCGACCTGCTACCCGATGCCATCGCGAGGCTCAACCTCCTCCTGGAGACGCCGCCGGTCATCGAGCGGCGGTATTGCGAGATATCAGAGCACTATCCGTGGCTGTTGCCGATCGCCGGTAAAATGTTGTCGCGCTTGATTGTTAACCGCCATCCAAGTGCCTTGGCGGCGTCTTCCCTTTCGATCTTGCGAAAGGTCAGCGCAGCAAAGGGTTATGGCATCGATCATATCGAAGAGGTACAAAGGCAGCTCTACGAAACGACGGCCAGTTGGGCTGAGCTGCGCTACGCGCTGTTCTGGTCGGAAGTGTCTGCCACGCGCCTTGCCCTTGATCGCAAGAAAGGCGAACGTCTGACCGAGCACTGGCAGGCCTCCATGTGGGGTAGTTTCTCGATCTTCGGCCCGGCTGACTTTCCGTATGTGCTCGAGGAAATCGCCAATCGGCGCGACGAGGACGATAGGCTGGTTGCCTTGTCGCTCGCCTTCACGCTCTATCGGAATGCTGATCGCCCGACCGGCTGGCGGGACAAGCTGAAACGCAGGACGGCCAAGGAACCCGCGCTTGCAGAACGCTTGCATCAATATCTCCATCCAGAACCGCGATCGTCGGAGAGCCGCAGGTTCGAGAAGACGCAGGCGCGCTGGAAGCGCGAGGATGCAGCCCGCAAGCGGAAAGACCTCGCCTATCACGACGGGTGGCGGAATTACTTCGATGAAAAACTCCCGGAGGCACTAGCCGCTCAGGAGGCCGCGCCAGGAGAGATTTCAAATCCGCTTTACTATCTGTTCCACCAAGCCCGGCATAAGCAGGCGATTGCGAAGCGCTGGACTGACTACAATTGGCAGAGACTGGCAAAGCGATACGGCGATGCGCCGGCACGCTTTTATCGTGACGGGGTCGTCGGCTTCTGGCGAAATTATCGGCCAAAACTTCGCTCGGAAGGATATCCGGCGAATACGACGGCTCACGGGACAATCCTAGGGCTGGCAGGCCTTGAGATCGAAGCCATCGAGTGCGGCAATTCTTTTCCGTCTGCCTTGAGCGAAGACGAGGTCATTCGGGCCTGCCACTACGCGTCTTTCGAGCTGAACGGTTTTCCACTCTGGTTTCCAGCTCTTTATGCGGGGTTCCCGGCGGTTGTCTCGCGCTTCATGTTGCACGAGATCACCTACGAACTAGCGGCGCTGAGCAAGGAAGGTGATCCAAGCTATATCCTGAGCGACATAAGCTGGTCGGGACAATGGGCCTGGGACGGCCTCGGCCCTGGAATTTTCGAATTATTGCGACAGCAGGAACCGGCCAACGCGGCCATGCTGAAGAAGCTCCTAAAGATCTTGCATGGCTCGAACGTCCCGGACGCGCTTGTTACAAACCTAGCGATCGAGAAGTGCCGAACCGTCGAGGACCCGGACAATCTTGCGCAATGGCTTGCGGTCTGGTGTGGCACCCAGCCTTCCGCTGCAATCGCGGCTCTCGAGGAGAAGACTTCCGCGATCAAGGATCGGGAAGCGCGTGTCGATATGGTCATGAAGTTCATCACGGCGCTCTGGGGTGGGAGCCGTGATGAATCTATCAATGCCCGCGACGCCTACCGTACACCTGAACATCTCAAAGCCCTCTACCTGATGGTCCATCAGCATGTGCGTACCGAGGAGGATATCGAGCGGGCCGGCACTGGAGTCTACTCGCCGGGGCTGCGTGACCGCGCGCAAGATTCGCGTAATTCCCTTCTCGGCGCCCTGACCGCCATTCCGGGTAAGGCGGCGTTCCTAGCGCTAGTCGAAATCTCCAAGTTGCACCCCGTGGCGAAAATGCGGCCATGGATGCTGCATCATGCCCGGAGCAAGGCCGAACAAGACGGTGACATGCAGGCATGGACGCCGGGCCAGGTTCGGGTATTCGCCAAGGACATCGAACGCACGCCCGACAACCACCGGGATCTTGCCGAACTCGTTTATCTGCGCTTTCTTGACCTCAAGGATGACCTAGAAAATGGCGATTCTAGCGTGGCCTCGCTCTTGCAGGTCATCGGCCAGGAGACAGAAGTTCGAAAATATCTTGGCCACGAGCTGCGCGAAAAGGCGGCAGGGCGCTATTCGGTGCCTCAGGAAGAAGAGCTCGCCGACATGAAGCGTCCCGACCTACGCTTTGCCGGCGTCGGCTTCGACGGACCTGTCCCCGTCGAGCTAAAACTCGCCGACAAATGGTCAGGCCCCGACCTTCTCGAACGGCTTGAAAACCAACTTTGCGGCGATTACCTTCGAGACAACCGTTCGAACCGTGGACTGTTTGTTCTCGTCTACTCAGGCGAAAAAAAAGGTTGGGATGTCCCCAATCGTGAAAACAGGGTCGATTTCGACGGCCTCATTCAGGCATTGATCGACCATTGGCAGTCGATCTCGGCGAGTTTTGTCAACGTTGAAGACATTCGGATTGTGGGTATCGATCTCACCAAGCGCTCGAGTTAGGCGTACGAGACTGTTCGCATTGCCGACTTTACCGATGCCTGCCAATCCGAGATAGCTCTAGTTGGTAGATCGGGAAGCATCTGCGGTTTTGACCACAATGCCGGTCAGGGCGTGATCAGTCGATGATCGCGAACTCATTTCGCCATCTCGGCAGGCCGAAGTGATCTGGGGATTTTTTACGCGCCGCCGAACAAAAGCGAATTTCGGGTTAGTCGTCTCCGAGCGCTTTTAATAGCGCCAGTACAGCCGAAACAACCTGAATGAAAAAGATAAACCAATGCATCGCAACCTCCGTCGTTGATGTCGGCAATCATCGTTGATTGCCACTCAGACGGCATCACCTAAGTTGTACCTGTCTTCTCCATCTGCTCCCGAAAGGCCGGTTTTAAAAGGGTGCCAAAAAGGTGGTATCCGAGGCTCCGATTCGCTCAATTCCTGTTATGATCGCTCATCACGGAGAGCTCAATGGCACGGCGAGGAACAGAAATTCACAACTTGCAGGAAAAACTGCGAATTTTCACGGAGTTGCTCCACCAAGCAGATATCATTGTTTCCAACTCAAACGCAGAGCTCGCCCGCGCCCTTGGAACAAGTTATGAAACGTTGAAGTCTGCTTGGCGGGAAGGCCGGTTATCTGACGAGCTCATAAATAATTGCGCCAAACTCGGCCATTTTGAAAACGAGCGGCACTATTTCGTCGATCCAAACGTGGCGCCAAAAGAGCGTTCCAAGCCAGGCGTGATCTACTCTGGGCGAGATACGGTGGATGCCTTTCGCGCAATGCTTCTTCGCTCGCTTAACGTTGCTCCGATTCACACCCGAATTTTAGGGAAACCTCAAGTCCGAAATCGAAATATCGCTTGGTTTCAGGTCGATGACGCAAGCCAAGCCAGGCACCTCGGAAGCGTGTCGGATTTGTTTCTCTCCATCGGCCTCGAGACCGTAGAATATGACCAGTTTTTGGTCGGGATAACCGAGGTCAGGATCCGCCTCTCCTTCTCTCCGAATTCCATGGTCCAAGCTAGCCGCCTAGCTGGAAGAGACAAACCGATAGAGCTCAATGGAGCGTATCTCACCGCGAAACCAGCTGATATGCTTCCAGAGTGGCGCCTAAGTGGTGCAGGGAAGCCATTGAACCAGGACTTCGTGACAACTGAAAGGCCACTTCTTGAGGTCTCGGGACTGAAGCTGGGGGAGGAATTCATGGCGTCTCTTGCATTCAAGCCCACAAGGGCGCTGCACCTCGAGGGTCAGGGCATTGAGCCGATAAGTCTGCTAAAGCAACGAATATTAAGTGCTCTTTTCGTCGAGTCTCTCGATGATGAGCCTGACCGTGACGGGTGGATAACGCTTGGTGTGCAGAAGATGCGCCTTGTGCGGGGAGATCAGATTGGTCAATAATATCGAAGCGGCAGCCCGCGCCGTTCTCGCAAGCCAGAGCGAGGAATTTGTTCAACTTGTCGCCATAGCGGGGCTTTCTCCCAACCGATCGTTCAAACATCTCAACCTGCGCGGCATCAGTTTTGCGGGCCAGGATTTGTCCGGGTTTGATTTTACCGGCGCAGATCTGCGTGGCTGTGATTTCGTAGGTGCGAAGCTTGACGCCACCATCTTAGACAACGCGCAACTTGACGCTGAAGGCGAGGCAATAGTTTCCCTTTCTTCTGAATTAACCAAGCCTACATATAAACAGGAACCATTTGTACCCGATATCTACGTCGATCTGGTTGGGGAGTCACAAGATTTTCTGCAGTCAGTAAGTGCTTTGCGTGCTCTCAACGCCGAGGATTACATTCCCGTCCACTGCTATCTTCACGTGCTCGGTCTGGCCTCATCGGAGGCGACAGCATTCAGTGTTTTCGAGTCATGGAAAGATTATCCAGGTGCTTACGACCCACTCGTCGCGCAAGCGCTATGCACCCGAATTAGGACGCGCTCCACGGCAAGATTGATAGCCGATCGTCTGGATCAATGGGGGATTTTTCCGCACGATATTTTGATGAGCTTCAGGTCAAAGGACGCAAAATGGGCGTTCCTAGTCCGGCTGGCAGAGGGCGGAGTCCTAACCGAAGACTTATTGCAAAAGTTGCCGCCCACTGCGTTTCATGAATTTGAAATCGAAGAAATGTTGGGCCAGTTTCGCAAGCTTTCCGAAATTGGACTTCTGGGTTTGAACTTGGCAAGACTCGTAACGTGGGCCCGCTCATTCTGCGAAGCAAAGATGATTTTTGAGGAGCTTGAGCAGTGGAATAAAATGCTTTCGCGAGAGGAATGTTCGCGTTTTGTGTTGGCTCATGCTCGAACAGCTGAGGAGGCCATGGCGGCACTGTCAATCGGCTCGGAGCCGAAAGCTCGGGCGAATGCCCTACGTACAATTCGGCAACTTTCAATTCGTGAAGCTCGCATATTCCTGTTGGGTAGCCCGTCTAGCCTAGATCCAAAAGCTGCGTTAGATGCACTCTTGATGAAGTCATCTCTTGGAGTGGCCGACCATCTGCAACTGCTCTCGTTCACCGTCGCAAGTGGTATCGCCTATCCGAAAAGTAGTTTAAGTGCGCTTAGCAGACTAAGGCCCGCTTTGCTCGAAGTTCTGCATGATGACGGGGATATGGAGGATCATCCTGGCTGGAAAATCCTCCAATATCATTGCCACTCGGAAGAGGAACACCAGGCACTCTCTGAGCTTCGATCGGCTCTCCAGGTTCCTCGACCGAGGTAGTATGGTGGTCGCTCGTTAGCAGCGGGTCGGGGTGCGAGCCTGATTCCCCGAGATTTAAAATAGGTGGTGTAGTCCGTGCCGCTCAGGAAAACGTTCCCTCGGCAAGATCGTGAGCGAAGAGTGGTTTCTCTCGGAACTGTCGAATTGTATGCTCGGGAAGTTATGTCGATTCAGTGGGTTCGAAGCTTGCTAGAATCGTAAGTCACTCATTGAATACCATAATCACGGACTGTGCCGGTGGTTCGAATCCTATCAAGGCGGTGGCTACGTCAGCTTTGTCCCACGCGTCCTTGACGACGACAAAATTGCCAGCCCTGCCCTCGGCATAATACTGTCGAAGTTACTGTACGCTCGTCCCGTCGTTTCGGTTCACTACCGAACAGCATCCGCTCATAGCATGCTCCAGAAATTTCTTACTTCGATAATCCTTAACCAAAAACCGCAATCAGCACAGCCGAACTATCGACTATAACACACAGAATTACATAAAAGCCCAAAAATTGCTGCGGGATTGATGGCACATAGATAGTTACGTGAGCCAGCAAGTCAGGGCGTCTAGCTCGTCTTGGTGGTGCAGTAACGTGCAATATTCCACGTGCCACCAGCCGATTTCCGCAGCAAGAAAAGTTCCTCGTATGCCGCGGGTGCGACCTTGCCGGTTGCTTTGGTGGTTTCCGTACCCCTAGTCGCACTGCGGACGAAAGCCCAGTCAAGGCTTGTCTGCACGACCTCTATGACCTGATACGTCATACTGAAATCAATTTTCTCAAAGACACCGGGATAGACTTTTGCGAGTTCTTCTTTCCCTACGGAGGAGGGTCTGCCGGGACCCATCAATACGCCGTCATCAGCAAATGTTGCTATAACTCCTGCGACGTCTTCCCGAGCGAAGGCAGTCAGGTACGAAACGGCCGTCGCTTCGATTGCGGCCAATTCAGTGTTCATTGGTTCAGTCATCGTCTTCTCCTTCTGCAGCAGTTCTTCTTGGTCGGCGATAATGATTCTCACACGGGTATAGCCAGTGGAAAGGCCAGCTGGGCTATTTGACGCTTACCAATACCGCTCTTTCGTCTGATCGCTGGGATTGGGCTTTGCTTACCTCGTCTAGCGCATTTTAGTAATCACACGTCAATTTCATTGGCTGCGAACCATCGTGCCAGAACAGATCCTATCAGGCCTAGACCAGCGATAGAGATGCTCGATGAGTTGCATTCCTTCGAGAAAGCATGCGTCCACGGCAAAAGCTCATTTGGCGGCATTATTTTGAGATTGGGATCGCGAGACCCTCTCGGCGGGCTATCTCCGCGGCTATATCCGCAATTGTCACACTGCCTAACTCCGCCTTTAATGCTGCCTGCGCCTTATCAAGGGTTGGGCGCAAGACGTTCTGGATATTTTTTCCAACTTTGCAGACATTGCTCGGTGACGAACGGTGCATTGAAAAAAAGCTACTGTCCTCCACTGCGCTGTAAACGTCTAATAAGCTGATATTGTCGGCATCTTTAGCAAGTAGGGCCCCTCCACCTGCCCCGAGTTGTGCAGTCGTGAAACCAGCGTTCGCCAGCGCCGACAACAAAGATCGGATGACCGTTGGATTGGTATTAACGCTGAGTGCCAAATCCTCGGAACGCACAGGGTGCGTATCTTTGATAGCTAAGATCGCTAGCGTGTGAACGGCTACGACAAATCGAGTACTAGTAGGCAAGCCCTGCTCCAAACGTATGTCTGTAACCTTCATACTTACATATGATCGCATCGTCAATTTATTTTATGGTCTCATGATCGTGTCGTTCCGTTTCCAATCACTTGAAATAGTGAATTTTGTCGCCCACTAAAAGTTATGAAATCGACTGCGCGCTTCAAAACTATCGTTTTATGATGGTTGTCGTATGCTGATAGTCACGAGCAGACACACCGAAGTGCCGCTTGAATTCCCGGCTGAATTGCGGCGTGCTCTCGTAGCCGACCCGCTGCGCCGCCTCGCCAATCCGTGCGCCGTCGAATGCAATCATGTCCCGTGCGGCGTGTAGGCGTAGACGCTTTACATATTGCAGTGGTGATTGGCCGGTGCGCTGCCGGAAAGCCCTGTGGAAAGTCGTGATGCTCATTGCGACGCTAGTGGCCATCTCCTCGATCGTAACAGGCCGGGAAATATCGCGCTGGATATCCTCAATCAGCTTATCCAGCTTTCCGTCATCGCCGGTCTGCTGAGCATACGCTACCAGCGCCGGGCCGCACGGCCCGCGCAGGGCGTGGAATAGCAACTCTCGCCGCAGGGTTGACCCAATCAACCGCCCTGCGAGCGCATCATCAAGAACAGAAACTAGCCGCTCAATGGTTGATCGCATCCTCCAATCGACCGGAGCGGGGGCCAGCCCACTACGCCGCGATTTCGACGAGATCGAGCCGACGTCTGCCATCTGTCCCAGCAGGCTGGTGAAATCGTCGCGCGTTGCACTCACAAACAGCCCGCAAAGTGGTTCGGCGCGGCTGGCGCGATGCGCGCAGAGGAAGGGCATGGGCAATGTTAGGACGAGATAGTTGTTCTCGTCATAGACGAACGATCGTTCACCAAGCTGCCCGTCCTTGCGACCGCGGAGTACGATGACGATCCCCGCATCATAAACCAATGGCTCGGGTTGTGTGGACATCGTTGTCCAAAACAGGCGCACGCCCTCCACTTCCGTCTGCAAAACACCCGCGGGCGCTTGGGCCATGCGGGCTGCAAGTTGGTCGTCGAGCAATTTCTGGAACGTCATGGTTGATCCGAATTGGTAGGAATAGGCAAATAATTGGCATGTATCGACATTGGTGAACGCCAATCTGACACTATTATTCATGGCATGCAACGCCCTGTCTTTGGGCGGCATCTTCAACAGACTGACTGCAATCGAGGAAAACACATGCAAAACATTAATGGAAAAGTTATCGTCATCACTGGCGCATCCAGTGGCTTCGGCGCAACCACGGCCCGCTACCTTTCGGAACATGGAGCGAAAGTCGTGCTTGGCGCGCGCCGACTTGACCGGCTGGAGGAGGTCGCCGCCAGCATCCGCGAGACGGGAGGAGAAGCGGTTGTGGCGCAAGCCGACGTGACCCAACGTCGCGATGTACAGAACCTCGTCAACTCTGCGATTTCAGCTTTTGGACGACTAGACGTGTTGATCAACAATGCCGGCCTGATGGCTATTGCACCGCTCGATGCCGACAAGGTCGAAGAATGGGACGCGATGATCGACATCAACATCAAGGGTGTTCTCTACGGCATTGCCGCTGCACTGCCTGTCTTCCGCAAACAGAACAGCGGTCATTTCATCAACATCGCCTCGGTGGCCGGACACAAAGTTTCAGCGCCGGGCGGCACCGTGTACTGCGGCACTAAGTTCGCCGTGCGCGCTATCTCCGAAGGACTACGCATCGAGGCGGGGTCGCATATCCGCACCACGATCATCTCACCTGGAGCTGTCGACAGTGAACTGAAATTCGGCTCCTCCGATCCTCAGGCACGAGCAGCCATAATCGAGTTGTACAAAGCGGCCATCCCGACCGAGACGATTGCGCATGCCATCGCCTATGCGATCTCGCAGCCGGACAACGTCGACATCAACGAAATCCTTCTGCGGCCAACTGTGCAAGAGTACTGATGATTCAAAAGCAAGAGATACGCGCTCACCCAAGCTCAGACCGCTGGTGGGTGCGCTATCGTCGAGCGTCGCTAGGAAGCGCTATGCTCTTTGCCCGCCATCCTATGCAATGGAGTTGCCTAGAGCTGACCACCGGCGGATTTCGTTCTTCTGTGACACGATCCTCGATTGATTTTCCGGTAAGACTTTAGCAGATAAACTAAATTCCTTTCGACGGTTAAAGTCGATCAGATTTCCGCTCGAAGAGCCAGCCATACCGAGCTGTCCTGAAATCAGTGAAGCGACCGTGCGGGTCTTGGTGAATTGACTGTCCTTTCTTCTCCAAGTACCCGTGGTAGCAGTAGCGATACGGTAATTTATTTCGGAGGAGCATTGGAATGGCAGACGATACCTCACTGTGGCTCGAGGAAGAGAGGCAGGTTCGCGCCAAACTGCTGGCTGTAGATGTGGTGTCACAGGAAGAACTCCTCGCCCGACCGGGACTTGATTTCTTGACCGCGATCCTTGCCGGTGAGCTTCCGCCGCCGCCTATTGGCGACGCCATGGACTTTGTTCCCATAAGTGCCGAGCACGGTAAGGTCGTCTTTCAGGGTCGACCGCAGCGACGGCACTACAACCCCTTAGGAAGCGTTCACGGGGGATGGTTCGCTACCCTTCTCGATTCTGCGGTGGGATGCGCAATCCACTCAGTATTGTTGGCCGGACAGGGCTACACAACCCTAGAGTTGAAGGTAAACATGATTCGCGCATTGACAGAAAAAGTTCCCGTTGTGCGGGCGGAGGGCAGTGTCATACATGTGGGTCGCCAGGCCGCGACCGCAGAAGGCCGCATTTTTGGTCCTGACGGGCGGCTGTATGCCCATGCCACAACGACCTGTATGGTTTTTGAACAACGATGATAGCTTGTTAGCATGCGGCCAATTCCCCTCGTCCAAGCAAAGAAGGACGTTGGTCGACCGCTCTCCCCATCTTTGAATGAGAGTGACCGGCTAACGCGTGAAACGGGACAGTGACATCGTCGCGACCCCCATGGCAATCGTGAGCCCATGTTTCATCTTACCCGGGGCAGTCGTCCATGTCAGATTGCTCAGACAACGTCTTAGGAAAAGGCGTTCGCGATTGCCTCATGTTCGAAAGCTTGAGGCATTTGTGTCTCCAAGGAATTCCCGCATGCTAACGCTTCTGGGTTATCGAAAATCCGCCAGGTTCACCGATTCCGACTACTTCGACAGCTCCGTGAAGACCACCCTGTTCGCAACCTTCCCAGCTAATCCCATATCGTATGTGACAATGATTATTGTCACGCCATTTTCAGCCAGTGAGACCTTAGTGTTGAGAACCTGCTTCACTATTCCCGGGTCGAGAGCAGACTAACGCCCGCGCCTATGTTCAGTGAATGTCCGGAGACGACAACAGGTCTCTTCAAGTCCTTCTAGATTCTTCTGCCCCTTGAAGTACTGCTACGAGGCCGAATGGGCTAGCCGACGGTCACCCGAGATCGGCTGGACGGGATTTCAACGCGACGCGAGCCGCTGCGGCTGAGAGCAGCGCGCAGGCGGTCATGGTTCCAACCATTGGAAGCTCGGTGCCGTCTGCGGTTGCAGCCACCACGAAGCTTGCTAATGCACCGGCCGCAAAACCTGCCGTTCCTAAGATCGCGGAGGCGGAGCCTGCGACAGCGCCGTGTGCGTGGAGGGCCATAACGGTGCCGACAGGCACCAGGATGCCCAATGAGAAGAAGACCATGGCGGCTCCAAGGACAAGCACAAGCATGCCACCGAGGTCGAGAAGCCCCACCACAAGAAGAGCAGAGGTCAGAATGGCATTTGCGCTGACGCAGCAGCTCAGAATGGGCGCGGCCCCGAACCTGTCCATCAACGGACCGGACAACTGTGCCGAACCAGACCAGACGACCGCAGCAAAGCCGAAAACCATGCTGAACTGCAACGGGGTCAATTCGTAGATCGTCATGAAGACGAACGGTGACCCCGAAACATATGCGAAGAACGTGGCCTGGGCCAAGCCGATCATCAAGGCGGCGCAGATGAAGCTTCGGTCCCGTAAAAGCAAGCCGTAGCCCCGCAGGGTGGCCATTCCCGAGACGCGGCTGCCTACCGGTAGTGTTTCTGGAACCTGCGTGACGACGAGCGCTAGTGCGATTACGCCGGCGATGGTCAGGAACCAGAAGATAGATGTCCATCCGTACGCCCCGACGAGAGCCGTCCCCGCCATAGGCGAGACGAGGGGCCCGATCGAGACGACAAGGACCATGAGCGACATCATCCGTGCAGCGGTCGACCCGGTGTAGCGGTCCCTGATCAGCGCCCGCGGTACGGCCATGGCGGCGCAGGCCCCGATACCTTGCAGGAACCGCCATACGATCAACTGCTCGGCTACGACGGCCAAGCTTGCCCCTATCGACGAGACGACGAAGAGAAGCAGTCCCGCGTAGAGCGCCGGCTTTCTCCCGAACCTGTCGGAGAGCGGTCCGAAGATGTTTTGTCCGATCGCGAGTGCCGCCAGATAGCTTGTAAAGCTGAGTTGGATCGTGGCGCTGGTCGTTTCCAGCGCCCTGGCCATTTCGGGGAAGGCAGGAACATACATGTTCATCGCGAGAGGGCCCGCAAGCGACACCAATCCTAATATCAGCGCTTCCTTCCTGAACGACCTGGTACTTTCATCATGCGACTTGGCTCGAGATGTCATCGTAGAAGCTTCCATATTGAATCGATAGGGTGGCGACCGAGGGCGTTCGATCTCTATCTGAGGAATGGAAGCTGCCCGATGTAGTCCATCTTTCCGATCCGAACGCCTTTGTGGCGGAGTATGTCGTAGGCCGTGACCAGGTGAAAATAGAAGTTTGGCACCCCATGCTGGTAAAGGTAATCCTTCCCGAGGAAGGCGCCGGACCAGCCCGGAGGCGCCACGATACGTTCTTCCCAACCTGAGAAGTCGCTTTCTTCGATCGAGCTAACGTAGACGATCGTCTTTTCGATGAGCGCTTTGAGTTCCGGGATCGTTTTCTCGGTCTTCTCAAAAACCGGGACCGGCTTGCCGGATAAGACTGAGGCAACAAGTCTTGCCATCTCACACACCCACTGAACCTGGCTCGTGAGTGGCAGCATATCTGGCGCAAGACGGGCGTCCAGAAGAACTTCCGGCTTGAAGTGATTCGCCTCGGCGTGCTCTTGCGCCTTGTCCAACAGACGCGAGAGCGTGTGGAGCATTTTGATGAACTGCGTGATCTGCGCGTACATGATTAGGGTCTTTCGTTAGGTTGTCGCCTGGGCGGTTATCTCGAGTGAGCGCACGCGCTTGCTGAAGTCAAAGATGTCAGTGACGATCATCAACTCGTCGGCCCTTGTCTCGGCAATGAGCTGGTTTAGGCCAGCGCGGACGGTCTCGGCGCTGCCCACCACGCTGCAGCTTAGCATCTGTTCGGTCTGAGCTTTCTCCCGCGGCGTCCAGTAGGCCTCGATATCGGCTACGGGCGGCTTGAGAAGGCTTGGCATGCCCCGGAACATGTCGGCAAATGTCATCTGCTGGGAGGTTGCGAGTAGGCGAGCCTCGGTATCCGTTTCCGCCGCGATCACATTCACCCCGATCATGGCATAGGGTTTTTGCAGCTGCTCTGATGGCTGGAAATTGTTTCTGTAGACTTCGAGGGCCTGATGAAGCGCCTGAGGGGAAAACTGCGACCCGAAGGCATAGGGAAGGCCGAGTGCGGCTGCAAGTTGCGCGCCGAACAGGCTCGATCCCAAAATCCAAAGCGGCACGTTGGTACCGGAGCCGGGAACCGCTTCGATCCGCTGTGCTTCGCCCTTCGGGGCGAGGAATGCCTGGAGTTCCTGGACGTCCTGTGGGAAGTTCTCCGCGTTGCCGGGATCCTGGCGCAGCGCCCGCAAGGTCATCTGGTCGGTGCCTGGTGCGCGACCAAGCCCCAGATCTATACGGCCCGGATAAAGGGTTTCCAGAGTTCCGAATTGCTCTGCAATGACGTACGGGGCGTGGTTGGGCAGCATGACGCCACCAGCGCCAACGCGGATCGTCGTCGTACCGGCCGCGATATGCGCCACCACGACCGATGTCGCCGCGGTGGTGACCGCCGGCGAGTTGTGATGCTCAGCTACCCAAATACGTTGGAAACGCAGACGCTCGGCGTGCTGGGCAAGCGCACGAGCGTTATCAAGCGAAGACCGGCGATCAAACCCTACGCGAACGCGTCCGAGTTCGAGAACTGACAGGGGGATCATTGTGCGGGCACCCCCTCGATGACGACCTTACCGACGTGGTTGCCGCTCTTGAGGCGCTGATAAGCGGCCTCGTACTCCACGAATGGAAAGACCTGGTCGAGGACAGGGTGCACCTCGTGCAAGGCCATTGCGCGCAGCAGCGCCTCGAAGCTCGCTCGGGATCCGATCGACGTGCCGGCGACGCGGAGCGACTTGGCGAGGATGTTGATGGGCGGCAGACCACCACCGAAACCGCTGGTGAATCCGACCAGTGAGATATCGCCGCCGTTGCGGGTCGCGGCGGCCGACTGCACGATCGTCTTCTCGCCTGCGATGTCGATGGTCTTGTCGACACCCCTACCGTCTGTGAGTTTCAGAATCTCCTTGTCCCAGTTGGGATGGGATCGGTAGTTGACGACGGCTGAGGCTCCCAGCGCCTTCAGCCGTTCCGCCTTTTCGTCCGATGAGGTAATTGCGAGTACTCTGGCGCCGAACATCTTTGCAATCTGGAGCGAGAACAGCGCTACACCGCCGGTGCCCTGCACCAGCACCGTTTCGCCTGCCTGGAGGGGCGACGACAGGTTCAGACCCGTCCAGGCGGTAACGGCGGCACAGGGCAGGGACGCCGCCTCAGCATATGACATATAGTCCGGTAGATGCACGATGGCGTTCTCGTGCAAGAGAATCGTCTCGGCCAGCCATCCATCCGTCGTCATGCCCAGGCTGTTGGCATGATACTCTGGACGGTTGGGTCCGCCGATCCAATGCTGGCAGCAGGACGCCGAAACACGGTCGCCAACCTTTGTGCGCGTGACGTCACGACCGACCGCGATCACTTTACCTGCGCCGTCCGACAGCGGGACGCCGTTTGGCTTTGTAGGGCCGCCATAGGCACCATCGAGGATTGCCTGGTCTCGAAAGTTCAAGGACGCAGCATGAACCCTCACCACCACCTCGTACGGCCCAGGATTGGGCGTGGCCTCGTCGTGCAATTCCAGACCTTGCTTGTCCCCGGTCGTCCAACGTACAGCCTTCATGGTCTCATTCTCCTTTTGAGTAGTATTAGTGTCCCGCAAGGACCAATAGATTTGGCGGGCGGGTCGAGATCTGATCCGCTATTTACTGGACCGCAAAATAGCGGTAGCCTATCGGTATGACAAGAACACACTATTTGGTGTTATACCCACCGAAAGGTAAGTTATGAAACGAAACTGGCAAAACGGGGATCCGAAGCAGCAACTGTTCTGGGCGACGGCAACCTGCGAAACCCTGCGGGTGCTGGAAGGAAAGTGGAAGATCGTCATCATCGTCCAGCTCTTTGCGGCCAAGGCCCCGCTGCGCTTCTCGGAGCTTGAGAAGCGGGTCGCGGGCGTGAACCAGAAGATGCTGATTCAGCAGCTCAGAGAGCTGGAGAAAGATGGCATCGTCGCCCGGAAGATTTATCCGCAAGTGCCGCCTAAGGTGGAGTATGAGCTGACGGAGCTTGGTCGTGCACTCGGTCCCTCCATCGAGAGCCTGATTAACTGGGCCTTCCTCAAGTGCGAGATGAGCGGGGGAACGCCGCAGCAGGAGCCGTCGGGGGCGGCAGCTTAAGTTCGGTGTTTCGGTGTGCTGCATAGTCGCGATGGGCCGATTGAGATCCATCGCTGAAGTGCCTCAACCGGGTCGATCAACAAGAGCCAGCTTGAGGGGGCAACCACCAAACCAGCTCTTGCCGCCGATCATGGGCATCGAACCGAGCTCAGGCTCTACTCGCAGGAAGAACCGATCGCACCTGGTTGACAGTCAAACGATCAAGATGTGATCCCGAGGACCTTCTCGGTGATCGCCTCAGCCCGGTAAATCGCAGCATCGCCCCCTCTATCATTGTTCGTCGTGATAAAGAGTTCACCGGTGTCAGGATGGATCGCAAGACTGGTGGTTCCGAGGAAGTCTCCCTGCTCCCTTTCCGAAATCAATACCTGAGCAATCGGGACACCTCGTGAATCAAATACCAGCACGCGCCCTTCGGTATAAAGCGCGACATAGACGTTGCCATGCTCGTCCGTGCGAAGCGAGTCGACCTTCGCACCGATGAACCGGTAGGCGATCGTCAGTCCATAGTCGGCGATGGTCGTCGGTCCGGCGAGTTCGATGCGATGGAGCAGTCCTTTTCCAGTCTCGGTGGCCCACAAAATCTTCCCGTCCGGGCTGAGCCCAATCCCGTTAGCCAGTGACAAGTTCGGGAGGATGGGCGTGATCGTCGTCATGTCCGGGGCGACATAGAAAACCCCGCCTGTGGGGTTGGCATTGTTGCCTTGCATATCGGTGAAGTAGAAGCCACCATGCTTGTCGTAGACCAGGTCATCGGGGACGTGCCCGGCCTGGGGACCGACGATGATCTGTTTGCCCGAACCGTCCGGCTCAATGGCGAACAGTGTGCCGCCGCTGTGAATAGTGGTGAAACCGGCGACAACGATGCGACCGTCCTTGTCAAAGTCGATGCCTGCGGCTCCGGCGCTGTTTTCGGCGAGAACCACGGTCAATTCCCGATCTGGCGAGAGCTGCAAGACGCGCCCGGTGATGCATTCGACGAAAACTAGGTTACCCTGCTTATCGAACCTCGGGCCCTCGAGAATAACCCGTTCACTGACACCGCCGAGGGGCGCCATATCAGCCGTTACCGGGAACCATGATTCGGCGACAATCGTTGGAAGGCTTCTTTCCCACATCGGGATATTGGGCCCGCGACTTGAAATTATCATTCCTTTTTCTCCGCTCTTGTTTCGCAAGAATCA
Source organism: Agrobacterium larrymoorei (assembly GCF_013322225.1). GTDB lineage: Bacteria > Pseudomonadota > Alphaproteobacteria > Rhizobiales > Rhizobiaceae > Agrobacterium > Agrobacterium larrymoorei_A. The sequence continues at coordinate 43,481 of NZ_JAAMFB010000044.1, forward strand.
GAGTTACGAGAAACTATTTAAGTCAGCAAGAACCCACCTTTTTGTGCTATACACACCATAAGGTAAGTTATGTGAAGTGAGGCTGGGTGGACGAATATCTCAATCGAGATATTGAGCTTCGGCGACGAGCGCGATCCCGTATCGAGAGACGCTTCTTGGGTCGGCTGTGCCTCGAGTTCTCCATCGCTGCCGGCTGATGGTCGGACGCGCGGATTATCCGTCCGCCGTGCTTGAGGAGGTCACAGCCGATGAAATCGCCATGGCGCTGGCCAGTTCTATAGCAAGACGGAAACTGAAGCACGCGATGCGACGGCCAAGGGTGCATCAGGCGCTCGCGACGAGGATCTCGACGGTCCGGTCGGATACGACAGCGCCGCCCAGCGCAAGCGTGAATTCGCAGCCGATATGGGCATTCAGGCCCACGCGCTGCGCCTGGCCGCTGAAGGTGGCGTCGCGGCTTACGAACAGATTGTCGGCGAAGCGTGGAAGCCATTCGACCGTCCGGTCGACAACCCCGGCCAGACACTCGACCGCAAGGCGGCCGAGGCACAGATGGACGCTCTCGGCTGAGATTTATCCGGCGGAGCATCTGGCTCCGCCTTTTTCGTGACGGGGCTGCCTCACTCCGAGGCGGCCATTTTTGTGTCACTGCCAGAGCGAAGCTCAATGGGGATAGAAAAGTAAAATGAAGAAAGAACGGAGCGCGCCCATCGCGGCCTCCCGACAAGGAGGTTCGGACATGACAAGGAAATCAGAAAACACGCGCAGCGATATCTACGCGCGCATCACGGACAGAATCGTCACCGACCTGGAAAGGGGCGTGCGCCCATGGGTGAAGCCGTGGAGTGCGGCCAATCTATCCGAACGGGTCAGCCGGCCGCTTCGCCACAACGGACAACCCTATACCGGCCTCAACGTTCTCCTTCTCTGGTCGGAGAGCGTCGCCAGCGGTTTCAGGTCGTCGACTTGGATGACGCTGCGTCAGGCCAACGAGCTTGGTGCTCACGTACGCGCGGGTGAGAGCGGCGCGACCGTCGTCTATGCCAGCCGCTTCACCAAAACCGAGACGGACGCGGATGGCGGTAAGGTCAAACGTGATATTCCGTTCCTGAAAGCGTACACCGTTTTAATTGCGATCAGATCGATGGTCTCGCGGATCACTACTATCGTTGCCCTGCGCCGGTCGCGAAACCGCTTGAGCGTATCGAGCACGCCGATCGCTTCTTCGACAATACCGGTGCTGTCGTCCGATACGGCGGGGACAAGGCCTATTATTCCCCTCAACCGACCACATCCTGCTACCACGACCCGAACAGTTCCGGCACATTGCTTCGTTCATCGCAATTCGTGCGCACGAGACGCTGCATTAAGCAGGCGGCCCCGCCCGGCTGAACAGGGATCTCAGCCGCTACCACAAGGACCGCCGGGAAAGGGCATTCGAAGAAATGCTCGTGGAATTGGGGTCGGCGATGCTGTGCGCCGATCTGGGCATCGTGTCGGAGCTGGAGCCTCGACCGGATCATGCCGCCTATATCCACAGCTGGGCGGAAATCCTCGGCTCTGACAAACGCGCGATCTTCAATGCGGCAGCGCATGCGCAACGCGCTGTCGCCTACCTACATGACCTTCAGCGGCAAGCGACCGCCTGGCAGGAGGCTGCCTGATGCTTCATGATCCGAGCTTTGCAGGAGAAGGTGCGTCCTCCCCGATCCGGCTGCGCGCGCTTTCGCTCGGCGCTGGTGTCCCGTCCACCACCATAGCGCTGATGGCAGCGCATGGTGAAATCGCACCAATGCCCGACTGCGCGATCTCCGCCGACGATCCGGAGGCCTGGGCAGACGCGGTAATAGTCGATCAAGCACTGCGGACGGGCATTCGACGCATCCATGGCGAGGTTTATCTTCATCGCTCATGCGTTCCGCTTGACGAAGCCGACCTGGTAACAGCCGCCGATCATGGTCAACTCGATTTCTGGCCCATCGAATGAAAAGACACGTGTGGCTTATGATGAGTTCATATTAATTCGTATTATGTAGAGCTAGGAGCAATGTCGATGCGCCCGCATTCCCACCAGTCTAAATACAGCAATTACGACATTGCTGTATTTGCTGGAAATCTGCCTGTCAAATCGTTATGCTCGGTTAGCTGCCAATAACAGGAGGTCGATATGACACGTAGCGTCGGATACTATTCGACAAGCGATCTTTCCCGCAAATCCGGCGATATCATCGCCGAGGCATTGCGTCATCCGGTAACGATCACACAACGTAACAAGCCACGCCTGGTTCTCCTCAACATCGAAGACTATGAGCGCCTCATGCGTCAATCCGACCTCCGGGCCGCGGGTACGCTCGAGACCATGCCCGATGACTTGTTTACTGAATTCGAAGCGGCGGTTGATGCCTATGCCGGTTCAGACGAGCCGATGCGATGAGCCCGTTTGACGAAATCCAGACCGCTTGCGTGATCCGCTATCCCTATTTGTGGGCGCGAGAGGCTGGCAAAGGTGAGACCGAAGGCCGAAAAAATCGTCCTGTCGCCGTTGGCGTGAGAATGCCGCGACCGGATGGCGACATGATCCTGTTCTTTCCGATCACCACCAAACTGCCGTCCCGCGAGCGGTTTGCCGCGGAAATCCCGGATATGGAGAAACGTCGGGCTGGCCTCGATGCTGACCTTCGACTGTGGATTATTCTCGATGAGTTCAACAGCGATATCGTTGGGCATTCCTTTTATCTCGAACCCGAGCCTCCGGTTGGCCGGTTCAGCAAGGCGTTTTTCCTGCCCCTGCTTCGCGAGTTCATCGCCCGCAGGAAGGCCGCAGCCGAGGTCAATCGTTTCCGACGCTAGGCTCGCATCCTTCATCAGGCTTGCCGATCGTGGTTACGCGGGTGCAATCGGGAAGGGCCGGGGAAAACCCCGCCTGTTGGATGGGCAGCGATCATCAAGCCGGGGTATTTTGATCGGGTGGTTCCAGACCAGCACGTATGGCTCTCCAGTCCGAGTGGCTCAGACCGGCAGTGAGCAAAGCAGGAAGTGGGATGCACGGCCTCATTGTCGTGGGAAGGGCGATATCGCCGGAAACTGGCACAGCGGGCGGCGCATCGGCGGGCAGTTCGGCCATGACAGCTAAGCGAAGGCGACAACGCGATGCGTTCGGCCGGGAGCGGACAGTCTGTTCTGGAAAACTGGAATGTGCCGGTCGGTTAAAGGGTTGCTGTCGGTGGTGAATTCATAACCGATGATCGACAACGCCATCGTCATGATCCATCCGGCTTGAACAACCGGGCGCGGCCAACGCGGCCTCGATTTGACATGTCTGATCGAAGACCGGCTGCGCCTCGATCGTTTTCCCGCAACGGCTGTCGCCGACTTTCTTCCCCTGCGAACGGTGTTCGCATTCCTCACGGTCCAAGAAAGCCGCCTCTCGCCGCCCTCCACTGCGTTGCGGTTTCTTCGAGATGCGGTCCGATCGTCCCCGATCCACTCGACAGTCATCGAGGACGCGATGGTCGCGGCCCGAACAACCCGAAAGGATCACGACAATGGCAATCATCGGCGAATTCTCCACCAACGGCAACACCATCATCGGCAACGTGCGCACTCTGACGGTCTCCATGAAGGCCCGCCTGAATCCAATCGAGCGCACCTCGCGCGACGCTCCCGACTTCCGTGTCATGTCCGGGGCGGCCGAAGTCGGTGCAGCCTGGGACCAAGTCTCGGGCGATGGCGAACCCTACATCTCGGTCAGGCTCGACGATCCGAGCTTCCCGGCTCCGATCAACGCGGCCCTGTTGCCCTCCGAGGAGGACGGCGAGTACACGTTGGTCTGGAACCGCCCGAAGCGCGATGCCTGATCGAGAACAAGGCCCTGCCGGAAACGGTGGGGCGTCCCCTTGCCCAGGATGAAGAAGAAACCGGGCATTGAGCCCGCTTTCTTCTTACGGTCGCGATACGGGGAGGTGGGGTCTGCTCAGAGTGACCAATCGTGCCGTAACAAATGCCGGCCTCAAGGACTTCGCGGCCCCTCCAATTTGCTTCGATCGCCTGCGGCAATCTGCGCAAATCGGTTCCTCCGCTCGCCGCCTCCGGCGGTCGCTTCGCGATCCCTGACCCCGTCATTTCCCCATGCCCCGCGGCGTCATCTTTCTCAAACGTCAAGGAGATGGCGATGCTGCTGGAACAACACATTGAAGAACTACGCGCCGAATCAAAACACTGCCATCCGGATGAACGTCGCCAGATCCTGGCGGAGCTGGAAATGGCGGAAGCCGAGCTGGCGGTCATCATGGCCAAGCAGGACGGTTCAATGGATGCCGCGCCGCCCTTCTGAGGGCGGCAAGCAATCTCGCAAGTCGCCGGTTTCCGGCGGCTTGCATAATACAGACCATCCGTTACTTGTTCAGCGTATCCTTCAGCGCCTTGGCGGGGTGAAAAGTCAGCTTCTTTGCAGCGGCAACCTTGATGGTGGCACCTGTCGCAGGATTGCGAGCTTCACGCTCCGGCGTGTCCTTGATTTTAAACTTGCCGAACCCGGGGATCGACGTTTCCGCGCCGGACGTGGCAGCCGCCGTGATCGATGCGAAGACGGTTTCGACGATCGTCTTTGCCTGCGCTTTGGTCAGGCCCTGTTCGGATGCGATCTTGTCGGCAATTTCATTGGTTGTGGTCATGACGCTTTCCTCGTTAAAAGACTGAAAACCTTTTCAGTAGATCAGGGCGTTGTCATGGGAGGCGGAAGGGCGAAAGATGCTGTGTGGGCAGGTTTCCACAGCTTGTTGCCGGTTTATAGCCCCTTTTCCGCTTCAGTAGCGCCAGTTCAAGGAAGCGCGAGATAGCGTCCTTTTCCTTATCGAACACCTCAGTCATCTCCCCGCCCGCCCTACCAATGCGTCCCCATGTTCGAACGACGACCGTTTCCCCAAACAGGGTTTGCTGGATCGTGAGCATATAGTAGCGCGCCATATTCTTGTCGGCGTCGATCCTTTGGCAATAGAGTTGGTAGTGATGAATGCACATGTCGCATCATCGCGGATGCTCATGATCTGGTCCAACGACACTTTTGAATCGAAAGATCGCTTCCGATTCATTTCCGTGATGGATGTCTACGTGAGGTTGGGGCCCGTGTTCGGGCGAGGCGGCTGTGCCGCACGGCTCTATGCGCACGCGCACCGAACCCGCACGCGGTTTCGTCCATTCGGTTACGATCCTCTCGCGGGCCAGCACTGCTGGCTAGACGTCATGTTGTCTGTGCTTCCCGATGAAACCTGTTCTCACCGACGCAGGATTTCATATCGTCTCGCCGGAACCAGAGGGCGCGACCACAGCGCAATGGCGGATTGCCCGAGGTGAACACGATCTGCTCGTCACTGCGCATACGCAGCACTTCATGCGGCAGGATCAGCGGCCGGCGGCTGAGCTGCTTCGATCGCGAGCGCGACGATCCTTTCATTCCGGTCGAACGGTTGGTTTGGTCGACCTCGACTGTGGTGTCGCCACAGCGCTTGGAAATGTAGTCGGCGGAATCGGGATCATTGATTGCCGAAAACGAAATCCACGATGCCGATTCGAACCATTTGCTGGTCGCATCACGACCACCATAGGCCTCGCGCATCTGGCCGAGTGACTGAAAGATCATGGTCAGCGTGATGCCGTATTTGCGACCGGCGTCGCGGGCGGTTTCGAGGATGCGCAAATATCCGAGACGCGCCACCTCATCAAGCAGGAAAAGCGTGCGTCCCTTCACATTGCCATTGCGGTTATAGATCGCGTTGAGCAGCGATCCGATGACAACACGTGCCAGTCCTGGATGGGCTTCCAGCACCTTCAGATCGAGCGCGATGAAGATGTCGGTGCCACCGGCGGCAAGATCGTCGGTAGAAAAGCTGTCGCCGGAGACAAGGCCGGCATAGTTCGAATAAGAGAGCCAGTGTGTTTCCTTCACCGCATTGGCGTAGACACCGGAAAACGTCTCCGGCGTCATGTTGACGAAGACAGAGACATTCTCCTTCACAAAGTCGGATTCAGACCCTTCGTAGATTTTCGTCAGACGCGCCCGAAGCTTCGGCTCAGGTTCGGACAGGTTGGCGCGAACCTGACGCAATGTCTGGTCCTTCTCGTCCGTGTGACCAGACAGGCAGACGTCGGCGATCAGGGCCGTCAACAATTGCATCGCAGAGGCCCTGAAGAAGTCGTCGCGGACGGACGCGCTACGCGCGTTGTCGGTCATGATCCAGGTCGCGACGGCGACGATATCCTCTTCCTTGGTATTGCCGTGACGGCCGATCCAGTCGAGGGCATTGAAACCGACGCCATCGGCCGTCGGATCGAGAACGATAACCTTCCGGCCGGCCCGACGACGATGCTCCGAGACCATCGGCGCGACCTCGCTTGACGGATCGAGAACCACAAGCCCGCTCCCCCATTTGAGTGCGGTCGGGATTGTCACCGAGGTCGTCTTGAAGCCACCGGAACCGGCGAAGACGATCCCGTGCGATGAACCAAACGAGCCGTCGAAGCAAAGCAGCGGCGACTGGCCGCCGGCCCCCCAGCTTTGCGGTTCATCGGACCGGAACGGCATAGCGGCCACGCTATCGCGATCGACGCGATACTGCTCGCCTACGACGATGCCGCCGGCATCGGGAAACAGCTTGGTCGCGTCCTGCATTTTCATCCAGTCGGCCTCGCCATGCACGGCGCGCTTGCCGCCGATCCGCTTCGGAGCGGTCGTGGCGAACGCGACATTGCCCTTTATCGCAACGCGCAGGGCGAACACCCCGCCGATGAAGGCGAAGCCTGCGCCGGTCATCGTTGCCGGATCCACATAGGCCAGAACAAATTGTCCTGCTGGCACGTGGCTGGAGATGCCGTTCAGGCGGATTGTCTCGCGTGCGATGGCTATGCTGATGACTGCAGAACTTCCTGCCAGCACGCTCATGCCAGCCGCCGTGATGTTCGCCGATCCGTTCGTTGCGAACAATGCGGTCACGCCGATAGCGGTCGCTGCGATATAGGGCAGGGCGAGCCCGGCGCGTCCCAGCATCAGCTTCGCCTGCTCAACTGTGCCGAGCGTGGCCAGGTGATGTTCCATGCCGGAAGTCAGGCCCATCATGGCGAGCATGATTGCCGCGGGCAGGATCAGGAGCAGCAACCTACTCGCCGTCATTGCCAAATGCCTCCGCGCCGATCGTGGTCAGACGCGAGCGTTCCGCGTCGTCACTCCTGATGCGACGGCTGGCGTCGATCAGCAGGCCGAGCAACAGCGCGCGTTTCTCGTAGCGCAGACCCGCCTTGACGATCAGGCCGCCGAGCTGGATTTTTTCGCGCGTATCCTTCTTGCGTTCGTCCGTGGTCATCGTTCTGGCCATCCGCTCAAACCTCGCCAGCCCCGCCCGCATCCGCGCCAGCCGGCTGCGTCGCGGACGGTTCGCCGCCGCTCCTGGTCTCGCCGGCATTATTCTTTCCGGTTGCCACAACCTTGGTTCCGCGAAACCGTTTGGCAATCTCCTCTAAGGCCGCCTGAAGCTCGGCCTCGTCAATCTCGATTTCCCCAAGCCCTGCCTTTAGCGCGATCCGGCCGATGCGTTCGGCTTCGCGTGACTCGGCCTGTCTCAGTTGGTCCTGCAATCTGGCGATTTCTTCCCTAATCTTCGATGACGGTTTTTTCATTCCGGTTGGGTCTCCTTGAGATTCTGGCGTTGCATTCGCGATGCCAGAATCCTCGCCGATGCCATGAAAAGGAACGTGCAGATCTGCACATCGGCAACGCCGATACTTTGCAGCATCATCCCGCCGTTCCGAAGGAGCGGTTCCAAGGGCGCAATTATACGTCGCGATGCGACGCGTTGCTTTTCGGCCCATTGAGACCGGGCTCTAGCGCCGCTCCCTACGAACTTGGTTCTAACCGGGAGCGCTCATCGTCGTGGCCATCGCCCATTTCTCAGCCAGCATCGTCAGCCGCGGCTCCGGCCGCAGTGCCGTGCTGTCCGCGGCCTACCGGCACTGCGCGAAGATGGACTATGAGCGTGAGGCTCGCACCATCGACTACACACGGAAGCATGGGCTCCTGTACGAAGAGTTTCTTCTTCCGGCAGATGCCCCGAACTGGGTTCGCTCGATGATCGCCGACCGCTCTGTGTCAGGTGCGTCGGAAGCCTTCTGGAACCGGGTCGAGGCTTTCGAGAAACGTGCCGACGCGCAGCTCGCCCGTGACCTGACGATTGCCTTGCCGCTGGAACTGTCGGCGGAGCAGAACATCGCCCTGGTGCGGGATTTCGTCGAGAAACACATCCTCGCCAAGGGAATGGTCGCCGACTGGGTCTATCATGACAATCCCGGTAATCCGCATATCCATCTGATGACCACCTTGCGGCCCCTGACGGAAGACGGGTTCGGTGGAAAGAAGGTGGCGGTGATCGGCGATGACGGCCAGCCGGTTCGCACGAAAACGGGAAAAATCCTCTACGAACTCTGGGCCGGGGCGACCGAAGATTTCAACGTGCTGCGCGACGGCTGGTTCGAGCGGCAGAACCATCATCTGGCGCTCAGCGGGATCGATTTGCTCATCGATGGCCGGTCCTACGAAAAGCAGGGCATCGAACTTGAGCCGACCATCCATCTCGGTGTAGGCGCCAAGGCGATCGAGCGGAGGGCGGAAAGCCAAGGTGTTCGACCTGAGCTGGAGCGCATAGAGCTGAACAATAGGCGCCGTCAGGAAAGCACTCGTCGTATCCTGAAGAACCCCATGATCGTGCTTGATCGTATCATGCGGGAGAAGAGCGTCTTCGACGAACGCGATGTCGCCAAAGTCCTGCATCGTTATGTCGATGACACTACCGTCTTCCAGCAGCTTCTGCTGAAAATCATCCTGAATCCGGAAGTGCTGCGGCTCCAGCGCGACACGATCGATTTCGCGACCGGTGAGAGAGTGCCAGCTCGCTATTCGACCCGGGCGATGATCCGGCTGGAAGCGACAATGGCGCGGCAGGCAACCTGGCTGGCCGAGCGTGAGGGACGTGCTTTCTCCAGGACCATTCTAGAGGCAACGTTCCAGCGTCATGAGCGGCTGTCGGAAGAGCAGAAGACTGCGATCGAGCTGATTGCTGGTCCGGCCCGTATCGCCGCCGTCGTCGGCCGCGCAGGTGCAGGCAAGACCACGATGATGAAGGCGGCACGTGAGGCCTGGGAGCTTGCCGGATATCGTGTCGTTGGTGGTGCCTTGGCCGGCAAGGCGGCCGAGGGTCTGGAGAAGGAAGCAGGCATCGTTTCGCGCACGCTCGCATCCTGGGAACTGCGCTGGGGCAGCGGTCGTGATGTGCTCGATGACAAGACCGTCTTCGTCATGGACGAGGCCGGTATGGTCGCATCGAAACAAATGGCAAGCTTCGTCGATGCTGTGGTCAAGGCAGGGGCAAAGATCGTGCTGGTTGGCGATCCCGAACAGCTTCAGCCGATCGAGGCGGGCGCTGCTTTCCGTGCCATCGTCGATCGGATCGGTTATGCCGAACTGGAGACGATCTATCGTCAGGGCGAGGACTGGATGCGAAAGGCATCGCTCGATCTGGCGCGCGGCAATGTCGAGAGGGCAATCGTCGCTTATCAGGGTCAGGGCAGGGTGCTCGCCTCGCGCCTGAAGTCCGAAGCCGTTGAAAGTCTCATCGCCGATTGGAATAGGGATTACGATCAGACAAAGACCACGCTGATCCTCGCCCATCTGCGCCGCGACGTCCGAATGCTCAATGTCATGGCTCGCGAAAAGCTGATCGAACACGGCATCGTCGGCGAGGGCCACGTCTTCAAAACGGCCGATGGTGTCAGGAATTTTGACGCGGGTGACCAGATCGTCTTCCTGAAGAACGAAGGATCGCTCGACGTCAAGAACGGAATGATCGGACATGTCGTCGAGGCGGCGCGTAACCGTGTTGTCGCCGTCATCGGTGAGGGCGACCAGCGCCGGCAAGTCACAGTCGAGCAGCGCTTCTATAACAATCTCGATTACGGCTATGCGACGACAATTCACAAGAGCCAGGGCGCCACAGTTGACCGCGTGAAAGTGCTGGCATCGCTCTCGCTGGATCGTCATCTGACCTATGTGGCAATGACCCGTCATCGTGAGGATTTGCAGCTCTACTACGGAACCAAATCCTTCTCCTTCAACGGCGGCCTGGCCAAGGTTCTCTCCCGCAGAAACGCCAAGGAAACCACCCTCGATTATGAGCGCGGTCTATTCTATCGCGAGGCGCTGCGCTTTGGGGAAAACCGTGGCCTGCACATCATGCAGGTGGCGCGTACACTCGTCCGCGACCGGCTCGACTGGACGCTGCGCCAGAGCCGAAAACTGGCCGATCTCGCTCGCAGGCTTGGTGCTCTCGGTGAGCGCTTTGGTCTGCACCAAACCCCCAAGATCCAAACGATGAAGGAGGCCAGGCCCATGGTCGCAGGCATCACGCAACTCTCCGGCTCTGTCGTTGACAGTGTCGATCGGAAACTCGACGCCGATCCGGCATTGAAGAAACAATGGGAGGAGGTATCCACCCGCTTTCGCTATGTCTTCGCCGATCCTGAAGGCGCTTTCCGCGCCATGAACTTCGATGAGATTCTCATCGACAGGGAGAGAGCAAATCAGGCGTTGCGCAAGATCGAGGCTGATGTAGTTTCGTTCGGGCCGCTGAACGGCAAGACAGCCATGCTGGCCAGCAAGGCGGACCGGGAGGCTCGCCGCATCGCCGAGCTCAATGTCCCGGCATTGAAGCGCGACCTCGAGCAATATCTCAGGATGCGCGAGACCGCGGTTCAGCGACTGCATGCGGATGAGCAGACGCTGCGCCAGCGCGCCTCGATCGACATTCCTGCATTGTCACCGGCGGCGCGTGTTGTGCTGGAGCGGGTACGCGATGCGATTGACCGTAACGACCTGCCGGCGGCTATGGCCTATGCGCTCAGCAACCGGGAAACGAAGCTGGAAATCGACGAGTTCAACAAGGTCGTCACCGAGCGGTTCGGCGAGCGCACGTTGCTGACCAACACGGCGCGTGAGCCCTCCGGGAAGCTGTTCGACAAACTATCGGAAGGCATGGAGCCCGAAGTGAAGCAGCAGCTGAAGGAAGCATGGCCGGTGATGCGCACGGCGCAGCAGCTTGCCGCTCATGAACGCACAACGCAGACGCTGAAGCAGGCAGAGGAACTGCGAATGACGCAGCGCCAGTCACCGGTGATAAAGCAGTGAGACGACGCAGAGTGATTGCGTTTCTCACCGGTGCTGGCATCACCATGCTTGCCATGACATCGGTGGGCTATGTCGGCGGCATCAGGCTCAATCTCACGCCGAGCGAGCCGCTCGGGCTTTGGCGCATCGAGGCGCTCAGCCGGTCCGTCGCAATTGGCGATCTCGTCTTCATCTGCCCGCCAATAACGGCGGTGTTCGAGCAGGCAATGCAGCGTGGATATCTTCGTCGTGGTCTGTGCGACGGCGGTGTGGCGCCGCTGATCAAGACAGTTGCAGCATTGCCCGGCCAGCATGTCGAAATCACCCATCACGTCGTCATCGATGGTCAGCCGATCGTGGCATCCGCCGTCCGCGCAAGGGACGGTGAGGGTCGAGAGCTGAAACCATATCCCGGTGGCGTTGTGCCATCCGGAAACCTCTTCTTTCACTCACCCTTTGCGAGCTCTTATGATAGTCGATATTTTGGGCCGGTCCCGGCTTCCGGTGTTCTCGGCCTGGCGCGGCCGATCCTTCCCGTCGAGCCATGATGGCAGCGGCGGCAATCGCTCCGCCTGTTGGCAATCCGTCCTGCTGATTGCCGCGGCTGTCGTCTGTGGCCGCATTGCCTGGAGCGGAGACGTGTCTCTTCTTCCGGTCGCGATATATTTCCCGGCGTTTTGGGCGAACGCCCCTTCGCGTTCAATAGCAGCGCTCATATCGGCTGGGTATTTCCTTGCAGCGTCGCGAGGTCTGCCCCAGGGCGTGGCCAACTTCTATGCTGCCGATCTGTGGCCGGGGTTACTATTGTGGGTAGCGGCTTCCATCTCCTTCGTCGCCGTAAACGGCGTGCTTTGGACGAAGCATACTGAACAAAAGGCCTTCGGAAAGATGTGGCCGGATGCGGCAAGGGCGGTGCGCTATCTGGCGGCGGCAATGCTCACGGGGCTACCGCCTTTCGGCATCACCGGATGGGCGCATCCGCTGACAGCTGCGGGTGTGCTGTTTCCCGGTTGGGGCTGGTGGGGTGTTTTGGCAGCTGCGACCGGCCTGCTTGCCATGACTACAAGGTTTTGGCCAGCCGCTGCCATGACGCTATCAGCGTTCTGGCTATGGTCTGCCTCTTCCTGGACAGAACCGAATCTACTGGAAGGATGGAGGAGCGTCGACCTTGAACAGGGACACAACCTTGGGCGTGACGGATCGCTTCAGTACCATCGTAACCTGATCGCAACAGTGCGGCGCGTTGCCACCACCGATCCCGGTATCCGCGTCGTGGTGCTCCCCGAAAGTGCGCTTGGCTTCTGGACGCCTACCGTGGCGCGGGCTTGGCAGGAAAATCTCCGGGGCTCGAACCTCACCGTCATTACAGGGGCCGCCGTCATCAACCCGCGGGGCTATGACAATGTGATGGTGGCGATCTCGGCTGGCGTAACAGACGTTCTTTATCGCGAGCGCATGCCGGTTCCAGGTTCGATGTGGCAGCCGTGGCTAAAATGGACCGGGCAGGGCGGCGAAGCGCGGGCGGACTTCTTCCGCAATCCGGGGGTTGAAGTTGATGGAGCCAGGATCGCGCCGCTGATCTGCTACGAGCAACTCATTCTCTGGCCGGTCCTCCAGTCGATCCTGCACAGCCCCGACGTCATCGTCGCTTCCGGCAATGGCTGGTGGACCGCGGGAACGTCGATCGTCAATATTCAAAAAGCAAGCGTGATCGCCTGGGCAAAACTGTTCGGACTTCCTGTCGTCACGGCGTTTAATACATAAGGAGATATTCGTGATGGTCGATGCTGCCCTCATCAAGCAATGCAGCGATCACGGCCTACAGCCGGGGATCGTTGAACAGTTCATCGAACGGGCAGGGGTACCAGACCCACTCGCGATTACAATCCGCTCGGGAAGCCGTGTCATACTGGTGCCGAAGCCCACGACTCCAGAGGACGCTCTCTTGTTGATACGCGAAAACCTCGGGCGCAACACGGTGCGGGTCGGGATCACACAGTATCCCGCCGGGCTCGGGATACTGGAGGCTGGCCAGCTGAAGCCGCACCTGGTCGATGAGTGCGAGAACATCCGCTTGGGCACGGCGCTGTTCGCCAAGGTTTATCGGATTGTTACCAAGTGGTATGGCGACCCGACCGAAACGGAGGTGCTGCCGCAGGTGTTCGACGACGCGATCATTGCCTGGCAGACGGGATATTTTGAAGGAGCGGCAGTGTTTCAGATGGAATATCTAGATGATGCAAAGCCCGCCAAACCGGAGTCGGTCCAGCGCGATGGCGTTGATACAGGAGCTGGGCTCCCGGAAAATGAAGACAGGCCCGAGGTGCCAGCCGAAGCTTCGGCATCCGATCCCAGCAAAGCAGGAATAAGGATCGACCTGTCCGGCATTGGCGCAAACCGCTGACTTCATCGTATCTGCAGATCTGCACGGCGATTGTTTATTCATCGCCCTAGCGAAAGCGGCTTGAACCTTCTATAAGGGTCTCGACGCAGCACGCACTGCGTTGCGGCTTAGAATCCGCAGATGAACGGTTGGTGCTGACCGAAACGGCGCCAGGAACCCTCTGACTTTATGTCCGGGGGCCTGCGACGCATGTCCAGGCTCCGGCTAAAGGTCGCAGGGCCGATTCATCTCGGATTCTAACCCCCGGTCAGGGTTCACAGGGTTTATCGTCAGCGGGGGCGGACCGCAGACAATGCTCAGGGTTAGATCACAAATGGATTCCGAAAAATTAGCAGTCGACACCTGTGAACTGCGCCCTTTGATAGGGCTGACAAGCGGCCTTGCGCACGGAGACGTCGAGACGTTGACGGTCAACGCCATTCGTCTGCATAGGCAACTTCTCGACAAAGCGGATCAACTGTTCCAGGCTTTGCCAGAGGACTACAGGACTGGCAAGGCTACTGGCGGTGTGCAGCATCTCGAATACATCGAAGCAATGATCGAGATGCATGCACAGATGAGCGCGCTCAACACGCTCCTCGGGGTTCTCGGATACATTCCCAAGATAGCCACGAACTGATTCGGTGTTTTTCGGATAAGACCGGTAGGCCAACAGATCCAGTGGAATTGGTTTCTGACGCTTTCACATAAGCTTTCTGCGGATCGCTAGCGCGATGAGTTGAGCCTTGTTCCGGACTTCAAAGCGTTTCATAGCCTCGCGAAGCTTCACACGAACGCTGTTGTATTTGACGCCCTCCACATCAGCAATCTCGTCCATCGTCATCCCGACGGCAATCCATCTGAGATAGGTCGCCTCTTTGGGATCGAGCCAGGCGTCGTCTTCTACGGTCGGAGTGATTTGGAGAAACGAGATGCGCGCATGGAGTTGTCCGACCGCTGCGGCGGCCGCGACCGCGTCGATCTCACGGTCGAGATCGATCGAAGGCCTTTCCGATGCTAAAGTAAACATCGACATCGAGCCGTTGGCAGTCTTGATCGGAACGGTTACCCCGGAGCGGATGCCGAAATCGGCAGCATGCGCATAAAAGGCTCGCTCTTCTTTCGATTGCCTTGCGCGATCCTGTTCGCCGGACCATGCAAAGATCTCCTTCTTGGACTTCGCGCGTTTGACGATCGGATCGAGCTTGTCGAATTTCTTGTCGAAGTACGCTGACCGCCACTCGCGATGATAATTAGTAACTGCGATAGTATGCTTGTGCTGGATATGGAGATAGGCGTAGCCGGTAAAGCCGAAATGTTCGGTGAGGTCCGCAAGGCCCTGTGTGACGATGCTTTCGTCGCCGTGTATAGCCGCAAGATCGGTCAGTTTGTCGAGCCAGTGCTGCATTTCTTTACTCCGCATAGGTGGTCACTTGTAACAAGTCACAAAAGCCCCTCGACGTCTCGCAGTATCATCCAGAAAATTTCAATCTTAGATTGCATAATCAGCATTATGGAACTTGAAGCATTTCTTGCCGGCGGCGTCGTCCGGAACGGACTGAACTATGGCCGCTCCAGAAAATGGGATTGATCATTAATACCTAATTTGGAGCGGTGGCTGGCGAGCGCGTACGCGCAGGCCTTAGCCACGTAGTCCGGATACCGCCCAAGAGGCCAATTCACGCAGCGGGCCGTAATATTGGCAATCAGTTCCTCATCGCTGGTGCCAGCATGCATATCCGCGACGATTAAGCGCAATTGCAGAAGTGGAATGTGGGCATCAAACGGCATCTGGACGACGGATAACATAGTATCGCGACGGCTTGCGGCTTTCCCCGCCTGAAATGCCTCAATTTCATTGGGGAAATAGGCTTTCGCCAAATTTCGGCGCAGAGCTTCAGCGTCGCTCATAAATTCGTGACGTTTTCCTCGTTTGTAAAAAGGGTCTGGTCGGCTGCGATTGCACCGAACATTCGGTCTCGCTCGCAAGACGGTACCGTGACGGTAAAAATTTGCTCGGCCATATCTCGTATCCTCGATAGACTTTGGAAGGTATGCGGCGCCGACGCGCGGCAAGTCCCAACCGGCGATGTCCGCACGCAAGGCTTTGGAAAAGAGTTGAAAAATGGTACATGAATCTTGCGCGTTGAAGGGCAGTTCTATCTGAATCTCGCGGCGGCGCGTTCAGCTATCGCAATTCGTTCATTTGTTTGACGCTCTGTGATCGTTTTCAGTCGTGAAACAACTTCGCGAGGTGCAGTTTCAGGCCGCCCGGCGTTGAAAGGGGGATGTGGGTCGTACTCACTACCTAGTTGAAGCAACTGGGCGGTCTGCTCTCCCCAGACCTGAGCTGCTACACTCAATCCAAAGTCTATCCCTGCTGTAACGCCGCCGCCCGTGATAAGATTTCCGTCAGTTACGACTCGCTGCTGGACGGGCTCGGCTCCGAAAATTGGAAGGACATCCATTGCTGTCCAATGGGTAGTAGCTTTGCGCCCTCTGAGTAATCCTGCCGCACCAAGAACAAGTGCACCAGTACAGACCGAGGTTATGAACCTGGCTGAAGGTGCTCGCTTTTGAAGAAACTCAAGAATTTCCGCATCTTCCATTAAAGCCGACACACCCGGGCCACCTCCGACAAAAATCAAGTCCAGATCAGGTGCTTGGCTTAACACCATATCGGGTAAAACCTTCGTACCCGTATCGGTGCGAATGACGTCCATCGATTTCGATATTACAGATATTTTTGCGTTTCTCGGGCGTGCCCAAAAGTCGTTAGGTCCAGAAAAATCAAGATATGTCATGTCATTAAACATCAGCATGCCGATGTTGAACGGCGTGTTTGAAATACTGGAATCTGCCAGAGCCACTTTAACCCCACTTATAATAGTACCTGCAGTCGCCGCGGCTGATGCAATAAATGCTCGTCTCTTCAAAGCTTACACTCCCCTTCAAACGATCATATCGTAAAAGTGTTACTTGTGCTTTTGAATAGGATGTCCGGACAAATGCCGATTAGAAGCAGCCAAGTAGGATATTAATACAACCGCAGAGCCCTCAATTTTTTATCTGGCTGCCGCTCAATGCCGCTACCTCGAAATTGAACGGACTCCTCCCAAAAAAGACAAACACCACTCATTTTCAGCCATGGCTAATTTTGATCGTTTGCTCAATTCGGGCCTGATGGTATCGGTCAGGTGACTTGTAACGCGAGAAGAGGTGCGTCATGCATAAAGTGAGTGTGCTTGCTATCGACGGTTTAATACCGTTCGATCTTTCCATTCCTTGTGAAGTTCTTGGTAGGGCAACGACCGCTTCAGGATCCCCTGCTTATGACGTAAAGATCTGTGG
Organism: Agrobacterium larrymoorei; assembly: GCF_013322225.1. Taxonomy (GTDB): domain Bacteria; phylum Pseudomonadota; class Alphaproteobacteria; order Rhizobiales; family Rhizobiaceae; genus Agrobacterium; species Agrobacterium larrymoorei_A. The sequence goes on from NZ_JAAMFB010000044.1 coordinate 60,418, forward strand.
CGAGACTCCTGCCATTCGGACCAGTCGATTTAATATTCTTCCAGACCACGCCTTAAAGGATTTGTCCGACGCCCACACGGTCATCATACCCGGGATCGTTGACGTTGACAGGGAAGTGTCTTCCCCTGTGCTAGAAGCCATAAATGAATCGTGGCAGGCCGGAGCGCGAATTGCATCGATTTGTACGGGTGCGTTTGTCCTTGCTGCATCCGGTCTTCTCACAGGCAGGCGCGCCACGACGCATTGGCGCGGCGCCGAGGAGCTCCAGATGCGATATCCCGATATTATGGTTGATCCGAGTGTTCTTTGGGTTGATGAAGGCCGCCTGATCACGTCAGCAGGTGCATCGGCGGGAATTGACATGTGCCTCCATTTGGTACGTAAAGATTTTGGGCAAGCAGTCGCCGCTCATGCTGCTCGCATGGCCGTGGCTCCGCTTGATCGCGACGGAGGTCAGGCGCAATTCATTCGTCATACACCTCCCACTTCGAACGCCAGCCTGGCACACCTGCTCGACTGGATGAGGGCAAACGCGCATCGTCCCGTAGATCTGGATGAATTGGCAAGCCAAGCCTGTATCAGTCCCCGTACGCTCACGCGACGATTCAAGGAGCAGACAGGAACGACGCCAATGCAGTGGTTGCTCCGTACCCGTATTCAACTTGCATGTGACCTGCTTGAGACGAGTGACGCTTATATCGACGAGATAAGTTTAGCGACAGGCTTTGAGTCTTCCGTCACCTTTCGCGCTCGGTTTGGCAGCATAGTGGGTATTAGTCCGACCGTCTACAGACAAAGGTTTAATTCGAACGTGGCAAGCTGAGCGACACCACCATGTTTGCCATCGCAGTTGAAGTTTGTAGATCCTTACCGCCCGTCACAAGCAATGACTGCGATTTTTCCGCTTTAAGATAGGCACGGCACATATTCACCAAATCTCGGCGTAAGTCTTCGCTGACCTCGTGAGGACGATCGCGCTCGAACGCATTCCGTACCGCACCAAATATTACCGTTATAAGCGTACGAGAGGTCTCCGTGACTTCGACGCCGCCAAGATCTGTAGCGCTTGCGAGCATTTTCGCAATCGCCCTGTCTGTCCGCGAGGTCAAATGCGAATCTTCAAACTGAGCTATTCGTCATATCATGTGTCACAGTTTCTGACGAAGAAATGTTCGAGGTTTGACAGAAGAACGTGTAGCGGTTGTCACCAGGGGAAATAAAGGTATCGGGCTCAAGTTTTTGCGACAGCTTGGGAACGCCGGTGTCGCAGTTGTTGTAGGTGCTAGGGACCGGAACCGAAGCATCGCAGCCACCGCATCATTAAGGTCGGATGGGATCAATTGATGTCACAGATCAGTGGAGTATCAGTGCAGCAGCTCAGGGTATCGCACATACACATGGCAGGCTGGATGTCGTCATCAATAATGCTGGCATATTCGATTTTTAAGACGATCATCCAAGCCGAGCGTCCGTCGATGCAGTTCGAAGGGTCGTCGAGGTTAACTTCATCGGCGCACTGGCGGTAACTCATCCAATGTTGCCACTTCCTGAAATCTTACCCGCAGTGCGCGTCGTAGACGTGTCCAGTTCGCCAGGTTCTCTCGAGTTGAAGGGTGATACGAAATCGCCATACAATTCGCAGCAGTTCCTCCGTCACAACTCTTCAAAAGCGTGTCTGAATATGTTGACGATAGAGCTGCACCAGGAACTGAGCTGCAGCGGCATTGTCGTGAATTCGGTTAGCGCTGACTTCGTGAAGACATACCTCACCGGCTACGGCAATCTAACGCCTGAAGAGGGTGCACGGTTGCCGGTGGAATATGCGCTCTCTGCGACCGCATCTGGAACGTTCGTGGAGCCCAGTAACACGACCGCTTGGTAGTCGCAGGAAATGTGTGAGTGATCGACGATTGCTGAAGAGCGATCGTCTAAATTGCTGAAAATTTGGCAGGTGCTGCGCTTACAGTCGCGCCTAGATTGCCGACAGTCACGAGAATATCGAGCATCAAACGATAAATGGCAAAATTTCATCGCTATTTGTCGTTCGCGATACTCACGAGAGCTCAAGCTCGTGGGCTAGTTTTGAGAGATTGAAACTGGAATTATAGACATGAGCTTCGCTGGAACTTGGGAATGTTCGATAGAAACGCCGATTGGCCGACAGGATGTGACGTTCCATATCAAAGAGCAAAACGGAACGTACAGCGGAACTGCAGTCGGTGCGGAGACAGTCCCGCTTCTCGACCCAGTGGTGAAAGGCGCCCACATGCAATGGACGCAAAAGACGACGAAGCCAATGCCTTTGACCGTAAAGTTTGATGTTACCCAAAATGGCGACGATCTCAGCGGGACCGCGAAAGCTGGTATATTTCCATCCGTCCAAGTGAACGGAAGGCGCCTCTCGCGAGCTGTTTAATATTTGAAAATGAAAGTCAATGAAGATGACGACAGTGCTAAAACAACCAGGCTCTAAATGGCCAACTCTAAACGTTGGCCCTGCGCAGACCGGTCAGCCTCCGATGGAGTGCGCGATGCTCCTATTTCCCGGCTTCACAGCACTTGATCTTATCGGTCCGCAAACCGTTTTGTGTGGGCCAATGACAACACATTTGGTGGCTAAAAATATGGATCCCGTAATTTCCGATACCGGGATAACAATCTTTCCAACTGCGACGTTCGATGAGGTTCCACGTGATCTTGACGTACTGTTCGTGCCTGGCGGCCCAGGTCAGGTCGATGTTTTCAGTGACGACGAAACATTGAGTTTTCTTGCTGACCGAGGTGCACGGGCGCGATGGGTCACCGCAGTGTGCACCGGCTCACTGATGCTTGGTGCTGCCGGCTTGTTAGACGGTTACAAGGCAACGACCCACTGGGCTGCGAAAGGCCTTTTACCTTTATTTGGAGCAGAGCCAGTCGATGGACGCGTGGCCATCGACCGAAACCGCATCACCGGTGGTGGCGTGACTGCAGGAATAGATTTTGGGCTCACGATCCTCGATACAATTTACGGAGAGAAGATTGCGCGCGCAGCGCAGCTTTTGATGGAATACGATCCTGCTCCGCCTTTTGATGCTGGTAACCCAGCAGGCGCCGGTGATGATATTGTCGCGATCGCTATGGAAGTTCTCGGCCCCGTCGCCGAAGGTACGATGATCGAACTGGGCAAAAGAGATTGGCCGCATATTTTGGCTAGACGCGGCGAAATTTCACGAAAACGATGAAATCTATTTTGTCTTTGCGCGAAAAACGCCGAACACATCCAACAGGTATGTGATGAGTTTGCATATTTTACCAAGACGATGCGGTCTAACGAGCCGGTAAAAGCGAGATGCTTTACCCGGTTTATTTCCTAAAGAGGCTGAGAACTTCAGAATGAGCCAAAAAAACACCTTGAGGCGGATCGCAGCTTTGGAAGCGATGACGTTGATTGTCCTCGTGTTTGTAGCTGTGCCCCTCAAACACTTCGCAGGCATGCCAGAAGCAACCAGATTTATGGGTCCCATCCACGGACTTGCTTTTCTGGCCTTTTGCTGGTCCGTCTTGCGCGAATATTCCGAAGGCGAAGTTTCAAAAAAAGATCTAGCGCGACTAATGATTGGTGCCTTCATTCCATTTGGCGGACTGGTCAACGAGCGATGGTTGAAAAGACGCGATTTTGAGGCCAGCAATCGTGTTGTATGATTTGGTGAAGTCGGCCCACATTGTTGCAGTCGTTGTTTGGTTCGGCGGAACCATGACAGCTATCGTAGCCTTCGCTTTCGCAACGCCCGAAACCATTCCGAAATTCGTTCGCTTTGACCGGACAGTTACGAGCCCAGCATTGGCCATCGTATGGCTCGCGGGTATGACAATGGCCGGTTGGTATGGCTGGTTTGGCAGCGGATGGTTATTAGCTAAGCTGCCAGTTGTGGTTATCCTCTCCGCTGTGCACGGCGTTGTTTCAGGTCGTTTGCGGCGATTGTCGGTTAACGCTTCACAAACTCGGTCAGAAAGTCTGGTGCTTATCCCTGCAATGGTTGTTGGGGTAGCTATGGTTGTCGTCCTTGCAGTAACCAAACAGTTTTGATGATGTTTGTCAATTAAAGCTCGTATTCGCACATAATGCCGAAAGACCTGGGTTAGTTTCAAATCTTTGCAACTTGCGTGAAATCGTGCAGTTCGCAGTATAACGCCCGGTGATTATCATTACAGTATCGAGTTCTACCGTGAACATAAGAGACAAATGTATGCCAACAATCAAACTGAAGCAACTCGAAGGCGTCTACACGATTTCGCAACTGCCGCCATCAGAACCGGTGCCCGCCTGGTGCAACGGGGATGGTTTCGTCAACACCTCGCGGGCAAGATCTTCCTTTTTGCGGATGGCGCGCATACCGCGACCGCCGCCGCCTCAGGAAGCCTTGAGCATAACCGGATAGCCGATTTCCTCAGCCATGCGCTCGACTTCCGAAAGATCGTCCGGCAGCGGTTCGGTTGCAGGCACGACCGGGACATTAAACGAAATCGCAAGGTTGCGCGCAGCAACCTTGTTGCCGAGCTGGCGCATGGTGTCTGGAGTCGGTCCGATGAACACGATACCTGCTGCCTTGCACGCTTCTACGAATTCTGGACTTTCGGACAGTAGGCCGTAGCCGGGGTGGATCGCATCGGCACCGGAAAGCCTGGCGACACGGATCACCTCCTCGATCGAAAGATAACTTTCGATGGGACCCATATCTTTGGCGAGATGCGGTCCGCGACCAACCTGATAACTTTCGTCCGCCTTGAAACGGTGCAGAGAGAGCTTGTCCTCCTCCGCCCAGATCGCCACCGTTTTTATACCGAGCTCGTTTGCCGCGCGAAAGACACGGATTGCGATCTCGGAACGATTGGCGACGAGAAATTTTTTATTGACACTATGCTTTTCCCCTGTCCGATGCGGTATAGTTGGCGATGACGTATCCGTAAGCAGGTGTCTATGACCAGCCAGATTCAATTCACTAGGCGGAGCGTCAGCATTCCACAACGTTGACGGCAAGGCCGCCGGTCGAGGTTTCCTTATACTTCTCGTTCATGTCGGCGCCGGTCTGGCGCATCGTCTCGATGCAGGCGTCGAGCGGCACGAAATGCTGGCCGTCGCCCTTGATAGCAAGCGAGGCTGCCGTCACGGCCTTGACCGCGCCCAGCGCATTGCGCTCGATGCATGGCACCTGCACGAGACCGGCGACCGGATCGCATGTCATGCCGAGATGATGCTCAAGCGCGATTTCGGCGGCATTCTCGATCTGCTCGGGCGTGCCGCCCATGACGGCCGCCAGTCCCGCCGCCGCCATCGCTGAAGCCGAACCGACCTCGCCCTGACAACCGACTTCCGCGCCGGAGATCGAGGCGTTGAACTTGATGATGCCGCCAACGGCCGCAGCCGTCAGCAGATAGTCGCGGATACCGTCGTCGTCTGCATCCTCGTGGAAATGCAGATAGTAGCGGATCGTCGCCGGCACGACACCGGCGGCACCGTTGGTCGGGGATGTGACGACGCGACCGCCGGCCGCATTCTCCTCGTTGACCGCCATGGCGTAGACGGAGAGCCAGTCGTTGGCGAGCAGCGGGTTCATCTTGTTCGACCGCCATTCCTCGTGCAGCTTGTCATGGATCATGCCGGCACGGCGGCGAACCTTGAGACCGCCGGGCAGGATGCCCGAAACGGTAAGGCCGCGATCGATACAGCTCTTCATCGCCGCCCAGATGCGATCAAGCCCGGCGTCGAGCTCCTCGCGCGACATCGAACATTCCTCGTTCGCCCGCTTCATCTGGGCAATCGTCAACCCCGAGCGCGCTGCCATTTCCAGCATCTGGTGCGCGGACGAGAAGGGATACGGCACCTTGACGCCGCTGGGCTTGGCCTTACTCGCCTTCAGTGCCTCCAGCTCCGTATCGGTGACGACGAAGCCGCCGCCGATCGAATAGTAAATGCGCTTCAGAAGGAGTCGGCCATCCTTATCGAAGGCGGAAAACGACATGCCGTTGGCATGGCCGGGCAGCAGCACTTTCTTGTCGAAGACGAGATCGGTCTTCGGCTGGAAGAGGTAACCCGGATGCCCAGGCGGCGTGATGCGGCCCGAGCGCTCGACTTGATCGATGATCGCGTCCATCCGGTCCGGATCGACCTTGTGCGGTTCTTCCCCCATCAGGCCGAGAATGACCGCCCTGCCCGTGCCGTGGCCGATACCGGTGAAGGCGAGAGAGCCGTGCAGGCTCGACGTTATCGAGACGACGGAGGCGTTCGACGGACGCGGCCAATCGCTCGACAGGATCAGGTCGAGGAAACGCTTCGCTGCCGACATCGGGCCCATGGTGTGCGAACTCGAAGGGCCGATACCGATTTTGAAGACATCGAAAACCGAAAGAAACATTTCAATCTCCTGCCTTAAGCGCCGAGGCACAATACCGTCAGCAGGCAGCCGTGAAGATAATCTCGACCAGAATCTCGGGAGCCGCGAGATGGCATTGAGCCGTAGCGCGCGCCGGAGGATTGGCAGAGTCGATCCAACCTTCCCAGACTTTGTTCATCGCATCGAAATCGCTTATGTCCCTCAACCATATGGTTGCGGTCAGCAACTGCGATTTGCCAGTTCCCGCAATCGCGAGTTTAGCGTCTGCCTTTGCCAGCACCTGTTGGGTCTGACCGGCAACGTCCTGTGTAACATCATCAGCTGTCAGTCCTGCGAGATATGCTACACCACTGTGTGTGACGGCGCGGCTCATACGCGGTCCGGTCTCGAATCGCTCGATCATCGAAGGTTTCCTCTATTTTAGAACTTCAATCAGAAAAGACGTGTGGTTTCACCCTCGCTTTTCAGCGCAGCGAGCGTTCCGAGAGTGATTGGTTTGACGGGATTGCGGATATGGAAATAACCGATCTCGCTGGGTCGCTTTTGAGATTGGCATGCCAGGATCTCCGTGATCGTTAGCCCGCAAAGTCTGCCCTGGCAGGGCCCCATGCCTGTTCGCAGGAACGTTTTGGTCTGGTTTGGTCCCTGCGCACCGCGGATCGCTGCAGCACGGACATCGCCAGCTTTCACCTCTTCGCATCGGCACACAACGACGTCGTCGGGCGGCATTCTGAAACGGTCTCCTGGACGGTACAGCGCATCAATGAAGCGACGCCCACGAAGCGCTTTCTTGAGAGCGGATCTGGGCGCCTTGCTTGCACGGTCGAGTTCGACGGCCGACAGCCTGCCGAGATCGCTGGCAACATGAAGGCCAACGATGCGACCAGCGGCCTCTGCCGCAATTGCTCCACTGATACCAACGCTATCCCCGGCTATGTAGAGACCTGCTACAGTCGAATGGAAGCCTTTGTTTAAGCGGGGCTCGAAAGCCAGCCTCTCTTCGTTCCAGGTATGTTCGCACTCGGTCGCCATTGCAAGATTCACCTGCGGCACGACACCTTGATGAAGCAGAAGTACGTCAGCTTCCAGCCGTCTGCTCTCCCCTCCTGATACATACAAAACATGATCTAGCCGACCGGGACCAACAGCCTCTAAATGCGTGACGTTGGTGATGACTTGAGTGGATCGTCTTACTTCCGCTAGGAGCGAAATTCCTTTACGAGCATATCCAGACAGCATAAATTCTGGCAGATGAGGTAATGCCCTCAGCCAGTTTCTTCTAGGCGTCGTGTCGAGAATTGCGTCAGGCGCCGCCGATGCTCGCAAAAATTGCGCAGCTAACAGATAAAGCAACGGCCCGCTGCCTGCGAGAACCACTCGCCCGCTTGGCACAGCTCCGCTCGCCTTGAGCATTGTCTGCGCTGCACCGGCTGTCAAGACACCGGGCAGCGTCCACCCTTTTATTGGAAACGGACGCTCAAGGGCCCCAGTGGCAATCAGTATCCGTTCTGCCGCCACAATCTCTGCGATGCCCTCACGCTGTACGCCAACCGCGAAGCAAGACGTTCCTTCTGGGCGCTCTATCATCCATACAGTGGAGCCTTGGTAAAACGTCGCTCCGCTGCTCAATGCTTCGGCCACCAGACGGGAGCCACCGAAATAATCTGGACCGAGAATGTCGCGGTCGATCAAACTCTGACCCGATACATTGCGATAGATTTGCCCGCCAACCAGCGGGTTTTCGTCGAAGACGCCTACTGATAGTCCACGGCCCGCGGCTTCGGTAGCCGCCGCCAGCCCAGCCGGTCCCGCGCCGACGATGAGCAGATCGAACGTTTTTCCAGCTAGGTCAGTCATTTTATGGACTCCGTCAATAGCGCGCGCCGTCCAGCGCCTGTCGTCACGACCATGCCCTCGTAGATCGGGGTAAGGCAGGCTTGCCTATTGCCCTCCCCGTCGATTGTCACAAGGCAATCGAAACAGACACCCATGCCGCAGTAGGGACCGCGCGCGGCTCCAGTTACAGACGTGTTGCGGAAAGAGTCTATTCCTGCGCAGAGCAACACAGTAGAAACGTTATCGCCTTTGGCCCCGTTGACGGCGATGCCATCGACAAAAATTGTCAGCTTGGTGGCTGGTTCACGCAGTCTTCTGAACATTGGAAAACCTCCCTGCACTGAAATTTTCGAGGTCGCGGTTGAGTGAGCCGAAAGCAATCTGGGGTGCAAGGTCTAGCGCGTGGGCGGCAGCCAAAGTGATACCGGAATGGCATGTAACCAAAAACGCTCCGGGAAAACGGGCGCTTTGGTCATAGATAGGACTTTCGTCCGGACTTAGGACGCGTAACGCGCTCCATGTTCGTACCACCCGCGCTCTTCCCAAGATCGGGAACATGCGTGTCGCGTCCGACGCTAAGTCAGCGAGAACAGGCGTTGTGGTTCCGGTGTCGAGACCGGCATCTTCCTTCGACGCGCCGATCATGACGCCTCCCTCATCGGTCTGACGGACATTTCCGACGGGATAATCGAGGAACCGATCAAGTTTTTCTGTGACAATGATCTGTCCGCGTTCTGCACGAAGAGGCGCAGAGAGACCGACCATTGGGGCCAGGTCCGCATTTCCCAAGCCAGCGGCGAGCACAACCCGGGAAGCGGAAATTTTGCAGGTTCGGATCGTGATGTCGAAGCCGCCAGTCACAGGTTTGATGTCATCGATCGCGCTATCGGGCCGGTAGTCAACACCGAGTATCTCGCAGGAACGGTGAAGTGCACCAAACAAACGCAGCACGTTCACATGGCCGTCAAGCGGACAGAAGCTTCCACCCACGACGTCCGGCCCCAGCGCCGGAAGCATGTTTGAGAGTTGCCTGCGATCCATGATCTCAAGAGTATGTCGGTCGCTTCCCAACTCGTTGGACAACTGATCGCACGCCCGGATTCTTTCAAGCATCTCCTGATCACTGAGGCACAGTAGAAATCCGCCACGCTGTTCCAATCCGACTTTAATGCCTGAGATATCTTCGAGCTCTTGGGCGAACTTTTGCCAGAGCTCGACTGAGCGCCGTGACCAACGGGAGTATACCGGATTGCCGAGTCCCTTGGTGTGGAGCCAGACAAGCGCAAAGTTGCCACGCGATGCGCGGAACGCCCGGTCACCCTCGTCAAGAACAATAACCTTCAGCCCTTTTTTGAGAAGTCCGAAGGCAACACACATGCCGACAATACCGCCGCCGGCGACAGCCACGTCATAGTCACGGCCGGATTGCGCGGGCGCTATGGACTTTGATTGTATGCTGGTAAACATTTGCGGCTTCCAAGATCAAAGCAGCAAAATGTCACGAGGTACTCCATGATTTCAAATTCATAAAATCGCGTCTACAATGTCAGAATGTTATCAAGCGCCAGTTTCGTAAAAGCCGGTGCCTAGCTCTAAATGTTATAGAGAGAAGCGAGGAAGTCTTGAGAATGTTCCTGGATGGAGGCGACGAACTCCGCCGCCAGCTTAGAGACCGGTCGTGAGCGCGCCGTCAGCATAAAAAAACCGGCGTCCAGGTTCGGGACGAGCGGTCGGGCTACGAGGCCATGATTCAAGAACGTCATTGCTGCGAACGGATCAACGATAGTGATGCCCATCCCTTGCGCTACCAGAGCACATGCTATTCCTGCTAGCGGCGTTTCAATGACTACGGGTTGGCGAGGAAGAGCCCCAAGAACCCGCTCTATCGTGTGGCGTATGTAGCTGCCACGAGCCAACATGATGATCCGCTCATCGACAAGTTGCTGCGCTGAAAGACTTTCGAACCTCGACAGTGGGTGACCGACTGGCATAACGACTGTAACATTAGCTGCAATCGGTGTTTGATCGATGGTAGGACGGTCTGTAGGTACTTCGGCAAAGCCAATTTCGAATTGCCCACCGATCACACGTTCCACGACCGTATGTGATGGCATACCATCGAGAAGTATGGAAATCTTTGGGCGATTGGCAGCGAACGCCGAAAGGCAGTAGGGCAGGAAACCGAACGCTAACGCAGGCATTGCAGCAACGTGCAGCGAGCCGGTCAGAGATCTCCGCAGATCTGATGCGTAAGATCGAAGCTGATCCAGTCCGAGATAAGACCGCTCGATTTCCGCGAGAAAGCTCGTCGCTTCCGCGGTAGGAGTGATCTGATTACCTTTTCTATGAAAAAGCTTGATTTTCAGATCGTGCTCTAGATCGCGGATCAACCTGCTGACCGCCGGTTGAGTGATCAACAGAGTTTCTGCAGCGGTCGTCATCCCCCCCATCACCATAACGGCGCGGAAGGCTTCTATCTGTCGTCCAAAATTTGACATCCCTGCATAATATTTGAGTATGGAAGCCCGTCAATAATGAATTTGACTTTATCGACGCCCCTGAGAAAATTCGGATATTCATACAAACAAAAAGGGGAATAAAATGCGCATGAAAATCAGAACTGTCGCCATTTGTACTGTTTCTTTCCTAGCGCTCTGCTCAGTCGCTCGAGCCGAAAGTCAACTGATCGTCGGCGGCTACGGCGGATCGACTGAAAAAATTATCCGCGAAAAAATCTTGCCCAAGTTCGAGGCCGACAACAACGTGAAGGTGACGTATGTCGCCGGCAACTCCACGGACATACTCGCCAAGCTGCAAGCGCAGAAAGACAATCAGGAATTCGATGTCGCGCTCATGGACGATGGGCCGATGGCGCGGGCTGTGTCCCTCGGATTCTGCGCGCCGATAACCGGTGTCGATTTCAGCCAGTTTTACTACTCCGCAGCCTTCCCCGAAGACAAGGCGTCGGGGCTCGGTCTGCTGGCAAGCGGGCTGATGTACAACACCAAGGTGTTTCAAGAAAATGGCTGGGCGCCGCCGAAATCCTGGAACGATCTCAAGGATCCGAAATTCGCCGGTAAGGTGGTCATCCCGCCGATGAACAACGGCTACGGATTGCTGACGGTGGTGATGCTGGCGCGGATGAACGGTGGAGGCGAAAAGAACATCGACCCTGGCTTCAAGGCCATTCAGGACGAAGTTGACAAAAACGTTCTCGCTTACGAGCCCTCGCCCGCGAAGATGACGGAGCTTTTCCAGACCGGGCAGGCTGTTCTCGGGGTTTGGGGCACCTCGCGCGTCCAGGCGCTGGCCAGCACAGGCTTTCCGGTCGATTTCGTCTATCCTTCCGAAGGCGCGCCGGCTGTCATGACTGCGATATGTCCAGTCGCAAAGACAACCGTATCGCCGGTTGCTCATGCGTTCATCAAGACAATGCTTTCGAGCGAAGTCCAAGCCATTCTTGCAAATGACGGTGGCTTTGCTCCGGTACGCAAAGACGTCAAAGTCGACGCTCCCGGCATGATGCCCTATGGGGAAAAGGCAAACCAGCTTGTGACTGCCGACTGGGATACCATCAATGAACAACGCGATGAGTGGAACAAGCGTTGGACACGGGAAATCGAGCGGTAAGCTTGTTTCGGCGCCTAGTCCTTCGTCCCTTTAGAGGGCCGAGGGGCTAGAGATTCAAGCGTTTTAGTTCAAAGGCCGGACAACCGGCCTCTCTCTGAGGTTCGCGACGGTGGTTTATAACTGCCGGTCGCCACGTTGCGGTTGGTGATGCTTTGACCTACCTTACATTGAACAAGCTACGCAAGGTTTACGGACCTGTTGTCGCGGTGGAGCAAGTTGATCTTGCGGTGGAAAAAGGGGAATTTATTTCCCTGCTTGGTCCCTCCGGATGCGGGAAAACGACGACCTTGCAGATGGTCGCCGGCTTCGTCGAGCCAACAGGGGGAACAATCAAGCTCGGAGATACTGATCTCGGCCGATTGCCGCCCAATCGCCGCGGACTGGGGATTGTGTTTCAGAGCTACGCGCTCTTCCCCCATATGACGGTCGCGCAGAACCTTGCCTTTGGTCTTGAGATGCGTGGCGTTGCGCGTGAGGAAATCGCAAAACGAGTGACGGAGACGCTTGCTCTCGTCGGCCTTTCCGACAAGGCTGGACGATACCCGCGACAGATGTCCGGCGGGCAACAGCAGCGCGTTGCACTCGGACGCGCTTTGATCATCAAGCCGTCCATCCTGCTTCTCGATGAGCCACTCTCCAATCTTGACGCTAAAATGAGGGAGGAGATGCAAATAGAGTTGCGGCAAATCCAGCAGACGATCGGTACGACCACGATCTTGGTCACTCATGATCAACACGAAGCACTAGCGCTTTCCGACAGGATTGTGGTGATGAGTGCCGCCAAAGTCGAACAGATCGGTTCGCCAATCGACGTCTATGAAAAGCCTGCAACGCCCTTCGTCGCATCCTTTCTCGGTAGAACGAACATATTCATGGGCGAAGCGCGAGGCAGCAGTCTCGATGTTGGCGGCTGCGAAATCTCGTTCAACCATCCACTTGAAGGTCGATGCTCGATTTCCATCCGTCCTGAGAAGCTTACTTTGGCCAACGCGGGTTCGAACGGGCTCGCGGGCATTGTTAAAACCCGCGTTTTCCAGGGCGACCACTGGCTTTTTCAAATCGACACGCCTGCGGGACCGGCTGTCGTTGTCAGCCAGAACAACGGAACCACGGCACCATCCGTTGGCGAGCAAATCTGTCTTGTGATGAAGCCTGAAGACGCCGTGCTGCTCCCAGCGACCGGGGGTGCGCGATGAAGGCCGCACGCGAAGCGTTTCTTCTCAGCGCACCAGCGACGTTCCTATTCCTCGGTATCGTTGCTGTGCCGCTGGTCATGACAGTCCTGCTATCGTTCAACCAATGGAACTCTTCCGAAGGTATCGTCGCGGTTCTAAGGCTGGATAATTACCGCGATATTTTTTCCGACTCCTACTTCGCCGAAATCTTTCTCCGGACACTACGCATCTCGGTTCTCGTTACCGTTTTTTGCATCCTGATAGGAGTTCCGGAGGCTTACATCCTGCGCCGGATGAACGAGCCGTGGCGCTCCATCATGATCCTCATCGTAATCGGGCCTCTCCTCGTTTCCGTCGTCGCACGTACGCTAGGATGGGCACTTATACTGGCGGGAAATGGTATTCTTTCACGCCTGTTGCAGACCTTGCGCCTTGCCGCCGCACCAGTGTCGCTCATGTTTACTGAAACCGGGGTGGTGATCGCACTCACCCATGTTCTCGTTCCCTTCATGGTTCTTTCCGTGTGGGCTTCATTGGGACGGATGGACCCCTCCGCTGAAAGGGCGGCACAATCGCTTGGCGCCAGCCAGTTGACCATCTTCCGCCGCATCGTGCTACCGCAGGCTATGCCCGGCATTTTGTCCGGCAGCATCATCGTGTTCACGCTTGCGGCCAGTGCCTTCGCCACACCCGCGATCATCGGCGGTCGTCGCCTCAAGGTCGCGGCTACGCTGGCGTATGACGAGTTTCTCAACACGCTGAACTGGCCGCTGGGGGCAGCCGTTGCCGTCCTTCTCCTCATCGGCATCGTCTTTATCGTCGTCGGCTGGAATCGTCTTGTGGAACGGCGCTACGCTCAGGTGTTCTCATGAAAAACGGTCCTATCGCCCTCCTCTTCAACGCGATGTTCGTGATCTTCCTCCTCGCTCCGATGGTGATGGTGTGCCTGGTGGCCTTCACGCCGGAAAACTATCTCGCGCTGCCGATGAACGGCTTTTCGCTGCGCTGGTTCTACCGACTTGCCGATTATCCAGAGTTCCTGACATCGTTCAAAACGAGCCTGGTTATCGCTGCAACGTCGTCAATCTTGGCACTGCTTTTCGCCGTGCCGGCCGGCATCGCGATAGCACGGTACCGATTCATCGGTCGTGACGCATTAAATGCCTTCTTCATGTCACCGCTGATGATACCGCATGTCGTGCTGGGCATCGCCTTTCTCCGGTTTCTCTCGCTGATCAGTCTCTCTGGAACGACCACCGGCCTCGTCCTCGGCCACGTCGTAATCGTCTTTCCTTTCGCGATGCGCATGGTTCTGGCGAGTGCTTCGGGAATGGACAAGCGGGTAGAAGACGCTGCAGCCTCGCTCGGTGCTAACCGAACAACAATCTACAGGCGCATCATCCTTCCGCTGATCATTCCGGGTATCGCCAGCGGTTTCGCACTCTCCTTCATCCAGAGCTTCGATGAGACGACGATGACCGTTTTCCTGGCGTCGCCAACGACAACCACTTTGCCGGTCAGAATGTTCAACTACATCCAAGACTCTATCGACCCTCTCATCTGCGCAATTTCGGCGCTGCTGATCTTGGCGACGGTCGTCGTGATGTTCTTGCTCGACCGACTCTACGGCCTGGAGCGGCTTTTCGTCGGCGATGGTCATTCCTAGAGATTGCCCAGTGACCCGGCTCAAGGGAAGTCATTCATAGCCAAACCGTGCTGACGGGTGGGTAGTGTTGCGCGCTTGCCCGGATATACCGAGCCAAAATTCCCTGACCACAGGAAAACCAATGTCCCTGCTTAAGCACTCCAAAATTCGCGTGAAAATGCTCGCGGTCGTGGCGCCTCTGGGTGTTATCGGCCTTGGCGCGACGGCTTTCATGGCTAACAGCTACAGATCGGCGGACGCGAGTTACTCGGATTTCATCCGTAGAGACAATGCGATGGCCATCGAGCTTACGCGTGCAGACAGAAATCTCGCCGCTGCGGCTTACAGCGCTTATCAGACACTCGTCTATAGATCTGGAGACCCTGCATTACGCGACGCGGCAAAGGCTTACGAGGAGAATAAGAAGGCGCTGGAAAAGCGTTTTAAATTTCTGAAGGCAGGAATTCCTTCTCAAAGCGAGGAGCTTGATAGTCTCTCGCTGAGAGTGAACAATATCCTCGACCTTACGGACAAGGCTGTAGGTTTTGGTCTGAAAGGCCAAAGCATTGGCGCAAAGCAAATGTTGTCCGATGTCGATTCTCAGATTCTTCGCACTTCCTTGGCGATTTCCACGTTCGCGGATCGCTATCAGAAAGAGATTGCGACAAGGAGCCAAGAGCTCAACGCACAAACCGTCACGACGATCACCTTGTCTTTGTCGGTTCTCGCGGTTGCCTTCAGCGCAGCGATCTTGGCGGCGTTGTTCGTTGCGACACGGGGTATAACTGGTCCCATAGACAATCTGCAACGACGGATGGCGACCTTGACGGAGGGTGATACCGACAGCCCGGTAACCGGACAGGACCGGCGCGATGAAATAGGCCGGATGGCTGTAGCAGTCGCGATCTTTCGCGATCATGCAATTGAGCGCATCAGCTTGGAGACAGACGCCGAGGCCGGCAGAGTGGCGGCAGGTATCGAACGTGCTGATCAGGAAAAGCAGAAGGCGGCAGAGCTGGCAGAGACCCAGTCAGCCGTTGACGCATTGCGAACGGCCCTGGATCAGCTTGCGCATGGCGATCTCACTCATCGCATCGAAAATGTGTTCATAGCCCATCTCGATGCGATCCGGACGAACTTCAACAGCTCCGCGAGCAATCTTGAAGATATCTTGAGGACGATCGGCGACAGCGTGAATGCGGTGGATAGCGGTGCTTCTGAAATCCTCCTCGCCGCTGAAAACTTGTCGGGCAGAACGGAGCAGCAGGCTGCCTCCGTCGAAGAGACTGCGGCCGCGCTCGAGCAGATCACGGTAACCGTTCAGGCTACAAGCCGCCGTGCAACGGACGTTGGAATGATGGTTGGTGCGACACGGGAAGAAGCTGAACGCTCGGGCGATGTCCTACGGAGTTCAATCGAGGCCATGAACGCGATCGAGCGTTCGTCGGTCGAAATCGCGGGCATTATCGGCGTAATCGACGAGATTGCATTTCAGACCAACCTGCTTGCTTTGAATGCGGGGGTAGAGGCTGCCCGCGCAGGTGAAGCAGGGAAGGGTTTCGCAGTGGTGGCGCAGGAAGTTCGAGAGCTGGCTCAACGATCCGCGAGCGCTGCAAGCGAGATCAAGACGCGGATCAAAACGTCTCGACAATATGTCACCTCAGGCGTCGAACTAGTTGGGCAAACCAGCAATGCGCTTCAATCCATTACATCGAGAATTGCGGAAATCGACAACAACGTAGCTGCAATTGTCGATGCTGCCCGCGAACAAGCGGCCGGGCTACAGGAGATTAGCGCCGCTGTCGGCACGATCGATCAGAACACCCAACAGAACGCAGTCATGGTAGAGCAGTCGACGTCCGCTAGCTCTGCTTTGGTGCAGCAAGCCGCATCGGTTCAGCAGCTCCTGTCGCGCTTTACGATCAGCGAGGTTCGATCGCTACCCGAAGACCAGGCAGCCGAGGTAGATTCGGAGAACGAAACCATGTGGCCTGCCCGGAAAAAACCCGCAGAAAACGCCATCGAGTTCTCATCTCGCATGACCGCTGCAGGCAACTAAAATCTGTCGGCGTCAAATTAGTAGTGATCGTCATCTTTGGTCCAGCCGAGCACAATCTTGCCGCTACTCCCGCTCGCGATGTTGTCGAACTCGGTCCTGAAGTCGCTGACCGGAATGCGGTGTATAATCACCTCGCGGATATCGAGACGCTCTCCCGCATGACCATCTTGTGCCATGTCTCGAAAATCTTGCGACCATAGAGGTTCTAGCGGAAGGCGCCCAGTGCCGACTGTCCCGATGGCATCACCCTATGTCAACAGGTCTCTTCAAGGGCGTCTGAGATGGAATCGTTCGGGGGTGGCGGATCGTCAACGGTGCGAGGGGCGATTTGTGACCACAATTGCAGTTTGCTGGTGCATTGGAATAGGCGCAAGGCTTACCGCAACCGTCGATGGAGCTCTTACTAGACGCCCGTCCTTTTTAGTTGCTGCCGACACAATAGATAATAATCCCCTTTTGCCTAACGCGAGGCAGCATTCGAACTTTTCGCGGTTCTCAACCTGCTTCAATGATATTGGCGAGGAAAGACGATGTCCTGATCGACCGATATATTGAACTTATACCCAGGTCGGATCTCCAGCGTCGGCTGGACATCCATGTTTCGTTGGATGGTTCGATCTGCGACACGGCCGAAGGTCTCCGCGAAATTTCGCCTTGCTGCATCGGATGCCGTATCCTGGGTGGCAAGCGTCGAGCTCTGAGGCACCGCCATGTCGATGCCCGTCCCGATAAGCGCGATCATGACGGCCGAGCCAAACGTTTTGAGATAGTGGTTGTTCACCTTGTCATTGAATCCCCCATAGCCTTCCGCGTCCGTGCCCGCCATGCCGCCGATTTGCAATGTCGATCCATCAGGGAAAATGATATCGGACCAGACGACAAGAACGCGGCTCTGCCCGAACGAAACCTTGCTGTCATAGCGACCGAACAATTTTGTGCCCTGCGGGATCAGCAGGCGATGGCCTGTTGCGCTGTCATAGACGTTCTGGCTGACCTGTGCGGTGATACGCCCCGGAAGGTCGGAATTGATGCCTGTTATCAACGTCGCTGGAATGACCGAGCCTCGTTTCAGTTCGTATAGGGACTGTTGCGGCACGACGCGGTTCGGCAGATAGCCGAGATCCTTGAGATCGGCGTTGAAGAAATCTTCCTTGGAGTTCTGTCCGTTGGGATCGCCGTTCTGTCCACCCAAGCCAGCGCGGAGTGCTGCGGCATAGAGATCGGATGCGTTTCCGTTTGTGGCGGCTGCCGTCGTTGTCCGCGCAGCGGCGGTGTCACCTTTTTCCGACCGCGCTTCCAGCTTGCCGCGATCGATGGCAAGCGGCGCGTCATAGGCGGAGTTCCGCGCCTGCATCCGTGCCATCCGCTGACGTTGCTGCTCGCGAAGAACCTGCTCCTGTTGCTCGCGGGCGAGACGCGCGCGCCACACCTCTTCCGGTTCCAGTTCGGATCCACGTCGTTCCGACGTCTGCTCGGCCTGAGCCGTAAAGGGATTGGCCTCCTTCTCTTCGGTCTGTTTCGTCTCGACCGGGGCCGGCTGGAACGTCGTCTGCTGCTGCGGCTCTCCAATGATGCCGTCGGTGACGCCACGCTTGATCTGGTCGGCATAGGTCGACGCCGGATTGCCCGAGCTGGTATCCGGCCCGCTATTCTTACGAAAGTAAAGCCCGCGCGAGGCGAGGCCAAAGAAGATGATGCCGAGAAAGGCGACGAGCAGCACGATCACGACGATGACCGGCACGCGGTTCACCCGCTTGATGCCGGACGTGGCCTGACTGTTCGCGGCGCCACCAAGCTTGAGAGACTGCACCATGATGTTTCTCCCTCACCCGCGCCGCATCAGCGAAAGGGCGCTTGCCGGGGTCGCACCCGATGTCGTCACGGTGTAAGCCCGACCAAGCTCGACGCTGCTGGTCGAGAGCCGTGCGAGCACCTGGCCTTCGTAAGGCACGATGACATAAGCAAGGGAAATGACGGACGCTTTGCGATCCGTCTTCTGATCGGTAACAACGGCATAACCCCATCCCTTCAATGCCGCTTCAAGCGCCAGTCCGAACGGAGAACCATCCTGTTTGAGGGCCACGGTCGCCTTTCCCTGTCCGATCTGTTCGGCAAGGCGGCTGACCATATCGCCGGCGATCGAGCCCGCCGCTGGTCCGGAAACCTCAGGCGGTGCTGCGCTCGTGACGAGAGCCCCACTGTCCATTGACTGGCATCCGGAAACGAGGATGGCGAGGGCAGTCGTTGCGGCGAAGTACCGGATCGGGGCCAGACGGTTCCAGTTGTGGCGACGGAGGTTCAGCATCATCGCCCTCCCCTGCTGATCGTCACCTTCTGCTGTTTCCAGCCGACGCCGGAGACAAGGACGGCGCGATCGATATTGTAATCGACCACCATCATGTTGCTCTTCATGCGATAGTTGACGATGCGGTTCTGGCCGCCGGAGACGACGAACAGAACCGGTGCATCCTGACTGGAGATCGAGCGTGGAAACTGGATGTAGGTCTTTTGTCCATCCGAGTAGACACGGGTCGGACGCCAGCCGGCACTGCCCGCGACGGAATAGGCGAAGCTTAGTTGCTCGGCGGGAACGCCGGCGCCGGGTATCGCGCTGGCTTCCAGCCGTGCGTTGACGTCGGCGAGTTTTGCTGAGACGTCCTCGGGGTATTCGAAACCAATGCGCGCCATATACTGCGTGGCATGCGATTTCAGCTGGATATGATAGGTCCGCCGCGACGTCGTCACGACCATCGAGGTGACCAGACCCGGCTCCGATGGCTTGACGATCAGATGGATAGCTTGGCCGCCCGCCGCTCCGGAGGTCGCAGGCTCCACTTTCCAGCGCACAGTATCGCCGACCAAAACATCACGAACGACCTCGCCGCCCTGAAGCTCGATGTCGCAGACCTGCAACGGTGAGCAGACGACAGACGGCTGCACTTCGCCATAGAGGAAAATCACCTTTCCATCGGCGCCTTTGGTGACGAGCCCGCGGCTTCCACGCCATTGTGTTGAGATGCCCATTCCCTTTGCTTCATTGGCCGTGACACCATCGGCGGCGAGAGCGGCAGACGGGAAAGTGGCAGAGGCAGCAATGACGATAGCAATGATGCTGGCGCTCATCGTGACCCGAGATAGTGCGTCTGATCTGTTCATGTTAGGGGCCATGCCTTTCAAAGCTGCGCAGTCCAATCAAAGTCGCGGAGATAGAGACCGATGGGATTAAGACGGATGACACCCTCATCCTGGGGCGGCGTCAGTGTCACCGTGGCGATCCCACGGAAGCGGCGGGTGGCAGTCTCCTTGCCGCGGCGGTCGCGTTCGAACTCCGTCCAGTCAATCTGGTAGCTCTGGTTCGACAGCGCGACGATGTTGTTAACCTCGATCGCCACCGTCGCGGCCTTCGCCTTCTCGAAGGGAGAATTCGAGCGAAACCAGGCATTCACCTTTTCCGTCGCGGGATCGGAGGTGCGCAGCAGCCCATAGGTCCGGTCGATATATTGCTTCTGGACCACGGCATCGGGCGTCACAGAGCGGAAATTCGACACGAAACTACCGAGTGTCGCGCGCACCACGCGCGGATCGGCATATTCGATCTGCTGCGGGAAGCCCGCATTGACGGCGGTGCCAAGCTTGTCGACTTCGACGATATAAGGGATCAGCTTGACCTGTGTGCTCTGGTAGAGCGCGTAACCAAAGCCGATAACGGCCATGGTCATTCCGGCAATGCCGACGACGCGCCAGGCGGCAGCCGCTTTTACGTACGAGCCGTAGCGTTCGTTCCATTCGTTGCGGGCGGCGATATAGGGATTATCTGGGATATTCTGACCAGTCATTCTTTCAGCTTCCCGTCACTTGCTGTCGTTGATCGGCGGTGGTGCAGGCGGTGTGCCTGGCCGGCCGGATGGTTGATCGAGTTTGGCGTTGGCAAGGCCGAGCATCGATCCGGCATAGGCGCCGGGCGAACCAATCGCCTTTTCCTTTGCTGCCGAGCCGACGGCACCAGCGGCTCCGCCAATCCCGGCCTGCATGCCGCGCAGGGCCGCACTGGCAAGAGACGCGCCCCCTGCCCTTGCGGCACTGGCGGCCCCAAATCCTCTGTTGGCAGCACCGATCGTCAGGAAGCCGGCGCCGAGTGCCGCGGATGCCGCTTGCCCGCCGTGACGAATGGCTTCCATGCCGCCGCCAACCGATGCGCCCTGGACCACGCCTTGCAGGATGGGCGGCACATACATCGCGATGACGAAGACGACGACCGAGATGCCGGCAATCGCCAGCGTCGTGATGAACTGTTCCGATGTCGCCGTCGGCGCTTCGGCAAGACCGAGAAGGATGTCCGAGCCGATCTTGGCGATCATCACCAGCGCCATCAGCTTCATGCCGACGGAGAAGGCGTAGACCAGATACTTGATCGCGAAATCCTTGGTATGGGACGAACCGCCCAGCCCGAGCATGATCATGCCGGCGAGCAGGCCGACATACATCTCGACCATCACGGCGACGAAGATTGCAGCCACCAGCGAGAATGAAACGACGACCACGACCATGGCAAAGACGGCGGCGATCGCCAGTGCGTTATCCTCCCAAAGACCGAACTTCGCCTGTTCCGACATCTTCGTCGCGACACGAATGCCGGCGTCAAAGATGTTGGCGGGAGATGCGGAGCCGCCACCAGCGCCGATTTGGTAAAGGCTGTCCACCACGGCCTTGGCGAACTCCGGTCCTCTGTCGAGAATAAAGGCGAACAGGCCGATGAACATGATGCGTTTGACGAGTTCGGCGAACCAGCTGTCGAGCGAGGCGGCGTTGATTGCCAGCCATACGGCAGTGATCCCGACCTCGATGCCGGCGAGGATCCAGAACAGCGACCGCGCGGCGTTCATGACCGTCGTTTCCCAGCCCTTGGCGGCAGTAACGACGGAATTTTCGAGTGTGGTCAGGACCTGACCCTGTTGCGCCAGCGCCGGCGAGGTCACCACTAGGACGACCGCAATCGCGATGAAGGTCCGCTCGAGAGCCCGACAAGAGGGAGCGGCTACCATCGTGGTTTCATCTCCTGGCCCCCGCGAATGTCGCGATTGGCATCTCCACCGAAGAATTCATCACGATGTCGGTGCCGGTCTTCATCGGAGGGAGACCCTGTCGCGACGGCGCCGGATCCGGAAACTGGCTCCGGTCGAACCACGATCCATAAAGTGACGCTTGCACCGGTCGCGGAGCACACCGCTGCAAGGGCGATAATGGCAATCAGACGCGCGCTCACCAGCGGGGCTCCATGGTCTGGCCGCCCCTTATATCGCGTTCTGTCCCGCTGAAGAATTGTTCGCGCCGCGCTTGCGCCAGATCTTGTCTCGCCTGTTCGGACTGGTACCAAGTGCCCATCATCGTCATCTGCTGAGAGACCAGACCCCGCAGCTTCTGCATCTGCGCGACCTGCTGGGCGGCGATCTCGTGCCCGACCTGCAATGCCTTCATCTGGCCATCCGCCGATTCCGACATCGACCTGAGCTGCGACATCGTGCTTTCCTCAGTGGAGAATTGTTCGGCCGTCAGATTGGCAGCCTTCAGCGTGCCGGCGATCGTGTCGCGATTGGTGTCGGACCAGCTCTGGTAGGTCGTGGAGAAGCTCGCGCCGTCTGGCAGGTTGCTCTTCATGTCGGCGAAACTCTGGAAGCGTTGCTTGAGCACATCGTCGACATTGCCCATGGAGAAGGCTACGCCCTGGCCCTGGTTGACGACGTTCTGGAGGTTCTTCAGGTCGTTTTCGACCTGGCCCCAGACATGGTTCGGAAGCTGCGCCGTGTTCTGCAGCATGTTCTTGTAGATGTTGAGTTGGTTGTGGATCTGCTCGGCCAGCTGCGAGATCTGGGTTATCTGGTTGTTCACCTGCTCGGCGGACTTGCCGACCAGGCTGATCAGTTCCGTATTGTTGGCAAGCTGTGTCCATTCTGTCGCCTGTCCGGTGACGCCACCGGCCTGCGCAGGAAGCGAGAGAGCAGACAAGAGCACGAGGACCGCACCAAGCGCGGTGTGCAATGTCCTATTGGGTTGGGAAGAGCGTGTCGACATGGGCGATCCCCCTCTGCTGGAGCCAATGGAGAGGCCACGCGGCCCCGTGTTCGAGATGCAGGGCGCGAATGCGCTTCAGGTCTTCCTTTCCGGATGCCCCGACAAAACAAAGCGCGACGGGACCGAGGGCCATGTCGAATAGACGCCGGCCTTCTGGCGACACGACGTAATAGTCCCGCTTCGGGATCGCGGTTGCGACGATCTCGATCTGCCGCTCGTTGAAGCCGATCCGTTCGTAAAACTCGCGGGTGCCCGGCTCCCGCGCGGCACCATTCGGCAGGCAAATCTTGGTCGGGCAGGATTCCTTCAGCACATCGATGATGCCGGACCGCTCGGCATCAGAGATCGACTGCGTGGCGAGCACCACGGCGCAATTGGCCTTCCGCAGCACCTTCAGCCATTCCTTGATCTTGTCCCGAAACACCGGATGGCCGAGCATCAGCCAGGCTTCATCGAGAATGATCAGGCTGGGTGCACCGGTGAGGCGTTTTTCGATGCGTCGGAAGAGATAGGTCAGAACGGGCACAAGGTTGCGCTCGCCCATATTCATCAGCTCCTCGATCTCGAAGCACTGGAAGGCCCCGAGCGCTAGACCATCCTCCTCGGCGTCGAGCAGCTGTCCCATCGGACCATCGACGGTATAGTGATGCAGGGCGTCCTTGATCTCGCGCATCTGCACGCCTGAGACAAAGTCCGAGAGCGAGCGGCCGCGGGAATCGGCCATCAGGCCGACCTGCCGTGAAATGGCATTGCGGTAGTCCGGAGTGATCGTCACGCCCTGCAGTGCCACCAGCATCTCGATCCACTCGGAGGCGAAAGCACGATCGCCATCGGTCGAGAGCTCGGCCAGCGGGCAAAAAGAGAGTGTCCTTCCCTGCCCTGCTTCCTGAGCATCGCCACCGATCTGATAATGATCGCCGCCGAGCCCCAGCGTCAGCGGCAGCATCGAGCCACCCTTGTCGAACGCGAAGATCTGCGCCCCGGCGTAGCGTCGGAACTGGGCCGCGATCAATGAGAGCAGCGTTGATTTGCCCGAACCCGTCGGTCCGAAGATCAGCGTGTGGCCGACATCGTCGACATGCAGGTTCAGCCGGAAGGGAGTTGATCCGCTGGCGACCTGCATCAGCGGAGGCGAGGCCGGCGGATAATACGGGCAAGGAGCCATCGGGCTTCCGGACCAGACCGAATTGAGGGGGATAAGGTCGGCGAGGTTGCGCGTGTTGATCAGCGGCTCACGGATATTGGCATAGGACACGCCCGGCAGGCTGCCAAGAAATGCATCGGTCGCGTTGATTGTCTCGATGCGAGCACCAAAACCTTCGGCCTGGATCAAGCGCCGGACTGCCTCACATTTCTCCTGCAGGCTTTGCTGGTCTTCATCAAAGAGAACGATGACCGGCGTATAGTAGCCATAGGCGACGAACTGCGACGAAGCTTCGGCGATCGCGTCCTCGGTTTCCGCCACCATCAGCATCGCATCCTGGTCGAGTGATCGGGATTGCGTCTGGAAGAGCTGATCGAAGAATGGCCTCACCTTCTGTTGCCACTTCTTGCGAGTCCGCTCGAGCTTCGCGCGGGCTTCCTCGGCGTCAAGGAAGACGAAGCGGGACGACCAGCGATAGGTCAGCGGCATTAGGTCAAGGCTGTTGAGAATTCCGGGCCAGCTTTCCGCCGGTAGGCCATCGATTGCCACCACGCCGAGAAACCGGTTCTCAACGAGTGGCGTCAAACCGTGCTGCAGTTCGGCCGTCACCAGCCAGTCGAGATACATGGGGATCTCTGGCAGACGCACCGGATGGTTCTCGCCGGTGATGCAGAAGCGGATGAACTGGAAAAGCTCGTCATAGCGGGCAACACGAAAGCCGCCGCGCTCCGAGGTTTCGCGTGTCAGCATCCTGCGGATCGATACGACATTGGCGAGATACTGCTCGACCTCGCGGATCGATCTCGAAAAGCTCTCTAGCGCCGTATCGGCATACGTGGCGGACCGGCTGGCGGTGTCGGAATAGATATATCGGGTCAGGCCGGAGCGGCGAGGCTCAGGCGGCCGCCAGGTCAGGATCAGTGCATGCCGGCTCTCGAAATGCCCCCTTTCCTTCTGAAAATGTGCCCGTCGTTCCGCATCGATAGCGCGGGTGACGAGATCAGGAAAATGGCAGTCGGGCTGTTGCGGGTAATCCGCGGTCGGCACCCTGACGGCCTCGACCTGAATCATCCAGCCGGAGCCGAGCCGCGACAGGATCGCATTGATCTGGCGGGAGACATCGTTGCGCTCGGCGTCCGTCGAGCTTTCGCTGTCAGGGCCGGCAAAGTACCAGCCGGCCATCAGCGAGCCGTCCTTCAGCAGGATGACGCCGTTATCGACCAGGCCGGCATAGGGCACGAGATCGGCGAAGGATGGCCCGGAATGAAGGAAGGATTTGAGGGCGACCATCTCTGCCCCTTCAGAATTTGCGCCACGGTGACGATGTCGCGCGGTAGAAGGTTTTGTAGGAGATGTGGCGGACGTAGACCTGCCGCATCAGCGGATCGGCTTTCGCCATCATGCGAAGCGCCCCAACCGCGACCAGCCAGGTCGCGATCCCGAACAGTGCGGCGTACCAGGTCAGCACCACGAAGATCAGGATGATGGCGGCCAGCGCCGTCAGCAACACCAGCTCACGATCGGCACCCATCAGCAGGTTCGGACGTGATAGCGCCCGATGAACCCGCGACCGCACGAGAGTCGAGCCGGATTCAGCCACGATCCCCCTCCCCTCTTTCAATGAGCGTGGCGGAGGGAGAATACCCGAGCGGGTCAGTCTGCGAATGAAGCTCGCCGATCGACGCCCCTGTCGCGCCGAACAGGGCGACGATTTGGGTGGCGCCGAGCAGCACGCCACCGACCAGCGCGACGTAGCAAAGCCGTCGGGCAAAGTCGTTCAGTTCCCCGCCGAAGATCAGCATCGCACCAGCGATGGCGACGGCCGCAAGCGCGATGAAGCCTGCGACTGGTCCGGTGATCGACTGCTGGATCTGCTGCAGTGGCGATTCCCAAGGAAGGCTGCCGCCACCGGAAGATGCCAGTGCCCCATCTAGGGAGCCGAGCGAGACGAGGGCCAGCGCTGTGACAGTGAGAATGAGATGCGTCTTACGCGACATGGCTGTCCTCGTCGATCTGGGCGTAATGTTCGGTCTGGTAGTGATTGTTGCGGTATCCATCGATATGGATGACCTCGCGGACCCGCCTCCCCTTCCTCGTGCGTTCGATGGAGACGATGAGATCGACGGCTTCGCCGATCACCGCCTGCATCGGTTGCTGACTTGCTTCGGCTGTCAGTTGCTCAAGCCGGCGGAGCGCCGACATAGCTGTGTTGGAATGGATCGTGGTGACACCGCCGGGATGACCGGTGTTCCAGGCTTTCAGCAGTGTGAGTGCCGCGCCGTCCCGGACCTCCCCGACGATGATACGGTCCGGTCGCAGGCGCATCGTGCTTTTGAGGAGGCGGGCCATATCGACCGTATCGCTGGTATGCAGTGAGACAGCGTTCTCGGCGGCGCATTGGATTTCGGCAGTGTCTTCGAGAATGACCATGCGATCGTCCGGAGCGGACGCGACGATCTCGCCAATGATCGCATTGGCAAGCATCGTCTTGCCGGAGCCGGTTCCGCCTGAAATGACGATGTTCATACGGGAATCGATTGCGCTGCGGATGGCAGACGCCTGGGCTTCGGTCATCACTTTCGACGTCACATAATCGTCGAGCGGTATGAGGCGCGACGCCCTCCGCCGAATCGTAAATGCCGGTCCGGATACGATCGGTGGCAACAGTCCTTCGAACCTGTGTCCCCCGATCGGTAGCTCTCCCGAGATGATCGGTCTCTCATCGTCAGCCTCTGACTGCAGGGCGTGGGCGACGCTGCCGATCACGACTTCGGCGGCGGCAGGCGTCATTGCGCCAGCGGATACGACGCCATGACCGAGCCGCTCGATAAACAGTCGACCATCGGGATTGAGCATGATCTCGACGACCGTCGCGTCGTCAAGGGCGACACAAAGCTGGTCACCGAGCGCGTCTTGAAGTTTACGGACGAGGCGCGGATAGGAGCGGAGCTGGTTCACGCGGCGCTCCTCAACGGGCGGCCGCTATGGTCGGCGATGATCGAACGGTACGCCGGCGGGCAGACCCGCTCAAAACTCTTTCGGTCGGCGGGCAAATGTCCGGCGACGGCGACGGTGTTGCCGATCGCGACGGGTTCGCCCAGTCGCGTCATCGGCCAACCGGCGCGCTTCAGGATACGCTCGAAGCGAAGATCGGTTGCCGTGACGATTTCGTCGTAGCCGTTTGCCATCGACCATTCGATGATGCCGGCAAACATGGTGAGCGTTGCGAGATGCAGTCGGCCCCCTGCCCTACTCGTCGGCAATGTCGTGTCGACGCAGAAGCGTGAGCTTTCAACCATTGCCGTGGTGGCGCTGAGAGAGCCGGTTGCCAGCAATTGAGGGAACGTCCGCTCCAGCATTGTAGGGCCTGATGCGGGTAACAGCCGCGCACAGCCGACAACCCTCTGTCCGCCGAAGGTCGCGAGGATGTAGGTCGGGCTGAGCTCGTCGTACTGATCCCGTTCGCCGCCGTCGTCGATTGCGACATCCCATTCCAGACGGTTTCCAAACACCTCCGCACGAAGCCGGTGCATTTGCTTCAGGTAACTGGCCTGGTGTTCATATTGGCCGGGCGAGACGGTCAGGAGCAGCATGTTGATCTCCGCAACAACAAACGATGCGGACAGAAAGCATCTCGTTCAGCGTGTGGCTATGTGCAGATCTGCACCCGGTGATTCTACTGAGTCGGGCGTTCATGGAGCGATTTTCGATCGCAATCGCTATCTGGCACCGTTGATTTCATGTGCAAATCTGCACCTACAGCCTTTTGGCTTTTTGATAATATTGTTGACTAAATGATTACGATTCCACGATGAATCGTTCGAGCGTCAAAACCTGGATAAAGTACGTTAACCAGTTGTTAACCTTAAATGTCTTGCGGCCCGATGGGAATCGGATGATAGTTTCGCGAATGATGGGCCCAAAGCCATCTTTTCGAAAGTGAAGACCTCCGGGAAATAGTTCGCAAAATGAGCACTGAGCTGCAAAACAGGTTTGATATCGAGATCGCCCAGCAGGGGTCGAAGATCTCAAGCGCGTTGCATATGCTGCGCAGCCAGCAATACCCGCCGGACGCCCGCAAGGGATTGCGCAAGTTCCAGCTTGCGGAAGTCGCCGATTTCATCGGGGTGACGCAGACGCATCTGAGGCAACTCCATTCTGATGGCAAAGGGCCGGAGATCGAGTCGGTCAGCGGACGCCGGTATTATACAGCAGACCAGATGCTGGAGCTCCGGGATTATCTCGAAGCAAACAAGAAATCCGACAAGCGCTACTACGTGCCCAGGCGTCGGGAAGGCGAACCGATGCAGGTTGTCTCGGTCGTCAATTTTAAGGGGGGCAGCGGCAAGACCACCACGGCCGCACACCTTGCCCAGTATCTTGCTCTCACCGGCCATCGGGTTCTGGCCGTTGACCTTGACCCGCAGGCGTCCCTGACATCTCTTTTCGGGATCCAGCCCGAGCTTGACGATACCGCCTCTCTCTATGAGGCCCTGCGTTTTGACGGTGAGCGCAAGTCAATCGGTGATGTTATCCAACCGACCAACATTCCGGGGCTGGATGTCGTGCCCGCGAACCTAGTGTTGCAGGAATACGAGTATGATGTGCCGCTGGCAATCTCCTCGAAGAAGGGAGAAGACGGGCGGCTTTTTTATATGCGGATCGCTAGTGCCCTGAAGCAAGTCGACGACAAGTATGACGTCGTCGTCATCGACTGCCCTCCTCAGCTGGGATACCTGACGATCACCGCACTCATGGCCTCGACAGGCATCCTCATCACCATCCATCCGCAGATGCTCGACATCATGTCGATGAGCCAGTTTCTCATGATGCTTGGCGGGATCATGGGGCCTGTCGCCGAGGCCGGGGCGGAGATGCGGGTGCAGTGGTTCCGCTACCTCATCACGCGCTTTGAGCCGACGGATATCCCCCAGGCCCAGATGGTAGGGTTCATGCAGTCGATGTTCGCGCAGCAGATGTTAAGAAATCACGTCCTGAAGTCCACGGCGATTTCCGACGCGTCGATCAAGAAGCAGACCCTGTATGAGGTCGAGCGGGGGGAATTCGTCCGCGCGACCTACGACCGGGCAATGGAAAGTCTCAATGCCGCCAACGCGGAAATCGTCGAACTCATCCATGGTGTCTGGGGGCGAAAATGAGACACTTGTCAGCCGTTTTTTTTGTCGTTTTTGAGAGCGCGATGAATGGCTTGTCGCAGTTGAGCACTGATCCGGAGGCCGGCCATGTCACGTGAAAATCCATTCGCCAAGCTGGACATGGCTGCCATCTCGGCGAGCCAGACGCCAACCAAGCCGGGCTACGGCATGACAGGAGCGGCAAAGACGGTTGTCCGCTCCATCGAGGATATGGCCGAGAACACAAAGAAACTGATGGAAGGCGAGGTGATCGTGGATCTTGATCCGCTGCTGATCGATGCCTCTTTCGTTGCCGACCGTCTGTCCGACGATGGGGAGGAGTTTCAGGAACTGCTCCAGGCGATCAAGGAATCAGGTCAGACGACGCCTATTTTGGTCCGTCCGAGCTCGACAGACGTCAAGCGATATATGGTGGTGTTCGGCCATCGTCGCCTCAGGGTGGCCCGCGAGCTTGGCGTCTCGGTCAAGGCAATCGTAAAGCAGTTGGACGACACCACATCGGCTATCGTACAGGGCCAGGAAAATGCGGCCCGGTCGAATTTGTCGTTCATAGAACGCGCCTACTTCGCCCGAAACTTGATTGCCTCAGGCATGACGAAGGAGACCGTTCGTTCCTCGCTTGCCATTGACGAGGCCATGCTCTCGAAGATGCTCGCGGTCGTTGAGGCTGTGCCGGCATCTGTTATCACGGCTTTGGGCGCGTCCAAGAAAATCGGGCGCGACCGGTGGCTGAGCCTTCGCCAACTTGTTCTTGCCCCTGCCCTCTTTAAGGTTGCGATTGAGCACGTGGAGTCTGCCGACTTCCAGGCGCTCCATGAAGACGACCGCTTCGAGAAACTCCATGATTACCTGAAGCGATACAAGGCCAGGTCAGCCGCCAAGAAGCCGAAGGCTGAATCCGCTGTTCGAGACTGGACCTCAACCGATCGCGCGTTGAACATGGTGATAAATGCGAAGGCAAAGAAGGTTGCCATCGAGCTTACCAATGCTGAAGCCAAGCCGTTCAGCGAATGGCTGTCTTCACACATGGGTCGTTTGTACGAGGAGTACAAAGGATCGAAAACTGAAACCAACGGAGACTGAACCGCAAAAGAAAAAGGCCCCCAAACGGCGAACCGTGGAAGCCTCTCTCGTCATCTCTAGCAGGATCGAGAATCGCATTTCCCGGAATCACAGTCAAGAGTCTTGGCGCCGTTTTGGTGAGCGGATTTCCTTTGCCTGAAGCAAGGTGAAAGAAAAATGCAGACGGGACATGTGACGACGCCCTTTGGGCGGCGGGAGATGTCGCTCGCCCTGGTCCGAAACCAGATGGCGATCGAGAATCCGGGGCCAGATGCGCGCATCGAGAAATGGAAAGTCTTTCGAGACGTATGCGAGGCAAGGGAACGCTTGGGAATCCAGGACCGGGCACTTGCCGTCCTTGATGCCCTTTTGACGTTTCACCCTCAGGCCCAGCTCGATCCCAGCCAGGGTCTGGTCGTCTTCCCATCCAACGCCCAGCTGTCTGTTCGGGCCCACGGGATCACCGAGACAACCCTGCGCAGGCAACTTGCGGCGCTAGTCGACGCGGGCCTTATTCTCCGGCGCGACAGCCCGAACGGTAAACGCTACGCGCACCGCAACAGGGATGGCGAGGTCGAACAGGCCTACGGGTTTGACCTGACGCCCCTGCTGGCTCGTGCCACCGAACTCGCCTTGATGGCGCAGGATGTCGCAGCCGAGCGCGCGCGCTTCCGCCGCGCAAGGGAAGCGCTGACGATCTGCCGCCGCGATGTGCGCAAGTTGATCTCGGCCGCCGTGGAAGAGGGTGCGGCCGGCAACTGGGACCATATGGAGTCCGAGTATGTCAGCATTCTCGCTCGCATCCCTCGCCACCCGAACCGCTCTCAGGTCGAGATCACGCTTGATGAAATGGAGCTACTGCGGGAAGAGGTGCTCAACCTCCTGGAAATGCAGCTCAAAACGGAAGAAGTGCATGGCAATGCCAACCAGGATGACCGGCACATACAGAATTCAAATACCGAATTTATAAATGAACTTGAACCTAGCTCTGGAAAAGAGCTGGGCGAAAAGGCAGCGGACAAACTTTTGACGAGGGATGAGCCGAAGGAAACACAGAAGACAAGACGCGAGCCGATCAAGGCGTTCCCGCTCGGAATGGTTCTTCGCGCCTGCCCCCAGATCACTGATTATGGGCCCGGTGGGCGCATCGAGCACTGGCGCGAGCTCATGAAGGCGGCCATCGTTGTGCGCTCAATGCTGGGCGTCAGCCCCTCTGCCTACGAGGAGGCGTGCAACGCCATGGGGCCGGAAAATGCCGCGGTGGCTGTGGCCTGCATTCTGGAGCGATCGAATTTCATAACATCCGCCGGAGGATATCTGCGTGATCTCACCAGGCGCTCTGAGCGCGGGGAGTTTTCAATCGGGCCCATGCTGATGTCGCTAATAAGGTCAACTGCTGAGCAACCAAAAAAGGTCGGGTAATCTCGCGCTTGTATAGAGCTAGTTGCGAATGCAATTGCTAGTTCACACACAGAAAACTTGTCAGCCGTTTCTTTTCTTGATTTTCTCAAGAAATACAGCCTCTTATTGCGGTTGAGCGTCAGAAATCAAGGGTGGGTTGGGAGCATGAGGTGACGATCAATATCACAGGCCCGAAGAAGTATGACTTCCAGGATATCGTCTGCGTGGCGCTCGGTCTGCAGACTCTTAGTCGGCCTAGCGTGAAATTTCTGATCGAGCCTAATGGCGGTGAAGATTGCGAAATTCACTTTGACGGCCAGATTGTCGAAATACAGGTAAAGGGCGCTAGCGGTAAATTCGGTCTCAAGGAGCTTGCAGAATACCTTGGTCATCCGGGCACCAAAGTTGCCGACAATACACTGCTGGAAAGACTGCTCGCAGACAAAAGCCGTTTTATTGTGCTGGTCTTGTCAAGCCGGTGTGACGACGCAACATCGGTTTTGGTCGAAGGGCTCAGTTGGAGAGAAAAAGAGCGGGTCCAGTCGCTCAACAAGGCTGATGCCAAGACGCTGCTCGCAGCCTATGCCAAGCCGTCGGGCGGACGGGATCCCAGCAAGCTGGCGAAGGAGCGCGACCAACACAGGGCGGCGGTGGCAGCGAAACTTACGCCGGAAACACTGGTCGAGGCAATGCGACGTGTTTCGCTGGTCGAACGCCTGGAAGAAGTGGCAGTGACATCCGTTTGCGAGGATCTCCTCGTTCGCGCCTATGACGTGCCGGGCGATCGGACGGGGGACACGATCCATCGGCTCAGGGAGGTGATTAAGGGCGCGAAGGGCAAGTCTCACAACGTCCTGCCACAGATCCGGGAAGTGCTTAATCAGTCGTCCTATGGCTCGCTCTCGCCCGAGGGTTATGTCGAGCGCGGTATCGAGACGGTTTGGCAGGAGACACTTTCTCAGAGGAGAGTGTTGTTGCTGACGGGCAGGCCAAGAACAGGCAAATCAAATGCCGCGCGTTTCATCGCCGCCAGATTTCAAAAGCTAGGCTACACTGTCCGAGTGCTTTCAGAAGTCAAGGAAGCCGAACGGTTCCTCAGCGAACCCGGTCGTTCCCATCGACTTGTCTTGCTCGACGACCCGCTCGGCGGTACGCACACGGAGCCGGACTTCATCAAGCTATACCAGCAGTTGGAAGATCTGGTTGCACACCTCCGGCATGACAGGCGGCTGATCGTGGCTCAGTCACAGGAACAACTGTTCGCAGCCACGAATGCAAGCGATGTGGGAACGCTGACGGTTGACGGGCATTGCTGGTACGATCTCAGCCAGTCTGAAGCGACCCTCTCTGCGACAATTTGGTCTAATCAGGTCGCGCAGGCGGCGGTGCCTTCCGAGCTCGCGCAGTTCGTTGAAAATGCACTTTTGACTGGCAAACTGAATCTGGATCCTGGAAGTATCCAGCATTTGGCTCGCCACCACGGTAAGATTGTCGCGCCAGTCACAGTCGATCAACTGGAGCGAATAGCACATGAGCGCGCTTCGGCGTTGGCGGACATCTGGCGTAGCGAAGGACTTCAGCCATTAGCACGGAGCCTCGCGATCGGGACCAACGCAATGGTACCCATCGCGGAGACTGAGTTGGCATTTTTGCTTGGCAAAGGCGGCGACAGTTTACCCGGCTTGCCGGATTCGCAATTCACAATAACGAGTATCGGCGGTGGCGCGCCTGAGCCTTCTATTGATCCGGAGTATGAGGAAGAACCAACGCTAGATCAGGTCGATCTTGCTGGACTTGATTCGCTCGAGATGCGTCGCCTGATCAGCTATCCCGGTTTACACCAGATAAATTTCTCGCACGCGTACTATCGGGCGGCGGGGGAGGCGTCAGCACAGGTATCGACACAGAAACAGACTGCGGAGGCTCTTTCAGTGCTCGAGAGGGCTCTGTTTTGCAGGAGGGGATTAACGTCGAAGGCCGCTGCTCGAAACCTCGACTGGATGCATGAACGATTGAAGGGATCGAACAGGCGCGATGCTATTCCTGAACTGGCCGAACGAGGACTGAAAAGCTACTTTCCGGCGACGCGCGACCTTTGCTACGCATTTCTGCTTCGTCATCTACCAGAACTTTCGCGGGAGTTTCGAAGCCACCTGCCAGACTGGGTCATCGCGGTACGAAGGCGCGATGTATCGGAGATGATATGGCAGGATGATGAAGCACGTCTTCCAATAGGGCGTACGATAAGTGGACTGGAGCGGATGGAAGCGCTTCTGTCCGCACCCGAGCGTGGAGACGTTTTGACCGAATTGGGTCTGCTTGAATCCTCCGAGGAGACTTATCTTGGCCCACAGGGCGCCTGTCGAGCCATTACCTTCTACAAAGGCGAGCCGGCCGCGCTCGGCCATCAGGCAATGGCTCGCCTCCTCAATTACGGCGAAGGTTTCATCCGCGCCGCTGCGGCTAAGATATGGCTCTCGGTCGATCGTTCAGAGGATGAGGATATCCTTCGCAAGCTTTATGCAGATGAACATCCGGCAGTCGCGTCGGCAATGCTCGACGGGGCAGTCAGAGGTTGGAGTACGCTGCCTCAAGCAAGAAAATCGCGTTTGATCGACATCATAGGAGCTCAAGCAGCTGAGCCGGCCGCAGCCGCTGCCATAATGCCGAACCTCATAAGATTCGATCGCATCGAATATTCCGGGCCGGGGCGAGCATGGGACCTGTTTGCCCGCGTCATGCCGATCGCACTCGACGCGCTACCCGCGGGTGCAGAATTCACCGAAGCGCGCTTGTTCAACGTAGTCATGGAATCGCGCGGCAAGATCGCGCCGGAACTTCTGGTCCGCATCTGCGACAGCTGGCTGCACTGGCTCGAAAAGGTCACCGCGGAAGGGCTTGTCCCGGATGATTTCACATTGGGGTTTGCCGATCTGCTCCTCGACGCCACGCGCGGGAAGCCTGAGATGCGAGAAGGCCGGCTCGCTCGAGCTCTCGCGCTTCCGGGAAGCACCGCGCCTTACGCTATCATCGCAGATATAGTTGATCATTGGGACGTGCTGACTGAAGCGGAACGCGGTCTCGTCGTCGGGATGCTTGGAGCTTCGCGCTCTGATGCGATCTGGCTGAAGGCTTCGGTTCTGACATCGCCTAACGTGCCGAAGGATCTTGAGCAACTTCTCTTGCCTGTCGGAGTTGCTCTCAATGGGCCGGCTCTCGTACTGGTAACGGGGCTCGCAGACGACCTGTTAGCTGCCTGTGTCCAGGCATTCACCGGTCAGCCGCCACGGCTCTGGAACCGCGCCCACAGGGGTGCTGACGTATGGCAGCCCGTTGTCGACTTGATCGTGCGGCAGCCGCGTCATCCATTATTCGGGATTGCATGGGAGGCAATCTCGAGCAGTGGTAAAGGCGACCAAGTGCGTCAAATCGTTCTCGAGTGTGGTCCCTCGAATGCCGAGCTATTTCTTGACTTGCTACTCAGGCACAAGTTGAGCCGCGTCGGAGATTTCATGCCGGAAGCTTGGGCTGCGGTGTTGGACCAGGCATCGGATCGTGAAACACGGACCGAGTGGTTATGTCGTGCACTTGTCTATTCTACCGCAATTCTGGACGATCTGAGAGATCTCGATTTGTGGATGCTGAACGAGGACGACAAGCGAATAGCGTTGCGTTTTCTTGAACTGGACATCGAGTCTATTTTGGCCGCGAAGGAAATATCGGACGGGCATGATCCACATTCCGGGATGAGCAGGTTACTCGAGCAATTCAAGAAAGAGCCTCCCAGGCTGCATGGCACCTACGGGCGAATCCAGGGAATCGTTCGACGAGAGGTCGACGAAGATCACCTACTTTATGATGCCCTAGAGCCGTGGCGTCTTCGCAGTCTGGAGCTCGCTGAAACGTTAAAGAAGCACTTGCTAGGCGACGGCACGGACGCGGAACTTGAGGGGTGGATGGAACCCTAAAGCGGGCCGCAGCTTCGCTTGCGCTTCGAGCACGCGAGTCGCTCGGCTGTTCCATCAACACGACGGTGCATACGAGTAGGTGCCGCCTCTTACAAAAGCCTCGCAGCACGCCCGCTACGGCGGGTCGCGCTGTTGTAGTAACTGGATGCCTGTTGAATGGAACGGTGACGCGACTGCTCCATAGCCTCCGGCAGGGGAATGCCACGATTGGCTGCTTCCGTAAGGTATCCCGATCGCAGCCCGTGCGCCGAAAACTCCCCACTGTCCAACCCCGCCATCTCCGCCCGCTGCTTGAGGATTGCATTCACCGACTGTGGATCAAGCGCTCGTTTTGACACCGTGCCCCAACGCCCGATCCCGCGAAACATGCTGCCCTTGTCGATCTTGGCCGCAGTGATCCAGGCCTTTAACGCCTCGACGGGTCGGCCCGTGAGATAAACCACTTCGTCCTCTTCGCCTGAAGTCGTTTTGGTTCGCCCGAGATGAATAGCAAGCGAGGGGAGGGGAGGGCCGCCTTCGGTCTCGATCGGAGCTTCTACGGTTAGCTGTTCAAGGCGAAGGCCTGCGATCTCGCTGCGCCGGCGGCCACCCGACGCAAAGGCGACCATCAGGATCGCGCGGTCCCTGACATCGCGCAGGCTGTCGCTGGCACACGTGGCAAGAAGCTTTGCCAGGACATCACCGGTGACCGCTTTCGCGCTCTTGCGACGACGCTGTCTCGGGACGGCACGCACGGCGAGGCGAATAGCGGATTTCAGGGCAGGGGAAGCAAAAGCGCCGTCAAGACCGCGCCATTTTGTAAGGGTCGACCAACTGGCCAGTCGGCGGCGCACTGTGTCGGGTGCATGTGGGCCGGTGGATTTCAGAAATTTTTGGGCTCGCAAAGTGTCGGCGACGCCCGTAGGCATGCCGTGCTCTGGATCCTTCTGGCGCTTTTTAGGATCCCAAAGATGATGCGCGACGAACTTCAGGAGCAGCGCTTCGGGAGCAGGCCATGGCAGAGATTTGCCGGTCGTTGCCAGGCCCCAGGCTTCGAGATAGGCCAGATCCGACGTCAGCGCCCGAAGCGTGTTGGCCCCCATACCGGCGTTGACCAGATGGCGTAGCGTTTCGATGTCGTGGTCGGTGAGTAGCTCGGCAAGCTCGTCCCGACGCTCAAGTGGCAGAACGGACGCAATGGTGTCGAGTTCTTCTGCGCGTCGCTCGACGGCAGTCAGAGATGTCTTTGCTTTGGCCACGAGCGCTCCAAGTCGCAGGTTTCGGCGGCCTCAAGGACCGTAGTTCGCACCGATTCTCTCTTGTCGGCCGTCCTTATCGAGCGGATTCTATCTCGCTGATTCCAAAGAACAAGGCATTCACCCAATTCGCCGGACTCACCCTAATTGGGCGGACTCAGGA
>NZ_JAAMFB010000058.1 GCF_013322225.1 Agrobacterium larrymoorei
TCCACCTCGTGGAGCGTGAAATGCCAAAGCGCCAAAACCGTCGCCATCCCCATCCAGACGCAACTCCTCTTGCGCAAGACAGGCAACAAAATCAGCCTAACGAACTCATTATGAAAATCAATCAAAAATTCTATTTTCTACATCAATGGAATTATAATGCCATTATGTGCGCGCAAACGCAAATACGGAAAGGAGACATATGATAAGCGAACGCGTGGCTCACAACGGTGGAGTTAGGCAAACATCGTACGGCTGTGGCAAAAACCGATATGCGCCACCTCCGCCCTAGTCGTCACGCTGTTGATCAACACAATCTCATGACTTCAGTCGAACTGATAGGCTCGCAAGGTGCATGGTAGAGCGGCAGGTAGGCTTCGATCGTCACGGCATCACGGCTCTTGGCCCACCCCTTGGCATATCGGCGAACGACGTCGTAACTGCCGTCATAACCAAGTGATCCTTTCCCGCAACAATGGCGACGAGCAGGCTAGGCAGCGACTGTTACCGTCGTGCGCCAGTTCATCCAGAAGGTCGTGATTGGCAAGACGCCTGGCCATC
>NZ_JAAMFB010000030.1 GCF_013322225.1 Agrobacterium larrymoorei
CCGCTGCCAAAAGCCGGATGGTCGGATGAAATCCAGAGGGGGTCAAAATTGGATAAGTATTACCCCACCAGAGGGGTCAACATTCCATGCTTAAACACACGTTGAAATGACGCCGATGACGAAGTTCGAAGTATCCGGCCCCGGTGCCGAAGCGTGGCTCGATGGCATTCTCGCCAACCGCCTTCCGAAGGTCGGTCGCGTCAATCTCAGCCATCATCTGACCAAGGCTGGCGGTGTGCAGGCGGAATATGTGGTGGCGCGCCTTGAGGATGGCAGCTTCTACCTCATCTCAACGCCACGGGCCGAGCGCTGGAATTTTGATGATCTGTCGAAGCTTTTGCCAAAGGACGGAAGCGTTCAGCTACGCAATGTTACCAACGAACGCGGTTGCTTTACCGTAGTCGGGCCGAAGGCACGCGATGTTCTGCAAGGTCTGACTGAGATGGATCTTTCGAACGAGGCGTTCCCGTGGTTTGGCGTCAACTCCGGCACAGTTGGTCTCGCAACCGATGTCCGAGTGCTGCGCGTTAATTACGAAGGTGAGCTGGGCTGGGAGCTATACCATCCGTTGCCCTATCAGCGGCAATTGCTGCTGGCGATCCTCGCCGCCGGTGAGGAGCATGGTTTGAGGCTCATCGGCTATCACGCGCTGGAATTCCTTCGCCTCGAAAAATCCTACCGTGCGATGTATCGCGACATGAACCCGGAACTGACTGCATGGGAAAGCAATCTCGACCGCTTCATCCGGCTCGACAAGGGCGAGTTCATCGGCAGGCAGGCGCTCCTTCGCCAGCAGCAGAAAGGTGTGAGCAGGCGTTCCGTGACAATCGCTATCGATACGGATGGCGCGAGTTCGCTCATTCACGAAGGTGTTTATCACGACGGAGAGTTGGTCGGACGCATCACATCCGGCAGCTATGCCTATACGGTTGGTCACGATATCGCCTTTGCTCTCTTGCCGGTTGCCTTGGGAGCACCGGGAACGGAATTGGAAGTGCCAATTCTCGGCAAACTGTGCAAGGCACGCGTGATTGCGGAGTCTCCCTACGACCCCGAAGCTCTCCGTGGCCGGATGTAATGAGGAAACGACGATGAAAAACCGCGTGAAGGCGGATCGTTTGGCGTTGAGCTTGCCAACGTCAAAATGTCGATGAATCCGTTTGTTGAGTTTCGGTCGAGGAGGCCCTTTGCCTGAAAGAAGCTGGTGTCCAGCACATTGCAGACATGAGGAACTCAAAAGTCATCATCGACATTGCCGTTTATAGCCGATCTCAGATGTCCTTCACCAGGCGCAGGGCATCGTAAATTGCCGCATGGGTGTTGCGTGCGGCCACCGCATCGCCGATGCGATAAAGTTGGTAGCGACCGGCGTCGTTGCGCATGACCATTTGTGGCTGGCCGTCGATCAGGTTCTCGTAGTCGACCTCTCCGAGATTGGTCGAACTGGGCTTAAGCTCGAAGTAGAGATCGTCCAGCGGCAACGTTCCATTGTTGACGATAATCTGGTCCACGAGACGCTCCTGCTCTACGCCGCCGTAATCGCTGCCGACCTTGGCGACGATCTGATTGCCTCGCTTCTCGGCGGCTTTCAGGCGGTATGTCACGGTAAAGGTGGTATTCTGCTTTTGCAGCGAGCGCATATATGGCACGAGATTCATCGCCATGACCTCCGGCGAGAAGGAGCGGTCTGGCGTCATGATCTCGACCTTGCTGCCTGCGCCAGCAATGATTTCGGCAGCCTGTAGGGCGGCATGGTCACCGGCTTCATCATAAATGAGAACGTTGTTTCCAGGCTTCACATCGCCCGAGATGATGTCCCATGCGGACACGACGAGATCGTTGCCGGATGTCAGAACCTCCGTATCCGGCAGGCCGCCTGTCGCGATGATGACGACATCCGGGTTTTCCGCCTCTACCGTCTCGGCCTCTGCCCATGTATTGAACCGGAACATCACGCCGAGCTTCTCGCATTGGCTCATGCGCCAATCGATGATGCTGATCATCTCCTTGCGGCGATGACTCTGGGCAGTGAGCCGGATCTGACCGCCGGGGTGACTTGCCGCTTCGAAAACGACGACCTCATGGCCGCGCGTTCCCGCGACGCGGGCGGCTTCGAGACCCGCCGGACCTGCGCCGACGATCACCACCTTCTTGCGCACATCCGTCTTGGGGATGATGTGCGGCATGGTTTCCTCGCGCCCTGTCGCGGCGTTGTGGATGCAGAAGGCAAGGCCACCCTGGTAGATGCGGTCCAGACAGTAATTGGCGCCGACGCAGGGACGGATGTCATCCTCGCGCTTTTCGATGATCTTGCGCACGATGTGCGGGTCGCTCATATGCGCGCGGGTCATGCCGATCATGTCCACCTTACCGGCAGCGATCGCATGGCGGGCGGTGGCGACATCCTGGATTTTGGCGGCATGGAACGTAGGAAAGCTGGTAGCAGCGCGTATCTCGCCTGCGAAGTCCAGATGCGGCGCACTGGCCATGCCCTGGATCGGGATAACGTCGGTAAGGCCGGGATCGGTGTCGATATGACCGCGAATGACGTTCAGATAGTCGATCAGGCCGCTTTCCTTCAAGCGCCGGGAGATTTCTAGGCCATCGTCCTTTCCGGTTCCGCCGGGCAGGCTCTCGTCAGCGGTATAGCGGACACCGAGAATGAAGTCTTCGCCGACCCGCTTTCGCATGGCGGCAAAGACGTCGAGACAGAACCGCAGGCGGTTTTCGAGTGGTCCACCATAGGGGCCGTCGAGTTCGTTGGTGAGCGGCGAGGTAAATTGGTCGATCAGGTGACCGTAGGCCTCCAGTTCGACACCGTCCATGCCGCCAGCTTTCATGCGTTCGGCTGCATCGGCGAAATCCTTGATGATCCGCTCGATATCCCAATCCTCAATCTTCTTTGCTGACGCGCGGTGGGCAGGTTCCCGCCGGTGAGAGGGCGCGACAACGGGCAACCAGTCGCCCTTGTCCCAGCGCGTGCGGCGGCCGAGATGGGTGAGCTGGATCATGATGGCGGAGCCCTCCTCATGCACGGCATCGGTCATTTCGCGGACCCACGGAACGATCTCGTCCTTATAGGCCAGAAGATTGTTGAATACCGGCGGACTGTCCTTAGACACAGCCGCCGATCCTGCGGTCATCGTCAGCGCCACCCCGCCCTTGGCCCGTTCGACGGTGTAGGCGCGATAGCGCCCCTTCGGCATGCCGTCTTCTGGATAGGCCGGTTCATGCGATGTCACCATGATGCGATTACGGAGCGTCAGATGCTTGAGTTTGTACGGCTGAAGAAGGGGATCGTTCGACATTGACGGCTCCGTGCGTTGGCAATGACGTGAACGCTATTTCGAAATGTACACCACCGTCAATAAAGAAAGCATCGGCGTCAACCATTGTGACGACTACGTACATTTTTGTTGTACCTCAGCCGCGGCTTCGTTAGATATTCTCCCCATGGATCAGAGCGTCAATGAAAGCGGATGGAGAGGGTCACCCGAAGGCTGGCTGGACGCCGCCTACGAGGTTCTGCTGGATTCCGGTATAGATGCAGTGAAAATCCAGCCGCTTGCGGCAAAGTTGAAGCTCTCCCGCACCAGCTTCTACTGGTTCTTCAAGGATCGCGAAGAGCTGCTGACCGCCCTCGTTGAGCGGTGGCGGGACAAAAATACGGGCTCCCTTGTCAGGCAGTCTGAGGCCTATGCGGAATCCATCGTCGAGGCGGTGCTGAACGTCTTCGACTGTTGGCTGGACAAATCGCTGTTCGACTCGCAGTTCGAATTTGCCGTGAGAAGCTGGGCCATCCAGTCTCCTGACGTACAGGCGGAGGTGAAAATTGCCGATGAACAGCGCCTTGAGGCGCTAAAGCACATGTTCCTTCGATATGGCTTTTCCGAGAGGTCGGCCGATGTGCGATCGAGAACGATGTATCTCGTTCAGATCGGCTATATCTCGATGCAGTCGCAAGAAGATCTCGAAACGAGAATGCCGCGTATCCCAGAATATGTGGAAATCTACACCGGCAAGACCCCGCATCAGCGCGAACTTGATCGCTTATATGCAAGGCATCGGTACGAACCGCCGAATGAGTGATCGGGGTGACGCGATCATAACGGGCTGGGATCATTCGCGGCGTCGGATGACCTTACGGATACTTGCTCCTTACGCTTGCCATTATTTGCAGCAAATCGTCGGTAAACTGTAAGCGTTGCTGGTGGAGATCAAATGAAATCAGGTATCGTGTGGTGCGCGGTATTTTACATGCTTCTAACTTTTCAGGCCGCAGCGCAATATTACGACCCTTACTATGATCAGCCCGGGGATTACCGGGAGAGCGTTCCTTACGAGGATGACGACACGTATTACGAAAGGCCGCTCGCGCTGCGCTCTTATGATCGTGCTCCATTCTATGAAGAGCGTGGCACGTATGATCGTCGCCGCTCCGCGCAAGGTTCGGTCGGTAACATCGTCATCGTTACCAGTGAGCATACGCTCTATTACACCTCGCCGACAGGAGAGCAGTTTGCCTATCCGATTGCTGTTGGCAGAGAGGGCAAGCAATGGGTTGGTTCGACCCGGGTCGTTTCAAAAAAGGAATATCCCGAGTGGCGGCCAACGGCGGAGATGCGCCGGAAAAACCCTAAGCTCCCAGAGGTCGTCCGGCCTGGGCCATCAAACCCGCTTGGAACACGCGCGCTCTATCTTGCCGACGGTCTTCTGCGGATACACGGCACCAATGATCCTGCATCCATCGGGACTAATGCCTCGAGCGGATGTTTCCGAATGTATCGTCAGGATGTCGAGCAGCTTTATGAAATGGTGAGAGCCGGGACGCCGGTGACGGTCCACCGATGACCATTTTGCTGTTTAGACAGGCAGCACGAGGCGGAAAAGATGAAGCAGCTTGACTTCACCATCCGGCTCATTGCTGCCTTTACTGTTCTCGCACTGCTGATCGTCGCCCAGGGTCTGCTCAATCGTCATATCGCGACAGTGGCAGAGCAACAGGTCATTCGTGGTCGATATGCCGGCGATCTCCTCTCCGGCATGCTGGAACTTTCTGCAACGAAACAGAGACTGCGTGCATGGTCTCTGCGTGCGCTGATCGGCGCGGAACACGCGCCGGGAGATGGCGAAATGCTGCGTGCGCATATGGCCGCAACTATTGCGCAACTCCAGCGGATCAGCCGAGATACCCGCGAGATGGATCGCAGCGCCAACGCATTGACAGGTGACGATGACGCACGCGATGACGCCTTGCGTCTGATATCCGGCAGTGTCGTTGCGTTGAAACCGGCTATTGAGGATATCAGGTCTCACACAGGCGCCGAAGATGCGCGCACGGCGTGGGCATCCATCGAGGCAATCTTCGATCAGGGGGCCGGGCGAGATCTTCGTGAGGTGCTCAACAATACGATCTCCCAAGAGCGATCCCAGCTTGTCCGTACAAGGGAAAATGCGGATGCGGCGCTGCTGAGACTTAATCGCGTGTTGGCATTTGTCACATTCTTCATCGCTGTGATCGGCATGGGTCTGGCATATGCGGTTGCTAACGCTGTTCGCCGCCCGCTGCTACAGATGTTGGAGGGGGCAAAAGCATACGAATCCGGGAAACTCGAGCATCGCATTCCGGTGACCACAGGCGACGAGTTCGGACGGTTTGCTGCCAGCATCAATCGCATGGCGTCGGAATTGTTGGTG
This sequence comes from Agrobacterium larrymoorei, assembly GCF_013322225.1. Classification (GTDB taxonomy): domain Bacteria; phylum Pseudomonadota; class Alphaproteobacteria; order Rhizobiales; family Rhizobiaceae; genus Agrobacterium; species Agrobacterium larrymoorei_A. The sequence continues at coordinate 5,698 of NZ_JAAMFB010000030.1, forward strand.
AGACGCAATGAGGAAGCCAACCAGCGGCTCATTCTTGAACAGCAGGTCAAGGAGCGCACGGCTGCCCTCGAAGATGCTCTGTCGCGATTGCGTGCTTCCGAGGGCCGTCGCTTGAGCCTGCTTGCCGATATCAGTCACGAACTTCGCACACCTACCACCGCCATTCGCGGGGAAGCCGAAATCGCACTGCGCAGCTCGAAGACGGACTATGACTATCGTGGATCGCTCGAGCGTATCGGGCAGGCCGCGGGCCAGATGAGCAGCCTGATTGATGACCTTTTGCTGATGTCGCGAGGACAAAACGAGTCGCTTGTGCTGAACAAGGAGCCAGTCGATATCGCAGGTCCGCTTGAAGAGGCGCTTTTGAGTGCCTCAGCACTGGCCAATCAATGTGGCGTGACCATTGTGACGTCCATTGATGACACTGAGGTCATTGTCTTGGGAGACCCTATTCGATTGCGGCAGATCATCGCTATCCTGCTCGACAATGCTATCCGCTATTCACCACGCAATACTAAGATAGACGTCCGCACGAAAATGCGTGAGGAGGTCTGGGAACTCATCGTCCATGACCAGGGCATCGGTATCGACACTGATGATCTCAAGCATGTGTTCGAGCGCAATTTCCGGGGCGATAACGCACGACGGCACCGTCCGGAAGGCACAGGTCTTGGTCTTTCCATAGCCAGTCACCTTGTGTCGCTACACAGTGGAACGATCTCGATTGACAGCGAAAGCGGGGAGGGAACCACCGTATCTCTACGGCTTCCCTTGCATCGGACCAATGCTGTTCCCGAAATTTCCATGGAGCAGCATAATTGAATTTATTGATTATAGAAGATGACCCCAGAGTGGCAGATTTCCTGGAGCGCGGACTTCGCGCGGAAGGATATGCGGTAACAGTTGCGCGAGACGGTCCAAGCGGGATCGAGCGCGCCCATGAGCTTTGGAAGGAATGGCTATCCGCCGGCCAAAGCGGTGTTATCCTGCTGGACGTCATGCTGCCGATCATCAATGGCTCGGATGTGTGCCAGACGCTGAGGGCAAGCGGAATATCGTCGCCGATCTTGATGTTGACGGCGCTTGGCTCGGTTAATGATCGAATTTCCGGCTTGCGGATGGGGGCAGATGACTATCTTGTCAAACCGTTCGCCTTTGAGGAGCTCCTTGCCCGGATTGAAGCTTTGATGCGTCGGCCCGTCGATATTCGGCCTCTCGCGGATAGGACACTCTCCGTCGGTGCGCTGGAACTGGACCGGGAATCCATGCGCGTCACGGTATCTGGTAACGAGATTAGCTTGACCGCCAAGGAGCTGGCGCTGCTGGAGCTGTTCATGTCGGCGCCGGGACGCGTTTTGAGCCGCGAAAGGATACTCGCAAATATCTGGGGCGCGGGCGAAGATCCGCTGACGAATGTCGTGGATGTCTATGTGCGACGCTTGCGCGCGAAAATCGATAGTGGGTCGGACGATCGCTCCTGTATCACGACCGTCCGTGGGATTGGCTACCGTCTGGAGCACAATCGGTAAATGCGGTTATTTAGTTTGATAGGGCAATGAGGAATGGTGCTGTACGATCCTGATAACGCCCGCGTCGTCCTTTTTGAAGGTCCATGACTTATCGACGGTCGTCACTTTCCCGTCCTTGTCGGTGAATGACACCTTGCCAAGTGTCGTTGCATATTCGCCGTCGAGGAGGATTGCGGCATTCTTCACGTCAACCTGACGCCATCCCTTTAGCGCGAAGCCGGTGTCGGCAGGGTACTTAGAATTCTGCCCGACGAAATAGGCCAACGCCCCTTCTCGATCGGTTCTAAATGTCTGCGGCTCTTGTGTTAGCGTCGGCTTGAAGAGAACGGGGCCTAATTGATACCCATAGGCAGCGTCGATAACATTGGCTGCCATGACCTGAGCCGCCTCAGCACCTTTTTCTTCATGCTCCTTCGATATGGCAACGAGTGCATCGCCCCAGGCTTTCTGCGTTGATAGAACCTCGTCCTGGCTGATCGATCCGTTATGAATCTCGACAGCGCTTGCTCCACCAGTGGCCAGTAGCAGAGCCGTTCCGGTAACGGTCATCGCTTTTGCGATCAAACGCATTTCTTTCTCCTGTTTGCTTGCTCAAACTGAGCGACAAACGGACTATGAATTGCGGAGCTGTAAGTGGCATGGCTGCTTCATGAACAGATTATGGATGGACGATTAACACTCTCTGCGGTGATGAAGCGTTGAAATTACCATCATGCGGAGCAAGGGATTATCCTCGTACACGTAACGGTACTGGCAGAAAAGCCAACGGCCAGGTTTGAAAGCATGTCGCGTGAAAAACGAGTTAGGCGACACGTGTTAGTGTTCGCATGTCTTCATTGCAAAGCCGCCCACCATTGCAAGACAGGCTTTAACTCATTGAAAATTCTTTCTGTTACATCAAAAGCGAAGGTCGCTTAGCGTCTCAGGCCGTTTTACGGATCGAAAGGCTCAGCGAGTGAGCCGCTTCGCTTTCGTTCTTGTTCCAGCGTTCAAAAGCTGCGCGTCCGAGAATGGCGATGGAGGTATCCTCCTGCGGCGCGTGGACGAGGACGGATTGAACATCGCGAAAATGACGCTCAAGCCCCAGATCTTCGCTAAGGCCGGGATTGCCGATGCCCCGCACCGCGATCTGAACTGCATCGCGTATCTGTCGTCCCGCAAGAAGTCTTGCGCGGATAACCCGCTCCGCATCGCTCAAATCCCCATCGAGTGCTCCGAAGATAATTTGCCGAGCTCCGGACACAAGGAGATCTATTTCCCCGGAAAGTGCCACGAAGCGTTCGGTTTTTGCGATGGAATGACCGAGATTTGCGGGAACGCGTTCGTGTGCGAAACGAATGAACGCCTCTTGCGCTGCCTCTGCCGCGCCGAGATAGATCGCCGTCAATGCAAGGTTGATGGCGGCGTGACTGCGATTATCCTGTCGTGCAGCAGTCGGGTCCGTCAATTCAAGCACATGTTCGGCAGGGATCTCAACGTCCGTAAATTCCACGTCGTGCGATCCGGTCGCTCGCATGCCTAGACTTTTCCAGTTCTCGATAATGGTAATCCCCGGCGTTCCGTTTGGAACGACGAAGGTACCGACGCGGGACTGAACCTCATCCGTATGCGCCCAGACGAGGAAATGTGTGAGACCATAAGCGCCCGTCACGAAACGCTTTTTGCCTGAAATTGCCCAGCCATTGGCGGTGCGGCGCGCACGTGTTGCAGGCAGGCCGCCGCGCGCGGGCGAACCGAGTTCCGGCTCCACGCGCGCCGCGTTCAAAAGCAGGGGCTGGTTGCGGGCCTGGGACAGAAGCTCGCGATAGAGACCCTCGGGCCAGTGCCCTTTTGCGGCCTGACCCAGATGATTTAAGATCGTCATGGCACTGATAAGCGCAACCGACGGATCACCGCGCCCAAGTGCTGCAAGAATATGTGCTGCTGTGCTGAGCGTACCGCCAGGACCGCCGTATTGCGTGGCAACGGTGCTTTCGAGAAGACCCGCCTCGTGGACGGCGCGAATGCCGGTCCAGGGAAAGTGACCGGTCTGATCCGCCTCTGGCGCCGCCCTCGCAACAACACGCACAGCAGCTTCAAGTGCGGTAGGATCATAAGACATGTAGTTACGACCTTTTAGATGGCGGCGCAGTATCGTCGCCTTTTCCGATTGGGAGACTACCCGGTTGAGATACCGGACGCCGGGGATCAGGCAGCGGCCTTCTTTTTCGCTTCTTCGCGTTCACGGATTCCTTCGCGCACGAGAGGCAGGACATATCGACCGTAGTCGACAGCATCGTGGAAATTGTCATAACCTCGGATGGAGATCAGGTCGCAACCGAGATCGATGTAATCGAGAATGGAGTCGGCGATGGTGCGGGGCGATCCAACGAGTGCAGTCGTTGCGCCGCTTGCATTCGTGGCTGTCACTGTTGGATACCACAGCGCCCGGTCGTGAACATCGCCCCGCTTCGCGATGTCCAGAAGTCGTTGGGAGCCGATATTGGCGGGTGTCGCCGCATTGACAGACGCACGGGATACGCCTTTCTGGCGGTTCGCGTTCAACTGGTCGAGAACGCGATGCGCTTTTTCCCAGGCAAGTTCGTCGGTTTCCGCAATGATCGGGCGAAAGGTCACCCAAATGCGTGGGCGGTCCACCCGACCTGCTTTCGCAGCTTCCGCATAGATGCGATCGATCTGCTCCTTGGTCTCCTTGAGCGGCTCACCCCAAAGTCCGAAGATATCGCAGAGCGAGCCGCCGATGCGGTAGGCGGCATCGGAAGAGCCGCCAAGTGAAATCGGTATGTGCCCATTGGTTGGACGCAACGCACTGCGGAACTGTTTGAACTGATAGTACTGGCCATCGAAATCGAAGGGCTCGGTCGATGACCATGCCAGGCGCAGAATGCGGATATATTCTTCCTGACGCTCGTAGCGCTGCTCTTTGTTCAGGAAATCGCCCTCGCGTGCCTGCTCCTCGTCACTGCTACCTGCAATGAAGTGGACCACTACCCGTCCACCACTTAACTGGTCCAGTGTCGCAAGAGACTTAGCCGCAACCGTTGGGTACACGGTGTTGGGACGCAGCGCGACGATGATCTTGATGTTCTTGGTATGCGCCAGAACCGTCGCGCCAAGAGTGAAGGGATCGAAGGAGGAAGAGGAGTAGGGGATGAGCGTGTAATTAAACCCGTAGTCATCCAGCGCCCTTGCGTAACGCTCGAGAAAAAGCGGATCGACCGGAGCATCCGGGATAGGGTGCAAGTCATTGGACGCGTTGGCAAAACTGACGCTGATGAATTCCGCAGTCATGGTGGCTCCTCGGTGTTTCTGAAATCGTTGAGTTGAAACTACGGCTTGCAGCACGAGAGATGAAGACAGGTCTTTCTATTTCTATTGAATATGTAGAAAATATTGCCTGTCTGCGCCTGTGGATTGAAATTGGTGGGTGACTAGCGGTCAGAGGCGGGGCCGGATGCCCCGCCAGATCATCACGCTCGCTCTGTGTCGGGAACGCGTTGCAACTTTGGTGAGGGTAACTGGACCGTGGCGAGGCCTGACGGAATAGATGCCAGCAATGCCGCAGTGTAGCCGTGCCTTGGATTGGTAAAGATGTCGGTCACGCTTCCATGCTCAACGATGCGACCCTGCCGCATTACGGAAACAGTGTGCGCAAGCTGACGCACCAGCGCGAGATCATGTGAGACGAAGACATAGGTCAAGCCGAGTTTTGCCTGAAGAGATAGCAGCACCTCGACAATATCTGCCTGAACACTGACATCCAGTGCTGAGGTCGGCTCATCCAGAACAATGACATCCGGCTTCAAAACCAGAGCACGTGCGATTGCCACGCGTTGCCGTTGCCCGCCCGAAAGCGCGGAAGGCCTGCGTTGCAGCAAGTGATCATTGAGACCGACATTCGCAATTGCTTCCTTCACCGCGCTCGTACGTTGTGCAGGCGTACCGATCTTGAATCGATCAAGGGGCTCGCGAATGAGTTGTTCGACTTTCCAGGATGGATCGAGTGAGGTGAAGGGGTTCTGGTATACCAGCTGCAAATGTCGCCAGACGGAGCGAAGAGACGTGCGGCTTTTGCTCGTGACGGTATCTCCACCGACATTGATCGAGCCAGCTTCCGGCTCCTCCAGGCCTAACAGCAAACGTATCGTCGTTGTCTTGCCTGAGCCGGATTCTCCAACCAGTGCGTGGGTCGTGCCAGCGGCGACATCGAACGATATATCGTCGACCGCGGTCAATATCTTGCCATCGACGGCAAATCGCTTGGTGATGCCTTTTACCGCGATTTTTAGCGCAGCCGGATCTGCGGAGCGGCTGAACCCGGGATCGCGGAGCCTGGCATAACGGTTCGGATTGAGTGCGGGAACATCACCATGCAGCTTCCGGGCATAAGTCGAGGAGGGCGATGAGAAGACGGATGACGTGCGCCCAGCCTCCTGAACGGCACCGTTCTTGAGGACGACGAGACTATCGGCGCGCTCTGCCGCAATAGCGAGATCATGCGTGATGAGCAGCAGACTGATGTCGAGTTCTTCCTGTAATCGCGATAGCAGATCGAGAATCCGCTTCTGAATGGTAACATCGAGAGCGGAGGTAGGCTCGTCTGCCACGAGTAGGGCTGGCCGAGGCAGAATAGCGAGCGCAATCAGTACGCGTTGCAGCATTCCGCCTGAGAGCTGGTGCGGGTATGAATCGAAGGTGCGCTGAGGATTGTCGAGGCCGACTTTGGCAAATGTTTCGAGGATAAGCGCCTTTTGGAGCGCCGGAGTTGCTTCATCGGTGAGTGCGGCGGCCTCAAGTGCCTGAGAGCCGATTGTTCGGACAGGGTTCAGGGCGTTGCCCGGGTCCTGCGGCACGAAACCAATGTTTCGACCGCGATAAGGTCGGAACCGTCTTTCCGATAGACCGAGAACTTCCTGTTTCTCGAATATGACCTGACCGCTTGCGGTCGCGCCGCTCGGGAGAAGCCGCAGGACGGCCTTGGCAATGGTGGATTTTCCCGACCCGGATTCTCCAATCAGAGCAAGGCTCTCACCGCGTCCGATTTCGAAGCCGACATTATGGACGACTTCCTGCCGACCATAAGAGACAGAAAGGTTTTGCACGTTCAGCAGAGGAACGGCTGGGCTGAGTGAGGGAGCCACGAATTCGGTTGTGGCGGGCGCTTTTTTCAGTGCGATTTGCGAAGCCATCGGCTGATCCTGTTGACAGAGAGGACGGTCACGATCGTAACGAGCGCGGGTGCATAAACGAGCCAGGGCCATTTCAGGTAGTCCTTGCCGATCGAAATCAGCAGGCCCCAGTCGGAGGAGGGTGGCGGATCGCCGTAGCCAAGGAAGGCAAGGCCTGCGATGACGAGAATGGATTCGCCGAATTGCAGTACGGCAAGTGACAACATCGAGCGGGATGCATTCGGCAGCACATGTCTCAGCACGATAAAGCTGCGCGAACCGCCGAGAAGGAAAGAGGCTTCAACAAAGGTCGCCTGCCGTGTCTTGATGACTTCGGCGCGCGCGACGCGGGCGAAAAAGGCAATGGCTGAAATCCCTGTGGCGATGGCTGCGTTGATCGTCTCAAAACCGATTGCAGTCACGATAATGACGGCAAGCAGAAATTTGGGGATCGACAGCAGCACGTCGACAAGGCGGGCGAAGACCACATCGACCCAGCCGCCGAAAAATCCGGCCAAAAGTCCAATCAGACCGCCGACCACGACCCCGATGACAACGGCGACCAACGCGCTCGAAACCGATGAAGACGTGCCGTAGACAACGCGCGTGTAGAGGTCGCGTCCCAGATGATCCGTACCGAACCAGTGTGATAGACTCGGCCCAAGCAACTTGTCAGCAGGAACGCCGCTGATGGGGCTATGACTGGTGAAAAGCTGAGGCGCGACCGACCAGGCGATGACGATTGCGATCACCACGAAGGATATGACGACGGCTGGCGTGAGGTTCAGCGATCTGAGCTTTTCGAGAGGACTGCCGATAGAGACAGGGTTAGAAATGAGGCTCATGGCTTTGCTCCTGTCTGCAGGCCAAGTGGTTCATTAAGTTGCCGCCGCTTGCGGCCCACAATCACCTTCACGCGCGGATCGAGCAGCGGATAAAGAAGATCGGCAACGAGATTGACCACCACGAAGATGACGGCTCCGAGCGAGACGATGGCCTGAAGAACCGGCAGATCCTGCGTGCTGACCGAACGCTGTACCAGGCTACCAATACCGGTGCGCCCAAAAACGGTTTCGGTGATCAGGGAGTTGCCCAGCAATTCTCCAACGGTGAGCGCGATGACGGTGACGACCGGCAGCGAGGCGGGCTTCAACAGATGGGTGGTGAAAAGTTTCCGTGGCGTGATCCCTCGGCTTCGGGCAACCGCCGCGTAATCCTGCTCCGCCTCATGATCCAGATTGGCAATCAGCACTTCCGCAATTTGCGCCGAAAAAGGAATGCCGATTGTGATTGCGGCGAAGAACGTAGCCCAGAAGCTGTCTGGCTCGATGACACGAAACAGCCTGAGCTGAAAACCGAACAGGTGGATCAGAAAAAGGCCGATGACGAAGTTGGGCGTCGAAAGAAAGAGAGATGGGAAGGCTCGAAGCACATCCTGCCCATATTTCTTCGGCAGAACCTGCGTTCCGTAGGCAACTGCAAAAGCCAGCAAAAGGGCGACCGCCAGGCCGGACGCAGCAAGAATGAGCGTCGACGGCAGGACTTCGGCAATCAGTGTCGCGACTGGTCGATTGGAGCGCATAGACATGCCGAGATCGCCGGTAAGAAACGCAGACAACGAATGCCAGAGCTGCACGATGATCGGCTGGTCCAGCCCCTGCGCCGCAATGATCTCGGCAATTGCCTGTTCCGTAAAGCCATTCTGCGGGTTGCGCAGCACGCTGGTTATCGGATCGCCAGGCAGAATGCTGACGACCACGAATGTGAAGACATAGGCCAGAAGGATGACGACAATCGCCTGGCCGAGCCGCTTTGCGGCGTAGGTTAGATAGGCATTGCTCATGCCGTCACCTCCTTGATGGGGTTCAAATCCTATTCGGCGAGGTAGGCGGTGTAGTAGCTGGCATAGGCCACGCCGTTGTAGACCTCGCCCTTGAGGTTTGGAGACTGGACATAGATGCGCTGGACGATTTGCGTACGCGGGATGAAATAGCCCTGCTCAAGTACGTATTTCTGCAATTCATCCAGAAGCGGCTTGCGGTCCTCGACGGAACCCGCGCTGGAGATTTTATCGCGCAGATTGTTCAGTGTCGTATCGCGATCATCGAGTGCGAACCAGTTCTCTCCGTTATTGGCATTGGTGAGAATTCCTGCCACGGTGCCTGCATCGATGAAACTGCGTGTGATGTCATATGCTGGCACTGTAGGGCTGCCGTATCTCACCTTTTCACCGAAGGTTACGACGTCGTAAGCCCGGATCACAGTTTTCCAGCCGATTTTGGCGAGCTGTTGAGATAGGAGCTCGTCTATTGCCTTGGACGTTGCGAGATAAGGCGTCGAATGAAGCGTCAGTTCAAGCGTCTTGCCATCCTTGGTTCGGAAGCCATCGGCACCTTTCTTCCAGCCTGCCTCGTCCAGAAGCTTTTCAGCCCTGTCGGGATTGTATGCCAGAAGATCAGAGTGATCCGTAGCTCCCGGAACGTTGCTCTGAATGAAGGAGGTTGGAAACTTCCAGTCAGGCGTATAGACTGTGTCTATGATTTCCTGGCGATTGATGCCGGATTGAAGAGCCTGGCGTACCTTCACATCGTCATAGGGTGACAGCTTGGTGTTGATGGCCCAGCCGTTTACGAAACCGAGATAGCGAGGCGTCGCAACCGTAAAACCCTCTTCCTTTAGCGATTTCAATTCTTGGGGCGATGCATTGTAGGCGACGTCAGCCTGACCGGATTGAACTGAGGAAACGCGGAGCGATGGCTCGGTCACGAGCTTGTAGGTGATGGTGTCGAGGTAGGCAGGCCCTGTATGCCCCACAGCCGCCGGACCCCAGTTGTAGTCCTTGCGCTTTACGAGAGTGACGTGGTCGCCTTCTTTCCAGGATTCCACGACATAGGGGCCGCTTCCGGACGTCTTGCCAAGATCCGCCTGCACGGTGGCCGGCTGAGAAAGTGTTTTTGGCGAAATAAGAATAGAGCCGTGATATCCAAGCGTCGGGATGAATCCCAATGTGGGCTTTTTGAAATAGACCTTGACGGTGGTGGCGTCGAGGGCTTCGGCGCGGTCATAGGTCTTTGGGAACAGGCCGATCGGATTGATGCCTTCGTTCTTGCGGCCCGCATACCAGATATCGAGATTGGCAACCACTGCCTTTGCATCCAACGGTTCGCCATCGGAGAAGGTCACGCCGTTTTTAAGGTGAAGCGTAAACTCCGTGGCAGTGTCGTTTTGCTCCCACTTCTCCGCAATCCAAGGGCTGACGTTACCTTCGGCATCCACATAGAGCAGCTTATCCGCGACATGGCCCCAGATGTGGCCCTGGAAACTGGAGATTGCGCTGTTGTTTGGAATCCAGTTATCGCCCAGAGAGTCGATGAGGAACGTGATGTCGCCACCCTCACGCGGCGCATCTGCTGCTTCAGCTGTCAGCGGCGCTGTCGTTGAGAGAAAGAGCGCTGCGGAAGCCGCAAGAGAGGCGGTGAACAGCAGTTTGCGCCGGGAGAAAATCAAGGAAGAGAGACGTCTTGTCATAATGCAATCCTGAAAGAAAATCGAAATGAATTGATTGGCTTTTTGCAATCGCGCCAAGGCGCACGGGAGCGCTCCACGGACCACGCCCGATGGTTTCAAAAGCCTGTTGATGTTGGAGATGGGGCGCCTTGGTGGCTGACGAAATTAGCTTGCTCTGCCAACCCGTGAAGCGCGCCCGCTTCTACATAATTCGTTCATGGCGCAGTCCCCTGCCGTTTGATGTTCATCCTGCCTATAACGTAGCAGCCGCGCTCAATAGAGAAAGACTAGTTGTTCTTTTTCTATTGATTTAGAGGATTATTTTGTTGCCTGTTCAGCCCTGTTTTGGATCGTGGTTTCAACGAGGCTTTCGGCACGCAATCGAGCGGACGAATGTGCCACCCGACCGATGACTGCGGCTTCGTCGGTCTGCGCAAATTTCATCGCTCTGAAAATTCTGACCTCGGGGAGATCGCCCGTGTAGCGCTCGATCCCGACCCGCGCGATCTGCCCGGTGGAACCCTGTGCAAGTTTAGAGGTGCCGACGTCACGGGTGAGAATATTGGGATTGCCGTGAACACACATGGTCGTCTCGGCGGCTGGATCGTCAGGCTCGAACCACGCGCCCGTCGCAAGTTGCATGACCCCGATCATGACATCTTCGCTAAGGACTGCCGCTGCCAGGCAACTGCCGCGACCATTGAAAAGCCTGACAATATCGCCATCACTGATCCCGCGTTCAGCAGCATCGCTTGGGTGGATACGCACCGGTTCCCTGTCACGGATTTTGGTCGAACGGCTATAATTGCCGTAATCGAGTTGGCTGTGCAGCCGTTGAAAAGGCTGATTGCAAACGAGGTACAGTGGGTGAATGCTCGTTTCTGAAGCTACGTCGTGTCGCGCGGGATACCATTGGGGATGACCGCTGCAATCATCGTAGCCAAAGCTTTCCACGGTCTTGGAAAAGATTTCGATTTTGCCGGAAGGCGTGAGCAGCGGTTTTGACTGGGGATCAAGTCGAAACCCGGTCGCCGGACCTCCGTCATCGGGTTTCGTTGGAAGAGCAAGTTCACCGCGCTGCCAGAACGTATCGAAATCCGGCGCGTCATGTCCCTGTGTTTGCAGCGCCGATCGGGTTTTGTCATAGAGAAAAGCGAGCCAATCCTGACTGGAGCGTCCCTCTGTAAAGGTATCGAACGTGCCGATGTGGCGGGCAATTCCAGCGAAGATGTCGTAATCGTCTCTGGCCTCTCCAACAGGGTCCATAACACGCTTCATTGCGATCATCAGTGGGTCGCGGTCGGCTGCGCCAATATCATTGCGTTCCAGGGTTGTCGTTGCGGGAAGCACGATATCTGCGTGTCGTGCAGTCGAGGTCCACGCGGATTCATGAACGATGATCGTCTCAGGGCGCTTGAATCCGGACCTCAAGCGATTGATATCCTGGTGGTGATGAAACGGGTTGCCCCCCGCCCAATAAACGAGGCGGATGTCAGGATAGTGCAGGGCGTGGCCGTTATAATGAAACTCACCGCCGGGATCGAGAAGCATATCTGCTATCCGGGCGCAGGGAATGTAGTCCGTGACCTGATTTTTGAACTGGTCGAGTGTCGGTAGGGGAACTGACAGCAGGTTTTTGCCGATATTACCAAGCGCGCCGAGGGAGTAGGAGAACCCACCGCCATCTAGTCCGATCTGGCCAAGCATTGCTGCAAGCACTATTCCCATCCAGACCGGCTGTTCACCAAAGTCTGCGCGCTGAAGGGAGTGGCTGACGGTAATCAATGTTCGATGGCCTGCCATCCTTCGCGCCAGGGCTCGGATTGCCTCTGCGGCGATGCCGCAGATTGAGGCTGCCCATTCCGCGCTCTTGGGCTGCCCGTTATCCTCTCCCAAAAGATAATTCTCGAACTTTTCATAGCCCACTGTGTAGCGCTGCAGGAACGTTCGATCGTGCACGCGCTCGCTGACAAGGCAGTGCGCAAGTCCAAGCATAAGCGCGACGTCGGTGCCGGGCCTGGTCGGGAGCCATTCAGGGTTCAGGTCTGCGGCGAAATCATCCTTGAGGGGGCTCACAGAAATGAAGCGCGCCCCTCGCTTGCGCGCGCCTGCCAGTTTTTGCCGCACCGTATGCTGGCTTATGCCACCGCCGTGGACATCTGCGTTCTTGATCGCCATTCCACCAAACGCCAGCACGAGCTCAGTGCTCCGCTCTATGGCGTCCTAGGTTACGCTTTTGCGGTCGAAGCTGTCATAGGGGCCAAGAACATGCGGAATGATGACCATCGCCGCGCCCGAACTGTAAGTGTTGACAGACCGTACATAGCCGCCAAGGGTATTGAGAAATCGATGGATCTGGCTTTGGGCATGATGAAATCGACCGGCGCTCGCCCAGCCATAGGAGCCGCCGAAAATGGATGCGGGGCCATGCAGATCATAGACGCGGCGAAGTTCTGCGGCGACAAGCATTTCGGCCTCCACCCAGGATACTTCGACAAACTCATCAATGCCGCGTCGTTGTGCGTGATGGTCATCGGCTTCCAGCCATCCTCGCCGAACAGCCGGACGCCTGACGCGGACCGGGCTGTCCGCAACAGCCGAAAGGTTGCCGAGCAAGGGCGAGGGGTGCGGATCTTTCTTGTGCGGCCTTATCTCCAATCGGCCATCGGTAATGCGTCCGGAAGAAGCGCCCCAGTGAGAACTGTGGGTCTTAAAACTATTCATCGTCACACTCACCTTGGCCGGGAAATCATGGGTGCCGCTCAGGCAGAATTTTTCCTGGATTCATGATGCCTGAGGGGTCGATGGCCTGTTTGATGACAGTCATCAGATCGACCGCATCCCCGTGCTCTTCCCGCAGATAGTCGATTTTGCCGGTGCCGACGCCGTGCTCACCGGTCGAAGTGCCGCCTACCGATATCGCATGGAGAACCATCTTCTTGTTGATGGCCTGAACCTCGGCAAGCTCTTCTGGATTGGTCGGGTCTACAGCAAACACGACATGGTAATTACCGTCGCCGACATGCCCGAGAATGGCAGCGGGGACGCTACAATCTTTCAGAAGCTCGCGCGTGGCGACGATGCAGTCGCCAAGCTTCGAGACCGGTACGCACACATCCGACGACCAGCCTTTGGCGTTTGGCCTCTGGGAAACGACGGCATAGAAGGCGTTATGGCGGGCCTTCCAGAGCCGATTACGATCCTCAGGGGCGTTTGCCCATTCGAAGTCCTTGCCGCCATTCTCTTCGACGATCGACGAGACCATCTCGACCTGCTCCCGTACGCCCGCAGGCGAACCGTGAAATTCGAAGGCCAGAGTGTCGCGAATTTTTAGATCCAGCCCTGAATAGGCATTGACGGCTTCGATCAGGTCGCGATCCATCAGTTCCATTCGGGCGACAGGAATACCAAGCTGTACGACTTGAATGGCCGCCGCAACCGCTTGCTCGATGTTCCCGAAAGAGCAGAGGGCCGCCGAGATGGTTTCGGGGATACCGTAGAGACGAAGCGTGATCTCGGTGATGATGCCGAGCGTGCCCTCCGAGCCAACGAAGAGCCGCGTCAGATCATAACCGGCTGATGATTTTCGTGCCCGACCCCCGGTTTTAATGATCTGTCCGCTCGGTAGCACCACCGTCAGGCCAAGCACGTTTTCGCGCATGGTGCCATAGCGCACCGCATTCGTGCCGGACGCACGGGTAGCGGCCATTCCGCCTAGAGATGCATTCGCACCGGGATCGATTGGGAAAAACAGTCCCAAATCCCGCAGGTGGGCATTCAGCTGCTCACGGGTTACCCCAGCTTGGACGGAGCAATCCAGGTCTTCCGGGCTGACACGAAGAACCTGTGACATGCGTGACAAATCGATAGACACGCCGCCGTGAACCGCAGAGAGGTGCCCTTCGAGTGAAGTACCGGCGCCGAAGGCGATGACCGGGACGTTTTCCTCGGCGCAGAGCGCCACGATCTGGGACACTTCATCGGTCGTTTCGGCAAAGGCCACAGCGTCGGGAAGGGATGCGGCGTGATGTGCTTCCCCACGCCCATGCTGTTCCCTTAAGGCGGTCGATGTGGAATATCGCTCGCCAAGCAGGTTTCGCAAGGATTGCGAGAGGGCGACAGACAGTTTTGTCATGTTAACTTCCCTGGCAACCAAGCGCGCCCGGCGACGTGCCGGGGCCTCGGCTGCTTTCTTGAGGCACTGGTTCTGCCTCTTTCAATATTCCGCTGTTCAGGCGACGAGCCGCTCGCCATTGAGATGGCGCTCAAGGAAAGGAAGGCTGTCCTGCCCCCAATAGAGTTCGCCTTCGTAGCGATAGGTCGGTACGCCGAAAACGCCTGCGACTTTAGCTGTCTCGTAACTCGCCTTCAGCTGTGCTGCTACCTCGGCGCTTTCGCTGTGCTTGATCAGTCGGTCGCCGTCAAAGCCCGCGCCATCCGCAATCGAGCGGCGGATTTTGAGATCGCCGATGTCTTCGCCGCGTGACCAGAATGCCGATTGAAGCGCCAAGGTCAGCGTGAGCCAGTCTGCACCGGCCTCGATAGCGGCTGCCACGAGCGCGCCCGCAGGTGCTGGATCGGAAAGCGCCGCACGGTTGTCGAGGCTGAGTGTCTTGCCACGCAATGCGGCCCAGCGCTTGAGGTCCTTCGTCCAATAGGCACGGCGAACCTCGGGCCGATTACGAGAATAGATACCACCATTTTCTTCGATTAACGCAATGACATGGGGCCTGACGGTCGCGCCATACTTCTCCGCGAGTGCGGTAAAGGGCTCCAGTCCAATGTAAGCCCAGGGTGAGCCGATGCTGAAGAAGTAATCGATCGTCTTTGTCATTATGCATGCTTTCTATCATAGTGGTGGGTGGAGGATGTCGCATCGAAAACGGACATTGCGCAGTCACGCGCCAGCAACACCGCTTTCGGGTCGCGTCCAACAGCGACGGTCGCAAGAGCCCCTTCGTAAAGAAGTGAAAGATGGACTGCGGCGAAGCTGTCTCTGCTTCCCGATCTCTCTATGACTGCGGAAAAGATGTCGCTAACCATTGCCTTGTGATGGCGCGCTACCGAACAGACTTTTTCGGAATCTCCGTGCTCGGCAACGGCCAGAGCGAAAGCACACCCCCTGAAATCCGGGCTGTCCGCTTTTTCGTAGAGGCGCTGGAAGATCGATCTTATCTGTTCCTTCGGCGATATGGTCGAGGAGAGTACCTCTTGCAGCGATTGTATAACGCGCTCATGCCGAGCTGATAAATAAGCGGCAACAAGGTGGTCCTTAGAGGGGAAGTGCCTGTAGAGCGTCG
The DNA here is from genome assembly GCF_013322225.1 of Agrobacterium larrymoorei. Classification (GTDB taxonomy): domain Bacteria; phylum Pseudomonadota; class Alphaproteobacteria; order Rhizobiales; family Rhizobiaceae; genus Agrobacterium; species Agrobacterium larrymoorei_A. The sequence continues at coordinate 21,202 of NZ_JAAMFB010000030.1, forward strand.
CCTTAGCGACCTTCGCCTCGTCAATGATACGATCAATGCCGACGGCTCTGATCCCTTCGCGATAGAAGAGTGCGCCCGCTGCCTCAAGAATGTGTTCTGATATAGCTTCTTTCATTGCGTCGCTTCACAGTGTCAGGTTCGGAATCGGCGGATTATTGGCTGGATTGCATCTTCGCATCAGCATCCAGATCATCCGGCGGAAGACGGCACGTTGCGATCCGTAAGCGTAGCGATCGCATGTAACGGCAGCGGTTCCGTGAAGGCACCTTTGAGGGCGAGCTGACCCGCCAAGATTTGAACGGCCGCATTATAGGGGGTGGGGACACCATGAAGGCGGCCTAGAAGAACAACTTCGCCATTGAGGAAATCGACTTCACTAGACGCCCCTCGCACAAAGCTTTGCCAGGTGGACTGCTGCCCAGCGGAAATTCCACTGTCAGGCGCAACCCGCCATTTCGAAATATCGATACTCCGTTCCGATGGGGAGGCAACATCGTAGCCTGCGGCTGAGAGCGCTCGTCCCGCCTCCTCCACGAGGGATGCGCTGATCTTGTCTCGCAGATGAGCGTCACCTTCAAACAACTCCAGCACATTGCGAACATTATGAAGGAGTTTCGCAGCCTTCCATCGACGAATATCGGCAGTCGTTTCAGCAATATAGCCAGCGTTGTTCAAGTCTGCCGCAATTTTATCGCTGACGTCATCACGTCCTTCAGGGAAACGTCCGATCGTCACGATGCCAACATACGGATCTCCTGCAACCGCGATTTTTCCAGTCTCGGTGAAACGTGCAGGCGTCATTATGCTTGCCCCGTAGACGCGGGCAAACGTTCTTAGCGCAAACGCTTCCGTGGCGAGGCCGTTTTGGAAAGTGACGACCGGCAAAGACGATGCAGCTAGCGTGGCTTCAGTTACGGCTTGCCATGACCAGAAGGCGAGTGCGCTGGCCGCGTCCTGGGATTTTACCGTGAGCAACAAAATATCGCCCTGTCGCAAGGCTGGCGGCTCACTCAGGTCGAAGATTGAGAGTTCGACCTGACGTGTGCCGTCAGGCCTGCGGAATGTCAGGCCATGCTCTTTGATATGTTTTGTGTGAGCGCCCCGGCCGACCAGAACATAGTCGATGCCGGATAAGGCGAACTGGGCCGCCAGGCTTGCGCCAACGGCACCAGCCCCGATTATAACGTAGCGGGTCATGAAATGACTTAGCCTCCACTCAGTGACGAACGTTCACAGATCGAACAATGAGACAGACTGTATGAGGCTAAAGATTCAAGAGGAAGACCGGTCATTCTATTTCTACTGAATTAATAGAATATTGTTCCTGCTTGGCATCAGGGACGTCAAGCAGAAACCTACTTCAGTTCGAATTGTCCGAGCATCTTAATTGCGTCTTACAAGCCCTTCAACGGCATCGTCGAACAGCATCTTGGAGTAGGGGTGATGCGTTACGCCGCGCTGCAAGTCGTCTTTTGTCAGTTCATCGACGAAGTTGCCACTTTGCATGACGAGGATGCGATCGCACATATGTGCAATGACTGAAAGATCGTGGCTGACGAGAACATAGGTCAAGTTTCGCTGGTCTCTGAGATCGCAGAGAAGGTTGAGAACCTCGGCCTGCACAGAAACGTCGAGGGCAGATGTGGGTTCGTCAAGGAGAAGAATTTCCGGTTCCAGCATCAGTGCGCGGGCGATTGCGACACGCTGCCGCTGGCCACCTGATAACTGGTGGGGAAAGCGATCGCCAAACGCGGCTGGCAGGCCCACACGTTCCAGCGCCCCCGCGACCTTGTCCCAGCCTGAGCCTATTCCCATAGCCCTTATCGGCTCCGCCAGAACAAGTCCTATTCGGTGTCGTGGATGAATAGAGCCGTACGGGTCCTGAAAGACCATCTGAGCGAGCAACAGTTGTTCTTTACTGCGTTGGCGATCGACCGGCGTGCCGGAAAGGAGAATTTCTCCTTCCCAATGGCGGTCCAGCCCGGCAAGCGAGCGGAGCACGGTCGACTTTCCGCATCCGGATTCTCCCACTATGCCCAATGTCTCGCCTTTCTTTACGGAAAAGCTGGCCGAGTTCACGACCTGTTTGCGCTCGTTTCCCTGCCCGAACGCGACAGTTAAATCTCTTACTTCGATCATGCCATTCTCCCGGCTTCGGCGATGGCCTGACGATCCAGCACTTGCAGTCGGCGAACTGGATTTTTCGGGTCGGGCATCGCAGCAATGAGCCCTTTCGTGTAAGGATGCTTCGCGTCTTCCAGATTTGTAAGGGTTTCCACAACGCGGCCCTGGTACATCACCAGAATCTTTTCGCAGAACGATGCCACCATCCTTATGTCGTGGCTGATGAGGAGTAGCGCAGAGTTGTTTTCGCGCACCAGTTCATCGAGAAGTCTAAGTACGTCACCCCGAACACTGACATCCAGTGCCGAGGTGGGCTCGTCCGCAATAACCAGCCGAGGTTTGGCGAGCAGCATCATTGCGATCATCACGCGCTGCCCCATGCCGCCGGAAATCTGGTGCGGATAAAGCTCCATCGTCCGCGCTACATCGGCAATCCGAACCTTGGCGAGCATTTCCGCTGCGCGGTCATAGGCGGCTTTCTTGCCGATCTTCTGGTGAAGGATCGCAGCTTCCGCTACCTGTTTTCCAACTTTGAGAACAGGATTGAGAGAGTAGCGCGGGTCCTGCATGATGAGTGCGATACGGTTGCCGCGCAGACTTCGCATCGTTTTCTCGCTTCGTGAAAGAAGCGGCGCGCCTTCGAAGTTGAGCGTGGTCGCGTCCACACGGGCGGAGGGTGGAAGCAGCCGCATGATCGCGCGGCCTAGAGTGGACTTGCCTGAGCCGGACTCTCCCACGACGCCGACGCGCTCGGCGCGGATGTCCAGGCTTACACTTTGGACGGCCGGCAAGGCTGCCCGCCCGAAGCGTACCGAAAGTTCGCGAATTTTGAGGATCGTCTCGTTATCTTGCATGGCGTGGATCCAGAATATCGCGAAGCGTATCGCCGACGAGGTTGAAGGCAAGGCTCGTCAAGAGAATGGCGATGCCGGGCATGACCGCGACCCACCAGTTATCGAGCATGAACTTTCGTCCGTTCGAAATCATCGCACCCCACTCCGGGGATGGTGGCTGTGCGCCAAGACCAAGGAAACCGAGCGCTGCGGCAGTGAGAATGACGCCTGCCATGCTCAAGGTCAGGCGCACGACGACGGACGGAATGCACATGGGTGCGATGTAAAGAAAGAGCAGACGGATATTCGACGCACCATAAAGCCTGGCCGCTGCGACGTAATCCGTGTTGCGAACGATCAGTGTTTCAGCGCGTGCCAGACGCGCAATCGGCGGCCAACCCGTAAGCGATATGGCGATGATGGCCGTATTCAGCCCAGCACCAAGTGCAGCGGCGAAGGCGAGAGCAAGGATCAGTGACGGGAAGCTGAGGACGATGTCCGTCGCCCGCATCAGGAATGCATCCGTTCGTCCCCCGGCAAAGCCAGCGACTGTTCCAATGAGCAAACCCAACGGTCCGACGATGAGGGAAACGGCCAGTACGGTCTGGATTGTGATGCGCGTACCGTAAATCAGGCGAGAGAGGATATCACGACCGAATTCGTCTGTTCCGGCCCAATGAGCAAAGCTCGGCGGGCGAAGCGCTTCCGAGAGGTTCTGCGAAGTTGGACTGTACGGCGCGATCCATGGTGCGAGAATGGCGACTACGACAAGCAAAAGCAAAACGGCAAAACCGAACATGCCCAGCGGTTCATCTGCTAATTTGCTGAAAAAGCTTTTAAAGCTCGTAATAGCACGCACACCGACACTCAAGGGTTGGTGGGGTAGGGCTACTTCGGGATTGGCACTCATGTCGTCACCTCTCGGGTGCGCGGATCAAAGACCAGATAGGCCAGATCGGAAATAAAGTTCAGGGCCATGAAGATCAGGCCGATGATGAGCGTACCGGCAAGCACGGCATTCATGTCCCCGGTCATCAGGGCATTGGTCATGTACTGACCGATCCCCGGCCAGGAGAACACGATCTCCGTCACCACCGCACCCTCGAGCAGTCCGCCGTAAGAAATCGCCAGCACCGTAATCAGCTGCACTGCGATGTTGGGCAGGAGGTGGCGGGTGACGATGCGTATGCTGGAAGCGCCCTTGGCGCGTGCTGCAACCACATAGTCCTGATTGAGCTGCTCCAGCGTGAAACTGCGGGTCATGCGGGTGATATAGGCCATCGCGGAATAGGCCAGAATGCACGCTGGCAAGATGATATGATGTACCGCGTTCCAGAATACTTCATTATCCCCGGCCAACAGACTGTCGACGAGCAGCAGTCCAGTGCGTGGCTCAACGAGGCCTTCGAGATACACGTCTACGCGGCCCGGACTACCAACCCACGCAAGCCCCGCATAAAAGATGACCAGACCGACAATGCCGAACCAGAAAACGGGTATGGAGTGACCAACAAGGGAGATGACGCGGACGAACTTGTCGAACCAGCTGTCGCGGAAGAATGCCGCGATCATGCCGAGTGGAACGCCGAGCGTAGTTGAGATGATGACGGCAAGCGTCGCGAGTTCCAGCGTCGCGGGGAATGCCTTGGCAAGGTCTTGGGTTACCGGATTACCGGTCAGGATGGCCGTTCCCAGATCACCTTGCAGCAGCGAAGAGAGGTATAGCCAGAACTGGTGGTAGATCGGCAGGTCGAGACCAAGCTTTGCCCGCATGGCGGCATAGGCGGAAGGATCTGCCAGTTCGCCAACGATGGCGCCCACTGGATCGGTCGGTAGAATCCGACCGATCACGAAGGTTACAACAAGCAGGACGAAGAGACTGACCAATAGGTGACCAAGGCGCTTCGCCAGCTCTATGAGCGTAAACTCTTTCATTGCGAGACGCCTTTATTATGGAGCGTCGGATTTCGTTACGCCTTCGATCCGGGTCAGGGACCATGGATGGCCGCTATACCCCTTGAGGCGACCACTGAGGACGATGGGCTCGAAACGCTCGAACATCGGTAATACGGCAGGCTTCAGAGCGACAAATTTTTCCTGTATCTGCTTGATCAGTTCGAGACGTTTGGCATCGTCACGTTCCCTGTTTGCCTGCTGCAGGAGACTGTTGAGTTCAGGAATGTCCCATGCCGAGCGCCACACGAAATTGCCTGCATTGTTGGCTTCTTTCGAGTTGTCAGGGTTGGACGCAAAGTTGTCCAGAGAGCCGAGCGCGGTCGGCATGAACGATCCGGTCTGCGGCAAAAGCAGATCGAAATTACGGGCGCGATGGGCCGCAACGATATCCGCACCGTTGCCCTGCTGAATGTTCACCTTGATGCCAATATCGGCAAGATTGGCTTGAATTGCGGTGGCCATATCCACGCGAGGCGTTTGCGCGATGGTCTTCAGCGTCACCGTGAAGCCATCAGGATAACCCGCGTCTGCCAGCAGTTTCTTTGCCTTTTCCGGCTGGAAAGACCAGTCGGGATTAGGAATTGCACCCGCCCAATCTTCCGGCACAGGCACGTTGCGGACACGGCCATATGAGCCAAGAATAGTGTTGGCGATGCCTTTGTAATCGATACCGTAAGCAATTGCTTCACGCACTTCCGGCTTAGACAGCGGTTCCGTGCCAGCATTCATGGCGAGGACATAGTAGCCGCCCGTCTTGACCTGATCGATGACGAAGCCAGCCTTGGTTTCGAATGTCTTGACATCCGCTGCCGTCAAAGCGCTGGCAATGTCGATATCTCCGCGTTCCAGCATCAAACGGGCCGCCTGGCTCTCCGGCACATGGCGCATGACGATGCGGCGCATGGTCGGCTTGCCATCGCGATATTCGTCATTGGCTTCCAGCAGAACAATATCGTTTGGCGTCCAGCGGCGTAGCAGATAGGGGCCAGATCCTGCCGTATTCGTGCGCAGCCATTCGTTGCCGTAGTCGTTGTTCTTGACGTGCTTTTCGACCTCGGCACTGTCGACGATGGACGAAACACCCATGGCCAGCCTGTAGAGCAATGCTTCTGGAATGACCTTGTCGGTCAATTCGATGCGGAATGTTTTCTCATCCGGCGCAGATACCAGACCTTCGATGCTGTCGGCGGTGTAGCCTGCCGTCTTATAATTCGTCGCGGCAGACTGATTGAGCTTCATCAAGCGCACAAGCGAGAAAACGACATCTTTTGACGTGACTTGATTGCCCGAGGCAAATTTTGCGTCGCGCAGCTTGAAAGTGATTCCCTTGTCGTCGACAGTCCAGCTTTCGGCCAGCTGCGGCTTGATCTTGTTTCCGTCCTTGTGGTCGGCAAAAACGAGACGATCATAGGTGTTGGCGAGAATTTCCTGCGTCTTGACCTCGGTACCCTGTTGCGGGTCGAGGGAGAGAACCTGCGCCAACGAGGTCCCGATGACCAATTGGTCGTTGGGTGTTGCAGCATAAATGGCAGAGGAGCTGGCCAGTGACAGAGAAATTGCGGCTCCCATCAGGCGAGCTGTGTAAGGTAGATTCATAGTTTCCTCCTCCAATTCACAATAATCGTCTCGAAACGGTGTCGTATGATTACGGACGTTTTGCGACCGATAACATATGATGTCTTCTCCCGAGACATACGGCCCTTCGACCTTCATGTGATATCAGTGAACCTGAATAATCCCGGATGTGCAAGCCACGAAATCCAGATTCTGAGATGTAGTTTGTCGGAAGTCAGCTATACTGAATATCCAAATGCTCATCGGAGAATAACATTAAAAAACCCTAATTAAACCATTGGTTTAATCTTTGCGGCCTTTTGAGTCTCGTTCTTTTGACGGGTTGTAGTTTTCATCCTGTGCCCATTGAAAAGCGCTGCCGAATTGAGCAGTGGAGCGATGGCACCTCGCAACTCGACAACGCCAAAAATTCATATTATGTCATGCATCGATACGGAGGAATGACATGTATGTAGGAACTCAACTCGCTGCGCGTGATGACGATGATTATCGAGTGTGGTCTCAACTTGGCGTCAATAACATATGCGCCGATCCCGACGGTCCGCTGGATGCATGGGGACTGGATGATCTGAAGCGACTGAGGGAAAAGGTCGAGAGCTTTGGTTTGACGCTCGACATGATCCAGTTGCCGCTGCCGTCTAACCGGATCGAGACCGCGACCTATCCCGATATTCTTCTTGCTGGTCCGAATCGTGACCGACAGATCGACGCCATCTGCAAGCTCATTGAAAATCTGGCAGCCGCAGGTATCCCTGCCGCCAAGTACAATCTCAACCTCATCGGTATTCCCCGCACGCCCGACGAACGAGGGCGAGGCGGCTCCTTGAATGCTTCTTTCCGCTGGGACAAAACGGACCAGAACGCGGCTCCGGGTTTGGCGGGTGTGTTGTCGGAAGACGAGAACTGGGCACGTATCGATTATTTTCTGGAACGCGTCGTACCCGTCGCGGAATCCAACCGCATCCGTCTCGCCTGCCATCCGCATGATCCTTATACGCCGCCAGGCTATAAGGGCGTGACCCGCGTACTTGGCACTGTGGACGGGTTGAAGAAATTCGTGACGATGCGCGAAAGCCCCTACCATGGGCTCAACTTCTGCCAGGGTACCGTTGGAGAAATGCTCGATAATCCACGCGAGGAAATCGACGACGTCATTCGCTGGTTCGGCAGCCGTGGGAAGATCTTCAACCTTCATTTCCGCAATATTCGCGGCAAAAAGCTGTCTTTCATGGAAACCTTCCCGGACGAAGGTGACATGGACATGGCCCGCTCCCTCCGCGTCTACAAGGAAGTCGGCTATAAATACATGATCATGCCGGATCATGTGCCGACGATCTCCGGGCGTGACCCGCAAGGCGTGGCTTTCGCATATTGCTACGGCTACACCGCTGCACTGTTGCAGGCGCTTGAAGCTTACGGGGCATAGCACCTCTCCATGCGAACGCAAATCAAGTCATCCCGGCCAAAGGAATAATCGATGTTTTCACATAAACGCGCAGACTTTGGCCCGGATTTCCTTTTCGGCGTTGCTATGGCCGCTCACCAGATCGAGGGTGGGCAAACGGATGGGCGCGGTCCTTCCATATGGGATACGTTTGCTGCAACACCCGGAAACGTAAAAAATGGTGATACGGGCAAGATTGCCTGCGATCACTATCATCGCTGGCAGGAAGATCTCGATCTTATCCGCGATGCCGGTTTCGATGCGTACCGCTTTTCCTTTGCATGGCCTCGTCTCATTCCTGAAGGGAAGGGGCCTGTTAATCAGGCGGGCTTCGATTTCTATGATCGTTTGATCGATGGCATGCTGGAGCGCGGCATCAAACCTTTGGCGACCCTCTATCATTGGGACTTGCCAAGCGCCTTGCAGGATCGCGGCGGCTGGATGAACCGCGATACGACGTCTGCTTTTGCGGATTATTCGGCTGAGGTAGCACGCCGTTTCGCAGGGCGGCTTGAAAGCATCGCCACCTTCAACGAGCCGTGGTGTGTCACGGTGCTGAGCCATTTCATGGGCATCCATGCGCCGGGATATCGGGATGTGCGGGCAACGGCCAGAGCAATGCATCACGTATTGCTGGCTCATGGCCTCGGCATCACCGCTATGCGCAACGAAGGCGTGAAAGACAAGCTCGGTATCGTTGTGAACATGGAGAAGGCAGAGCCATTCAGCCAAAGCCCGAACGACATCGAGGCCGCGGCTTTGGGTGATGCAATCTTCAATCGCTTCTTCCTTGATGGAGCAATCAAGGGAACATATCCGGAGCGCGTGACAGAAATTCTGGAGCCTTATCTGCCTTCGAATTGGCAGGATGACATGAAGATCATGAGCCCTCCGATCGACTGGGTTGGGATCAACTACTACACGCGCTCGCTCTATAAATACGATGATAGCGTTCCCGTTTTCCCCTTCACCCAGTCGCGCGGCGACCTTGAGAAAAGCAATGTCGGCTGGGAAGTTTATCCGCAGGCATTGACGGAGTTCCTGGTACGCGCATCGAAGGAATATCCAAACCTGCCGCTTTACGTAACAGAAAACGGTATGTCCGAAACCGATGAGCAAAAGCGTATCGCTTTCTTCGATAAGCACTTTGCAGCAATCATCGATGCGCAGCGGCAAGGCGCGGATGTACGTGGTTATATTGCATGGACATTGATCGATAACTTCGAGTGGGCGGAGGGATACGATCCGAAGTTTGGCATAGTGGGTATGGACCCGGCCACGCGGGATCGCGTGCCAAAAGACAGTTATCGAGCATTTCAAACGATGTTGAATAATGTGCGCTGATCGCGCGCAGTCTATTTTCGAGCAGGCATACAGGGGTCGCCGACGAGCGCTGAGTTGAACTCTCGGTGAAGGTGACGTGCGAACCGCTATAATCATGCATTCCACGCGATATCGACATGGGGCTTGAATTGGGCTGCCTATAATTCTGGAGGAGGAAGAACGATGCAGATGAATAAAGCGATTTCATTATTGACGACAGTATGCCTCACCTTCACGGGTGCGGTGCTTGCCACATCGACCACGGCTGCCGCGAGAACGATGGTTTACGTCTCTGCGGCCACTGATGGCGAAATCAATACCTACAGCATGGACGAGAATTCCGGTGCCCTGACACCCGAGGGCAAGGTATCGGCAGGAAAATCTGTGATGCCTATGGCGGTCAGTCCCGATAACGCGCACCTATATGCCGTCGTCCGATCTCAGCCTTATCGTGTCGTATCATACGCGATCGACGCGAAGACAGGGGGGCTGAGCGAACAAGCGGTTGCGGCACTGCCAGACAGCATGCCCTATGTATCTGTCGAGAAATCAGGAAGGTTGCTGTTTGTCGCGTCCTATGGCGGCAATAAGATTGCATCCTTGCCCATCGGCGCCGATGGTCTCGTCAAGGACGGCGCAAGACAGATGATTTTGACGGGGCGCAATGCCCATTCCATAGTCAGCGACAAGAGCGGTAAATACGTTTTCGTCAGCAATCTAGGCTCTGACGTGGTTCTTCAGTATGTTCTGAACCAGGAAACGGGAATGCTGGAACCTAATTCTCCAGCCAGCATTGCTACAAAAGCTGGGCAGGGGCCACGCCATATCATCGTGTCGCCCGACAACAAATCCGTCTACGTCGTGACCGAATTGAGCGGGGAAGTTATTCACTTTGCGCTCGACGCTGAAAAGGGAACGTTGACCGCGAAGGAAACGACTGCCCTCCTTGCTCCCGGCTCCGGCCTCGAACCGGGCGTAGCCCCGCCAGCACCCCCGGCGTTCAACGCACCACCACGTCCTGCAGCCCCCGCCAGCACTGCGACTCCTCCCGCCAGAATATGGGCAGCCGATATCGCAATGACGCCCGATGGTAAGTTTCTTTATGGAACCGAGCGTTCGACCAGCACTATCGCCGTCTTTTCTGTGGCCGCAGATACGGGAGCACTTACCCGTATGGACTCTGTGGAAACGGAAAAACAGCCGCGAGGCATCCGTATCGATCCGACAGGTCGGTTTTTGATCGCCTCTGGTGAAAAGTCAGAACAGCTTTCCGTTTACGGCATCGATCAAAAGGATGGTTCACTGAAATCCGTGGGGCGTTATCCGGTGGGCAAAGGTGCGAACTGGATCGAGATCGTCGATCTGCCTTGAATATTAGCTTTTTATTCGCGTCTTAGTAATCAGACGTGATTTTCGCTAGGATTGAATATCATTGAACTGCCGCTCCGGTGACAGGCGCTTCGAAAGCGACAATTGTTTCCGGAGCGGTGGTTTACTGGAGCAGTTAATACGCTGATATGACCGCTTAGCCTGCGGTGCTAAATCTTTAAAATGAAATAGTAAGCCATCTTTCCGACCAGCCGTCACAGGCTCAATTGAGTGTAGCGAACAAATTTCTTGTGCTAACTTTGAGAATGGCCACGTCTCATTCGCTTACCGTAACGTAATTGGTTGCACTTGGGTAACATGTGATCGAATCCAAACGCAGTCTTTTTCAATTTTCAGCTTTAAAGTTATTGCGGCTTCCTAATCAGGTGCTATTCCTGCGTGTAGGTGATTCTGTCGCGGGGAGACGGGGAATGAAGAAGGTTGTTTCGGTACTTCTGCTGGCCGTGTTGAGCGCTTGCGCCCGGCCTTCGGATGGACCGACCGCAGGCAACATCCGGTCTGCAAAGTTTCCTCAGACGAATGAGAAAATTCCGGTCATCGAGCTATCCAATGCGCCGGCAGCGACATCGTCTGCAAGCATTATGCAGAGCTTAACAGGCCCCGGCCTCGCAGCACTTCGAAATACCGGGTATAATTCCCAACGCCTGCGCCGCGGTGACGTCATCGATATAACCGTGCTCGATACCGGCGAGGACGGCCTGTTCTCGTCAACGCAGAGCAAGACACTTAATCTTGGGCGCTTTACTGTTGATCAGAGCGGAAACGTCAACCTGCCCTTTATCGGCAAGCAGCGCGTCGTCGATTCGACGACCGAAGGTCTGCAAAATCAGGTCGTCGCGGGTCTGAAGGGATCTGCCGTCAATCCTCAGGCCGTCGTTACTGTGGTCGACAAGCCGACCAGCGCCGTCATGCTCAGTGGGTCTGTCGCCACTCCAGGTAAAATCGCGCTGACCGCCCGACAGGAGCGTGTGCTCGATGCAATTAACCAGGCCGGTGGGCCAACTGTCGCTCCGGGTGCAGCAACGGTAACAGTCGTTCGTGGGTCGCAGCGGGCAAGCGCCCCTCTCGATCGTATCATGCGGGAAGACCGCCAGAACATCCGTCTGTCTCCAGACGACCAGATCATGATCGATGGTGAAGCTTCGAGCTTTACAGCTCTTGGTGCATTCAAAAGCGCCGGGGAGTTTCAGTTTGAAAGCGGCAAGCTCTCGCTCGCGCAGGCTGTCGGCCGTGCCGGTGGCCTCCTTGATGACCGGGCAGATTCTCGCAATGTTTATGTTTTCCGTAGCGAGGTTATACAGGTCCCGACGTCTTCATCGCTTGACTCTAAGGGACCCGTTGCGGTGAACACTGGCGCGCGTCCAGTGATCTATCACGTAAATATGCGGGATGCTTCGAGCATTGCATTGATGCAACTATTCCAGATGCAGAAAGGCGACGTCCTTTACGCAAGCAATGCGCCGCTGGTCGATTCTGCCAAGCTACTGACGGTATTTTAAAAGAGTGTTCCGACTGCCGCAGCGCCGCAACCGGGCGGTTCCAACTGATCTCTGTTTTGGGGCTAAGGCGTCAGCGTAAAAGTTGATACGGCGAACCAAGCGGTTGCTTTCAAGCGTTTCAGTTGACAAGGAAACGCATTGAAAACGCCGGCGGTCAGCTTTTGCGCAGGATGTGCAGTGCTTCTTGTACCGAGGAAGGACGAGCCGATGTTTCGTCGGCACAGCAGTTTCTTGCGAAAGCTAAAAGTCTGTCACTAGCCGGTCCGTTGAGTTTGACGATGAGACGTTGCGCAATCTTTCCTAATGCAAAAAGATCATGACTGGGCTCTGCGGGATGGCCAGAAAACTGTTCGGGCGGAGTAAATTCCGGAGAACCGGCTTTGGCAAGCCCCATGTCCTTATGTTGCTCGCCAAACCGCAAGCTTATACCGAAGTCACCTAGCTTTGCGTTTTCAAAATTACCGTCCGGCAGGAAGATATTTGCGGGCGAGACATCGAAGTGAATGTAGCCCTTGCTGTGCAGCTCTTCCAGGCCTGAGAGAATACTGGTGATCAGTGCTTCGGCTTCGTCCGTTTCGATAACCCGTTCTGGTGAGACTTCAGAAAGCGTGTCCGGATACCAAGGCTGGAGCAAACCCGGGGTGCCATCCTCAAGTCGAAGTAGCATCGTGGTTTCTATGAGGCACGGATGGCGAAGCTGTAAACCGATCTCCGCTTCACGGCGCAGGCGCGCAGTGAGCGCAACATCATCTTTCCTCGATGCCGGGACCGTTTTCAACGCCCACGGCGTTCCAAGATCGCGATGCCGCAGCTCAAGAATGCGGGTTGTTTCGCTTTCATATGCGGCGCGCTCGATGGAGAAGCTGTTGGCAATCCAACCCATCCTGGGCTCGGACAAATGTTCTATGCGCCTGTCCAGCGCATTGCGGATTTGGTCAAGCAGGTCGCGCTGCTCCTGCGCTGCCCTTTGTTTCGACCCATCGAAGTTAATGGCTCGGATGAGAGCATGAAAATGCTCCGCCACTGTGATTTCGGCTCCCGTATTGCCTTGGGGGCTATCATCGCTCAAGCGTATTTCCGATCACGATAGCGCTGATATTTTCGCGTGTATTTTCGATCAGTGCTTCCTGCACCAGCGCGTTGGCGCAGTCTTTGATCGGAGTGTCTACGATGATCTCGGCGACGGTCCTTTCCTTCAAAGCCTGTATCAGCGGGGCGCTACACAGCAGCAATCGGTCCTTGGGATTCCAGCCATCTTTAACCACGTCCGGTCGGAATTGCTGTGAATGACCGATGCATTGCGAAAGTTGTCTTTTTAGACCGACGATGACGTGATCTCGCGTCAAGAGATGCATTGTGCCGTCTTTCAAAAGGTAGGCCCGCGCATCGCCCGACCATAAAACGGTCAATGCGTTTTCAAAGAAGGACGCAGTCACCACGCTTGCCATCGGACGGACCGAGTTCTCTGAGAGGGTGCGCGATAAAAGCAGTGAGTTGACCGTGCCGAGTTTGCCTCGAATTTCCCGAGCGGATGTTTCGGGATCGCGTCCACTGACATCGGCCATGATATTTGTTGTCAGTCGCGCTGCCTCGATTGCGCTGGAACTGTCTCCTAATCCATCGGCGAGAGCAAAGAGTGCCGGGTCTTTGGATACGAACAGGGAATCGGCATTGGTGGAAAGGCGCGTTCCCGCATGCGTGGCGTAACTATAAACGATCCGTATGGGGGGCGCTGCCGACCGCTGTACCGGGCGTCCTCGGTCCACTCCGGTATCGGCGGGCTTCAAAGATTGTCGTTCGATCTGACGATCTTCCTGCACCTCTCGTTTTTCTGGGGCCTCCACCACTTCCTGAAACAGCCGCACGAAGTCGCTCGTCTTGGGCTTACCCTCGAATTTGACGCCGCGCACCTTTCGGCTTTCCGGGTCGATATGCCACCATAGACTGGTTGGCACGCCATTGCGGGCGGGGGAGATTGGCAGATCCTCATCGTCTTCACGTGGCTTGGGCAGGCGGAGGCGCTTTATGGCAGCGGTAAAACGCGCCATCTCGAAATCTCCAGTCATGGATGTCTCCGCAAGCGCCTCTGCAGCCATGAACCATGTTTCGTCCAGATATAGCGACCTCGGGTGCTGCTTGAATTTCGTCAGTTGCGCGATGACAACGAGCGGAAACTTTCGCCCAACACGATCCTTGCTTGGTAGCAGGACGCCTGCAAACGCCGAATTTCCCCAGACACCGCGCTCGATAATAAACCGGCGTGGAGGGGAGGACAAAAATGTCGCCGACCATTTGCCAGAGAGAACCTCCGCGCAAGCATGCATGCCGGCCCGAATCCACTCGTCGAGAGCCGTTATGAACTCTCGTTCCAGCCCTTCGGAAATGAAGTCGCCATGGCTCGGCACCTTGCCGAAAAAACCGATACGGTCGTTTTCGGTGATAGCGAGTGCTGGTTTTGCTCCTTGGGTTGCCATCAGCCGAAATCAACAACGCGTTCGGCCATTTTCCTCGTCATGAGCCTTGCTCCTCCCTTTGTTTGGTCGTCCTGCATCGGAACTTTGTTTGCGCTCTTTGACAAACGCGCACTTCAACGCTTCGGAACAACGCATCAGAACTGTGCCGGGCAGGCGAATTTGGATAGTGCCTCCAGCTTGAACGGGTTTAGAACGGAGCCGAATTGAACATCGAATTCGGCAGCTTGTCCGTTGTTTTCAAAGCGTGCTCTCAATATATCGCCAGACTGATCTCTGATCTGCGCATCATCGAAGAGGCGGAAGGGCGACCAGTCGCCATTTTCAGTTTTCGCCTGCTGCCAGCCGCCAGGCTGGAACGCGATGCGGGAAAGATTTGCGCTGTTGTCGGCAGAAGGCCAGTTGATGGACTTTGCCTGGACCGGTCCATGATAATAGACCACGCGTTCTCCTTCTATCTCCAGCATGACGGCGCTCGACGCATCGCTGAGTGAGACGGGCTTTACGTTGATGGAAACGAGCGGCGCTTCGCTTCCGTTGGGAAAGAAGGCGCGAAAGATTTTGTCGGCGTTTTCGAATTGAGCGATGGCATCGCTCGGTATGCCCTCGGCTCCAAACGTTCCCTTCCAGCTCCATGGTGTTGTGGTTTTGTCGACAAATGGCTCCATCCGCTGCTTGAAGAAGCTTTGGAACACGCCTTCCGGTCCGAATAGGCGGGTGAAGTCCGCCATGGCAACGTCGCGGGGAGATGCTCTGTCGAAGGGATAGCGACCTGAAACCACTGAGGAGCAAAGAGATGCTGAATCTGCCGCCCAAAGATCTGCGATGCGGCTTCGCGCCGATTTGACGGCCAGCGAACCGACATCGGCGGAGACGCCTGCGATCCACACATCGAGCGGATTGGGAAGCTGGCGTGCCTGTTGTAGCAAGTCTTGGTTGGCCTTGGTCAACTGGCTGTCAACATCGAACACCCTGGCAACCTCATCGGATGTTGTTGCAGAACGCGCAAGTTGCTCATTGAGCGACTTGATGTTGGCCAGCAATTGTTCCGAGGGAGTTCCCGCCTGTCTGCCTTCGCCATTTTGTCCACTGCTTGGCGTGGAGGGCGCGTTGGCGGCCAGCATGTCACGAAGTCTTGCATAAGGATCGGCAGCATCGACCGTCGCTGCCAGAATTGTCGACGTGGCGTCGCCATCGGCAGTCGAGGCGAGAGTGGTCAGGCTTGCACCCGCGTTCGGTCGAAGGTCCGTGGCATCGGCAATGGATTTTGCTGCCTCGATGACGATATTGCGGTCGTTTGCCAGAATACGCGTGGTCTCCACCGCGTCTCCCAGCGTTTGCGATGGCTTGACGCGGATGTCGGAAAGAACATCGGCCCAGCGTTTTTCAAAACGGTCGAAATAGATTTGCAAGGCAGCTTGGGCAACCTGCTCAACCGTTGCTCCGCGTATCGCATCGTCCGAACCTCGAACCCAATCTTCGGAAAGCGCAACACGAGAAGCATAAGCTACCTGCGGGATGACGACGGTGCGATATCCGTTTGCAGTGAAGAGGCCCTCTATTCCATCCACCAATGGCGTCTTGCTTCGACGCTCGAAGGCGCGTTCGCCAAGAGGGCCGAAGGCGGAAGAAGGGCTCCAGTCAGCCAAAGCACGCGCCTCTGGCAACCCTGCCAGAATGTCATAGGCGCGGGTACCGATCGCCTGATTGCGGATCGTCTCACGGGCCTTTGCTATCAGTCTGGCGTCAAGTTCAATCGGTGCCAGTATGCCATTCGCCAGTGCGCCTGCATGTGCATTCAGCGAGGCGCGAGCCGCCGCGCGCCCGTCGCCCGGGTAGAGCGAGGCGAACATGTCCTGCGCCTGAACGGTGAGGAAATTACGGTCGAGCGTGCCAAGCCCTCCAAGCATGCCATAGAGCTTGAGCGAGTTGAAAGTCCGGGTGATATCCGTCTGGTCTTCCAGTTGCTTTTGCAGTTGCACGATCATGCGCGGCAACAGCAATGCGTTGAGGGCGCGTTGATAGGCGTCGCGCTGACGCCCTGCGATTTTCTGCTCTTGATCCAGACCAAAACTAACGTTCCAGATGCGGCCCTCTTCAAAGCCTGCATTGGTATCGCGCAGATTGTCGAGAGCGGGCAGGACGCGCAAAAAGTCCGCATCCGAAACATTTCTCACTGATATTCCTTGCACCAGTTGTTCGTAAGCATTGAGCTTTCGATCCGCCTCTGCGAGCGCCTGCGTGTTTGAAAAATAGGTTGATATCCAGCCTGTAAACACCACGGCCAGGACAGCAGCCGATAGCCCGTAGGCAATTCTGCGCACGAGCAACTGGCGTCCTGAAAGACGTTTGTCGCGCATGACAAGTGCCGCCTCGGGAAAAATCACGTCCTTGAACAGGCGCGGCAGGAAGTAACTGCGACGCGCGCGAGGATTTGTCGCCGTTGCTTCCGACTGGGTGCCGGAGGCAAGATACACGCCCCGCAGCAACGGTGCTTCGATCAGTTGCGAACTGGCACATAGTTCGCTCAGCGCCTCATGCAGTCGGTCCTTAAGGCGACCGAGTTCGGCAGGAAAACGGAAGATACGACCTCGAATTTCGGCATTCTGTTCCTGCTGCAAACGTTCGATCAACATCGCATCGACGCGCTGCTGCAAAAGTTCGAACTCCTCCATGAAGCGCTGCGGCAAATCCTGCGCAGAATAGCTTTCATCCAGCTTGAAGGTCGTTCCCCACACCTGCTGTCGGTCGGACTTATTGAAACCGTCGAAGAATTCCACGAAGCCATCGAGAAGGTCCGCCTTCGTCAGCACGAGATAGACGGGAACGCGGGCATGCAGATATTCGTCAAGCTCCGATAGGCGCTGCCGGATGGACCGCAGCTCCTGCTTTTGCTCTTCGGGGTCACGCGTTAGCAGATCGTGAATGGAAAGCGTGACCAGCGCGCCGTTGATCGGCTGCGAACGACGGTAGCGGCGCAGAAGATTGAGAAAGCCTTCCCAACCGGCTTTCGATGAGCCGTCGAGATCGTCCTGCGTCGTGTAGCGGCCTGCCGTATCGATAAGGATCGCCTCATCGGTGAACCACCAGTTGCAGTTACGCGTTCCACCAATGCCTTTGACCGCGTTTTCACCAAGCGCATCACCCAGCGGAAATTGAAGGCCGGAATTGGTTAGCGCCGTGGTCTTGCCGGAACCCGGCGCACCAAAGATCACATACCATGGCAGATCGTAGATATAGCCGAAGCGCTTTTTGGTGACACGCCGCAAAAGCGCCAAAGCTTCCTTCAGGCGGGACTGGATTTCACCGACCTCGGCCTGCCGGTTTGCCAGCGCCTCTTGCTCGATACTGTCGACAAGCTCTTTGTCCTGCTTACGTGCCCGGTAGAGCGTGACGCCGATATAGATCAGCCAGACGATCAATATCACGCCAATGGCGATCACACGCGCCTGAGTCGTGCCGAACGGTTTGAAATCACCGAAGGAGACGAGGTAGCCGTAGAACCATATGACGACACAGAGTGCGACCGCCCACAGAAGCGAGATAAAGCGGCGACCGATCAGTGCAGCGTAGCTGTCGACATAAGACCGGATTGTATAAAAATAACTCAGCGGGTTCATTGCTGGGCTCCTGGCTGCGTTCCGGTGTTCGTCTGGATGGCGGGCGAGAGAATGCCCGCATCGCTCAGCTTTTCGTCCGGGTTCGTCAGCACCATAATTTCCGTTCGCCTGTTGATTTCACGTCCTTCTGCCGTCGAGTTGTCTGCGATTGGGTCGCTGTCGGCGCGCCCCTCGGTAAGGATCGCTTCGGGGCCGGTAAACTGTGAGAGGAGATCGCCGACCGCCTTGGCTCGGGCCTCGGAAAGGTGCCAGTTGGAGGGGAATTCGATTGTCTTGATCGGGACATTATCTGTGTAACCAATGACAACCGCGCGGAATTTCTCGGCTGCGAGCGCTCCGCCGATCCGTTGTATCAGGTCACGGAACTGCGGACTGACCTCAGCGCTACCGACGCTAAACAGGCCGGAATTGTTGATGCGAACGCGAAGCCGTCCATTGACATCTGCCAGCGTAACGAGGTTCTTGTCCACTTCCGGCTGGAGGAAAGCCATCAGTTTTTCAAGCCGTGATGGCTCGCGAGGTACAAGTACTGGTGGGCGCTCCACGACAACCGCTTCGGGTTCTTTCGGCACAGCAGGCGGCTCTGAAGGAGCAGGCGGTGCCGCAATCAGAACGCTCGGCGTTTCATTGGGCGGAAGCTTTGCCAGCCTTTCGAACGTCGCGTCAGATGCGTTATTCAGTGTCAGTGTGAAGAAGAGATATCCGAAAGCAAAGGCGAGTGCGATAAGTGACAACAGCGTCCAGAGTGCAGCCATTGTGCGCAGTGGCGTGTGGCGCGCCTGCACGCCCTGCCAGTGCGGTGAAAGCTCCCGCTCAAATGCGCCATATTGACCAATCAGCGTCTTGTAGAGGCTGTCGCGAATGCGGGAAAGCTCCAGCGCACCTTTTGGTGAAACGCGGGTGCGTCCCTCGAAGGCCAAGGACAGGCTGAGATAGATCAGCAGAAGTAGGTCCTTGTTTGCGCCGGGGGATTGATGGAAGTGATCAAGAATATCGAACACCCTGTCGCCGCCGGTCACATCATTGTGGAATGTGGATACCAGACCGGAGCGTGCCCAACCGGCGCGTACGCCCCAAGGCTTGCTCAGGATCACGTCGTCCACCGTCGCGCATACGACGTAATGCGCGGCTCTGGCTCGTTCCGGGCTGATGCGTGCGGAAGCTAGATCGCGCTCGTAACGGGTGATTGCTTCGAGGCAGGCGCGGCGGAGATGCTCGGGGTCCGGCTGCGCGTTGCTGAAACGCAGCACATGGGCAAGGTTCAGAAGCGGTGCTGCGGATTGAACCAGCGTAGGGACTTCTTCTCCGCCGAAACGGAAGTTAGCCAAAAGCGTATCGATAGGCAGCGCGCCGGTATTATTGCGCGGACGTTCAGGCACGTCATCATTCTCGATGATGTCATCGAGAATGGCCGCCATGTTGCGTGCATTCTGGTTTCGGCGTCGGCTTTCGTCGGTGATTTCCACCACCGTCGGTAAATCCTGCCAGGAAGAGGGCTTTTCGTTGCTCATTCGCGTAATGCCCACATTTCGAGTTCAAGACCGGGAAACTCGCCCGCAAGATGCAGGGCGATGGCGCCAGACGTTTCAAGCTGTTTCCACAAGGGGGATTTCGTATCGATTTCGAAATAGATCGTGCCTGAGCGATAAGGCAGCTGGCGTGGCAGAACGGGCAGGGACCTCACCGGGATACCGGGCAGTGCCACGTTGACGAGTTCGGAAATCCTCTCCACCGGTCCGACCTTGATCTGGGCTGGCAGCCTGCGGCGAATATCTTCTGCCGGCATGTCCGCACGAACGGCGAGCACGAAACCCGCATCGCGCAGCAATGTGCGGTCATGGATAGTTCCGACGCGAACGCCGTGACGGCGCTCTACGAGGTCGATGGCGACGGCAGCCTGCTCCAGCACCGCCGAAAGCGATGTCCGAAGATCGTCGAACACGGCAGCAAAACTAGCTTTCAAGTCATCGTGCCGGTATGGCGGAAAGTCCGTTGCGCGCTTTTTTTCGGTTGTGAAGGTTGCCAGTTCTCCGGCCAGTTGAATGCAGTCCTCATAGAAACGGATAGGGTGAAATCGGGTGGCGTTGGCCGAGCGATGCGCGAGCAGCGGATCTGCGCGGTTGAGGATTTGCAGCAGAAAGTAATCGCCGACTTCCGCCGTTCCACGGATCGTTGGATCACCAATGCGCTCCGAAATCGCCTGCGCGCGATGACGCACGATGCCAAGAAGTTCCGTCAGAAGCTCGTTCAACCTTGGGGCTGCCGCGCAGTTCAGACAGGGCGGAATGAAGTCTGGGTCAAGAATGACAGCGCGGTCAGAACGTACTTCAATAATCCGCGCCAAGCCTATGAGATCATAGCCGGAAAGGTCATCTCCTGTTTTCAGGAATTTGAGGCTGAGACGTCCGACATCTATCGGTGCTACAAATTCCGTGTCGACATTCGCATCTGAGGCCTCATAGGCGGATGCGACAAAGCGGACGCTGCTGGTATCGGCGCCGCCATTCGTAGACATGTCCGCCTTGCCGGGCTGACGCGCAGGAAGCGCGAGATAGACGATGGCATTCTTGACGCTGTCGTCCAGCTCCAACGGTGGCGGCAGATCGGAATCTTCCGGTGCTTCGAATGGTGTCCCATCCGGCAATATGCCCCGCAGGTTCGAGAGTGCGAACTGGCCGATGGCAAGCGCGCTGCGATCGATACCGATTTCAGCCACACCCCATGGATAGGGAGAAAGATTTCGCGTGGTGTTGCGGACCAGTCGTTCCGTCCAGCGGTCGGACTGCTGAAAATGCTGTACGCGAAGGAACATGCCCTCGCTCCATGCAACGCGATTTTCATGCCTCATTGCTTTGATTTACCCCTTCTTCGCCCGCAACTATCTCAGGAATGCTTGCAGGTGCGGCTTCGCCGCGCGCCGCCCGTTGCAAGAACTCCCTGACCGACAGTTGACGGCCACCTTCTTCAAATTGCTTTTTGTAAACAGTCCAATAGTCAGTGCGCGTAATCATTCCGCGCCAGTCCTTTCGCTCTATTTTCGAGCGCAGGTCATTTCCGGTATCTGCTTTCGCCTCCAGCAAGCGAGGCTCAAGCTGTTGTGTGCAAGTCCCAATCATCGTTTCCAAAGTGGCTGCAAGCTGACGCTGTTGCTGGATCAGCGCTTCGATACGGCCGCCCAATGGCGAGTGTCTGTCCCTCGCGGGCGCTGGCTCTATATCGAGGACAGCCAGACACTCGGCGCTTTCCCGCTCGAGTTGTGCCAGAAGTTCCGCAATTGGTTCTGGCGTTACAGACACCGTCGCGGGGAGCTCTTCGTCTGCGTCGAAATTGCCCGCTTTGCTCTCAAAAACCGCATCGAAATCCTGGCTTGACTGTCGCGGTGCCGGTCGAGACACCATGACAGGCGTGTTGAGCGCATCTGTATGCTCATGCTTGCTGCTTTCAACTGGCTCGTCGTTCCAGTCATCCGGCAGAACGGTGCCAAAGCCGCCGGTCGAGGGGGGCTCGTTCCAGCCGATCGTCACGTTGCGCGACATCGATTTCGCTCTGGATTTTGGCTTTTCAGCCGCCTCCTGCGGCCAGTCGTCATTCGATGCCGCTTCGCCCAGAACACCGCGCGCGGAGCGACCATTTGGCGCGATATCGGACAGGATGGCGGAAATCGTCAAAGTCTCATCGCTTACCCGCAGTTTGGCGTCCGGATCGCTGAACTCCATATCTGCATCACCGCTGATCGCGACGGTGAAGATTTGCCCGGCGATATTGATTTGCGATCCATCTTTCAGCCGCGCGCTCTCGCCTTCCAACAACAGCTGTCCATCAACAAGTGTGCCGTTGGCGCTCTGGTCGACAATGACGAAACCGTCCCGGTCGCGGGTCAGCGTGCAGTGCAGTTTGGAGACGCGGCGTTCGCCGTCATCGATTTGCCAGTCACAGTCGTGGGAGCGGCCGACCTTGCGGCGTCCATGTTCGAAACTCCAGCGGTTTTCTTTTCCCGCCGTCTCCCTGTCTGCTCCTTTTAGCGCCAGCTGCATTTTGCGCTCCTTATACGGAAATAGCCGAGCCTTCGCGCTCGGTCACGATGGCGTCTGTACTGTCTTTCGCGGCAGGGGCCGAACGTGCCCAGCTGTTCCAGCCAAGACGTGCCGGCGCATCGTTCTGGCCCAACTGGCAGAATGGAATATCTTCCTTTTTCAGTATGACCTGCACGTCGAAATCAAATGAACTTCCAGAAAAAAGACGAGCAATAGCAAATATTTCCGACATTCTTTTAGAGCCAGGTGTGAGCGCCAGATAGTCTGCATATCCCACAGGTCCGATGGCGATGCGAAAGCCACCACTAAAATCCTCGGCCATGCTGCCTGCGGTGCTGTTCAAGCCCAACCGAAGGCCGTTGCCCTGTCCCAGCTGGCTTTGCTCATGCGGTGGCAGCGGTACCCAGCGCCGACGAAATTGCTCCACAGATACGGGTAGGCCAGTAAACTCCTGGAGCATGGATGTAAGCGCCGTCGCGTTGCGGTTACGGTTTGCCAGAAGGCCGCTGAAACGAAGCAGCGTGTCTTCTTTAACACCCGCCTTTTCCACTAACCCAGCGCTACCAAAGCCGGTCAGCGAAAGCAGCGTCTTGCGAAATGTGTTATCCTGCCTTTGACGAGACCAGCGGAGACCGCGCGCGAGCCGGTATTTTTCAGTTGCGGAAACGAATAGCTCAGTGAAACGGGCGGCGAAGAGATTGAAAAAGCTGGCGAGTGCCTTCGAACGATTGCGTTCTTCCCGCTGCAACAGCTCGCCATATGTGGGCGGCAGTGATCCTAAGGGTCCAACAATGGGCGCGAAGGCCGACTTCAGTTCGATCCGGTCGGATTTTATTTCAAAGCCGCTGATCGCAACCGGGATAGGGCTCGTTCCTACATGCGCACCAATGTTCAAGGTGTCTTCAGCAGTCAGATGCTGTGCCACCCGGAAGGCGGTCGTCGGCTCAAACCTGCCCGGATCACCGGAGAGGAGCGCGGCTTGTTGATCGTGCATCGTTTTCTGTTGCGCCTGCATCCCGGTCTCCTAAAGCAGCGGCCGGTCTGCCGCGCGGGCAGGCCAATGGGCTATGGGTTCGGAATGGCCTCGCATGGTTGCGGTCAGCCGGGTGAAACTGTTGATCGAGGTGTAGAGACCGAAGAAATGATTGAGTACGCTTGCAAAGATGAACGCGGCGGGGCGGTCGATCAAAGATGGATCGAATTCCAGCGTGACATCTGTTCCCGGCACCATCGCAGAGCCGATGCGGGCGTGAGAATTACGTGCTTCCACCTTGCTTATCGCCTCAACGAGTTGCCGTGTTTCCGGCGCATCGCGAAACGCATAGAGCGACAAGATATCTTTCAACGGTGCGCCGCCATTGTCGAATAGTGAAAGGTGGTTGAGCAAAAGATGCGACACCAGCCTCCATTCCCGTGCGGAACGCTCGGTCATGCGCACGGCTGCAGTCGGCGGCATAAGGGCATGGATGGACTGGATCGCCTCGTTTCCAGTAGAAAGCTGAAGGAACGGATGTCCTCCACCAAATGGCAGTTGGCTTGGAAGCTCGCGATTGATGCAGAGCGTGTCGATGCTTGCCACAACGTCAAGGGGACCAAGAGGTCCGCGCTTCTCGTCTACGAATGCGATATCCGTGTCGGACGAGCCGTCTTCCTCATCGAAGCGGCGATAAGTCTGCCAAAAGACGTTCGATCCATTGCTTCTCTGGGTGCGTCCGAAAAAGGGAGCCGTTTTTTCGATCTGGCCTGCTCTATCCGTCAGATGCACATGCTCGACCGCATAAACCTCACGGGTACGCTGCCGTCTGGCATCCGGTAGCAAACGGTATTCGGTGCGTGTCCCATCAAGGCTCACCGGCTCGCAATTCTGCTTGAACAGGTTGACGACCGGCGAAGCGTTGAGAACGAAATCTTTCGCGGTCACCATCCGCTCCAGCCGCGTGTCGGCAGCATCGAGATAGATGTAGAGTTCGCAGTCTCCGCCCATCCATCTGTCCAACCCACCGATATTGAGAAACAGGAATTTCTGCGGCAGCGCGAAGAATTCCGTCAGCAACCGGTATCCGTCGAAGCTGTTGGCCGGGTAGGGCAGCATCGCCTGATCCCGCGCAAAGCCTGATGGGTTGAGATTGCTGGCTGGTAAAAAAACGGCGTTGCGATCTTCCGAGTGTTGAGCGAGCGATATGCCTACGCAATGGTTCGCCAGCAGCTCGTAAAGCGCGGTTGCCTGTTGCCAGGCGGATGAAATGAAAACGTCGAGGCTTTTCAGCCCCATCTCACGAAATGTCGACGGTCTTGGCGACGTTGTGCGCAAGGATAGTCTCAGGCAGCTGGCAGCGCCCGCGATGGCGGTCGAATAAGGAGCATCGATGGGTTGCCCGGACAGTGTCGCTGCGGAAATCTCGAGCGGCACGATATTCACGTCTTGCGTGGTACGGAAACGGCAGCTCTCGCCTCCGACAGGTTCGGCTAGAATTTCGCTGTGGCGCGGCAAGGTT
This sequence comes from Agrobacterium larrymoorei, assembly GCF_013322225.1. Taxonomy (GTDB): domain Bacteria; phylum Pseudomonadota; class Alphaproteobacteria; order Rhizobiales; family Rhizobiaceae; genus Agrobacterium; species Agrobacterium larrymoorei_A. The sequence goes on from NZ_JAAMFB010000030.1 coordinate 45,965, forward strand.
TGCATCGTCGCCAGCGCCGGGCTTTGGGCGAACTGCACGACGCTCATCGACGGGATCGGGGCGAGATAGTGCGGATAGAGCGTTTCCAACAGGCTATCGGAAAGCTCGGGAAACTCATCGTCCAGTTTCTGGCGAACGCGAGCCGCAGAATAAGCAAAGCTCTGGATCAACCGCTCGACATGTGGGTCATCCGCCACGTCACCCGTCATGCGCAGTCGTCCGGCGATCTTCGGGAAAGCCTCTGCAAAACGCGAGGCACGCTTTCTCAGCGCGAAGAGTTCGTCGTTGTATTTTTCGAGAAAGCCGTCAGCCATTCGCAGCCTCCACAAGGAAGCGCTGCGTAGAAGGGTCGATCTTGCTTTCAAAACTGATCGGCGGCATGCCTTCATGCAGTCGAAAGGTCGCGTTGATGCGCATGCGCAGCGCTCGGTCGCCATCCGTCCTGCTTTTCAGGATAGTTACGCGAACATCGGAAAGTCGCGTTTCAAACATTGAAATCCGTCGCTCGATGCTCTGCGCCAGCCGGGCCTTGGAAGCATCTGTCACCAAATTGGCAGATAGAATTCCATCGACACCATAGCTGACGAGTGCATCCGTTAATTCCTTCAGAATTGCGGGAGGGCTGGCGGGGTTACGCCGGGTGTTGAGCAATGCTTCCAGATCGCGACGGATCACTTCGCGCATTTCACGGACCTGATCGGCAAGGCTCAGCTGCGGATCTGTCTCCATATCCGGCGCATCGTCCAGCAAACGGTCCAGCACGGAGCGGGCCAGCGTTCGCTGTTTTGGTCGATATTGGTCCAGCGGATCAACCACGCGCAATCTGCCTTTCCTCGTTTTCGGATGGAACTGAGAGGGTGGTGATTTCATGGAAGGAAACGAGATCATCACCGATCAACAGGCAGCGCTGCCCGCGCCCTGTGACCAGCGGGTCACCATCCTCAGACCATTGTGTTTCGCGGCCCAACAGAAGGGCGACATCACCGCTCGATCCGTGATAGATCGCAGGTATGAGGACCGAGGCGATGGCACCGTCGCGCAGTGTCAGCTCAGCATCACGGAAGGCAAGGTCGCGGGGGCGGTTCATCGGGGCGATGGAAAGGCTCTCGATACGGCTGTAGTCGATCCACAGATAGCGCCCGCCATTGGTCAACACTTCCAGCGCATGTGGCACGCGGTCGTCAAGATCGCGGATATCGTTTGCGGGTTTGCCGTTCAATGTGATGGCAACTTCACCGCGCTTTTCGTCCAGTTCGGCGAGTGCTGTTGCAGCGTCCGCCGTATCTCCATTGCGAGCGCTGACATTGGCTTTAATCGCCAGATGGTCCAACACCGACGGACCGTTCGGAAACTCCGGCACTGCTCCTGTTTCAAACCAGGCATCACGCGCGGCCATGGCGCGCAATTGCTGGCGCAACAACGAAAAGCCGACGCTGTCCTGCGGCGAAAAGGTAGCCGCGAGATTGCATTGCGCATCCGCCTTTTCGTATTCGCCTGCGAGTATGAGGAGGTCGATATAGATGTGGCGACCTTCCTTATCCGATGGCTTCGATTTCACGTGATCCCGTGCAAGGACCGTCGCGTCGTCCAGTTGGTTGTCGTCCAGAAGTCTGGAAATATCGGCGCGCAATGTCATGCGGATATCCTTTGCGGCTCAGGCGCGTTCCGCGGCGCAGATACATTCGGCGTCGTGGTTTCGGCGATGAGGTGGAAACTTGTCGAAACGTCATCCAGTTGGAAATGTGGCTGAAGACGCACGGTGCAGGAGAAGGTGCCGGGCTTACCCGGAATTTCAAAGACGTTGATGCCCGCAGAACGGAGCGGATAGCGCGACCGAAGCCCTGCCTCCGCGTCGTCATTGCCGAGTGTGTAGGAGGAAAGCCATGTTTCCAGCTTGCGCTCGATGGTGATTGCATCGCTCAACTGGCCGATGTCGTCACGCATGATGACCTTCAGATAGTGTGAGAAGCGCGAGGCGCAGAGCACGTACTGCAACATGGCCGCCAGCCGCGCATTTTGGCGAGCGCCCTCGGTGGAGTAGTGGCCGGGAGCATGCAGCGATTGATTGGCGTTGAAGATCGCCATGCTGGAAAGATAGGTCGTGGAGACGGGAACAATGCCAAGATCGGAAAACTGCTGTTCCTGTCCCGTCGTCAGCTGCACCTCGACAGGCGGCTGTGCGGATAAACCATTACTCTCAATGCCAAGATCGAGCGGCGGCAGCTGATAGGCAGGCATGATGCCACCATCGATATCGCCCTGCGTCACGCCGCGAATGTCCGCAAACCAGCCGGAATCGACGAAATTCCGGACAACGACGGTTGCGAAGCCAAAGGCTGCATTACCCCAAAGCAGCGTTTCGCCGTCCTCCGCTATGTACTCGCGAAACGGAAACGTATCCTGTCGGCGACGAGAAAACGGCTGATAAGGCGAGCGCAGCAGAATTCGCGGCCCCGCAAGTCCCAGGAACCGCGAGTCGTCCCGCCCACGCAATGCATTCCAGCGAATGCGGGATTTATCCTGTTTCAACCAGGAAAAATCCTGCACGCGCCCGAGTTCTGAAAATTCCTGAAGTCCGATTGCACCCGGTGCCGCGCCCGCCACGAACGGGCAGAAAGAAGCGGCCGCGACCAAGCCTATCTGCGAAAGCGTAGTGATCGAATCCGCGCCCTCGTGATCGTCTGGAGAGAACGCATAATCACCGATCATGAGCCCCACAGGCTCGCCGCCGGGCATTCCGAACTCCCGGCTGTAGACGATCTCGAAAAGATGGCTTTGATCGAAATCCGTCGCCCGCTCCATGCTGCGGGCCAGTTCGCGCCAGCTCGCATTCAGCAGCTTCACCTTTACTTCCGTGCTGCGACTTGCCTCGTTCACGACCATGGCAAGGCCGCGCCATCTCGCCTCCATGGCCTGAAATTGGGCATGGTGCAAAATCGCGTTTACCTGCGCGTTCAGTGCATCGTCTATAAGAGCGATGAGCTGATCGGCAAAACTGCGGGCGTCCGAGAAGGACTTTTGCACCATGATATGGCTCCGGTTTCAGGAAAGGCGCGGGGCAGGCGATGTGCCCCGCCACCAACGTCAGTTCTTGGATGGGATACGTGCAACCATACGCAGGGAGGTCGTCAGTTCTTCCATCTGCAACCATGGACGCATCCAGGCTACGGCATTGTAGGAACCCGGCTTGCCCGGTACTTCCTGCACCGTTACCTTCGCTTCACGCAGTGGGTATTTTGCGCGGCTTTCCTCGCCTGCTTCGTCATTTGCGTTGACATAGTTGGAGATCCAGCGGTTCAGCCAGACTTCGCAATCGGAAGCCTCCATGAAGGAGCCGATCTTGTCGCGACCCATCACCTTGAGATAATGCGCAAAGCGGGAGGTCGCCATGATGTATGGCAGGCGGGCGGAGACTGCGGCATTCGCAGTGGCTTCGGGTCGGTCATAAAGCTTGGGCTTATGGGCAGTCTGTGCGCCGAAGAATACTGCGTAATCGGTGTTTTTGTAATGGCAGAGTGGCAGGAAGCCGAGCTTTCCGAGTTCCGCGTCGCGTCGGTCGGTAATGCCGACTTCCGTCGGGCATTTGAGGTCGAGATCGCCATCATCGCTCGAAAAGACATGCATCGGTAGATTTTCTACCTTGCCGCCGTTTTCCGCGCCACGAATTGCCGTGCACCAGCCGTATTTGGCAAAGGCATCGGTCAACTTTGTCCCCATCACGTAAGACGCGTTCATCCAGCAATATTCATCATGCTGAAGATCGCCATTTGGCGAACCCTTGGTCTCGTCATATCCGAATTCGTCGACCGGGTTTGTCTTGGGGCCGTAGGGCATGCGGGCCAAAACGCGCGGCAGCGCCAGCGTAACGAAACGGGAATCGTCGCTTTCGCGGAAACTGCGCCACTTGGCATATTCCACCGTGTCGAAAATCTTTTCGAGATCGCGCGGACGAGCGAGATCACGGTAATCGTCAAAGCCGAACATGCGAGGGCTTGCGGCCGAAATGAACGGCGCGAAGGCCGCTGCGGCGATGGAAGAGACGCCCTGAAGCATCTGTACGTCATCGAATGAGTTGTCGAATTCATAGTCACCGATGATTGCACCAAGAGGTTCGCCACCCGGTGTACCAAATTCGTCTTCGTAGATGGCTTTGAACAGCCGCGACTGATCGAATTCCACTGCCTTTTCAAGGTCTCGACCGAGCTCGCGCTTGGTCGCGTTCATCACCCGGATCTTGAGGTTCACACTGGTTTCGGAATTCTTGACAAGGTAGTTCAGTCCGCGCCACGTGCCTTCAAGCTTGGCAAATTCGGGCGACTGCATGATTGCGGCGAGTTGCTCGGAAATCGTCTTGTCAAGCTCCGAAATCGCCCGATTGAGGGTCACGGTCAGGTTGCGGTCGTACTTTACCGTCCCTTTCAGCGCCTGATCAGTCAGCGTACGCAGCAGGTTCTGGGCCCGGTCCGGTTCAGTCTGGCGAGTGGCGGCGACGACTTTCGAAAGCAAGCCCTCTTCTGCGGTCGTGGCCTGTGCGTCATTTTTCAGCAGGCTTTCAGCGCTCATTTTTCAATCCTTCCACATGCGGCCAAAGCTTTCGCCGCTTGAATAGTAGAACTCCGCGTCACGGAGCGTTGGAATGGTCAGGACTATTCAGCCTTGCCGTTCTTGTCCTTGAGTTCGGAAACCAGCGTCGCAAGGTCGGTCTTGTTTTGAAGAATATCTTCCAGCATCCGCTCGAGATCTTCTGAACGATCTGCCTTTGAAAGCAGGTCACGCAGTTCGTTGCGCGCATCGAGCAGTGCTTTGAGGGCCGGAACCTGCTGTACGACCGAGCCAGGTTCGAAATCTTCCATGCTTTCAAATTTGAGGTTGACCTGCATGTCAGTACCGTCCTTTTGCAGCGTGTTCGGTACGGCAATGTTCAGGCCCGGCGTCATCCGACGCATCACTTCGTCGAAATTGTCACGGTCGACCTGAACGAATTTGCGCTCGCCAAATGGCTTTAGCGGCTGTGTCGGGTTGCCGGAAAAATCACCCAGCACGCCTACGACAAATGGCAGTTCCTTCACTACCATCGCGCCCTCGGTCTCTACTTCGTACTTGATATGAACACGCGGTTTGCGAACCCGCTCCAGCTTTTCGTGTACGCTCGCCATTTAAACCTCCTTCATGCCATCAGGCATTTTTTAAAACTGTTGCAGAGGGCTTCCTCCGCGATTCGACTACTTTCCGTTATTGTCTCCGGCAGGGTTTATGCCCGCCGCCGTCAGAACTGCGTTTCGGACTTGGGCTTCGGGTAGAAGCTCTGCCAGCAGTTCAGAAAAATCCATGCGCCCCCGACGAACCAGCGTTTCAATCGCCAATGAAATGGGTGAGTGCGGTTCTGTACGGCGAAAGTAACGCGCAACTATAAGAAGAGTTTCAAACGCTTCGTCGCGTGACGCGATTCCTTCTGGGATTCGTGCCGGACTCTGTATCGGTGATTGCCCTGCGACTGTTGTGCCGATCTCGGCGGGAACAGGTGTCGAAACATCCGCCTGCTCGATATCTCGCCCACCCAGAGCGCGGATCGCAGCAGCGACCTCGATCAGAACGTTTCTTATGTTGGAGCTAGGCGGCGCAAACTGGCTGCAGCGCTCGGTGATGATAGCCATTACCCGGTCGAAAGTGGTGAGGCACGCATTTACATTGGCAAGGTGTTCAGACATGGCAGCGACACCAGCCTCGGAGGCGGCACGATAAATCTCTTCCTTGCGTTTGCTTTCATTAGGGCGTTGCGCCAGCTGGAAGTCCCATAGACTGTGCTCACCATATTTACTGGTCGGAATAAGCGAGGTGAGCCGTAGTGGTTGAACCAGCGTTCCCTCACTTCCGATTCCATTCAATCCGGCAAAAGGCGCAAATTTTTCTTCTTCGTCTTCATCGCTGATAGAGCGAACGGATTCCCAGTGGTTGCAGAAAATGTCCTCGCAAATTTCGTAAACTTCACGCAGACCGGGAAACCCCTCCAGCCGCAATTTCGCTTCGGTAAGCCACGCCAATATTTCGACGTCCTTGCTTTTGTTATATATAATTTGCAATCCGAGATTGCTAACATCATTCCAGTTGCTCGGCACCCATAGAACTTCTTGAGGTGATATAGTGCGTTCTTCTGCACGAGCCTGGTTACGTTCGTCCTTAATTCTATAGTATGTCTCGCGCGTTGTTTGGTTGTTGCGAATGTTTTCTCCGCAATCTCCAGAATATTCTATTTTTCTTACAGCCAAATTCGCGGTCAAAGACAGTCTAGCTCCAATAAAATGTAATACTTTTATGACGTTTCTTACGTAACGTAAGGTGAGTTTCTTACGCCACGTCAAGCTATTCAGTAAACAGACTTAGTGTAAATGTGTCTAAATTGAGGCGTCTTGTGGTTGAGCTATTGAAATAAAAAAGCAACTTTAGGCTAGACAATCACGGTTTCATGTTCTTAGTTATGCCACGTAACGTTGTGAAATGATCTCAGACGGAGGCTTTCGGCATGCCGCATATCGATCTCAACCGCCTTGTGGAAGCGCTTGAGCCAGAGCTGCGTGTGGCATTGGAAGCGTCCGCGTCGATTGCAGTTCGTCGTGGTCATCGTTATGTCGATATCGCCCACTGGCTGTATTCGGTTGTAGAGTCAGGCGTTTATTCGAGCGTTCTGGATGAGCTCGAAATTCCTTTGACTGTATTCGCGAAAGAAATAGACCGCAGTCTCGATGAGGCTGTTATAGGCGACGGCGAGGCCGTTTCGCTTTCTCAAAACATTCTCGCGGTCGGTAGAGAAGCCTGGCTGCTCGCATCACTGGAGGCGGGAAGGGATCGTGTCGTGCTGGCAGACCTGCTGCTGGCATTGGATGACGAGCCGTCTCTTCGTGCGTTTTCCCGTTCGGCTTTTCCGTCGCTGAAAAACATGAACCGTTCTGCGCTCGACAGGTTGCGTAAAGAGGCTGCGGTAACTGCCTCGGCGTCGGATCAAGGCGGCAAGACTGCCTCGAGTGGTCAGGCAGGCGCAGACCAGAACGATTTCTTGAGACTTTACACGCAGGACATGACCGCTGATGCCCGTGGTGGAAAGATCGACCGCGTAATCGGGCGTGACGACGAGTTGCGGCAGATGGTTGATATCCTAACCCGACGCCGACAGAACAATCCTATTCTCGTGGGCGAGGCGGGAGTAGGCAAAACTGCGGTTGCCGAAGCGCTGGCGTTGGAGATCGTCTCTGGCAACGTGCCGGAAAAATTACGAAACGTGCGCCTTTTATCGCTCGACCTGTCACTACTTCAGGCCGGAGCGGGTGTTAAGGGCGAGTTCGAGCGACGGCTCCATGGCGTCATCGATGCGGTTAAACGCTCGGCTGATCCCATCATTCTTTTCATTGATGAAGCGCATGGCATGATTGGTGCCGGTGGTGTCGCGGGCCAAGGCGATGCGGCCAATATCTTGAAGCCTGCTTTAGCGCGTGGCGAGGTTCGTACCGTCGCGGCCACGACGTGGGCAGAGTACAAGAAGTATTTTGAAAAAGACGCGGCGTTGACGCGGCGTTTCCAGCCTGTGCATGTGCGTGAACCGGACGAAATCACCGCGATCCGCATGTTGCGCGGTGTGGCAGATACCTTCGTAAAGCATCATGATGTTGTCATTCGCGATGAAGCTATCGTCGCCGCTGTCCAGCTATCCGCGCGCTACATGCCCGCACGCCAATTGCCTGACAAGGCCGTCAGCCTCATGGACACTGCTTCCGCAGCCGTCTCGCTTGCCCGTCAGACGCTGCCCGAGCGGCTGCGCGCGATGGAGGCAGAGCAGCAGTTGTTTTCGGAGGAGTTGACATGGTTGCAGCGAGAGCCTGCAGACGACGAGATCGCAAAGCGAATTGACGCAATTCGGGCGGAGCTCGAAAAGCTGGAATCGCAGATATCTGGCATTCGTCTTCGCTATGAGGCCGAGATGGCGGAGATATCCGGATCAGAAGCGCCCGAGGCTTCGGATGGTGACGCGTCCAACGTGGAAACGCTCCGCCCGCTAACGCACGTGCCAGCGAACGCCTCGGAAAAGCTCGTCCCGACCGTGGTCGACCGAGAGGTCATCGCCGCAGTGGTATCGCGCTGGACAGGCATTCCTCTTGGAAAGCTGCTCGCGGACCAGATCGAAAGCGCTCGGACACTTGATGAGCGAATGAAGCAACGGGTTATCGGGCAGGATCTGGCAATCGGCCACATCGCTGATGCTATGCGCGCCGCGCGCGCTGGACTTTCCGATCCGCGCCGCCCGCCCGCCGTCTTCCTTCTCGTCGGCATGTCCGGCACAGGCAAGACCGAGACGGCGCTTTCGCTGGCTGACCTTCTTTATGGCGGCAATAGTCATCTCACCACCATCAACATGTCCGAGTTCAAGGAAGAGCATAAGGTTTCTCTGCTGCTTGGTTCGCCTCCCGGTTATGTCGGCTACGGCGAAGGTGGTGTATTGACGGAGGCGGTTCGACGTCGTCCATTCGGCGTGCTTTTGCTGGATGAGATCGACAAGGCGCATCCCGGCGTTCAGGACATCTTCTACCAGGTGTTCGACAAGGGAGTTCTGCGTGATGGCGAGGGCCGTGATGTCGACTTCAAGAACACCACCATTTTCCTGACGGCGAATACCGGATCGGAACTGTTGACGGCGCTCGCAGCAGATCCGGACACGATGCCTGAAGGCGAGGCGCTCGAGGCACTGTTGATGCCGGAACTCGCCAAGCAATTCAAACCCGCCTTTCTTGGGCGCACGATCATCCTGCCCTTCATGCCGCTCGGTCCAGAGCAGCTTGCAAGGATCGTGGATATCCAGATCGGTAAAATCAAAGAGCGGGTTCTTGCGACCTACGGCGCGGAGCTCGTCATGTCAGACGAAGCCTGTGCGGCCTTGGTCGCGAGGGCGGGCTCAAGCGAAATTGGCGCTCGCGCCATAGAGATCATGATCGGCAAGGACCTCCTGCCACCTCTTTCCAGCTTCTTCCTCGAAAAGGTCATTGCTGGCGAAAAGGTGCGCAACGTCACTGTTGATTTTGATGGGGATCGGTTCGGCGTTCGCGCCGAGGCGGCAGGGGAAGCAGATGAATTCCCTCCAGGCGAAAAGGCTGGAGTGAATGAAGTTGCCGCGTCGGAAGGGATTTCCCGACGCATGCGGCATTAGTTGAAAGGTCAACTCGGCTTCGAAGCAAGAGGCCATTTTTAGCTACAGGAGCATATAGCATGCCAATTTATTTGCAGATCGACGGCATCCAGGGTGACGCTACCCACGAGGAACATCGTAAGTGGATGGACATTGAGGCCCTTCACTGGAATGTGTCGCGCAACATGAACACATCGGCGGGTTCTGCTGCAAACCGCGAAGCTTCCGAACCAACGATCTCGGAAGTTATTCTCACCAAGGTTAGCGATTCCTCTTCGACCAAGCTGTTCAGCGAAGCCTGCGCTGGCCGTACCGGCAAGCTTGCGACGATCCATCTGGTGACTACCGGCAATCCGGGCAACACCTACATCCAGTATCTTCTGACAAACACGCTTATCGCCAGCTACTCGGTCGATTCCAGCGGTGACCGTCCAGTAGAGACAATCAAGCTCAACTTCACCAAGCTGGAAGTGAAGTACATTCCTGCAGACGATAACAACTCGCAGCAGTCGCCAATGATCGCATCTTACGATCTGGCAACAACTAAGGCTGCCTAACCATCCTGCGATCCGGCGCCGGGCAACCGCGCCGGATCGTATCGTTTGTTTTTTTGATCTGGGAATATAGCTATGCCGAATTTTGCCGTATCCACGCGAACGTTTTCTGTAAGGCCCGTAAAGCAGGACGAAATTGTTCCTGTCCAGACCATGCGCCGGGGTCCCGATTCTTCCTACCAGTCGCTTCCCGATGGGCCTCGTCAATACAATGCACGCCTGGCAGTCGGAGGTGCCCGCGCCGCGGTCGTCAGTCAGGCTATGGGCATGGCAAATGAGCACTCTTTGTCGGTTTGGCTAAAGAAGTGGCTGGACGTCAATGAAACGAAAATCCAGGAAGCCTTGCTGAGCAACGGTCATTCAGCCTTCGCTCTTCAGGTCAATTACGCTGTCGGCAATTCCTTTGGCAACAGGATGTTTATGTCGAGAGATATCTACCTCCTCGGCACTGTCCCCACGAAAGCAGATATCGGCACCATTCTCACCAACGAGCTTATGTTCGGTCCCAAGGTGGATGCGGTTCCAAATAACGCGACGAAATTCCAGTACGCCTATCTCGTTGGAGAGCGTCTTTGAACGCTTCAGACGTTAGGGTCGCCAGGATAATTGAACATCATGCGAAGTGATGGAGACAACTTCATGACTGAACAGCCATCTTCGTCTGACTTCGTCCAGGCAAGCCGCGTCCTCAAGGTCAAGTCGCCGCTTGGTGAAGACCAGCTTCTGCCAGAGCGCGTGGTGGTCAATGAGGGCGTCTCTCAGCTCTTCGAGATCCAACTCAGCGTCCGCGCCAAGAAGGAAGCCGTCAAGCCCGAAGAATTGATCGGGCGTCTGGTCGATGTCTCGGTCGAGGTTCAACAGGGCGATGGCGAAGACGGCAGCGGCATCCGCCGCCCATTCAACGGTCTGGTTACGGAGCTTCACGAAGGCCCACCGATCACCCGTGGCCTGCGCTCCTATGCGATTACCATCCGTCCGCAGATGTGGCTGCTATCACGGCGCTCCGACTGCCGCATCTGGATGAACAAGACGACGGTCGAGATTGCCGAGACGCTGTTTTCCGAACACAGCATTCCGGCACCGGACACTTCCGGCATCATCGCCCCTCCGCCCGCGCAAGGGTACAGTGTGCAATGGAACGAAACGGATCTGGACTATCTCCTACGCCGTTTCGAAGAGGATGGGCTCTTCTACTTTTTTAGCCATGAGGACGGGTCTCACAAGCTCCATGTGGCCGATGGCGCCAATGGCTGGCTGGGGCCTTCACCATCCGCTCAAGGTGAAGGCAAGGTAAGACTGGCACAAGGCTCGTCGGATCGCAACCACATCAATGACTGGGCGCGCCGCTTTTCCTACGTGCCGGGCCAGCGCGCCGGTGCCGACTGGAACTTCGAAACGCCCTCGATGGTACCGGGCTCGATGACCCCGTCTCTGGTGCAGATGCCGGATGCGACCAAGCGCGAGCTTTACGAATATCCCTCCCGCATCAAGACCGTAGAAGAGGCCGAACGAGCGCAGAAGCTGAGAGTACAGGCCACCGAAGCCGATCACGACCGCGTCTTCGGCGGATCGACCTCGCGCACTCTCGAAGCCGGTCGCCGCTTCACCCCATACGAGGTGGCGCATCCCAAGCATGAATATGAAGAGCATGTGATCATCCGGGCAAGCCACACCATCGTGGATCGCTCCTATGAAACCAACAGCAACGAACCGGAATACCGCAACCAATTCGAGGCGATCCCCGCCCGCGTACCGCTGACGCCGCACCGAAAAACGAAGCGCCCGCGCATCGAAGGCACGCAGGTAGCGATTGTTGCTGGCCCGGAGGGAGAAGAAATCCATCCGGATCAATATGGCCGCATCAAGCTGTGGTTCCCATGGGACCGCAAGGCAAAGAAAGATGGCACCGATACGTGCTGGGTTCGGGTCGCCCAAAACTGGGCAGGCTCCACCTGGGGCGGGCAAATCATTCCCCGTATTGGCATGGAGGTGATGGTCGCGTTTGTCGATGGTGACCCGGACCGGCCGCTGGTGACGGGGGTAGTGCCGAATGCGAAGCAAATGGTACCGTATGAATTGCCTGCAAATAAGACGAGAAGCGTATTCCGGACCAATACCTACAAAGGCGTGGGTTACAATGAGCTACGATTTGAAGACAAAAAAGATGACGAAGAGATATTTATTCATGCAGAAAAAAACTTTTCGTCTGTCACGAAAAACAATCACATTTCATATGTATTGGGCGGCTTAAGCTCAATTGTAAGAAGAAACGCAAATTATAATTATCAAAATTCTAAAACTGAGACAGTGAGAGGTACATATACGGAGAGCGTAGGATACGAAAAAAATGAATCGCCATATCTTCCTTTTTCTGTGGCGCATATGCAATTAGATGGCGAGCCGAATTTTGACAATTCAACGGCAAGTAAACTTTCTTATGTTCGTGGATCTTACGTTCAGCATGCTGGTAACAATATACAATTTTCATCGGCTAATGATATCGGGTTCATTGCTGAAAGACGATTCAAGTCGAAAAGCCTCAACTTCGACGTTCATGCGTCAAAAAAAATGTCTATCACTTCTGAGCAGTTTACAATCATTGACAGCTTGGGGGATATTCGGATTGGCAACGAAAGATGCAAGATAATATTGAAGAAAAATGGAAATATAGAAATAAAGGCAGATGGAATTGTTTCAATAAATGGTAGTAAAATAGAGTTAAACTGAGAGGTCATAAAAATGGATATTAATGATTTTCTCTCGTTTGACGGCAAAGAACTTTTAAATGGTTATAGTAAGGATACCGTTTCATATCGTCCACTAGATTTATCACGTGCTAATGAAAAGGCGTTAAAGGCGATTTACGACTTATTCGTCGATTATTTTTCCAACAATGGGGTGGGATTTAAAAAATCTGCTTTTTACGGTTACGATATACATGGTGTGTTAGGCGCTTGGCACTACTGTTACGCGATTAATTTCATAGAACAATTTGATCCAGAGCAAGCCGCGGCTTGCGACGAGGTAAATACCAATTTCTTCTGGCAGCCGCCACTTATTCATTATGACGTTGTTAAAGAATACTTCAAAGCACCTTTCGAAGAAGGTGAAAATCCAGCTCTATGGAGCTACGGTACACTTAAAGAAAGTATGCGTAGGAATGGAGAGAAACCTAAAGCTCTAGCCGGAATGTCTTTCGATGATCTAATTAAAGCTGCGGATGCTATAAGCGAACTTAGAGGCTACGTCCAGTTGGGTAATAAAACCAATAGTTACGCAGCAACAGCCGCTGGAATTATTGCTATAGCAGCAGCAAAAAAAGCACTAGGAGTTGCAGGTGTTATTTGGGGGCAGACAGATAATTTGTTGGGAATAATTGAGAAAGCGTTCGAAGAGGAAATTTTGCGTCGAATCGATGCAAAAGCAAACGACGAGTTGGATGAAGCGTATTTTAGGTCAAGAGCCCAACTGTTGGGGCTGAAAAATCTGAGACTAGAGATAGGCGCGCGATGATGTATGTTTTTAGGTTCCTATGGAATAATGCGATAAGAATATGCTGCTTTTTTTTCATCATTTATGTCGGGGTTGCGGCTTTTGATTTCGCTTTAACTATGTGGCGTGTACATCAATGTCCGGCGAATGAAGATTTAAGCGCACTTCCCGCGTCTTATATTAAGGTTATAAGATTGGCTGAAAGCGAGAACCCTGCCGATATTGCTTCAGCGGCAGAATTGCTTTACGAAGATCGCTTTGTGTCTGATTCAGACACAGAATTAGGCTTTAGAAATCTCTGTTTAGCTGAGGATTTTAGACGAATTGCTGCAAGACTTGGTGACGAAACATCGCGAGAATGGCTGGTTAAATTTTATGGCCAACAGAATTTTCCAGTTGTCGGAAACCAATCCTACTTCAACCCTTGCGAGGCGATGGCTTGGAAGACCTACAAAGTTGGTAAGGATTTACCCGAAAAGGGTCTTCGGTTAACAAAATACTTTTACAATAACTCATGCACGCTTCCTCACTTATGGGATGGCTCTGACAGAATAAAATTTGAAGCCGCTCTAAACTGCATCAACAAAAACAGGGCTTAGTTTAAATGCCCCAAGCCCACCGCCGTACTGACATAGGCTCCGGCCACTCATGTCACTTTCCGCCCACGCTTGCGACCGGCGGAAGTCCAAACGTGTTCGTCAACAACAAGCCATTGATGCGCGTGGGTGACGCTTACGTGCCGCATGGCTGCCCGGTCTGCCCTGAACCTGCCCATGGACGCAAGCTTGCTGCTGGCTCCTCGACCGTCTTCATCAACGGCAAGCCTGCCGGTCGCATTGGTGATGCGATTGATTGCGGTGGTCAGGCACAAACGGGCTCTCCCAATGTGTTCATCGGTGATGATGGAGGATCCGGCTCTGGTGGTGCGGGCGGTACGGATTGCCAGAAGAGCATGTCCTCTCAGTCCATGCCGATGGTTCGAGGGTGAGTGATGCGAACTGTTGCCAGTGACGAGCGCGAATTGTCTTCAGTCGCTCAGGCGTTGTTGAGCACGGTTTCGGAGCTTGTCTCGGATGCAGACAAGCGCGTCTACGCCGTTATGGACGGCGCTCAATTCAACGATTTGCCAAGTCTGTTAAAGCATATCAACGTTTCTCATCGGCCGCTTTATCGCCATGCTGGTGGTGACTATTCCGTCATTCTTGGTGGTCCCTGGCTGATAGACCCTTATCAGCCTGCTATGCCAAGGCAGGATGGTGAGCCGCTCTTCGATCATGACGGCGCCGACATGTCCGACGAAGAGTTGGCGCAGCGCTCTGCCGCCTTGTCCGAGCGGATGGTGTCTTCCTTGAATGGCGGTGATTTGACGGGTGGCGGGATGTTGCCAGTGAACGAAGCAGATCCGTCAACTGTTATCTCTCGCCTTCGCAACCTGGTGCAGTTGAATGATGGCAAACCAGCGCTTGTTTTCTGGTGCGGTGATGAAAAGCTCTCCGCTGAAGAGCTTTATCGGCATCTTCGTGGCCTTAACAGAATACTCGTCCCTAGAGTTTGGAGAGACAGTCCCGCATCCGTTGACGGCCCCCGCGTCACCAACGAAGTGGAATTTGCTGCGGCTGGTGATGGTTCGTCCTCCGAAAACGAACAAGCAGCCAGCGGCGAGCTGGTGATATTCCGGCACGCCGACGCCAACGTCATGATGCAAACTATCCCCGCGTTGAACGAGATACAGGTCGCGCGCCTTTTTGGACCGACCTCCAGCATCATCTTCGCGCCAGATGAGGCTTGGGGTGGCGGAGTAAAGAGAGCCCGTAGAGGCAGCGATCTTGTATCGCATAGAGGTTTTCTGACGCTTGATCGTGATGCTATGGCAGCAATGAGTGCGTCTCGGTTAGAAGTCTCTCGCAAACGGGTTATGGCATATCTCCGCGACACCGACCCTGAGAACAATAATCTGTCTGATGCTGAACTGCGCAAGAAAGTCGTGTTCTACGAGGCGCATGGCCAGGAACTCGGTCTTCGCTCTGAACGCGCGCATGGACAGTGGGCATTTCTTATGTCGTCGTCCAACGGTGCGATAGGCGATGAGCACGAGATAACGTCAGCTCTCAGGTCTTCTCGTGATGCCGATCAGACGCTTGACCAGATCATGGATGCGATGGTGAAAATCGGGCAGGCTGAACTATCCGGCAAACGTGTGTTAGGGAGTGCTTGATGGCTCTGCCGCTTGCTATACCTGCCGTTATCGGCCTCGGTCGTCTTGCCATGCTTGGCTATCGCGCGTACCAGGGTTACCGGGCAGTCCGCACGGCTCAAGTTGCAACTGCGGCGGCGGAAGCTGCCATCGCTGCAGAACGGGCGAGAAAAGCAGCACAGCTCGCGCAAGCAGCGTCTATGGCAAATCAGCTCGCTCAAACGAGAGCGCGCGACGAACCCTGTGATGATTGCCCATGTCAGCGTACAGTCACCATTTCCCGTACAGCATCGCCGCAGGCCGCTCAACATATTGTTGATGCACAGACAGCTGGAAAACCAAGCGTTTTAACGCTGGATAGGCCCGGAACCGACGCAAGACGGGCGGCTTCATTGCGTGGTATACCTACGAAGCCTGGTATGGACCGAGATGAATATCCACCAGCAACCTTTGCAGAAGGTGGTGTCGGTGCTAGCGTGAGGCACATTCCTCGAAGCGATAACAGAAGTGCCGGGGGACAATTGGGAGCGCAGCTGGCAGGTGTTCCTGAAGGATGCAAAATTACGATGGTGGTAGGCCCATGATGATCGCTGAATTTCCGCTAACGGTTCTATATACGCAAGTTGTTGTTCATCTTGCTGATCTGCCTCGTCCTGGGTTGCTGTGGGATGATGAGCATGTCGATCAAGGATTTGCGTGGTCGGAAGGAATTGTCAGTTTCGGCGTTCCCGATCACGACGGGCAATGCTTTCTTAGAATAGACTTGGCTGAGGATTTCGATCTTGATCCAAAAACTGAGTGGGCGGTTCAGACCCCCTTTGATGTAACTCAGATCTTAAAAATCGGCACAATAGCGAATATGCGTGATGTCGTGGTTCCGAATGGTCTTTATAATGTTGTTTTTGAGGCTCTTCCTGGCACGAGCGCTCCAATTGAAGGAACGGCTTATCTTCTTTCGATGAAGTTCATCAAGTCTAGTGAGCCTTCTTTTGAGATTTTAAAACAGGGTTTGGAATTGGCGACCGACAAAGTTCTCCGTCGCGAGGCTCAACGCGCTTAGCTTGATGGAACATTAGCTATTTTGAAGCTAGTCCTGGGACATGGACTCATTAGTTGATGCAATACCTATCCTCGTCGCGGCAAGTTTGAGTGCTGCGAGTAATTGTCCGCGCGCCACACTCATGCGTCGCTAGTCCACGCATTTGAATGATACGGTTGAAGAAGCGCTCCACGCAATTGCGATAACGGTAGACCCCGCGGCGAGTAGTCCGTTTCCCCGGGAGCCTGGAAAGCAGCCCGATGAGTATCCACCTGCAATGTTTTTAGAGCGCAGAGCTTGTGCGAGCGTTAGAAATGTGACTGCCGGTGATAATACGGGCGCAGGCGCTGCGATGGGTAACCAGCTTTGAAAATACCGTGATGACTGTAAAGCCACGATTAATGTTGGACCTTGATTATGGCTAAAGTTTTTCCACTGTTCGTAAGCTACCAGCAAGTGGCCGTTTTCAATGAAAGTCTCGACGCTCCTTTCAATGACTGGGAGCCGCGTCATATTTCACAAGGGTTTTCCTGGCGTCCAAATAGTGTTTCGTTCAGAGTTCCGGAAGGTCAGAACTGCGTAGTCGAAATTCTTCAGGACGCCGAAGAGTCGGTGCTTGCCGGGGAGCCTAGCCGAATTATTTTGACATCATTCGAACGCCTCACTAATGGCTCCATAGCTGTCGGATCTATAACTGAGGAAAATAAGATTGCGATCTTTCAGATAGAAAGATTTCAGTTGATTTTTGAATTGCTACCTAACGTTTCTTACGATGGCAAAAAAATCGATAATGGCATCCGCTTCAGATTCATAAAAGAAGATAACCCTATTTTTTAAGTTCAAAGAGCGGATGCCGAAATGGACTTTACTTCACCTTTTAATTTAATTGCCCGGCCTGCGGAGTAGACTTCTGTTTTCTTATTCCAGATACAATGCATTTTGAGTTCTTGCTCAAAATGAAAAGGTCGGGGCTAAGGTCTGCCGAACAGCTACACTGCGGTGGCTCCGAAAGTTGAAATCACATTTTCCTACAGCGGCGGATCTCAAATCGAAGTCACCTTTTCAAAGCTAGTGACGTTCTATCGTGCTGACATTTCTGAGTGCAGGACCTTGCGATCAAATGCGAAACGAGACCGAAGACGCTTGGGCTTGCCTTCAGTCTCGTAGATGAATCCGGCAAGTTTGCCGGAAACCGCTTTTGGTACGCGGATGCCTACAAGGCCATATCCGGGACCCGTTCGACATCACCTGCCGGCGTGATTGCAGGCGGTTGATTGGTGGCATTGAGGTTGACTGTCGGCGGCGCGATGGCCAGTTGCAGGCGTTCTGCCGTTGCCGCCCACTCCTTGACAAGGATATCCGGGGTTTCGTTCAGCTTGATACCGTAGCTGGGGACGATCCGCCGAATTTTTTCCTGCCATTCTGGGGTCTTAAGCTTCTCGGCAAAGACCTTCTTGAGCACGTCGAGCATGATCGGTGGGGCCGTAGAGGCGCCCGGCGAAGCACCGAGCAGGGCTGCTATCGAGCTGTCCTTCGCTGCAACGACTTCGGTGCCTAGCTTCAGAACACCACCCTTGTCTTTGTCCCGCTTGATGATCTGGACACGCTGGCCTGCCTGCCAGAGGCGCCAGTCTGCGGCTTGCGCCTTCGGAAAGTATTCACGCAGCGCGGTCATGCGGTCCTCGTCCGATAGCATGAGTTGGCCCGCGAGATATTCGACGAGGTTGAACTCATCCATGCCGACCTTCATCATCGGCCAGATATTGTCGAGCGTGACCGAGGCCGGCAAATCGAAATACGAGCCTTGCTTTAGAAACTTGGTAGAAAAGGTTGCGAAGGGTCCGAACAGGATGTGGCGCTTGCCATCGAACACGCGCGTGTCGAGATGCGGTACCGACATCGGCGGAGCGCCGGTGGAGGCCTGGCCATAAGCCTTGGCAAGATGGTTGTTGACGATGTCGGGGTTGTCGCAGACGAGGAAGGAGCCGCCGACCGGGAAGCCCGCATAATCGTCACCTTCCGGAATGCCGGACATCTGCAGAAGATGCAGCGCACCGCCGCCCGCGCCGAGGAAGATGAATTTCGCCTTGATCGAGCTGCGCTCGCCAGTCTTGGTGTTATCGAAGCCTACGCTCCACGTGCCATCGGTGTTGCGCTCGATTTCCTGAACTTCAGCCGACGTCTGCAGATTGAACGTTGGCAGGCCCTTCAGGTGGGTGACATACTGATGGACGATCTGACCAAAATTCACGTCAGTACCGAGAGGGGACCAGGTGGCGGCAATCTTTTGAGACGGGTCGCGGCCATCGATCATCAACGGCACCCACTTGGCGATCTCCTCCGGATCGGTTGAAAACTGCATGCCGGAGAATAGTGGGCTTGCCTTGAGTGCCTCGTGGCGCTTGCGCAGGAACTCGGTGTTTTCGTCACCCCAGACGAAGCTCATATGCGGGGTGGAGTTTATGAAAGACCGCGGGTCCTTCAAAACACCCATGTCGATCTGGTGGGCCAGGAACTGACGGGTGATCTGGAAACCTTCGTTGATCTCCACCGCCTTTTCGATATGGACATTGCCATTGTTATCCTGCGGCGTGTAGTTCAGCTCCGCTAGCGCCGAGTGGCCGGTGCCCGCATTGTTCCAGCCGTTCGAGCTTTCCTGAGCGACGTCATTGAGGCGCTCAAGCATCTCGATCGTCCAGCTCGGCTCAAGCTCGCTGAGCAGGACACCGAGCGTAGAGCTCATGATTCCGCCGCCGATGAGCAACACTTCGACCGTTTTTTCGACAGGTGCCGCCCAACTTGGAACTGCCGGTAATGACAGCGCGGCAGCGCCTGCGGCTGCGGAGCCGAGCAACTGGCGGCGGCTAAGCGTGAGGCGGTCGGAATGGGAGGTTGAGTCGCTCTTGTTTTCGCCGGGCATCTGATACCTCTCGTTTTTGGCGTTGGGCCGCTTTACGTCAGCTGGCAATCCCACGGGACTTAAGCCGGGCTGTTGACATATTGTCGCGGCTACGATTAGTCGCAGGACATGCGCTCGCGATCTCGTCAAATCCATTAAATTAGAATTTAGTATTTGAGTTTCGGACTTCTGGTGTGCCGGGTCTCTTGGGCGGTTTATCTGCCTTAACGGGATTAGAGAGGTCCGATAAATCCTTCGGAAATTATCCGCGATAGACAGTGCCATGACCAAGATTGTGCTTATTGAAGACGATGCCGAAACCGCAGCGGATATCTGTGCCGAGCTACAGGATCACGGTTATGTCGTGGACTGGGCGCCCGATGGCGTAGCCGGTCTGGCTCAGGTGCGAAACAGCAGGCCTGATGTGCTGATCATCGATCGCATGCTGCCTGGCATGGACGGGCTTGCCGTCATCGAGGCCCTGCGTCGCGACAATATACGCACTCCGGTTCTGGTTCTGAGCGCGCTTGGTGCCGTCAATGATCGCGTCAAAGGATTGCGGGCCGGTGGCGACGATTATCTCACGAAACCGTTTGCCCTTCTGGAACTGCTTGCGCGCGTCGAGGCGCTGTTGCGGCGTCCGGCAGAGCCGATTACCAATGCGCTGCGGGTCGGCCCGTTGGAACTCGATCTGATCGAGCGCAGCGCCAGTCGCGGCAGCAGGGCAATCGAGCTGCTGCCGCGCGAATTCCGCCTTCTCGAATACATGATGCGCCATTGCGAGCAATTACTCACTCGGGCCATGCTGTTTGAGGAAGTTTGGAATTACAAGTTCGTGCCCGATTCCAATCTGGTCGATGTCCACATGGGTCGCCTGCGCCGCAAGGTGGACGCGGATGGAGAAGCGCCGATGATCACCAATATCCGTGGAGAAGGCTTTATCCTCCGTGCACCTGATTGACTGGATAAGAACCTCGAGCTTTCGCTACACGTTCGTCCTGATCTTGGCGATCGCGGCGACGGTTATGCTCAGCCTCGTGTTTGCCTACGTCAACACAAGTCGGGAACTGGTGTCCTTGCTCGACGGCCTGATTATCCAGGAATCGGATGCGATTGTCGCCCAGTCGAAAGAAGGCCACCTGACGACCTATGACGAGCGGCTTCGGCAGGATCCGCGACGCTATAAGCCCACCGGCCTGTTTTCAGCATCCGGAGAGCGGATATCCGGTAATGTTCTACGATGGCCTGCGGGGCTGGAGATAGATCAGGCTCCAATCCAGGTGGATATCGACCGATTTGGTCCGGGCTGGCATATGGTCCAGCCATCACGAGCCGTTGCCCGTCGGCTCGCCGATGGCAAAATCGTCGTCGTCGGCTGGAGTACGAAGGACAACGAACAAACCGCGATGGTCGTGGAGCGTGGTTTAATCTTTGGGCTTCTGCCTGCCTTCCTGCTCGGGCTTGCGGCGTCTCTACTGTTTGCGGCGCGTTCGAAGCGGCGTATCCACGAAATGCAGACAAGAGCGGCGGCACTCGTCGCGGGCGATCTCAAGCAACGCCTACCGGTGCGCAACAGCGAGGATCCGCTCGACAAGCTGGCGCAGATCGTCAACGGAATGCTCGACGAAATTCAAACGCTTGTCGAAAACCTCGCCGGCATCGGCGACGATATCGCCCACGATCTCCGCACGCCACTGGCGCGGGTGCGGATTGGACTGGAGCGAGCACGGCGTACCGCAACCAGCGTTGACGATCTTCACAGTGCGATCGATCGCAGCATTGCCGGGGTAGACCTTGCGATTTCCATCGTGACGGCGCTTCTGCGGATCCGGGAGATTGAGCAGACCCGCCGCCTCGCAGCATTCGAAAGCGTGTCGATGACCGAGATCGTCAAGGAGGTCGCCGAATTCTACGAGCCTTTTGCCGAAGAAAAGCAGCTTACCATGACGATCCGTGCGGAGACGGACGTTACTGTGCGTGGAGACCGGGATCTCCTGTTTGAGGCGGTTGCCAACCTCGTCGATAATGCTGTGAAATTCACGCCACAGGGCGGTACCGTGACACTCGAGCTTTCGGTCAAACAAGGCGGACAAAGTCTCCGCGTCGCCGACACGGGGCCGGGCGTGTCAGAAGAGGAGCGGGACTTGCTGGTGCAGCGCTTTTATCGTTCGGACCGAAGCCGACATACGAAAGGCATCGGTCTCGGTCTTACTCTCGTTACGGCAATCGTCAAACTGCACGGATTCAAGTTCGATATCATCGCTTCAGAGGGCTTTGCCGCGGAGATCCAGTTTCCTTTTCAGCCTGGAAGCTGATGCTGAAATCGAGTATCCACCAGAAATATTTGTCAGACGAATATAATTATCATTGATCTAAATTCATCATACTCTTACGATCCAGTCAAAGATCCCTCTCGCCATTGGGCATGCATTCGATATGCGTCAACAAGGAAAAGAGCGCCCCAAGAACGGGGCATCGCTCGTCAGTCAAGTCAGTAGCGTACTTCGCGACGCTATCGCGTCGGGTCGATACGGGCCTGGCGACAAACTTCCAAGTGAAGTCGAGCTCACCGAAGCGCATGGTGTCAGCAGAACAGTGGTACGCGAAGCCGTTACCGGACTGCGATGCGATGGACTGGTTGAGGTCAGGCAGGGTGCGGGCATCTTTGTCCTGAAAAAAGACAAACCCGAAGGCTCTAAGGTCAATATCGAAAAAGCCCGGCTTTCGTCGGATCTGGAAGTATTGGAAATCCGCACTCCATTGGAAATCGAGGCGGCAGGGCTGGCTGCACTCAGGCGTTCCCCCGCTCAGGAGGAGGCGATTTTCGATCGCCATGCAAAGGTGCTTGATTGCATAGAGCGGAATCAGTCCATCCGTGAAGCGGACCTTGCGCTTCATCTCGCCATTGCTGCCGCCACCAACAATTTGCTTTTCACACAGTTTCTTGAGCTTCATGGTCAGGCCGTCATCCCGCAGTCAAAGGCGGTGCCAATGGCGCGGGAAGGTGATCAGACGGCCTATCGTCGACTTATCCACAAAGAGCATCAGGCCGTAGTGGTTGCTATTTCGGATCGTGATGAGCAGGCGGCAAAGCTTGCCATGCAGGAACACTTGCGCGGAAGCCAGCAGCGCTACCGTGACATGATGCGGGATTTACGCGGAATTGTTGCGGGTTAGACTGGGGCTTTGGTTTTGGACTTCATCTCTACTCGATAACATCGACACCCCAGACTTCGATCTGCGTCAATGCAGGGAAGGGGGATGGATCATCCGCTTTTTTGAGATCGTGCAGCCGGATCCACTCGACCGTTTTGGGCTCTAAAGAGAAAGACTGCGCTGCGCCGGTCTTCGATAGCTCGAATAAAAGCGTCTCGCCGCTCGATAGGGTCACGTTCAACCTTTTCCACCACGCATCATGCGGGAAATCCGCTCGCAGATAGAACGCAAACTCATCGATAACGACTGGACGACCAAAGTTTACCGTTAAGGCGGCGTTTGGGTCGCGGTTGATACCCCAACTGGTGTAGGGCCAAAACCCATGATCGTCGTTTGCCTTTTCTCCATCGATTGCATTGCGGGCAGCAAAAGCGGATTCCCCGCGCGTTTCGACATTGGCAGTCGCATGGGGAAACAGGGATTCGTTGTCATGATGGTCGAAGGGGTTAAAGGCGAGGTTTCTGCGGGAAAAAGCATCGTGCCGTGCTCGCCTTGCCGAGAGGCGGTGGAGGTATCCGGTAAACGCCTGCGGAGGGTATGACTTCCGCTTCAGTTGGTCCGGAATCGGCAAAGTGAACTCTGTGCCATCGAGATAGGCGATGGTCGGGGGCATTGCTGCGTCGAGAGCGAGATGGATATAGCCCGGTTCCGATGTGTTCAAGATGATCCTGTCACCTTCCCGATAGTTCGCTCGATAGACGAGAAATACTTCGTCTTCAGAGCTGGTTTGAGCCAATATATCGTTCGTGGGGCTGACGACCTTCAGAGTGAGCTTCATCTGTCTACCCTCAGTTGATGGTCAGACGCAGGCAGTGCGCTCTGAAGGGAATAAGAACGCGGTAGATTCTGTCCGGCCAAGACTGACGAAGGCGCGGGTCATCAATTGCTATGGCCTCTATTGTAATCTGCGCTTCGCCCTCGCAGTTCACCGTCCCCAAACCACCGATTGAAAGGTATCCGTCTTCGATTGTTGGCTGGGCAACAGTCAATAGTGAAAGAATCGCGTTGCGACTTCCATCATATTCATCAATGACTTCGACGTATTTTTTGCGAAACAAAGTTATTTGCCTCCGGTAGGTTTTTACAGCTGCTTCGGCCGGATAGGCATTGGCGATATCGAAGGAAATCTGCACGGTTTCATCGAGAAACTCGGTTTTGAAATCGGTGGCCGCAAACGCCGCTCCAGCGGCTTGCCCCACGCCATCGAATGTTGGCAGATTGTGGTAGGCCGATTGCATCGTCCAAATGTCGTAGCGATCTGCTGAGAAGGTCTTTGCTGTATATGTTTCTACGCCCACATCGATGATGAATGGCTTGCCGTTTTTGTAAAGCGTAAGGCTTCCCACGTCGTTATGATTGTGACTTTCGCCGTTGTTTCCAGCTTTCACGGCGAGAGCGAAGACCTCGTCGCGGGCAATTGCCAGCTCTATGCCGGGGTAAAGCTTGTCGCATTTCTTGGGCGGTGCGAGCACGGTCTGGCTCAGCTCTCTTTCGGTCAGGATCGCCAGAGCCCGATACCAAAGGTTCCATTCCCTGCTCAGCAGCCGGTCTGGACTTTCACTCCATCTGTCCCTGGCAAACGCCCGCAATGCGTCAGAATTGACCGCCTTGCCAAACAGAAATTCCCGAACTCCGCTCGTATCGTAATGCGCCGGTGAGTCCGCAAAATTGAAATAGGTTGAAGCCGCGACGTGCATGCTGACGATAAATTCAGCCATGTTGCGAATTTTTGTCGACGTAAAAGGTCTGGTCATCGAACCCGGAGCGACAGTCTCCAGAACAGTCATGGCGCCGAACATGCAGAGCGCTGCGTGCCCATAATAGAGAACTCCTTCCTCGCAGGCACCATCCTCTCCGTAGTCCTTTATGAAGGCGTCGAGGCTTGCCAGCGCTTTGCTAGCGACTTGCCGTTTTGTAAAGTCCTCGGTTTTGATGAGGAAGGTGGATAGCAGGACGTTCTGTGTGATCCACGCCGTCCAATTGTTCATTCGCTCTTCGCCATTTCCCATCCACCAGAAATGGCGCTCGGTATATGGTCGGATGATACGTGAGTGAATCTCTTGCCTGACACGCGTCACAATATCCGTCTTAGCACCTTCCAGCTCGGCACCAAGCAGATGAATCGCAAGCGCGAGATTGGCCCCGGTTTCGGCGGCAAACAGATCGATGACCGGATTTTGCGGATCCGGCAGCGGCGCTCTTGGTCCGCCCCTTATATGGGAATTGTGGGCAGGCAGCTGCCAGCCGCTTTCCTCGCAGATCAGCCATAGTCCATCGATAATCGCATCTAGGAACCGGCCATTCGCCTCGATGCATTCACCAATCACCAGAGCGTTCAGCTTCAGCCGTCTTGAGAAATAGAGATCCTCGAAGCGGGAGCGGTTTCCGTTCAGGGTATATTCCCGATAATCGCTTGCATGAATAGCTGCCCAGGGCACGATCAGGGCATTTTCAGCAGCCTGAACGAGGATTGCCCTGCTTTCATCGGTCACCGCTGCCCGCAGTTTCTCAGGCGAAATCCCTGCGCCGAACGGCGCGAAAGTCCCGGGTAGGAGCTCCGTCATTTCCACAAACACGCTCCATGCCTCCCGCGCGTTTCGAAATCGAATAGATCGGCTCCTATCATACGTATTTGTGAAGTGCTAGAAAATTTGTCTGATGTTGTGCAAAGTTGTTTGACCAATATCGATATCGTGTTATCCAAAACAACGGGAGGCGACCGGGCAAATGTTCGATCGCGATTGAGAATGTGCTGGTTGATGTCCGATAATCGGGACGAGATCGGTACGGGAGGAATGCTTTGGCAATCGCAAGCGCGACTGCGCCTGAAGAACAGGCCGCTCCTTATCGTAAGAAAAAGGTTCGCGTCGTTTCGAAGAGGCGGCGGCGTATCGAGAATGCGCTGATTGCATACTCCTTCATCGCGCCCAACTTCCTTGGCTTTGCAATTTTCACGCTCGGGCCCATCCTGTTTGCTTTCGCGCTGGCCTTTATGCATTGGGATGGTTCCAATGCCATGCGCTTTGCTGGCCTCGATAATTTCTGGCGTCTGTTTGAAGATCGCGCGTTCATTGCGGCTTTTTGGAATACGATTGTCTATACCGTCGTGTCGGTGCCGCTGACCTTGGCTTGCGCGCTCGGTCTGGCCATTCTTCTCAATCAGAAGATTCTGGGCCGTAATTTCTTCCGCACGGCCATGTTTTTCCCCTATGTCGCTTCCCTCGTGGCGGTCGCGGTCGTCTGGAACATGATTTTCAACCCGGAAATGGGTCCGGTGAACATGCTCCTCTACACGCTGGGCCTCGATCCCGCCGATATGCCCGGCTGGGCAGCGGATCGGCATTGGGCAATGGTGACAGTTATCCTGTTCGGCGTCTGGAAAAGCATGGGTTACTACATGGTGATCTATCTTGCCGGGCTTCAGGGCGTGAACACCGAGCTTTATGAAGCCGCGGGTCTGGATGGAGCCAATGCCTGGCAGAAGTTCATTCACGTTACGCTGCCGCAACTGGCGCCAACGACGTTCTTCGTCACGGTCATGCTGACCATCCAGTCATTCAAGGTGTTCGATCAGGTCTATATGATCACGCAGGGCGGACCCGGCACATCGACCCTCGTTCTGGTCTATCACATCTATAACGAAGCCTTCATCTCTTGGGATCTCGGCTACTCTAGCATGATCGCGCTCGTGCTTTTCTTTCTCGTGCTTTGCGTGACGGTCATCCAGTTCAAGCGCCAGCGGGAGGACTAGGTGATGCGTGTTATGGGCCACAAAGTCTCGGTTGGAACGATTGCCGTCTACGTCACGATCATCGCGATCACCATCATCATGCTGCTGCCCTTTGCGTGGATGCTGTCCGCATCGCTCAAACTCAGCCGCGATGTCTTCGTGTTTCCCATCGAATGGATTCCCTCCCAGCCGCGTTGGGAAAACTACAGCGATATATGGACGAAAATTCCGCTGGCGCTGTTCATCTACAACACGTCTAAGCTGACGATAATCGTTACGTTGCTTCAGCTCGTGACATCGAGCTTTGCCGCATATGCCTTCGCGAAACTGAACTTCCCTTACAAGAACACGCTGTTCCTGGGCTACATCGCCACCATCGCTATGCCTTGGCAGGTTTACATGGTGCCGCAGTTCCTGCTGATGCGCGAATTCGGGCTCAATAACACCCATCTGGCGCTGATCCTGTTGCAGGCCTTTACCGCTTTCGGTGTGTTCCTGATGCGGCAGTTCTACATGTCCATTCCGAACGAACTTTGCGAAGCAGCGCGCATCGATGGCATGAACGAGTATCAGATTTGGGCAAAGATCATGCTGCCGTTGTCCAAGCCAGCCTTGTCGACGTTGACGATCTTCACCTTCGTCACGACCTGGAACGACTTCCTCGGACCGATGATCTACCTCACCAAAACGGAGCTGAAGACCATCCAGATTGGCCTGCGTATGTTCATCTCCCAATATTCAGCAGAATACGGGCTTATCATGGCGGCTTCCGTGGTGGCGCTCATCCCGGTTCTCATCGTGTTCCTTGCCCTGCAACGCTTCTTTGTCGAAGGCGTCGCGTCTTCCGGCATCAAAGGTTAATTTCATGCTTGATTTTGCCGCACCACACCCGAAACGGATCAGCGCAGAGGAGATTGAGGCCGCTTTGCAGACCGCGGTTTCGCAGGTGCGACGTAATCTGCCAGACTTTACATATAAGGCGCAGAACCATTCGAGCGTCGGGAATTTCTATCCGGCCGTTGCGAACGACCAGTGGACAGCTGGTTTCTGGCCGGGCCAAATCTGGCTGGCCTTCGAACATACGGGCGACAGGGTTTTCCAGCATGCCGCGCAAATTCAAGTTCAGAGCTTTTTGCACCGCATCGAAAACCGCATCGAGACCGATCACCACGATATGGGATTTCTCTATTCGCCCTCCTGCATAGCGGCCTGGAAACTGGTGGGCGATGAAGATGGAAAGCGGGCGGCATTGCTCGCCGCCGACCAGTTGATGGAACGGTTTCAGCCCATCGGCCAGTTCATTCAGGCTTGGGGCCGCAAGGACAATGCGAACGAATATCGCTACATCATCGATTGCCTTCTGAACCTGCCGCTACTTTACTGGGCAAGCCGCGAAACTGGAAGAGCGGAATATCGCGATGTAGCACTGGCCCATGCGCGGACGACGCTTGCGCACTCCGTTCGATCGGACGATTCCACCTATCACACTTTCTATATGGACCCGGAAACAGGTGGCCCGGTGCGCGGGGTGACGAAGCAGGGTTTCAGCGACGAAAGCTACTGGGCGCGGGGGCAGGCTTGGGGGATTGCCGGAATGGCGTTTTCCTATCGCTATGAGAAACTGCCTGCATATCGTGATGCTTTCGAGCGCCTGCTCAACTTCTATCTGGAAAGGTTGCCTGCCGATCTCGTGCCTTATTGGGATCTGGTGTTTTCTGAAAAGGACGGCGAGCCGCGTGACAGCTCTGCGGCGGCAATCGTCGCCTGCGGACTGCTGGAAATGGCCGATCTCGAAACGCCTGAAAATGCGGAGCGGTACCGCGATCTTGCAAGACGAATGGTAAAAAGCCTTGTCGACAATTACGCCGTTTCTGATCCGGCGGTCTCGAACGGTCAGCTGCTACACGGCACATACTCCAAGAAAAGCCCGCACAACACTTGCCGCGGTGAAGGCGTCGATGAGTGCGTTGCGTGGGGCGATTATTATTATCTCGAAGCACTGACGCGGCTGTCGCGCAACTGGTCTTCCTATTGGTGAGCGCGTGAGGAACTGATGGCAAGCATTTCGCTGAAAAAACTCAACAAGATGTTTGGCGCGCTCAAGGTCGTGCACGATATCGATCTGGAAATTGCGGACAAGGAATTCATCATTCTCGTCGGCCCCTCCGGATGCGGCAAATCCACCACGTTGCGGATGATCGCGGGGCTGGAAGAAATTTCCGGCGGTGAACTCGTCATCGGAGACGACCTGATGAATGACGTGCCATCGAAGGACCGCGACATCGCCATGGTCTTCCAGAACTATGCGCTTTATCCGCACATGACGGTCTACAAGAACATGGCCTTCGGTCTGGAATTGCGCAAAGCCCCGCGCGAGATCATCGACAACAAGGTCAAGGAAGCAGCCAATATCCTTGATATCACGCATCTTTTGAACCGTAAGCCGAAGGCTCTGTCCGGCGGTCAGCGGCAGCGCGTGGCACTCGGTCGCGCCATGGTGCGCAACCCCGAGGTATTCCTTCTGGACGAGCCGCTTTCCAACCTTGATGCCAAGCTACGCGGCACGATGCGTTCGGAAATCAGCAAGCTTCACAAGCGGCTGGATGCGACGTTCATCTATGTTACCCACGATCAGGTGGAAGCCATGACCATGGCCGACCGCATCGTGGTGATGAAGGACGGCCATATCCAGCAGGTCGATACGCCGCAAAATCTCTACGACCGGCCCATCAACATGTTCGTTGCGGGCTTCATCGGTGCACCGCAAATGAATATGCTTCCGGTGACATTACGGAAAGACGCGGATCGATTTGTCGCTGTCTTCGATGGCGCCGCAATGCCATTGCCTCTGGAAATAGACTCCAAACGGTTGGCACCTTACGAGAACAAGGAGCTTATCCTCGGCATCCGCCCGGAGAATTTCCACGAATTCGCACCTGCCGATATCGAGGTCGCAAATACGTCACGCTTCAACGCGACTGTTGAACTTGCCGAGCCGATGGGTTCAGAAGTTCATCTCAACCTGATCTCGGGTGGAAAGCCCTTGATCGCCCGTGTTTCCCCGCGCTTTCGGGCAAGGATCGGGGACAGCGTGCAACTGGTGGCAGACCTCACCAACGCGCAGCTTTTCGACCCCGAAACCGAACGATCCATTCTGTACTGAAGAGGCAACGCAAAGAATGCAGTGGCTTGAAGGACTTTGGACGAAGGAAGGAGCCGGGATCGATAAGGACGCCCCGAAGCTCACCGGCCTTGCCCTGTTCTTCGATATCGTCAAACGCGAATGGTGGGAGATGGTGAAGCTCAATCTGCTTTTCATCATCGCTAGTCTACCGCTTGTCACGATGCCTGCGGCAACGCTCGCCATGGCGAGGGTATCGCGTTCATTTGCGCTGGATGAAAATACCTATCTGCTTAGGGATTTTATCGAAGCATTTCGCGACTACGCGCTGCGGGGCACGTTGCTTTTGACGATATGCGCGACCGTGGTCGGAGCCTGCGTCTACACAACGATCAGCTACGCACAGGCAACGCAACACGGCATTCTCTACAGCGCGCCGCTCGCCATCAGTGCCGCAGTCACGCTTTATCTCTGCATCGTCACGGCCTATGCAACGGCTCTGCTTGCAGCACGCGATCTATCCATTCTTGCGGCATTGAAAGAAGCGGCGCTGTTTGCGGTAGTCAAACCACTGCCAATGCTGTTTGCGCTGGCGTTCGTCGCCGCACTGTGGCTCGCGCATATCCTGTTTTACCCTGTTTCCGTCTTCATGCCGGCCACCATCAATTTCTCGCTCGGAATGTTCGCAATCTCTTTTGCGGCAATTCGCATGGTGAAAGACGAACTGTCACAAGATCAAACTGAATAAACAATCGCTTAGTTAGGGAGGAGACCTGCTATGGAACTCAAAACAACAAGACGTGCGTTGGTGCTTGCGACGACCGGTATCGGCCTTGCATTCAGTATGGGCGGATCGGCGTTCGCGCAGAGCGACGCGCCTGTAACGCTCAAATGGGCTTTGTGGGATTTGGATAAGGGTGCCTATTTCAAGCCGCTGATGGAAGCCTATAGCAAAAAGCATCCCAATGTGAAGTTCGAGGCGGTCGACCTCGGTTCGCAGGATTACACGCAGATGATTTCGACGCAGCTGACTGGCGGCTCGAAGGATATCGACATCGTCACCATCAAGGATGTGCCGGGTTACGCCAACCTCGTGCGCGCCGGAAATATTGATGACCTCAGTGGGTTCATCAAGGACCAGAAGATCGACGCCGCTTCCTATGGCGGGCTGATCGAGGAAATGACGGTCGAAGGCAAGGTGTATGCGCTGCCGTTCCGCTCGGATTTCTGGGTGGTTTATTACAACAAGGATATCTTCGACAAGGCAGGCGTTGCTTACCCGACCAACGACATGACTTGGGCGCAATTCGATGAGATTGCCGAAAAACTCAAGGGCGGCATGGGCGTCAACCGGATCTACGGCGCGCTTCTCCACACATGGCGTTCCACCGTGCAACTGCCGGGGATTCAGGATGGCAAGCAGACGCTGGTGGATGGCAATTACGAATTCCTGAAGCCATGGTACGAGCGTGCGCTCGCACTGCAAAAGAGTGGTGCGATCCCGTCTTACGCATCGTTGAAAACCTCCAACACGCATTATTCCGCGCTGTTCTTCAACGGCACGATCGGCATGTTGCCGATGGGAACATGGTTCGTGGGAACGCAGATCGCCAAGGTAAAATCCGGCGAGTCCAAAAGCGTAAATTGGGGTATCGTTAAGTTCCCGCATCCTGAAGGTGTTGCGGCGGGTACCACAGCGGCGCAGATTTCCGGCCTCTCCGTCAACAAGAACTCCGGCCACAAGGAAGCGGCGCTTGATTTCATCAAGTTCGCGACCGGCCCGGAAGGCGCAGCTATCGTTGCGGCCACTGGCACGTTCCCGGCGTTGAGATCGGATGATGTGGCCGAAAAGATCGCGGCCCTCGACGGTTTCCCACAGGATCAAAACAGTAAGGATGCCCTTAAGGCCGGCAAGGCCTATCTTGAAATGGCGGTCAATCCAAATGCTGCACGCATCGAAGTGGTCCTCAACCGCGTCCACGATGCCTTGATGACCGACAACATCTCTATCGATGACGGCATCAAGGAGATGGACGAGGGCGTGAAGGCCATCAAGTAGGCTTTCTGGCGGTCGCGGTTTGCGCCGCGACCGCCCAACTTCGGCAATTTCCGAAAGATCATAAAGTGCATCACGACACCGCCCTAGCCAATCCGCTTTTCCATAATCCGCTTCGTTCCAGAGACGACCTTGCAAAAGCGGTGATGGATATTTTCAATCCGTTGCTGCCTTACTTTTCACCGGGTGGCGCGCGCGTCCGGCTGAGTGCAACGGGCGCGATTTTCGATTATCCAGCAGCAGAGCTGGAAGGTTTTGCCAGACCGCTATGGGGCATCGTGCCGCTTGCCGCGGGTGGATATGATTTTCCCCATTGGGACCTTTATCGTCGCGGTCTCGCGAACGGTACCGACCCGGGCCACGAAGAGTATTGGGGCGACGTTTCTGACCGCAACCAGAGGCTGGTCGAACTGGCCGCTATCGGCTTTGCGCTGGCGATGGTGCCGCAGCACATTTGGGAGCCATTGAGCGAAGCCGAGAAAAAAAGTGTTGCGGATTATCTGGTCGCGGCGAGAGACAAGGAATTTGTCGACAACAACTGGAAGTTTTTCCGGGTGTTGATCGATCTTGGTTTGGAACGTGTCAGCGTCTCTTTCGATGCGACAAAGACTAAGAGCTATCTCGATGAACTGGAAGCATTCGATCTTGGTGATGGCTGGTATCGGGATGGGCCGGTACGGCGGGTTGACCACTACATTCCCTTCGCCATGCATTTCTATGGTTTGATCTACGCGGTTCTTGCGACTGGCGATGACGAGCGCAAGGCGCGTTTTCTGGATCGGTCCCGCAGGTTCTCGGGTGACATACGCCACTGGTTCGGCCCAGATGGCGCATCGCTCGCTTTTGGCCGCAGCCAGACCTACCGGTTTGCCGCGGGTGGGTTTTGGGGCGCTCTAGCCTTTGCCGATCTGGAGGCACTGCCGTGGTCCGAGGTCAAAGGCTACTACATGCGCCATATCCGCTGGTGGTCGAAGCTCCCGATATTTGAACGCGATGGTGTGCTTTCCATCGGCTATGGCTATCCCAATCTGCTGATGAGTGAGAGCTACAATTCGCCTTGTTCTCCCTATTGGGCATTGAAATTTTTCCTACCATTGGCGCTGCCTGAAGATCATCCTTTCTGGCAGGCTGAAGAAGCAGAGGCCGAAGCATTCGCTCAGCCCATTCCGCTCTCCAAACCGGGAATGGTCGCTTTTCATACTCCAGGAAATACCGTCGTCTTGTCCTCAGGCCAGCAGCACGACAAGATGCGTGGTGCACAGGAGAAATATTCCAAATTCGTCTACTCCACCCGCTACGCTTTCAACATCGAGGCAGATGAACGCCATTTCGCGGCGGCGAGTTTCGATGGCATGCTGGGCTTCTCAGACGACGGCGTTCATTTCCGCGCGCGTGAAACCATGGAGGAAGCACTGATCGCACGCGATTGCCTCTATTCCCGCTGGCGCCCATTTGCGGATGTCGTTGTGGAAACATGGCTTGTTCCTCAAAATCCATGGCACTTGAGAATTCACCGGATTAAAAGCCCGAAGCCCCTGCAAACTTCCGAAGGCGGATTTGCCATCGAACGTGCGGACTTCAATCGGGATGGAACCGAAGTCGGGGCAGGGCGAAGCGTTTGTTATGGCCAGCAAGACATCAGTGCCATTATCGATCTATCGGCTGGTCAATTGCGGGAAGGCATCGCCCATCAAGCTATCGCCAACACGAACCTGATCCACGGACGAACGCTCGTACCGCAACTGCGTGGCATGATTGGTCAGGGCGAAATAATTCTAAGCACCGCAGCTTTGGCCCTGCCCAAAGGCACAGGAACTGAGACGTCTCTGGCAAATATCCCCAAAGCTCCGGATATGGATGCGTTGGAAGAATTGTTCCGGACCGAAGGCAAACCCGTCGCAGCGTTCGCGCTTGAAGACAGGCGGGCGAACTAAGCGCCATGGAGAAAAATGCGGCCAGACTGAACATCCTGACTTGGGAAAGAAAGCAAGCCGATATCGATTGCGAAGACCATCAGGCGCGCCTGCAAGCCCTTGTCCAGCGTGCGGGCGCGACGTTCGGCGAGAATGTCTATATCGCTGAAAAAGCGGAAATCCACACCGATAGGCTCGCCATGGGCGATACGTCTTGGGTAGCCGGTTACGCTATCGTGCGCGGCAATATCGAGATGGGAAGCAACGTTTCGGTCAATCCTTATGCCTGCATTTCCGGCAAGGTGAAAATCGGAAACGACGTCCGTATCGCCTCCCATGTCAGCATCGTCGGCTTCAATCATGGTTTCGACGATGCTACTGTTCCGATCTATCGTCAGCCGCTGACGTCGCTTGGTATCGACATTGGCGATGATGTGTGGATCGGTGCGAACGCGGTAGTTCTGGATGGCGTCAAGATAGGCAATGGCGCGATCATTGCGGCAGGCGCCGTGGTCAAGTCAGACATTCCGGCGATGGCAATCGCCGGTGGCGTTCCTGCCCGCGTTCTCAAAAGCCGCCGTCGGGATCACGCTGGAACGCCCGAACGAGGCATGAGAAAAATCCTTCAAGCGCTTGATCGTCAAGTTACGCAAGACTGGCGGACTGCCGTTCGATCCTATGAAAACAAAGATGGTTTCGTCTCTGCCAATGCATCTGGAGAAGAGGTGCAAACCATCCGTCAACTATGCGACGCCATCGAAATTGCATCTGCTTTCGGTGAGCAGCAGAGTATGTTCGATCCCGATGCCACGGTCTTCAAACTGCGGCAGTTGCAAGATAAAGACACCGGGCTATTTATCGAGCCGGGTCGGTCCTACACAATCCCACTCGAACAGGATCCTGACATTCTCTATAACAT
Source organism: Agrobacterium larrymoorei (assembly GCF_013322225.1). Classification (GTDB taxonomy): domain Bacteria; phylum Pseudomonadota; class Alphaproteobacteria; order Rhizobiales; family Rhizobiaceae; genus Agrobacterium; species Agrobacterium larrymoorei_A. Next base: position 80,267 of record NZ_JAAMFB010000030.1, read on the forward strand.
CCTCTCGGTCTGCTACGCGCTCAAGTGCTTTAACAGTGAACCCACATATCCCATTGCATATTTTGAGGAAATGCAAACCACAACGCTTGTTGATTTGCTGGGAAATCTGCCTTGGCAAACGAGGGCATGGCATTCCGGCGCAACGGTCGACGCCATTGGGACAGTGTTCTACGTCAACCAGCGTTGTTTTGGACTGGATACAAATATTGCCACCTTGATGGGCTGGCTGTCTCTCAATGTCGATAAGATTACCGGGCTGTGGGGCGGATCAGGGCCGTCGGGTGGCTTGCTTCAGCCCGTCAACGGTTTCTATCGTCTGACAAGAGGAACATACGCGCAGTTTGACTTGCCTGTACCCTATCCTGATGCGGCCATTGATAGTGTCATCACCAATTACCGTAGCCATGAGGGGTTCAAAGCTGACGCCTTCGATGCCTGCAATCTGCTCGATACGATCCACCCGCTTCTTCTGTGCCTGCAACAGACCGACCATAGAAAAGTAGAGGCGCTGAAAATCGCGGAAGAGATCATCGAGCGCGTGGAGGGTCGATGGGTGCCGGGCAAAGGGTTTGCCTTCCGCGAAGGGCACCTACCAGGTCTTCAGGGCACAGAAATGTGGCTCTCCGTCATTTGGCTTTGTGCAAAGCTATTAGGGCTTGAACAGGATCTCTCCTTCACGCCAAGAGGTGTGCATAAGTTTGGTGTCGATCCGATCAGCGCTAGATAAGCTCAACGCTCCTTATCCGTTGTCAATTGTGTTCGGTTTTTTTCGACGGGACAGTCACTTATTATTGAAAAAGGCCGGTTGAGCCGCGCCTGAAGCCGGAAGGCGGCATGCCCGCAATCTGCCGGAAGGCCTTATTAAATGCGCTGACCGAACCGAAACCACTTTCCATAGCGATACTCAGGATATTGTCTTTTCCGTTGATGAGCATGGCTTGGGCACGAGAAAGCCTGAGCAGCGTCAGATATTTGATCAGCGTCATACCCGTCGATTTACGAAAAACATTCATCGCATATTTGGGATGAAGGCCTGCCGCCCGCGCAATATTCGTCGCGTCTATGTCCTCCAGATAGTTGGCGGCGATGAAATCACACATGCGAACCACGGCTGTCGAGGCCGAATTGTCCTGTTTGATTGCATCGCGTGCGCAGGACCCCGACGAAACGATGTCGTAATGCTCCATGAACATGCGTTCAACTCGCAACATCAGCTCTTCCACGGCGTGTTCTGCTTTGGCCTCATCTCCGGACTTGAAGTAGCGTTGCCACCGCTGAAAATTTTCATCGTCTGCCTTGCCAGTTACCGACGTTACCATGGTCGCTCCACCCATCAACATTGCGGAGACAGTGGCGGGCAGCCGCATACGAAAGAAATGGAAGAGAGGCAGGTGCGCTCCCGCATAAAACGAATCTGCAGAGGATTCGTCCATCTGATGCGGTTGACCGCCCCAGAACAGGCACATCTGCCCGGCCTTCATAGTCAGTGAATGGTCTCCCATCCGATAATGCACAGAGCCGGAGATAACGTAATTCACCTCCACCTGCGCATGCCAATGCGGCATCAGCATCACCGGCGGATGGGCGTAGAAGAAATCGAGGTTCGTGGGCCATCCTTCGATGCTGCTTGCACCAGGCTGATAGAAGGCTCTCTCGGCAATCTTACTTTTCGACAATTTCACGTTCCCATTTTACGAGACAGATTTCGTCACGCCACTAATCTGCACATGTTCGCTTAAGAACGGCAATTGAAAAAGGGAGGTTTTCAATGTGCTTTAAACTCGCGGGCGTGTCGGTGTCGCTTGCCTTGCTTGCTGCCGTACCCGCCGCCGCACAATCCACCACCATAACTGTCTGGAGCTGGAATGTCGCGGCATCCGCCTTGAAATCCACACTGGAAGGTTTCAACAAGCAGTACCCGGACATCAAGGTGGATGTGCAGGACCTTGGAAACAATCAGGTCTACGACAAAGCCCTAGCGGCTTGCGCCGCCGGTGGCGAAGGCCTGCCGGATATCGTTACCGTCGAAAATTTCGAGGCCGAAGTCTTTTGGAGCCGCTTTCCGGACTGTTTCACAGATGTGACACAACTTGGCTACACGCCTGAAAAACAATCCCTTTTCCCTGAGTTTAAGCGAACGGAACTGGAGGTCGATGGCGTTGCCTATGCCGTGCCATGGGATTCCGGCCCGGTCGCCGTCTTCTATCGCCGCGACTATTACGAAAAGGCTGGTGTCGATCCGGCGAGCATCAAGACGTGGGACGATTTCATTGCCGCAGGCAAGAAGGTGATGGAAGCCAATCCCGGCACGGTGATGACGCAGGCTGACTTTAATGGCGATAGCGAATGGTTCCGCATGATCGCCAACGAGCAGGGCTGCGGTTACTTTTCGACAGATGGCCAGAATATCACCATCAGTCAGCCCGCCTGCGTGGCAACGCTGGAAAAGCTGAAGCAGATGAAGGATGCCGGCATCATCACCGCGGCAATCTGGGATGAAAAGATACAGGCAAACACAGCAGGCAAGGTGGCAAGCCAAATGTATGGCGGCTGGTACGAAGGGTCGATCCGGGCCGGCTCTCCCGATCTTTCGGGCAAATGGGGTGTCTATCCCATGCCAAGCGTGACGGCAGATGGACCGCGCGCAGCTAATCTCGGAGGTTCCTCGCTTGCCATCAGTTCCGTATCGGAAAACAAGGAAGCTGCCTGGAAATTCGTCGATTACGCACTGACGACGCCCGAAGGGCAGATCACGATGCTCAAATCCTTCGGGCTCGTGCCATCTCTTCTGTCGGCTGAGAAAGACCCGTTCGTGAAAGAACCGCAACCCTATTGGGGCGGACAGGCTGTCTGGACCGATATTCTGGCGACCTTGCCCAAGATCGTGCCGAGCAGAGGCACGGCTTTTCAGTCGGATGCGGAAGGCATCTACCGCGCCACGCAGACGAAATATCTGGCAGGCGGGTATCCTGATGCCAAGAGTGCGCTCGATGACGCTGCAAAGCAGATCGAGTCCGCAACGGGACTGCCTGTCGCAGAGTAACCTCCCAGCCGAAGTTGACCGGGCGCCCCAGGAATGGGGCGTCCACACCACTCGGCATTGAGCATCATCTTCAATCTGGCTTCGGGAGGTCGTAATGCCTTTACGGACTAGGATCGCCTATGCGTTTCTTGCGCCCTATCTTTTGATTTTCACCACATTCTGGCTATGGCCGATCATCAATTCGTTTTTGCTGTCGTTTCAAAACACGCGGGTCAATCCATGGCGCTTTGCCCCTTCCATGAACTGGGGGCGCCTGATTGGCGACCCGGCGTTTTACAATGCGCTTTATAATACGCTGATTATCCTGGTCATTCAGGTTCCGGTGATGATCGCGCTCGCCACCGTCATGGCAGTGTTGCTCAACTCACCGCTTCTGAAGGCGCGCCCGCTTTATCGCTTCGCGTTCTTCGCGCCGGTCGTGGTGGGCGAGGTGGCCTATGCGGCTGTGTTCCGCCTGATGTTCAGCGCGGACTTCGGTATTATCAACAAAATGATTACCGCGGTTGGTCTGTCGCCGGTACCATGGTTCGATAATGCAACAGCCGCCATGACTCTCATCATCATCGCCGTGACATGGCGCTGGGCAGGCTATAACGCCATCATCATGCTGGCCGGTCTGCAGTCCATTCCGGGTGATGTCTATGAGGCTGCTAGGCTGGATAATGTCAGCAAGCGTCAGCAGTTTTTCCACATAACGCTGCCGCTGCTCAAACCAATCATCATCTTTTGCGTCGTGCTTTCGGTCATCGGCACGATGCAACTCTTCACCGAGCCGTTCCTCATTACCAATCGAGGCGGGCCGGGCGGAGGTACGGAAACGCTTGGTATTTTCCTTTATCGCCAAGGCTTCACCTCGCTCAACTTCGGCTATGCCTCGGCAATCGCCTACACGATTGCGGCGTTGGCGATTTTCATCTCGCTGTTCAATCTTTGGGTTGGAAGGGAGCAGAAATGAAATCGAAATCCAGATCGCTTCTCTGGCAAAAGATCGCACTTCACGCAGCGTTGACGCCTCTTGCGATCATCTGGCTGTTTCCACTGTGGATGATGTTCGTTTTCTCAACCATGCCGGATTTCGGCATTTTCAGCCCTGATATCGAGCTGATCCCATCGACGCATTTCCTGGAGAACTTCCGCAATCTTCAGGCCGATACGGATTTCCTTCGGGCGATGTTCATCTCCATTACGGTTGCCGTCATCTATACCGTCCTCTCCGTGTTTCTGACATCAATGGCGGGCTGGGCGTTGGCGCGCTACCGGTTCGCTGGACGCTCCGTAGTGGTGGCCATCATCCTTGGCACAATTACGCTACCTTACGCCGTCGTCGTTATTCCGCAGTTCATCATGGTCGCGCGCGAATTCAAGCTGGCCAATACATGGGTCGCGCTCATCGTGCCGCCGCTTTTCAATTCGCTCGGGGTGCTGTTCATGCGCCAATCCTTTTCCATGATGCCCGGAGAGCTTTTCGATGCGGCGCGCGTGGAAGGCGTAACGGAGTGGCAGATATTCCTGCGTATCGCACTTCCGCTTGCGCGCCCTACCATGGCTGCCCTGTCCATCATCCTGTTTCTGGCATCGTGGAACAACTACCTCTGGCCGCTGCTCATCAATTCTCGCCCGGGCATGATGACCGCACCCGTGGCGCTCGGCACGCTGATCGGTCTCACCAAGGTTTCATGGGGTGGGATCATGGCAGGCGCAGTGCTGCTGACCGCGCCCATTCTCGTCGTCTTCGTGGCTTTGCAGCGCCATTTCATCGCCGGCATTTCCGCCGGCGCCGTCAAGTAATCCGGGAGGGGCCGCATGGCGGGACTTTCACTCAAAAATGTCGTCAAACGTTACGGTGCGCTGGAGGTTATTCACGGTGCCGATCTTGAAATAGCGGACGGCGAATTCGTCGTCTTCGTCGGCCCGTCCGGTTGTGGAAAGTCGACGCTGTTGCGGATGATCGCCGGGCTGGAAGATGTTTGCGGCGGTGAGATCGATATTGGCGGCACTGTCGTTAACGATGCCGAACCCGCCGATCGGGGCATTGCGATGGTGTTTCAGTCCTATGCGCTTTATCCGCATATGACGGTCGAGAACAATCTTTCCTTCGGTCTGCGCATGAATGGCAACCCAAAGGCCGACACGGAAAGCCGCGTCAGGCGGGCAGCCGAAATACTGCAGATCAACGAGTTGATGCAACGCAGGCCAAAGCAGCTTTCGGGCGGGCAGCGACAGCGTGTTGCGATCGGTCGCGCAATCGTGCGCGAACCGCAGGTGTTCCTGTTCGATGAACCTTTGTCCAACCTCGATGCCGAATTACGCGTCCAGATGCGGGTGGAAATCTCAAAGCTTCACAAGCAACTCGGCACAACGATGATTTACGTCACTCACGACCAGACGGAAGCGATGACGCTGGCGGACAAGATCGTGGTGCTGCGGGCAGGCAATATCGAACAGGTGGGTGCGCCGCTTGATCTTTACGACGATCCCGCCAACCGCTTCGTTGCCGGGTTCGTCGGCTCGCCAAAGATGAACTTCCTGCCCGGAACAGTCATCGGGCAGGGAGCGGACGGCTTGACGGTATCGTTGACCGATGATCCGGGCGTTAGGCTGACATTGCCGGTTGCGGCGCGACCGGGTGAGGGTGCGCCGGTGACGCTGGGCATTCGCCCGGAACATTTCAGCGATGCCGGAACCGCAGATGCGGACCTGACGGTAGAGGTCGATGTTGCGGAGCATCTCGGAAACACCAGCTACGTCTATGCCCATATGGCGGGACAAATTCCGCTGATCATTGAACGCCCGGAATCGCGCCACGTCGGCAAGATGGACCGGCTCACCGTCGCGCTTTCTGCAAACAAAACATTCCTTTTCGACAGCGACGGCACGCGCCTGCGCTGACTATTTTCCCAAGACCAGCAGTGAGGATACCATGCCCGACCAAGAACCAATCCGCTGGGGCATTATTGGCCCCGGCACGATCGCCAAAACTTTCGCAGAAGGCATCGCGCATTCGAACACCGGAAAGCTGGTGGCAATCGCTACCCGCAATCCATCCAAACCCGGTCTCGCCGATGGCTTTCCGGGTGCTCGCATCGTTCATGGATATGAGGCGCTCCTTTCTGATCCTGAAGTCGATGCCATCTACATCGCTACACCGCACACGGGCCATGCCGAGTGGGCCATCAAGGCGGTTCGCGCCGGCAAGCACGTGCTGGTGGAAAAACCTATTGCACTTTCCGCCTACGATGCGGATGCGATCTTCCACGAAGCGAAGAAGGCAGGTGTTTTCGCTGGTGAGGCATACATGTACCGCCTGCATCCGCAGACATCAAAGATTGTTGAGCTGGTGAAAAATGGCGTGATTGGAGAGGTTCGTATCATCCGCTCCAGCTTTGGTTTCGACATGGGAAGCTTTCGCCCGGAACACCGCCTGTTTGCCAATGATTCTGCTGGCGGCGGTATTCTGGATGTCGGTGGATACCCGGTTTCTATGGCACGGTTGATCGCAGGCGCGGCGTCAGGTCAGCCTTTCGCTGAGCCGATCAAGGTTTCGGGTGTCGCCCATCTCGGTCAATCCGGCGTGGATGAGTGGGCGTCTGCCGTTTTGAAGTTCCCGAACGATATAATTGCGGAAGTTTCTTGCTCCATCATGGCCAATCAGGACAACGTTCTGCGCATCATCGGTTCGAAAGGGCGTATCGAGGTTGAAGACTTCTGGTTTGCGTCCGGCCATAAGGGCGGTATCGGCAAAATAGATATCGTCAAAGGGAAGGAGCGGCAGACGGTGGAGGTCGCCGAGGAGCGCTGGCTTTACTCTTTTGAAGTAGATGCCGCCGGAGAAGCGATCCGCGCTGGAAGAACGGAATTCGATTCACCGGGGATGAGTTGGGCAGACACGCTCGGCAATCTCCGCGTCATGGATCAGTGGCGCGCTTCGGTTGGGCTGGAATATGGTGTGGAAACGTCCACAAAGCGATTGCTCAATGTCGCTGGCGGCAAGGTCGTGGCGGGGAGTTCCGTGCCGAGACGGCAGATTCCCGGGCTGTCGAAGCCAGCTTCCGTCGTAGCCCTCGGCTTCGAGTTTTTCCCGAACTTCGCGTCCGCATCGCTGACCCTCGATGCCTTTTACGAGGCAGGCGGCAATCTCTTCGACACGGCCTTCATTTACGCTGGAGGCAAAACGGAGACGATCTTTGGTGATTGGCATACGAGCCGCCAAGTGCCACGTGAAGAGATCGTTCTGATCGGAAAGGGTGCGCATTCGCCACTCTGCTATCCAGATGTCATCGCCAAGCAACTTGATCAAACGCTCGACAGAATGAGAACTGACTATGTGGACGCCTATTTCATGCATCGCGATAACACCGAAGTCCCGGTCGGTGAGTTCGTGGATGCGATGGATGCGGAGGTGAAGCGCGGCCGCATCCGCGGCGTTTTCGGAGGCTCCAACTGGACCAGACAGCGAATGGATGAGGCAATCGCCTACGCTCAGGAAACCGGAAAGACGGCACCCGCCGCACTCTCCAACAATTTCTCGCTAGCCGAGATGCTGGATCCGATCTGGGCCGGATGCGTGGCCGCCTCCGATGAGCCCTGGAAGGAATGGGCCAAGGAGCGGCAGATACCCAACTTCGCCTGGTCAAGCCAGGGCCGAGGCTTCTTCACCGAGAAGGCAGGACGTGACAAGCACGATGACGAGGAGATGGTCCGCGTCTGGTATTCAGAGCGCAACTTCCAGCGTCGTGACAGAGCGCTCGAACTTGCAAAAGAGCTTGGCCGTCATCCGATTCATATCGCTCTGGCCTATGTTATCGCGCAGCCGTTCCCTGTCATTCCCCTGATCGGCCCACGAACCGTTGCCGAACTGGAGGACAGCTTGTCTGCGCTCGACATCAACCTTACGCCCGAACAGCTTCGGTGGCTTGAAGCCTGATCAGGGTCGCGATAATTGGCCGCGTTCGCGCGGCCGAAACGCTACAGACTTGCCAACTCAAAGAGTAGCGAGGTGGTAGAGGGGCGTCTGGTGGTGGAAGGAGGGCCACTCCTGGGAAATGATAATTTCGGGTTTCGTGAGCTGTTTCATGCTGGATAAACTCTGACCGCTTGGATTTACAGGCGACACCGGTTTGTAAGGGCCTCTTCCTGAAGTTTTTGAACTGCCAGGGATGGTCACGATCTAGTCGAGAGCATTTTAATTGGATACTCGCGATCAAACGCGAGGCAAAATTTAAGTTGAGGCAGGTAACGTCACGACTGCCTCGAACCCGTCATTGATATTTTTCAGCAGGACCGTTCCGCCATACAACTCGGTAATCTCCTTTGCAATTCCAAGACCGAAGCCGCTTCCCGATACACTTTCATCCAGTCGCAACCCTGGACGGAAAGCCGTTTGGATCTTGTCTTCGGATATGCCGGGGCCATCATCTCTGATCAAGATTTCAACAGTTTGAGCTTTTCGCTGCGCGGAAACCAAGATCGTGTTCGCAGCCCATTTGAAGGCGTTGTCTAAAAGATTGCCGAGTATCTCATCCAGATCGTCGCGGTCGCAGCGGACGCTGAGCGTGGTGTCAACATCGCAGCGAACGGAAAGATTTCTGTCTCGATGGACATTTGACAAGACAAGAATGAGATCGTCGAGACGCGACCGCACTGAAGTATTTTGATCCGCGAAGTCTGCGACCGCGGACTTGCGTGCGTCAGCGAGATGGTGGCGAATTCGCCGATCGATGCGGTGAACCAGATCTCTCAGGCCGCCGTCCGGATCATTTCTGTCAGTCAAGCCAAGCGTCAGGCTTGCGACGGGGGTTTTGAGGCCATGGGCCATGTTGGCAAACTGAACCCGTGTATTTTCCAAGCGCTGAGCATTCAGTGCAATCAGGCGATTGATCTCGGCAGAGACTGGTTTCAGTTCTTCAACATTGACATCCGACAAGCTTGCTTTGCTCCCATTGGTGACTGCGCCAATGTCCGTCGTCAGGCGGTTGAGTGGCTTAAGGCCAAAACGCACTTGAAGATAAGTTCCGATCACGAGGCTAATGCCGAGCAGCAGCATGGCCGGCACCAGCCACATCAGTGATTGGAACGCCGGTTCGGTTAATGCAGACCGAGGCGCAGATGCCGTGATCTGGATCATTTGTCCGCCAATCATTGTCTGCAATGTTCGAACATAGAGCGGTCTGCCGCGAGCGTCTTCGGCCTCGTCTGGCCGTGGCCTTCCCGACGCAAGCTCGCGCCAGTCCGAATGGCGGCGCAACTTGAAATCATCAATCTCCGAGGAGCGTGAAGACAGGCTGGAATTTTGAGACTTGATCTGCCAGTACCATCCAGACCCAGGGCGATCGAAGGGTGGCCCGTCCGACTGAGCATCAAGCCTAAACGCGCCGCTCTCAGTCATCGTGAGAGCGCTCCTCAAACCCTCGATTTGAGTATCAAGCCGCTGATCGATTTGCTCGCGGACGACACTTGCGACGATGAACCAGAGGATTACGGATGCGACAAGAATGGCGCAACCGACAAAGGCGATAGAGAATGCGATCAGGCGTCCGGCTATTGATTTCGGTTGACGACGAAACCGGAACTTCATGATGCGGCTGCGGTCAACATGTAGCCACGCCCCCGAACCGTTTCTATGAAGTCGGAGCCGATCTTCCTGCGCAGTCTTGCCACGATGACCTCAAGTGAATTCGAATCCACGTCCGCGTCGCCATCATAGACCCGCTCCATCAATTCGCTTCGATCCACGACCACTTCCTTACGCAGGATCAGGCACGACAACACACGCCATTCCAGCGCTGTCAGCTTCAAGGGGACGCCGTCCTGCTCGAACGTGCCGAGCTGTGCATTGAAGACGATCGAACCGCAGGTGACGTTCGCACTTGCATGATTGTTGGCTCGACGGACAAGGGCGCGCAGCCGAAGCACCAGTTCCTCCACCTTGAAGGGCTTGGTCAGGAAGTCGTCTGCTCCTGCCTTGAAGCTCGCCACCTTGTCAGGCCAGCCATCGCGGGCGGTCAGAACCAGGACCGGGAACGCGCGGCCCGCTGCTCGCCACGACGAGAGAACCGAGACACCGTCGATCTTGGGGAGACCGAGATCAAGGACTGCGACATCGAAGGTTTCTGTCAGGCCCGCGTGCTGCCCGTCTTCACCATTACGCGCAACATCAACCACGAAGTTTTCGTTTTTGAGACTGCTGGCAATGCGGCTGGACAGGTCGCTATCGTCTTCGACGAGGAGGACACGCATAAGGACATTTACTCCGGGTGGCGGTGCTTTTTATGATGCTTACGCTTAACTCAAGCTGAACCAGTTGGTTCAGGCTGATGGCGGTACTCGCTTGCTAAAAAAGGTCATTCCACGAACAAAGGAGACCTGAAATGTCCATCACCCCTGAAACCGAAGCTACGCATCGTGAAGAAGAAGCCCGCAAAGTCCATCCGAAACCGAAGAAGCGACACGCAGCTGCATTGGCGGTCGGCGCCTTAACCCTTCTGGTCATCGGCGTTGCAGGCGGCGCTGGTGCAATGAAGTTGACGCGTCCCTCGATTGAGCTTGCCCCGCTTGCGCCGACCGCAATTTCCGCGATGTCGGAGGATAGCCTGATAAGCGTCAAAGGCAAAGTCGCGGAAATCTTTGGCAACAAATTCGTTATTCAGGACGATAGCGGACGTGCTCTGGTCGAAACCGGACCGGAAGGCGAGGGCGGAACGATCGTCAAGCAGGATGAGGTCGTGACTGTCCAGGGCCGCTTCGACAACGGCTTCCTCCACGGCAGCTATATCGTTCACGAGGATGGGAAGACAGACCAGTTGGGTCCTGCGGGCAAACCACCGCGCGGTCCCGAGCACGGTCCCCTCACGCATCTTTTGAAGTGAGGTAGTTTTGAAAGACAGCAAAGGACGCCCGGCTTTACGCTGGGCGTTCCTAGCAAATCTTTAAGGCTGCTCCAAATCAATTGGGTGCACCCTAATCTTTCAGCAGTGGGAGCAACTGTTGGCCCTGTCGCTCGATTTCTGTGAGGTAAGGTGTGTCCGAAAGGATAAAGCTGGTAATTCCGAGTTGACGGTATTTTTCAAGCGATGAAGCAACATCTGCTGCTGATCCGACGAGCCAGGTCGTACCTGCTCCGCCGCCGCCAACGCGGCCTGGAGCTGTATAGAGATTATCGTCCAGCACGTCGCCCCTATGTTGCAGGTCGTACAGTCGCTGCTGGCCCACCGCGACGGACTGCAAATGGTCGTTCCATCGAGCGCCGGCTCCTTTTGCCATCTCCGCGACCTTATTTTCGGCGTCGCGCCATGCTTCGGCGGTCGTGCTTCGCACCAGCGTCGTGATGCGTAAACCGAACTCGAGTGGCGGCAGGTCGCGGTCAAGCCGTTTGCCGAGTTCTTTCAGACGCTCAATCCGCTCCTGTATCGATTGAAGCGGCTCACCCCAGAAGAGTTGGACATCGGCCTCCGTAGCAGCGACCTTTTCAGCCGCTTCGGACGCGCCGCCGAAGTAGAGTTTGGGGTGGTGACGATCTTCCCTTATCGTGACGCGCGGCTGAGCGGTTGAGTTGGTAACCTGGAAGTGCTGCCCCTCGAAAGTCACGTCTTCTTCGGTCCAAAGCAGACGAACAAGCCGCATGAATTCCTTGGTCCGGGAATAACGCTGGGCCTGATCGCCTTCGCTATCGCCATAGGCAGCGAGTTTATCCTGACCCGAGACGATGTTGATGCGTAAACGGCCCCCTGAGAGCTGATCGAGGGTCGCAGCCGACGAGGCAAAGTGGGCTGGCTGCCAATAACCTGGACGAATTGCTGCCAGTGGCTCGAAAGTCGATGTCTGTGCAGCAATCGCTGTGGCCACTGTGAACGTGTCGGGACGACCCCAGCCGGTACCGATCAGCGCGCCTTTCCAGCCATTTTGTTCCAGAGCCTTTGCCTGGGACGTAAGTGTGGCAAGGCTATTATGATCGGCCGAGGCAATGTCTCCGCGGTGGCCAGCTTTCACATCGTTCGGAATATACCAGAGGAATTCGCTCGCGCCGCTCATGCCATTATCCTAATTGTCATACTCAGTGTCTCTCGAGCTTCTGGGCGATCCTGTCGCCCAGCCACTGAATGCCGCAAGCGACGACGATCAAGACCACGACGACGGCGATCATGACGTTGGTTTCAAAGCGCTGATAACCGTAGCGGATGGCAAGATCGCCCAAGCCTCCCGCTCCAATGGCGCCCGCCATGGCGGAGGCACCTATGAGGGTCACCAGTGTCACGGTGAAGCCCGCGACGATGCCTGGAAGGGCTTCCGGCACAAGGACTTCGCGGATGGACGTGAGCTCTCAAGGCCCGACCTCGTGTTGATCGCCATCATTTGCCTGGCCGTGCTCGGCAAGATTTCAGATAGCGTATTCAAACTCATTGAATATCGCTGCCTGTCCTGGCGAGACACATATTCGACCTCGATTGAAGGGAAAACTGCATGAGCCTTCTCGATATCGATGTGCGCGAAAAATCCTTTGGGAACACCGTTGTCCTGAATGATATTCATCTTCACCTTGAAGATGGCGAAGCTGCAGTGCTGCTTGGGCCGAGCGGATGCGGCAAGAGTACGCTTCTGCGCATAGCCGCGGGTCTCGACCAGCGCTTTGCCGGAGAAGTCTCGGTCAATGTACAGCGGGATCATGGCAGATCGTCATTTCCGCCCGTTGCTTTTGTGTTCCAAGAGCCGCGGTTGATGCCGTGGCTGACGGTGGCGCAGAATATCGGCTATGCAGATGGTCGCCGCTTCGATGTTTCCAAGGTCAACCGACTGATTGAGGATGTCGGATTGGATGGGCATGCAGCCACGTTGCCGAAGGCGCTATCCGGGGGCATGGCACAGCGTGTTGCGATTGCGCGCGCGCTTTACACAGAACCCCGAATATTGCTGTTGGATGAACCGTTTAGCGCGGTGGACGCGTTTACGCGCATGAAGTTGCAGGACCTGATCCTAAAGCTCGTGGAGCAGCGCGGCATATCGTTTCTGCTTGTCACTCACGATATTGACGAAGCGCTCTATCTTGGTGACAGGATTTACATGATGGGCGCCAAAAATGGTGGCATCCAGAAAGATATCGACGTCGATGTCGCCCGCCCAACCCGTCGTTTCATCGCGCGCGAGGCAGGTGCAAGCGAGGAACAGGTGCTTGCCGCCAACGGGGCAGAGGTTCACCGCCACCTTGGCCTTGGGCTTGATGCAGACCTCGTGGCGGCTGTCGGCCACTACAAGGATTTCCTGCATCAATGGGGTTTCCTTGAAAAAGATTTCGACCTTGCTGAATGGATCGACGCCCGTTTCGTGACGGCAAATGAGAGGGCGGTGGCATGAGCGTTGTATCTTCCGCCGTTTCGAACGCGCCAGCGCAGCCGCCCTATCCTGTTGCGGTCGCAACCGACTGGACGAAAATTGTAGTCTGACGGCTGCGGGCCACGACAAGAGCGGCGAATTCGCTACTGGGAATTTAGAGGCGCTTTTCAAGTCGGGCCCGCTGGGTCTTGTCGCAGCTGAGACGAACTGCGGATGGAAAGCGGGTATGTACCGAGTTCGCCGATATAATCCACCCGCGACATGATGCTGCGCAGCCAAAATGGCTCCGCACCGCGACCTGCCGCTGCCGCCGAAAAAATACAGCAGCTAAAAACCGCTGGAGCAAACTGAAAAATGGATAAAACTTGGGGGAAGTTTACATCGCCCAAATTCCTCCAGTTCCAATCGGCGCTTTCAACACCAAAATTCAGACCTGCACGAACAGACAGAATTCCGGTCTCTGGTTCCGCAACCCTGTATCGAGAGAGGTGGCTCAGTTTGTTTGAACAGTTTCGGGCGTTTCGCTAAGTGGATTTCCGCCTCGATTATGCCGCCACCATCATTGGCGTCAGCGCGTTGAAGT
>NZ_JAAMFB010000035.1 GCF_013322225.1 Agrobacterium larrymoorei
AAAGCCAATCCCTTGACCAAAACCCAATCATAAAACCATAGTCAGAGGTGGCTCACTTCTCGGTGGAAAAACCGGCTCAGTTCCGCATGGAAACCAACAAATATGTCGCCCGGCGTGCTGCTGCGGGGCATTCCAAGCTCGACGCAATTCGGGCATTGAAACGTTACATCGCTCGGGAAGTCTCCGGTATCATCACGCGCCGCCAGATGGCGTCGCTCACACCGGCGGCTTTGTGGGCAGGCAGATTATCCATGAGGACAAAATGCTACCGCCTCTCCGGTACGCTGTTCGCCGCTGCTAGAACGACGTCGGCGACAACTTTCGAACGAGAGAGATGGGGCACATGGCTTGCCTCGACCTCAATGACCTTGGAATTGGAGCGCTCATACATGAACCGAGCAAGTTCAGGGTGGAGTATCCGATCGTTCGTTGCAACCATTGCGAAGCTCGGTTTGTGGCGCCAAGCGGGCTGCGTAACCGGGGTGCCGAAGATGGTCATCGCGGTAGGGCGTTGCGATGCCGCCAGAAAAGCCGCATCTCCACATGGGATATCATCCGCCATGTCATGGGCGTAGTGAACTGGGTCAAGTATGACTGTCCCGTCTCCAAGATCGAGCATGTGATCTTCGGAAGGAAACCGTGCAGCAAGAGTGGCAAGGCTCTCACCCTCGTCCGGCTGGAGCGCTGCAACATATACAAGCGCGCGCACCTTCGGGTGAGTCCCAGCCACAGAGACGACAACCCCGCCATAGGAATGCCCAACCAAAACGACGTTTCCTACCTGCCGCGCAATGCACAGCAAGGTCGCATCAACGTCGGCTTCGAGGCTCGTCAACGGAAGCTGAACAACGGCGACTTCAAGTCCGGCCGCCTTCAGTATGTCGTGCACGGGGCGCCATGATGATCCATCCATTGTTGCTCCATGCACAAGGACCACGCTATTGGTGGCTATGGGAAGCGAATTGTTGGTCACGACGGAAGCCTCTGCGTTTGTTGTTTCAGAAATACGGTATTGCCCATGGACGTCCAGGCGCCCGCATGAACGTCCATGGGATTGCGGTGAGCGGGCCTTGAGGCTTTGGCTCGGTCAGTCAATTAGATGTTCAACATCCGCCCGCCATCAACCACGATCTCGGAACCGATGGTCCAAGCCGACTCATCAGACGCGAGATAAACGACAGCCTTGGCTACCTCCGCTGCACTGCCGAAGCGACCGGCCGGAATACCTGCAACAATCTGCTGGTTGATTTGCTCGCGATAGGCGTCGGGAACACCGAGCTTGTCGTAAAGAGGTGTGTCCACCGGGCCTGGGCTGACGGCGTTGAAACGGATACCACGCTGAAGCAATTCTGCAGACAGTGTTTTCGAGAGGTTCAGGAAGGCCGCCTTGGTAGCGCCGTAAACCGAAGACGTGGGGGCGCCGACGTGGGCATTGATAGAGGTGTTCAGCACAACTGATGCCGGGTGGGCAAAAACAGGCAACAGGGCCTGGGTCAGGAAATATGGACCCTTCACATTGATCGCAAAGATGCGGTCGAACATATCGGGTGTCCATGCTTCGATGGGCTGCCAGATCGAAATACCAGCGTTGAAGAAAGCAACATCCAGCTGCCCGTAATGCTCTTTTACTCTGCTGGCGAGTTCCTGCTGAGCTTCTACGCTCGCGCTATCCGCTCTTAACACCAGAACATCAGAACCCAGCTCGGACTTAACCCTGTCGATAGAGTCGGGATTGTTTCCGGTCACGATGACGCGTGCGCCTTCGTTCAGGAATTGCTTTGCCGTTTCGAGACCAATGCCAGACGTGCCACCGGTGATCAGAGTTCGTTTTCCATTGAGACGTGTCATAAACCTAGTCCATTATCTTGAGTTCAACCTCGACGATGCCGGGCGCTTTGCTGCGCTCGACTTCCGTGTCGATTGACTTGAATTTAATGGGACTATGGATTTTGGTCCTATCCGATCAGCTCAATAGATTGCCTGATCGTCTCAAGGTCCGCTGGTCCTGAGACAAAGAGTGTCGCCTTGCAGAAAGCCGATGGCCGATAGGGCAACCCCGGACTAATGCTGAATTATGCAATACTCAGTGCCAAGCCACCGCTGACTGACATTAATGCGACGACTATCGGAATGAACACAGAGGGGCCAAAGCTTAAGCCAAAACCGGCGCTATCGTAATCACTGTAAAACTTTATCTTACAACGACAAACTTAAGTTCAAACCTCAGACCGGGCTGCTGATCGAGTGCCTGAGTTGGCGCACGTCTCTCACCGGCGGGGCGCCAAATTGTCTGACATATTCACGGCTGAACTGCGAGGCACTTTCGTACCCCACTGCAAATGCCACATCCAAAGCATTCTGATCTCCAGCGAGCAGCATTTGTCGTGCCTCCTGCAGACGGAGCTGCTTCTGATACTGGATTGGACTGAGACCAGTGAGTGCTACGAAATGACGGTGTAGGCTTGCTCGACTCATGCCGCTGGCTTCACACAGGTCTTCGATACGCAATTGCCTGTTCTGATGATCACGTATCCACTCCACAGCACGGCGGATGCGGCCCAGTGCGCCCTCGGGCTGCGCAATATGGCGCAAAAGTCGTCCCTGCGATCCTTGCAGGAGACGATAAAGCAGTTCGCGCTCTGCCATCGGTGCAAGGACTGGAATATCGCTTGGCGTGTCAAGCAAAGTGAGGAGGCGCAACAGGGTTTCGCGCAGAGGCGGTGTCATTGAGTTGATTGCGATACCAATTCCGGGTGCATCTGTGTCGCGCACGGGCGGCATTTGGGACGCCACTTGAGAGAGCAGAGACGGATCGAGAACCAGCGACACCGAAACGTATGGCTGACCGTCATCCGCATCGTGAATCTGTCCGCTCAGTGGCAGATCCAGCGCGCTGACAAGATATTGCTGAGAGTCGTAGCGCATCAGCGAGTCACGGATCGCCACATCCTTCGAACCCTGCAGGATAAAGCAGATCATAGACCGATAGAGACAAGGCGATGTGCCAGATGTGCTCTGGCCCACTCCGATCTCCAATCGAGGAATCGGTGTGAGAGTAATCCCCTGGCTTGCGTGACGCAGGGCGAGGTCGAGGTGGGGACGCAGTTGCTCAGTCATACCCACTCTATGCCACTTATTATCGAGAATGAAAAGGCCTTGAGATAATCAGGCAATAAAATGAGAGCATTCGGCGCGCTAGAGCAGTGGGTTTGGCGTATCTGGATTGCGGTGAAACAAACGCACCGCTCAGTATTGTGCAGGGATCTTTTCAGAGAGGACAGATCACTTTCGACATCTCCGGCGGGCAACTCCTCTGATCGCCACCACGAGCAAACAGAAAATTGAGAAGCAATCATGACAGATAAAAGCCTCACCCTCATTAGCCACCCTCTTTGCCCCTTTGTCCAGCGCGCCGCTATTGTTCTTCTGGAAAAGGGCGTGCCCTTCGAGCGGATCAATGTCGATTTGTCGGCCAAACCTGACTGGTTTCTTGCGCTTTCGCCGACTGGCAAGGTGCCCGTATTGAAAGTCCGAAGACCAGGCGAAGACGACGCGATCCTCTTCGAAAGCGTGGTCATCTGCGAATATCTCAACGAGACTCAGGGCGGTGCGGCAATGTACCCTGACGACGCGCTATCGCGCGCCCGACACCGCGCCTGGATCGAATTCGCAACGCAGACTATGGCGGAAGGCTGGCAGTTCCTCCACGCCAAGGACATGGCGACCGCCGACGCCAAGCGAACCGCGTTCCGTGATCGCCTGGCCAAGCTTGAGGCGGAGTTGGGCGACGGGCCGTACTTTGCCGGAGCCGATTTCGGCCTGGTGGATGCGGTCTACGCACCGCTGTTCCGCTATTTCGGCATCATCGACGCGGCAATATCGGCCCCGATATTCGACGGCCTGCCACGCGTGACCGCATGGCGCGCAGCGCTCGCCAATCGCCCCAGCGTCAAGGACGCCGTGCTCGATAACTATCCCGAACTCTTCCGCGAACATCTGCGCCAGCAGGGCGCGATGATTGCTGCCTGATCTCCAACAATAAGCATACGGAACAATCACATGACCAAACCAAGCAAAAGCGCACTCATCCTCATCGAATATGTCAACGACTGGCTGTCGCCGTCCGGCGGCATCTACCCCATGTTCCAGGACCGCGAGCAGGTCGATACGGCGATCGCCAATTCCAAAATCATCCTGGAGGAAGCGCGGCGTCGCGGGATGCACGTCATCCACGCCTCGCTGAAGTTCGAGCCGACCTACAAGGTCCTCGGCGAGGGCAAATATGGCCTGCGTTCGATGATGCGGACCTACGGCTCGTTCCTTGGAGAGCAGGCAGACTTTTACCCCGGCTTCGAACCTGCCGAAGGTGAATTTGTCGTCCGCGAACGTGGGGGTGGCAGCAGCGTCTTCGTCGGAACAACACTCGACAGCTATCTGCGCAACAATCGGATCTTCGACATCTACCTCGCCGGCTTCTCGCTGCGCCAGTGCGTCGAATCCTCGATGCGCAACGCGCACGACCTCGGCTACCACACCAATGTCGTCTATGACGCATCGGCCGGCTATACCCGCAAGCAGCAGGACGATTTCGTCGCCGAAATTGCGCCATTTTACGCCAACGCTATCACGACGCAGCAGTTCCTGGCTGAAAGCTGAACGAGAGCCGGACTGTGTGTGACGCAAGGCACCTTTGCGTCACACAATGCTGCGAGCGGCGGCACGATTTATAATCGCTGCGCCCTGACACCAAGGAAAAATGACGATGATCGCTGTTTCGGTAAAGCTTGCAGTTAACCCGGGAAGAGAAGCTGATTTCGAAGACGCCTTCGCGGCTCAGGCAGCGGCAGTCCGTCGCAACGAACCGGGCAACTGTCTGTATGAATTGTTCCGTTCGCACGAATACGCTGGCACATACATGCTGATGGAAATCTACGCTGATGAAGCTGCGCTTGCAGCGCATCGTCAATCTGAGCATATGGCCGAGCATCGTGAAAAGACGGTATTGTTCGTTTCGGGCGAACCGGAGATCGAAACCTTCAGTATCGTTGACCATACCGTTAGATGCAATTCCGACTGACTTTTGCCAAGAAAGCCAGCCGCTCGCCTAAAAGCTGCATAACAGGCTCCAATCCAGGCGAGCACAATTGTCGCGAAGTTCTCTCGTCACCGAGGCAATAGCTTACAAGTTCAAGCGATGGGATTGCATTGAGTCACTGCTCGCTGACGGCCGGATTTGCCTGTCGAGCAATACTGCCAAACGCGCGCTCAGAGTCTTTGCACTCGGCAGGAAGTCATGGCTGTTTGCCGGATCGGATCGTGATGCTGAACGCGCCCCGTTCCTGGCGACACTGATCATGAGCGCCAAGCTCAATAACATCGACCCGCAAATCTGGTTTGCCGATGTCCTCGCCAAAATCGCGGATACGCCGATTAGCAGGCTTGAGCAACTGTTGCCGTGGCACCGGATGCCCAAGACGCTGAGTGCTCAGGCGGCCTGACCTGCGGCCTTCGCCCAAGTTCAGAAATCGCCTGCTGTCAATTCGCTGGTTGAGCCTGATGCTCGTTCCGATGAATCTGTGCCGTGTCCCGGGCCAACAAGGCAGTTCGCATTCAACGCTCGCAGAAGGCGAGAGGCCGGAGGGGCGATCCTGACCCCTCCTTAATCTTCAGCGGCGTAGCGACGAAAAGACTGCGCAGAGAAAGCTGATGCAGGTTCGCAAGCATCTCAATGATCAGGATACCATTGGGTAGCCAGTGTGTAGTGTGCCCGGTCGTCTCCTGGCCCACGCCATCCACCACTGCCATATCACATGCAACGGTGTCGCAACCGATCGCGCGAATGCCCCGCTCTTTGAAATAGATGATTGCATCTTCTCGAATGCCGGGAGAGTTTTTGACGAACCAGGTGCTTTGATTGTCGGTTCGCCAGAAGCGCTGCATCCAGCCGAAGTTGATTAGCGGGATTTCACCTTCGCCAATCTGCACCCCCTTCTCGGACTCGTAAGCCTTTACCATATCAAGGGTAATCAGATCGCCAGCCTGCAGGTTCCTGTCGGAGAAGTCATACAGTACGGCGGGAGCAATAAGTTTGTCCGCCGGAAATGTGTCGATAGACATATGCATGAGATTGTCATGGAAATGCGCGGGCGCGTCTACATGGGTGCCGGTGTGCTCAGAGATCATCAACAACTGGCAATAGTATCCATCGCGAACAGTGATCCTGGCTTTGTCTATCACCAAGGGCGGGTGCATCGGCCAGTTGGGAATTCCGCGCTCTAGGGTCGGCGAGAGGTCTACCACCCGCATGCTCCGCAGCATGGCTCCAAGCCGGCTCGCCAGATCGCCATGGTTTCCCGCCGCATCCACCAGCAAAGGTTCTGTCACGATTTTCTCCACGTTTCGGGTCCTTCCAGATGTAACTCTGATAGTATAGCGACCCTTGGACGTCTTGGGAGGACCAAGGGTCGCTGCTCTCGATCAGGCCTTGGCAAACCACCAGGGGAAATCCTTAGTGGTCTGATCGAGATTGTCCTTGTTGACGTTAAAGTTCAGGATCTTGATCCAGGGGACGTCTTTCAAGCCATTGTTGACCGTGGCACTCGCTTCGATGGGTTTTCCCTGCCCCGCCGCATATGCGGCCTTGGCGGCCTCCACCCCCATCTGGTCGAAAGCCGTGAAGTTGGACAGTGCCATCAGGCCCTGTTTGATGAGCTCCTGTGCACGGGGCTCGGCATCGACGCCGGTGACGAACACCTTGCCGCCGAGACCCTGTGCCTGCAGGGCCTGAACTGCTCCGTATGCGGTGCCGTCATTGCCGCAGAGAACGGCGACCACATCGTTGTTGTTCTTCGTCAGAGCGTTTTCGACCTGGGCGCGCGCACTATCTGTTGACCAGTTCTTGTTGAACTGGTCGGACACCAACTTGATGTCGCCCTTGTCAATGAACGGCTTGAGCACGTTGAGGAAGCCCTGTCGCGTTTCCTTGGCAACACTCGTCGATTCCTCGCCAGCAGCGATCACGTAGTTGCCCCTCGGATGGGCCTCTACCGCAGCCTGGGCAATCTTCTCGCCCATCTCGACCGCATCACGACCAAGGAAGCAGACGACATCACCCTTGTTGATCAGGAAGTTGTAGTTGATGACAGGCACGTTTGCCTGCTTGGCTTTTCGGATTAGCGCATTGGCCGCGTTTGCATTGACCGGAGTGAGGACGAGGACATCAATCCCCTGCGTGAGCATGTTCTCTACCTGGCTGGCCTGTAGCGATTCCGACGCGTTGGAGGCCTGTGCCAGGACCTCTATTCCGAGCTCGGCGGCCTGCTTCTCGAAAAATGCCTGGTCGGCATTCTTCCAGCGTAGCTGATCGTAGTTCGGCATGATCAGTCCGACCTTCAGCTTCTTGTCCTGCGCATAGACCGCCTTGAAATTCACCAAGGTGGCCAGCAGCCCCGCGCCAGCGACGCCGAGCGTTTGCCGGCGGGTAATACCGCGTTTCTCAATATCCTTTGTCATGTCTCTCTCCCAGTTTTGTCGCATACGATCCGCGACGGTTGAAGGTCTTTACCCTTTCTGCAATTTTTGCTCGGTCAGTCTCCAAATCGTCCGCCGCGTCCCCGCATGTCGGCATAGACCGCGAACAGAAGGACGAGACCGACCGTGATGGACTGATAGGCTGACGGCAGGTTCATGAGGCTCATTCCATTGGAAAGGCTCTCCATGAGGATCGCGCCAATCACCGCTCCTGCTACAGTCCCCCGGCCGCCCATGAGGCTGGTTCCGCCGATGACGGCGGCGGCAATCACGTTAAGTTCGAGACCTTGCATGGCGCCGGGAGGAGCGCTGTCGAGGCGCGCGACTAGGACCAGTCCCGCCAAGCCGTAGAGGAGGCCCATAAAGGCGAACACCATCGAGACATGTGCGCGGATGTTGATGCCGGCGAGCAGCGCCGCCTGACGATTACCGCCGATGGCATAGAGCCGGCGGCCGAAAGCGGTGTAACGCAGCAGCCATCCGCTCACCGCCGCGACCGCAAGCACGAACACCACTGGTAACGGCAGGCCACGATAGCTGACAGAAACAAGTGTCACGCCACATGCGAAGATCCCTACGGACGTCACAGGTATGCCCACGACGGAAAGAAACGACGATTGTATTCCGGCTTGCTGCCGGGCACGCCATTCCCGCATTTGCAGCAGGGCGAACACTAGCCAGAACCCGATGAGAACGACAGCACTGAGCATAGGCGACAGCGACGTGTCTGAGATCACCAGGATATCGGGGTTGGGTGAAATGGTTTCGGCGTTCGTTATCACAAGAGAAAGACCGCGAATGGCCAGTAGGCTGCCCAAGGTCACAATGAAGGAGGGCACCTTCATCCAGGCGATCCAGAACGCGTGCCACACCCCGATCAGCAGCCCGAAGCCAAGCGTCACCAGAATGGTCGGCCAGAGCGAAAGCTCGAGGTTGACGCCAGCGAGCGCCGCCACAACGGCAGCGGCGGCGACAGTCGCACCGAGCGACAGGTCTATAAATCCGGGGATCATCAGCAAGACCGCCCCGCAAGTCAGCATTGCGGTAATGGCAACCTGACCACTCAGATTGGTCAGGTTGCGGGGGCTGAGAAATAGCCCACCGGTAAGATATTGCATAACCATCCAGACCACCAGCAGGACGATGATCAGAGGCAGCAGCCGAAGCTCGCCATGGGCCATCATCGCCGGCAGCTCCCGGAAGGTCAGTCCCTTGTTCTTTGTATTTTGTGCCGTCACTGTCGACCTCGCATTCACGTTCATTGCCTGGATCCACCCGCTGCAACTGTCATCACATCTTCTTCCGTCGCCTCCCCGCGCCGCCACTCACGAACAATGTTCCCTTCGAGCATCGCGATGACCCGGTCGGCCATTCCCAGAACCTCCGGGAGATCGGTGGAGACGATGATGATGGCTTTACCTGCCGCGGCGAGTTCGTTGACGAGTGCGTAAAAGTCCACGCGCGCATTGATGTCTACACCTCGCGTCGGCTCCTCAAGGATGAACACATCCGGCTCGGTGAGGAGCCACTTGGCTGCAATCACCTTCTGCTGGTTTCCGCCTGACAGCTGGGAGATCGTCTGTTCGACAGACCCGCATTTGACCTTGAGGCTTTTGACATACGTCTGCACGCGCGTCAGTTCGGCGGCACGGTCGAGTACGCCGAAACGCGTCAACCGGCTGAGGGCGGCGAGCGTCATGTTGCTCGTGATCGAGTGGGATTCGATCAGCCCGTCGCGTTTGCGCTCGGCAGGTACATAAGCGATGCCGCTGCGGATGGCGTCGCGCGGGTTTTTGACCGAAACCGTCCGTCCGTCGATCTGCATGGTGCCCCGAACCTGAGATTCATGGGCACCGAACAGCGAGCGGGTCAGATCAAAGGCGCCCGAACCGAGCAGTCCGAAAATCCCCACGACTTCCCCGGCTCGAACGTCCATATCGAGATTTTCGACGAGATAGGGACGGCCGGGTCCGCCATTGGCGATCGTCCAGTCTCGTAGCGACAAAATCGGCCTGCCGGGTTCGACGACTACTTTTGGATACATTTCGGTGAGATCGCGCCCAACCATGGCCTTAACGACCCGACGAGGTGTGTCCTTTTGGCCTTCGAGACGAAAGTGATCGACAACGGCTCCATCTCGCATCACCGTGACCACGTTTGCGATGCGCTCGAACTCGTGGAGGCGGTGGGAGATGTAAATGGTGGTAACACCGTGCCGATGTAGATCGGAAATCTGTTCGAACATTAGCTCGGTCTCGCGCTCGGTGAGGTTTGAGGTAGGCTCATCGAGAATGAGCAGCTTGACACCCTGCGTCATCGCCCGAGCAATACTAACGAGCTGTTGCTGATGCGTGCTGAGATCGCCCATTCGCAGTAACGGAGATATTTGGAGCTTGAAGACGGCCAGCCAGCGGGCCGCATCTGTCCAGAGGGTTTTCGTGTCGACCATGCCCCAGCGACGAGGTTCCCTGTTCAGGTAAAGGTATTCCCCAACTCGTAGCTCCGGGACGACATTGAGTTCCTGCGGGACAAGGAACACACCATGCCGTTCTGCGTCACGGATACTGTCAAATCGACAGCGTTCGCCTTCGATCTCGATGGATCCCTCGTAGCTTCCGATCACACCCGACAAGATTTTCATGAGAGTCGACTTGCCAGCGCCGTTCTCGCCGGCGATTGCGTGGACATCACCGCGATTAAACGAAATCGAAACACCTTTGAGTGCGTGCACCAAGCCGTATCGTTTATCGATGCCTGAGAGCGCGGCGGCAATAAGCTCGACGTCCGCCTCCGCTGGTTTGATGCCTGCTTTCATTTCTTTGGAACTCATGTCGTGGCTCCTCCTCCAACGAATGACCCATATGTTCAAAGCTGCGCTGAACGTGATCTGTACTAGCCGATAAGCCATGCTCAACAGATACGGAGGCGCAGATCGTTATGTTCGAAGGCAATGCCAGTCGACGCTGCCTCCGACAAAGCTATTCATGCGACGCTTGCCGCCACTGGCTCGTGCACTGTCAGCCCACCTGAGCGCTTGAGAACCCAAGAGGCGACGATCGGTGCCAGGATGGCAGTAACGAGCACAGCGGTGGCAGTTTGGGCAGCGGCCGATTCAACGAAAGGCAGGAAGCGGGGATCGGCGGCCGCCACGGCCATAGGCACGGCCACCGCGTTGCCAGCCGTCGTACCTGCGGCAAAACCAATTCCGCTTTTGACTCCGCGGCGCAGTAGAAACCGGTAACCAAGGTAAGTGAGCCCTCCGGTGAAAATCACGACGCCGACGCCCAGGAGTAAGCCTTGGGCTCCGCCTGTCATTACGGTGCCCAAACTGATGCCGGTCCCAACCGCGAATGACATAAAGGGGATTGTAATGCTCGGCACGCTATCGAGAACGCGCGTCCATTCGCGATCGACTGCGCCAACCAGGAGGCCGAGTGCAAAAGGGACAATTGCTGCAACAAGGGCCATGAAGGGGATCTGACCGAGCCCCGAAGCTCCCAGGAAGATCATGGCGAGAAATGGACCATCATCAAAGGCGCTGGCGACGTAGGCACCTGTGTCCCGCTCGTCGCCATACTCGCCAGCAAACGCCAACCACAATGCGCCATTGCTGTTGCCCATAATCGCAAGCAAGGCCAGAATGGATATTCCCCAAAACCCTTCGAGCCCAAATATAAGGCCCAGGATCACGGCGATTGCCGCCGGGATAAGAGTTTTGCACAAAAGCACCACACTCGTCGTTGCTGCGGCTGCTTTCCCGCTGTGGCTACCGGTAATTTGCGCACCGGTCGCAAAAATCAGCAGCCCTATCAATGCTAAGGCGCCGTCTTTGAACAAAGCCTGGGTGAAGCCACCAATTCTTAGAGCGTCGGGAGCGAATGTGTTGATCAGCACCCCCAGAATGAGCGGAATCAACATCATCCCTGCTGGGACTTTTTGCATCGTTTTGAAGAAAGGAATTGACGAAGATCCCTGTCTGAATTGCATTTCCATGAGGCACACTCCTTCCCCGCGCCCTACCTCCCAGGTATTGCACGTCACATTCCGTTGAAGTCGAAGTTCTGCGAATTCTACTTCGATGGATGTGCTAGTGACCTAGGGCTCCTCGTCCCTAAGTGGTGGCACACCATACGAATACTCAGTCGTATTACGCCTATGCTGGCCCGACATCTTTGTTCAAGCCGGGAGAGCCCCTGCAGCGAGGAACCCGCCATCTACAGGTATGATTGCTCCGTTGACATAACTTGCACCCTCGGACGCCAAAAACGAAACGGTCGCCGCAATCTCATTCGGCTTCCCGTAACGCTTTGCCGGAATGGCGGCCGTATACGTCGCCCTGAACTCGGGGGAATGCAAAGCCTCCGTGAGAGGCGTGTCGACCGGACCGGGCGCAATAGCATTGCTGGTTATGCCGAACGTCGCCAACTCGGTGGCCATCTGTCTCGTCAGTCCGATCACGGCGGCCTTTGATACTCCATAAGCGGTGCGCCCATGGCCCACAGCGCGTTCACCAGCGACAGATGCAATGTTGATGATCCTGCCCCAGCCGGATCGCTGCATCAGGCGCGCAGCATGCTGACTGCACAGCAGCGAACCCGTCACATTGATGTTGATCGTCGCGGTCCAGTTTTCGTATGGAAAGTCGATAAAAGGAAAGGTCTTGGCGATGCCCGCGTTATTGACCAGAATATCGCAGCGGCCATGTTCAGACTCAACGGATTTGAAAGCCTGCGCGATCGAATGGGCGTTGCCGACATCCATAACCAGTGATTTGGCTTTAAGCCCAGCAGCTCGAAGTTCGGTCGCTGCTTTTTCTGCCGCATCCCCGTTAATATCGGCAATGATAACGACAAAGCCGTCCAAAGCGAGATGGTTTGCGATTGCAAAACCGATGCCCATGGCGGAGCCAGTCACAAGCGCAACTCTAGTTTCATTCTCGTTTGGCATGTCGTTTCCTCCCTGACGCCAAAATTTCCGGCAATATACCGGTTCACTCACGCTCTTATAAATTGAAGCGAAGCAACGCTTTCATTGTCCGTCTCTAGCCGCTGTGAAGTAGCCGACAGATCCCACCTGTCCGCCCTTCATAGCGATCTCAATTCCGTTTCTGGATGGGTCTGCAGAATGAGCCCGACACAATGGACCGCCAGGAGACAGCTTCGCAACGCTGGTCAAGGCGTCAATCTTCAGTCTCAGCGCAGCATGGCTCGAAGTGTCTCCTCCTGACAGCACTATACGACTTAGTCCTGTTTCGATGATCAGCCTGTCCAGTATCTGCCCAAGGCTACTTCCAATGAGATCATTAGCGGCCTCTGCCGTCATCCGATCATGATAGAATTTTTCTTTGAACTGACTGACAGCCGGATCGTCCGGACCTTTGGCTGTGAAGACCAGAGGATCACGACCTTCGGAAAGTGCAGCCTTGGATCTGCTCACCGCGAGATCGACCTCGGCATTCCATTCAATTTGGTCTGACACTCGACCAAGATCGAGTCGGATCGCCTCAAAGCCATGGGATGTGGCATGATCGATCTGTGCAGCGGTCATGGGCGATACCGACCCTGACACCACAGCAATTCTATTGACAGCCTGCACCGATGTTTCAATGAGCGGATCAGTTAGCAGACCCTCCGAACGCCAGTAAGCCGCGAGTGCCGCCTGCACACCTTGCGAACCGATAACAAACTTCTGCCCTCTGCCCCCAGCCCAGATAACCTTGCCCGCGGAAACCAAAGTCTCAGCATCGACAAGATCAATTGAGTAGATATGCGGTTTTTCTGGAGAGGCTTGGCCTATGGTTTCTGTTTGATCGCCGGCTTTCAGTTTGAGAAAGTCAATATTCGATACGGGCAGGTTAGTCTGCGATGCGAGATGTCTGGCCAGGTCCGATTCGTGCATCGGCGTCGACGGATGGCTGGCCATCGTTGGATGACGATCCAATCGATAATACTGACCGTTGGCTTGAGCGAAGAGGTGCCCGAAAACCTGGATTCTTCCCATCCCGAGGTCACCCACCAACATCGGGATCGGACCGGGAAATAGTTCCGCACCCAGTTCGGCGGCTTTTCCGATGGAGCCAATCTGTGGAGACGAATCGAAGGTCGAACAGACCTTGTAGTGCACGATGGGAGAGCCGGTTTGCGCCAACCGTTCGAAAATTGCTGGCAGTTGAGCATCCATCCACACAGGACTCTTGGAGCGCGCTATCCCTGCAACGCCAATGCATCTGTATTCAGAAAACTCTGCCAAACGCTCCGCTGATGGAACGTCGAGAAAAAGCACGGTCTTGATCCCTTGCCAGGCAAATGCTTCCATTGCGGCGGACGATCCCGTGAAATCGTCGCCATAGAAGGACAGCAAAGGACCTGAAGGAAGAGGCTCAAGCTCCTGGTTCATACGCTCGATCCCAAGGCGAGTTTCAGTACTTCACTTTGTTTCGACGCTGAGTCTAGGCTTTCTCCGGAGATTGCGGCTTGATAAGCATCTCGCAGTGCCTGGACACCCGCAGCCGGGCCTTTTGGGTGAGCCACGATCCCTCCGCCGGCGGTGACGATCAGGTCATCTGATTGCAAGCCCGAATAGGTAGCGTGGGCCTGACGCACGGTCTGACCGCTCGAGAATACGGGCATCACGAGGCAAGGCATATCTTCCGACATGGGTGTCAGGCATTCGCGCGCGGATTTGAGAACCGAATCATTGTCCTCGGAAAACTTGTTGTCGACACCGTTCACGTGCATGTGGTCCGCGCCGGCTAGTCGCCAGAGTTTTTGCCACGCAACATAAGACCAGCCTAATGAACGGTGGCGGGTCAGGTACCCCCAGCCGTTCCTGTGAGCGTGAATTGGGAGTTGACTGAAGGATCTGAGGGCGACGAAACCGGCCATTCCAACCGAGTTGAGACTAACCATAAGACAGGTTGCTTCGGCGAGCACCAGCTTGTCATGACGTCGCCGCATTTCATCCATATCGCCGGTCAGATTGAAGGCATACATCGTCTTTTTGCCGGTGCGCTCTGCAGCGTCGTTTATAACCCGCATAACGCGATCAACGCGATTATCGAAGGGGCAGACAGAGGAATCGCTTTGCAGCTCGTCGTCCTTGATGAAGTCGATCCCACCCGCGACCAGCTCTTGCACCAGGGAGGCAGTTTGATCCGCCGTGAGGCCGACACTAGGTTTTATAATCGTTCCGATAATAGGTCCTGATTGAACGC
Source organism: Agrobacterium larrymoorei (assembly GCF_013322225.1). Lineage (GTDB taxonomy): Bacteria > Pseudomonadota > Alphaproteobacteria > Rhizobiales > Rhizobiaceae > Agrobacterium > Agrobacterium larrymoorei_A. The sequence goes on from NZ_JAAMFB010000035.1 coordinate 14,744, forward strand.
CACAAAGCTCCCTTGTACCGTCAATTCCAAATCCGGGACCTTGATATTTCTGGAAATACGGAGTTGGAAACCGGATATCGACGATCTTCAGACCCGTGACACACGCCAGCTCAAACAGGTTGCCAGCGACTGTGGCCATCAGATTAGGAAGCGATACCCCAACAGTTCCAATAGGCCAAGACAGCGTCATCTTTACCCGATGCAGGGGCATTGTGGCGTCGGTCGGGTATCGACCGTCGAGAGCTGGGATAGCGTTGTAAGTTGCGATGGTCTCGAGGGATTCCACTCTCGCCGCCGCACGCGCCTTCAATTCGGGCGTTTCACCTGGTACCGCAACGAACGTACCGCTTGACTGCTCGCCTGCGATGATCTCTGCAGCCTGCTCGGGCGGCAAGTATGTCTCGAGGATGTAATCAGCCTCAAGGCGCACGGAATCGGTCACTATCAATCCTCCTCGATCGATAGCGTACCGGATCCTCCTCCGTACCCCATGATCGTGCTGGGATGATACATCCTCGGCTGGCCGAGAACAGGCACAATGCGCGCCTAATGATGTGATTTAAAATCACATCATTGGTATTCAGTGCCAAGAGAGAAAATCGTTAGCGACATAACCTCTGCCGAAAATCATTGGTTTCTAGGCATTCTCTCTTAGAAGAACACGGGGTTCATGCTAATCTAGAGCGACATATCTGTGCGCCAACCTGACATCATCTGTCCGACCGTTTGGTTCCCGCACATAGTAGTATAAGAAGAGGCTGTCGGATGTCTTACGCAAATCTTCCCTTGCACGCCCTTCGTGCGTTTGAAGCTACAATCCGACTGGGAAGCATGACAAAAGCCGCAAAGGAATTGGATGTCAGCCATGGCGCGATAAGCCGTCACATCCGTGAGCTGGAGCGCCTTTATGCGACGACGCTTGTCCGGCGCCTCTCGAAATCGTCAGAGCCGACGCCAGCGGGAGCTGAGATGGCACTAACTCTTAGCGAGGGGTTTCGCTCCCTCAACTTGGCTGTCGCACGACTCTCAGCCGGCCCCTTGACGCTGTCCTGCTCCGCGACGATCATGCAATACTGGCTAATCCCGAAATTGCCGGAATTCAAAGCCCTGAATCCACATATCCATTTCCGTCTTAACGTGAACTACAGTGAAGTCGATTTTGCGAGAGACGGTATAAGCGTCGCAATCAGGAACACCATGTATAGTCCGCCAGACGACGTGGTTATCTTAGATATGATCGGGGAGGAGATCGGGCCTGTTTGTAGTCCGGAATACCTGTCGCGAAATCCCTTGAAACATCCTGCCGAACTAAAAGAGGCACAAATATTGGGAACCGCGACGCGCAAGGGGGCCTGGGAAGAATGGTTTCGGGCTGCTGGAGAGGACGTTCCGGAACTAAAGATTGCGGAAGAGTATGAGCATTTTTATCTCATGCTGCAGGCAGCTACGTTTGGCGCAGGTCTCGCCATAGCCCCAAAATATCTCGTTCAGCGAGAGATCAATGCGGGACAGCTTGTCGCTCCTTTCGGCTTCATTCTTGGGCCTCACAGATTACAGTTGTGGATTGCTCATCACCTCAGGCAAAATTTGGATGTCAAGACTTTAGCCGGTTGGATCGAAGCGAAAATGGTTGAAGTCGGCTAGCTGGCGGCAGCAAGATCAGATCTAAGTGCTACCCGCTGTTCTGAACGCATAGAAGCACTTGCAACGCGTGGCGAACGGGTTCGCAGGTCTCCTCTGCGCCGAGCTACGGCCTTCATCGGCTGATCCGATCACTCGGGCATCAATGTATGGTTGTCGCTCCACCCTTCATTCCTAGAAAACCGGGTTGTCGGGCGACAGAGTAAACATTAACCGTCGAGATGACATCGGACTCGTACCGGCTATTTAGGGCTGGCGGGCTCACAGCAGCGTGAGTTCCGGATTACAGCCACGAGGCGGCGCGCGTCTCGAAGGAGCGCGTTACGCGTCACCGCACGGTCGTAGACCGGAAGGCACTGCGCGCCTGTCAACCGCGATGCATATAATAACCCATCAGCATCGAACGCCCCGTAGACATAGACAGCCTCGCTCAGCGCCTGTCCATCGCCCTGCGCTTTCGCGCGGGGAGCATCGGTGCTGACCCCGAACTTCAGGAGGCCGGTGGTTCTCAGATCGAGGACCATCAGGGGATCGAGCATCCTCTTCGGATACCTCTGTCAAACGAACGGCATCCCGTCAAACCGTTGGTCGAGCACCATCACGAAGCGGCAGAGCCTGGCTTCTGCTCATCTTCTTTGGCGCCGGTACGGGCGCCTACCTGCCGACGGTTCGGAGCGGTGCACGGCTCTTGTCGTTGACGCTCTCCGTCACCTTTTTAAGAAGACCGAGAAACTGCACCTTCTCGCCCTCGCTGAGGACCGCAAGGAGTTGATCTTGAACGCGCTGTACGCTCGGCGCGATTTCCTGAAGCAAATGCAGTCCGCTGTCGGTTATGTAAAGTTCACGCGATCGTCGGTCTGACTGGCTGACCTTTCTTGCTAGAAAGCCCTTTTCAATAAGGCGAGAAACGACTTCGCCGATGGTCGCCTTGTCGTAGGCGATAAGCCCGGCAAGGGTCACCTGATCGATCCCGGGATGATGTCTCGTCATGGACAAGGCACCGAACTGCACTGGGGTAAGGTCGAGGCCGGCGGAAGCGGTTTCTGCCATGAACATTGAGACCGCAGCTTGCTGGAGGCGCCGGATGAGGTGGCCCGGCGCTTCGTAGAGGTCGTCATTGAACTCGTAGTTCGTCATCCGCAGCAATTCCGTTCCGCTCCGCATTAAATCTAACCCTCACGTAGACCGAACCTACTGCCATTGACAATCCATAATCGGTAAGTGTACCTACGATATAGTAAGTGGTCTTATTATTTTGAACGCGATGGGAGGAAATCATGAACCCGGATGACCCAGCACACTCAACGCCCATGAGCCGACACGAACAGCGACAGCTTGATGACCTCTATGCGGCATTCCACGCGCAGAACCTGATGCCTCTGTGGACCCAGACGAACGACTTGATGCCGTTCCACCCGAAGCCGCGTGCCGTTCCCCACATATGGAAATGGTCGGTCCTCTATCCGCTGGCGCAGAAGGCAGGAGACCTGGTGCCTGTTGGACGAGGCGGCGAACGGCGCGCTATCGGTTTGGCCAATCCAGGACTCGACGGTCGGGCATATGTCAGCCCCACTCTATGGGCCGCGATTCAGTATCTTGGTCCGAAGGAGACCGCCCCAGAGCACCGTCATTCCCAGAACGCATTCCGTTTCGTTGTCGAGGGCGAGGGCGTCTGGACCGTCGTCAATGGCGATCCGGTTAGAATGAGCCGGGGCGACTTCCTGCTAACCCCCGGCTGGAACTTCCATGGTCATCATAACGATACCGATCAGCCCATGGCATGGATCGATGGCCTGGATATTCCGTTTTCCTATCAGAATGACGTGGGATTTTTTGAATTCGGTTCCGAGCGCGTGACAGATTACGCGACGCCCGTTTTTTCCCGGAGTGAACGCCTTTGGTGTCATCCTGGACTTCGCCCGCTCTCCGAACTGCAGAATACCGTATCGTCGCCAATCGGCGCATATCGCTGGGAGTTCACCGACCGCGCGCTGACTGAACAGCTTCTCCTGGAAGAGGAAGGACAGCCAGCGACTGTGGAGCAGGGACACGCTGCGATCCGCTACGTCAATCCGACCACCGGCGGAGATGTCATGCCGACGATCCGGGCCGAGTTTCACCGGCTCCGCCCGGGTGTTGAGACCCCTCCGCGGCGCGAGGTCGGCTCGAGTGTATTCCAGGTGTTCGAAGGCCGCGGCGCGGTCGTTCTCAATGGCACCATACACATCCTCGAAAAGGGCGATCTCTTCGTCGTTCCTTCCTGGGTTCAGTGGTCATTGCAAGCCGAGACACAGTTTGACCTCTTCCGGTTCTCGGATGCGCCGATCATTGAACGCCTTAACTTCGCCCGTGTTCAGGTAGGAGCGGCTCCGCAATGACCGGGAGCACGGACGCGCGCGCTGAACTGCGCGAGCGGCTTGGCCCGGGTGCGCGATATGACGACCCCAAAGCTCCTGCCCAAGAACTCCGCTTGGCCCGGCTTGGAACCGCTTACTTCGCGCGAAAGCTGAATGAACTCAGCGATAGGCAGCTAGCCGCACAGACAAACGAGGGGCTTCGTTTCAGACGCATCGTCTGCGATGTGGCGTATCGCGCACGCTCCCTTGCGCAGATTATCGAATGGGTTCGGAACGGCGTGTTAACGCCCGGCGAAGATCCGTTCCTGGCCGAAGCTGATAGCGTGGAACTGGGGCTAACCCTTCCAGCCGCCGCCCTCCGCCACCTGTTCAAACACTCCGAAGTCCACCTTAGCGTGGAATGGCGAGATCTGCGCAGAGATGAATGGGATGCGGTGCTTCGCCTTCCCAGCCAGAAAGAAGTGTTTGTTCGCGATACGGCTTGGCAACGTGCTCGTTCAATCTGGTTAAACGCGTTCGATCTTGGCAACGGCGGTTCTTTCGCAGACTTCCCACCCGACTTGGTCGATGCTCTCTTGGCGCATGGCGCCCAGCAATGGAATCACCATGAAGGTTTCAGCCTGCATGCGTCGGACCGGCAGATGCCAGTTGTCTTTGGGCGGTCCACGTCAGACGTGATCGTTCGAGGTAAAGCCGCGGACCTGGCGAGATGGGTTACCGGTCGCGGCGTTCACAACGTCAAAGCGACCGGGCCGCTTCCCGGGATTGCCACCAATCATTCTTTCTAATCGCCCACCAAGGAGGAGAACACCGTGTCCGAGATGACCAACCGTCTTTTTGCCTCACCCGAATATCCGGCGGTCCCGATCGCTGGCGAGAGCGCGACTTATCCGGTGCATCGCATCTTCTGCGTCGGCCGCAACTATGCGGACCATGCAAAGGAGATGGGCGTCGAGGTTGATCGGGAAGCTCCGTTCTACTTTCTGAAAGACGCCCAGGCCATCGTGCCGACCGGGGCCACCGTTCCCTACCCATGCGGAACAGAAAATTACCATTACGAAATGGAACTCGTGATAGCGATACTTAAGCCGATCTATAAGGGTACCCCCGAGGAGGCGGCTGAAGCGATCTTCGGCTATGCGACCGGCCTGGACATGACACGACGTGACATCCAGCTTGCTGCCCGGGCCAAGCAAAGGCCTTGGGACCTAGGCAAGAATTTCGAGAAGTCCGCCGTAATCGCTCCCATCGTCCGCAAAGCTGCGGTGGGCGAAATTGGTCCGCAACGCATCTGGCTGTCGGTCGGCGAAACCGTCAAGCAAGACGCGCTGCTTTCGGATCTCGTGTGGACACCTGTTGAAATCGTCTCGCACCTGTCAGGTTACTACCACCTTGAACCTGGCGATCTGATCTACACAGGCACGCCGGCCGGCGTTGGCGCCATCACTACCGGCGATCAAATCCGGGGCGAGATCACCGGGCTGCCAGCGGTCGAACTTTATGTTGGGGAAGCTGAATGATCTTTCATGGTTACTTCCGCAGTTCGTCTGCCTATCGCTGCAGGATCGCCTTCAATCTGAAGGGTCTCAGTCCTGATTTCAGATCCGTTCATCTCCGCCGAGATGGCGGTCAGCAAAAGTCCGAGGCTTACAGGGCGCTCAACCCCCAGGCTCTTGTGCCCGCGCTGGAAGTGGATGATACGGTTCTTACACAATCGCTCGCGATTATCGAATGGCTCGACGAGACCTATCCGGAACCAGCCTTGCTCCCTCGAGATCGAAGCTTACGCGCGAAGGTTCGGGCTTTCTCCCAGGCCATCGCATGCGACATCCATCCGCTGCAAAATCTTCGCGTCCTGGAATACCTGAAAGCGGAGTTCCACCAGGACCAGGCCGAGCTTGATCGATGGTGCCAACGCTGGATTGGCGACGGTCTTGCGGCATGCGAAGCGCTACTGCAGCGAGAGGAGAGGCTCGGTGACTTTTGTTACGGCGAGACGCCGAGCATTGCGGATATTTGTCTCGTTCCACAGATCTTCTCGGCGGATCGCTTCAATGTCGATATCTCTCGGTATCCCCTATTAATGTCGGTGTATAAGGCCTGCACTGCTCTTCCAGCGTTTGCCGATGCGCACCCAGCGAAACAGCCAGATAGCGAAGGCTGATAAGAAGAGAACGACCGTCACCGACTAACTGGCGAAGAGATGGCGCCACGACGGTGAGCAGCACCAGGATCGGCTATAAGCGCTTCGCCTCGACAAGAGGCGAGCGCTTATCCAGTGGGAGCGCAGCAGCCTTACCACGCCGGACCGCATATTCGGTTCACTGAGCAGAGATAGCCATATTATTTGCCTGCGCCACAACCACACCATACGTAGGCGTAGCGATACCCAAGAAAAAATTGGTCGGCACATTCGGACGATAAGTTCAATCCTTGCAAAGAGTTGCGGTCACGAGTTCCGCGTTCTCGCGGGTTGCGGTCTTTGCTTTTGCAAACTCTCGTTGGTTTAATCGCTCAGTTGGACCGAACGTCATCAAAATACCGAACAGCTTGTCGTATCGATTGTAGACCGGTGCTGCGACAGCCCTGATATCAGGATTCCATCCGCCGTCGCTTATCGCGTAGCCTTCAACGCGTATCTTCACCAGTTCAGCCATACGATCATCAATGAAGTCGGCGGGCTTGGCGAGTTGTCGGGCAATCTTGGAGATTATCTGTCTTGCTTCCACTTCTGGAAAGGTTGAAAGCGTAAGCATCTGAAATGCGGTGAGGCTTTTACCTCGTAGAACGATCTCGTCTACTGGTAGGACCTGGCCGGGTGTAAAGAAGAGCCTTTGCGACGTTTTTGTATCAAGCTGATCAATAATGATGATTTCCTCGCGTTCGAAAACAGCAAAGGTCGCGGCTTCGTTTGTGATCCCGGTTAACCTCTCCAATGTCGGGCGAATGAGGTTACGCAACGCGGCGTATTGGCGCTGCGGGCGCGCGAGATGCCATAATTTAGGCGACAGGAAATATTTCTCTGTCCGCTCATCCCGCGCGACGTACCCGGTTTTCACCAGTGTTTGGACCAGCCGATGAACATTGCTCTTCGTAAGATCCAGCTCAGCGGCCATTTCCGAGACGCCACGCGGCTGATCGCTCTGGCTCAAGGCCTCTAACAGCTGCAAGCCTTTCGTCAACGTCTTGTCCGTCGATGGGTCGCGTTTTGCGACCGCTTCGGGACCATCCTTAAATTCGGTGGGACCGGTCCGACTGTCCTTCGATGTAACTGCCATTACTAACCTCTCGACCCACCTTGACAGGAGGGATGATATTCCGTATTTTGGACCGAGTGTTCTATATTTCAGAACGTTTGATCCGTTTTTCAATATAGGCCGCTTTCGCCTGATGCGAAAGGTAGCAGTTCAAAGCTATGGGAGGTAGCGATGGCTCGGAATAAAAGCCCGTGGTGGGTCGTGTTTGCCGCGACAATGGGATTGATCGTTGGCAACGGCCCACTTTTACAATTTGCCTATGGCGTATTTCTAAGGCCATTATCGGAGGAATTCGGCGTCGACCGAGCAACCATGTCGACCGCGGTGCTGGTCGGATTCGTGGCAACCGGATTTTCCACCCTCTTTGTTGGCCGCCTGGTTGATCGATTTGGAATACGCGCTGTCGCTTTGCCCGCAATAACACTCTTCGCGCTGTCGATAGCCGCTTTAAGCCTTTCGCCCGCTTCGGCCTTCTTTTTCATCGCTATGTACGGCGTTGCGGGGATATTCGCTGGGGGTCAAACACCTCTTCCTTACGCCAAGGCAGTCGCGGGAAGTTTCGATAAGCATCGGGGCCTTGCCCTTGGAATAGCGATGACGGGTGTAGGAATAGGGACGATCTTCATTCCGCAGTTGGCTCAATATCTCATATCAAGCGTTGGCTGGCGCGGTGCTTACGTTGGCCTTGGGATTGCGGTTTTCGTACTAGCGTTTCCCCCCGTTTACTTATTCCTGCGGGATCCAATAGCAGCAGCAAAACAGCATAACGGCGAAGTGGCCGGACTGACTGGCAGAGAGGCCGCGCGCACTCCGCAGTTCTGGTCGCTGGCATACATTTTCTTCGCTTTGGTCTGCGTACCGGCAGGTGTGATCGCCCATATCGTACCCATTCTGACTGACCAGGGCATTTCTCCGCAGGTTGCGACAAGCGCAATCAGCGCTGCCGGTGTAGCACTCATTGTCGGTCGTCTGGTTGCAGGTTACATGCTCGACCGCATCTGGGCACCTTATGTCACGCTGTTCTTTATCGTCATCCCGCTCATTGGATTGGGCTTGCTGTTTATGCCAATAACGCCGGCTGTTGCAGTGGCCGCAACGATCTGCGTCGGTCTTGGCCTCGGCGCGGAGGTGGACCTCATCGCCTTCATGATCGCGCGATACTTTGGCTTCCGATCCTTCGGTGAGATCTACGGCTATCTCTTTGCTGTTTTCACTTTTGGGAGTGGACTTGGCCCGTTTCTGATGGGGGTCTCGTTCGGCAAGACGGGGTCGTACAGCACGGCTATCGCTGGGATGGTGGTGGGCCTGCTTGTTGCAGCATGTCTGGTCCTGCTGCTCGGACCCTACCGCTACGCAAATGTCTTGAAACAGGCTCATTAACGCAAAAGGTCTATGCGAAATGTCAATCAATGTAGCAAGCACGATTTCCACGCTCGAAGGCGCCGATCGCTGGGCACGTCAACTGAATGACGCGGTTGCGCGAAAGGATTACGCCTTTGCTGGTTCACTTTTTTCGACCGACGGTTATTGGCGCGATATCATCGCGCTGACATGGGCCATCAAGACGTTTCATGGTCCTTATGCCATTGAAGAGATGCTCGGGAAATACGCCGTGAAATCCGGCCTGCGAAACTTCAGGATCGAAGGTCACCCAAGAAAGGAGCAACTCGGCGAGTTCGGCTCAACCGTGGAGCTATTCGTCGCTTTTGATACCGATACGATCACCGGAAGGGGCTACGTCCGACTGGTCGCCGATCAAACCGACGAAGGCCAGCTACGCGCCTTAACGCTCCTGACAAGCGCGGATCAACTGACGGGGTTTCCCGAAAAGTCGTTGACCAACCGCAAGCGCGATTCACATCGCACGACTGAAAAGGGGAGTAAAAACTGGCTCGATGAGCGTATTTACGATCAGAGCTACGAGGATCGGGATCCCCAGGTACTGGTGATCGGCGCCGGACAAGCCGGTCTGACTGTGGCTGCACGGCTGCGTCAACTCGGCGTCGATGTTCTCGTTGTTGATAAGATGAACCGGGTGGGCGACAACTGGCGAAACCGCTATCACTCGCTTACCCTCCATAATGAAATTTGCACCAATCATCTGCCATATATTCCCTACCCCGCGAGTTGGCCGGTTTTTATACCGAAAGACAAACTGGCCAACTGGATGGAATTTTACGCAGACAGTATGGAAATCAACGTCTGGACCGACACTACCTTTTTAGACGGCGGCTACGACGAGACCGACAGGAAATGGACGGTCAATCTTCAATTACGTGACGGACAAACTCGCACCATGCGACCGTCTCATGTCGTCATGGCCGTCGGTGTCAGCGGGAAGCCAAACATTCCGAAATTCGAAGGTACCGAAACCTTCCGGGGCCAAATGTTGCATTCAAGTCAACACAGCAGCGACGTTGACGTCTCCGGCAAAAAAGTTCTGGTTATCGGGTCAGGGACGAGTTCCCACGACATCGCACAGGATGCTTATCTTCGGGGAGCAGACGTCACGATGCTTCAGCGGTCATCGGCCACAGTGGTGAGCATCGAACAATCGGGGCTGGCGTATGCCGCCTTCCGAAAAAATGAAGGGATACGTCCGATTGAGGAGACCGATCTGATGGTGGCGTCGGTCCCATATGATCTTCTACGCAGGCTGCACGGACCCCTCAGCAGAAAAATGGCCGAGGCAGATAAGGAACTGCTGGATGGTCTCCGGAAAGTCGGGTTTCAACTCGACAATGGAGAAGACGACACAGGCTTTTTCTTGAAGCTCGTCAGGTATCTCGGGGGTTACTACATCGATGTCGGTGCATCTCAGCTCATCATTGATCGTAAGATAAAGCTTAAGACCGGCGCGAGCGTTGAGAGACTGGAAGAACGGAGCGTCTTGCTTTCCGACGGTGAAAGACTGGAGACAGACATTATTGTTCTGGGCACCGGTTACAGACCGCTGCAACAGGCCGTTGAAAGCATGTTCGGACCCGCCATGGCGGAGCGGATCGGTCCTGTCTGGGGCCTGGGTGAGGACAACGAACTCCGCAATATGTGGGTGCGCACTCAACAGCCGGGATTCTACATTGCTGGAGGCACGTTCACGATGTGTAGGTTTTACTCCAAGGTCACCGCTTTGCTCATAAAGGCCGAACTTGAAGGACTTTTGACCTAGTTTCGCGGCTAGCTTCTTCAAACCAGTTCGATGGCGATGATCTTCGTGATCAACCTGTCATTCACACGAGGTTTCTTTAATCATGCTTGATGAAGATAGCGCTGCGCTTGTCAGGGGATTGCGTAGTTTGAATATCCCGCGCACCGAGACCTTAACGCCTTTGCAGGCTCGAGCGGCCATGGCGGCGGCGCGCAGGGCCCGCGCTCCTCTACCTGTCCCGATGGATGAGGTGCGGGACCTCGACCTAGGCAAGGAGAAGAACCACATCGCGGGGCGCCTCTATAGGCCGAACGCCCAGCGAGACTTACCGCTCCTCGTTTTCTTCCATGGCGGGGGATGGGTGCTGGGCGACCTGGAATCTCATGATCTCCTATGTCGCCGCCTGGCTCTCGCTGGCAAGACCAACGTCTTGGCGGTTGACTATCGGCTCGCCCCGGAGAACAAATTTCCAAGTGCGATCGAAGATGCGATCGAGGCAGTCGACTGGGCCTTTGCACATGCCGGCGAGCTGCAGGTGAACGTCGCACGGATAATGGTAGGTGGCGACAGCGCTGGCGGAAATCTTGCGGCGGTCGTTGCGCACGAACGCAGAAATAACAATAAACCGAGGCTCGCCTGTCAGATCTTGATCTATCCAGCGACAGACCTTGCCTGCGCCTCGCCATCGTATCAGATTGCAGAGGACGGGCTTCCGGTTCTCGGCAGCACCATGATTTGGTTTAGAGATCACTATTTGACCGAGCCCTTCGAAAAGGAGGAGTGGAGAGCGTCGCCGTTGCGAGCGCCCGACTTTTCTGACTTGCCACCGGCCTACGTGCTGACAGCTGGCTACGATCCTCTGTCGGACGAGGGGCAGGCTTATGCCGACAAACTATTGAACAGCGACGTCTCGGTCGTCCACCATCATTATCCCGGCCAGATCCACGGTTTCCTCTCAATGGGGCCCGAGCTTCCCACGACTGAGACGGCGATTGCCGAATTGGGTGCCTATATGCGCGGGCGCTCGGATTAGTAAAGCTGCTGTCGGACGAGAGCTAGTGTTTGGGTCGCCTTTGGCTCAAGGCGATATCACCCACAACAATGCTTAAAGGTGAGCGATTGGGCGCAAGCCGCAATAAAAGGAAGAAGGGCGAACAGAAATGAGAGAACTGGAAGGGCGGATAGCGCTCGTTACCGGAAGTTCGCGTGGCATAGGGCAGGCGACGGCGCGCACGCTCGCAGCTGCCGGAGCCCGCGTTATTGCAACCGACATAGAGGCGCCTGAAGCTTTGGCGTCTGATATCGGCGGGTGGGCGCGCAAGCTTGACGTGACGCGCGAAGACGACTGGGCTGACGCGATGGCTTTTGCCAGCAGCTTTGCGGGAGGGCTGGACATCCTGGTGAACAATGCTGGCATCCTTTCCTTCAGGAAGCTCGTTGATATGAGCCTGGAAGATTGGCGGCGCGTACAAGCAGTCAACGTTGAGGGCACTTTTCTGGGCTGCAAATACGCCATCCCGCTCCTCAACGACCGGGCCTCACAGTGGACCGGAGGCGCGTCTATCATCAATATGTCGTCCATTGCGGGACTTCGCGGCAACCCGGATTTCACAGCTTACTCCGCGTCCAAGGGCGCAATTCGCCTTCTGTCAAAAAGCCTGGCGCTAGAGCTTGCTGAACGTAAAATCAGGGTGAATTCGGTTCATCCCGGCTTGATTGAGACAAGCATGGGTCGCGAAACAGCGTCTCATTTTGCAGAGCGGCATAAATTTACTCCTCCGTCCGATCCGAATGATATAGCGGAACCACTCGTCGGCGCAGGATCACCGACATCAGTCGCGGACGTCATCGTCTTTCTGGCCTCCGACAGGGCAGCCTTTATGACAGGTTCAGAGGTTGTCGTTGATGGCGGGCTAACGGCGTAACAGAAGAGGCATCGGGAGCACTTTTACGCGCGGCTCACAGCGAGACATGGCGAACGCCGGATTCCCAAAAGAGGGGCGACAGATCGACGAAGGCGTCAATGCGCGGGGTGCGAGTCGTCGAAGATGGTCATGGCTGCCGGATCCGCCTCGAACCACTCAAGGTGATGATCAGTGACCTGTTCCGCGGTGTCCATCACGCAAAGCAGGGGTCATAGGCGGCATAGGCAGGAATGCTGCGCGGGCGACTAACTCGCCTCAGCGAACTCCAATGCGGCCCGAGCGCGCATCCCGGGGACCACCTGGTTGACGGAACAAATAGGGGAAGTGAACAAAATGGGAGGAGATACAATGTCTTCTAGCGGAATTCAGGCAATCTTGACGCGAAATGCCAGTATAGTCCTAACGGCGCTACTAGCATTTCTTGCAATAATCTCTCCAATGAAAGCGGACGAAGAGCAGGCGTCTAAAGCTCTCGATCAAGTCCGTGAAATTGGAAAGGCGTGGAATGGAGATGTGGCGCAGAAGACATTTGCGATCTACACGCCGATACTGGCCAAACAGAAAACCAGCGGCATTAAAGTAACGCAAGACATTGCCTACGGAAGCCACGAACGCAACAAACTGGATCTGTTTGTGCCTGAGGGGGCGAAGGGCTTACCCGTGCTCGTCTTCATTCACGGGGGTGGGATGCGGGTGGGGAACAAACGTCAACCGGAAACTGAAGGCCTAGCTTTCGCGAACGTCGGTTACTTCGCCGCCAATCACGGCATGATCGGCATTACAATGAACTATCGCCTCGTGCCAGATGCCCATTTTCCCAGCGCCGGACAAGACGTTGCGGCCGTCGCACAATGGATACAGGAAAACATAAAAGACCTTGGCGGCGATCCCGGGAAAGTTTTCTTCGCTGGTCAATCCGCTGGCGGCATGGTGCTGGGTGAATATCTCTACAATGCCTCTGTTCAACCGAAAGAAGGACCTGCAATGGCAGGCGCAATCTTTCTGTCGTCATCGATCAATATAGGCGTTCCTGCGGTAGCGTCCGTTTATTTTGGCGGCGCAGACGAGCAAAACTGGTCGAAAAACTCAAATAAAGAGACTTTGGCCAGATACGAGGGAAAACTGATACCGACTCTGGTTATCGGGGCTGAACTGGATCCAGCAGAAATTGAATGGGGCACTTACACCCATATCGGCATCCTCTGTGAAAAACGACAGGGATGTCCCCGATATACACAATTGCCGCGTCAGAACCACATATCAGAGGTCTTGAACCTGAATACGGACGATATGACCACGGCCACTCCCGTATTAGAGTTTGTTAACGATGTCCTGAGCGACCGCATTTATCCTTTAGGCGCAAAGTAAGAACCTCTCCGTTACGGGCGCCGCTCAGACGTTGTAACCGAGCGATTGCAATGGAAGCGGGATAGAGGATACTCCGCTTCCAACTCGTCGACCTCATGTTATCATTGTCCTGTGATTTGATACCGGGATTTGGCAACCGCGAGCTCGGACGACCGTCACGGCACGGTGCATCCTCAGCTTATGACGCTGGAGTAGAGGTCGCTGACTTCAGCGGCAAAAGTGTCAATCGGCGTTAAAAATTTGCACGCCGAAACACAACCACAGAATGCCTGCCAATTTGGGACTACCGCTTTACTGCCGCCATATGCAGATTCAACCATCAGGATCTTCGACCGGCACATCCGTAGGCGCATAATGAAAAGTCTTGATGTTCGATGAACCGTATGCGGTACAACCGCCGCGAACTCCACCGCATCCTCGGGTGCAGGCAGAACCAAGTTTGGAGTTTGGATCGGCCGTTGCCGTTCACAAGTGCCCTCGGAGAATGAGTTAGTTGACATTCATCTGCGCTCTTCAAAGATATTGGCCCGGAAAAACAATATCCTGATCAATAAGAACATTGAATTTGTAGCCAGGCCGGATCTGCAACGTTGGCTGCACGTCCATGTTCCGCTGGATTGTCCGGTCTGCCACCCGCCCGAAGGTTTCGGCAAAATTGCGTCTTGCCGCATCGGATGCCGTATCCTGGGTGGCAAGTGTTGAGCTTTGGGGAACAGCCATATCGATGCCCGTTCCGATCAGGGCAATCATGACCGCTGAGCCGAATGTTTTGAGATAGTGGTTGTTCACTTTGTCATTGAACCCGCCATAGCCTTCCGCATCCGTGCCGGCCATCCCGCCGATCTGCAGCGTCGATCCGTTCGGGAAGATAATGTCCGACCAGACGACGAGAACCCGGCTCTGGCCGAACGAGACCTTGCTGTCATAGCGACCGAACAGTTTCGTGCCCTGCGGGATCAGCAGCCGATGCCCGGTGGCGCTGTCATAGACATTCTGGCTGACCTGCGCGGTGATCCGGCCCGGAAGGTCGGAATTGATGCCGGTTATCAATGTCGCCGGGATGACCGAGCCGCGTTTCAATTCGTATAGGGACTGCTGCGGCACGACGCGGTTCGGCAGATAGCCGAGGTCCTTGAGGTCGGCATTAAAGAAATCTTCCTTGGAGTTCTGTCCGTTGGGATCGACGTTCTGCCCACCCAAGCCAGCGCGCAATGCTGCGGCATAAAGATCGGATGCGTTTGCGCTTGCGGCAGCTGTCGTCGTTCGGGCTCCGGCGGTCTCATCTTTTTCCGACCGCGCTTCCAGCTTCCCGCGATCGATCGCCAGCGGCGCGTCAAACGCGGAGTCGCGCGCCTGCATCCGGGCCATCCGCTGGCGTTGCTGCTCGCGAAGAATCTGTTCCTGTTGCTCACGGGCGAGACGTGCCCGCCACACCTCCTCCGGCTCCTGTTCCGAGCCGCGGTTTTGCTGTCTCTGTTCGGGTTGCACGAACGGATTGGCCACCTTCTCTTCAGCCTGTTTCGTTTCGACCGGCGTCGGCTGGAACGTCTGCTGCTCCCGGGGCTCGCCAATGATGCCGTCGGCAACGCCCCGCTTGATCTGGTCTGCATAGGTCGAGGCCGGATTGCCCGAACTGGCGTCAGGGCCGTTATCCTTGCCGAAGTATAGCCCGCGTGAGGCGAGCCCATAAAAGATAATGCCGAGAAAGACGACCAATAGCACGATTACAAGGATGACAGGCAGGCGGTTTACCCGCTTGATGCCGGAGGTGGCCTGACTGTTTTGCGCACCACTAAGCTTGAGAGACTGCACCATGATAACCTCCCTCACCCGCGCCGCATGAGCGACAGCGCGCTTGCCGGCGTCGCACCCGATGTCGTCACGGTATAGGCCCGGCCAAGTTCGACACTGCTCGTCGAAAGCCGCGCGAGCACCTGGCCATCGTAAGGTACGATGACATAGGCGAGCGGAACGACGGCGGCGAGGCTATCTGTTTTCTGATCGGTGACGACGGCATAGCCCCATCCCTTCAAGGCTGCTTCAAGCGCCTGCCCGAAGGGTGAACCATCCTGTTTAAGCGCAACGGTTGGCTTCCCCTGTCCGATCTGTTCGGCAAGACGGCTGACCAGATCGCCCGCAATGGCGCCCGCCGCCGGTCCGGATATCTCTGGAGGTGCCGCGCTTGAGGCGAGACCGTCAGTGTTCATTGATTGGCATCCCGACACGATGATCGCGATGGCGGTGAATTGGATCAGGCGGCGGACAGGGCTGAGGCTGTTCGCACTGCGGCTCAGAAGGTTCAGCATCAGCGCCCTCCCCTGCTGATTGTCACCTTCTGCTGCTTCCAGCCGACGCCTGAGACGAGGACGGCACGATCGATATTGTAATCGACCACCATCATGTTGCTCTTCATGCGATAGTTGACGATGCGGTTTTGGCCGCCGGAGACGACGAAGAGAACCGGTGCATCCTGACCGGAGATCGAGCGTGGAAACTGGATGTAGGTTTTCTGCCCATCGGAATAGACTCGCGTCGGCCGCCAGCCGGCACTGCCCGAGACGGAATAGGCAAAGCTTAATTGCTCCGCCGGAACGCCGGCGCCGGGAATGGTGCTGGCTTCCAGCCGCGCGTTGACATCGGCAAACTTTGCCGAGACCTCCTCAGGATATTCGAACGCGACACGCGCCATGTACTGCGTGGCATGCGATTTCAGCTGAATGTGATAGGTCCGCCGCGACGTCGTCACGACCATCGACGTGAGCAGACCCGGCTCCGACGGCTTGACGATCAGGTGGATCGCTTGGCCACCCGCCGCTCCAGAGGTCGCAGGCTCTACTTTCCACCGCACAGTGTCACCGACCAGCACATCGCGAACGACCTCGCCGCCCTGAAGCTCGATGTCGCAGACCTGCAGCGGAGAGCAGACGACGGACGGCTGCACTTCGCCGTAGAGGAAGATCACCTTTCCGTCTGCGCCTTTCGTGACCAGGCCACGGCTTCCGCGCCATTGCGTCGAAATCCCCATGCCTTTCGCCTCGTTGGCGGTGACACCATCGGCGGCGAGAGAAGCAGACGGGAAGGCGGAGGAGGCTGCAACGGCGATAGCAATGATGCCGGCGCTCATCGTGACCCGTGGCGTTTCGTGTGATTTTTTCATTTTTGGGGCAAGGCCTTTCAAAGCTGTGCGGTCCAGTCGAAGT
Organism: Agrobacterium larrymoorei; assembly: GCF_013322225.1. Lineage (GTDB taxonomy): Bacteria > Pseudomonadota > Alphaproteobacteria > Rhizobiales > Rhizobiaceae > Agrobacterium > Agrobacterium larrymoorei_A. The sequence continues at coordinate 31,640 of NZ_JAAMFB010000035.1, forward strand.
CGCGGAGATAGAGACCGATGGGATTGAGGCGGATGACGCCCTCGTCCTGGGGCGGCGTCAGTGTCACCGTGGCGATGCCGCGAAAGCGGCGCGTGGCAATCTCCTTGCCGCGGCGATCGCGTTCGAACTCGGTCCAGTCGATCTGGTAGCTCTGGTTCGAGAGCGCGACGATGTTGTTGACCTCAATCGCCACCGTCGCGGTCTTCGCCTTCTCGAAGGGCGAATTCGAACGGAACCAGGCGTTGACCTTTTCCGTCGCTGGATCGGAGGTGCGCAGCAGCCCATAGGTGCGGTCGATATATTGCTTCTGAACCACTGCATCCGGCGTGACGGAGCGGAAGTTCGACACGAAGCTGCCGAGCGTGGCACGTACCACGCGCGGATCGGCATATTCGATCTGCTGCGGGAAGCCAGCATTGACTGATGCGCCGAGCTTGTCGACTTCGACAATATAAGGGATGAGCTTCACCTGGGTGCTTTGGTAGAGCGCGTAACCAAAACCAACCACGGCCATGGTCATTCCGGCAATGCCGACGACGCGCCAAGCGGCTGCCGCTTTGACGTAGGAGCCATAACGCTCGTTCCATTCGTTGCGGGCAGCGATATAGGGATTATCTGGGGTATTCTGTCCGGCCATTCTTTCAGCCTCCCGTCACTTGCTGTCATTGATCGGCGATGGTGGAGGCGGTGTGCCCGCCCGGCCGGGCTGCTGATCGAGTTTGGCGTTGGCAAGGCCGAGCATTGATCCGGCGTAAGCACCGGGCGAACCGATCGCCTTTTCTTTCGCTGCCGAGCCGACAGCGCCGGCTGCTCCGCCAACCCCAGCCTGCATGCCGCGCAGCGCCGCATCGGCCAGAGACGAGCCCCCTGCCCTCGCGGCGCTGGCGGCCCCAAACCCTCTGTTTGCCGCGCCGATCGTTAGAAACCCGGCACCGAGTGCTGCCGATGTGGCCTGCCCGCCATGACGGATGGCTTCCATGCCGCCGCCGACCGATGCGCCCTGGACCACACCCTGCAGGATGGGCGGCACATACATTGCGATCACGAAGACAACGACCGAGATGCCGGCAATCGCGAGCGTCGTGATGAACTGTTCCGAGATTGCGGTCGGCGCCTCCGCCAGACCCAGAAGGATGTCCGAGCCGATCTTGGCGATCATTACCAGCGCCATCAGCTTCATGCCGACGGAGAAGGCATAGACCAGATATTTGATCGCAAAGTCCTTGGTATGGGAGGAACCACCGAGCCCAAGCATGATCATGCCAGCGAGCAGGCCAACATACATCTCGACCATGACGGCCACGAAGATCGCAGCGACCAGGCTGAACGACACGACGACCACGACCATGGCGAAAACGGCGGCGATCGCGAGCGCATTATCCTCCCAGAGGCCGAACTTCGCCTGTTCCGACATTTTCGTTGCGACACGGATGCCGGCATCGAAGATGTTGGCGGGAGATGCGGAACCGCCGCCGGCGCCGATCTGGTAGAGACTGTCGACCACGGCTTTGGCGAACTCCGGTCCTCTGTCGAGGATGAAGGCGAACAAGCCAATGAACATGATGCGTTTGACGAGTTCAGCGAACCAGCTATCGAGCGAGGCGGCATTGATCGCCAGCCATACGGCAGCGATCCCCACCTCGATGCCGGCAAGAATCCAGAACAACGACCGCGCGGCATTCATCACCGTCGTCTCCCAGCCTTTGGCAGCTGTGACGACGGAGTTTTCGAGTGTGGTCAGGACCTGGCCCTGTTGCGCCAAGGCGGGCGTGGTCGCCAGCAGGACGACCGCGGCCGCAATGAACACCCGTTCGAGTGTACGGGAAGATGTAGCAGCTACCATCGCGGCTTCATCTCCTGACCGTTGCGGATATCACGATCGGGATTCCCGCCAAAAAACTCTTCGCGATGGCGGCGTTTTTCCTGACCAGAGGACGAATTCATTGCGGCCGCGCCCGACCCCGAGACTGGCGTGGACGGCGGCTGAACGACGATCCAGGTGATGGCGCTCGCGCCGGCCGCGGAAACGACCGCCACGAGGGCGATAATGAGGATCGAACGCGGGCTCACCAGCGCGGCTCCATCGTCTGCCCGCCCCTGATGTCGTGCTCGGTCCCGCTGAAGAATTGTTCGCGCCGCGCCTGAGCCAGATCCTTTTGCGCCTGTTCGGACTGATACCAGGTGCCCATCATGGTCATCTGCTGTGAGACCAGACCGCGCAGCTTCTGCATCTGCGCGACCTGCTGCGCGGCGATATCGTGCCCGACCTGCAGCGCCTTCATCTGCCCGTCGGCCGATTCCGACATCGACCTGAGTTCCGACATCGTGCTTTCCTCGCTGGAGAATTGTTCGGCAGTCAGATTGGCGGCCTTCAGCGTGCCGGCGATCGTGTCGCGATTGGTGTCGGACCAGCTCTGATAGGTCGTGGAGAAGCTCGCACCATCAGGAAGGTTGCTCTTCATGTCGGCGAAACTCTGGAAGCGTTGCTTGAGCACATCGTCGAGATTGCCCATGGAGAAGGCGACGCCCTGGCCCTGGTTGACGACATTCTGGAGGTTCTTCAGGTCGCTTTCGATCTGACCCCAGACATGCTCCGGAAGCTGCGCCGTGTTCTGCAGCATGTTCTTGTAGATGTTAAGCTGGTTCTGGATCTGCTCGGCCAGCTGCGAGATCTGGGTGATCTGGTTGTTCACCTGCTCGGCCGACTTGCCAACGAGGCTGATCAATTCGGTATTATTGGCAAGCTGCGTCCATTCGGTCGCTTGTCCCGTGACGCCACCGGCCCACGCAGGAAGCGAAAGAGCAGACGAAAGCATGAGGGCGACACCAAGCGCGGCGTGCCCTATTCTATTCGGTTGGAAAGAGCGTTTCGGCATGGGCGATCCCCCTTTGCTCGAGCCAATAGAGAGGCCAGGCGGCCCCATGTTCAAAATGGAGGGCGCGGATGCGCTTAAGGTCTTCTTTTCCGGACGCTCCGACAAACGAGAGCGCCACCGGCCCAAGTGCCATGTCGAACAGACGTCGACCCTCGGGCGACACGACGTAATAGTCCCGCTTCGGGATCGCGGTCGCGACGATCTCGATCTGCCGCTCGTTGAAGCCGATGCGCTCGTAGAACTCGCGCGTGCCCGGCTCCCGCGCAGCACCGTTCGGGAGGCAGATCTTCGTCGGGCAGGATTCCTTCAGCACATCGATGATGCCTGACCGCTCGGCATCAGAGATTGACTGGGTAGCTAGGACCACGGCGCAATTGGCCTTGCGCAGCACCTTCAACCATTCCCGGATCTTGTCCCGGAACACCGGATGGCCGAGCATCAGCCAGGCCTCGTCGAGGATGATCAGGCTGGGCGCACCCGTCAGGCGCTTTTCGATGCGCCGGAAGAGATAGGTGAGCACGGGCACGAGATTGCGCTCACCCATGTTCATCAGTTCCTCGATCTCGAAGCACTGGAAGGCGCCGAGCGCCAGACCGTCCTCCTCGGCATCGAGAAGCTGCCCCATCGGACCATCGACTGTGTAATGATGCAGGGCGTCCTTGATCTCTCGCATCTGGACGCCGGAGACGAAGTCGGAGAGCGAGCGGCCGCGCGACTCGGCCATCAGCCCGACCTGCCGGGAAATCGCATTGCGATAGTCCGGTGTAATGGTCACACCCTGCAGGGCAACCAGCATCTCGATCCATTCGGAGGCCCAGGCGCGGTCCGTGTCGGAGGAGAGGTCTGCCAGCGGGCAGAAGGACAGGGCCCGCCCCTCGCCTGCTTCCGGCGCGTCGCCACCGATCTGGTAATGATCGCCGCCGATCCCTAGCGTCAGCGGCAGCATCGAGCCCCCCTTATCGAAGGCGAAGATCTGCGCCTCGACGTAGCGGCGGAACTGGGCTGCGAGCAATGAGAGCAGCGTTGATTTACCCGACCCCGTGGGCCCGAAAATCAGCGTGTGGCCGACATCATCGACATGCAGGTTGAGTCGGAAGGGTGTCGATCCGCTTGCGACCTGCATCAGCGGAGGCGATCCGGCCGGATAGAAGGGGCAAGGTGCTGTCGGGCTTCCCGACCAGATCGAGTTGAGCGGAATGAGGTCGGCGAGATTGCGCGTGTTGATCAGCGGCTCGCGGATATTGGCGTAGGAGACGCCCGGCAGGCTGCCGAGAAACGCATCGGTCGCGTTGATCGTCTCGATCCTTGCGCCAAAACCTTCGGCCTGGATCAGGCGGCGGACTGCCTCACACTTCTCCTGCAAGCTTTGCTGGTCCTCATCAAAGAGAACGATGACCGGCGTATAGTAGCCGTAGGCCACGAGCTGCGATGAGGCTTCGGCGATTGCGTCCTCGGTTTCCGCCACCATGAGCATCGCGTCCTGATCGAGTGATCGGGATTGGGTTTGGAAGAGCTGATCGAAGAATGGCCGCACCTTTTGTTGCCATTTCTTGCGCGTGCGCTCGAGCCTCGCGCGGGCCTCCTCGGCGTCGAGGAATACGAACCGGGACGACCAGCGATAGGTCAGCGGCATTAGGTCAAGGCTGTTGAGAATTCCGGGCCAGCTTTCCGCCGGTAGGCCATCAATCGCCACCACGCCGAGAAACCGGTTCTCAACTAGCGGCGTCAGACCATGTTGCAGCTCAGCGGTCACCAGCCAGTCGAGATACATGGGGATCTCTGGCAGGCGCACCGGATGGTTTTCCCCGGTGATGCAGAAACGGATAAACTGAAAAAGTTCGTCGTAGCGGGCGACACGATGACCGCCGCGCTCCGGCGTTTCGCGTGTCATCATCCGTCGGATCGACACCACATTGGCGAGGTACTGTTCAACTTCCCGGATTGACGTCAGAAAGGTTTCAAGCGCTTTGTCGGCATAGGTGGCGGACCGGCTGCCAGCATCGGAATAGACATAGCGCGTCAGACCTGATCGCCGCGGCTCCGGTGGGCGCCAGGTCAGGATCAGTGCATGACGACTTTCGTAGTGCCCCCTCTCCTTCTGGAAATGCGCCCGCCGCTCCGCATCGATGGCGCGGGTCACCGGATCGGGGAAATGGCTGGCCTCCTCCGTTGAATAATCTCCCGTGGGCACCCGGACAGCCTCGACCTGGATCATCCAGCCCGAGCCGAGGCGCGACAGGATGGCATTGATCTGCCGCGACACCTCGTTGCGCTCGGCGTCGGTCGAACTTTCACTGTCGGGGCCGGCAAAATACCAGCCGGCCATCAGCGATCCGTCCTTCAGAAGAATGACGCCGTTATCGACCAACCCGGCATAGGGAACGAGATCGGCAAAGGACGGTCCGGAATGGCGGAAGGATTTGAGGGCAACCATGTCGTGCCCCTCAATACCGGCGCCACGGCGACGACGTCGCGCGGTAGAAGGTCTTGTAGGAGATATGTCTGATGTAGACCCTCCGCATCAGCGGGTCGGCCTTGGCCATCATGCGGAGGGCTGCGACCGCGATCAGCCAGATCGCGACGCCGAACAGTGCTGCATACCAGGTGAGCACAACGAAGATCAGAATGACGGCGGCGAGCGCCGTCACCAGGACAAGCTCGCGATCGGCGCCCATCAACAGGTTGGGACGTGACAGCGCCCGATGCACCCGCGACCGGATGAGGTTGGAACCGGCGTCAGCCACGAGCCCCCTCCCCTACTGCAGACGGCGTTGTTGCCGGCATGGAGACAGCCGGAGCAATACCTGCCCCGACATGGCGCTCGCCGATCGACGCACCGGTTGCACCAAATAGGGCGACGATCTGGGTGGCGCCAAGGAGGACCCCGCCGACCAGGGCCACATAGCAAAGGCGACGGGCGAAATCGTTCAGCTCGCCGCCGAAGATCAGCATGGCGCCGGCGATCGCCACCGCGGCGAGCGCAATGAACCCGGCTACGGGACCGGTGATCGACTGCTGGATCTGCTGCAGTGGCGATTCCCATGGAAGACCGCCACCGCCCGAGGACGCCAGCGCGGTCCCCGAGAGGCTGACGGTGAAGGCGGCGACCGTGATGAGTGCAAGAATAGAATAGGTCTTACGCGACATGGCTGTCCTCGTCGATCTGGGCATAATGTTCGGTCTGATAGTGGTTGTTTCGGTATCCCTCGATGTGGATGACCTCGCGGACCCGCCTTCCCTTGCCCGTCCGCTCGATGGAGACGACGAGATCGACCGCCTCGCCAATCACCTCCTGCATTGGCTGTTGGCTCGCTTCTGCGGTTAGTTGTTCAAGCCGGCGCAGCGCCGACATCGCGGTGTTGGAATGGATCGTGGTGACCCCGCCGGGATGGCCGGTGTTCCAGGCCTTCAGGAGCGTGAGCGCTGCACCATCACGGACCTCCCCGACGATGATCCGGTCGGGCCGCAATCGCATCGTGCTCTTCAGCAACCGCGCCATATCGACCGTATCGCTGGTATGCAGGCTGACCGCGTTTTCGGCCGCGCACTGGATTTCGGCGGTATCCTCGAGGATCACCATCCGATCATCTGGCGCCGCCGAGACGATTTCGGCGATAATTGCGTTGGCGAGCGTCGTCTTGCCGGAGCCAGTGCCCCCGGAAATGACGATGTTCATGCGGGCGTCGATTGCACTGCGGATGGCTGACGCCTGGGCTTCTGTCATCACCTTCGAGGTTACGTAGTCGTTGAGTGGGATGAGACGCGAGGCGCGACGACGAATCGTGAAGGCAGGGCTGGAGACGACGGGCGGAAGCAGCCCTTCGAAGCGATGGCCACCGATCGGCAGTTCGCCGGAAATGATCGGGCGTTCGTCGTCCGCTTCCGACTGCAGGGCATGGGCGACACTGCCGATAACGACTTCCGCGGCGGCAGAACTCATGGCGCCGGCCGGAGCCACGCCATGATCTAGGCGTTCGATGAACAACCGGCCGTCCGGATTGAGCATGATCTCGACGACTGAGGCATCGTCGAGCGCGACGCACAGCTGGTCGCCAAGCGCGTCCTGCAGTTTGCGGACAAGCCTTGGATGGGAACGGAGCTGGGTCACGCTGCGCTCCTCTCCGAATGATCATCAGTACAAAAGAGAGCGGATCGATAGTTCGGCGGGCGGACCCGCTCGAAGCTCTTCTGGTCCGCCGGAAGTGTGCCGGCTATGGCGACAGTATTGCCAATTGCCACAGGTTTACCCAAACGGGCCATCGGCCAGCCTGCCCGATTCAGGATGCGCTCGAAGCGAAGGTCGGTGGCGGTAACGATCTTGTCGTAGCCCTGCGCTATCGACCATTCGATGATCCCAGCGAACATGGTCAGGGTGGCAAGGTGGAGCTGTCCCCCTTCCCTGCCTGCACGCAAGGTCGTATCAACGCAGAAGCGCGAACTCTCGATCATCGCGGTATTTGCATTGAGCGAGCCCTCCCTCAAGAGCTGCGGAAAGGTCAGCTCGAGCATGGTCGGGCCCACAGCGGGAAGGAGACGTGCGCATCCGACCACCTTGCTGCCGGAGGTGGCGAGGATGTAGGTTGGATTGAGTTCGTCGTACTGATCCCGCTCGCCACCATCGATGATGGAGACGTCCCATTCGAGCCGTCCGCTGAACACGTCGGCGCGCAGCCGGTACATCTGTTTTAGAAGATTTTGATGCTCGACATATCGGTCGGGCGAGATCGTGAGAACCTGCATCCTTATCTCCGCGTGAACTTCGTCAGGCAGATGAAGATCATCTCAATCCACGGCTGGCCATCTGCAGATCTGCAGGCGATGATTCTGGTGAGTCGGGGTGGCGGGCTGAGTACGCGAACAAATTAAGTGTGCAGAACGCCTACGTTTTTCTGCAGATCTGCAGTTTCGATCGATTACTTCTTCTGGGCAGAATCTGCCTAACTGTCCGAAAAACCTCGCAGATTCGAGGTACGCAATTCGGCACGGCGATTTTTGTTAATCCCTTGTTAACCCTATTTCCCTTGCGGCATTCTCAGAATCGTGGCTTATCATTGAGACGGTAAAGGCGCGTCTGACGCCGATAAACCGTCTGAGAACAGAGGCCAATGTGAACGTGATCGCTCGACACATCGAAAAAGCATCGACATCCGCCCATATCACGCAGCGTGCGGAAGCGCTGTCTGCACGTTTGCGTGCGGTTGGTGAACGCGCGTTTCCACCCACGGCCCAGAAGACGTTACGGTCGTTTTCGTCTGGAGAAGTTGCTGAGATTGTCGGCGTCTCCGATGGTTATCTCCGTCAGCTCTCACTCGACGGGCTTGGACCTGCGCCTGATCTGGGGAATGGTGGCCGCCGGTCATACACACTTGAGCAGATCAAGGAGTTGAGACAGTACCTAGCCACCGCCCGTCCAAAAGAAGCGAGCAGGTTCTTTCCTCGGCGCCGGGAGGGTGAAAAGCTCCAGGTGATCACCGTCGCAAATTTCAAAGGCGGTTCAGCAAAAACTACCACTTCGCTCTACCTCGCACAGGGTCTCGCTCTTCAGGGTTATCGGGTCCTGGCTATCGATCTTGATCCGCAAGCTTCGCTTTCGGCAATGTTCGGCTATCAGCCTGAGTTCGATGTCGCTGAAAACACTACCCTGTACGGCGCGATCCGCTACGACGATCAGCGCGTGACGATGAAAGACGTCATTCGCCCCACCTATTTCACAGGGATCAGCATCGTTCCCGGCAACCTCGAACTCATGGAGTTCGAGCATCAGACGCCGCGATTCATGTTGCAAAACCGCGGTCGACCGGAAGATCTCTTCTTCAGAAGGGTCGCGGGAGCGATCGCTCAGGTCGAGGATGACTTTGATGTCGTCGTGGTGGACTGCCCGCCTCAGCTCGGCTTCCTCACCATGGGTGCGCTTAACGCCGCCACAGGCATGATCGTTACCGTTCATCCCCAAATGGTCGACGTCGCCTCCATGAGCCAGTTTCTTCTGATGACATCTGATCTTGTCTCAGTCATTGAGGAGGCTGGTGGTCGCCTCGACTATGACTTTCTGCGGTTCCTAGTCACGCGCCACGACCCTCGCGACGTGCCGGAACAGGAGATTGTCGGCCTGATGCGCGATGTGTTCGGATCGGATGTCATGGCTGCCACGGCGTGGAAGTCGACAGCGATTGCGAATGCGGGACTTACTAAGCAATCCCTCTACGAATTGACGAGAGGTGCGGTTGGTCGGTCGACCTATGACCGCGCAATGGAGTCGATTAATGCCGTAAATCAGGAAACCGTAGAACTTCTGAATGAGGTATGGCAGCGATGACGGCGGTCCAGGTACATATTAATCAAGACGTTAGTGCGTTGTCAGCTGACTACGGCCCGCCGTTTCACGCGGATTATAAAGGGGGAGCAAACGCGTGAGCAAACGTACGCAATCGATCCGAAATCTCTTCGCCAGTGGTAATGACGAGCAGTCCGGTGACGGTTCGCGCCAGCCGGTTCAGCGTGTCGCATCAGGCGCGGTTCGTTCCTTGAAGGACACGTTTTCAGAAGTCGAACGTGACTACGAAGAATTAAAACAGCAGGTCGCGAGCGGGGCACTGCCGGTCGAGTTGGATCCGGCCCTGCTTGACCCCTCCCCGTTCGCTGATCGGTTCATCGATCAGGATTTGGCCGCTGTCGAAGCGCTCAAGACCTCGTTCAAGGATCATGGGCAGGAAATTCCTGTTCTTGTTCGCGTTCATCCCAATGTCCCTGGCCGTTATCAGATCGCTTATGGTCATCGTCGCGTCCGAGCCGCTCTTGAGCTCGGGATGGTGGTTAAGGCGTACGTACGCGATCTTAATGATGAGCGTTTGGTTGTTGCCCAAGGCATCGAGAATTCCGCTCGCGAGGACCTTACTTTCATCGAGCGCGCAATGTTTGCATTTAAGCTCGAGGCAGGCGGTATCCAGCGCACGTCAATCCAGACAGCGCTTTCGGTCGACCGCCAGGAAGCTCACAAGCTTCTCAGCGTTGCTAAGGGAGTTCCCGCATGGTTGATCGAAGCGATTGGTCGAGCACCGAAAATCGGCCGACCGAGATGGCAAGATCTGGTTGAGCGCCTGAAAGAACAAGGTGTCGAGAAGTTGGTCCGAAAGGCGACTGAAGAGAAGTCCTTCGTGCACAAGGATACCGACGACCGCTTTGCTGCGGTGCTCCGGGCTGCGAGACGTGAAGATCACAAGCCGGCAGAGGCGAATGTGCCGAACGTTGCGAAGTCGCATGACGGCACCACGATCGCGACGCTGGCGCTCACGGGTAAGCAGTGCAAAATTCAAATCAGTCGAGATCGAGATGAAGCCTTCGCCAAATTCTTGATGGATAGGCTTCCCGACCTTTACGCAAGTTATCGGAGCCAAGCTCCGTCATCTGAAGAATAAATTGGAAAGGTAGCAGCAAAAGAAAAAGGCCCCCAAACGTTGCCGTCATGGAAGCCTCTCTCAAAGGTCTAAGCAGCCTGAGAATCGCATTTCCATGAATCGCAGTCAAGAGTCTTTGGCACCGTTTTGGTGAGTGGATTTCTTTTGCCTCTCGAAAGGTGAAGAAAAATGCTCGGTGGAAATGTCACGACGCCCTTTGGGCGGCGGCCGATGACGCTTGCGCTTGTGAAGTCCCAGATGCGGACCGCACAATGCACGGAAGAGAAGACAGTCGACAAATGGAAAGTTTACAGGGATGCTTGTGATGCGCGGTCCCTATTGGGAATACGCGATCGCGCGCTAGCGGTTTTGAATGCCTTGCTTACGTTCTACCCCGAGTCGGCACTCAACTCCGAAGGCAATCTCATCGTCTTTCCATCTAATGCGCAGTTGACTGCGAGGGCAAATGGCATAGCTGGGACTACGCTTCGCGAGAACCTTGCACATCTGGTGGAGGCCGGCCTCATCCAGCGGTGCGATAGCCCCAACGGCAAGCGCTATGCGCGGAAATCCAGCGACGGATCTATCGAGTCAGCCTACGGATTTAGTCTTTCGCCGCTGCTCGCGCGTGCGGATGAGCTGGCGATTCTGGCTCAGCAGGTGGCGGCAACGCAACGCCAATTGAAGATTATCAAAGAACGGATCACGATTGCTCGCCGGGATAATCGCAAGCTGATCTCGGCGGCTATCGAGGATGGCGTTCCTGGTGATTGGGGTAAGGCAGAAGCACTTTATATCGATCTGATGGCGCGTCTCCGGACAGCCAAGACTATTGAAAATTTTGAAGCACTGCTAGACGAACTTGAGCTATTGCGGGACGAAGTTGTCAACCAGCTGGAAATGCAGCTTAATTCCCGAAATTCCGACACCAATGGTGCCGAAACCCGTCAGCACATACAGAATTCAAATACCAAATCCCCAAATGAACTTGAACCTAGCTCTGGAAAAGAGCAGGGCGACAAGCCCAGCCCAGATATCGGTCGGGTTGCCGAGCCGATTAAGGCATTCCCGTTGGGGATGGTTGTGAGAGCCTGCCCAGAAATCACGATCTATGGTCCGGGGGGCAATATCACAAGTTGGCGCGATCTGATGACAGCCGCTGTCGTGGTCCGATCGATGCTCGGAGTTAGTCCGTCAGCGTACCAGGATGCCTGCGAGGTGATGGGCCCGGAGAATGCGGCTGCCACGATGGCCGCTATTCTCGAACGAACTGGGCATATCACCTCGGCCGGCGGATATCTCCGGGACCTGACGGGGAGGGCGCGGCGCGGTGAGTTTTCATTGGGGCCGGTGCTGATGGCGTTGTTGCGAGCGAATGGGCATGAGGCACGGCGCGCTTGAGTTTGTAGGCACGCGGCCAGTCTTGTGCACTGTATAATTGCGGCGTAGTCAGCTGACTACGACTTAACTCTCTGAATAAGCTTATTATTGTGATGGAGAATAATGTCAGACACCGTAAATCACCACTTCATCCCGCAGTTTTACCTCCGGGGCTTCAGCGACGCGGCCGACAGGCGGAAGGCTCAGGTCTTCGTGTTTGATCAGCCAACAAGGAAGTCTTTCCGGACGCTTGTTAGAAACATCGGTGCTCGCCGGAATTTCTTCCGGATCGAGGCAGAAGGCTTCGATCCGAACCATGTTGAAGACGGGATGGCAGAGATCGAGGGCGAGATCGCTCCGCACTTGGCAGAGGTCATCGCGAGCAAGGGCTTCCCTTCAGACGACCATTTCACGTCAGTAATGCTGCTGATGGGAAACGTGGCTGTCAGAAATCCGCGGTTCCGGTCGATGCTGGAGGACTTCCACGTCAAAGTGGCCGGCGGAATGATGAGGGCGTCCCTCCTGGACCAGGAACGCTACTACGGCTCGATCAAGCAAGCGCGAGAAGGCGGCGTCCCGATCCGGGACGATATCAGCTATGAGGACATGAAGGTGTTCATCGACGGAGGGAACTACAATATCGTGATCGATCAGACCTATCTCATCGGTCTGGAGCTCAAGGCCGTTCCGACATGTGTCGAGCAGCTGGCCCGACGAAGCTGGTCATTTGTCTCGGCGCCAGAGGGGGCGGCATTCGCTACCTGCGACGACCCCGTTGTCATTGCATGGTCCGATGGAAAAGATCGGGGGCAGTATTCGCCGGGCTTCGGCCTTGAGGGCACGACTGTTATGTTCCCCCTTTCGCCGGAGGTCGCACTGATTGGCCTGTTCGTGAAGCAGCCGCCGAGCCGCGCGTTTCGCCGAGACCAGGTCGCCGGGATGAATACAAGCACGGCGAAGAATGCCACAAAGCAGCTCTACGCTAGGGACGGCGAATTTGAGCTGCACACTCGGACGGAGCCATACACGCGCGGGAAGGATCTTGCAGCCGCTCTGGATAGGCAGGGGAAGGCAAAAGACAAATAGGACGAAACAGAAGTAAGAACTGAAATTCGGCGATGATTTGGTCGTTGCCCTGAGCAGCTGGGGTGAGAAGGCGCTGATTTCTGTCTCTGTAGTCGGCGGGAAAACCCAGGAGCGACGCCAGGCGAACAGGGCGGATTTCAAAGAGAGAATGACATCAAGTTGACGGGAGCTCACGCCTATCCCTGCAGCGCGTTGATGAACCTGTTTTCCTGGAATGCCGGTAACAAGATCGCGGAAGACCAGAAGGTAAGTCAAAAAATGAACCTGTTGTCCCATTTCATGCAGCTCTCAAAGAGCCCATGTGATACGAGAGCCTAAAAACGACAGGAAATATCGATGGCTAGAACGTTGATCCGTCCCGGCGGTCGCAGCGAACGAATTCAGATCGCCGTGCACAAAGCTGTGAAAACACTGATGGCAGAAGAATCGGGCCGGGAACTGACCGTCGCCATGATCGCCATTCGCGCCGAGGTTCCGCCTTCAACGATCTATCGTCGGTGGGAAACACTTCAGAAGCTCCTGGAAGACGTGGCCAGTGAACGCTTCCTGCCTGACAGCGTCCCCAAGAATACAGGATCGTTCCGGGGGGACATCGAAATCTGGCTGGAGCAGTTGGTTGACGACATTTCGTCCGGGCCAGGGCATACCTTGTTGCGCGAACGCTTTACAAACGTAAGGGTGGCCCAGACTGCAGCTGGTTACACTTTTCAGAACCTCGTCTGTTTATGCGACCGGTGTGAGGGACGTGGTGAACCCGTTCCCGATCCGGATCGCCTCATGGACATGATATTCGCACCCATCGTATACCGCATCTTCTTTACCGGGCAGACAATCTCCAAAGGCTATCAACTGGAGCTGATCGACAACGCCATGAGCTCGAACGGTGTGACACTTCCGTTCGGGAGCCAACCGTCCATTCGCGACTATGTACTTTACGAAAACGATCCTCAGTAATTTATCAGGAGTTGAGGATCGCCTTCTCCGAACCTCGGTTGAACGCCGAGTAGAGATCCCGTCCGTGCTATGATTTCTTTCGCCATGGGCGCCGCCGTGAATGCGGCCGTCCGACCTCCCTTTTCGCCCGTCAAAGGCGCGTCGATGATCGTCAGGACGACGTAGCGTGGCTGATCGATTGGAAACCCGGCGAGGAATGCGTTGAAGTTTAGATGAGCGGCATAGCGGCCATTGATAACCTTATCAGCCGTCCCCGTTTTTCCACCTACGTTGAAGCCTGGTACGAGCGCATTACGGCCTGATCCCTTTACGCCATTCCAATGGAACAGATATCGCATGCTCGAACTTGTTTCCGGCCTGATGACCTGCACAGCGGCGGCATCCGCTTCCTCGGCGGTCCGCTTCAGGAAAGTCGGTGGCATCAGTTTGCCGCCGTTCATCAGTGCGGCCCCGGCAACTGCGGTCTGAAGGGGCGTTGTCGCCACGCCGTGCCCAAAGGAGATCGTGACCTGGTTGATCTTCTTCCAGATTTTAGGCTGCGTTGGAGTCGCAACTTCCGGCAATTCAGTCGACATTTTTGACAACAGACCGAGCTTGCCGAGGAAGGCTTGGTGGTCCGGGATATCCACCATGGACGCAACCGCCGCCGTGCCGATGTTCGAAGAATATTGGAAAACCTCTGGAATGGTGAGCGGGCGAGCCTGAGCGTGATCGTCCCGAATAGTGAAGCCCCCCATGCGGATCGGCCTGGTTGCATCCATCACCGAGTTGAGGCCGACCTTGTTCATGTCCAAGCCCATCGCGAGCGTGAAGCTTTTGAACGTCGATCCCATTTCGAAGGTGGCGTTGGTGATGCGGTTGAACCACCCCTTCTCGTAGTCCTTGTCGATGCTTCCGTCTGGCAGGAGCCGGGTCGGCTCGTTTGGGTCATAGTCTGGCACCGACGCCATCGCGACAACTTCACCAGTATTGGCGTCGAGGACGACAGCTCCTGCAGCTTCGGCTTTGTAATTTGTCATTGCATCGGCGACGATACCATGGACGATATTTTGAACCCGCAGGTCTATGGAGAGATGCACGGCGCTCAACGCGCCGCTATCCGCCATACCCAGAGCGCGGAGATCGGTTAAGCCTTGGCGGTCGATATACCGCTCCATGCCTGCGAGGCCCTGGTTATCGACATTGACGTGTCCAAGGATGTGAGCTGCCGTCGATCCTCCTGGATAAAAGCGGCGCTTCTCTGGGCGAAAACCGATGCCCGGAATGCCCAGCTTCATGATGTCGGCCTGCTGGCGTGGCGTCAGTTGGCGTTTCAGCCACTGGAATGCCGTCTTCGATCTCAGCTTCTTATGGATCTCAGACCAATCTATTGCGGGCATGACAGTTGCGAGCTTTTCAACAACTTCATCAGCGTCGACAATGCGCCTTGGCTCGGCATACAGCGAAACCATGTTCAAGTCGGTTGCCAACAACGCGCCATTGCGATCAACGATATCGGGCCGAGACGCGGCATAGTGCTCATTCGGTCCGATTGATGCCGTCGTCAGCGGTGCTACGAGACCATACTGGAAAAGCCGGAGCGTTATCACGAGGTAGAAGAGGGCAAATCCTCCGATGAGGATCAACAGCCTGCGGCGGGCCTGTTTCTGTCGCGAAAACGCACTACCGGGTAAATGTTGGCGAGCATTTTTTACAGGGCCGATATGAGCGCGGCGTCTGCGGGCTAGGATGAATGCGATCATGGGGCTCTGGCTGCAAGGCAGCCGAAAGGGGCGTGTCCCATGAGGTCACGTCCACCTGACGGCTGCAAAAACGAATCTTAATGCTCTTTTTGTAGCATTAAAGCCTTCCAGATCATTAACGCAATTCAAATTGCATTAATTCGTCATCGCTGCGCGTGTGCACATGAAATTTGTGTACGGAATTGACGAGATCAAATCCGTACATTAGTGTGTCCATGGCTAGGCAATTCGAGAAGCAATTACCATGAACAACAATGAACTCGCGGCTTGGCGCAAAACAGTGGCATTGACGCAGCAACAGGCTGCGGACGCCATGGGTATCGCATTAGCGACGTATGAAAACTACGAACGAGGTGAGCGAAGGGATAACGGTCAACCAGTCGTTATTCCGTCTTACATCGAATTGGCGTGTGAT
Source organism: Agrobacterium larrymoorei (assembly GCF_013322225.1). GTDB lineage: Bacteria > Pseudomonadota > Alphaproteobacteria > Rhizobiales > Rhizobiaceae > Agrobacterium > Agrobacterium larrymoorei_A. Next base: position 47,487 of record NZ_JAAMFB010000035.1, read on the forward strand.
GGCCTTAGCTTGCGACTCGCCGCTAAGGACAACGACGTCCACAGGCTTACGCGAAGCGTAAGAACGAATGCGAGTCACGTTATGTACCTTTTGTCGCTGGCTTCCTGGATTGCCGGGGGTAAGCGCAAGGAGGGTCGTATGTATCCTACCCATCACGCGCTATTGCGTGATGAAGGTATGATTCCCAAGGACGAACCGAGCTTGCTGGAGAAACTTTTCCCTATGGCCGACGCAAACAGGCTTCGCGACCTGATGGTCCACTACGGATTGCAGAATGCACCGTCCACTGTGGCACAGGACCAGCAAGCCGTTGAAACAGTCGAGTGAGCGGAATGATTGACCGACTCGGTGACGTAAAGCCTCAAATCATCCGAGCAGCGCGGCCGCTCCGCCGTGTCGCGCTGTTATAATAGCTCGAAGCCTGCTGGACGGATCGATGGCGTGACTGTTCCATCGCCTCGGGGAGGGGGATGCCACGGTTGGCAGCCTCCGTCAGATAACCTGACCGTAATCCGTGCGCAGAAAACTCCGCAGGCTCCAACCCCGCCATTTCGGCACGCTGCTTGAGAATGGCATTTATGGACTGCGGATCGACTGCCCGGCTTGAGACGTTACCCCAACGCCCGATCCCGCGAAACACGCTGCCCGTGTCGATTTTTGCCGCCGTCATCCAGGCCTTCAACGCCTCGACGGGTCGGCCGGTGAGATAAACGACATCGTCCTCTTCGCCTGTCGTCGTCTTGGTCCGACCGAGATGAATGGCGAGAGAGGGCAGGGGAGGCCCGTCTGCTACCTCAATCGGGGCTTCGACGGTCAATTGTTCGACCCGCAACCCGGACATCTCGCTCCGCCGGCGACCGCCAGAGGCGAAGGCGACCATCAGGATGGCGCGGTCGCGCAGATCCCGCAAGCTGTCTGTGGCGCAGGTCGCCAGCAGCTTTGCCAGGACATCGCCCGTGACAGCCTTGGCGCTCTTGCGGCTCCGTTTCCGTGGCACGGCTCGCACGGCAAGCCGGATCGCCGATTTGAGGGGAGGGGAGGCGAAGGCACCATCGAGACCGCGCCATTTCGTCAGCGTCGACCAGTTGGCCAGCCGCCGGCGCACCGTCGACGGCGCATGCGGGCCGGTCGATTTCAAAAACCCTTGGTGGCGGAGATTCTGATCGACATCGGCGGGCATGCCGTGATCGGGATCACTGGCCCGCTTTTGCGGATCCCACAAATGCTGCGCGACGAATTTGAGCAGCAGCGCCTCGGGCGCCGGCCAGGGCAGCGATCGGTTTGTGGCGGCGAGTGCCCAGGCTTCGAGATAGGCGAGGTCGGAAGTGATGGCGCGCAAGGTGTTGGCGCCCATGCCCTCGTTGACGAGATGGCGCAGCGTTTGGATGTCGCCATCGGTCAGAAGCTCGGCAAGTTCATTGCGGCGGTCGATCGGCAGGACCGAGGCGATGGTGTCGAGCTCCACTGCCCGGCGCTCGACACCAGTGAGGCGAGCGGCTTTTCTGGCAGCCATCAGGCCGTTTCAGCCTGTGGCCGCCAGCGTGCGATGATCTGCTCGATCTCGCTGCGATAGTCGTATGGGTATTCGACATCCTCTTCGCGAGCGAGCCAGGTGAAGATGGTCGCCATATCCTCGGCGACCTCGCGATCGACATTGGCGAGATCGGTCAGGTCGAATCCGCCATGGACCTCGGCATTCCACCAGGCCCAGCCGGCCCGAAGCTGCGATTTTGGCCAACTCGCAGAACGTTGTGGGAACACGGCGTGGAGGATTGACCCAAGAAGTGCCCGGTTGTGACATTGCGCTCCAATTTGAGGAGCGTTTTGATGAGTACGGGTATTTCGAGTTCGGATTTTGTCGGCCAATGGAGCCTGAGCTTCGCCGACATTGATTTCATCAATTCCAAACCGGCCGCTACCAGGCTTGGCTTGGCCTGGCAGTTGAAGTTTTTCAGCGCACGCGGATTTTTCGCTGACGATGGCACATTGATCCCGAACGATGCTACCGAATACCTGGCTGAGCAGATCGGCGTCCGTGCCGACGAGCTGTCCAGATATGATTTCGGCGGGAGAACTGCCCGTCGGCATTGCGCCGAGATTTTGCAGTATCTCGGCTTTGGTCGCATGACGCGACAAGACCGCGAAGCGCTTTCTTATTGGATTATCGGCGAGCTTTGCCCCTTCGGACGATCCGTCAGCACCATGCTTGAAGCGGTGTTTCTTTGGTGCCGGGATCGCAATATCTATGGTCCGTCTGCCAAGGAGCTTGAACGGCTTGTTCGTTCGCAACGGCAACAATATCTCGACGGCTGGCTTCATGAGGTGAGAGCCGCGCTTCCGCCTGAGACTGTTGCAGCGATGGAAAGCTCCCTGGCTGACGCGGAAGGGCCGACGGGCTTCAATGCGATGAAGGCCGACGCGGGGCGAGCAACGCTCGACAACATTCTGGAGGTGACCGCCCGGCTTGCGTTCATCCGGAGCCTGAAACTCCCACGGAAGATGCTTTCAGCGATCAACTCGGCGTGGATCGAGCATGTTGCCCGCCGGGTTTCCGGCGAAAAGGCGTCCGAAATGCGCCGCCACACGCAGACGCGCCAACTCGCGGTTTATGCGGTTTATCTGATGGCGCGGGAAACGGTGATGACCGATGCAATGGTCGAGTTGCTCGTGGAAACAGTACACAAGATTGGAACCCGGTCGAAACGGAAGGTGGTGGGCGACATCGCCAAGGATGTCGAACGGGTCTATGGCAAGGAACGGCTGCTCGTCGACATTGCAACCGCATCGATTGACGATCCGGACGGTCGCATCTGCGATGTCATCTTTCCCGTTGTAGGCAAGGAAAAGCTGGCGGCGATCATCAAGGAGAGCAATGCCAAGGGTGCGCTCGACCGTCGCATTTATGCCGTCATGCGCAATTCATGGGCCAATCACTATCGCCGGATGCTACCAAGCCTGCTTTCCGTGCTGGAGTTCCGGTCGAACAATGCGGTCTGGCGACCGGTTTTGTCCGCCCTCGACTGGATCAGGGCGAAGCTGGATGATGGGTGCCGGTTCGTGCCGCAGAAGGATGTGCCGATAGACGGTGTGATCCCGGAAAAGTGGCGCAGTTCGGTCATCGACGGAAATGGTCGCGTCAACCGCATCAGCTATGAACTCTGCGTCCTGACCCAATTGCGGGAATGCATCCGGTCTAAGGAAATCTGGGTTGTCGGCGCTGACCGTTACCGCAATCCCGATGATGATCTGCCAAAGGATTTTGCGGATCGGCGTTCCTCGTACTATTCCAGACTGAATCTGACACAGGACGCCCGCGAATTTGTGGCAATGGTTCGCCAGGAACTGGAACACGAGTTGCTGCTCCTGAACGAAACAATCCCAAAAAACGAGAAGGTAAGAATCCTCTGGCGCGGCGAAAACCGGATATCGATCACGCCGTTCAAGCCAGCGCCGGAACCGAAAGGGCTGGCAGCCATCAAATCGGAGATTAGTCAGCGCTGGCCGATGACGGGCCTCCTCGATGTGCTGAAGGAAGCAGCCCTCGACACCGGATTTCTTGACGCGTTCGAGACCTCGGCCTCCCGCGTCGCGCTGCCGAAGGCTGTTCTGGATCAACGATTGCTACTTTGCCTCTATGGCCTCGGCACCAATGCCGGGCTGAAGCGGGTGGCCGGTGCCACCACCGATGCCAGCTATGAGGAACTTCTTCATGTGCATCGCCGCTTCATTCACGCGGGCGCTTTGCGGGAAGCTTGCGCTCGGGTTGCCAATGCCACGCTTGCAATTCGCAACGAAGCAGTCTGGGGTGACGCCGGGACGGCCTGCGCATCGGATTCTACGAAGTTCGGGGCCTGGGATCGCAACCTGATGACCGAATGGCATGCCCGCTACGGCGGGCGCGGCGTCATGATCTACTGGCATGTCGAAAAGCGGGCCACTTGCGTCTATTCCCAGCTCAAGCGGTGTTCGTCGTCGGAAGTTGCATCGATGATCGAAGGTGTTCTTCGCCATTGCACCGATCTGGAAATCCAGCGGCAATATGTCGATAGCCACGGCCAGAGCGCCGTCGGTTTCGCCTTTTGCCGCTTGCTCGGCTTTGAACTCGCCCCACGCCTGAAGGCGATTGCCCGGCAGAAGCTGGCGTTACCGGATGCGAGCTTCCGGACAAATTTGCCGAACCTGCTATCGGTCCTTTCTAACCCGATCAACTGGGAGGAGATCGAGCAGCAATATGACGAAATGGTCAAATATGCTGCTGCCATGCAGACGCGCACGGCCGATCCGGAGGCAATCCTGCGCCGCTTCGCGCGGGCGGAAGTGATGCACCCCACCTACAAGGCGCTCAGCGAGCTCGGCCGTGCGGTCAAGACGATCTTTCTGTGCCGTTACCTGCGCCAGGAACCATTCCGCCGGGAAATCAATGAAGGCCTAAACGTTGTCGAAAACTGGAATAGCGCCAACGGTTTTGTCTTCTTCGGCAAGGGTGGTGAAATGGCGACTAACCGCATTGATGAGCAGGAAGTTTCGGCACTGGCACTACACCTCCTTCAGGCTTCACTCGTCTATGTGAACACGCGCATGCTGCAAACCGTACTTGCCGAACCAGCCTGGCATGGCCGTATGGCACCCGAAGATTATCGTGGCCTCACACCGCTGATCTACGCCCATGTCAATCCCTATGGCCGGTTTGATCTCGATCTGGACAGCCGGATAGATTTCGGCAAGATCGCTGCCTGAGTAGCAGCGGAAAAATGCGCGGCACAAAACTTGGGCGCAGCATTCCAATTCCTTTCGGGATTTCTGCGACGGTCATTCACGCCCTGTTATACTAGCTGGCCTTCTCCGTCCTGCCAGCAGAGACCAGCAGCCTGTCCAGAGACTGCCGAAGATGCTCGCCTAACAAGGCGGAGGCTTCATCTGCATTTCCCGCAGCATACGCCTCTGCAATTGCCTCATGATCCTGCAGCCATCGCTGCGTTTCGGTGGCGAGTGACGCGTATTGAGACGCTTGCAAGACGCATATCTTTCGCAAGTCGTCGACGATCGCCAGTTGTCGTGGCCGACTCGCCGCAGCGTAGAGCGCATGGTGAAAATCCCAGTCCCCTCTGTGCCAGCTGGGTCGCCCCGCCTCCAGGGACGATCGCTGGAGCATGTACAGGACCTCTGCCTTTGTCTCGTCATCGGCGTTGCCGATGGCCCGATGCAGAAGATCGCATTCGAGCATGATCCGCAGATCGAACACCTCCATCAAATCCGTGGCTGACAGCATGATGACCCGCGCGCCTTTTCCGGGAACCACCTCGACCAGTTTGTCGGCGGCAAGGACCAGCAAAGCGTCTCGGATCGGGATGCGACTGACGGCATATTCTTTGGCGAGGCTGGATTGCGACAGGAGCGATCCGGGGGCGTGTCTCCCCTCCAGAATGGCTGCGCGCAGTTGAGTCGTAATGTCCATTGTCTCTCCTCTCGCGGATATGTATACAGGTATACATCATTCACAATGCTGAGGAAAGACGATGGCGCATCAATACACATCATCCGTCATCTGGACGGGAAACCGGGGCGCAGGCACGGTCAACTACCGCGGCTACGACCGCACTTGGGACGTCGCCGTCCCGGGCAAATCCGTCATTCATTGCTCCAACGATCCGTTGCTTGGTGGAGATGCTACCAAGATGAACCCCGAGGATCTTCTGCTCTCGGCGCTTTCTGCCTGTCACATGCTTTGGTATCTGCACTATGCGTCGGATGCGAAAATTATCGTGACCGGCTATGAGGATAGCCCGATTGGTGTTGGCGAAGTTGAAAAGAGTGGTGCCGGGCGCTTCACCTCGGCAATCCTGCGCCCGCGCATAACGGTTCGTGACGGAACCGACATCGAAGCCGCAACCGCGATCCATTATAAGATCCACGAAGTTTGCTTCATCGCGAGATCCGTGAACTTTCCAGTCACTTATGAACCAGAATATATGCTCGGAGTTTGCGAGCCACTTTTGGGTACACCCTAGCGAGACATTAAAATGTGACGCGGGCAGAGTGTAACAAAAGGGTGGATTTTCGATCAAAGTGACGTTACACCATCCAAGCCACCCTAATGTTACAGAATTGCCATGGCTCGCATCGGATACGCTCGCGTCAGCACCACAGATCAGGACCTCGATATTCAGAACGAGCGTCTGAAGGCCGCAGGTTGCGAAATTATCCGTTCGGAAACCGGATCAGGGGCGTCCCGAAAAGGGCGGTCCGAGCTGGAGACCATCATGCAGTTTCTGCATGCGGGCGACGAGCTGGTAGTTCTGCGACTCGATCGGCTCGGCCGTTCCACACGCGACGTTCTCAATCTCGTCCATGAGCTTGACGAAAAGGGCGCGTCGCTCCGCATTCTTGAGCCCGAAGTCACGACAGCCGGAAGCATGGGTCGTATGGTCATCACCATCCTCGGTATGGTCGCCGACATGGAACTCAAGTTTATCAAAGACAGGCAACGAGCGGGCATCGACGCGGCAAAAGCTGACGGCATCTATACGGGCAGGAAGAAGAATGTCGATGACGCGGAAATCCTCAGGCGGATCGAGGCTGGCGCAACGAAAGCCGCCGTTGCTCGTGAGCTGAACATTTCCAGGATGACTGTTTACCGCGCCTTGGAAGGTCAAGGTTCGCAGTCAGCTTCCACGTGATTGCAGATTCGCTATTTGTTCTTTGAGTTGGCCGAAATCGCAGCTTCGGGCCGACTGGGCCGTTATGGAGTAAAGAATGGGTCAGAGTATCCTCGACAGAGCAAAGGGCTGCTTTCTCGGCCAACTCGCCGGAGACGCTCTGGGCTCGCTTGTAGAATTTCAATCGAAGGCTCAAATAAAAGAAACATATCCATCTGGTGTCCGGGACATGCATGATGGTGGAACGTGGAATACCCTTGCAGGGCAACCAACCGACGATTCCGAAATGGCGATTGCTTTGGCAAGATCAATTACAGAGGCCGACGGTTATAACGAGAAAAACGCGCTCCGGGCTTACCGGGAATGGATGAATTCGGAACCGTTCGATATCGGGGCAACAGTTTCGTCGGGACTACGGGGCGTGCAAAATATCGCGAGCGAGGCGAATGGTGCATTGATGCGTGTTTCGCCTATCGGCATTTTGGGTTCAAACTTCACACTTGAACAAGTGGGAAGGTGGGCGGAGCTTGATGCGATGATTACTCATCCGTCTGTTGTGTGTCGTCAAGCTAACATACTGTTTGCAAAAGCGTTGGCGTACGCAATCACTAATAACCCGACGCCGTCTGAAATATACCGTGCAGTTCTAGCTTGGTCTCAAGATATTAACGCCGAGACAAAGCTAGTTAACGCGATACAGAAAGCACAATCGTATCCTCCGGAAAATTTCGAAAGGAATCAGGGATGGATTTTAATAGCTTTTCAGAATGCTTTCTACCAGCTTCTTAATTGCGGCTCATTAGAACATGGTGTGGTTGATACGATCTCGTACGGGGGAGATACAGATACAAATGGTGCAATCGTAGGGGCTCTTTTGGGTGCAGTATATGGAACGTCAGTGATCCCCTTGCGATGGCGCGAATCCTTAATGAACTGCAAGCCCGACCGTAATCGGATCGATGTCTATCGACCTAGACCAGAAAAATACTGGCCTATATATGCCGACAACATTGTCGACTCATTATTGAATATCACTCCCCGAAGATGATTTTTCTAGCTGAGTGAACGAAACCATTCATCTTTAAAGATGTTCTGATCCTCGACGGAAACAACAAATTCAGGGCTGCAGTAGTCAAAAATGAAAGCCGTCTCGTCTGGGTTGGATCGCTCCCCTAGTTTCACCAAGTAACCGTAAAACCCGCCGCTTTGCTGCATCATTCCAGACTGTACGAAATTTCGTCGCGCTCCGTTGCAACAAAATATTACCTCGTGAAAGAACTTTTGCCTAAGAAGTTGGAAAGCCGAAAAACAATCAAGGTCAAGTGTTGAGTGTGTAACATCGTTCAATGAGATTTCCAAGAAAAGGTCTCGGTTGTTGCGCCATTCAACGACAGCGGTTGCTTTTTCTCGTAAACCATTTGTGATCGTCTCTATAACGTACTTATCCATTATCACCCTCACGGAACATAATTTGGATTAGGTACCATTGGACCTAATCGATTACCTGGCAGCACTGGTTGAACGCCAATAATATCACTGGGCCTTACCGCACCGGGCACAGCAATTTCTAATTCGGCCTCATGGAAGTTAGTTTTACCAGATAGATTGTGATACTTGTTCACATCAATTCCCTGGACCCTCTTGTCGATGTGGTAGACATATTTGCCTTGAGAAAAATGCGGTTTAGATGCGACCGCAATGTCAGACGAAGTCGAAACGAAGTAGCTTGGTGGTTCCTTTGCATGAATCGCATGCGCAATAATATCTTTACTGTCACCCCAAGGCTTAAAACCCTCTGCAAATATTTCAGACGGGGCGCGAGCGTCTCCTCGGTACAACGGTTTTCCAGAACTTAACGAATCTATATGAGTTGCCGTCATCCAAGCGCTTAATCCAAGGGGATCAACTACTATACTTGGATTCACTACGTATCCTTGCGGCCGCTCCCCTCCAGCCAGTCCTATCGGGTCCGGGCTTGCGTACTGCCCTGTGAGCGGATCGTAATGGCGATGGCGGTTGTAGTAGAGCCCGGTCTCAGCATCTTCGTACTGTCCCGGAAAGCGCCACGGGCATTGAAACTCGCTTGGCTCTTGATCATGTGTTCGTGCAACAGCCAGCGCACCAAAAGTCCGCGCCGCCCGCACCGCACCCCAAACATGATGATCGGCAGCCCAGACGAGCTTGCCTTTCGTGTCGAACATCTCCTTCGGCGTGCCGAGATGATCGCAGACGACAGCCAGCATCTCGCCATCCGACTGCCGCTTGGCGAGCAGCCGGTGGGTCCCGTCCTCGAAGTGCCAGTGCGTTGCTTCATCCCATGCGATGTGACCATCGAGCCGCAGCGGCGCTTCCGCCACCATATGGTCGCCGTCCCACAGATAGGCTGTGCCGACCTCAGGAGGGTTGTCAACGTCAAGCGGGGAGGGGCCTTCGGTTCCTCGGACCTTCGTCGGGCGTCCATCTGCACTAACGAGGCTCGGCCAGAGCCTGCGAACACGATCTTTCTCTTCACCGGAAAAGCGCCGGACCTTGGAAATCCTTCGCCCGAACGGATCGTAACGAAAATACCATTCCTCGCCATCCAGGGTGCTGACGCTCACCAGCCGATCATGGACGTCCCACCCGTAGCGCCAGCGTTGCGGTCTGAACCCATCGCGCTCGACCCGCCGCTCGATCACGCGCCCGCAATCGTCATGGGTCAGTTGAACGCGCTCACCCTTCGGACCGCGCGCCATCTGCACGACGCCACTGGGAGAACGTTGCCAGTTGCTAGGAGCCGCAGCCGGGATGACGGAGCCGAATGTCTGATCGAACGCTTTGCCATAGGGGGTGGGGTCATCGGAAACTTGAACAGAAGAGGAGGCGCCTGCTATGTTGCGCGCGCTGTCGTAGGCAAAGCGTTCAGAACCAGCCGACGATTCAGAACTCGTCAATTGCCCGTTGTCATCATATGTAAACTGGCGCTTGCCCCAGATACCGTCATCTATGCTTACCGGAGCGAAGGCCCGATCGTATTCGTAAATGCGATGAACATGCTCGGGTATGGCCCCCGCTTGCTTTGGAGCATTGCCGCGATCGAACTGCCAGCCTAAACGCGAGGCGTCGAGCCCATGGGCTGCAGCGGGCCCCGCGACCTGCGCGACCAGTTGACCTGCCGGGTCAAAGCGCTGCAAAAGGTTGAAGCCGCCCATGCGTCGGGCTTTCTCCTGCCCGAAACTGTCACGTTCGAACGTGATTTCGGTGTCATCGGCAACGAGTTTTTCGACAGCGCCCAGTGGATCGCGTATATAGTCTGTGAGAGAAGCACCTAGGCCCAGAATTTCTCGGCGTATACGTTGACCTAGTGCGTCGTAGCGGGAGCGAATACGTTTGCCATTCAGCGTCTCACTGACAATGCGACCGTTGCGATCACGGTTAAACTCGACCAGAGCAGCCTTGTTTTCCGCACGAATGAGGAGGCCGCGCCCGTCATACCAGAAGCGCGTAACCTCCTCTGCTTCGCCCTTGGCGGTAAAGGTTTCGATGCGTCTGATAAGACCGGATTTGTCGTAGGAATACCGCAGCTTCGCGCCATCAGGCTTGGTCGTTTCCGTGATCTGACCGGCGGGATCGCGCGTATAGTGCCATGCCCTTCCGTCGAAGTCTTCCTCCAGGACCACTCGTCCCGCAACATCTCGCTCATAGCTGTAGGTTAAACCTTCCGCATTGGTGACCGAGACGAGCCGTCCCTCAATGTCCGTTGCGAGACTGAGTTCACCGCCTTTCGGATCGATAATGGCCTCCAGAACACCGAAGGCACCATATCGATAGGTCCATAATCGTCCTTCGCCATCCGTGACCGATGCGAGCTGACCGCTGCCATCGAAGCTGCGGCTCACGGAGACGCCATCCGGCATTATGATCCTGCTGACCGTGTCAAAACCACCCGCACCGGCGGAATATTCACGAACGGTGCGCGACCCATTCGGGCTCGTCGTCGCGATCAGGCGGTTGAACTCGTCGTATTCGAACCGGCTCGTATTGCCTTTGGCATCGGTAATGCTGTCGATGCGGTTGTACGCGTCCCAAGTGCGGCGCTCGATCGCACCATTAGCAAAATGGGTTTCAACGACGTGGCCAAGATCGTCGCGAACAAGCTGTATGACGTTGCCTTCAGCGTCTGTCTCGGAGACGACATTCGATCGGTCATCGTGCTTGAATGTCTTACGGTTTCCCGCGCCATCAATGACGATCATAAGCTCGCCATTGTCTCCCCAGCCATAAATAGTGGAGCGGCCCTCCGCATCTACAACTTCCTTTACATTGCCATGAATGTCGTAGGAGGTGCGGTGAGCGTTGCCGTTCTGATCGGTCGTCGATGTCCGGAAGCCGTACCTGTTGTAACTGTGGGAAACGACGCCGCCGAGAGGATCGATCTCCTCGGTGACATTTTCATGGTCGTCATAGCGGAAGGTCTGAGCGGCGTTTTCGTTTCCACCGGGGGAGTAGCGGGTTTCTCCTTCACGATAGTCGAACTGGTCTCCGTTCCAGATGCCGTTGGTCGCAGTTTGAACAACGCGACCGTCGCTGTCATAGGTAAAATGCGTTTCCGATTGGCGCGTTAGATTATTCCAGGATGCCAATAGATCGGAATCACGGAGCCAGACGTAGCGTACCGACATGCCGAAAGCGCATTGTGCATCAGTCATTCGCCCGCGAGCATCGTAGGTGTAGCGCGCGAGTTCAAGTTCGCTACCTTCAGAACCGACGAGGACGATGCCGGTACGGCGTCCCTGGTCATCATTCTCAAACCGAAGCTGCAGGCTATCCGGACCTTCAACTGTTTCCAGCCAGCCTTCTTCGTTCCGATGGAAAATCAGCTTATGGCCATTGAGGTCTTCGATCTGCTCGAGCCGGTAGATATCGTCATCGTACTGACGAAACTCTTTGATGAGCCCGCGATCTTTCAAATGAAGCTGCTTGAGCCAGGGTGCCTTCAGTTCAAGATGCGGATATCCTGCATTCAGAGACGGCAGAAAATTGAACGGCCGGTCGAAACCTATCGCTTTTCCAGCGGCATCATGGAACAGAAGCTTTCCGCGTTCCGGGTTCGAAAACACCTCATCGAACATGGAAATCTGGCATGGGCCCAAAGGGGAAACATATTCTCTCGGCAGTGCGAGCTTGAGCCCCATGTAGCGGGCGCCATCGAACGGCAGAGTTCCTGGAATGAAGAAATCACGCCATGTTTCCAGATACTCACCGTTGGCAACGGAAACAGGTTCACCTACAGGCACAGGCTTCGCCGGAGGTTTGGTGTCGGGTTGTGGTCCTGGGTTAGAATCAGGCTTCGGTTCAGGTGCAGCCTTGCCGGGCTTCTCACCCTTACCTATCAATCGGGAGAAAAATATCCCCGGACCTATCTCGCCGAGAAATCTGAGAAATGGATGTTCATTTGTTGAGGCTTGTTGATGTAGATCTGCTCTACTTCCTTCTTCGTGTTCCTCCGAAGCAATGCCTGTGCCGTTGATTAAGCCTGTGCCAAGCGCGTGCGCCGCACCTCCCGCATTACCCGCGATAATTTTCTGCGCATTATTATACGCTGACGCCTCTAAGGGAGATAGAAAATCTTGTTGATCGCGATTGAAGGATTTTGCTTCAGCCTCTTTCCGAATCATATCCTCATCGCCTGTCAAAAGGCTTTTCGCAATGTAGGCAAGTTTATTATTTTTGTAATACTCAGTGCTCTCAGCAAGAGCTCGATCATAGGCCTGCTGCTGTCTTTGTTTTGCTAAAGTTGTCAGTCTTGCATAATCGTCGTAAGCCTGATCGAGCTCCGGCTTTGCAGTAGCGCCTGCAACGAGCTGTGCACCCCCGTTGTCGCGATGGGTGCTCTTGTTCGGATGCGGAATGGCACGTTCATTGGTCTGCACGCCGTTCTTATCGACATAATTGCGCGTGTTCGGAACATAATCAGTTTCACCGGCATCAGCCAAGGCACACTCCAATCCTAAAAGACCGCATGCGTTCTGGATTTCAAACCTCAAGTCTATTTAGCAGAGAGTTCAGCTTCCCGACGCAGGAAGTCTCTACCCCACGGGTATTCTTCCGGGTTGAGCAACATCTCAAATTCGATCCCAATGGGGTCGCCACCGGTTGGAAAGATCGTAATGTTGTCCCGATCGTCTTTCGGTAGTTTCTGCCATTCTTCGCTGTTTCTCTGAATGCCCGCATAATGAAATTCCTGAGATTGGACGGTCCAGAAAAGCACCAACTTGGCTTCACCAAAATCTAACGTCAGGCGGTCGGGATGTTTAGTAATGGACTGGAGCTGATATGGTGCCAGTAGCGCGAGATCTTCACTGCTGGAGATATCGTAGTCGTAAAAAGCTAGACGTTCACCCACCGTTACGATCCACCTACACCTATCGATCATAATGGATGGCCTGTTTCCGTCGCGTTCAAAGTCAACGAGGAGACAACTGCCATATCCTCGCCTTATAGAAACATGACAGGGCAAATATTCGTCCCAGGCTTGATGGAGGGCTCTCATTTTCCGAACATGTCCTTCGCGCATTCCATAATTTCTTGGAAGCCATAATTTTGGCCGCCAATTTCTCTGTGAAGCATTTGCCTTTGATCTTTTGTCAGTTTGAGTATCCTGCAAACTGCATCAACCTGCGCATTTTGAGCTCGGTTATTCCCAGGCGTTCCGTCATTTGCCGCTAATATGATTGGAGCCGGCGCCTGCGACTTCTGCGGCTCTACCGGCCCTGGATCGGGTCGATTGATCCATGCCGGGTCTCTGTGGCTGCAGGTTGCCCATCCTTCGGAAAACACGAAATGTGAGGCAACTTCTACGTGGGCAGGGCCAAGATAGCCGGGAACGACGACGCCTCTCTTCGTGCCCGGTTCATGGCCCGTCGATTTAGAGCAGCGAGAATTCAGTTGAAAATCGAATTTACCGTTATTTCGAACTGTCGTCGAATGGCGGATCGCCGTATCCAGAAAAGCAATCGAGGAATAGCCCACTTTCACGACATCCGATCCAACCGGCGTCCAGCAGACATCGGGTGTTGTCGAGACAATCACGTTGGACGCACATTTTCTGGCGGAGATTTTTGCTATGCTCATAAGGCCATCTCCTTGCTCGATTGCGACGGCAGATCAACTCCAGCTTGTGAATGCTTTTTGCGATGTATAATCGCTTGCTCGAAGTGATCCGGCTCGAAATTCACTCGCCAAGACAAATAAACGCGCCAATCTCGTCGCCTTGCTGAGCCAATGTCGAGAAAGACAGTATCCATAACCATGTTTTTCCGCTCAGTCGTATTATCTGCACGCACGAAATCCACCATGATCTGCTCGGCAGGAAGGGAAAAAACACATGTTTCTATACCCTCTGACATACCCGTCAGAGTAATCTGCTCATTTCCCCGAAGGTACGGGTCGATCACCAAGTCCGGATAAGCGGAGTTATGGTAGGCAAACGAATAATCCGTGGGCCAGGCTGGCCATACATTATCCTGCCAATGCTCATCATAAGTGCCGCCCAGAGGACGACGCGGTAGCCAAGCAGGCGGGATAGGACCAAAGTTTTGGGGACGATAATTCTTGTAAGGCTCTTTGATAGGGTCGTCCGGCGACTCGATCTGTGGTGCTGCAACAGACTTGGTATGATCTGACCATTCTGAGTTTAGCTTACCGCACCCAAGCGGATTGTGATGATCTGTGTCGTAAATTAGCGCTCCATCGTCAGTAATGCTTATTTGAATTTCGCCGCCGAAGGCGTATTCATAACGCAAGGGCACTTTGATGGTGGGAGTAGGTGGGGAAAGTTCCCAATGGTCGAACATCCTGCGGTGTCGCTCCCATTCACTTGCCTCTTTTTCACTTAACTTACGCTTCCACACAGGCTGCCACTGGCGCGGGCCGGTAACCCGAAGCTGCTTTGAGACGAGGTCGGTAGCACCGCTGCTGACCTTTATTCCACACAGCCAGTCCGAAGTCGGCTCGCCGCGAGGTGCGTGAGCGACAGCGTTGATGATAATATCTGTCGCCGGTTTGTAAGGAACGAGATCCGAAGGATGCCAGAGCGAAGATAGGTTGACTTCGCCGTGACATGTGTCGGTAAAGAGCATCGGGGCCTGCTCTTCAGCAACAACCAGTGTTCCGTCCTCGGCAATCTCGTAGGTTGCCTTGACAATCACGATGCCGAACTCGCGATTTTCGTTGTCACGACTATAATAACGGAAATTCGGGAACGGGGTCAGGTTCTTGAGTTCAGGCATCTCGACCTCAATTATGGTCGATCATGGCAGAGGTGACCTGCACGTGGCTCTCTCCTTCGATGTAAATCTTCACGCCCTTCAATAGGATCGTGCCATCGTCTTTCATGATCAGGATCGATTTTGGAGGTATGTCATTGCCATCGGCATCCTTGCCGCCGCCCACGCCGATGAACAGCTCCTTGCCAATCGATATGTTCTTCGTATGCCCGACAGTCTGGTTATAGACTTGCCCGACGGTGACGACCTTGGCGACGCCGACTTGCTCGGTCTGAGCCATGCCGACGCTGGTGTTCTGCATGCGGCTGACAAGCGTGTTGAAGACACCTTGTCCGATCATTGAAGCGACTTGCGATCCCATTCCTGCGCCTGCCGACCGCATTGCGTCACCGGCGTCCGTGCGGAGTTCGCTCACAGCAGCGTCATTAACACCCGCGCGCACGCTATCGATTGATGACGCAACGGCACCCACTGTGCCCGAAGCCATTAGGCCCATGTAGCCGGCAGCCTGAGAAAGAAGGCCACTTGCTCCGCTGCTTGGTTCAGCAGAGCCTTCACCGCTTGCTGCCTGTGCTGCTGCAAGACTTTTGTTCTCCGACGACGGACTGTCCTGTGCCACGGCAGAAGCCAGCGACATCGCGTGTTGCAGCATTCCAGCGCTGGTGCCTGACAGCCCGGCGAGCAATCCGCCTGCGATGGTATTCACCGCGCCGCCAACACCGCCAACAACCATATTGAGCCCACCGCCTACCTGGTGGCTCATGTTAGCACCCACCTCCAGTGACTGGTTGGCCCCGATCGAGTGCAGGGCATTCGCATCGACACGGCTGGTCTGGTTGTTCAGGACCTTTACAGTCTGGTCTTTCTGGGCGTGGAGGAAGAGGTTCTCCTGTCCCTTCTCGTCTTCGAAGGTGAGCTCGTTATGGCCCTGACCCTTGTGGGTATTCGAACGGATCGCCATGCGAGTCTTGTTGGCTGGCAGGTCGTAGGGGACAGAGTTAGCAGGGTTTGGTACCACGCCAATCACGAGCGGCTTGTCAGGATCGCCGTCCACGAAGGCAACCATGACCTCCATGCCGATGCGCGGAATGATCTGGCCGCCCCAGGTGGAACCTGCCCAGTTTTGGGCTACCCGCACCCAGCAGGTATCGGTGCCATCCTTCTTCGCTTTGCGGTCCCATGGGAACCACAGCTTGATGCGACCATATTGATCCGGGTGGATTTCTTCTCCCTCTGGGCCTGCGACAATGGCCACCTGCGTGCCTTCGATGCGGGGGCGCTTGGTGCTTCGATGCGGGGTCAGCGGTACGCGGGCGGGGATCGCCTCGAACTGGTTGCGATATTCCGGCTCGTTGCTGTTGGTCTCATAGGAGCGATCCACGATGGTGTGGCTTGCCCGGATGATCACATGCTCTTCATACTCATGCTCGGGATGTGCCACCTCGTAGGGCGTGAAGCGGCGACCGGCTTCGAGGATGCGCGATGTCGATCCGCCAAAGACGCGGTCGTGATCCGCTTCGGTGGCTTGGGTTCTCAGTTTCTGGGCTCGTTCTGCTTCGGCCACCGTCTTGATACGGGAGGGATATTCGTAAAGCTCGCGCTTGGTCGCATCCGGCATCTGCACCAAAGACGGCGTCATCGTGCCCGGCACCATCGAGGGTGTCTCGAAATTCCAGTCGGCCCCGGCACGCTGACCTGGGACATATGAGAAGCGACGGGCCCAGTCATTGATGTGGTTGCGATCCGACGAACCCTGTGCAAGTCTCACCTTGCCTTCGCCTTGGGCGGACGGTGATGGGCCAAGCCAGCCATTGGCGCTATCGGCCACATGTAGCTTGTGAGAGCCATCCTCATGGCTGAACCAGTAGAACAACCCATCCTCTTCGAAACGACGCAACAGATAGTCGAGGTCCGTCTCATTAAACTGCACGCTATAATGCTGCGGTGGCGGAGGGGTGATGATGCCGGACGTATCCGGGGCGGGAATGCTATGTTCGGAAAACAGCGTTTCGGCAATCTCGACCGTCGTCTTGTCCATCCAGATGCGGCAGTCGGAGCGGCGCGATAGCAACCACATCTGCGGACGGATGGTCATGGCGTAGGAGCGAAGGCCGCGGGTAATCGGCGGGCCTTCATGCAAATCTGTCACCAAGCCGTTGAACGGACGGCGAGTGCCACTGTCGTCTTCACCATCGCCCTGTTGAACTTCGACCGAGACATCGACCAGCCGCCCGATCAACTCCTCGGGCTTCACTGCTTCCTTCTTGGCGCGGACGCTCAGTTGTATCTCGAACAGCTGCGACACGCCTTCGTTCACCACCACGCGTTCCGGCAGCAACTGATCTTCGCCGAGCGGCGACTTGACCTTGAGGACGCGGCTCGCCTGGATGAAATCAGACGATGAGGGCTGGTCGGTCATGATAAACCTCGATAACGGACAAAGAAAAAATCAATCAGCTGTCAAAATCTCCACAGAATGCAATCAATCATTGTGGCAAAAGCATGGAGGCGAGAGCGTCTAGACAAATCGTTGTGGGAAAATTCGTTCCATAGCCGTAAACTCGCCCCAATCTGCAAACTAGATTTCCCACGCAAGCTCGCAGGATGAGAGACCTTTTGTTGTGCTGAAAGAGGTGGAAGACATCGCGCGTCAAGGACGGATCAAGGCTCACAGCCCTCAGACGAAGCACGACGCCGATGGTTACGGTCTCCATCGCGAGGATGCCAATGAGCGACGCGGTGCTGGGTGGTGGGTTAGTCTAAGACGACGTGGCCACAAGATCGTACGGTTGTTCAAGGATAGCATTTATGGATCGGATGCCGCGGCCTACGCTCGGGCGCGGGCCTTCCGCGATGCGATCATTGAGGCCATACCGCCCGCCACCAATCAAGAACAGGCGGTTCTGCTGCGCAAGAATAACAAGAGCGGCATATCGGGAGTGAGACGGGTCGAGACGCGCGACGGCGATACTTGGCAGGCAACGCTGATGACGAACGAGGGTCAGAAGCGCGAAAGCTTCTCTGTTTCTAAGTTCGGTGAGGACGCGGCAAAGTCGATGGCCATTGCCCAACGGCGCAAATGGCTGAAAGATCTGCCGGTCACACATCTTGCTTATGCACATCACGCGGCCGAAGTGGCGCAAGAGTACTTTGCCGACGACCTCATCCCTGTTAGCGATGTTATGCCGGAAACCCATCTGACAGACGACGAGATCAAAGCACGTCTTCAATCGATCAACGATAAATTTGACAGCATCCGCCCCAAACGGTTGCGGGTCCGGGTCAAAAGCTACCACGCTGGCAGATTATCGGTGTTCGTGTCCGATGCAGGCAAGCCTGCGAAGAGCAAACTCCTACAGATCAACATCCGCAGAATGCAGCGGTGTGAGATTTTGAGTGTCGTCAGATCGAACGTCGAGGCTTCGATTGCAGAATTCTATGATGCCGAAACAGCACACGGGTTCATGAGGGCGCACGGTCGGAGCTTACTTTCTGAAGAAGGGTTTAATATCCGGGACGGCTTCAATGTTTTGGTAATCGCTGAAACATATGAAGCGTGATCTCCGGAATGCTCTGAACGCGCATTCCCTATCGGCGATCACAGCATTCTGGCGGCTCTCCCGCTTCTTCTCGCCGCATTGTTGTAGTAACTCGATGCCTGTTGAACTGACCGATGTTTTGACTGCTCCATAGCTTCAGCCAGCGGGATGCCCCGATTAGCAGCCTCGGTCAGATAGCCCGACCGCAGCCCATGCGCCGAAAACTCCCCCGGCTCCAACCCAGCCATCTCAGCACGCTGCTTGAGGATTGCATTGATCGACTGCGGATCAAGCGCCCGCTTCGACACCGTGCCCCATCGCCCGATGCCCCGGAAGACGCTGCCCTTGTCGATCCGCGACGCTACCAGCCAGGCGTTAAGCGCCTCCACGGGCCGGCCAGTCAGATAGACGACGTCGTCCTGCTCGCCTGATGTCGTCTTGGTCCGGCCAAGATGGGGTCGGTTCCGGGAGAGTGTGAAATCCTACGCTAAGGCGTTAAGGAGAGCCATGCCCACACATACAGGAATCGAGATCTCTTCTGTTGAATGCATGTGGAAGCGAATTGAGCACGGGCTAGAGGAGGCATCCGACAGGGGCGCTCGCCAGTCTTGATGAATGCCTCTGCGGAGAATCCCGGTCAGCACCAATCGGAACTCCCTCGAGCGAGACCCTCAGGTTGATTTAGCTGGATGGATAGAGAGCAAATGTGGCTTCGATCTCTACGACAGCATTGCGCGGAAGCTTAACCCCACCGATACTCGTTCGCGCATGCTGTCCTCTTTGCTGGCCGAGCAGATCAAAAATCAACTCGGATGCACCATCCGCCACGCTACTAAACTCGGTGAAATCGTCGACGCTGTTGACGTAGACAACCAGTCTCAAGACCTGCTCCATCCGATCCAGGCTACCGAGAGCATCGCGCAACGCTGCTAAGGTGCGAATGAGGGCTATACGGGAGGCGCGTTTCGCTTCTTCGATGGAAACATCCCGGCCTACCTTTCCCACGACATAAACAGCTTCACCCTCACGGGGCAGTTGCCCGCTGATGTAAGCCAGGTTGCCATGTACGACCGCAGGCGTATAGCGAGCGGCTGCGGCGACATCGTGTGGCAGAGAGATCCCAAGTTCATGTAGGCGAGATTCGATGTCCATATGATGCTCCGAAATTCAATCTGCTAATTAAACGCGAATAGGCGCGTCCCAATGCGAGTTCGCCCAAAAGACGGCAGCCACGTCGCTTGCGATCAGACTCAATCCGCAACCGCTTCGCGCGGAGCCCGCCGCAGCCAAACCGCTCCGACAAGTACGCCCACGATGCCCATGAAGAGCGACAAGGCTGTGATAACGCCACCGGCGCCATAGATACCCGCGAAAAGCGTGACGAGGAGACCTGCCAATGGCTGCGAGAGATTGTTCAACATGACGACGAGGCCGGTCGTCTTGCCGAGATCTTGCCGTGGAATGATGCGTTGACGCATGCTTCGGATGAACACGTTGAACATCTTGTCGAAACCCACAACGAAGACAAAGCCAAGCGCGTAAACATGCGGACCGGACGCCAGGCCGGTAACGACACCGCCAAGGAAGATCATTGAGTACGCTGCAAGGCCCAGCGTCTTGAGAGGGATCGCGGTATGTGCAATTGCAAACAATATGATCACGGTTGCGATAGCGCCCGCTGTCTGGAGAACAGCGTAATAGGTTTCCGTTTCACCATGGATGCCCGTCACCATTGCAGCCGACGTTGCGAGCGTGACACCGATGATGAGGTTGACGGCAGCTGCAAGAAGGACGACCTCCATCAAGCCCGGCAGTCTCACAACGTGCCTCAGGGCGGTCATAATGGGTAAAACCCAGTTGCCAGTCGCCACTTCCGGTTCGGCCAATGTTGGTCGGACAAATCGCTGCCACGCATTCACAGCGCCGTCGGCTGCCAGGAAAAGCACTGCGGTCGATACAACGACATATTCCCAGGACCAGAACTTGAGCAGACCAGCCGCGACAAGCGGACCAAGCACCATGCCCAGCTGATCAGCGATTTGCGTGTAGGATGCGACCTTTTCGAACCGGTGACCGGCAAAGACCTGCGGCAACATAACTTCACGAGCCATCAGACCTTGCGTGGTCAGAACGCCAGAGACGGCAGAAATGGCAATCAGCCAACCGACTCCGCCGAACACCGCGAAGCCGACCATTCCGCCGAAACAAACGACCGCACGATAGAGCTGGCTGACCCGCAGTAGCCTCAAGGGCGACATTCGATCGCAAAGGGCACCGCAGATCGGGAACGAGAGGAAGCGCGGCAATGTCTCAAGGAAGAACGCCGCACCCGACCAGGCCACGCTGCCCGTCAGCTGGAAGATGACCAACGGCACGAGGAACAGAAGAATCTGATCCGCCAGTCTTGAGAGAAAGAGAGAATAGAAGAATGCTTGATGCTTGAGCCCCATCGGGCGACCCACCCTGTCAGCAGTTGTTTTCAGTAGGATGATGATCCGCTCTCGCCATCGAGATTGTGGCGTTCATGGCCGGCAAGCGGGGGATTGAACACACTCACCAGCACTAAATCCTCGTGTGCTCCGCCGCGCAAATAGTGCTCGTCATGTTGATCGAGTACATAAATATCGCCTGGGCGGATAGGATAGACATTGCCCAGCATATCCTCGACTTCACCTTCGCCGGCAATGCAGTAGCACGCCTCTAAGTGGTTACGGTACTGCAGCTTGGATACCGTGCCCGCCTGAACAACCGTGTGGCAAACGGTGAAGCCCATGCCGTCGGCCTTCGTTAGCAGCCGGTGGCTCGTTCCATTCCCCCAGTTCACGTATCTGTCTGTTTTCTCGATATCTTTCAGGGTGCGAATAAACATGATTTTCCAGAACGTTAGTTGCGATTGATAGTCGTCCTCTCGTCAGACTTGAAAATCTATAGCGACTAAATCGATTGAAATCCAGACTGAATCGGTTATGAAAAGCACTCATGAGTTGAGGGAGTGTGAATTGACTCTTTTCCGTCACTACTTCGAACAGAGCGTTCGAAATGATCCTCAGAAGGTTGCGGTTACACTAGAGGGCAAGAGCGCCACCTATGGTGAGTTGGATGTCTTGGCGGAGGAGGTCGCCAAGGAACTTGCCGAGAAAGGCATCCACCCGGGCGATCGAGTAGCCATCTACGGCGACTTCTCCATTCCACTGCTCGGGGCAGTCCTGGGTATCTTCAAAGCCGGTGCGATCCTCGTCACCGTGCATCACACATTTGGGCCGCGCAAGCTCATGTTTCAGGTGCAGGATTCGGGTGCGCGAGCATTGATCACGGATAGATCGCACGAGCTGCAGGCGGAGCTTGTCGAAGCAACCTTGATCGTTCTCGACGTGAACGATGTGTGGCTCAAGGCGCCGACCGCCCGCACCGGCGATGGCGCCCAATCCCATTCACGCAGTCTGAGTGTGGCGGACGACGATATCGCCGTGATCTTCTATACGTCGGGTTCGACCTCGCGCCCGAAAGGTGTTGCGGTCAATCATCGGAACATGATTGCCGCATTTAATGCTGTCACCGGATATCTGGAAAATACATCAAGCGATGTGGTCCTCAGCTATTCCACACTTGCCTCCGACTACGGCTTCTACAATGTGATGATGCCTCTGATGTTCGGAGGGACGGCTGTGGTCGAGCGTTCCCTGCCGCCAGACCCCGATGCGATCCTTGAGCTTATCGAGAAGCACGGTGTCACCGCGCTTCATGTCTTTCCTCCGGTGATCTTCCACCTACTAAAAGCGACAGCGCTGCATGAGCGCGTGCCGAGATCGCTACGCTACATTTCCAGCAGCGGCCAAGTCTTGCCGATTCGACACATTCGTTGCCTCCGCGCGGCATGGCCGGACGTGAAGATCTTCTCAAATTACGGACTCACCGAATGCAAGCGGGTAGCATTCCTTCCACCCGATGAAATCGACATCCGACCTGAATCGGTTGGCAAGCCTGTGCCTGGTGTCCGAACATATTTGGCCGGAGACGACGGAGGCCTCCTAACCGAGGCGGGGCAGGTGGGCGAGCTCGTCGTTGCCGGTGACCTTCTCATGCAACGGTATTGGAATATGCCGGAGGAAACGGCACGGCGCCTCCACACGGATACTTTCGGAGAGGAACGCGTCTTCTTTACCGGGGATCTGTTCCGCACCGATGATGATGGCTATCTGTACTATGTCGCGAGGAAGGACGACGTTTTCGCGCGCAATCTATTCAAGGTCAATCCGAGAGAAATCGAGCATTTGCTCATGTCGCACGGCGCGGTCTCGGAGGCGGCAGTCATTCCGGTCCCCGACGAGAGCGCGGGGCACGTGCCCAAAGCGTTCGTCGTTCTCGAGAGGAACGCCGTAACCACAGACACAGAGCTGATCGAGTACTGCTCGAAGCACCTGGACTGGCACATGGTGCCGGTTTTCGTGGAGTTCGTGGACGAGCTGCCGCGAACACTCTCCGGAAAAACCGCCGTACGTACCCTTTCCTGACAGAGTCTTTGAACAAATTTCAGTGGAGAAATGCATGCAGGATCAGTCTCCTGTCGCCGACATCGATCGATACTTGCAACAGTCATCTATGGTCAAAATGGCCGAGGAGTTTGATGGTCTGGCGACCGGCCGGGTCCAGGTTCCTCGACAACGTGTGGCCACCAGGATCCGCGACACCATCGTGGATGCCGATATCTTGGCCTATCATGACTTTCTCGTTCCGCGAGCAGGGCCGCTTTTTTCGCATTTTCTCGCCAGCATTCCCGGCATCCTTGAGGAGATGTCGAGAGTGGGGGTGGCGTTGAGTCGTCTTTCGAGCCGCCGCGCGCAAAATGAAGATCGACCTTACCTATTCTATGAGATCGATGCATTCGATGGCTCCAACGGGCGGACACTCGCGGCTTTCTCAGGTGGCCGGGTCAAGACCCTCACCTGCTCACCGAACAAAGCAAATGACGAGCATTTCAATCGTTTCGCAGATCCGGCGCAATCGAGATTCATCCCGACATCGTTCCTGAAGGTCGACCGTAGCGCCATTGAAGCATCATTGGAGGACGCCGATTTTCATCGTGGTTTTGACTACATTTATGAGACCGCGGCGTTCCAATTCTATGGAAAAGATCGCGAGTTTCAGATTCAACATGCCACGCGCATGCTTAAGCACGACGGCCTGTTCTTCTTTCTCGAAAAGTTTGATCACCCTGATCGGGTTGAATACGAGAAAAGGGAGCGTGCGAAGGACGAACTGCACAAGGCTCATTATTTCACGCCAGAAGAGATCGAATGGAAGCGCCAACAGATGCTTCTGCGCATGCATGACGGAGAAGTCGTGCTTGATGACTTTTTGAAGGCTGTCGGAATGCATTTCTCACATTGCTATCTCCTCTGGAACAGCACGAACTTCTATGAATTCGTCGCCTCTAACGATGGGCAGCTTCTTGAAGAGTTTATGTCCCTCGTTGGCGAACCTCTGAATGAAGACCATTTCGTCTTTGATCAACCGTCCGGACGAAACCTGCTGGAGTTCGCCCGTGGTTAAGTTCGACACGACACGATGCTGGGGATCTGACGACCCAGCGCATGCCGCACTTTTTACCGCGACAGAGGCTCTTCTTGATCGCTGGCGGCAACGCGT
Source organism: Agrobacterium larrymoorei (assembly GCF_013322225.1). GTDB lineage: Bacteria > Pseudomonadota > Alphaproteobacteria > Rhizobiales > Rhizobiaceae > Agrobacterium > Agrobacterium larrymoorei_A. Next base: position 71,595 of record NZ_JAAMFB010000035.1, read on the forward strand.
GGAGACGTCGGACAGTCGCGGCACCCTGCCTGCCGAAACAATTGCCGAGTTGTTCGACACAGGTCTCCTCCAATCAACGATGCCAGCTCGCTTTGGCGGTCTTGAGTTGGACTGGCCAGTTCTTGTCGAATCTGCTCGAATTGCGGCGCGGGCCTGCCCTTCAACCGCCTGGATTATCAGTCTTGTGGGAGGGCACATACAGATTGCCTCTCGTTTTCCCGAAGAATGCGTGGATGCTATTTTCAAAAGCGGGCCGCGCCAACTTGTTGCGACCGGTTCTGTGACGGCCGATGGTACGATTCAACCGGAAGGCAGCGGATATCGTGTCGATGGGCGTTGGCGGCTTAGCTCCGGCATCGATCATGCAACATGGGTAATCGTATCTGCACCGTGCCGAATGCCGGCTTCTAATGCCGAACCGGCGACGGTCATGGCGTTGGTACCTACCAGTGAGATTGAGGTCGGCGGCGTCTGGCAAGCTGCTGGAATGGCGGGAACCGGATCTAGGGACGTCAATATAAAGCAGCGGTATATGCTCGACACTTGGGTCCGCCCCTTGAGCGAGCTCCTGGGGCGGCAGCCGGGTGAAAGCCGACATTATCTGCAGTCAGTTTCGTTGGTTCCGTACCTCACAAGCGCCATAATTGGGCCGCTGCTCGGATGCGCTGAAGGAGCGATCATTGCCGGAATCGAAATCATGCAGCAACGGCAAGGACTTCACCGTGGTGAAGCCCCAAGGGAAGTATCCCTGCGGATCGGGGAGATCATAGCAGATTTGGAATGCGCTCGTCTCTTGTATCGAAGCATCCTCTCTCGATTGCACGACTCAGGTAAGGGAAATCGTGATCTGTCGGACAGTGAATATGCGGCAATCAAGCGCGACCGGGCCAAATTGACGAGGCTCTGTATCGATGCCGTCCACCAGTTGATCCGGCAGATGGGCACTTCGGCTATCGTCTGGCCACAGGCGATTCAGCGCCTCTGGCGGGACCTTCAGGTTATGGCTGCCCACATGGACGTCAATTGGGATCGCTCGATGATGCACTACGGTTCGTCTGTCCTATGCCCCGCCGCGCCCGAGTAGCTCGAAACTCTCGAACCAAGCCAAACGCTACGTTGGCTTCGGTTTCTTTGGCCATAGGTACTCGCCGGTGAGCAGGATGTGCGCCCAACCCAGCGGTGAAATATGCGCGAGCAATTCGGGCGAGATGTCAAGGCCTTCATTGCGGCGTTCTATCACCGCGCGGCTGAGGTGGACGGTGTTCCAGTAGATGATTACGGCGGCGAGCAGGTTGAGCCCGGCGATCCGATAGTGCTGGCCCTCGGTGGTACGATCGCGGATTTCGCCTTGACGGCCGATTCTCAGCGCGTTCTTCAGTGCATGGTGGGCCTCACCCTTGTTGAGGCCGATCTGAACCCGGCGCTGCATGTCGGCGTCGAGTATCCAGTCGATGATGAACAGGGTGCGCTCGATGCGGCCGACTTCGCGAAGGGCGGCAGCCAAGTCATTCTGGCGCGGGTAGGAGGCGAGCTTGCGGAGCAACTGGCTTGGCGCGATCCTGCCCGCGACCATGGTGGCAGCACAGCGGAAAAGATCGGGCCAGTTCGCCACGAGCAGATCCTCTCGGATCTTGCCGCCGACCAATTTGCGCAACTCCTTCGGCGTGCATGCGGGATCGAATACATAAAGGCGCTTGGACGGTAGGTCACGGATGCGCAGGACAAGCCGATAGTCCAACATTCCGCTGATGCCGAAGAGCTGATCGGTAAAGCCGGCGGTATCGGCATATTGCTCCCTGATCTGTCTTCCCGCCTCGTTCATCAGCAGGCCGTCGAGATATAGGGCGCCTCGCTGACGGTTGCGGGGATGGTTTGCGACGCGAACGGCGCGAACTGATCGTTGAAGTGCGTGTAAGCCTTGAGGCCTGCGTCGCGACTGTATTTGGCGTTGATCAGATTCATCGCCTCGCCCTGCCGCGTGGTCGGGAAGAACTGGTCATCACTCGACGCGGTGGTCCCCATTCCCCAGAATTGGGCCATCGGCAACTTGCCCTGGGCGGCCACCACCATTGCCAACGCCTGGTTCAGGGCTTCGCTCTCGACATGCCAGCGTGCGAGGCGGGAGAGCTGCCAATAGTCATGCGTGTTCGAGGCTTCCGCCATTTTACGCAGTCCGAGGTTCAGCCCCTCGGCCAGCAGGACGTTCAAGAGGCCGATGCGGTCCTCACAGGGAGTCCCCGTGCGTAAATGGGTGAAGGCGTCGGTAAATCCGATCGCCTCATCGACCTCGAGCAGGATGTCCGTGATGCGGACCTGCGGCATGCGACGGTAGAGATCGAGGATCAATTCTTCCGCATCGTCCGGGACGTCGGCGGTTAACCGGTCTATCCTTAGAGTGCCATCCTCAATGCTTCCATGCGGAATGGTGCCGGTTCTTGCAGCCTTGGCGAGCCGTTTCAACCCTTCAGCCATGCGCGATTTCCTGTCCCCCAACCATGCCTGCGGATCAAACGGAACGGTCAGTCGTGTCGTCGCCTGCGCGACTGACATCGGCACAAGCGCCTGCTTGATATCGCCATAGCGGCGGGAATGAACAAGCCACACATCGCCGGACCGGAAAGCGTCACGTAGATGGAAAAGGACCGCGACTTCCCAAAGCCGGATGTCGCCGGCGTCCTGTGGCCGGAGATAGCGTCGCCACTTCGAGCCGGATCGCAGAAAGTCAACCGGAGACGGCTCCGACTTGCGCGTGTCGCTGATCCTGGCCACCGCCACCATGAGGGGTTCCGCGACGGGTGCGGCCTTGATCTTCAGGCAACGAAGCATGCGTGGCGCATAGCGCCGGAAGCGATTGTAGCCCTGCGCCACGTAGGCCAGCGGATCGTCAGCCATCGTGCTGCTGAGTTGAGCGGCTGTCGCCACCAACTGTTCTAGCCGTTCCCATTCCGCAGATGGGGTCGGTTCCGGTACGGGGCGAAATGACACTTTAAGCCCCGCTTTTGTCCCAATTAAACCCTCTTGGATTTTGGTGCCGGATAGCCCTGATTTGCATAGGGTGATTGTTGTCCAAAACAGCCTTGAGTTCATCTGGGACAGCTCGCATTTGGCGGCTTCGCGCTCATTGCCGTCGTGTCGTAATGCCGTGGAACAAGCTCACTCTCGGTCAAAAACCAAAGCAGATTGCTTTGGAAGTGCAACTAGTGCGGCCAATGAGGACGTTATCAGCCCAGCAATGAAAGCTGCAAGTCCAGGAATCGGCGGTAGAAATAGACCGTTGAATAGGAACGCCAATGCGCCGCCTGATACGGATACGAAGAACACATGCTTTGTGCATCGTCTCGGTTGCAGCGTTGCGCATGAAACCGCCAGCATGAGAGACGGCACTCCGAAAAAAAGCAGTGCCACCAAAGCGAACCAGAGTGTAATCCCTACATATGTTGGAAGCCAATAGTACCATTCAAAAGTGCTTATGAAAGTCTGGAGGTCGGTGAATAACGCGACTGCGCTAATAATTGGCGCAGGAATGATGGGGCATAGTGTGAAACAAACAAGAACGAGTGTCGTCGGGTAATTCATAAAATATGCGCCGAGGCCGTGACCTGAGCCGAAACAGGCTTATAAGATATCATCTTTTTAGGTTATGCGGCCATCGCTGGTATGTCCAGTCAGCTTTAAACTGTGATCTGCCTTCTTGGCCACAATAGGTTATGCTTTATCGGCCGAAGGCTGACTTCGCTCGTTAGAGTGTCATTTCGCCCTCAGCCTGAACCGACACCCAGATGTCGCCACCGCTTCCTCAAAAGGCACACCATCATTCCGGGCTTCAAGCAGGGTACTGCCAAGATTCGAGAAAGCGCGCAGCGTGTCGGTGACGTCCGCCTTGGACTCGACAATGCGGCCATCATGCAACCGTTTCGCATCTCGCCAGGTCTTGCCCACGATCCGATCGTGGGTTTCCACGACAGCATCGGCAATGGCCGCTTCCCATTCGGCAACGCAGACCGCAAGAATGGCCAGGCGTCGGTCCGCGCCGATGTCGCGCAGGCCGTCGGTGAAGTAGCGCTCTCCCTGCCGGCGCAACTGTGTGATGCGATGCGGTGGCACGCCAGCGAGCACCTCCAGGTCAAGACCTAGCTTTTGCAGGAATTCGAGCCGGTCGAGCAGTTGATTTGCCCCTGCCGAGTTGCCGCCTACCTCGAACTTGCGAAGCCAGATGAAGCGGCTGGTGTTGCCTGCGACGTTCTCACTCAATAGCCCGTCGAGCCGCATGCGCATGTTCGCGTTGAGTCGATCAGCGATTCGTGTCTCAATCCGGCGTTCGGCGGCAACCAAGGCATCTGCGCACAATCGCTCGATCGTCGACACCGCCGGCAGGATGGTCTGGGTCTTGCGGCACTGCGCAACGAAGCGCTGCGCAAGATCCTCGTTCGACCGCGCCTGCTCGGCCTGGTCGGTCAGCCATTCGCGCATGTCACGGATGCCCCGCCCGGAGAACATCTTGTACCCGTAGATCGTGCGCAGTGCCGCAAGATGTTCATGGCGAGTCTCTTCCCGCACGGCATACTCCACCAGATCATCAGCCCTCAGGCCAAGTTGTGCCGCGAGAAATTCCGATACCGGCCGCGGGATGAGCTCACCCGGAGAGAGCAGGCGACCCGGGTACCTCAGCGCACAAAGCTGCAATGCAAATCCCATGCGGTTGCGAGGGCGACGCCGTTGTCGAATGTTTATCAGATCATCGTCAGCCAGAGTGTAGTGTCTGAGTAGCGATGTTTCGTCGGTCGGCAGGCTGAACAGGGCCGAGCGCTGACGCTCGGTCAGGATAATGCGATGCGCCATGTTTCTTTTGATTTCACGGAAAGGATTGAGTAAATTTGTTTATGATATTGAATAAGCAATGATCCCAAAGATGAAAAGAGCCACGCTCATTATCTTCCCTCAAACGAACGTTTATGAAACATGTTGATCGGGTACGCACGAGTCTCCAAGGCAGACGGAAGCCAGTCACTCGATCTGCAGCACGATGCTTTGGTCGGGGCGGGCGTAGAGGAACTTCACATCTACTCGGACCGAACCTCGGGAAAGAAAGATGACCGCCCTGGTCTGGAGGCCTGCCTCAAGGCGCTCCGTGACGGCGATGTGCTCGTGATCTGGAAGCTCGATCGTCTCGGGCGGAGCCTCCATCATCAGAGGTGGCTCGGAAAATCTGCACAGCTAGGATAAGTGGAATTTCTGCCTGACTTCAGCTTAAATGCTGAGAACAGGAGATACCATGACGAGACGACCGCGCCGGAACCATAGCCCGGCTT
>NZ_JAAMFB010000002.1 GCF_013322225.1 Agrobacterium larrymoorei
CGCCACTTGGCCACAGTCTTCTGATTGATCCCGTAGCGCTTTGACAGAGCCCTCAGGCTCTCTTGACTATTTTGTATTGCTCGACGGATTGCCTCCGTCGTCGTGGCGCTGCCGTGCAGAATTTGTCCCATAGTGCATCCCTCCAAGCTTGGGAAAATAATGCACCATCAAAGTCCGGGATCAAACACCTAATCTTTTTCAGGATTACTTCTGAGCGCTCAAAATCTTGAAGCGGGCATTGCGGCACACTTCCTCGCTCTTGCGGAACTCGGAGGCTAAAACGGGCTCATAGGGCAGGCCACGATTGGCCACCATCAGCAACTTGCCGCCGCTGCGAAGTGCGCCCGCAGCCGTCTTGATCATCGCCTGACCCAGAGCAGGCTCAGCTGCCTGACCACCCGCGTGGAACGGGGGATTCATGATGATGAGATCGTATTTTTCCTTCGGTGGCTCGGCAACGAGATCCTGCCAGAAGAAGCGAGCCGTCAGGCGAGGGCAGTTTTCCAGCAGATTGGTTTTCGCGATTTCCAGCGCATTCCAATCGGCTTCAAAAAGATCGATGCGGGCCGTGCGAGGTGACTTTTCTGCCAGCATGACAGAGAGATATCCCCAGCCAGCCCCGAAATCGGCGGCGTTGCCATCGAAATCCGTTGGCAGGCGGGAGACCAGCAATTCCGATCCATCATCTATCCGGTCATGCGAGAACATGCCGGGCATGGCCGTGAAGCGGTTTTCAATGGTGACGGGCTTCTGCTCAAGCTTTGAAATGGCCACAGAAGCATCCTCCGGCTTTCCGAACCACAAAGCGACACCATGATACTTCGGTGTAGACTCAGCCTCGATGCCGAGTTTCGCGAGCGTCTTGCGCAGGGTGACGATTCCGTCTTCTTTCGAACCGGCCGCGACGACGAGGCCACCCGTCTTCACGCGCTTCAAGGCTTCTGCCATCCGGTTCTCGTTTTCACCACGGTGCTTGCCGCAAAGAACAAAAGCTGCATCGTAGTCCTCGCCAGAAATCTCAGGCGTAACCTCGGCACCCGAAGCCTGAAGGGCTCGGTAGAGCGGGCGCAGGTTCTGAACCGCGACGATTTCAGCGCCCAGGCCTTCCAGCCGGGGCGCGCCTGCCTCTGCGCCCAGAAACAACACGCGCTCGCCAGCTTTCGGCGCTTCCAGCATGTCGGCAGCGAAGGGATGGAACAGGGTTTTGATAGCGTCTCGGCTCATAGGAGCATCCTTAAGAGCATTTCCAGCAAAAGTGTGAAGCGGTTTTGCGTCCGGATAATGCGTTAGAACAAATAGAAAAAAGGCGCGGGCAGAACCCGCGCCTCGATATGAGAAAGCGGTACTGCCTTATTCGGCAGCAGCGTCGCCTTCGCTCTTCTTTTCAGCAACAATTTCCTTGCCGGTTGTCTGGTCGACAACCTTCATGGAAAGGCGAACCTTGCCGCGCTCATCGAAGCCCATCAGCTTGACCCAAACCTTGTCGCCTTCCTTGACAACGTCGGAGGTCTTGGCAACGCGGTCGGATGCCAGCTGCGAGATGTGAACGAGGCCGTCACGCGCGCCGAAGAAGTTGACGAATGCGCCGAAATCAGCGGTCTTGACGACCGTGCCTTCGTAGATCACGCCGACTTCAGGCTCGGCAACGATGGAGTGAATCCACTTGCGGGCCGCTTCGATTTCCTTGCCGGAAGAGGAAGCGATCTTGACGGTGCCGTCGTCTTCGATGTTGATCTTCGCGCCGGTCTTTTCGACGATTTCGCGGATGACCTTACCGCCGGAGCCGATGACTTCACGGATCTTGTCGACCGGGATGTTCATGACTTCGATGCGAGGAGCGAATTCGCCGAGCTGCGAACGGCCTTCGGAAATCGCATTGGACATCTCGACGAGGATATGTGTGCGACCGCCCTTTGCCTGCTCCAGAGCAACCTTCATGATCTCTTCGGTGATACCGGCGATCTTGATGTCCATCTGCAGCGAAGTGATGCCGTCTGCCGTACCGGCGACCTTGAAGTCCATGTCGCCGAGGTGATCTTCGTCACCGAGGATGTCGGAGAGAACCGCAAAACGGTCACCTTCTAGGATCAGGCCCATGGCGATACCGGCAACCGGCTTTGCCAGAGGAACGCCTGCATCCATCAGAGCGAGCGAGGTGCCGCAAACAGTTGCCATGGAGGACGAACCGTTGGACTCGGTGATTTCCGATACGACGCGCAGCGTGTAAGGGAACTGCTCAGGCGTTGGCAGCATCGGGCGGATTGCGCGCCATGCTAGCTTGCCGTGGCCGATTTCACGACGGCCCGGGGAGCCCATGCGGCCTGTTTCACCAACCGAGTAGGGAGGGAAGTTGTAATGCAGCAGGAAGCGTTCCTTGTACATGCCGGTCAGGCTGTCGACATACTGCTCGTCTTCGCCGGTGCCAAGCGTGGCAACAACGATGGCCTGAGTTTCGCCGCGCGTGAAGAGCGCCGAACCATGTGTGCGTGGTAGAAGGCCGACTTCAGAAACGATCGGGCGTACCGTGGAGAGGTCGCGACCATCGATACGGCTCTTGGTGTCGAGAATGTTCCAGCGAACAATCTTCGCCTGAAGGTGCTTGAAGGTCGCGCCGATTTCTTCGGCAGTGTACTTGGCTTCACCTTCTTCCGGCAGGAAGTGGGCCTTCACCTTCGCCTTTACAGCGTCGACGGCGTTGTAGCGGGCAGCCTTTTCGGTGATCTTGTAGGCATCGCGCAGTTCTGCTTCGGCAAGGCCGAGCATTTCGGTTTCGAGAGCGGAGAAATCTTCCGGCTCGAATTCGCGTGGTTCCTTGGCGGCAACTTCAGCGAGCTTGATGATCGCGTCGATGACCGGCTGGAAGCCACGGTGACCGAACATGACGGCGCCGAGCATGATCTCTTCATTGAGTTCCTTGGCTTCGGACTCAACCATCAGAACGGCGTCCTGCGTACCGGCAACGACGAGGTCGAGAACAGACTCGTCCATCTCATCAAGATGCGGGTTCAAAACATATTCGCCGTTGATGTAACCGACGCGTGCGCCGCCGACTGGGCCCATGAAGGGAACACCCGAAAGCGTCAGTGCTGCGGAAGCGGCAACCATCGACAGAACGTCAGGGTTGTTTTCCAGATCGTGCTGAATGACGGTGACGACGACCTGCGTGTCGTTCTTGTAACCTTCAGGGAAAAGCGGGCGGATCGGGCGGTCGATCAGGCGCGAAACAAGGGTTTCGTTTTCGCTCGGACGGCCTTCGCGCTTGAAGTAGCCACCGGGGATCTTACCGGCTGCGTAGGTCTTTTCCTGATAGTTGACCGTCAGCGGGAAGAAGTCCTGTCCGGGCTTCGGAGACTTTGCGGAAACGACGGTCGCAAGAACCATCGTCTCGCCGTAGGTAGCGATGACGGCGCCATCAGCCTGGCGAGCGACCTTGCCCGTTTCCAGCTTTAGCGGGCGGCCTGCCCATTCGATTTCCACGGAGTGTTGATTGAACATATCTTGTCCTCAAATGTAGCCGTGGCTTTTCATTGGGAAAAACCAGCGGGCTGCAACGTATCACGGGCAAGACAGCAGGGCGCTTTAGGTCATATTCTTTTCAGAATACGGCAACGCTTGCTGCGCTGCAAAAGCATCCGGCAATCCTGCCCCATGACAGGTCATCGGTTGTTTCAGACGGTGCCGGCCCATCCGGTCCATCCAGTCTTACAGAGCCTGAACAGGCTATCATTACCGACATCTCTAGTTTGATGCCGAAAGAAAAACCGGCGAGAATTCGCAATCGAATCCCGCCGGAAATTTATTAGCGACGCACGCCGAGGCTGGTGATCAGCTTGGTGTAACGGCCTTCGTCCTTCTTCTTGAGGTAGTCAAGAAGCGAACGGCGGCTGGAAACCATGGTCAGAAGGCCACGACGGGAGTGGTTGTCCTTCTTGTGACCCTTGAAGTGTTCGGTCAGGTTATTGATCCGCTCGGTCAGAATTGCGACCTGTACTTCCGGAGAACCGGTGTCGCCTTCGACGGTTGCGTATTCCTTGATGAGGGCGGCTTTGCGCTCTGCAGTGATCGACATCGTGTGATCCTTTCTATTTTAAGGAAAATCGGACGCCATGCGCCGGGATGTCGTCCAGCGAAGGCCATGAATAGCGCAGGCAATGCCATAGCTGGCGCTGCCTATAAACCAATTGGGCTGCAAAAGAAAGGGGCGATTGCCATCGCCCATTTTGCAAGCTTAACCGAAGACCCGCTTCGGCCGGAATTCGCCTTCGCCAATCTCGCCAATCGCGATCAGCTTCCCGCGCGCCGTAGCATAGGCTTCGGCTTCCTGCGTCGGTGCGTCGCGACCGCGCAGCAAAATAGGATTGCCCATTTTGAGACGGTGTGCCTGGTCGTCATTGATGATCAGGTGCGGGAGCGAAGATAATGCTTCCGATGTGTCGATGAGATAGGCATCGAGTGCGGCGAGCCGCTCGTCCCTGTCCTCGATGGTTTCCAGTTCCGTCAGCTTCTCGAGCGGCACCATGACGTCTTCCGCAAATGGAGCAACCATGGAGCGGCGCAGCTCGGAGATAAATCCATAGCAACCCAGATCGCGACCCATGTCACGCGCAAGTGCCCGAACATAGGTGCCTTTGCCGCATTCCACTTCGAAATGTGCGGTGTTTTCATCTGGACAGGCCAGAAGCGTCAGGCGATGCACTTCCACTTCGCGGGCAGGGATTTCTACCGTTTCGCCTTCGCGCGCCAGATCATAAGCGCGCTCGCCTGCGATCTTGATGGCTGAAAACTGAGGTGGGATCTGCTGGATCGTGCCGGTGTATTTCCCGAGAAGATCGCGTATCGCCTGTTCGGTCGGGCGATTATCCGAAGAATGAACAACATCGCCTTCCATGTCGTCGGTTGTGCGCTCTTCGCCCCAACTTACCGCGAATTCATAGATTTTGCGGCCATCCATGACATAGGGAACGGTCTTCGTCGCATCGCCCAAGGCTATCGGTAGCATACCGGAAGCCAGTGGATCGAGCGTACCGGCATGACCAGCCTTCTGCGCATTGAACAGCCACTTGATCTTGGAAACGGCTTCCGTTGAACCGAAATCGAACGGTTTGTCGAGAATGAGCCAGCCAGAAATTGGACGGCCCTTGGGCTTACGATGCTGCTGTTTGCGTGGTTTGGACATGCTTCAATTCTGTTCGTCGTCTTTTTCGTTGGAAGGTCCGAGGTCGCGCTGCACTTCTGGAGAGCGCAGCAGCGCATCGATTTTCTTGTAATTGTCAAAGCTGGTGTCGTCGCGAAAACGCAGTTCCGGCACATATTTGAACTGCTGCAAATGCGGACCCAGCCTGCCGCGCAGGTATTTGGCGTGACGGTTGAGTGCGGCGATCGTATCGGTGTGATCTGCGACGCCGAGTGGCGTCACATAGGCGGTAGCGATCTTCAGATCAGGCGACATGCGGACTTCTGAAATGGAAATGATCGTCTTTTCGATCAGTTCGTCGCGCACTTCACCGCGCTGAAGGATCTGCGTGATTGCGGCGCGCACCTGTTCACCGACGCGCAGCATGCGTTGGGAGGGCGCTGATGATGTTGCTTTTACCATTTTATCTTTGCCTCAAACAAAGCGAGCGCCGGTGAAGCCGGCGCCCGACAGTTTAGTCTCGATGGCCAGACGCTTAGAGCGTACGCGTGATGTGTTCCACGCGGAAGCACTCGATGGTGTCGCCTGCGCGGATATCTTCGTAATTCTCGAATGCCATACCGCATTCCTGACCGACCGGTACTTCGTTGACTTCGTCCTTGAAGCGCTTGAGCGTCTTGAGCTTGCCTTCGTGGATGACGACATTGTCGCGAACCAGACGAACACCTGCACCACGTTCCACCTTGCCTTCGACGACACGGCAACCGGCAACCTTACCGACCTTGGTGATGTTGAAGACTTCGAGAATTTCGGCATTGCCGAGGAAGGTTTCGCGACGTTCCGGAGACAGAAGACCGGACATCGCCGCCTTCACGTCATCCACCAGATCGTAGATGATGTTGTAGTAGCGGATTTCGATACCACCGCGTTCAGACGCCGTGCGGGCCTGTGCGTTTGCACGGACGTTGAAGCCGATGATCGCGGCGTTGGATGCTTCTGCAAGAGAAATATCCGATTCCGTGATGGCGCCTGCGCCCGAATGGACGATGCGTGCGCGCACTTCGTCTGTGCCGAGCTTTTCGAGTGATGCGATGATCGCTTCGACGGAACCTTGCACGTCCGCCTTGATGACCAGCGGGAACTCCTTCATGCCGGAGGTCTGTAGCTGGCTCATCATCTGCTCGAGCGAACCGCGCTGGCCGGTCTGGCGGGCAACGGCCTTGTCGCGGGCAAGACGCTGACGATATTCGGAAATTTCACGCGCACGGCTTTCGCTTTCGACAACCGCGAAACGGTCACCGGCAGACGGCGTACCTGACAGGCCGAGGATTTCGACCGGCATGGCTGGGCCCGCTTCCTTGACGTGGTCGCCCTTGTCGTTGACCAGGGCGCGAACACGACCCCACTGGTCGCCAGCAACGATGATCTGACCCGGCTTCAGCGTACCCTTCTGAACGAGAACGGTAGCGACTGCACCGCGACCACGGTCGAGCTCGGCTTCGATGACCGTGCCTTCCGCCGTACGGCTTGGATCTGCCTTGAGGTCAAGGATTTCGGCCTGCAGCAGGATTGCTTCCAGCAGCTTGTCGAGACCCTGCTGCTTCTTGGCAGAGACTTCCACGTCCAGAACTTCACCGCCCATGGATTCCACGAAGACTTCGTGCTGGAGCAGCTGCTGGCGAACCTTTTCAGGGTTGGCTTCATGCTTGTCGATCTTGTTGATCGCCACGATGATCGGCACGTTGGCGGCCTTGGCGTGGTTGATCGATTCAATCGTCTGCGGCATCACGCTGTCGTCAGCCGCAACCACCAGAATGGCGATGTCGGTAGCCTGCGCACCGCGGGCACGCATGGCCGTGAAGGCGGCGTGGCCTGGAGTATCGATGAAGGTTATCTTCTGGCCATTCTGCTCGACCTGATAGGCACCGATATGCTGGGTAATGCCGCCGGCTTCACCCGCAACCACGTTTGCCTGACGGATGGCGTCGAGAAGCGAAGTCTTGCCGTGGTCGACGTGACCCATGATGGTGACGACAGGAGGACGCGACTGCATTTCACCAGCATCGTCGGCAACGTTGAAGATGCCCTCTTCGACGTCCGATTCAGAAACGCGTTTGACCGTGTGACCAAACTCGGTTGCGATGAGTTCGGCAAGGTCGGCGTCGATGACGTCACCCGGCTTCATCATCTGGCCTTCCTTCATCAGGTACTTGATGACGTCCACCGCACGTTCTGACATGCGCTGGGACAGTTCCTGAATGGTGATGGTTTCCGGCAGGATGACTTCACGCATAACCTTTTCACGCGTTTCCTGCATCTGGCTGCGGCGGAATTTCTCCTGGCGGCGACGCATTGAAGCGAGCGAACGGCCGCGCTGCGTACCATCCTCATCGAGGTTCGATGTGACCGTCAGTTTGCCACGGCGGCGTTCCTCTTCCGTCTTCAGACGGGCAGCAGGCTTGGCAGGCGCAGGTGCTGCGACCTTGCCACGAACAGGCGCGCCTGTGCGGCGTGCACCGCGATCATCATCGTCATCCTTATCGGTACGGCGAACGCCCGGAACGCCACGCCCCGGCATGTCTGGAGCCGGAGGAGCGGCTGCTGCAGGAGACGGACGCGGCGACTGCGGGCGTACATCACGGCGAACTGGCTGCGCGGAGGTGGTCGTTGCCGGGCGTTCCGCTGGCTGCGCTTCCGCCTTGGCAGGCGCTTCGCTTGCAGCTTTTGCTGCCGCAGCTTCTTCGGCGGCGCGACGTGCTGCCTCTTCCTTCTCGGCTGCGATCCGCTGTTCTTCTTCGACCTTGCGGCGGGCCTCATCTTCGGCGCGCTGCTTGGCCTCTACGATATCGCGAGCCTGAGCTTCAGCCAATGCGCGGCGGCGAGCATCCATTTCACCGGCAGAAAGGTCATGCAGAACGGCACCGCGTGGGCGCTCTGGCTGACGCTGCTGCGAAGATGGCTGCGAACGCTGCTGATTATTGTTCTGCTGATGAAGGCGGGGAGCAGGCTGCTGCGGACGCGGCGCGGCTGGAGCAGCAGCGGGTGCTGCCGGTCGGGGCTGCTGTGCAACAACAGGCGCTGGCGCCACGTGCTTCTCGTCTTCAGGACGTATGGGGCGTCGCTTGCGTGTCTCCACGACAACTGCGTTGGTGCGACCACGACCCATATCCTGACGCACAGTGCCCTGATTCAACCCGCCCGGCTTGAGGGTAAGGGTCTTCTTAGGCTGTGCGTTGAGTGTCTTGTCGTCGTTGTTATCGGTCATTCCGTTCCCGTTCCTTCAGACGAGAGCCGGATGACACCATCAAGCCCTGTCTTTCAATAGCTGCATCCGAACGCGGCGGCCGGTGTTGTCCGATAACCGCGTCATTGTGTTTCCGTCCGGGCAGCGCCAACTTCCGCTTCAGTTTTCTCGCCGTGGCGATACAGCTCAAGCATCTTTGCGCGCTTCACTACACCCTCACCCGCCTGTCCCGCAAGCGCGCAGGCATGGATAAAAGCATTCTGGCCCATCAGTTCGTCCATTTCCGCTCCGGTAAAGAGCTTGAAGGACGGTATTTCCTTATCGGCGCCCGTACCGAGCACCCAGGCCTTACGGGCCTGATCCAGTTTGCGGACGCCATCGGCTGCGGCATCGGTGGCGTGGAAGACGGCCAGCGCCTGTCCAGACCGGACAGCCGCGTCAACCTTCATCGCGCCGCTGACGAACTGACCCGCCTTGCGCGCCATGTTCATCATTCCTGTCACCTGCTGCACCATCAGCCGGTCCAGAATCTCGAGAAGATCAGGTCCTGCCTTGGCATCCCTTTTCAAGGCGCGCGCAAAGAGCTTCTTTGCGATTGCCTTTTCGACCACGGCGCGCTCTGGTGTTACCCAGCAGCCGCGCCCCGGCAATTGGCGTTTCAGGTCCGGAACGACAGAGCCGTCCGGGCCTGCGACGAAGCGGATCAGCTCATCCGGCGATCCGCTCTGCCGTGTCACAATGCACATACGCCCGTTGGCGTTGCCTTCTGCCAAATCCTCATCGGATTCGACCTCGGGCTCATGCGCCTGCGAAATCATTCCTGAACAGCGGTATCCGCCTCCTCGGTCGTGTCCGCATCTTCAATTGCCTGCTGTTCTGCCAGTTCTTCTTCGGTAATCCAGCCGGCCAGAAGACGAGCCCGGAGGACCATGTTTTCGGCTTCAACGCGCGATACGTCGAGCTTGGAGAAGATACCGTCGAACTTCTTCGTCTCGCCATCCTTACGCTCTGTCCAGCCAACGAGGTCGTCTGCCGCACAGCCTGCGAAGTCTTCAACCGACTTGATGCCGTCTTCACCAAGGGCGACCATCATCTGCGACGTCAGACCGTCGATCTGACGCAGTTCGTCGGCAACGCCGAGTTCGCGGCGCTTGGCATCCATTTCCGCTTCGACGCGGTCGAGATATTCCTTGGCGCGCGTCTGGATTTCGACAGCGGTATCTTCATCGAAGCCGTCGATAGACGAGATTTCGTCCAGCTCGACATAGGCGAGTTCCTCAACCTGTGCGAAGCCCTCGGATGCCAGAACCTGACCGACCATCTCGTCAACGTCCAGCGCATCCATGAACAGGTTGGTACGCTCGTTGAATTCCTTCTGACGACGCTCGGATTCTTCCTGCTCCGTCATGATGTCGATGTCCCAGCCGGTCAGCTGCGAAGCAAGACGCACGTTCTGACCGCGACGACCGATGGCAAGCGACAACTGTTCGTCCGGCACCACCACTTCGATACGTTCGGATTCTTCATCCAGAACGACCTTAGCCACTTCCGCTGGCTGAAGTGCGTTGACGATGAAGCTTGCAGGCTCCTGGCTCCACGGAATGATGTCGATCTTTTCGCCCTGAAGCTCACCGACAACGGCCTGAACGCGCGAACCGCGCATACCGACGCAGGCGCCGACCGGATCGATGGACGAGTCGTTCGAAATCACGGCGATCTTGGCGCGCGAACCCGGATCACGGGCAACCGACTTGATTTGAATGATGCCGTCGTAGATTTCCGGCACTTCCATGGTGAAGAGCTTGACCATGAACTGCGGATGGGTACGCGAGAGGAAAATCTGCGGGCCGCGCTGTTCACGACGAACGTCATAGACATAGGCGCGAACGCGGTCGCCGTAACGCAGGTTTTCACGTGGAATCATCTCGTCACGACGGATGATGCCTTCGCCACGACCGAGGTCCACGATGACGTTGCCATATTCGACGCGCTTGACCGTGCCGTTGATGATTTCGCCGATGCGATCCTTGAACTCGTCATACTGACGGTCACGCTCGGCTTCACGAACCTTCTGCACGATGACCTGCTTGGCGGACTGCGCAGCGATACGACCAAAATCCATCGGCGGCAGCGGGTCGGCAATGAAGTCGCCGATCTTGGCATCGACGTTGCGGTCGCGCGCCAGCTCAAGAGGAATTTGCGTGCCGTAATCTTCGGCCACATCCACCACTTCCAGAAGACGCTGAAGGCGAATTTCGCCGGTCTTGGAGTTGATGTCGGCGCGAATGTTTGTTTCGGAACCATAACGCGAGCGGGCGGCCTTCTGGATAGCATCGGCCATTGCGGCAAGCACGATCTCGCGGTCGATGACCTTTTCGCGCGCCACAGCATCGGCGATCTGCAGAAGCTCAAGCCGGTTAGCACTCACTGCCATTTTTCTGTCTCCATAAGTCGCATGTTTGCGTGGGTACAGCCCCGTGGGGCGTCTCTAATTCGAATTAGTCTTCGTCTGCTTCTTCGTTCTGGTTCGCAGCAGCGGCCTTGGCCTGCTTGTCTGCCCGCAGAGCGTCACGAATAAGATCATCCGTCAAAATCAGCTTCGCATCCGAAAGCGTATTGAACGGGATCGTCACGACCGGCTCTTCGCCATAGCCGATCTGGTCACGCTCGAGCTTGAAGCCATCCGCCTCGACTTCCGCGATCTTGCCGCGAAAACGCTTGCGATTGTCCACCAGAATGGACGTCTCGACCTTCACGAGATGTCCCTGCCAGCGCGCGAAATCGGACTTGCGCACCATGGGACGATCGATGCCGGGCGACGAGACTTCCAGATGATACGCTTTTTCGACCGGATCTTCCACATCGAGCACCGGGGAGATCGCCATCGAGACCGCTTCACAGTCTTGAACGGTCATGGTGCCGTCCTCGCGTTCGGCCATGATCTGCAATGTCGAGCCATTCTGGCTGGAAAGTCGAACTCTGACAAGCACGAAACCCATATCGGTCAACACCGGCTCGATGATTTCGGCGATCCGCTGGTCAATGCCTGTTTCGGTTATCAGTCTGGGTTCGGCTTCTGCCATATTGTTCTTCCGGTGTTGCTCAAGCGGAGCATTCGCTCAGTTTTTTAAGAACACGCCTAACGAAAAAGAGCGGAGCCTTGTGGGCCCCACTCTTCATCAGACGATCAAGAATTTGAATGGTCATATAGACCCATCATTGCCGAATTGCAAGGTTTCCCTCAAAAGCTGGCAATATAAGGTTCCTCTGCCACAAATTCGGTCACATGGCGTTTGATGGGTGGTGCAGTTCTTAGTGCCGTTTATAATAGACGAACCAGAAGAGCTGTTAAAATCAATTGGATCGCTCGTGCCTGACCGTACCCCGCCACTCGCCCCGCTTCGCCACCTGACCTATAGGCGCATCTGGTTCGCCAGCATCGCATCGAACTTCGGAGGTCTCATTCAGGCGGTGGGCGCAGCATGGATGATGACCTCTCTGTCGACTTCGGAGAACATGATCGCGTTGGTTCAGGCCTCGACCTCTCTTCCGATCATGCTGTTTTCGCTGATATCGGGTGCGCTAGCGGACAGCTTCGATCGCCGCCGTATCATGATCGCGGCACAGATTCTGATGCTGGCGTCTTCCGTGATGCTGACCTTCTTTGCCTGGGGCGGCTGGCTTACACCGTGGTTGCTTTTGTTCTTCACCTTCATGATCGGCTGTGGGACGGCGCTTAATAATCCATCCTGGCAGGCGTCTGTCGGCGAAATGGTGCCGCGGGACGATCTTCCCGCAGCCGTGACGCTGAACAGTGTCGGCTTCAACATTACCCGCAGTGTTGGTCCGGCAATCGGTGGCGTGATTGTTGCTGCCGCAGGGGCGGCTGCCGCATTTCTCGTGAACGTGTTCAGTTACTTCGCGCTGCTCTACGCGCTACTTCGCTGGCAACCACCGAAGAATGCATCGAGCTTGCCTCGCGAGCAGCTTCTGGCGGCTATCTCGTCGGGAATGCGTTATGTGGCGATGTCGCCGAATATCGGCAAGGTTCTGGTGCGGGGCTTTCTCTTTGGGCTATCCGCCAGCGCAATCCTCGCACTGATGCCGCTTGTTGCGCGCGATCTTGTCGAGGGCGGGCCGCTGACCTACGGCGTCATGCTCGGCGCTTTCGGCGTTGGCGCCATCGGCGGCGCGCTCGTCAGTGCGCGCCTGCGGGAAATGATAAGCAGCGAATGGATCGTTCGCGTCGCTTTCCTCGGCTTTGCCTTCAGCGCCGGTGTGACCGCCATCAGCACCAGCGCTATCATCACCAGCCTTGTTCTGACGATTTCCGGCGCAAGCTGGGTTCTGGCGCTCTCACTGTTCAACACCATCGTCCAGCTTTCGACACCGCGGTGGGTGGTGGGACGGGCGCTATCGCTCTACCAGACGCTGACCTTCGGCGGTATTGCTGTCGGTAGCTGGCTGTGGGGTGTGCTTGCAGAAGAAAACGGTCTCACCTACGCACTGCTCTGTTCCTGCGTGCTGATGCTGCTTGGCGTCGTCGTCGGCCTCAAGCTTACGATGCCTGCCTTTGCCTCATTAAACCTCGATCCGCTCAACCGTTTTGTGGAGCCGCATCTGAGGCTCGATATTACTCCGCGAAGCGGTCCCATCGCAATCATGGTGGACTATGAAATCGACGACGCCGACCTTCCGCAATTCATGACGATCATGGCGGAGCGGCGACGTATTCGCATCCGCGATGGCGCTCGCAACTGGAGTTTGATGCGCGATTTGGAAAACCCGGACATCTGGACGGAAATCTACCACGTGCCGACATGGGTCGAATATGTGAGGCATAACCATCGCCGCACACAGGCCGATGCAGAGAGCTGGGATCAGATACTGACGCTTCATAAGGGCAAGACGCGCCCGCGCGTCCACAGGATGATCGAGCGGCAGGCCATCCCGCCGCAAGACGATGTGTTCCACAAGGCGCATATCGATCATCACTGATCGATATTGTTACCTCAGTTTTCCTTTAAGGGTCGCATCTGGGAAACAGGTGGGTTGCAAGCCGTTCTTCGCCTGCCAGTCGCCGAGTGAACGACGGGTCTTGAAACCGGCCAGACCATCCGCTTTCCCGACATCGTAACCCTTGGCGACCAAAGCCTTCTGCATTGTCAGCACGTCGGAGCGCAACATGGAGCCGACATTGCCCCACTCGGCCTTGAAGGGACCCGCACCATAGGCAATGCGATCTGCGAGGTTGCCGATGAAGAGCGCGTAGAGGTCGGAGTTGTTGTATTCCTTGATGACATAGAAATTCGGCGTCACGACGAATTCCGGCCCATGGCGTCCAGCCGGGACCAGCATCATACCGTCGGCGCTCAAGTCATTGGCCGGAAAGCCCTTTCCGGAAATGCGGGTGATGCCCATGTTCGCCCAGTCCGCAACCGGCTTTGCCAGATCAGGCCCTTCCTGCGCGCAGGATACATTGTCTGGTATGGAAACCTCGAAGCCCCAGTCGCGGTCGCGCTGCCAGCCGCGTTTCGATAGATAGTTGGCGATGGATGCGAGCGCGTCAGGCACCGAATTCCAGATGTCGCGATGACCGTCACCATCGAAATCGACGGCGTATTTCAGGTAGCTGGAGGGCATGAATTGCGGTTGGCCGAGCGCGCCTGCCCATGATCCCATCATGCGCGAGGCTGGGACATCCCCGCTTTCGGCAATCTTCAATGCGTCGATCAGTTCTGCCCGGAACATCTCCTTGCGGGTAGAGGCGTAGGCCTTTGTTGCCAGAACGTCGATGACGGAATTCGGGAGTTTGGCGCGACCGAAGCCGGACTCACGGCCCCATATGGCAACGACGATATTGCCGGGCACGCCATAGGTCGCCTCGATGCGTTTGAGCGTCGCGGCGTGGGTGGCGGCCAGAGAACGGCCCGTTGCTGCCAGACCCTGCAGGCGCGCCTCGGAGAAGTAGGCACCGGGAGAGGAAAACTCCGCCTGGCTCTGCGCCTGCTCCTTCGGCGGCTTCTGGCCGGGGACGATGACATCAGGGAGTTTCCAGTTGATCGTCAGTCCCGTCAGCGCTGCTTCCAAGGTTTTCTGCGACACACCCGCCTTGCGCGCTTCCGGCCAGATTTCTTTTCTCAGCCAGGCATTGAATTCCGCATCGTATTTTGCTGCAGCAGCGCCGGTGGGTATGGATTGCGCCATTGCAGAACCGGATGACAAAAGCGAGATGGCGGCGGCAATTGCAAGGCCGATGGTGTGAGCGCTCATCCGGTCTCCTTCGATAATTTGACTCTTTGTTTACGCATTTTCCCAACGCAAAACCGCGTCACACTTTTGCTGGAAATGCTTCTAAATCGCCGTGCGTGCACGAAGTGCCGCCGTCAGCGTGCCTTCGTCCAGATAATCCAGTTCCCCACCCACCGGAACGCCATGTGCAAGGCGGGTGATCTTGACGCCAAGATCGGTCAGGCGGTCTGTGATGTAATGCGCCGTCGCCTGCCCCTCGACGGTGGCGTTGACGGCGATGATCAATTCCTTGATTCCGCCAGCTGTGACGCGCTCGATCAGGCCCTTGATGTTCAAATCCTCCGGCCCCACACCATCCAGCGGCGAGAGCGTGCCGCCTAAAACATGATAGGCCGTGTTCATTGCTCCCGCCCGCTCCAGCGCCCAGAGGTCCGAGACATCTTCGACGACGATGATGACGGACTGGTCACGGCGTTCATCCGAACACACGGTGCAGGGATCGATCGTATCGACATTGCCGCAGCAGGAGCAGATCTTTACCTTGTCATAGGCTTCGCCCATGGCGTGGCCGAGCGGCCCGAGCAGCTGTTCCTTCTTCTTGATGAGGTGAAGG
This sequence comes from Agrobacterium larrymoorei, assembly GCF_013322225.1. Classification (GTDB taxonomy): domain Bacteria; phylum Pseudomonadota; class Alphaproteobacteria; order Rhizobiales; family Rhizobiaceae; genus Agrobacterium; species Agrobacterium larrymoorei_A. The sequence continues at coordinate 15,244 of NZ_JAAMFB010000002.1, forward strand.
GCCGCGCGGCGGGCCGAGCGGGGACCGAGCCCCGGCACCTTTGCCAGAAGCTGGATCAGTTTTTCGATTTCGGGACCGGTGACTCGTTTTGCCATGAAGCGTTTCTACTGCATTAATCGTTGAACGGGAATCACAAGCGCGAAAGGCGTGTCATGAAAATTCAGGCTGTTTGCCGGGCGGAGCCCAGATCGCTCCCCGTCAAGACATCGAAGACCGGTATATTCAAGCACGCCCTGCAAGGCCCCGTCATGGTGGATGGGGCTGGTATCGTAGGAGATGCCGTCTGTAACCGCAAACACCATGGCGGGCCGGATCAGGCCATCTATGTCATGGGTTCCGCCGATCTGGATTTCTGGTCGCGCGAACTTCGTCGTGAAATCGAGCCCGGATTTTTCGGCGAAAATCTGGTGATCGAGGGCATCGACAGCGGGGAACTTCATGTCGGCGACCGGCTGGAACTTAAGCAGGTCACACTTGAACTCACCGCAGCGCGCATACCCTGCGCCACGTTGAATGCCCGTATCGGTGATCCGCATTTTGCCCCACGGTTCCGGGAGGCCGGTCATCCCGGCTTTTACTGCCGGGTGCTGAAACCCGGCATGATAGAGGCTGGCGAAAGCGTGACCTTCATTCCCTATGAGGGGACGAAATTACCGATCCCTGTCATCCTGCGGCGCTTCCGGCCCAACCGCCTGTCTAAGGAAGAGCGCGTCGCGTTTCTCGACACACCCCTTGCCGCTCGCTTTCGCGCGATGATCGAGACTTAGCGCCGTTTCCAGGCAGCTTCTTAGAAAGGCAGCTTCATGCCGGGCGGCAGAGGAATGCCGGCGGTGATGCCTGCCATCTTTTCCTGCGCCTGCGCCTCACCCTTTTCCTTTGCATCCTTGTGAGCTGCAACGATCAGGTCTTCGAGAATTTCAACGTCGTCTTCCTTGAAGAGCGATGGGTCGACCTTCAGGCCACGCATTTCGCCCTTGCCGTTGAGTGTAACGGTGACGAGGCCGCCGCCGGAGGTGCCGTGGACTTCGAGGGCGGCAATTTCTTCCTGCACCTTCTCCATCTTGGCCTGCATTTCCTTGACCTTGCCCATCATGCCCATGATGTCGCGCATGGCTAAACTCCTGTCTTTTGTTGTCTTTGCAGATTTGGTCCGCTGCTTTTAAAATTCAATATCGTCGCCGGGAAGAATGTCGCCTTCACTGGATTCAGCAACGGACGGCGGGGCGATATCCTCGGCCTCGTCCTGAACCGGCGCGCGGATACGCACGTCGGTGATCTTGGCACCGGGAAACTGGGCCAGAATGGCGGCAACGTCCGGGTCCTGCCGGGCATCGACCAGACGCGCATCCCGCGCATTGCCTTCGGCCTCGACAAGGGTCGGTTCGCCCTGTTCCTTGCTGAGACTGACGATCCAGTGGATGCCGGTCCATTCCTTGAGCTTGACGCCAAGCTCGCCGGGAAGCGTTCCCGGTGCGCCGTCGCCAAGCCGCATATCGAGACGACCCGGCTCCAGCCGCACCATACGCACGAAGTTGCGAACCTTCGCCCGCATGACTGGATCGCGGTTCTTCTGGCAGAGATCGGCAATATCCTGCACCGATTTTACCGGCACCTTCGGTTCCGGTCGTTCTTCGGTCCGGGGTGCCGCAACCTGCATTTCCTGCGGGCGGCTATCCGGCACGGCGCGCAACATGGCTGTCGGCTGCGGAGAGGATTGCATCTGCGGTGAGGCTTGGGCCGAGGCTACGGCCTGAGTGGATGAGTACGCCCGCGCACCGCCACCATTTCCACCACTGCCAGAGGGACCGCCATTCGAGAAGCTGCCCTCGCTGTTCGAAAGCTCCGCCAGACGGCGCGCAGCATCTTCAGGTGCCGGAAGATTTGCGGCATGCGACAGGCGGATCAGCACCATTTCGGCAGCGCCTGCCGGGCGCGAGGCGTTTTCCGTTTCCGGTATTCCCTTCAGCAGCATCTGCCAGACGCGGGACAGGGTGGAAACAGCGATGCCGTCAGCAAATTCAGCGCCGCGCACGCGCTCCACTTCCGAAAGCGACGGGTCTTCCGCAGCATCCGGCACATATTTCATGCGTGTGACGAGGTGAGTGAAATCCGCCAGATCGTTGAGAATGACGACAGGGTTGGCACCTGCCTCATATTGCGCGGTGAACTCGGAAAGTGCCGCCGCCACATCGCCTTTGACGACATGTTGAAACAGATCGACGATGCGAGCCCGGTCCGCAAGACCCAGCATCCCGCGCACGGCTTCCGCCTCTACACGACCACCTCCATGGGCAATCGCCTGATCCAGTAGCGAGAGACCGTCACGAGCAGAACCTTCTGCCGCACGCGCGATCATCGCCAGTGCTTGAGGCTCGGCCTCGAAACCCTCCTTGGAGGAAATTGCGGTAAACAGACCGACCAGATCCGCAGCGCTGATGCGGCGCAGATCGAAGCGTTGGCAGCGCGAGAGAACCGTGATCGGAACCTTGCGAATTTCGGTCGTCGCGAAAATGAACTTCACATGTTCTGGCGGCTCTTCGAGCGTCTTCAACAGGCCGTTGAAAGCCTGCGTCGACAGCATGTGCACTTCGTCGATGATATAGACTTTGTAGCGCGCCGAAACCGGGCGGTAACGCACCTGCTCGATGATCTCGCGGATGTCATCGATACCCGTATGCGAGGCGGCATCCATCTCAATAACATCGACATGGCGACCTTCCATGATCGCCTGGCAATGTTCACCGGGAACGCGCAGGTCGATGGTCGGCTTGTCGAGCTCGGCCGTCTTGTAGTTCAGCGCACGCGCCAGAATGCGCGCCGTCGTCGTCTTGCCGACACCGCGAACGCCGGTGAGCATATAGGCCTGGGCGATACGACCGGTTTCGAACGCATTGGTCAGCGTGCGAACCATCGGTTCCTGCCCGACCATCAGATCGGAGAAATCCTTGGGGCGATATTTGCGTGCCAAGACCCGGTAACCGGTACCCTGCTCATTTGTCTGGGGCATGTTGGTTCCGGTGTCGCTCATCGCCTCGCCAGTTTTGAAGTTGGGCCCGCTTTCAGGCTGAACTGGCCCGGCGAAGCAGAGCGCGTCTAAAAAAGAAAAGGTGGGAGGCTGGCACGGCGACCCGTGCCTGGCTCGTTAGGGCTGCTTCCTTCCGGACCTGACCCGGTTGGCGAGTGGCTCGTCCACCACCAACCTCCCGGGGCCACATATCGGCAATATTAAAAGCAAATGCAAGCCAAGCCTTCAAAAAACTGCTATCGCTGTGAAAACAGTTTATAATTGCGCATGTGGCAGGAGCGAAAACGCTGACATTTCCACGCCGCATGCTTTGGAGGACACCTTGGACACATTCCGGCTGGACGACAGACTGGCCCGCGATAGCGCGCTGATCACCACTCTTGGTCTCTGCCAGCTGCGCATTCAGAACGACAGCCGCTGGCCCTGGCTTGTGCTCGTCCCGCAGCGCAACGATGTCAGCGAATTGTTCGACCTGACGCCTCTCGATCAGGCGGTGCTGACATTCGAAACCAATCTGGTTGCAGCAGCCCTGAAGGACATCACCGGCGCAACCAAGATCAATGTCGGCGCGCTGGGCAACATCGTTCCCCAGCTACACGTCCATATTATCGCACGCAGCGAAGGCGATCCTTTCTGGCCGGGGCCGATCTGGGGGCAGGGCACCGCTATTCCTTACGCCGAAGACGAGAAACAGACATTCATGAAGAAACTGGCTGGCGCGCTCTGATGATCTCAAAAAGCATTTTCGAAACCAACTCGCCACATCCCGAACCCTCGACCCTCACAGCATTCGCACAGAACGGCCTTAACCGTCTGGCGGAAAAACGCGATGAAAACTGCGTTGTCGATGCTTTGAAAGTCGAAGGAACGCATCTGCTTGCCTTTGCGGGTAACAAGCTTGTTCTGAAGCACGACGATCAGGTGCTAGACCCGCTCTTCTCCGCCTATGAACTGGCTGAGCTCGATCCGGATTTCGAACGGGCAATCCTGCTCGGCCACAAGGAAAACGGTGAGCCCCGCGTGGCTGTGCCGGTGGGTGTGGCCGAAGATGCTCTTGCCAGCCACTACAAGCCGGTGGATGCACGCTCGCTCTACCGCGATCAGTTGATTGGCGAGGAACTGCTCGGCGAAGTCGCGCAGGCCGTCAGCCTCGTCAACTGGAACTCCGACAACAGGTTCTGCGGTCGCTGCGGCGGTCACATGGAACTCCGTATCGGCGGCTACAAGCGCATCTGCGCAAGCTGCGGCCACACCATCTTTCCACGCACCGACCCCGTGGTCATCATGCTGACCATCGATCTTGAGCGCGAACTGTGCTTGCTTGGCCGCGGAGCCCATTTCGCGCCGGGCATGTATTCCTGCCTTGCCGGCTTCGTGGAGCCGGGCGAGACGATTGAGAATGCCGTGCGCCGCGAAACGCGGGAAGAGTCCAGCATAGAGATCGGTCGCGTCCGTTATCACGCATCACAGCCATGGCCCATGCCACATACGCTGATGATCGGGTGTTATTCGGAAGCACTGTCTTTCGATATCACGCGGGATGAGGGAGAGCTTGAGGACTGCCGTTGGTTCACGCGCGACGAGGTGGTGGACATGCTGAATGCAAGCGCCGCCAACGGCAAGTCGCCGCCGCCGCGCGGTGCGATCGCGCATAGGTTGATGCGGGACTGGATCGAGTGGGACGGCGTGAAGTAGGTTCGCCCCATCTTTGCTGTGTTACCGTTGGGCTTTTCCAAGGGTCTAACCACATTGACATTTGGAAGGCGTCAGATCCTCGGGTCAAGCCCGAGGATTACTTATGGAGTGAGTGCAACGCTCACACGTTATTCAGCTTCCCACGCATTGCGTGGCCGGTATAGACACCCAGAATTCTCACCTTCTCGGAGAAGAACTTCAACTCCTCCAGCGCGTGGCGAACCGGCTCGTCTTCCGGATGGCCCTCGATATCCGCATAGAACTGCGTCGCTACGAATTTGCCGCCGATCTGGTAGCTTTCGAGCTTGGTCATGTTGATGCCGTTGGTGGCGAAACCACCCATCGCTTTGTACAGGGCTGCGGGAATGTTGCGCACGTTGAAGACGAAGGTGGTAACAACCACCTCTTCCGGCGTCGTGCGCTTTGCCCAGAATTCATCGCGGGACAGTACGACGAAACGGGTGACGTTGTTTTCTGAATCCTCGACATTCTCTGCGAGAATATCGAGACCGTAAAGCGAGGCAGCAAGGCGCGGCGCAAGTGCCGCCATGCTGCGATCACCCAGTTCCGAAACCAGTTTCGCGGCCCCCGCCGTATCGCCTGCAACGACCGGCTTCCAGCCGTTGGAGCGGATGATTTTGCGGCACTGGCCAAGTGCGTGAATATGGCTGTGAACCGTCTTGATCTCGTCCTTCTGCACACCGGGCAGAACCATCAACTGAAAACGGATCGGCATGAAATATTCGCCGATGATGTGCAGCCGTGATTCAGGTAGCAGGTGGTGAATGTCAGCGACGCGTCCTGCCAGCGTGTTCTCGATCGGTATCATCGCCAAATCGGCATCGCCATTTTCAAGCGCATTGAAGGCGTCTTCAAATGTCGGGCAGGGCAGCGGGTCCATGGTCGGAAAAACATCCCGGCACGCCATGTCTGAATTTGCGCCGTAGTCGCCCTGAAAGGCAATGCGATTGCTGCTGGTCATGATTGTGCCGTCAGTTCTGTTTGCTGCTGAGAATTTTGCGCGCGGTTTCCAGCTGTGGCTGGGTGTCGACCCCAAGGGGAACGGAATTCACGATCTCCGCATCGATCCGCATGCCGGCTTCGAGTGCCCGCAACTGCTCGAGGCTCTCGCGCATCTCGAGCGGTGAGGGCTTGAGCGAGACGAATTTTTCAAGCGCGGCGCGACGATAGGTGTACAGGCCGATATGATGATAAAGCGGTCCGTTGCCATAGGGTGCCGTTGCGCGGGTGAAATAGAGTGCGCGCAGGCGCGTGTCGGAAAGCGGGCTGCCGACGATCTTGACGATGCTGGGATTGGTCTTTTCGTCCTCATCGGTGATCGGCACGGTCAGCGTAGCGATATCGACGGATGTATCTTCCACCGGACGAAGCGAAGCACGGATCGTTTCCGGCTCGATGGTCGGAAGATCGCCCTGGACGTTGATAATGAATTCGGCGCTGCCGCTCGGGTCAGCCTTCTGAAGCGCCTCATAGATACGATCCGAGCCTGACTGGTGATCCTTCCGGGTCATTGTCACGTCGAAGCCCGCGTTTTTGACGGCCTGAAAGACCTGCTCGTCATCGACGGCAACGATGATTCGTTCGGCACCTGCTTCGCGGGCGCGCATGGCAACCTGGACGATCATCGGTTTGCCGCCGATATCGGCCAGCGGCTTTCCGGGCAAACGGGTGGACGCCATCCGTGCTGGAATGAGCACGATGGCCTTTTCGAAATACCGATTATTCATTCGACACCCTTCAAATTCCGCCTGAAAAGTGGCAATACGTCACGGGGCGGGGAGCATATTCAAGTTGCGCAGGCTGTGCAAAAGCCATAGCTTTCAAGCAATTTCAAGATGTCCGTTTCGAGTAAACGGTTGTGAGGGAGCGCAAATCTATGAATTCTAAGGTGAACATGGCGGTCGGTGCCTTACTTGGCACGGTCTTCGTCCTCATGTCGGTGTCTATTGCGTCGGAAGGAATTTTCCACGCAAAAGCGCCTGAAAAGGAGGGCTTCGCCATCGTCGCGGAAACCACGAGCGAGAACGCAGGCGCGGAAGCTGCAGCTCCGGCCGTGCCGATTGCACAATTGCTGGCCAGCGCCGACGCCGCCAAGGGCGAAACCGTATTCAAGAAATGTGCCAGCTGTCACACCTCGGAGAGTGGAGGTCCCAACAAAGTCGGGCCCAATCTCTTCGATGTCGTGAACCGCCCCATCGCCAGCCACGCAGGCTTCAGCTATTCGGCAGGCATGAAGGACTTCTCCAAGGGCAGCAGCGAGAAGTGGGACTACGATCACCTCAGCTACTTCATAGAGGCCCCGAAGAAACATGTGCCGGGCACAGCCATGGGCTTTGCGGGTATCAAGAAAGATACCGAGCGCGCCGACCTGATTGCCTATTTGCGCACGCTATCGGCCAGCCCGGCCCCGCTGCCGGACCCGAACGCAGCCCCGGCACCAGCGCCTGCTGCAACGAACTGATAGAATGTGAAAAGACCCGGTTCTACCGGGCCTTTTGCTTTTGCCATTGATGGCTCCCCTGCCTCAATTCCCCATCAAGATATCGAACAATGTCGTTTGCCTCGGGGCCTCCTGCCGCTGGGGCGAGCCGCCAATATCCGCCGGAGGAACCGGACCGCCATATTGCTGCTGAGGGTAACCCTGTTGGGGAACGTCCGAGGGCGGGAACGGCGCTGTGCCAGCCGTCTGTTCACGGCTGACCGGCGCTGCGGGATAGTCCTGCGGCATGGGGGCATGACTGCCGCCAAGCGCGTTCGAAATGATATCGCCTATCGTCGCAGGCTGCTCTTGTGGGGCTGCTGCCATCGGCTGGCCGATCTCCGGCGCGCCGTAGGTGCCGAGACCGAAGAGCGGTGAAGGTGACAGACCCGTATGCGCAGCGGTCATGAACTCCTTCCAGGCCTTGGCCGGAAGTCCTCCGCCGGTCACTTTCTTCATCGACGTGCCGTCATCGTTGCCGAACCAGACGCCAGTCGTTAGCTGGCTGGTATAACCTACGAAAAGCGCATCACGGAACGACTGGGTGGTGCCGGATTTGCCCGCCGCCTGCCAACCTTTGAGCTTGGCTGCCTTGCCCGTACCTTCGTTGATGACGCCGGTCAGCATGCCGTTCATGGTGGCGGCAATACCTTCGTCAAGCACGCGCGGCGGATTGTCGTACTTGTTTTCGTAAAGCACTTTGCCGTCAGGGTCCGTGATGCGCTTGACGATGTGCGGGGTAGCCTTGAAACCGCCATTCATCATCGGCGCATAGGCCGACGTCAGTTCCAGCAACGATACTTCAGAGGTGCCGAGCGCGATGGAAGCATTGGCCTGAAGATCCGATTCGATACCCATGCGATGGGCAACCTGCGTTACCCGTGTCGGGCCCACCTCCATGACGAGTTGTGCGGCAATGGTGTTGAGCGAATTCGCAAGCGCCGTCGAAAGCGTGACCTCACCACGATATTTCTGATCGTAGTTTTCCGGCGTCCAGTTGCCTATCCTGACAGGTGCGTCGTTGCGGATCGAGTTCGGCGTCAGGCCTGCCTCGAGTGCCGATATGTAAACGAAGGGTTTGAAGGCAGAGCCGGGCTGCCGCTTGGCTTTCGAGGCGCGGTTGAACTGGCTTTCGGCATAATCGGCACCGCCCACTACCGCCCGGATTGCGCCCGCACCATCAATGGAAACGAGGGCAGCCTGCGATGCGCCCAGCTTGCGTCCCTCGCTCTTCAATACATCGGTCAGGGCCTTTTCAGCATCGCTTTCGAGATTGACATCGATGGTGGTGTCGACTGTCAAATCCTGTTTCACGTCGCCGATCAGGCCGCGCACCTCGTCCAGCACCATGTCTGCGGCATAATGCTCGGCGCCCGACCAGAAGCGTTTCGCCTTGGTGGGTGGCTGGGACATGGCGGTCTTGATTTCGTCCTCGGTGATGAAGCCTACATCCTGCATAGAGTGCAGAACCACCTGCGCCCGTTCTTCCGCCGCCTGCGGATCGCGCGCCGGGGAAAGGCGGGTAGGGGCTTTCAGCAGGCCCGCCAGGAGTGCGGCCTCGCCGAGATTGACGTCGCGGGCGGATTTGTTGAAATAGCGCCGTGACGCGGCTTCAACGCCATAGGCGTTCGACCCGAAATAGACCCGGTTCAGATACATCGCAAGTATCTGATCCTTGGTGTATTTCTGCTCCAGCCAGAAGGCGAGCAGTACTTCCTGTATCTTACGCTCGATGGTTCTGTCGTGAGAAAGGAACAGGTTCTTCGCAAGCTGCTGCGTCAGCGTCGAGCCGCCCTGAACGGTGCGTCCGCTGACGACATTGGTGACGATGGCGCGGGCAAGGCCCAGCGGATCGATGCCGAAATGCGAATAGAACCGCCGATCCTCGATGGCGATGACCGCCTGCGGAATATAGGGCGACATGTCTTCCAGAGACAATGCTTCGCCGCCTGTCGTACCGCGATTGGCAAGAACGGTACCATCCACAGCGACGATCTTGAGATTGGGCGGGCGCTCAGGAATAGACCATGTACTGGCGCTCGGCATACGGGCGCCATAATAGAGAACGATGCCCGCAACGCCGATACCACCCCAGATGCCAAGCACGATGCACCAGTAGATACATCTGCGAATGAGGCCGGTTATGCCGCCACCGCTTAAACGCTCGATGCGCTTCGTCTTTGCGCCTTTTGCATTTCGTTTCTTGGGCAGTGTATTGTCGGATGCGCCCGTTTTTCGGCCTGCCGAATTCGTGCCAGCAACGCGGTCGCTCGCATCAAGGCGCAGATCATCGCCGGAATCGTGGAAATCCCCGAAAGAAGGCTCGACTCTCTGGCGCGATTTTCCACTACCTGCCATGTGCTGGAACTGTCTCCATTCTTCTTGTCGCCACGCGGGAAACGGCTGATGCCTCGATCGTCCACGCCGATGAAGCTTAAATGCGGCGATTTAAGGTGGGGTTAAGCCGTATTGCGGATCAGGTTGCCGTTACTGGCAAACATCGACCCATTCGGCATCAGTCAATCGCACCATATGCTCTGGGGAAATGCGAACGGCCGCGTTTATTGCACCTGCGGCGGGCACCACCTCCGCGTATTGCTGAAGCGAAATGTCGCAATAGACCGGCAAAGGTGAAGGCAAGCCGAAGGGGCAGACGCCTCCCACAGGATGGCTCGTCACGTCAACGACATCATCCGCTGCCAGCATGCGCGGTTTAGCACCGAAACGATCCCTGAACTTGCGATTGTCCAGACGTTTCGTTCCGGCCGTTACTAAAAGCAGGATCGTATCACCCGCCTTCAGGCAGATCGTCTTAGCGATCTGACCTGGGTCGACGCCATGTGCTTCTGCCGCAAGAGCGACTGTCGCAGAACTTTCTTTCGTTTCCAGAACGTCTATCTCTGGAGCATGATTGGCAAAGAAAATACGAACGGATTCAAGACTCATGCGCAATCTTTAGGCTGTATGCGGTGCCGCGACAAGTCTCAACGAAATAGTTATGCATTTTATGCAATGCTGCGCTGCAATGTTCTGACTGTTATTCGTGCAGATTTGTTGTATCTTCAAATTATCGAAGCGACGCACTCCTCCTCCCAGCGTCGCCCGATTGGACTGGCAACACTCCTCCTCCCAGTTGTCCAGTCAGTTTTAAAGACCCGGCGCACCTCCTCCCGCGCCGGGTTTTTTATTTTCGGCCTCCGGTAGACGCGTCTAGAAAATATCGTCCGCAAAATTTGTCGTACCGCGTTTTATTTCAAAAACTTGACTTATCGGTTCTATCATCCTACTTGTCTCCGCATCGATATTTGTTTGACGACCAGAGCTTCGGCGTCCTTAATAGACGCACACGACGATCTTTCTTTCCTTCAAATTCGACCAAACCGCGCTGAATTTCAGCGCAAACGTAATTTGCCAACGGAAGGAAATCGTTATGGCGACTGGTACAGTAAAGTGGTTCAACGCAACCAAGGGCTACGGCTTCATTCAGCCGGACGACGGCGCACAGGACGTATTCGTTCACATCTCTGCCGTTGAGCGTGCAGGCATGAGCGGTCTCAAGGATGGTCAGAAGATCTCCTACGAACTGGTTCAGGACCGTCGTTCTGGCAAGATGTCTGCTGACAGCATCGTAGCTGCATAATGCACTGCTGGCGAGGCCAGCAGTCATCTTTCAAAAGGCCGGGACTTCGTCTCGGCCTTTTTTGATTTCGAGATCTTTTCAGTTTAATTGATAATCGGCCTTGCAAAAGACATGATGCACACCAATATACGGTCCATCAGTGTTTCGGCAGTTCCCGATGAGGCTTTAGATGAGCCGCCGTATTGCTCTCCCGTTAATGAAAAATTAACCAAGGCGAGCAATGATGAAAGGGAAGACATGAGCGACAGCGAAAGTTGGCGCCGTGCTGAGACACAAACCGTTTTAGCGCTTTGACCACGGATGTACTGGCACTGATAGCAAAAACGGTAATGAAAGGTCGGGCTTGCCCGGCCTTTTTGTTTTTTTGGCTTGTTTCTGTAGAAAATAGCGCCGCCAAAAGACGGCGCTATATCTTCCATTACGCGCTAAGGGACGACAGAATACGGACCCAGGAGCGGATGCCCTTGTGGAAAGACTGGAGATCGTACTTTTCGTTCGGGGAATGAATACGGTCATCGGTCAGGCCGAAGCCGATCATCAGCGAATCCATGTTGAGCATCTTCTGGAAATCTCCGACGATCGGGATCGAGCCGCCCATGCCGATAACGACCGCGGGCTTTTCCCATTCATCCGAAAGAGCCGTCTTTGCTTTGGTCAGTGCTGGAGAGTCGTAGGAAAGCTGGATCGCGGGCGAGCCTCCATGCTCGTGGAACTCCACTGAGCAATCACCCGGTATCTTGGATCGCACATAGGCTCGGAAGCTTTCACGGATTGCTGCGGGATTCTGATTGCCGACCAGTCGGAACGAAACCTTTGCGGATACCTTGGCCGCGATCACCGTCTTGAAGCCGTCGCCCGTGTAGCCGCCAACGATACCATTTACCTCTGCGGTCGGTCTTGCCCAGGTCAGTTCCAGGACAGAGCGACCCTTTTCACCGGCGGGGATGGACAGTCCGACTTCGCCGAGGAAGGCTTCGGCGCTGCGCCCAAGATTTTCCCAGGATGCCTTGATGTTGGCAGGCGTCTCCTCGACGCCATCGTAGAAGTTCGGCAAGGTCACGCGACCCGTTTCGTCATGTAGACCGGCAAGAATGCTGGTCAATATGTGGATCGGGTTTGCGGCCGCGCCGCCGAACAGGCCGGAGTGAAGGTCGCGGTCGGCAGCCGTAATCACGATCTCTTCGCCAACCAGGCCGCGAAGGGCGGCAGCAATGGCGGGTGTCTCGCGGTCCCACATGCTGGTGTCGCAGACCAGCGCGTAGTCCGCCTTCAATTCATCCGCATTTGCATCGAGGAACGGTTTGAGGGACGGCGAACCGGATTCTTCCTCGCCCTCGAAAAGAATGGTTATGCGGATCGGCAGCGAGCCGTTGACCGCCTTGTAGGCTCGGCAGGCTTCCACGAAGGTCATCAACTGACCCTTGTCATCGGCGGTACCACGACCCGTAATGACCTGTCGTCCTCCCCCGATATCCTTCAGGGCGGCATCGAATGGATCGTTTTCCCAAAGTTCCAGCGGGTCCACGGGCTGCACATCATAATGACCGTAGAACAGCACATGGGGCGCGTCCGGCTTTGCGCCATCGTGATGGGCGACGACCATGGGGTGGCCGGACGTCTCACGGATGCTTGCTTCAAAGCCGATGCCCGTCAGGTCACGCACCAGCCATTCCGCCGCCTTGCGGCATTCGGCCTTGTAAGCGGGGTCCGTCGAAATGGATTTGATGCGAACGAGTTCGAAAAGTCTTTCGAGGCTGGAAGGAAGTGTGTCGTCAACCGTCGAAAGAACGGAGGAAATGTCTGTCATTGCGCGATCCTGTCATGTCAAGATCGGCGGAAGATAGAGCAAACGAGGTGAGGTTTCGAGCCGTAATCTTTAGAAACTCGTCAGGCGCACATCATGCGTACGGGCTTTACGTCGTCGGTTCGGAGCCCTTGGCCGCTTCGATGGTACGGCTCATATATTCGATCAGCAAGTGTCGCTCGAACTTTAGCAATCCTTCCAGGATCGCCTCGTCCGTGGCTTTTGATGCTGCGATTGCCTTAGCTTCCAACTCGCGCCCGTTCTCGGTCAGGCTTATTATCTGCGCTCGCCTGTCCTTTGGGTGCGGGTTGCGTTCAATCAGCCCATCTCGTTCCATGCGGGAAAGCGTATTGGCAAGAGTAGCTTGTTCGATATCGACGCGATCGAGGAGCTGTCTTTGCGTTAGACCTTCCTCTTGCCAGAGTTCAAGTAGCACTGGAAACTGCCCAGGCGAAAAGCCGAGCGCCGTGGCGCGTTTGTTCAGCGCCCTTGAAAAGGTCTTGGCCAGTTGCGCCGCCAGATAGGTCGCTGAATCTTTTCTCGAAAATCGCATCGTCAGGGATCGCTCGGCAGAATTGTATATCATACGATCTACATCGTAAGTCTTTCGCGAAACATGCGTGCAAAGAAAAACCGCCATGGCCGGGAGGGGACGGCCATGGCGGTCATATTGAGGGACAAAGGCCCGGAGAGGGGGATAGGCCTTTGTCCGGTCTGACGCGGCGGGGGACGAGCCAGCTATCAGACTACGGCGTGATCAGTCGCCGTCCTCCTAGAAATGAGGCCGCAAATGCGGCTTTTCAAGGGAAGGTCGGATTACAAATTGGTAACGTTCCGGTGAAAAAGCCAAGCGTGCGGTAGAAAATAGATCACGGGGTTCACGAGTGCTGGTCGATCAAGTTTATCTGGACGTTATCTGCCCCCCGCGCTATCCATGCTTCCCATGAAAAAAGGCGATCATCTCTTCCTCGTGGACGGCTCCGGTTTCATTTTTCGGGCCTTTCATGCCATCCCTCCGCTCAACCGCAAATCGGACGGTTTGCCGGTCAATGCCGTCTCTGGTTTCTGCAATATGCTGTGGAAGCTCTTGAAGGATGCACGCAACACCGATGTCGGGGTGACGCCAACCCATTTCGCGGTGATTTTCGACTACTCCTCGAAAACCTTCCGCAACGAACTTTACGATCTTTACAAGGCCAATCGCTCGGCACCGCCGGAGGATCTGGTTCCGCAGTTTGGGCTGATCCGTCACGCCACCCGAGCTTTCAATCTGCCTTGCATCGAAACGGAAGGTTTCGAAGCTGACGACATCATCGCCACCTATGCCCGTCAGGCGGAAGCCATCGGCGCGGACGTGACGATCATCTCTTCCGACAAGGATCTGATGCAGCTCGTCACGCCGAACGTGCATATGTACGACGCGATGAAAGACAAGCAGATCGGCGTTCCCGATGTGGTCGAAAAATGGGGCGTGCCACCGGAAAAGATGATCGACCTTCAGGCGATGACGGGCGATTCGACCGATAATATTCCTGGTATCCCCGGTATCGGGCCGAAGACCGCAGCGCAGTTGCTGGAAGAATATGGCGATCTCGATACGCTGCTTTCGCGTGCCGGTGAAATCAAGCAGCAGAAGCGCCGCGAAAACATTATCGCCAATGCCGAGTTGGCTCGTCTTTCCCGCCAGCTTGTTGCGCTTCGGACAGATGTTCCGCTTGAGCTTGCGCTGGATGCACTGACGCTGGAAGTGCAGGATGGTCCAAAACTGATCGCCTTTCTTAAGGCGATGGAGTTCACCACCCTGACGCGCCGTGTTGCAGAGGCAACGGGCGCGGATGCTTCCGTTATCGATCCAGCCCATGTTCCCGTCGAGCGTGGTGCTGCGGCACACGGACCTGATCTGGATGCCGCCGCAGGCGCTCAAAACGATTCTGCGGTTGCGCTTGGCGAGCACTCGGTTTCCGATGTCGGTGCTGTTCTTTCCAAGGCAGAAGGCGATACGCCGAAAGAACTTGCATCCGCCCGCGAGGCGGCGTTCTCCGCTGCGAAGATCGACACGACAGCCTATCAGACGATCCGCACCATCGAAGAGCTGGATCGCTGGATCGCCATGGCCGGCGAAACAGGCGTTGTGGCTTTCGATACCGAAACCACATCGCTCGACCCGATGAATGCCGAACTCGTCGGCTTCTCACTCGCAATTGCCGATAACAGCAAGAACGCGAGCGGCACCGATATCATCGCGGCCTATGTGCCTCTTACCCACAAGACCGGTTCCGGTGGCGATCTGTTCAGCGATGGTATAAAGCTGGCACCAGACCAGATTCCTTACGATCTTGCGATCTCAAGGCTGAAAGCACTTCTGGAAGACCCCGCAATCCTAAAGGTCGCTCAGAACCTCAAATACGACTACCTGCTGGTGAAACGTCTCGGCATCGTTATGCAGAGCTATGACGATACGATGCTCCTCTCCTACGTTCTGGAAGCAGGCAAGGGTGCCCATGGCATGGACGCGCTTTCCGAGCGCTGGCTCGGCCACACGCCAATTCCTTACAAGGATGTCGCAGGCTCAGGCAAATCGGGCGTGACCTTCGATTTCGTCGATATCGACAAAGCGACTGCCTATGCTGCCGAAGACGCCGATGTCACGCTTCGCCTTTGGATGGTGTTGAAGCCTCGCCTCGTGGCGGACCGTTTAACCTCCGTCTATGAACGACTGGAACGCCCGCTCGTGCCGGTTCTGGCACACATGGAAGAGCGCGGCATTTCCGTCGATCGTCAAATCCTGTCGCGCCTTTCAGGTGAGCTTGCGCAGAAGGCCGCTGCCTTCGAAGAAGAGATCTACGAGCTTGCTGGTGAGAAATTCAACATCGGCTCACCCAAGCAGCTTGGCGATATCCTGTTCGGCAAGATGGGCCTGCCCGGTGGTTCCAAGACCAAGACCGGCCAATGGTCCACTTCCGCTTCGGTGCTGGAAGACCTTGCCGCCGAAGGCATGGAACTGCCGCGCAAGATCGTGGACTGGCGTCAGCTGACCAAACTTAAATCCACCTATACGGATGCGTTACCCGGCTATATCCACGCTGATACCAAGCGCGTCCACACCTCCTATTCGCTGGCATCCACCACGACGGGTCGCCTGTCCTCCTCCGAACCCAACCTCCAGAATATTCCGGTGCGTACGGCGGAAGGACGCAAGATCAGGACGGCCTTCATTTCCACACCCGGCAATAAGCTTCTGTCTGCCGACTACAGCCAGATCGAGCTTCGTGTGCTGGCGCATGTTGCCGATATCCCGCAGCTGAAAAACGCTTTTGAAAACGGCATCGACATTCATGCCATGACGGCGTCTGAAATGTTCGGCGTACCGGTGGAAGGCATGCCGTCCGACGTGCGGCGTCGCGCCAAGGCGATCAACTTCGGTATCATCTATGGCATCTCGTCTTTCGGCCTTGCCAATCAGCTCAGTATCGGGCGTTCGGAAGCGGGTGACTACATCAAGAAATATTTCGAGCGCTTCCCTGGCATCCGCGATTACATGGAGAGCACCAAGGCTTTCGCGCGCGAAAACGGCTATGTCGAAACCATCTTCGGACGCCGTGTGAATTACCCGGAAATCAAGTCGTCCAATCCATCGGTGCGCGCTTTCAACGAACGCGCCGCCATCAACGCGCCGATCCAGGGCTCTGCTGCCGATATTATCCGCCGCGCCATGATCCGCATGGAGCCCGCACTGGATGAGGCTAAGCTTTCCGCTCGCATGCTTTTACAGGTGCATGACGAACTTATCTTCGAGGTCGAGGAAAGCGAGATCGAAAAGACGCTTCCGGTCGTCGTGTCGGTCATGGAAAACGCCGCCATGCCTGCCATCGATATGAAGGTTCCCTTGCAGGTGGATGCACGCGCAGCAGACAATTGGGATGAGGCGCACTGACGCTTCAGATGTCATCCATCTGTTGCGCATGAGGAGTAGGTGAAGGCTTCTATCCGAGGAGCCTTCCATGCACGCCCCACTCGTTTCATCAAAACTCGCCAAATTTTCTACAGTAAACAACGATGCGCCGCCGCGCCATCTCGGCACGCGCTATTCTTTGGCTGGAGAGTTTTTAGCCGAGCCCGGCAACACTGTTGTCTGTCACCTCATCGAGGGATCGCGCACGCAGAACGCGATTGTCGACGTTCGGCAGCGCCTGATTGATATGCCCGAAGCAGCGACGCATCTGGCCTTTACACCGATTTCCAGCCTGCACATGACGGTGTTTCAGGGAATTATCGAGCACCGCCGCACATGGCCATTCTGGCCGAAAGAAATGCCTGAAGATACTGCAGTAGAAGACATGACGGCATATTATCGCAGGCGGTTAGAGAACTTCCCGAAGCTGCCGTCGTTCGACATGCAGGTCACAGCCGTCACGCCGCTGGGGCTTACCCTGGGCGGAGCGACGTCTGAAGACGACCGGATCGTTGCGGAATGGCGCAACGCTTTCGCTGAAGCTTTCGGTTATCGTCATCCTGATCAAGATACCTATGAATTTCACATCACCTTCGCCTATGTGCGCCGCTGGTTCGAGCCGGAATGCCTGCCGAACTGGCAGGCACTGCTCGACGATTGCCTGCGAGAACTGCGCACAGCGGCACCGGTTATCGAATTGCACCCGCCCGCATTCTGTGAATTCCGCGATATGAAGCATTTCGAGGAATTGATTGTGTTTGAGCCTCTCTGATAGTGATTCGCGAATGGCTCGGTGCTGCGCCGAGCTGGTGATTCGGCCTTTCTTGAAAAAATGCGCGTCAGGGCTGGTCAAAGCCCTGCGGGGCATGTATAAGCGCGCCAAATTTCCGATATCGAAACATGTGACATTCGGCCTTTGGTTCTGGCCGGTTCCTGTGTTTCGCCGCTCAAGTGGAGTTACACAAATGGCAGTACCTAAGAGAAAAACCAGCCCTTCCAAGCGTGGCATGCGTCGTTCGGCTGATGGCCTGAAGTCCGCAACCTACGTTGAAGACAAGAACTCCGGCGAACTGCGCCGTCCGCACCACATCGACCTGAAGACAGGCATGTACCGCGGTCGCCAGGTTTTGACGCCGAAGGAAAGCGCATAATCAGCGCTTCAATCGCAAGATACGAACGAGCCGGCCCTAGGGTCGGCTTTTTTGTTTTGATGGGGATGCTTGGAAATATGGAGTGCTGGACTTAGACTTCGGGAAGAGAGGAGCCTGCTTTCCGTCGTTTCGTCTACACAAGGCCGGAAAGGCAGGAGAGGGGAGATCGTCTTTTGAGGCGGTCGATAGGAGGATAAGCGTTAGTGAAATATCGCTGGTTCGGCATTGTCGTGCTTTGTATCGGCCTTGGCAGCTTGGCGCTGACAAAGGCAAGCGACCTTGTGGCCGAAAGCTATTTCAAGGAATCCGCAGACCAGGGCCAGACGACGCTTCGACTGGCCGTTTCCGCGCTTGGCGGACATCTCAACCGCTACGAACCTTTGCCAGCACTGATGGCCGATCATGACGACATCGAAGAACTCGTTGCCCACCCGAACGATCAGCTTCTCAGACAGCGCGCCAACGTCTATCTGAAATCCATCAACGATCTTCTGAAATCATCGGACATCTACATCATGACGCTGGACGGTGAGACGATTGCGGCCAGCAATTACGATGGACCGGCCAGTTTCGTCGGCCAGAATTTCAGCTATCGCCCCTATTTCCAGGATGCCGCTAAAGGCGTCCAGTCGCGGTTCTTCGCGCTGGGAACGACGTCACACAAGCGCGGCTATTATTTTGCCTCTCCGATCCTGTTCAATGATGTCATCAAGGGCGTCATCGTTTTCAAGGTGGATATCGAGGGCATCGAATCCTCCTTTGGTAATGGCGAAAATCGTATTTTTGTGACTGACCCGGAAGGCATCATCTTCATGACGGGCACCCCGGAATGGCTCTATTCCGCCATTCTGCCGTTGACTGCAGAGAGGATTGCCAAAACGGAAGCTTCGAGGCGTTACGCCGATGCCAGGCTTTCCGAATTGCCCGCCTCCAGGGGTTCGTTCCGTAACCACCAGCTGATGACGGTCCAGGAAGGGCAGCAGAGCAGGGAATATCTCGTGCTTTCACAGCCGATGCCGGATGCTGGATGGACGGTGAACGTGCTGATGGATACCAGTTCCATCCATAACCAGACAAAGACGACCATGATTGCAGTCGTCCTTTGCCTCTGCCTTGCGGGAGCAGTCACGGCCGCCATGTTACAACGCCGCCGCAGGCTTAGGGACCGTCTTGTGCATCAGGCAGAGGCGCAGGCCGAACTGGAGCGACGGGTTGAGGAGCGCACCGCCGATCTCGCCCGCGTCAACCGTGATATAAAGCGCGAAATCGCCGAGCGTCGGCAGACGGAAAAGCAGTTGCGAAAGACACAGAAGGATCTCATTCAGGCGGGCAAGCTTGCTGCGCTCGGTCAAATGTCTGCCGCGCTGTCGCACGAGTTCAACCAGCCTTTGGCTGCTGCCAAGACCTATGCCGAAAGCGCCTCGTTATTGATCGAGCGTGGCCGCGTGGATGAGGCAGGCTCCAACATCACGCGAATATCGGCTCTCATTGATCGAATGGCGGCGCTGAGCAGGCATCTTCGCAATTTCGCCCGCAAGCCCAATGAGCGGATCGGCGCCGTCGCCTTGGAGAGTGTGGTAGCCGATACGCTGGAGATCGTCAGCGCCCGCCTGAAGGCAGCAGATGCCCTATTGCATCTTGATCTCGGACCAGCCCCCCTCTTGGTGAAGGCGGGACCGGTGCGGCTTCAGCAGGTCCTTGTCAACGTGATCTCCAACGCCGCCGACGCGGTGGAAGGGCTGGAGAATAGACAGATCGATCTGACCGCAGTGCAAGAGGGAGACAAGATCGTTATTTCGGTTCGTGATCGCGGCCCCGGCGTGCCCCCTGCTATCATGGAACGTATCTTCGACCCGTTCTTTTCAACAAAAGGTGTCGGCAAGGGTCTGGGCCTTGGGCTTTCCATTTCCTACAACATCGTGAAAGATTTCGGTGGGCGCCTGAGCGTCATCAATCTTCCCGATGGTGGCGCCCGTTTTGATATAGAACTGGACGCGCAGGCGTCCATAGAGGTTGCCGCCGAATGAACATGTCCCGTGTACTGCTGATCGATGACGAGGAGGATTTGCGGCTTTCCACTGGTCAGGCGCTGGAGCTTGCCGGTCTGGAGGTCGTCATGGTCGACAATGCCGACCATGTCTTCGAATTGATCGGTTACAGTTTCGACGGCGTCATCGTCACCGATATTCGTATGCCGGGCATGGACGGAATGACGCTTCTGCAAAAGGTGAGGGAACTGGATGCGGAAATTCCCGTCATTCTCGTAACCGGCCATGGCGATGTACAATTGGCGGTGAGCGCAATGCGCAACGGGGCTTATGACTTCATCGAAAAGCCCTTCAATATGCAGTACCTCGCCGGCATCATCAAACGCGCTATCGATCGACGCTCGCTGGTGCTGGAAAACCGCCGTTTACGCGCGGTGGCTGGGAAGCGAGACGATCTCGAAACCCGTCTGCCGGGACGCACACAGATCATGGTGGATTTGCGATATCAAATCCGCGCAATCGGCGCTGCGGATGCGGATACGCTGATCATCGGCGACACGGGAGCAGGCAAGGAGGTCGTGGCACGTGCGCTGCACGATGTCAGCGCCCGCGCAGACCGGCCCTTCGTCGCCATCAATTGCGCCGCGCTGCCGCAACACCTCATTGAAAGCGAACTCTTCGGCCACGAGGCTGGCGCTTTTCCCGGCGCGCTGCGTTCGCGCTACGGGAAATTCGAGCACGCTCGCGGCGGCACGATCCTGCTGGACGAGATAGGCTCGATGCCGTTCGACATGCAAGGCAAGCTGTTGCGCGTGCTGCAGGAGCGAACCATAACGCGGCTCGGCTCCAACGAGACTGTCGAACTCGACGTTCGCTTTATAGCCACCAGCAAGGTTGATCTGGCAGAGGAGGCGCTGGCAGGCCGCTTTCGTCAGGATTTACTCTACCGCCTGAATGTCGCGACGGTTCATGTGCCATCGCTTGCCCAGCGCCGGGCCGATATTCCGCTCCTGTTTCTTCACCTTGTACGGGAAGGGGCAGCGCGCCATGGACGAGATGATATGGATGTGCCGTCCGAAGTGGTGTCCACCCTCGCAGGTAGAGATTGGCCGGGCAATGTGCGTGAATTGAGAAACGCAGCCGATCGATATGTGCTGGGGTTAGATGGATATTCAGGCGAAAGTACCCAGTCCCTTCAGGCGCACAGTCTCTCAGCCAAGGTCGCGGAGTTTGAAAAAAGTATCCTGGCAAGAACAATTGCAGCGCACAGAGGCAACCTTAAAGCCGTCTATGAAACGCTTGGAATATCCCGCAAGACACTCTACGAAAAAATGCAGAAATATGCCTTGAGCAAGCAGGATCTTATCGAAGAAGACATGGAAAACTGATTTCGCACCGAGCTTATTTGCTCCGTGGGTGGAAATCCACCCACGCATTACAGTGAATGTTTCGAAATCCACCCATTGCTGCGTTTGCACAGCCGCTTTTCTCACCAGCGGTTATCGAAAGCGTTGCGCTGCGAATAAAGGCGGCTGCAAATGGCATCACCCCGACCGGTCGCAGAGGAGCGATACGGTCGCTGAGGCCATAATTCATCGGGAGGAAAAGATGAAGCTTCTGAAAACCGTCACGGGTGCTGTAGCGCTCGCCGCCGTATCCCTTTTTGCGCTCAATGCCGGTGCGCAGACTTATCCTGATCGCAACATTACAATGGTCGTTCCGTTTGCGGCAGGCGGCCCGACCGATACGGTTGCCCGTCTCGTCGCCGAATCCATGGCGAAAGATCTGGGCAAGCAGATCATCGTGGAAAATGTCGGCGGTGCTGGCGGTACGCTCGGCGCTGGACGCGTCGCTTCTGCCGATCCGGACGGTTACACGATCCTTCTTCATCACATCGGCATGGCCACCAGCGCCACGCTTTACCGCAAGCTGGCCTACGATACGACCAACGCCTTCGAATATGTCGGCCTCGTTACCGAAGTGCCGATGACGATCCTGTCGCGCAAAAATCTCGAAACCACCGATCTCAAGGGCCTGATCGAATACGCCAAGGCAAACAGGGACACGGTAACCGTGGCCAATGCCGGTATCGGCGCTGCCTCGCATCTATGCGGCATGCTGTTCATGAGCGCGATCGAAACACCGCTGGTCACCGTGCCCTACAAGGGCACAGGTCCGGCCATGACCGACCTTCTCGGCGGTCAGGTCGATATCATGTGCGACCAGACGACCAACACCACCAAGCAGATCCAGGGCGGCACGGTCAAAGCCTATGCGGTAACGACACCGGAGCGTCTTAAGGTGCTGCCGGATGTTCCAACCGCTTCCGAAGCCGGTCTGCCGAACTTCGAAGTCGGTATCTGGCACGGCATCTATACACCGAAGGGTACGTCTGCGGAGGTCAATGAGCGGCTTTCCAAGGCTCTGCAAGTGGCCTTGAAGGACCAGAACGTCGCGGCTCGCTTTGCGGAGCTCGGAACCGTGCCTTCTCCGGAGGCCGATGGCACTCCAGCTGCTTTGAAGGCAAAGCTTGAAGGCGAAATTGCCCGCTGGAAGCCAGTGATCGAATCCGCAGGCCAGTACGCAGACTGAGCCACGGCTCGACCGGCGGCATCAGCACTGCCGCCGGTATCTCAGTCGATGGCGCAATGCCTTCGAACAAAGGCCTAGCGCTTTCACTTTAGAACAGACGCATCGTTTCTTGCGAAATCGTACTCGGTTTTGCAACGATGCGCATAGGCGGGGACAACCATGAAATCACTCTCCTTCGATGCTACAGAGGCTATCTGTGGTGCCATATTCATCTGCCTGGGTTGCTTTTTTGCGCTGCAATCCTACGGGCTCGAGCTGGGTACGGCATTCCGTATGGGGCCGGGATATTTTCCGCTCGTACTCTCCTTCATCCTCATCATGCTCGGAGCAGTCATTCTGCTGCGCGCCGGAAAGGTCAGGGGAGAGCCGCTCGGCCCGATTGCGTGGCGCGGCATCTTCTTCATTTTGCCTGCGCCGATCTTTTTCGGGTTCACAGTGCGCGGTTTGGGCTTTGTACCGGCGCTTTTCTTCAGCGCGCTGATCGCATCCTTCGCATCGCACAAGATGAGCCCTTTGATGGCAGTCATTCTGTCCGCCGGTATCACGGTCTTCTCCGTCGTCGTCTTCAACTATGGTCTCGGCCTGCCTTTCCAGCGCTTCGGCCCTTGGCTCAATTTCTGAGGTCGCGTCATGGAACTGTTCGATAATCTGGCGCTGGGTTTCTACACCGCCTCATCCATTCATAATCTGTTCTTCTGCCTGATCGGCGTTCTGCTCGGAACATTGATCGGCGTGTTGCCGGGTATTGGTGCCACAGCAACCATCGCCATGCTGCTGCCGATCACCTTCCAGCTGGAGCCGGTTTCCTCGCTCATCATGCTTGCCGGTATCTATTACGGTGCACAATATGGCGGCTCCACCACCGCGATCCTGATCAACATGCCGGGCGAATCGTCGTCCGCCGTCACCGCCATTGATGGTTACCAGATGGCACGCAAGGGCAAGGCGGGTGTGGCGCTGGCCACTGCTGCTATCGGTTCGTTCGTTGCTGGTACGGTCTCTACTTTCCTCGTCGCGATTTTCGCGCCGCCGCTGACGGCAATTGCGCTTGAGTTTGGTGCTGCCGAATATTTCTCCTTGATGGTTGTCGGCCTCGTGTCGTCCATTGCACTTGCGCATGGTTCCATCATCAAAGCTTTGGCCATGGTGGTTCTCGGTCTGTTGCTCGGTCTTGTCGGCACGGATATCTACAGCGGCACACCGCGCTTCACGTTGGGTATTCGCGAATATGCCGATGGCCTGAATTTCGTTGCGGTGGCCGTTGGTGTCTTCGGTATTGCGGAAATCCTTCGCAACCTCGAGGATGAGAAAGGCCGTTCCGTTTTGATGGCCAAGGTCTCGGGCCTTCTGCCCAGCAGGGAAGACTTCGCGCAGATGTTCGCGCCGGTTGTGCGTGGCACGATCATCGGTTCAGCCCTCGGTATTCTGCCGGGTGGCGGTGCCATCCTTGCGGCCTTCGCATCCTACACCGTTGAGAAGCGCGTTTCGAAGAACCCGGAAGAGTTCGGCCATGGCGCGATTGCAGGTGTGGCAGGCCCTGAATCAGCCAACAATGCCGGTGCACAGACATCCTTCATCCCGCTGCTGACGCTGGGCATCCCGGCCAATCCGGTGATGGCGCTGATGATCGGCGCGATGATTATTCAGGGTATCGTTCCCGGTCCGAATGTCGCGACGGAACAGCCAGCGCTGTTCTGGGGCATCATCGCTTCCATGTGGATCGGCAATCTGATGCTCGTGGTGTTGAACCTGCCGTTGATCGGGCTTTGGGTGAAGCTGTTGACCATACCCTATTACGTGCTTTTCCCGATTATCATGGCCTTCTGTGCCATCGGGGTCTACAGCGTCAACTCCAATGTCTTCGATCTTTACGCCGTCGCCTTCTTCGGCTTCATTGGCTACGTGCTGGTGAAACTCCGCTGCGAGCCCGCACCACTTCTGCTCGGCTTCGTTCTCGGCCCGCTGCTGGAAGAAAACCTGCGGCGTGCCATGATCCTTTCGCGTGGTGATCCGAGCACTTTCGTTACGCGCCCGATCAGCGCGACCCTGCTTATCATCGCTCTTCTCGTTCTCGTTGTCGTCTTCCTGCCAAGCGTCAAGAAAAAGCGCGAGGAGGTATTTCAAGACGAAGGCTGATAGGTTTGCAAATCCTGAAAATACCAAAGGCCGGACATCGTGTCCGGCCTTTGTCTTGTTTGCAGGGTATAAAGCTGTCAAAGCAGACCGACACATAAATGGAGGCATCCGTGCCGGAAAACACCGAAGCCCGCATCGTCGCGCTTGAAGAGACTATCGCGCATCAGACAAAGACCATCGAGGAGCTGTCCGATCAGCTGACAGAGCAGTGGAAAGTGGTGGAACAAACCCGTGCAAAGCTGGATAGGCTGACGGAGCGTTTCCTCAGTCTCGAAGAGCAGTCTCTGGAAGCCCCCGCCATTACAAGGCCACCGCATTACTGAGGAGCGCTGCTCATGGGTATTTCGTCACTCCCCGTCTCCGCCGCCGATGTCCTTGCCTTCTGGAAAGATGCCGGGTCTGAAAAATGGTTTGAGAAAGACGCTCATTTCGACGCATCCTTTCATGATCGATTTCGTGAACTGCACTTCATGGCAGCTCGCCGGGAGCTCGAGAACTGGTTGGAAAAGCCTGAAAGCACGCTTGCGCTGTTGCTGCTGCTCGACCAATTTCCACGCAACTGTTTTCGCGGCACGGCCCATATGTATGCGACCGACACGCTCGCGCTGCATTACGCGCGTGAAGCATTAAGCCGCGGGCATGATGCTGCCATCGATGAAGAGCTGCGAATCTTCATTTATCTTCCCCTCATGCACTCAGAAGAGATTGCGGATCAGGAACTATGCTGCAAGCTCTGCGAACCGCTTGGCGAGCGTTATCATCCCTTTGCCGTCGAGCATCGCGACATCGTTCAGCGCTTCGGCCGTTTTCCTCACCGCAATGAGATCCTGCTACGGGAAACGACGCAGGAGGAGCAGGCATTTCTGGATGAAGGCGGGTTTTCGGGCTGAGAAACAAAAACGCCGCCGTCTTGATAGGCGGCAGCGTTTTCACATTTGAATATTGCGATGGCGATCAGCCGTCGAAGAATTCCTTCATCCGGGCAAAGAAGCCGGTCGATTCCGGATTATTCTCCTTGGAGGAAATCTGCTCGAATTCCTGCAGAAGTTCGCGCTGACGCTTGGTCAGTTTCTGCGGCGTTTCGATCTGGATCTGGATGTAGAGATCGCCCGTCTGCGCTGAACGCAGGACTGGCATCCCCTTACCCTTGAGGCGGAACTGTTTGCCCGCCTGTGTGCCTTCCGGCACCGTCACACGGGACTTCGTTCCATCCAGTGTCGTTACATCGAATGTGCCGCCGAGTGCCGCCGTCGTCATCGAGATAGGCACAGCGCAGTAGAGATCGGCACCATCGCGCTGGAAGAATTCGTGCGGGCGCACCGACAGGAAGATGTAAAGATCGCCCGAAGGACCACCCCGCATTCCCGCTTCGCCTTCACCCTGAAGGCGGATACGTGTGCCGTCTTCGATACCAGCGGGGATGTTGACGGAGAGCGAACGCTCTTCGGTCACGCGGCCCTGACCGTGGCACTTGGTGCATGGATCAGTGATCGTCTGGCCGCGACCATGGCAGGTCGGGCAGGTGCGTTCGACCGAGAAGAAGCCTTGGGCTGCGCGCACACGTCCAGAACCCTGGCAGGTGCCACAGGTTTTCGGACTGGTGCCGGGCTTAGCGCCGGAACCGGTGCAGACATCGCAGGTTATGGATGTGGGAACCCTGATCTGCGCCGTTTTGCCAGCAAAAGCTTCCTCAAGCGAAATCTCCATATTGTAGCGAAGATCCGCACCGCGTTCGCGGCCACCAGAGGAGCGGCGTGCTCGACCGCCACCCATCATCTCGCCGAATATGTCTTCGAAAATGTCGGAGAAGCCGCCGCCAGCAAAGCCGCCGCCACCACCTGCTCCACCCATTCCGCCCTGTTCGAAGGCAGCATGGCCGAAACGATCATAGGCCGCCCGCTTCTGCGGGTCCTTGAGCGTCTCGTAAGCTTCGTTGATTTCCTTGAACTTTTTCTCGGACTCGGCATCGTCCGGATTCTTGTCCGGGTGATACTTCATCGCGAGTTTGCGGAAGGCGCTTTTCAGCTCTTTTTCGTCAGCGGTTTTGCTAACGCCAAGTGTTTCGTAAAAGTCTGCTTTCGCCATTAATTAACAAGCCCCGGAAATGGATTTCCGGCTGCCAGACAAAGATGATTTAAGATTGAAGAAACTTAAAATCATCAGAGACTTGGGCAGCCGGATATTAGTCAGTCATCGATCTGGCAAGAAGGCCGCAAATTAAGCGGACTTCTTGTCGTCCTTGATTTCCTCGTAGTCGGCATCGACCACGCCGTCATCCTTGCCACCTTCTGCACCCTCGCCGCCTTCTGCCTGCTGGGCTTCGTAGATGGCCTGACCAAGCTTCATGGAAACTTCCATGAGGGTCTGGGTCTTGGCCTGGATGTCATCGGCATCCGGCTCGGATGCTTCAACCGACGTCTTGAGGGCTGCAATGGCGTCTTCGATGGCCTTGCGGTCGGTTTCGGAAACCTTGTCGCCATATTCCTTCACCGACTTCTCAGTGGAGTGGATAAGACTTTCGGCCTGGTTCTTGGCTTCAACGCCAGCGCGACGCTTCTTGTCGGCCTCAGCATTGGCTTCAGCGTCCTTTACCATCTTTTCGATGTCGGCGTCGGACAGACCACCAGATGCCTGAATGCGGATCTGCTGTTCCTTGCCGGTGCCCTTGTCCTTGGCGGAAACCTGCACGATGCCATTGGCGTCGATATCGAAGGTGACCTCGATCTGCGGAACGCCGCGTGGTGCCGGTGGCAGACCGACGAGGTCGAACTGACCGAGCGACTTGTTGTCGGCAGCCATTTCGCGCTCACCCTGCGAAACGCGGATGGTCACGGCAGACTGGTTGTCTTCGGCGGTCGAGAAGGTCTGGCTCTTCTTCGTCGGGATCGTCGTGTTACGGTCGATCAGACGTGTGAAGACACCGCCCAGCGTTTCGATGCCGAGAGACAGTGGTGTGACGTCGAGAAGCAGAACGTCCTTGACGTCGCCCTGCAGAACGCCTGCCTGAATGGCAGCACCCATGGCAACCACCTCGTCAGGGTTTACTCCCTTATGTGGCTCCTTGCCGAACAGCTGCTTGACGACTTCCTGCACCTTCGGCATGCGGCTCATACCACCGACGAGAACGACTTCGTCGATCTCGGAAGCGGAAACGCCGGCATCCTTAAGCGCCGCCTTGCACGGTGCAACGGTACGCTGAACCAGGTCATCGACCAGGCTTTCGAACTTGGAGCGCGTCAGCTTAAGCGTCAGGTGCTTAGGACCGGTCGCATCCGCCGTGATGAAGGGCAGGTTGATTTCGGTCTGCTGCGAAGACGACAGCTCGATCTTTGCCTTTTCGGCAGCTTCCTTGAGGCGCTGCAGAGCTAGCTTGTCGCCCTTCAGGTCGATGCCCTGGTCCTTCTTGAATTCGCCAGCAAGGTATTCGACCAGACGCATGTCGAAGTCTTCACCGCCGAGGAAGGTGTCGCCGTTGGTGGATTTCACTTCGAAGACGCCGTCGCCGATTTCCAGAACGGAAATATCGAAGGTACCGCCGCCAAGGTCGTAGACAGCAATCGTCTTGCCGTCCTTCTTGTCGAGACCGTAAGCAAGTGCTGCAGCCGTCGGCTCGTTGATGATGCGCAGAACTTCGAGACCAGCGATGCGGCCTGCATCCTTGGTGGCCTGACGCTGGGCGTCGTTGAAGTATGCGGGAACGGTGATGACAGCCTTCTCGACTTTTTCGCCGAGGTAGGATTCAGCAGTTTCCTTCATCTTCTGAAGAATCATCGCGGAGATCTGCGACGGGGAGTAACCCTTGCCCTGAGCCTGAACCCATGCGTCGCCGTTATCGCCCTTGACGATCTCGAACGGAACGAGGCCCTTGTCCTTTTCAACGGTCGGGTCTTCGTAACGGCGGCCGATCAGGCGCTTGACTGCGAAGAGCGTGTTGGTTGGGTTGGTGACGGCCTGACGCTTTGCAGGCTGGCCGACCAGACGCTCGCCATCGTCGCTGAATGCGACCATGGAAGGGGTCGTGCGTGCGCCTTCCGCGTTTTCAATAACTTTAGTGTCCTTGCCGTCCATCACTGCAACGCAGGAGTTGGTCGTGCCAAGGTCGATACCGATTACTTTTGCCATTTTTCTTCTCTCCTTGAAGCGAGACGTCGGAACCCCGGGAGGCATTCCATTGACGTATCCTTGACTTGGATGGTCTTGCCGAATTGTCAGCATTTCTGCTGTGCTGCGGCGTATATAAGGAGCGATTTTTCTCGCTGCAAGGCAGATGACACGGGTGAAGGTAGCAAAAATAAAGATTTGCTACGCTTCTTAATCCTGATGCCGGAACTTCCTGCGATGTTTGGCCATACAGAAAAAATTTGCGTGGCGAGGAGCGGTTACACCGTTACTTTGCCTTGCCCACAAGGCTCTTCACCCGCTGGGCAAAAACGTCGAGCTGAAAGGGTTTGGTCATGACGTGCATGCCATGTTCGAGATGACCGTGGTTGAGGACCGCGTTTTCGGCGTATCCGGTAATGAATAGCACCTCCAGATCGGAGCGATTGACCCGGGCCGCATCCGCAAGCTGGCGCCCATTCATGCCGCCAGGTAGACCGACATCGGTGATCAACAGGCTGATTTGTCTCGCAGAATTGAGGATTTTCAGTGCCGATGCACCATCCTCCGCCTCAATCACGGCGTAACCAAGATCCTGAAGCTCTTCGACGGCGAGCATACGCACGAGCGGCTCATCATCCACCACGAGGATAGTCTCGCCACCATCGGCGCGAGGTGGCTCGACCGGGTGTTCTGTTTCCAGATCAGCGCTCTCTATGGAGCCGGAATAGCGGGGCAGGTAGATGCAGATCATCGTTCCCTTGCCCAGTTCGGAATAAATGCGCGCCGCGCCGCCCGATTGCCCGGCAAAACCATAGACCATGGAGAGGCCAAGGCCTGTTCCCTGGCCAATCGGCTTTGTCGTGTAAAAGGGGTCGAATGCACGCTCTATGACTTCAGGCGACATGCCTGTGCCGGTATCGGACACGCAGAGGGATACATATTGACCCGGCTCCAGGCCGCGCATGCGTGCGGAACGCTCGTCCATCCATCGGTTGCCGGTTTCTATGGTCAGCTTTCCACCGCCCGGCATGGCGTCTCGCGCGTTGATGCAGAGGTTGAGAAGGGCATTCTCAAGCTGGCTTGCATCCACGAATGTCGGCCAGACACCCGCCGCTCCCACGGTTTCGACCTTTATTTCCGGCCCAACGCTGCGGGTGATCAAATCCAGCATGCTTTCGACCAGAATGTTGATATTCAACGGCTTCGGGTCCAGTGTCTGGCGGCGCGAGAAGGCAAGAAGCCGCTGTGTCAGCGCTGAGGCACGTTTGGTCGCACCCATGGCGCCATTGATATAGCGGTCGAGTTCACTGATGCGACCCTGCGCAAGGCGCGTATTCATCATTTCCAGACTGCCGCTGATACCGGCGAGAATATTGTTGAAGTCATGGGCCAGTCCGCCCGTCAACTGCCCGACGGCTTCCATCTTCTGTGCCTGCCGCAGTGCTTCCTCAGCTGCCATAAGCTCCGTGGTGCGCGCCATAACCTGCTGTTCGAGTGTGGCATTGAGCGTCGCGAGCGCGTTCTCCGCGCGCTTTCGTGCAGTGATATCCTGAAACATAACGGCAACCTGCCGCTTGCTTTTCGGCTCTATGCGCACGGCGGCGAGTTCGAGGTATCGACCCGTCGCGACCAGTTCCTGCTGGAAGCGGATGGGTTGCCCGGTGCTCAACACGGCTCCATAGCGTGCTATCCAAGCGTCCGCTTCATCAGGTACCATTTCACGCAGCTTTTGCCCGACCACGTTCGGAATTCCGGCGTGACGGGCATAGGCATCGTTGGCCTGAATGTGGATATAGTCGCTATCGGGACCATGCGGCCCATCGAAAAACTCGATGATGCAGAAGCCTTCGTCGATGGCGTCGAAAAGGCCCTTGTAGAGCTCTTCGCTTTCGCGGCGTGCTTTTTCGGCGAGTGTGCGTTCGGTTACATCCGCACCCTCTACGAAAATGGCGCTGACCTCTCCGTCCGCACCGCGGATCGGCTGATAAACGAAATCGAGATATCTTTCATCCACTGGTCCGTTTGGGTCAGACTGGACGGCAAACAAAGCGCCGGAGGCGGAATAGGCGACGCCGCTTTCGTAAACGTCGTCCAGTATTTTCACGAACCCCTGGGCTTTCGCATCGGGCAAGGCTTCTGCAACTGTTTTGCCTACTATATCGTGACGTCCGACCAGGTTCATGTAGCTCGGATTTGCCAGCTCGAAACGGTGTTCACGCCCTCGCAACAACGCGATGAAAGTCGGCGCCTGCTCGAACAACTGTGTCAGGATAGGACCGATATTGCCGGTGCTGCTCGTCACGTTTTCCACCCCCAGGGTGCAGACATCACCGGTTTGAAATGGCGGTATGTCGTAAATTTATTTTATTGTTCATCACAGTGTTGGCTCTCGAGGCGTTCGATCAGACGCGCTCAGGCAAAATAAGGTTTGGTGGAACAGTTGCGCTGCGATCACCGCTCAGCTTGGCATGCAAATAGTCCAGAGCATTCTGCAAACCATTGACCGTATAAGGCTTCTCGATGGCACCAACGGCACCGGCGAAGTC
The DNA here is from genome assembly GCF_013322225.1 of Agrobacterium larrymoorei. Lineage (GTDB taxonomy): Bacteria > Pseudomonadota > Alphaproteobacteria > Rhizobiales > Rhizobiaceae > Agrobacterium > Agrobacterium larrymoorei_A. The sequence goes on from NZ_JAAMFB010000002.1 coordinate 46,374, forward strand.
ATCGGGAATGCGTTTGATATTGCCACTGACGAAGACGTAAGGAATATTCTTTTCGGTCAGATAACGGCCCACATCGACGCCGGTCGGGCCGTCCACCAGATGGATATCGACAAAGGCGAAGTCCGGGCTTTCCCGATCCACCAGATCGCGCGCAGCCCAGCTTGCAGCGGCAATGCCAATGACGGAATGGCCTGCCGCTTCGATTTCGCTTTCGAGTTCCAGTGCGAGGAGGGCTTCGTCCTCCACGATCATTATGCGCAAGTCGTCATTCCTTTTCATTTTCCACCATCAGGGTAACGCTAACCGCCGTGCGTCTCCCGTCTCTTTCACGTTTGATATCGGCGTTGACCTGCCCGGCGCAGGTCTCAAGGAGCAACTGGCTGAACCTTTGTTCCTCCTCATCGGCCTTTACCGGATCTATCGTATCTTCAACCCGTATCAGAAAATGCCCGTTCAGCCGCTTGACGGTCACGTGAATATCGCCGCCGCCATCACCTAGCCCGCGTCGAACAGCATCTCCAACAAGTTCGTTTACGATCAAGGAAAGTGGAGACGCCTTGGCGGCCGGAACGTAAACCGGCGAAAGATCGAGCTGAACATTGATATCGCTTCGCTTCAACTGCCCGGTCAGGTTCACGACCAGATCCTCGGCGAAATCCGCAACGTCAAAACGCGCGATGTTTTCCAGCGTGAAAAGCTTGCGATGAACGGTGCTCAGCGCCTCGATCCGGTTAAGAACGGACTTCAGCGTCGCGCTGACCGTGTCGTTCTTGGTCATCCGGTCCTGCAGCTTCACAATTGAGGCGATGGTCATCAGGTTGTTCTTGACGCGGTGGTCGACCTCGTGAACCAGCAACGTCTTGGCTTCCAGCGCGTCGCTCAGATCTTTTGTGCGACGGGTGACTTCCTCCTCCGCCTGGTTGCGCGCCTCCGCGAGCTCCGCTTCCTTGGTCTTTATGCGTGTGAAATCCAGCTGAGAGGCAAAGAAATAAATCACCTTGCCATTGGCGTCCCGCACGGGGCTCACGAAGAGCGCGTTCCAGAACTGAGTGCCGTCCTTGCGATAGTTCAGAATATCGACCGCGACGGACCGTTCGGACGCAACTGCTTCGCTGATTTTTCGGACGGTCTCCCTATCGGTCGCCTCACCTTGCAGAAGTCTGCAATTGCTGCCGATGAGTTCGTCGTTGGAGTAACCCGTCAATTCGTTGAAAGCACGGTTGCAGAAGATAATAGGGTTATCTTCCTGATTCGGATCCGTAATAATCATCGGCATGCGCGTAGCTTTGAATGCTGCCGCAAACGGATCTTCCGAAACATGCTCGGCAAGAAGCTTCTCACCGGCCCTACGCGCCTCAGAGGGCAGTAAATATTCAACCATGAACTTTTCCGCATTCCATCGGTAGCGATAATTTGCATAGCGAGGAAATGTTCCGGAGCATATAAAATTTTTCCTGCACGAAATGATGGATACAAAAACAGAACTTAAAATTACCTTTCTTCGAAAATACTGATAAAAGATAACAATTACTGTACGCGTTCGGCGTGCGGGGCGTTCTGCAATGCAGGATGCCAGGATGGGAGAACCGCATGTTGCGAGACGAGAACACCCAGATCATTTCATGTGATCTGGAGCCCATCCATCGACCTGGGTCCATACAGCCTCATGGTGTCGTGCTCGTGGCCGACGCCCAAAGTCTGGAAATCGTCGGTGCCGCGGGAGATGTGGCAAGTCGTTTCGAGAAAAACTGGCGTGGTGAGAAGCTTGATGAGTTCCTGAAGCTCGACCTGACCCATGCGTTGGAAACAGCGCGGGTCGGCCAGCCGGCGGTGATGGGTCGCGTTTCTTCCAAGACTGGAGACTTGAACGCGGTCTGCGTCCCTTCTGGCACTTACCTCCTGGTGGAACTGGATGACGCAGAGGAGGACGCGGTTCTGAGCATTCCTTTCCTCTACGGATTGGAGGCAGCCGCTTCTTTGTTCGAGCGAGCCGGAACGCTTGCCGATCTCGGTGCCGAAGCTGCGAAAACCTTTCGTCAGCTGACCGGCTATGGCCGTGTGATGCTCTATCAATTTCTCGATGACGATGCGGGTGTCGTGACGGGCGAAAGTCTGGACGAAGACTCCGCCAGTTTCATGAACCATCATTTCCCTGCAACTGATATCCCGAGACAAGCCCGTGCGCTCTATGTTCGCAACAAGGTGCGCGTCATTCCGAATGTGAACTACACACCTCAGCCGATTCAGGGGGCGGCTGATTTTTCGGGTCTCGATCTCAGCGATTCGATGCTGCGCAGCGTGTCTCCTGTGCATCTTCAGTATTTAAGAAACATGGGTGTCGCAGCCTCCGCTTCCATCTCGATTGTCAAGGATGGCACGCTCTGGGGTCTGATAGCCTGCCATCACCATGAGCCCAAAACGATTCCGCTCAGCATCCGTCTTGCCTGTCAGGCGTTGGCTGGCGGCCTTACCCGACAGGTCAAGGCCAAGGAAGAGGCGGAATTCTATCGCGAGCGTATCCGGCTGCGTTCGCAGGAAGATGCCGTGATCTCGCAACTGGGTGGCGACAAGTCGCTGGGCGATTTCTTCCAGAATTCTGGGCGCGAGCTTGCCAAGTTGATGAATGCCGATGGTTTTGCCGCCGTGCAGGGCAAGGATCTGTTCACTTTTGGGCGTTGCCCGGACAATATCGATGTCCGTGAAATCGCAGAGTTCGTGCGTCGCCCCGCAGCGGTCCAGCCGCTTGCAACGGCGAGCCTTTCCCGTCTTTTTCCTGAGGCGAAGGCCTATGCGGATCGTGCCAGCGGGCTGCTCGCCGTTACCATGTCGACAGAAGTCCCAACGATCCTGCTTTGGGTCAGGGCCGAACATCTGGAAGTGGTGAAATGGGCTGGAAATCCACATAAGGATATTTCGGCGGATCCCGACGCAACCCTTAATCCAAGAACCTCATTCGAGGCATGGACGGAAAGCGTTCGCGAAAAGGCTAAACCGTGGAGCCACGCGGAAATCGATGCCGCCAGCCGCATCGTCCGGCTGATGCTGGACCATCGCAACAATCGTCGCACGCGCCAGCTCAACATGGAGCTGACAACGACGCTGAAGGAAAACGAAAGCCTGATGAAGCAGAAGGATTATCTGCTGAAAGAGGTGAACCACCGCGTTCAGAACAGCCTTCAGCTCGTGTCCGCGTTTCTTCGGATGCAGGCGCGCTCGGCTTCCGATGAGACCGTGACGACACAGCTTGAGGAAGCGCAGAAGCGCTTGAATGCCGTCGCGCTGGTTCACAGGCGGCTCTATCAGGATGACAGCGTCGAGATCATCGATCTTTCCCGCTATCTCGAGGATTTGGTTCGGGACATGCAGACGTCGATGGACCAGCGCTGGGTCGATCATATGACCATCGATCTCGCGCCGATCCTGATTTCGACGGATCGGGCCGTGAATGTCGGCTTGTTGCTGACCGAGCTTATCATCAACGCCCAGAAGTATGCTTATGACGGGGAGCCTGGCTCGCTGCTGATCAAGCTTGAACAGCATCGTTCCTCCTTCCGCCTCATCGTTGCCGACAAGGGACGCGGCAAGGGCGATGAGAACAAGAGCGGTTTCGGCTCACGCATGCTGGCCGCCATCGGCGACCGTCTGAAGGCTCATCTGGACGAAGAAAACAACGCTCCCGGTCTGCGCGTCGTCGTAACCGCCGCGATTTGACATCTCGGTCAGGCTGCAGCCTTCTTGTTGGGTGTTTCCAGCGTATCGGCATTGGTCGGGTGTTCTTCGGCGTGATGCTTATGGAACATCCGAGCAAGTCGTTTGCCTAGGTTGTCCATCTCAACGAAAATGACCGGCGTGATGAACAGCGTCAGGACCTGCGAAACCAGCAGACCGCCCACCACGGCGATGCCGAGTGGTTGACGGAGCTCCGAACTCGCACCGGAGCCGAGCGCAATCGGCAGGGCACCCAGAAGCGCGCAGAAAGTGGTCATCATGATCGGGCGGAAACGGCGCACGCAGGCCTCGTGAATGGCTTCGATAGCGGTTTCTCCCTTTGACCGGATGGTTTCGACCGCCACATCGATCATCATGATCGCGTTCTTCTTGACGATGCCGATCAGCATCAACAAGCCGATCAGGGCGATGATCGAGAAATCCATGCCCATGACCTCCAACGCCAGCAATGCGCCGAGCGCCGCCGCTGGCAGGCCGGAGAGGATGGTCAGCGGATGGATGAAGCTTTCATAAAGTACGCCCAGCACCACATAGATCGTCAAGACAGCAGCAAGGATCAGAAGGCCGGTGTTGCCTTGCGACTGCTGGAAGATTGCCGCCGTGCCGCCATAGGAGGTGAAGACGTCCGGCGGAAGCCCGACCTCAGCCTTGATTGCATCGATCCGTTCCACAGCCTGACTGAGGGATACACCATCCGGCAGGTTGAACGAGATGGTCGTGGACACCAGCTGGCCGGTCTGGTTGATTGTTACCGGGGCAGGGGTGCGCTCGACACTCGCAAAGTTCGATAGCGGGACGAGCGTATTGGTCTTCGTCGACAGGATGTTTATGTCTCGCAGGAAATCGTCCGTCCATGGTTTCGACCGGTCGAATTCCACAATGACGTTATAGCTGTTGCCGGTAGACTGAATTTGCGCCGCATCGTAACCGCCGAAGGACATTTCCAACGTCTTGCGAAGCTGGTCGTTGGTAATGCCGAAGGCGGCGGCTTTTTCCGAATCGACGGCAATTTTGGCCGCTATCGCGCCATTCTGCGCATCCGACGTGACCGAGGTAAATGTGTGATCCTTGCGAAGTGCATCCATCAGCGTGGCCGACCATTGGCTGGTGGCGTCTGAATTCAGCCCCTGAACGACCAGCTGATATTGCGACGCAGAGCTTCGACCACCAAACCTCAAACTCTGCTGTGGTGTGATATAGGTTCGGATGCCCGCAACCTTCGATGCGGCCCTGTTCAACTCGTTCAGCACCTGAGAAAGGGCAGGGCGCTCTTCCTTCGGCTTCAACTCCACGAACATCGAGCCGTTATTCAGTGGGCTGCGCGAATTGCCGCCGACGATGGAGGTGACGTGCAGCACCGCGGGATTTGCGCGGATCGCCGCCGCCACCTGGGACTGAAGATCGCTCATAGCCGTATAGGAAATGTCTTCGCGGGCGCGGGTGGAAACGGAAAGGCGTCCGATATCCTCCTGGGGGAAAAAGCTGGACGGCAGTATCTTGAAGAGCAGCACGGAAGCCGCGACTGATCCCACAAAGCAGATGAGCACAAAGCCGCGATGGTGCAGGCACCAGCCCACGGCGCGGTCATAACCACCCAGGATTCGGTCGAATCCGGCGTTGAACCAGCGAATAATGGCTGGAGGACGCGACGAATGAGATGACAGGCGCGAGGCCAGCATCGGTGTCACCGTCAGCGAAACAAGCGCGGATGCCATGATCGCAAGGGTTACGACCATGCCGAATTCATTGAACAGCCGTCCAACCACGCCACCCATCAACAGAATGGGAATGAAAACGGCGACCAATGATACGGACATGGACAGAATGGTGGCGCTGACTTCGGAGGCACCCTGAATGGCTGCCTCGCGCATCGGCAGCCCTTCCTCATGCAGGCGCAGAATATTCTCCAGCATGACGATGGCATCGTCGACCACCAGACCGACGGAAAGCGTCAAACCCAGCAGGGATATGTTGTCGATGCTGTAGCCGAGATAATACATCGCGCCGAAAGCGGCGATAAGCGACAGAGGCACGGCCAGCCCGGGAATGATCGTTGCCGTCAGATGCCCTGTGAAGAGGTAGATGACGAGAACCACAAGTCCAATCGTCAGGAACAGCGTGAATTTTACGTCCGACACAGCATCCTTGATGGCACTCGAGGCATCGTTCATGACGTGGATGTTGATGGATTGCGGCAACTGTTCGCGCAGCGAAGGCAGCTTGTCCTTTATGGCGTCGACCACCTCGACGGTGTTTGCATCCGGTTGGCGTTGGACGGCGAGTATGATTGCCGATTCGCCATCGAACCAACTGCCGGAATCCGGGTTGTCGACGCTATCCTGAACATTCGCCACGTCGCCCAGATGGACAGGCGCACCATTCTTGGTGGCGATTACCAGCGAGCGAAACTCATCCGCATTGGTGCGTTGCGTATCGGCATCGATGGTCAGCCGCTGGTTCTGGTTCTGCAACGCGCCGACGGGCACCTGATTGTTCGCCTGAGTGATGGCCGTCGTTACCGTATCGACGCCGATCTGCCGCGCCTGAAGCAGCGACGGATCGAGCCCTATCCGCACCGCATAGGTCTTGGCGCCATAGACGCTGACCTGAACTACGCCGGAGATGGTGGAGAGCAGCGGCGAGATGATGTTCTCTGCAATATCATCCACCTTGCTGGCAGGCATTTCCTTGCTGTTGACGGCCAGAAGCAGGACCGGCGCATCCGCGGGGTTGGTCTTGCGATAGCTCGGCGTGGTCGTCATGTTGGTCGGCAATTGCCGTTGCGCCCGCGAAATCGCCGCCTGCACATCCGCTGCCGCCGCATCGATGTCGCGGTTGAGATCGAACTGGATAACGATGGAGGTATTGCCGAGCGTATTGGTAGCACTGATTTCGCTGATGCCGGGGATCGTCTCGAACTGCTTGACCAGCGGCGTGGTCACGGATGTCGCCATGGTTTCCGGCGATGCACCGGAGAGCGACGCCGAGACGTTGATCGTCGGGAAATCGACTTTCGGCAGCGCTGCGACCGGTAGCAGCCTATAACCCGCCAGACCGGCGAGCACGATGCCAAGCGCCAGAAGAATGGTTGCAACGGGACGGTTGATGCAGAAGCGAGCGATCATGGCGTCGTGGTCTCCATCTTCGCATTATTCTCTGCGACCGTATTGCTTTCCCCACCCGAAACCGGCTTGGCGACCACCGTCTGCCCGTCCGTCAACTCGGATTGACCTTCAACGACCACATGCTCGCCACCGCTCAGGCCCTGCGCAATCGCGGTTCTGTCGCCATTGGAGCGGTCGACGACCACCGTCGTCACATGCACTTTCTGACCGTCATCGACCGTATAGACGAATGGTCCATCGGGTCCGGCGCGCAACGCAACGGTCGGCACGACGATCATGTCGTCATTTGCCTGGAAATGAACGGTCACATTGGCCGATTGCCCCGGCCAGACCAGCCCTTTGTCGTTCTGGAATTCAGCCTTGGCGAGCACTGTGCCGGAGGCCTGGTCGACATTGTTGTCGAAGAAGCTGAGCTTGCCCGTCACCTGCACGCTCCCGGTTGCGGCGGGATCGATATCGACGGCGGCCTGCGACTTCAGTCCATCATGCAATTGTGGAAGATAATGCTGTGGCAGCCGGAACTCGAGCGAAATCGGATCGTACCGGGTAATGGTGACGATGGTGACGCCCGCACTCAGATAAGCGCCGGGACTGACCATCACATCGCCAAGACGGCCATTGTAGGGCGCGCGAATTTCCATATCCTGCAAAGCGGCCTGATCGGACTGGAGCGTCGCCTTGTCGGCATCGATCTTCGCCGAAGCCGAATCTCGCGCCGCACGGCTCTGCTCGAACGTCTGCTGTGATTCTGCGTTCTGTCTCGTTAGGTTGGAGGCGCGGTCGAACGCGGCCTGCGCCTGCGCAAGCGTGGCCTGATCGGCGGCGATATTCGCGGTATCCTTTGCGACGGCGGCGACGGCATAACGATCATCCATTTTCAAAATGAGATCGCCAGCTTTGACTTCCTGCCCATCTTGCGCTGCAACCGACGTGACGACGCCCTGCTGGCGCGGGGCGATATTGGTCATGTCCGCCGCTACCGCCCAGCCCGTTGCCATTACGTCCATCGGCAATTGCGCACGCTCTACGACCATGGTGGAGACCGTCGGCGGCCCGCCATTTCTGCGTCCGCCACCTTGGCCACGCCGCTGGTTCTGGCCACCATCGCCTTGGCCTGAAGCTTTCGTGTCGTCAGTATGACCTGCATTTAAGCTGTTGGCGGTTTGAGGCTGACCGGTTTTTGCGAAATAGGGAATGTCTTTCACATAAGGTATGTCATCGCGAAAAGGCCAAGCTGCAGCAGCAATGACGGCGACACTGGCGAGTATCCAAAATTTTTTCATGGCAAAGTTCCGGCGAGAGCAGGAAAACCGCGACGCGCCATCGCACGCTGGACGTCTTCCCTAAAATAGGAAACGCCTATCTCACGACAAAATCACCTTAAGTTTTGGTAATACTTCGATTGCGTATAGTCGCGTGCGGTGGCGATCATCTTGTCGATAACGGTTTTTACCCGACGCTCTGCACGTCAATAACTTGTAACATCTCAATCGCAAAGTTTTCGAGTTAGTGTCCTTGATCGTTTGTACTGTTGGCTTTCGTGCCATCTTGGTCTTGTGTTACGCTCGCTCACAATATCGCTTTCCCTTGAGAGTCCGCATGCCCTTGCCGGTCAAAGCAATTCTGGTTTTCCATACCGCCGCCCGGGCGGGCAGCATTTCCCGCGCAGCAGAGGAATTGAAGGTGACGTCCTCGGCGGTCAGCCAGCAAATCCAGTTATTGGAAGGGCAGCTTGGCGTTAGCCTGCTAACCAAAGCGGGACGTGGTATCGCTTTGACAGAAGCCGGGGAACGCTATTTTTCCATGATCGCAGATCAGTTCGAGCGAATTGAAGAGGCTACCGGAACAATCCGCGGCTTTCGCTCGATCACGACATTGACCGTTCGGGCCACCCCGACTTTTTCCAATAAATGGTTATTGCCGCGTTTGGGAAACCTCCTTGATCAGCACCCTGATTTGGAGCTTCGTCTGGACGGCACCAATGAGCCGACAGATTTCAATCAGGAAGCGGTCGATCTCGAAATTCGGCACGGAGATGGCCGGTGGCCGGGGTTGTTTGTCGAGGGTGTCACGGAGGAGCAATTTTATCCTGTCTGTTCTCCAGAATACGCGACCGTCGGCAGCTTGACCCCGGCAGATTTGATGAAACACAGGCTGATCCATTCAGCCAAGTCGCAGGCACAGTGGAATAGCTGGTTCCCCCAGGCAGGCGTGCCCGCTGATGAGCGCTGGCGTCGCATATTGTTTGACCGCAGCCACATGGCAATCGACGCCGCCGTGGGTGGGATGGGTATAGCCCTGGAAAGTACATTGATGATGGGAGACGAGCTTAAAAGCGGACGGCTCGTCTGCCCCGTCATTTCGCCACCCGACGTTCGCATCGTTACCCAGTGGATCGTATGCCCAAGGGACCATCTGCGCCAGAAGAAAGTGCGGCTGTTTCTTGACTGGTTGCGAGCCGAACGAGATGCCTGGCAATCGGCAAATCTCCCCGGCTCACAGTCTGTTTGACGATTTCGTATATCAGTACATGCCCAGCAAGCGGATCGGACCCAGTGTCAGGATGGGAAACAGGACCAGGGCAAAAATGGCGAGTGTCAGTACCGCCATCGGCGCAAGCGATCCCCGGATCACATCCTCCACCTTCATATTTGCCACCTGCGCAGCCGCAAACAGGCAAACTCCGACGGGAGGAGTGACCAACCCGAGCGTAAGCGTCATTACCGTGACGATAAGGAAGTGGATCGGGTCGATACCGATGGCCTGTACGGGAGGCATCAGCACCGGAATGAGAATGAACATGGCGGGAATAGCCTCCATGAAGATGCCGATGATCAGGAGAAACGCGAAGATCACCAGCATTCCGGACAATGGGCCGAGGTCCATCGCTTTCAAAGCATAAGCCACTTTGTCAGGCAGACCGTCATAGGTGAAAATCCATGCGGCAATCTGTGATGTCGCAGCAATGAACAGGATTGTACCGGAAATCCGCGCAGTCGATATAAGAATTTCCGGCAACTCGCGTACTGGCAGCGTACGGTAGACGAGTACGCCAAGCACGCCGACATAAACGACTGCAATTCCCGCAGCTTCCGTCGGTGTGAAAAGACCGCTGGCAATGCCGATGATCAGGATCAACGGTGTCAACATCGGAAGAATGGCGCGAAGCCCGGTCACAACCACCATGCGAAGATTGAATGGCGAGGGCGGATTGTAGCCGTAGTACACCGAGTAGAAATGGTTGAAGACCATGAAGGCGAAGGCAATAAAAAGACCAGGGACCAGCCCTGCGACCAGCAGTGTGCCGATGGAGACGTTTGCGATCGAGCCAGCGATAACGACCAGAATGGACGGAGGAATGATCGAGGAAAGCGTGGCAGTGCAAAGGGTCATCCCTACCGCATAGCCTTTCGGAAAGCCGTGTCGCTCCATCGCCTTGATTTCGATGGCGCCGACCGATGCGATATCGGCGACTGACGAGCCTGAGACGCCGGAAAAAATCACCGAAGAAATGACGTTGACGTGGCCAAGACCGCCCGGCAGCCACCCCACCATGGCTTCCGCAAAATCGAAAATGCGCTCCGCAACCCTGCCACGTTCCATGACGGTGCCCACCAGAATGAACAGCGGCACGGCTACCAGCAGAAACGAATTCATAGACGAAAACATCGTGTGCGATAGAAGATCCATCGGCATCGATGTAAAAAGCCACAATGTGGCGACGCTGGCGAGAGCAAGTGCAACCGCCAATGGGATGCCCAGCATGCTGAGGCCAAAAAAGGAAATAAGGAGAAAGATCGACATCTTTTAATGTCCTGACGTCATGGATACATCGGCGTGGGCGATCTCACCTGCCGGAATTCCGAGTTCTGGAAGAGCGATGAGGTCCCGGCGGCTGCGCAGAGAATCCAGCACGGCCAGTATGGCGATCACCGCAGAGACCGGCATCACCATGCCTATTACCCACATCGGGATAGGCAAAGTTGCAGCCGTCTCATTCATCATGATCTGCTGGTTGACCAGAGTGAGGCCTGTCCAGCCCATCAGTCCGAAGAAGAACACGGACGAAATAACGTAAATCGGTACCGCGAGATGCTGAAACAGCCTGCGACCCATGACCAGAAACACCACAACGCGGGCACTTTCCACGGTGCGGAAGCCAGCCGAAAGGCCAAGAAATACCATCCAGATAAAGAGAAAACGCGTGGCTTCCTCAGTCCAGGGTAATGGATGGCCAGAGAGCCGACCGATGACCTGGAGTAGAACCACGAGCAGCACGCCTGCGCAGGCTATGCCTGCGGCAACATCGGCGATGACTGTCACGACTTTACCCAACAACGAGCCAAACGAAGCGCGCATTGCTATCGTCCTTCGATAAGAGTGCATCAAAGCGGGAGACTGGCTGGCACTTTACGCAGAGTGAAAAGTACCAGCACAACGTCAGTTGCTGGAAATGAAACCGCGCGTGCGATCAAAGAAAGACTTGTCTTTCACAAGTGCCGCGAATTTCTCGTCCAGGCCGGCTGCGACATCGACGAACGCCTTGCGCTGCTCAGCGGTCAATTCGTTGATCTCCATTCCGTTGGACTTCAACGTCGCCAGAGATTTCTCGATATCAGCGGCGTCGTTTTCCGCTTTCCACTGTTCCGTTTCTTTCGCGGCTTCGTTGATAGCTGTCTTGAAGGCGTCGCTCAGCCCCGTATAGCGACGCGGGTTCATACCGAGCACCCAGGCATCGGCGATATGATTGCTGATGGTCGCGTATTTCTGGACTTCATAAAGCTTGGCGCTGACGGGAACGTTGATCGGATTTTCCTGGCCGTCGACCACCTTTAGCTGGAGTGCATTATACACCTCGGCAAAAGCCATTGGCGTCGGTGCGGCACCCATGGCACCGAAGAACTCAACCCAAAGCGGATTGTTCGGTACGCGCAGTTTCATCCCTTTCATGTCGGCAGGAGAAGTGATGGCCACTTTCGAGTTGGTGATCTGGCGGAGCGGGCGCGACCAGAGATCGACACCCTGAATGCCGATCTTGCTCAGGTCGGACTGCAATTCCTTGCCGAGATCGCTGTCGAGATAGGCCCGCAGTTGGTCGATATCGCGAAACTGATAGGGAATGGCAATGGCGGTGAATTTCGGGTTGAAAGTTGCATAGAGCGAGGTCGAGTTCAGCAGCATGTCCAGTGAACCACCCGCCAGCTGCTTGACACCTGCCGAGGGATCGCCGCCATAAAGAGTACCGTTCGGAAAGACCTTTATCGTCAGTTCGCCGTTGGTTTTTGCCGATACGAGTTCGGCAAATTTTTTTGCCGCCAGAGTGATCTCCGACGTATCCGGGTCGGGCGTGGAAAGGGTGAGCGTTTCCGCCTGCGCGATCGACGCCGATAGAATTGCGACCGTGGCAAACAGTGTGCGTATCGTAAAGTGTTTCATGGTTTCTCCTCCCGTTGATTATCACTTTAGCATGTCGTCAAGCGTACTCGTCCGTATTCATGCGCTGTATTTCGCGGATGACGCCGCTATGATCCAGATCGCCGTCACCGTTATCCACCATCGCCTGAAACAGCCGGTCGACCTCCTCGCTGACCGGTAATCTCAAACCATGGCTTCGGGCAAAGCCAAGAGCTGTGGACGTATCCTTGACCTGATATTTGGCCGGGCCGCCGGGGGCGAAATTCCCCTCCACCATCCGCAAACCGTGCTGACGAAAGACCGTTGAATCGGCAAACCCGCCCAAAAGGGCTTCACGTACCTTTGCCGGATCGGCGCCGCCTTGTCTGGCTAATGTCAGTGCCTCCGCAACGGCGCAAATCGTAGATGCCACGATCAACTGGTTTGCAAGCTTCGTCAGAGACCCTGCTCCAATCGGACCGACATGGGTCACACGCCCCAGACAGGCGAAAACCGGTTTCAGGCTTTCAACCGCCGCCGCCTCGCCGCCTGCCATGATTGCTAGCGTCCCTTCTTTGGCACCCTTCTCTCCACCGGAAACAGGGGCATCCAGACAGATCACGCCTCGGCTGGTAGCAGCGTTGCCTATTTCAACGGCCACTTCGACCGGGATAGAACTCATCACGATGAGAAATGTCCCGGCGCGCATCGCCGAAATCACGCCCTGGTCCCCCAAGAGCATTGCTTCACAAACGGTACCGGAACTCAGCATGCAGATGACGACATCGGCATTGTCCACCGAGGCACGGGCGCTTTCTGCCACCGCCACACCGCTGGCGTGAAGAGCTGCTGCCTTTTCTGGCGTCCGGTTCCAGGCACGCACCGCAAAGCCAGCCTCTGCTAACCGGGAGGCCATCGGCCCACCCATGATGCCCGTGCCGATAAAGGCGATGTTCTTGGTGCTTGTCATCTCCAACCCTCCGTCACGGCCAATGCCGTTGGAAGAAGCGGACCGGCCGCTCCTCCGCGACAAGTGGCGGAAAGGCCTCCCGGAAACGCGCAAGATGAGGTGTTTCCAGGTGTGCATCGAAGGCTGCACGACTGTCGTAAACCTCGTAGAAGGTAACGACATCGTCCGATCCTTCGAGACGAATGACGTCGAACTGATAGCATCCCGGCTCGTCAGCAACCGAGTGGTCGGCATCATCTTTCGCTGCTTCAAGAAAAGCATCCAGTTGTCCGGGCTTTACCTGAAATTCAGCGATGACGACAAAGGCACTGCCCGTCATGACCCTATCCTTACTCGGCTGCTATTTTGGAAGGGCGGAAACGCTGTTCCATTTCCTGACGCAGACCGACAACATCGAGATCGTTGACGATTTCGACATCGTCGAAGGAGACGATCTGATCCTTTTTGATCGGACGTTTCAGTTTCACATTATGCGCAAGACCGATCGGCAATGCCTTCAGATCCAGGCTGCGGCTTGCGGGGATTGCGTTTGCCCAAACTGCGTAGCCGCCTTCTCCATCCAGCATTTCGCCGGGCTGCATATCCTTCTTGGCAGTCGCAACCGCGTCGCCACGGAATTCCTTGGAGCATCCGGTCGGCTCATTCCGCAGGACGGCGGAGAGCACGCTGACGGACGTCTCAAGACCGATGATGTGGAACGGACGCCACATGGAGGCGTACCAGCCGGATGGATCGGTCAGCAATCCGTACTGCTTGAAGCAGGCTCGCGCATATTCATTATGCGCCTTGAATGTCACGAAGACGCCATAACGGATATTGTTGAAGACCTCGCGGCCATCAGGCTCCTGGCTGGCTGCGATATCCACGAGACCAGAGCGTGCCATCCGTCCACCATCGGAAGCAGGACGGAACACGCGAGCAAGATCGTGCAGCCCAGCGGGCGGAAATGCCAGACCGTCATCCGGGCAATCGAGGCCGGTACCATTGGCAACCGCTGCCATTTCGATGGCTGCTTTGGTGCCGTCGGTGAAGGAGTTATACATTTTCGGATTGAAGTCGCCCTTTGCAACCTCTTCCTCTGTCCAACCAAAGAAACTCCAGACGGTGTCGGGTGTCGAGTAGCGGTAGCGCGGTTCAAAGTTCATGCCCTTCCCGGCAGAGGTCACTTCGAAGCCCGTTGCACGTGCCCAGTCTACCAATTCGCAGATCAAAGCCGGTTGATCACCATAGGCCATGGAGTAAATCACTCCTGCCTTCCGCGCCTTTTCGGCAAGGATCGGACCGACCATCACGTCGGCTTCGACGTTGACCATGACGACATGCTTCTTGCTTTCAATGGCACCGAGAGCATGGCGGGTGCCGGCGATGGGGTGTCCCGTCGCCTCGATAACGCATTCGATCTCGTCGCAATCGAATATGTCTTTGGCACTATTCGTTACGAAGGTCTGGCCACTCTTCAGGGCGTCGCCGCAGCTTTTCGCGCCGTAACGCTCTTCCTGCCAGCCTACGCGCTGCATTGCCTCACGCGCTTTTCCGACGTCGAGATCAGCAACTGCGACCATATGGAGCCCGCTGATACGCTGTGCCTGTGCGAGCACCATCGAGCCGAATTTTCCGGCGCCGATGAGGGCCACCCGAACAGGATGTCCATTGCTGGCGCGCAGTGAAAGAAGAGAAGAGAGATTCATAAGGCAACATCCTCAACCAAGGGAATGAACATGAGGAGAGCACCCGGGTCGATATCAGCGCACGAAAACCTGCTCTGCGGAAAGCTGCGCTCACCGCCTCTGCATCTTTGAAACGCTTTGTTTTCCTCCCGGGACAAGTAGCCAAAGCCACACTCCCAGCCGCCTCCCAAGCGGCATTGAAGATACCGTAAGCCACAGTTGCGGTTAGCTCAATTTAGAAATTCCGAGATATTGTTTAGATTATCTAATGTTTTTAATTGTGTTGGCCGTTGCTTACGGTGAAACGCTTATATGAATAGCGCTACGGTGATTATGCCGGGGCGCTTTTCTCAAGGTGGGATACATCTGCGCCCGAACATAGCGCTAACAGCAAGTCAAATCTCCATCACAAGCTTAGCGGATTTAAAACAATGTCGAGACGCGTATATCGCGCTGCAATTACCGCTGATCACAATTCTTGGAGAATGCTGTGACTTAGGGGGCGTTTGATGGCTTTGAATTATATCGCTGGTCGGTCGTATTGCCTTGGCAGTGTAGCATAATACACAAGGAAAATGGCGGACAGGGTGGGATTCGAACCCACGGTACGCTTTCACGCACACACGCGTTCCAGGCGTGCGCCTTAAACCACTCGGCCACCTGTCCTTCATTTACAATCTGCATGTTTTGGGAAATGCAAATCACTGGAACGGCGCGATATATACCGATGAATTCGCGAGGATCAACCCGATTCTGACAGTTTTTTTAAAAGCGTGTAAAAAGGCTGTTCATGAGTAGATTGCAAAGCCGTGCCGGGCGCTTTATCCAGATGGGGTTGCAGGCGCTTTGTGGCTGTCGATAAGCTCCTATGGACGTGTAAGGATTCGCCCAGTGAAAGCACTGTTCCGGTTCATCAGTTTTCTGTTTCTGATCGCGGCGATGGCAGTCGGTGTATTTGATTCGATCCGCTCGGTTTCCACATCCTCTGTCGATCTCTTAAGTGTAGGTGAGGGATGGCAGCAATTGCTTCCAGCCTCTCTTGCCATGGCAGAAGCCTCCGTAGCGCACTATATTCACCCTGAAGCGTGGCGCTGGATCGATAATGGCCTTTCGATCATTCCCGCCTTTGCGGTTCTTCTTGGCTTTTCTCTGCTGTTCTGGATGGCGGGTTACAAGCAGCGAAGAAAGATGGGGCTGTCCCTCGCCTGAAGCGATGCCGTCCGCCACGCAATGCAAAACCAGAAACGCGAGACAATCGTTCGCCGATAAGGGAGAATGCAATGTTTGGATTCGATACGCTAACCAAGAAAACCGTAATGCCGACTGCTGAGACCGCGATTCCCGGGCGCGATCAGCCGCTCGATGTTCCCGAGCATCATTTCGTCAATGGGCGATCGCTCAAAGGGCCTTACGCGGGCGGTCTGGAAACGATCTATCTCGGTATGGGCTGCTTCTGGGGTGCGGAACGTCTGTTCTGGAAGGTGCCTGGCGTCTTTGTGACGGCCGTGGGTTATTCTGGCGGACTGACCCGCAACCCGACCTATAATGAAACGACGACTGGGCTTACCGGCCACGCGGAAGTGGTGAAGGTGGTTTACGATCCTTCGCAGGTAACGCTTGGCTCGCTGCTCAAGATATTCTTCGAAGAGCATGATCCCACGCAGGGTATGCGCCAGGGCAACGATGTCGGCACCACATATCGCTCGGTGATCTACACCACGAATGACGAACAGTTTGCTGAAGCGACGGCGGCGCGCGACACGTTCCAGAATGCGTTGAACAATGCGGGTCATCGGCGAGAGATCACGACAGAAATAGAGCCACTCGATATCTTCTATTATGCCGAGGACTATCATCAGCAGTATCTGGCGAAAAATCCCGGTGGATATTGCGGTCTGCGTGGCACGGGGGTCGTCTGCAATATCGGCTAGTTTTTTCAGCATAGTGCCTGGTGGAAGGGCTTAAAAAGTCATCAGAAACAGCTTTTTCCACCGGGTAAAAAAAACGGATGAATTTTTCTCGCAGCCGTGCAAGGATGCCTTCACGCACAGTCAAAAAGACTGGCATTTCCGCAGAACATGTCCGGCCAACGGGCTTGCGGGAGGACCCTTTAAAAAAACCGAACTGTAACAACAGGGCTGCACAATGAAAAAATCCCTTCTGACGCTTTTCGCGCTTGCCGCGATGTCGGCATCCGCTTTGGCTGCGGAAATCAAGCCTGCGCTGGTCTATGGCACAGGTGGCAAGTTTGATAAGTCGTTCAACGAGGCCGGTGCAACCGGCGCCGAAAAGTTCAAGGCGGAAACGGGTGTCGAGTATCGCGATTTCGAGCCGACAAGCGACACGCAGGGCGAACAGGCCATTCGCAACTTCGCAAGCCGCGGCTTCAATCCGGTGGTTGCGATCTCCTTTGCCTGGACTTCTGCCATGGAGAAGGTAGCAGCCGAGTTCCCGGATACGAAGTTCGTGATCGTCGATTCCGTCGTGGATCTCCCGAACGTACGTTCTGTCCTGTACAAGGAAGAAGAAGGCTCGTACCTTGTAGGCCTTTTGGGCGGCATGGCCTCCAAAACCGGCAAGGTTGGCTTCATCGGCGGCATGGACATTCCGTTGATCCGTAAGTTTGCCTGTGGCTACGCCCAGGGTGCGAAAGCCGCCAACGACAAGATCGAAGTCTTCCAGAACATGACCGGGACTACAGGCGCTGCCTGGAACGACCCTGTTCGCGGTGGCGAACTTGCCAAGAACCAGATCGATCAGGGCGCTGACGTGCTTTATGCGGCAGCTGGCGCGACGGGCATTGGTGTTCTCCAGACCGCTGCAGACAACAAGAAGTTCTCGATCGGAGTGGATTCCAACCAGAACCACCTTCACCCCGGCTCGGTCCTGACCTCCATGGTCAAGCGCGTCGATCTTGCTGTCTATAACGCATTCAAGGATGTGCAGGACGACAAGTTTACCGCCGGCGTTACGTCTCTTGGTGTAAAAGAAGACGGCGTTGCTTACGCGGTCGATGACAACAACAAGGCTCTTATTACGCCGGAAATGACTGCCGCCGTTGAAAAGGCCAAGGCCGACATCATTGCTGGTACGGTCAAGGTTCACGACTATATGTCGGACAATTCCTGCCCAAAGTGATGTAACCGTCTGAATTAGGGCGCATCGCGATTTCGCGTTGCGCCCTTTTCATATCCAGTCCTAAAGCATTTCCGTCTTTTCCAAAATGCGCGAAATTGCTCTAGTTCTCTGTTTTTATGCATTTTCCGGACGCAAAACCGCTTCGCACTTTTGCTGGAAATGCTTCAGGAGACGTCTGGTTTTGACCATGGAACCTGCAATCGAGCTTGTAGGCATCGATAAGAAATTCGGTGCGGTACGCGCCAACAAGAACATAAATCTAACCGTTGCCAAGGGAACGATCCACGGCATCATCGGGGAAAACGGGGCTGGGAAGTCGACATTGATGTCGATTCTCTACGGCTTTTATCAGGCCGATTCCGGCGAAATCCGCGTTAATGGCGGGCCGGTATCCATCAAGGACAGCCAGGCGGCCATCGATGCGGGCATCGGCATGGTGCACCAGCACTTCATGCTGGTCGAAAATTTTTCCGTTCTGGAAAATGTAATGCTGGGTGCCGAAGGTGGCGCGCTGTTGTCGAAAGGCACGGCTGCGACCCGCAAGGAACTGAAGCGTCTGGAGGACGAATACGGCCTCGAGGTAAACCCCGATGCGATCATCGAGGATTTGCCGGTTGGCCTGCAGCAGCGCGTGGAAATCCTGAAAGCCATGTATCGCGGCGCGGAAATATTGATTCTCGATGAGCCGACCGGCGTTCTGACGCCAGCCGAAGCCGATCACCTGTTCAAGATTTTGAGCGTGTTGCGCGATCAGGGCAAGACGGTCATCCTCATTACTCATAAGCTGCGCGAGATCATGGCGATTACCGATGAGGTGTCCGTCATGCGCCGCGGCGAGATGGTGGCAACGCGCAAGACATCGGAAACGACAGTCGAAGAACTGGCTGAATTGATGGTCGGTCGTCGCGTGCTTCTGCGCGTGGAAAAGGGTGAGGCAAAGCCCGGCGAAATTCTGTTCTCCGTGCGCAATCTCACCGTCAAGGACAGCCGTGGCGTGACCATGGTCGATGATGTTTCCTTCGATGTGCGCGCTGGCGAAATCGTCGGTATCGCCGGTGTTGCGGGTAACGGCCAGTCGGAATTGCTGGAAGCCATTGCAGGCATTCGCAAACCGCATTCGGGTGAAATTCTGATCGGCGGCAAGCCGGTGGATAAGGTCGATCCTGCTATTCTGCGCCAACTCGGCCTTGCCCATATCCCGGAAGACCGGCACCATATGGGCCTTGTTCTGAAGTTCGAGGAATATGAGAACTCGATCCTCGGCTATCACCGCGACGAGCGATACGGCAAAGGTCCGTTCCTCAATCCCGAGACGATCCGCAGGGATGCCGAAGAGAAGATCGAGAAGTACGATATTCGCCCGCCCAATGCGCGGCTGAAGACGGCCAATTTTTCGGGCGGCAACCAGCAGAAGATCGTCGTTGCGCGTGAAATCGAGCGTGACCCGAGCATGCTGATCATCGGCCAGCCGACACGCGGCGTCGATATCGGTGCCATCGAGTTCATTCATTGCCGCATCATCGAAATGCGTGATGCTGGCAAAGCGATATTGCTCGTATCCGTTGAACTGGACGAAATCCGCTCGCTATCGGACCGTATCCTGGTCATGTTTGCGGGCCGGGTGGTTGGTGAAAAAACGGCGGAAGCCGAAGAACAGACGCTGGGCCTGATGATGGCCGGCATTGCCGCATAAGGCCGGATATTCATGAGTACAGCTTCCGTACCCCTTCCCAGTTGGATGACTTACGGCCTTCTGCCGTTTCTCAACATCCTCACCGCATTTTTCATCTCCGGCCTCGTCGTGTGGTCGATTGGCGAAGACCCTTTTGCAGCCCTCCAGCTGCTGATCGAAGGCGCGCTTGGTCGCGGTGACGCCATTGGCTTCACCCTGTTCTACACGACCAGCTTCATCTTCACCGGCCTTTCCGTCGCGGTTGCCTTTCACGCCGGGCTGTTCAACATCGGCTCCGAAGGTCAGGCCTATATTGGCGGCCTCGGTGCAGCCATTGTCGCGATGGCGCTCGACCATTATGTGCCATGGTATGTGACCATGCCTTTCGCCGTCATCGGCGCAGCACTCTTTGGCGCGGCATGGGCCTTTATTCCCGGCTGGTTGCAGGCAAAACGCGGTAGCCACGTCGTCATCACCACTATCATGTTCAACTTCATCGCTGCGGCGCTGATGGTTTATCTGCTGGTCAACGTCTTCATCGTTCCCGGCAAGATGGCGCCTGAAACGCGCACCTTTCTCGCTGGTGGACAGTTGCCGAAGCTCGACTGGTTGATGGCGATGTTTGGCCTCAAGCTCGGTCCCGCTCCGTTCAACGTGTCTTTCATCATCGCGCTCGTCATGGCGTTTCTGGTGTGGGTGCTGATCTGGCGCACCAAGCTTGGTTATGAAATGCGCACTCTCGGCATCAGCCCTTCTGCCGCCGTCTATGCTGGCATTCCCTATTCGCGCACCGTCATCATCGCCATGCTGATCTCCGGTGGTCTGGCTGGCATGATGGCGCTGAACCCCGTCATGGGTGCATCCGCACGTTTGCAGGTGGAATTCGTCGGCGGCGCAGGCTTTGTCGGTATCGCCGTTTCGCTGATGGGCAGAAGCCACCCGCTCGGCATTGTCTTTGCGGCACTGCTGTTCGGCATTCTCTATCAGGGCGGCGCGGACCTTTCGTTCGAAATGCCCAATATCACCCGCGAGATGATCGTCGTCATTCAGGGTCTGGTGATCCTGTTCGCCGGTGCTCTCGAATATATGTACCGTCCCGCGCTCGTGCGCATCTACCAGAATTTCGTGAAGAGGTAAGGCCATGGAAACCTTCGATATGCTGGTCAGCATTCTCGGTTCGACCGTTCGCCTGACCATTCCGCTGCTGTTTACCGCACTCGCAGGCCTGTTTTCTGAACGCGCAGGCGTGTTCGATATCGGTCTCGAAGGCAAGATGCTGGCAGCTGCCTTCGCATCCGCCTGCGTTGCCTATCTGACGTCAGATCCGTGGGCCGGTCTCGCGGCTGGCATCGGCGTGTCGATATTCTTTTCGCTGGTGCACGGCTTTGCCGTCATCACCAACAGAGGCAACCAGATCGTTTCCGGGGTGGCGCTGAACTTCGTTGCTGCCGGTCTGACGGTCGTTCTCGGTCAAGCCTGGTTCGGCCAAGGTGGTCGCACGCCGCAGATTACGGGTGAAGGTCGTTTCACGCCGATCATCCTGCCGGGTGCGGATATGATGCGCGAAGTGCCGTTTATCGGTCCGCTCTATGCCAACGTCATTTCCGGCAACAATATTCTGACCTATATCGCCTTCCTCGCCGTGCCGATTTCGTGGTGGGCGTTATATCGCACGCGCTTCGGTCTTCGCCTGCGTGCGGTGGGTGAAAATCCGGGTGCTGTCGATACGGCTGGTATTTCCGTCGCATGGATGCGCTTTCGCGCCGTCATCGTCGCCGGTTTTCTATGCGGTTTCGCAGGCACCTATCTGGCCGTCGCTCAGTCTGCTGCCTTCATCGCCAACATGTCGGCAGGCAAGGGCTATATCGCGCTTGCCGCGCTCATCTTTGCCAAATGGAAGCCCGTCCCGGTCATGTTCGCCTGCCTATTATTCGGCTTCCTCGATGCGGTGGCGAACTTCATGCAGGGCAAGGCCATTCCCGGCATTGGCGAGGTGCCGGTGCAGATTTTCCAGGCGCTGCCCTATATTCTCACCTGCATTCTGCTTGCCGGTTTCATCGGCGTTGCCAAGCCGCCGAAGGCCGGTGGCGTCGCTTACACCAAGGAGCGCTAAATCATGTCGAACGACACCGCATCCCACGCGCTCTTCGAGGCAGCCCGCGAGGCCATGGGCTTTGCCCACGCGCCTTACTCCAAGTTTCCCGTGGGGGCTGCCATCCGTGCCGAAGACGGCAAGGTTTATAAGGGCGCCAACATCGAGAACCTGTCCTTTCCACAGGGCTGGTGCGCGGAGCCTTCCGCCATCAGCGCCATGGTGATGGGTGGAGCAAAGCAGATTAAAGAGATCGCCGTTATAGCGGAAAAGCTTGCGCTCTGCCCGCCCTGCGGTGGCTGCCGTCAGAAGATCGCCGAGTTCGCCACACCTGAAACCAAGGTCTATCTCTGCGATGAGACCGGCGTTCAGAAGGTCATGACCATGGACGAGCTTCTGCCCTTCAGCTTCAAGACCGAGTTGTAAGATGGATCACGCGATCATCGACGTGCTGGTGGAACGCCTGAACGGTCTCGTGCCACGCACCGCCATAGTGCTGGGCTCCGGCCTCGGGTCGCTGGTGGATGAGATCACGGATGCGATCCGCATTCCCTACGCCGATATTCCCGGCTTCCCGGAAAGCGCGGTCTCCGGCCACGCGGGAGAACTGGTTGCCGGTTATCTCGGTGGTCAACCCGTCATTATGCTCTCCGGGCGCGTGCATTATTATGAGCGGGGCGATGCCAGCGCGATGCGCCCGGGCATAGAGGCTCTGGCGGGCATCGGCGTTCAGTCTCTGATCCTCACCAATTCGGCGGGCTCGGTGCGTCAGGATTTGCCGCCGGGCTCGGTGATGCAGATCACCGACCACATCAATTACTCCGGCATGAACCCGCTGATCGGCGAAGAGAGCGACCGCCGCTTCGTCGGCATGACCAGCGCTTATGACGCTGATTTGGCGCTTGCCATGCGCAATGCGGCCATCCGGGCTACCGTGCCGCTATTTTCCGGCGTTTACATGTGGTTTTCTGGCCCAAGCTTCGAAACACCTGCGGAAATCCGCATGGCGCGCACGCTCGGCGCAGATGCGGTGGGCATGTCTACGGTACCGGAAGTCATCCTCGCGCGCTTTTTCGGGATGCGCGTTGCCGCCGCATCCGTTATTACCAATTACGGTGCCGGGATGACCGGCGCGGAGTTGAGCCATGAAGAAACGAAGGACATGGCTCCCATTGGCGGCAAACGTCTCGCCGCGATTTTAACGGAAATGATTTCGGGAGGAAATTGAGCATGGAACTTCAGCGCCCGCGCGAAGCCGCCGCTCTCGCTTTGTCCTTGCTGGACTTGACCAATCTTAAAGACGATTGCACGCCGGAGCAGATTGCAGCTCTGTGCCAGCGCGCCCGCACGCAATATGGCAACACGGCGGCCATCTGCATCTGGCCCCGTTTCGTGGCACAGGCACGTGCAGCCTTTGGCAATGATCACTCGATCCGCATCGCGACCGTCGTCAACTTCCCGTCCGGCGATCTCGATGTCGAAACCGTTGTCGGGGAAACCGAACGCGCGGTTCGCGATGGCGCGGATGAGATCGACCTCGTCATCCCCTACCGCAAATTCATCGCAGGCGATGAAAATGCGGTATCGGAAATGGTTGCGGCTGTTCGCAAGGCCTGCCCTGAACCGGTGCTGCTCAAGGTCATCCTGGAAACGGGAGAGCTGAAGGACAAGGCGCTGATTCGCCGGGGATCGGAAATCGCAATTGCCGAAGGTGCGGATTTCATCAAGACCTCCACCGGCAAGGTCTCGATCAACGCCACACTGGAAGCCGCCGACATCATGTTGCAGGCCATCCGTGACAGCAGGAAGAAAGTCGGCTTCAAGCCTGCCGGTGGCATTGGCACGGTCGAGGATGCCACGCTCTATCTGCGCCTCGCGGAAACCATCATGCAGCCCAACTGGGCCATGCCGT
The DNA here is from genome assembly GCF_013322225.1 of Agrobacterium larrymoorei. Taxonomy (GTDB): domain Bacteria; phylum Pseudomonadota; class Alphaproteobacteria; order Rhizobiales; family Rhizobiaceae; genus Agrobacterium; species Agrobacterium larrymoorei_A. The sequence goes on from NZ_JAAMFB010000002.1 coordinate 70,073, forward strand.
CCACCTTCCGTTTCGGTGCATCCAGCCTTCTTGATGATGTATTGAACGTTCTGGGTGGCGGTGAACCAGCCAAGGCTTCCAGCGGATATTGATCGGAGATGATACCGCAGGAAATCATCCGTCGTAAGCGCGATGGTGAAACGTTGAGGGCTGAAGAAATCGCGGCCTTTATCGCCGCGCTTTCCGACGGCTCGATTTCCGAAGGACAGGCAGCGGCCTTTGCCATGGCCACCTACTTCCGGGGCATGACGCCCGAGGAAACGGTAGCGCTTACACTTGCTATGCGCGATAGTGGCGATGTTCTTTCCTGGGCAGATATCGGCAAGCCGATTTCCGACAAACATTCGACAGGCGGCGTCGGAGACAATGTCTCGCTAATGCTTGCCCCAATCGTGGCTGCCTGCGGCTTGGCTGTCCCGATGATCTCGGGACGCGGCCTCGGCCACACGGGCGGCACGCTGGATAAGCTCGAAGCCATCCCCGGCTATGATGTCATGCCGGATCAGGCGCTCTTTCGTCGCACGGTCAAAGAAGTCGGCTGCGCCATCATCGGCCAGACGGGTGATCTGGCCCCTGCCGACAAGCGGCTTTATGCCATCCGCGACGTGACGGCGACAGTCGACTCCGTGCCGCTGATCACGGCTTCGATCCTCTCGAAAAAGCTGGCGGCGGGCCTCGAAACGCTGGTGCTGGACGTCAAATTCGGCAGCGGCGCCTTCATGCTGACGTCTCACGAAGCCGAATTGCTGGCCGCAGCGCTGGTTGAGGTTGCCAATGGCGCAGGCGTGAAAACGTCAGCCCTGATCACCGACATGAACGAGCCTTTGGCGGATGCTGCGGGCAACGCGCTTGAAATCATCCACTGCCTCGATTTTCTGGCGGGCAGGAAGGGCGGTACGCGGATCGAGACGCTGGTCTTGGCCTTTGCAGCGGAAATGCTGGTTCAGGGCGGGGTTTCGGGATCGCTTGCTGATGCAGAGGCGATGGCGCGTGAGGCTCTGTCCTCAGGTCGGGCGTTGGAACGCTTCGGGCAAATGGTGTCAGCGCTCGGTGGCCCCAAGGATTTCGTCGATCAACCGGAAATCTATCTGAAGGTCGCGCCACACATCCTGCCAGTTCCTGCTCCGGCAAGTGGCTGGCTCTCATCCTGCCAGACGCGTGATCTCGGCATGTCCGTGGTGAAACTCGGCGGTGGCCGACGTCATCCGAGCGACCAAATCGATCATCGCGTCGGTATCTCGAACATCGTGCCACTGGGTACGAAGGTGGATGAAGGCCAGCCGATTGCCATGGTGCATGCCGCCAGCCGAGAGGATGCGGAGCGCGTCGTTGCTTCCGTTCAACGAGCTTATGGTATTTCGCCTACGGAGACGGAGGTAGGGCCGGTTGTTTTCAAGCGCTTGGGATAAACTGTCAGATTGATGCGGGATCATCCCTGAGAAGGCAGAGAAAACCTATTGGCTCCGCCGGTCGTTTTTTTGGATAAATTTGAAATGAATTTTGCATCGTGGACTGATCGAATTCAGCGGTGGCAACAACCGCCACCGTCATCAACTCTGTTGAGCTAAATCCTCTCTGAGCCTTGCGTTGATGGTTATGATGATTTTGCGCATGGTTGCTGCGATTGCGACGATGGGTGGTTTTCCGTTTTCGATGAGGCGTTTGTAGAAAGA